>CAZWVI010000008.1:0-86594 GCA_964637165.1 uncultured Planctomycetales bacterium
TTTCCGACATCCTTTTTTTGGGTCTTTATGACCCAATGTTTGGGGTCAGAGTCCTTACAATCCGCTGACAAATGGACTTCCGGCTTTCCCCTCGCCTCCTAACAACAGCATTTCTCGGGCTTGCGTTGGGGTCCTCCTGTGCCTCGCCCGGCTCTGAAATAAACCTAGGCCCCATTTTTTCTCACCATAGCGTCCCAAACTATGACCATGCCGAGGCTCTAGCTGGAATGATTCGCCGGGAACAACGCGCCGACCAAACCGTGTGGGCCTTTAGCCCTTTGTGGTGGCGTCGCACAAATGCCCAAGACCAAATCTTAACTGACTTCATCTATCCGCTTGGTCGGCACCAACATGACCCTCTTCGCCCTCACACCCACACTTGGTTCTTGCCCTTCTTCTGGTATGAGCATGAACCAAATGTCGATGGTGTAATGGAAACCGATTGGTTTGTACTACCATTTATTGGAAGCAACTCGGAAGATGGGAAAGAAAATTCATTTGGAGTTTTCCCGTTTTATGCAAAGCTTGAAAACATACTTGCCTTAGACAAACTAGACACCATCATGTTCCCGTTCTATGTTCGCACCGAACAAAACGGTCGCAAACACACATGGATACTTTGGCCATTCATCGGCTGGCGCGAAGGCGGCGGAAGTTCTGGCTGGCACCTTTGGCCTATTTATAGCCACTCAGAACTAGAAAATAAATATCGCGCAACATCAGTGTTGTGGCCCTTGATTAACTTTAGCGAAGAAAAGCTAGACAAGCAAAAACCCATTAAAGCATTCCACTTTTGGCCATTCTTCGGGCAAATAAAACGTGACGACTACACCGCCAACACCATGCTATGGCCACTCATCAGTTGGGCCGCACGTCCGTCGACAAATTACACGGCATGGAGCTTGTGGCCCTTTTTACGTTTCGAGGATGCACCAGAAGATGGTCGCAGCTTTGGAAAAATTTGGCCTTTTTGGATAAATTTTGAAAACCGCAACAGTGAATGGACAAGTTTACTATGGCCAATAATCTGGCATCGTCGCAGTGAACTCGGCGGCGAAACTCGTGAGGGTTTTTGGTTTGCACCTTTTTGGCGCCGTCAACTTGTTCACCAAAACCAAGTAAAAGTTGCCGAGGATTGGCAACTGTGGCCGTTACTTCACTCAAAGCACGAACGCGACGGTAGCTACGACCTAAGTTTCCCGGCACCAGCGTTACCACCACTCTTCGACCCCGATGCTATGGCCCGCAACTGGGGTCCTTTCTATCAGTTGTGGGCCGAGCATGGCGGCGCCGATCAAAGCTGGCAAGACCAACGTCTTATCGGGAACCTTTATCATGCGGCGAAGTCGGAAGGTCACTCCCGCTGGTCACTGCCAATTCTTGGTGGTCGCTGGCAAGAGCCTGACGGCACCAAACATTGGTCGCTGTTGGCCGGCTTGATTCGCTGGAGCAGCGGCCCCTCTGGCAAGGGCATTGAAACCCCAGCCTTCCCGGGCCCCGGTTGGCCATCCATTAATTAGTGAACTTCATCGCAGACTTTGGCAGACGGCACTTAAGCCCACTTGTAGAACAAGCTGGCTTTGGCATGTGGTTAGCTGGCCGAACCTTGCGACTATTGCCACACCTCGGGAAACGCTTCCGCTCATTCCTGGACCAATTGCAACTATCGTGCATCAACAGTATGCACGTGGTCATCTTTGTTTCCTTCTTCGTCGGCATGATTGTGTCGCTACAAGTCGGACTAGAGTTGGCGCGCTTTGGCCAACAAGAAAGCATCGGGCTGCTGGTTGCCGTAACCATGGCTCGCGAAATGGGTCCATTTGTTACCAGCATTGTGTTAGCTGCATCCGTTGCCAGCGCCATGGCCGCCGAACTTGGCACCATGAAAGTTCAAGAAGAATTGACCGCACTCGAAGTGATGTCAGTGGACGCTGTTTCTTATTTAGTCTTACCGCGTGTTGTCGCTTTAACTTTGGCCGCGCCAATCCTGACCATTATTGCCGACAGCGTTGGCATCTTGGGCGGAGCGGTCATTGCAGTCACACAACTCCACCTTGACTTCGATGGCTACGCATTAAATGTGAATGAAGCTTTAAAGCAAGTTGGCACATCGATTCCAGTGCCTCGCGACCTATTTGTCGGCTTGTTTAAATCCTTAGTGTTTGGATTTCTTATCGCAGTCACCGGCTGTGCAAGTGGCATGCAAGCCAGCAAAGGCGCCGCCGGAGTGGGACGCACAACTCGCGCCGCTGTACGCAACTCAATTATTTTAATTATCGTTTTCAACTACTTCCTTTCCCGCTTCCTGCTTGAATAATTATGATTGAACTTCGCGACGTTTACAAAGCATTCGATGATCAACAAGTCTTAAATGGACTTGACTTGCATGTTGCTGCCGGCGCTTCTCTAGCTGTCATGGGACCATCAGGAACTGGCAAGAGTGTTTTATTGAAACACTTGATTGGCTTACTCGCCCCAGATTCGGGCTCGGTAACGGTATCCGGCAAATCAGTCCCCGACCTTGACCGCTTTGAACTGCAAGAATTGCGGCGCAATATGGGATACTTATTTCAATTCGGCGCATTAATCAACTGGTTAGATATCGCTGGTAATATCGGATTGCCGCTACGCGAAACTACCGATATGGATGAAGAAGAGATTGACCAGCGCATCATGGACTCTCTAAAAATGGTTCACCTTGAAGAGAGCGCCCACAAATTCCCCGCTGAAATTTCTGGTGGCATGCAAAAACGCGTCGGCTTAGCACGCGCGCTAGTAACTCAGCCTGAAATCATTCTCTATGACGAGCCTGAAGCGGGTCTCGACCCAGGCATGTCAATTGCCATTTCAGAGCTTATTCGACGACTTCAGGACGAACAAGGTATGACTTCGGTTATCGTCACCCACAGCTCCGATTGCGCGGCAATTACCGCCGACCAACTTGCAATCTTTGAAGGTGGCAAGTTTATTATTCAAGGACCACCAAAAGATATTCTCGCCTCCGACCACCCGCGCGTGCGCGCCTTCCTCGGCGAACGCCGCTCCTAACCATGTCAGCACAAACATCTCGCTACCGCGACTTCATTCTGGGAATTGTTTTCTTCGGATCAATCATTTCCCTGATTTACTACACCGTTATTCTGACCGGCTTCTCGCTTTCAGAACAAAGTTACTTGGAGGTTGGCTTTCGTCATGCCAGCGGCCTCAAAGAAGGCGACGTAGTATTTGTTAGTGGTCACCAATTTGGCAGTGTTTCATCTGTTAGTTTTGAAGAAGCCGAACCTGATGACCGGCGCATTCAAGTCACTCTTGAATTCGACACCCCTGTCACATTGCATCAAGGATATCGAATTCGAATTTCTGAATTCACCTTGTTGGGCGGCCGCGTCGTTGAAATCGATCCCGGCCCGGCAACTTCCCCATTAATTTCATCCGGTGCATCCCTATTGGGAGAAACCGGGCCCTCAGCGCTGGCAGCAATGGGTGATTTGGTAAGCGATAACGCCGAAGACCTGCGCGCGATTATTTCCAACCTGCGCCATGTAACCGAAGATCTCGCCCAAGAAAAAGGTATCGCCGGAGCACTTATTTCAGATGGCGGCATGCGCAAAGATTTAGAACGTACTCTTGATGATGTCTCGCAATTAACCAAAGATTTACGTGATGGCAAGGGAACTTTAGGCATGCTCATCGAAGATGATTCTGTGCGCGATCGAGTGGTGAACCTGCTACGCGATGGTGCCGCCGCAATGATTGATTTGCGCACAATTGCCGAGGACCTTGCGGCTGGACGAGGAACCTTAGGTTCTCTGCTAGTTGACGAGGCATTACGTGAAGATTCAGCTACAATGATTCGCAATCTACGCGATGCCTCCACCCACATTGGCAACATGCTCGATGATGCTGCAAATGGCAAAGGGTTAATGGGTCGCGTCCTAACTGATGAGGCGCTAGCACGTGAAGCTAGCGAGATCCTCCACAACCTCGCCGCAATGAGTAAAGATCTAAGATCTGGTCGCGGCACCATTGGCAAATTGCTTGTCGACGAAGAAGCTTACCAAGAAGGCATGAAAGCCCTACGTACGCTTAATTCGGAATTGGAAGACTTGCGTGAAGCGCAGCCAGTTTCATCCTTCGCCAGCATGTTGTTTGGCGCCTCCATCGGAGGCTAACCCCACCGCCCCTCTCATGGAAGTACGTAACGTTGCGATCATCGCACACGTTGACCACGGCAAAACTAGCTTGGTCGATTGTCTATTTAAAGAAGCTGGTGCACTCGAGCGCGGTCAGGAAAATGACGTGTGTCTACTCGATTCAAACGAACAAGAACGCGAGCGCGGCATCACCATTCTTTCAAAGAATGCTGCAGTGCAATGGCGCGGGGTGCAAATCAATTTGATCGACACACCGGGTCACGCAGATTTTGGTGGCCAGGTTGAGCGCGTGCTATCGATGGCCGATGGCGTGCTGTTGGTTGTTGACGCATTTGAAGGTCCAATGCCGCAAACTCGTTTTGTTTTGAAAAAGGCCTTTGCCGAGGGCTTACGGCCTGTAGTTGTATTAAACAAAATGGACCGCCAAGGGGCTCGCCCGGACGCAGTCATTGGCGAGCTCTTCGATTTGTTTTTAGACTTAGGCGCCGACGAGGAGTTAGCTCTCGACTTCCCAATCATTTACGCTTCCGCACGCGATGGTTGGTCAAGTAATTCGGCCAGTGAAACTGGCTCTGGTATGGCACCATTACTGGACATGATTTTGAAGGAAGTCGATTCACCTAACTTGGATGAAAACGGCACTTTGCAATTTCAGGTTAGCACCCTTGATTGGAATGACTTTGTTGGCCGCATTGGAATTGGCCGAGTACAACGCGGAGTAATTCGCCGCGGCGGAGATGTGGCACGCATCGCCAACGATGGCGCCAAGGATAATGGAAAAATCAAGGAGCTTTATCGTTACGAGGGCATGGCCCGTGTTGCCTGCGATGAAGTCCGTGCCGGCGACATCGCCGCACTTGCGGGCTTTGATGGGCTTGGCCTTGGAGACACTTTATGCAGTCGCGACCACATCGACCCACTTCCGCCTATCACGGTGGACCAGCCGACTATCGAAATGGAATTCTTGGTCAACGATTCGCCCATCGCCGGTCGCGAAGGTCGCTTCGTAACTTCACGCCAAGTTCATGAGCGGCTTGAACGTGCGGTAATGATGGACCCAGCCTTACGCATTCAGCCAGGCCCACACGGTGGCAATCTTGTTGCTGGCCGCGGAGTATTGCACTTGGGAATCCTGATTGAAACCATGCGCCGCGAAGAATTCGAGTTTGCTGTTGGCAGCCCACGAGTGCTAACCAAAGACATTGATGGCAAAGTTCATGAACCTGTTGAAGATGCACAAGTTGAATTGCCAGAAGATTGCGTTGGGCGAGTAATTGAATTTTTCGGAAAGCGCGGCGGTGAAATGTCTGACATGACTCGTCGCGGCAACATGGCAGTGCTCTTTCTAAAAGTTCCAACGCGGGGCATGATTGGCGCCCGTACACAAGTGCTAACCCTAACTCGCGGCGAGGGAGTTGTTCACTCCTTAGCGGGTGGTTGGATTCCTATCAACGACTCGATCGAAACACGTCACAACGGGGTGTTGATTGCCAGCGAGGCCGGCCGCTCAACCGCATACTCGTTGCGTGCCTTTGAAGACCGCGGGGATTTCTTCATCAATGCTGGCGAAGAGGTTTACCAAGGCATGGTGATTGGCGAGAACAATAAAGATAACGATATGGTTCTCAACATTGCGCGCAATAAAAAGTTAACTAACGTGCGTTCAGCGAACAAAGACCTTGACGAAAAAATTCGGACACCGCGCGAGATGGGCTTAGAATCCATGTTGGAGTATGTCCACGAAGATGAGCTAGTTGAAGTTACTCCAATCTCCTTGCGCCTACGCAAACGCAAGTTGGTTGAAAAGGATCGCAAACGATCAGGTGTTAAAGCTTGACCAAAGAAACGCTGCGCCCACTGGTGGTGCTGCCCACCTTTAACGAGCTTGAAAACATTCCTAAGTTGTGTGCGGAAATTTTCGCACAATTGAACAACTGTGAAATCTTAGTTGTTGACGATGGCTCGCCAGACGGCACCGGCGATTGGGTTATTGAACAAGGTAAAAATGATGCGCGCATCCACTTATTGGCGCGCACCGAAAAATTAGGCTTGGGCTCGGCTTACCGTGCCGGCTGGTCGTGGGGTTTAGCTAGGCAATTCGACCCGATTATCACGATGGATGCCGATTGGTCACACCACCCCCGCTACCTCCCAGCACTTTTGCAATTAATCGCCGAAGAGGGTGCTGATTTGGCAATTGGATCACGTTACATCGCTGGTGGCGGAGTCGAAAACTGGCCGCTTAGTCGACGCCTTCTGTCCACATTCGCCAATAAATTATCGCGCATCATTTTGGGCTGGAAAGTAAACGATGCAACCGCCGGATTCCGCGCCTATCGCGCCCAGACTTTGCACGCGATAGGCCCCAACAACATCCGCGCCGAGGGCTATTCATTTTTGGAAGAAAGCCTGTGGCGAATTCATTGCGCTCAATGCAAAATCCTCGAAACGCCAATTATTTTTGCCGACCGCCGCGGCGGGCAATCGAAAATCAATCGTTCGGAAATATTAAAGGCAGCAGTTAATCTACTATTTATGCGCATACGGCGTATACCTAAGACGTAATCTCCAAAATAAATGCTACGCTCCCTGTTTAGGCCAGTTCTGGTCGGAAGAATTCTCGACATCCCAATTCGAGTGATGCCGGCGGTAGCATTGCTTACAATTTTCGTACTTTCCAGCTTTAACCAAAGTCCGGCACCCATTGGCGAATTCGCGCCTGGAGCCACCCCAGAACCTGAAAGCACCCTCCCAATGGTGCTTGGCTTATTTGTCATTTTGGCTATTTCATTGCTACTCCACGAATTAGCCCACGCAGTTGTTGCACGACGACTTGGCTTTCGCGTTCTCGACATTGTGATTTGGCCACTCGGCGGAATGGCGCGCATGGAGGGCATGAGTGACCGCCCTAACGCGGAAGCGAAAGTGTCTTTGGCTGGTCCACTAGTGAACCTTGCTCTTGCGGCCGTGTTACTTATTCCTCCCGGTAAGTTCTTCTTCTGGGCGTCGATGCTCAACCTGGTATTAGGTTTCGGTAATTTAATACCGGCCTTTCCGATGGACGGCGGACGAGTGCTGCGCGCTTGGCTAGCCCGCTCATCGCCAGCCACTGATGCAACTCGCGCGGCGGTCGCGGTTGCCAGTTGGATGTGCATTCCGCTTTTATTGCTGGCCGCGGTTAATGATTCTCCTTGGCTGGGACTACTTTTGTGTGTTTACATTTGGTCAGTTGGCAAGATGGAATTAGTCCAAACCATTCTAAGAACCGGACGTGCGCCAATCTTTGGCACTCAGGAGGTATTCCGTAGAGCTTGGATAGGCGCCGACCGTTCGGGTGATGACTTCCAAAACCACACTGATTCTGTTGAAAACCCGCCCGATGCTCCGTCTTCGGAACAGAACGATCTAGAAAACTTCTCCGGGAGCATGGATGAATTTTTCAAAAAGAGAAATTAATTCGGGTTAAGGGTATTATTCCCCTAATGTTAAAGCACATTGGCCGCGCACTCGCATGGGGACTACCCCTCGCCGCAACTTGGGGATTACTCGAATCCTCGTGGTACTACTTTTTCGGATCCGCGGTAGTTGTCGGCGGCCCACGCCTACTCACATCGGGCATTTTAATTTACCTGATTTTGGCGCTGATGGCTTGCGTCCCAGCTGGGATTGGTATGGGCCTGTTGAAAAAATTAGGCCGCGCTGGCGATGGCGACAAGGGCTTTTACGGCGCGTTCTGGTCCTCACTAGGTATCGTTTTAGTTATTGGCTACTACGTTAATAGCCGTTGGCTAGGCGGGTCGCTTGACACCTCAAGTTTAATTTTCGATGCCGTTTTAATTGGACTTATGTGGCCATTTTTACTGCGCCTGCTAACACCAAGCTTTGCGGCGCTAGCTAGGCTTATGACTCCACGCCGAATACTCACGGCCAACATTTCATTAGTTGGCATCGCCTTACTGGGCATGCTAGGTCCTGACCCACGCTCTGGTGCGGCACCTCCAACCACCAGCGCACCGGCAAATGCTCCTAACGTATTATTTGTTCTAATCGACACCTTGCGTGCAGACCACTTAAGTTCCTATGGCTATCATCGGCAAACAAGCCCACGCATTGACCAACTTGCAGCGGAAGGGATTTTATTCGAGAACTGCATCTCGCAAGCACCGCATACAAAGCCATCAACGGCCAGCATCTTGACCTCACTTTATCCGCCGACACACAAAGTTGAACTTTTCACATCGAGCCTAGATACAAACGCACTTACCTTACCGGAAATGTTGCACGCTGGTGGGTGGCGCACATCCTTGATGTCGGCCAATACTTTTCTCTCACCTACTTATGGGTTTGGCGAAGGTGTTGAAACTTTCCGCGGCTCAGTAGTTAACCCGTCATTTCAGTTAATCGGCGCATCAGTTTTCCATCGCTTGCGAAGAGTTTTTGTAAAGGACATGCACCTGTGGCGCGACGGCTGGGATTTGTTGCGCGAAATCGCAAACTGGCCATTCATGTCTGATGGTGATGACTATCAACATGGCATGACCGCCGCCCAACTCGAAAATGAATTTTTCAGTTGGCATGGACAGCTAGAAGGTGACGCACCGTGGTTTTCATATTTACAATTCATGGAGCCGCACGCGCCTTATGAGCCGGCACTCGAGCATCAAATTTTTGACAATCCTAATCCGATTGAAGCGGGCGCGTGGTTTCCCTCAAAGCGTGACATTATGTTTTTGCCCTTTGCGCCTGGCGATGCAATTCCAGAATCAGAGCGCGCCGGAATTATTGCGAACTACGATTCTTGTATTCACGAAGTCGATGCCGCCATTGGGCGCATCATCGATCGCCTCGACCAAAGCGGCGAGTTGGATAACACCTTAGTAATTATTACCTCGGACCATGGTGAAGAATTCTTCGAACATGGCGCTTGGGGACATGGCCACTCATTGCATCGCGAGTTGGTTCACGTACCTTTAATCATGCGTTCCCCGCGCCACTTCCCCGCCGGAATTCGAGTCCCGAGCCAAGTGCGTAGTGTAGACATCATGCCAAGCATTTTGGCAACCTGTGGTCTAAAGACTCCAGAGCAAGCCGCTGGATTGGCTTTGCCACTGCTAGCCGATGCGCAACCGCGTGAAGTATTTTCGGAAGTGCTATGGGGTGGACATTTTGCCCGTTCACTACGCACCAATGATGGCACCGCCATTTATGCAAAGTTCGCCAACCAAGAAGCCCAACAATTTTTTGGAATTGGTGATATCGCCGAGGCTAAAGACTTAGCAGCTAGTCAAGTCTCTTTAAGTCAACAACTTCACCAACAATTAAATGCGGAGCACCAACGATTAGCGGCCAACGCCTTAGCGGCAAAGACCGCGGCGGTCGACGACGGCACTCAAGCGAATCTCGCAGACTTGGGTTATCTTGAATCTGAAGAAGAAGAATAAGAAAATGAATTACTTAGCATTAACCCTTTGTTTTGCTTTTAGTGCGGCACTTTTGCCGGCCCAAGAACGTGGAGCTAAAGCACCGGTACTAATCGTGCCTAAACAAAGTCAAGAACCCCGACCGCAAAAAGTTCAACCAGAATTGCCGCCAGCGACACCTTTTCAGCAAGCCCCTACACCAATTGATAGTGGCTTTGGGGCAATCTTTGATAGCGCAAAAAAAATGGACGACCCTACTGGCCCACGCATGCTGCCCAAAATGGCTCCTCCCTTTAACAGTGAACGGGTTTTAATGCTCGTCAACGGTGAAGAAATAACCAGTAGCGACATTAACCAACTGGTTAATTACTATCAAAGCTTTCGCCCTGGCGCGGTTGACATCTTAATTCGCGATGCGGTAAATGCACTTATTCCGGCACGGGTTGCCAAGTCCCAATTCGCACAGGCCTTAAGTTCGATGGATGCGCGGATAAAATCAGCTGTAAGCGCGGCCAAATTGAGCGATGATTGGATTAAATTAGTGAAGCGGCACAGCGATGACAAAGAAGATGGAGCGCCCAACGATGGAGCCTACATTTTCGGACGTGAACTCGCGGTACAACCCTTTGATTACTTCTCCCATACATCTACAAAGGGAGTAATGACTGAGCCATTTCTAACTGTTTATGGCTACCATATTTTAGAGGTCACTGATTACCAACGCGGAACCACCGCCAAAGACGACAAAAGTCATGTGCGCCATTTATTAGCCATGTATCCGCAGCTAAGCAAGATGGAAAAGGATGGCAAAGACGTTCGTGCTGAACTAAAAAAGTTAGTAGCCCAATGCGTAATTGAAATAAGCGAGCCGGGTTTGCTCAATATGGTGCCGGCTAAATTACGCGGCAACATTAAAGAATAATCGCAGGACTATTCTTCGATTGGTTCTAGCCGAACCATACTGGCACCGTTTTCGACGGCTTGGCCAACTTCCACGTTGACTTCGCAAACTCGACCACCCTGTTCGCTGACCACCTCGTTTTGCATTTTCATGGCTTCCAAGATGAGTAATGGCGCACCAGGTTCAAGTTCATCTCCGACTGCAACATGAATATCAACCACCAATCCGGGCATTGGGGACTTAACCGTTTCGGCATTGCCGCCGGCGGCCGCAGAAATTTCACTGGCGGCAAGTTCGCGTTCATCTAAAACTTGAAAGTGCCAGCGATTACCAGCAATGCCGACGTGCAAATCAGTCGGGTTGCCTTCATGCTCAATGCTCGCGGCGAACGATTGTTCATCAATTCCAATTGCGTATTGTCCCTGCAAGTCAACCGCAGAAATGTCTGCGGCAACCGCGCGGCCATTTAGCAGCACGGTATATTTGCCTTTACCCAAATCTTGGAGATCAACCTCAGCTTGAAATCCGCTACCGTCTTCTACAAAGTATTTCATCGAACAACTCCTCCGCGCATATGCGCGCGCCGGCCAGCCGCTACCCAGGGATTAGTTGCGCAGGCCGAATCATCTCCGGCGCGTACCGCGTTATGCTTGGCTTCAAAGTGGCGGTGCAAGGCAGCGACGATGGCAGCCGCCTCCTTGAACTGCTGATCGGTGTCACGTTCACAATCCATCATACGCTCCAAACTGCCGGTATCGTACTCCCCAGAGACAAATTCGGGTGAGCGTAAAACTTCCAGGGCAATGCTTGCCGAAGTGGTAACTCCACCGACATGTAACTCCTGTAGAACCCGCATCATTTTGCGTATTGCGTGTTCGCGAGTTGGTCCGGTGGCAATTAATTTCGCCAACATCGAATCGTAATAAGGAGTGATTTCCATACCATTGTAGAGTGCCGAATCGATCCGCACTCCAGGGCCACCTGGAAGTCGCAGATTATTAATTTTTCCAAGCGATGGCAGGAATCCTTTTTCGGGATCTTCGGCGTTTAGGCGCACCTCAATTGAGTGACCGCGCGGTTGATCAAAATTCTCAAATGGCAAGTCCTCACCGGCAGCAGTACGCAACATCCATTCAATTAAATCGATGCCGTAAATTTCTTCGGTAATACCGTGCTCAACTTGAATGCGGGTATTCATTTCTAGAAAATAGAACTCGCCCTGTGACCATAAAAATTCAACTGTTCCCGCGGTCACGTAATCAACCGCCTCAGCCGCAGCCACCGCAGCTTCACCCATTTTGCGCCGGGTTTCCAAATCTATTACCGGACAAGGTGCTTCCTCGACTAATTTTTGGTGGCGTCGCTGAATTGAACATTCACGTTCACCGACATAAATCACTTTGCCATTTTTGGCGCCTAGCACTTGGATTTCAACGTGGCGTGGGCGCTCAACAAATTTCTCAACGTACATACGTCCATCGCCAAATGCCGACTGCGCTTCACCGTTAGCAGTATTGAAGGCCGACTCAATTTCATCGGCGTTGCGCACAATGCGAATACCCTTACCGCCTCCGCCAGCTGATGCCTTTAGCATTACTGGAAATCCAATTTGCTTAGCACTTTCAAGTGCAGCTGCAGCGTCAGCCGAGGGCTCGGTCTCGCCAGGTACTACTGGCACCCCAGCTGCAAGCATTGCTTGGCGTGAGGCCAACTTGTCCCCCATTATTTTCATCGCTTGCGGCGATGGCCCGACAAAGCACAAGCCGGCATCAGTTACCGCTTGGGCAAAGGCGCCATTTTCGGCTAAGAAACCAAAGCCTGGGTGGATGGCCTCAGCCCCACACTGCTTGGCAATTTCCAAAATGGCATCTCCACGCAAATACGATTCAGCAGGTGTTTTGCCGCCCAATGGATAGGCTTCATCGGCGAAACGCACATGCAAAGATTGGCGGTCTGGTTCCGAGTAAACGGCCACCGTGCGAATTCCAAGTTCGCGGCAAGTGCGCAGAATACGCACCGCAATTTCTCCGCGGTTGGCGATTAGTACTTTTTTAAAGGGAGCTGTTGCTGACATTATGTAACTCCGCCTTATAGAGGAATTGAACCGTGCTTCTTTGGTGGATTAACATCGCGTTTCGTGCGCAGTAGTTCAAGTGCACGAATTAAACGCGCGCGAGTTTCCGATGGCATGATTACGTCATCAACGTACCCACGTTCGGCGGCCACGAAAGGATTAGCGAAACGTTCTTCATAATCCGCTATCTTCTCCGCTTCTTTGGCCACCGGGTCATTGGCCGCGTTGATTTCTTTGCGGAAAATAATCTTGGCCGCGCCTTCGGCTCCCATTACGGCGATTTGCGCTGTCGGCCAAGCTACGTTGTAGTCGCCACGAATATGCTTTGATGAAAGTACACAATAAGCACCCCCATAAGCTTTACGAGTAATCACAGTTAGTTTGGGAACGGTTGCCTCGCAATAAGCGTAAAGTAATTTCGCACCATGGCGAATAATTCCACCATGCTCTTCGGCCGTACCCGGCATAAAACCAGGCACATCTTCAAAAGTTAAAACAGGGATATTAAAAGCATCGCAAAAACGAATTAAGCGCGCGGCTTTCACGCTTGAGTTGCTATCCAACACTCCCGCGAGCACCGCCGGTTGATTGGCAACGATTCCAACACTACGGCCACCAAGGCGCGCTAGCCCACAAACGATGTTGCGCGCGAAACCTTCCTGAACCTCCATAAAATCGCCGTCATCAACAATTGCGTTAATTACTTTTTTGATGTCGTATGGTTGGCTCGGCGAATCTGGAATTAAATCGTCAAGTTCAGCTGCTGCCCGTTGCGCTGGATCATCAGTTTTCTTCACTGGCGCATCTTCAGTATTGTTTTGTGGCAAGAATGAAAGCAAACGGCGAATGCGTGCCATACACTCCGCATCATCGTTTGAAGTAAAGTGGCTAACACCTGAAATAGATTCGTGAACTGTTGCCCCGCCAAGATCTTCAGAAGTTACATCTTCATGAGTAACAGTCTTCACCACATCAGGGCCCGTAATATGCATATAAGAGCTACCATCAACCATGAAAATAAAGTCAGTTAAGGCTGGTGAATAGACGGCGCCGCCAGCGCATGGCCCAAGAATCGCCGAAATTTGTGGCACTACCCCCGAAGCCAAAGTATTGCGCAAAAAGATATCAGAGTAGCCGGCCAATGAAACCACGCCCTCTTGAATACGCGCTCCACCTGAATCATTAAGTCCAACAATTGGAATTCCCAGCTTCATCGCTAGGTCCATAATTGCGCAAATTTTTTGCGCATAGCTTTCCGACAGCGAACCTCCAAAAACTGTGAAGTCTTGGGAGTAAACAGCAACCGGGCGGCCCTCAACGGTCCCGGTACCAGTAACAACGCCATCACCGGGAATCTTATTTTCCCCCATCCCAAAGTTTGTGCAACGATGGGTTACAAAGGCACCAACTTCTTCAAAGCTACCTTGGTCAAGTAAAAGGTCAATGCGTTCACGCGCGGTCAAACGGCCTTTGGCGTGTTGTGCATCAATGCGTTTTTGTCCACCACCCAATGCGGCAGCGGCACGTAATTCTTCTAATTTTTCAACAACTTTTTTTGACATTATTCTCCGCCCTCAACTAATTCAGTAAGGACGCCACCGGTACTTTTGGGGTGCACGAAGGCAATTCTTGTTTGATGCGCGCCACTTCGTGATTGACGGTCAATCATGGTCGCGCCAGCCTTTTCATTAGCGACTATTGCCTCGTCACAATTATCAACCGCCAATGCTAAATGATGTAATCCCGGCCCACGTTTATCTAAGTGCGCCTGCACCGGAGAATCGGCACGAATTGGACATACCAATTCGATGCGGGTCTGCCCCGCGTACATCATCTGCACTTCAACGCCTTGGTCTTCAACGATCTCCCGCGCGCCTTCACGCAGGCCCAATTGGTCACGCCAAACCGCGACTGCAAGGTCTAAATCTGCGACTGCTATCGCAATGTGATCCACGCCGGTGACTTGATTCATGTTGGAGGGGCAAGCAAATGCTCTGCCCAAAGTATAGGAAAGCTCAGACATCGCCGAAACTGCTAGCATTTTCATCGGTTATGCTTAGCACCCTGGGACTTACCCACAATTCCACCCCATGAATAAAAAGCAACTCTGCATAATTTTCCTAGGCTGTTGGCTTGGACTGTTTTCGTGTCCGCTAACTGCCCAAACTCAGGGTCCGATTCACGTCATTATGGATATGCATGTGGACCCAACCGCTAATGCCCAATCTCCTGGGCAAAAGAGCACCTACTACCACGACAAAATCGACAATATGAATTGGGTTCTGGATCAAACCGAACCCCTAGGCGTACAGATTTCTTTCTTAAGTGTCGGTTGCTTTATGGAAGTTGTAGTAAACGATGGAATTAGCGGAATGGGTGTTCCATTTTTGCAACGTATTTACGCTAACGGTGGACAAATTGGTTCGCACTCCCACAGCGAACATCGAGCTGGTTTCTTAGACTGGCCAAACTATCCAGACACTGCCACTTTCGCCGAGTGCACCGACTCATGGCAAGATAATATTGATTGGGTAAACCAAGGAATCGTTTTAGCGCTCGGCCTTCCTCTGCCCGAACCCATCGAAGACATTAACTGCGTAAAGGGTTCGCACCTTCCCAAAAACGAACCCGACTACCATTCCTTAATGAAAACTTTCGGAATGCAAATTCGCGAAGGTGGCGCCGAGGAAGATTTTTACGGGCTTTATGAGCATTTCATTTGGAATCCATTTCGTCCTTCCCCGAGCAACTACATGGCCGAGGATTTAAGCGCCCCCTTCGTAGTGGCTACTCATGGATCAGTAATCGGGCTTGAACAAGTCCATCATGGAATTACTCAAGACATGCGCGCCAATAAAGTCAAACGGCGCTTCATTCAGATTTACTTAAACTGGCGTTACAACGACCGACTTGGTCTGCCCGAAAAAGTTTGGTCATGGGGTTGGGGTAGTCACGGAAAAGATTACGACCCAGGTGCTCCAAGTCGTGGCCATATGGTCGATGTGATTACTTGGCTGGACAAAAACTTCGTTGGAAAAATTGCCGGTACTGGTTCACAAATAATGAAATGGTCCACCCAACGCGAAACCGCCGAAGATTATTTTGCATGGGAAACTGCTCACCCAGGAATTAGTTCAATGTCAGCTCAAAACACTGCGGTTGATTGGGCGGACTACCCATACTTGCGAGCTGTTTGCGAAGAATTAAGCGGTTGGAGTTGGAGTGCCGACCTTAGCCTGGGAAGTGGCACGACTGCATTCTTGCTCGAAAAGGGTCCGCACAAAGCGGTGGTGATGTGGCTTGATGCAGGATCTGCGACTGTTGACCTCTCTAGCTATCTATCGGGAGACTATCGTGTAGTCGACTTGGAAACCGGGATTCAAATTGCCAGCGGCGGCATGGCCGGAGTCACACTTGGGGGCACACCTTTAATTGCTACTGAAGAAACTTACTCCTTGAGCGTTACTGGGAGTGGCACAATTGGCACCGACTTAACTTTTGAAGTGATTGGGCCTAAAACTACGCCGGCCGCAATCTACACAGCATTGGCACCTGACTACCAATACTATGAACATTGGGGAAATTTACAAATCGATCCGACTGCTAGTCTTAATTTACTCGCCAGCGGAGCCACCAATGCCAGTGGCCGATTTTCAGCGAGCTTAACTATCCCCAACAATCCAAGCTTGATTGGCATTACCGGTTACGCCCAGGGATGTGTTTATTTGTTTGATTCGCAAAGCCTAAAACTCACCTACAACCGAGTCGCTGTCACTATAAACTAGTGACATCTTGGAAGCCCCTAAAGTCCCCCCATCGTCTGAACTAAAGTTCAAATTCAATGTGCACACCCGTTGGTCTGATGAAGACAACATGGGAGTGCTTAACAACGCCGTATACCTTTCTTTGCTAGAAGAAGCACGCTATCGGTACTTCGCTGAACTTGGGCTTATCGACCAGCAACAACAATTTGGCTTTGTGTTGGGGCAAACTAATATTCGCTTTTTAGCACCTGGGCATGGCCCCGCTGAAGTCACAATTGAAATGGACACGGTTAGAGTCGGGCATCGTTCATTCGACCAGGCCTACCGAGTTTTCGGCCCTGACCAAAGCGTATGGGTTGAAGCCAACGCGACCATGGTCTGGTGGGACGCACAGAAAAAGTGCTCTGCGCAAACACCGCCAGAATTCCTTTCTAAAATTCACGCTAACGATTGAAGAAAGCATCCGCCTGAGGCGAAATGTTATTCTATTCGGCTAGGTCAACCCACCTTGCCGAAATGAAAAAACTAATCGAATGTGTTCCTAATTTCTCTGAAGGTCGCGACCCGGTCGTCATTGAAGCGCTTGCCAATGTAGTCCGCGAGGCCGATGGTGTCAGTTTATTAGATGTTGATCCCGGCGCGGCTACCAACCGCACCGTAGTCACATTTGTTGGTCCACCCGAAAAAGTTCTTGATGCGGCGGTGGCGATTGCTCAAAAAGCCACCGAGCTAATTGACATGAGTAAGCACTCCGGTGAACACCCAAGGTTTGGTGCGATGGATGTCTGCCCACTTGTTCCGGTGGCCGGAATTAGCATGGCAGAAACTGTTGAGTATGCCCGCCAACTCGCGCAACGCCTTGGCGATGAAGCTGGGCTTAGCATTTACTGTTATGAACATGCCGCCACCACTGCGCAACGGCGCAATCTTGCTGTAGTGCGCGCTGGCGAATATGAAGGATTAGCCCAAAAGCTGGAAGACCCAAATTGGGCACCTGACTTTGGGCCAAACAAATTCCAAGCACGAACTGGGGCGACCGCAGTTAGTGCTAGAAACTTTTTGGTGGCTTACAACGTAAACCTAAACACCACTTCCGCGCGGCGCGCCAACGCAATCGCATTTGATGTGCGTGAGAAAGGTCGCATTAAACGCGAACCGTGCCCCTTAACTGGTGACATCGTCAAAGATGCTGACGGTAAAACCGTTTGGATTCCAGGCAGCTTAACTGCATGCAAAGGGATTGGTTGGTTTATTGAAGAATATGGTATTTGCCAAGTATCAATGAACTTAACCGACATTAGTGAAACCCCCACTCACATCGCCTTTGATGAAGTTTGCGCCAAGGCTCAAGCTCGCGGAATTCGCGTAACCGGTTCAGAATTGGTTGGGCTAATCCCGTTGTCGGCAATGTTAGACGCCGGCCGCCATTATTTGCGTTTACAAAAACGCTCCACGGGAGTGTCCGATGCTGCTTTAATTAAAATTGCCGTGAAGTCGATGGGGCTTGATGAGCTCAAACCATTTGATCCCAATAAGGCAATTATTGAATACGCAATTACAGCCATGGATAGTTCAGCTAAGTTGGCTGACATGAGTGTGCGGGCATTTACCGAAGAGACTGCATCTGAATCACCTGCGCCAGGTGGCGGCTCAATTGCCGCCGCGGTTGGCGCTTTTGGCGCGGCGCTTGGTGCAATGGTGGCCAATCTTTCCAGCCACAAACGCGGTTGGGACGAGCGTTGGGAAGAGTATTCCGACTGGGCTGAAAAAGGCAAAGCCTGCCATGACGAGCTCCTCCTCCTCATTGACGAGGACACCGATTCATTCAACGCGGTGATGGACGCCTGGCGTTTACCAGATAAATCTCCAGCTGAAAAATTGTCCAAAGAAACGGCCGTTCAAGCGGCGGTGCTCGGAGCTATTGAAGCACCATTAAAGGTCATGCGAGTAGCCAATCGCTCTCTTCAAGTTGCCCGCCAAATGGCGCTGTCCGGCTTACAAGCATCGGTTTCCGATGCCGGAGTTGCCGCCTTGTGCGCACGCACTGCGGTAATGGGCGCGCACTTAAATGTGCGTATTAATGCCGGCGACCTCAGTGATGAAGCCTTGCGCGAAAAATTACTCAGCGAGGCCGACGGAATCAGCACTCAAAGCCAGCAAGCTGAGACCGAAATCTTAGCATTGGTTGACGAGAAGTTAGCTTAGGATTTTTGCTTAAAGCCGTCGCGTAGTGGCACGGTGCGGTTGAATACTGGATGGCCATCTCGGCTGTCCACGAGATCTGCGACAAAGTATCCCTGTCGTTCAAACTGGAAGCGTTGTTCTGCTAATGCACCGAGTAATGATGGCTCACACTTGGCGTTAAGCACCCGCAGTGATTGTGGATTAATCACCTCCATAAAATCATCCTCTCCACCGGGGTCTTCTACGCTGAACAAATCATCGTAGATGCGTACTTCGCAATCGACCGCTTCGGCAGCCGGAACCCAATGCAAGATTCCTTTAACCTTGCGATCCTTTGGCAGACCATGCTTGGTGTCGGGGTCGTGAGTGCAGCGCAACTCAATGATTTCTCCAGCATCGTTTTTAATTACTTCTTCGCACTTAATGACGTATGAGTAGCGCAACTTTACTTCTTTACCGGGCGCTAAGCGGAAGAATTTCTTGGGTGCTTCCTCTAAAAAATCAGCGCGTTCAATATAGAACTCACGGCCGAATGGAACTGTACGTTTACCTAATTCTTCGCGGCCAGTATGGTTTGGCAATTCCATCTCTTCGTGCTTGTCTTCGGGATAATCAGTAAGCACTACCTTTAACGGCTCTAAAACTGCCATCCGCCGTTCAGCGGCATGCTCTAAATCTTGACGCAAACAAAAATGCAGCAATCGCTGATCGATAGTTTGGTCCATTTTGCTAACACCCGCACGCGCAATAAAGTCGCGAATAGATTTAGCCGTAAAGCCGCGCCGCCGCAAACCAGATAAAGTCGGCATGCGTGGGTCGTCCCACCCATCAACTGCATTTTCTTCGACCAAACGCAAAAGTTTACGTTTAGACATAATCGTTCCGGTCATATTCAAGCGCGAAAATTCAATTTGCCTTGGCGCATGCGGAACCGGCAAGTTGTCGATAAACCAATCATAAAGCGGACGATGGTTTTCAAATTCCAAGGAACACAATGAGTGAGTGATTCCCTCAATTGCATCCGACTGTCCATGCGCGAAATCGTACATTGGATAGATGCACCATTTGTCGCCTGTGCGTGGATGGGGCTTTTTCAAAATCCGATAAATGGCAGGGTCGCGCAAATTCAGATTCGCCGCAGTCATGTCAATTTTTGCGCGCAACACACAACTCCCCTCTTCCAACTCACCGGCGCGCATTTTCTCAAAGAGCTCCAAGTTCTCAGAGATTGGCCGGTCGCGATAAACACTGTCAGTGCCGGGTTCAGTAAGACTGCCCCGGTTGGCACGCATATCTTCAGCACTTTGTTCATCAACATAAGCCTTGCCGTTTTCAATTAAGTGCACCGCCCACTGATGCAGAGTGTCGTAATAGTCGGAAGTATGTCGCACATCTCCATCCCACTTAAAACCTAACCACTCAACATCACGTTGAATCGCATCGATGAAATGCTGTTCTTCCTTTTCAGGATTAGTGTCATCCATACGCAAGTTGCACTTGCCATTGAATTCTTCGGCAATACCAAAGACCAAACAAATCGCCTTGGCATGGCCGATGTGCAAGTACCCATTCGGTTCTGGCGGGAAGCGCGTTTGAATTTCAGCGTGCTTAGCAGAAGCGATGTCCGCGGCCACAATGTCGCGAATGAAATCAGATGTGGGTTCGGTGGAGCTCATCCTTAAAGGAAGCGACATTACGCCGCAAGCACCCAAAGTATAGGTCTCTCTTAGCTTTGCGAGTGGGCCTGATGTGCGCGCGAGAAACGCAGAATTGCTTGAAAGATATCAACCACAGCATCTTGGTCCAATTCTCGACGATCCGCCATATCGCGGCGACGATTGAGAAGCTTCTGTTCGCGCCCAGCATCGCGAATTCCACGGCCGACCTTGGCCTTAGCTTGAGCCGCCCGCAATGAAAGTTCGGCGCGGCGCACTAGAAGGTCCAACAAATCGCAGTCAAGTTCGTCAATGACATCGCGCGCAGCTTGCAATTGTGGTGGTGTTTGCTCGGTATCCGCGGCTAACTCGCCAGGGTCAATTTCAGTTGCCGCCAGCTGCTCTTGATTAGCATCATGCTCGGGAATACTTAAAGCCAAATCGATTTGGCCCAAGCTGTCCAGCAAAATGCGCCGCGCTTCGTCTGAATAAGGGTTCTCCCGATGCAAGGCCGAGAACAAGTGACCACCATCGCGGCGCACCGATTCCACCACCCGCGAAATCGCCTTCGCCGATGGCGGGGCAATTTTTGATTCAAGGTTTACCCCAGCATCCATAAAACCCTTGGCCATGAAAAAAGTCAGCGCATGAGTCATCGCCATTTCGCGGTCATGTGCCTCGGGGTCTACCCAAGTTATTTCACCGCCGATTAATTTATACAAATCAACTACTTTATCGATGGCAACTTGTTGCGCTGAGTTTGGGCAAATCACCACCCGCAAAGGTTCGCCTAGAGCCAAAGATATTGGTCCAAACAATGGATGGCTGGCAACCCAAGGGATTGCTTCGCCCAAAGTGCGGTTCATTACTTTAAATGGGCCGGACTTAACTGAGCCAACATCAAGTACTACTTGCTTTGCGCTAAGTAATGGCAACAAATCATCCAAAGCAATTTGCAACCGTGGTACGGGAACGGCCAACACCACAAAATCGGCACCGCTAACAGCGGCTTCCAAACTACTTGCTGCACGACTAGGTGGCGGCGGAGATTCTGGGTCCCAAGCGCGCACGGTGGCACCGGTTGCCAATAAACGCTCTCCAAAGGCACAGCCAAAATGGCCCCACCCGATTACAGCAACTGTCAAACTCATACTTGAAGGATATCCTCTCAAAAGGCCGATGGTGCACGATATGGAGGAAAATGTTTCTCCAATGCACCGCAAATTTCACCGACCGTGCAATAAGCTTCAACTGCCTTTAAGACTTGCGTTCCAAGTGGTGTTTCAGTCTCGGCTAGTTCTGCCAACTTTTCCAGTTCAAGCTGGGCAACTTGATCTTCACGTCCATCACGACAAGCGGCTAAGTTAGAAAAAATTTCGTCGCGAGCTGAAGCATCCGGCTTAAACACTTCGGGCTTGGCTTCATTCTCAATTTCGAACTTATTGACCCCGACCACGACCCGTTCACCAGTTTCAACTTCGCGTTGATGACGAACAGCTTCGCGGTGGATTTCACGTTGCACCCAACCGGCGGCAACCGCGCCAACCATTCCGCCAAAGTCATCGTTAACCTTAGCCATTAATGCCAATGCCGCCTCTTCAACTTGGTCGGTTAGGCTTTCAATAAAGGGGGCGCCACCCAATGGGTCGGCGATATCGGCAACCCCAGATTCATGAGCGATAACTTGTTGAGTGCGCAAGGCCAGCAAGGCCGACTGTTCGCCGGGCAATGAAATCGCTTCATCAAAACCGTTGGTGTGCAAGGATTGTGTACCCCCCATAACTGCCGCCAGAGCTTGGACTGCGACGCGCACCGAATTAACCAATGGTTGTTGCGAAGTTAAAGTCGAGCCACCAGTTTGAGTATGGAAGCGCAACATTTGTGCGCGCGGGTCATCGACGGCGAATTTTTCTTTTACAATCCGCGCCCACATGCGCCGCGCCGCGCGAAACTTGGCAACCTCTTCGAACAAATCATTGTGTCCGTTAAAGAAAAATGACATGCGTCGTGCGGTTTTTGCGACGTCTAAACCCGCTTGTTGTGCTGCCTCTAAATACGCCACGCCGTCACCTAAAGTAAAGGCAACTTCTTGCACGGCGGTGCAGCCGGCTTCGCGCATGTGATAACCCGAAACTGAAATTGGGTTAAAGCGCGGAGCAACTGTTTGCTGGAAACGAAACATGTCAACTGTTAAGCGCATAGATGATGCGACATCAAATCGGTAATTTCCGCGCGCAACAAATTCTTTAAGTATGTCGTTCTGCACGGTGCCAAGAATTTTTTCCGGGGCTACATCTTGACGCTTGCACAAAGCCACATACATCGCAAAAACTGGCAGGGCGGTGGCATTAATTGTCATTGAAGTTGACACTTCTCCGAGCGGTATTTCGGCGAACAATTGCTCAAAGTCACGCAGTGAATTCACCGCAACCCCGACCTTGCCGGCCTCGGCCGAGGCTAGTTCATGGTCGGATTGATAACCAATTTGGGTCGGCAAATCGAAAGCCACCGATAGCCCGGTCTGGCCTTGGTCTAACAAATAGCGGAAACGCTCATTGGTGGCACTAGCTGAAGAAAAGCCCGCATATTGGCGCATGGTCCATAACTTCCCACGGTACATGGTGGGGTGAACACCGCGCGTAAATGGATACTGGCCAGGACCTTCCGTCAATTCGCCACAATCTGAAGCGAAACTACACGGCGGAATTTCCAGACCTGAAGCAGTCAAAAACTGCTCCTTACGTTCGCCGCGCTTGGCTTTAAATGGGGCGTAATGCTGCTCGCGCCAGCTATCGGAGGTTAAATCGCTCATGGCACCTGCATTTTATGGTTTTCGCAAATAACTTTTAGACGTTAAAGTGGTAATCCCCCCCTGGACTCCTCTAGTCCACCCTGAGGCTACATAAACCACATCGTTCTTCATGAAAACCCTCCCCAAATACCTTGCCGTAGTTTCATTTGCGGCCATCTCAATCCCCTCAATCGCCGCGGCCCAAGCCAACGCAACCGCCGACTTAATGACTTACGGCGAAGTTCTTGGCGGTCCTTGTGCCGCAGAAATGACTGGAATGTCACCCGGCGCATTGTGCTTTCTGCTGCCGTCCTTTAGTAACGCTGGCAGCAACTACCTAGTTGGCCAAACTGGCGACGCTAACGACATGTTAGCGGTTGGCATCGATCTGGCCGTTCAAGGTCACTACTTCACTGGCGTCGCCAATGGCACAGGTGATTTAACTATCAACTTTCAAGTACCGGCCATTCCAACTTTCCTCGACCGCGACATTTGGTTTCAAGGTGTGTCAAAGCCGAGCGGCGGCGGCGTTAATGAATATGACAACTTCACCAACATTCGTTGGTTCAACTTGAACAACGCCAATCGTTGGCAAGGGGCTGGCAGTAACTTGCCAGTTGCAAGTGCCAACCTTTCTTGGACGACAACTGAAGCTGGCCTCAATGGTAATGCAATTCGTTTGTTTGCCTGTGGTGGTGGTCCAGCATTGCTAACTGACATTGGCACTCCTTACCCTTGCAGTGATCTTGCTTGGGAATATGATTTGCGCACTGGAGCAACTACCCAGATTGCTGCACCGATGGCGATTGGCCGCGCTTTCCATACGACTACCGCCTTAAACGATGGCCGTGTTTTGGTAACTGGTGGTGTCACCTATGGTGGGCAAAAACCAAGCGGTGATTACTTCACTAAGATTTTAGATTCGGCTGAAGTTTACGATCCAGCAACTGGTGCTTGGACAACACTTCCGACCATGTCTAATTTCCGCGCTGCGCACAGTGCCAACTTATTGCCTGATGGTCGCGTTTTAATAACTGGTGGAACCAAAGGTAATAGTGCTCACGAATTAACTAACGTACTTGACCTACTTGGCACCTCGCTTAAAGATTCTCAAATCTTTGACCCGGCTACCAACAGCTGGAGCAGTGGCCCAAATCTTCCGGAACCCAAAGCTGGGCATGGTGCCATCACTCTGGCCGATGACCGTATCCTGATTTCAGGAGGCATCACTCACGTAACTATTTTTGGAATTCCAATTCCGGACTTCTCAAGCCAAGCATCCATTTACGACCCAGCCACCAATAGCTTTAGTAGCGCCGGTGGCATTGGAACTAAACGCGCATTGTTCGCCGAGACTTTGCTCCCAGATGGGCGCGTTGCAATTCTCGCCGGCGCAGGTGGTGACATCTTTAACGTTGGCCCAATTAGGCAGTGCAATGTTTACGACCCAACAACTAATTCTGCAAGTGGCTTGAGCAACCTACCTGGCGGCCGCGCCTTTGGACACTCCGTTTCACTTGGAAATGGCATGGTGATGTTTATGGGCGGTGCCAGCGGTGACCTGATTGACCCAATCCCGGAATCAGATGTTTACATGATTGATGCTTACGCTAACAACCTAGTTACGGGGCCATCAATGTCGGCAGCACGTGGCGGCAACATCTGCGAACTAATGGAAGATGGAACAGTTTATGTTGGTGGCGGTGAATCAAACACCGGCATCTCAACCGACACTACTGAGTCCTACACTCCTTAATTAGAAGTTCGCACTCCACCCAACGGCGACCGCTAAGTTCATTTGATCGAAGCGGTCGCCACTTGCGTCTGAGAGCATGGCATTGGGACCACTTGTCCATTGCTGTGGAATCGCCGCAACAATTCCAAGGTGCCAGTCGCCGCCAGTACGACCACCCCACCAGGTGCAACCGCCAGCTAAGTGGACGGTGTTGAATGGAGTGAGGCCCGCAGTAGCAGCACCGGCTAGCGGATTATTGCTGTGACCGAGTCCGGCACGAATCGTCATTGGTGAACCAGAGGCGAGGATTCGAGTGCGACCGAATTCATCTAAGATTGAAGATGAAGAAAATAGATCATGCTCAAAGCCTACTGAAAAACGCAAAGTGTCTTCCCAGCGCATGTCCATATTCACGGCGATTCCTTCGTCGGAAGTCATTGAGCCTAAATCGCCCTGGCCATCGCTAACAACCGCGGTCCAACCATCAAAACTATTTGACCAATCAGTCCAAGCAGCATCGACAAACATTCTTGATTGATTGCTTAGTTGATGCATAAAACCTAAACCCAATTGCTGTGGGAAGGCCACTGAAGGGATTAGAATATTAAAAGTATCGACTGAGTCAAGCCCGCCGATTACATCTAGGATTTCGCCGACGTCGGCGCTTAAATCGACAATCACGTCACCTTCTAAATCATTCGTTGTTGACGGCGAACGATACCAAAGTGACACGCGGGTGCCGTCGCTTGGTTGCCACATTGTTCCAAGTTGCAAGAATGCATGTAAGGGAGCACCAATACTGGCATCGATATCGGCCTGCAGGGAATCGACTTCGGGACGACCTCCCATCGCAAGAATTGAATTAAACAAGTCGGACCAAGTAGTGCCGCCCATGTTGGGAACTTCGCCGTTCAAACTAGAAATCGCCACGTCGGCGGCAGATTGCAAATCAATTTGGGTGTAGCGCAGGGAGGCACCGGCTCCAAATGACAATTCCTTACTTACCTTCCATGACATTGATGGAGCAATACTAACTTGCATCATTAGCGATGACATATCAACTTCATGTTCACGTGGGATTAAGTTTCCGAATCCATCGTCATCGGCGGCAAGATTCAAGGTAGTGTTGCGCGTGTAATCAGCCTGACCGCCACCAGTTGGCAAAAACGAAATTGCATAACTAAATTCATCATTCCAGGTGTCGGCCCAGCCGACCCATGGACCACCGCCCAGAGTATTGGTTGTTTCATAGTTGCTGCCATCGGATGTTTCGATGCTAACTGGACCATAAACCAAGCGGCCAACACTTTCAAAACCGAAGGTGCGCTCACTCATAAACGACAATGCGGCCGGATTCATTGCGGCATCAAACACACTGTTTGCGCCGGCCATTCCAGCACCTGCCATGCCGGCACGTTGGGCTGAATCTCCAGTTATTTCGCCGCCCAGTTGAGCGAAGCTAACTGGCGTAAAGACTACCAACGAGGCTATTGATGCAATTAAAAGTTTGTTCATTCGGTTGTGCCCTCAAGCGCTTTGTTGGCGCGCAAGCTGGCGAGAAATTGCTTCATAACTTCAGGGAGTTCTGAGTCAAAGCGCATAATTTCGCCGGTCTTAGGATGTTCAAAGCAAAGAGTTGTAGCGTGAAGTAAAGGTCGTTTGGGACGTGGCGCGCCCTCCGGATGCATGCCCACGCCATAATTCTTGGCGCTATAAAGTGGGTCACCAACAAGTGGCAATTTCACCGAAGCAAGATGAATTCGAATTTGATGCATGCGCCCTGTGCGCGGCTTTGTATTCAACAAACAAAACTCATCGAACTTTTCAACCGCTTCCCAATAGGTCGCCGCGTCACGAGTGTCTGGCCCTGTTGAATTAGTAGTGCGCATTTTTTCAGGACGCTTCTGATCGCGCATCAAACGCGATTCAATCCATTCTGACTGAAAGCGTGGGGTTCCATAACAGATTGCGGTATAGGTTTTCTCGACACTGCGATCGGCGAACTGTTGCTGCAAATCTAAAAAACATTTTTGTTCAAAAGCCACCACACATACGCCGCTGGTTCCGCGGTCCAAACGATGAACAATTCCTGGGCGTTCAGCACCTTGATTGGTTGGCAAGGCATCGCCCCACTTTTTGGCACAAAAACTGGCCACACTTTGGCGTGGATCGGCAACATAATTGCCATGCATGCGCAATCCGGCCGGCTTATCTAAAACTGCCAAAAATTCATCTTGGTAAATAATTAGCGGGTCGGCGGCGTGTTCGGTATCTGGTAGGACCAATGGTGCCAATTCCAAACACTGCTCGGCATTGACTTTGTGTCCGGTTCGCTTAATAACCGTGCCGTCAACAGTAACCAAGCCTTCGCGAATTCGACGGCCGATTTGCGAGCGTGACAGCCCGTTGGCAAGCAATTGAGTGCAAACGCGATCTAAGCGTTCGCCTTGAAGTTCGGCAGGCACGGTGGCGCTGCAATTTGGGGAGGAATTGGGGGACATCGAGAAACCAGGGGGCACGCACAGTCTAAACTGTTTGGCCTCGCTTTGCTCAGTTGGCTTGTTCCAATCGCAAGGTTAGGCTATTTCTTCCCCGCGGCTACTACCCGCCCCCAAAAATGCTCACGACCATACTCCTACTCTGCGCCCTCCCCCAACAAGGTTTGGTGGAAGTTCCGGCTGGCTCAACTCTTGTTGGTGCCGACTTAGCAACCCAGAAAAAACTAATCGCGACTAAGCCCGCTTTAGCTAATTACTTAGGCGCAGATATTCCGCGAACAAAAGTTGAAATCGCCACATTTATGATGGGCGCAACTGAAGTTACCAATGAAATGTATCACCAGTTCGTCAAGAGCACAGGCTTTCAACCACCAGTTTCATGGTTGGTGATGAGCAAAGACGAACGCAATGCTTTGATTGCTGAAAAACAAAAAGAAGATCCGGGTTGGATTTTTGAAGGATTGAACAAGTCGAAATGGTGGGATGAGAATTGGAACATCGAAGGCACAAAATGGGACATGCCGCCAGAGTTGGCCCTGTTTCCAGTAACTGGCGTAAGTTGGAAAGACGCGCATGAATACTGCAAATGGGCCGGTTTGCGTTTACCGACCGAGCAAGAGTGGGTGCGCGCGGCGCGCGGCAACGATACGCGCCACTGGCCATTCGGAGATGATTTCGACCGCAAGGCAGTCGCATGCTCAACAACCTTGCCTAAAAATTTGGCATACAAATTGCTGCCGGTTAATAGCCTGCCAAGCAATGCTTCGCCTTACGGTTTAGTCGACATGTGTGGGAATGTTTGGGAATGGACCGATTCAATGTTCAACGCCCTTCCTGGCTTTAAGTCGTTCTCTGTAAAGGGCGATGACCGCAAAAAAGTTGACGTGTTGCCACCGTTTGATGGAAGTTCGCCAGTCATTAAAGGTGGGGCTTTTAATATTCCGGACTACGGGACTGCAATCGATCGTCGCCATGGAGTATTCGATATTGCACGAGTTGACTTCATTGGCTTCAGAGTCGCTTCAAGTCCTGGGACTTGCCTAAACTCTGCCCTGTATGAAACTCAAGGCTTGGACCCGCGAATCCTTGGTGCTAGCCCAACTGATGGCCTAGATTTTCTAGGGACGCTGGGTCTTGAAAAACGACGCTATGCCGATCTTGATGCCGCCGTTGCCAACCGCAAAATACCCGGCAACGGAATTCCTGCCTCAAACACTCCCGCGGAATACACAATTTTCGATCGTTACGATTCAATTTTCATCACCCCAATTGGCAAGATAGATGAAAACAGCATCAAAAAACTCCAGCGCCGAACCGTTGAAGAAGGGCCGGTGGCGATTGGAGTCTTGCACTCTTCGGTTCCACTAAGCACACCGAACTTGCTGGCGGGAAATTATATTTTGGCTTACCAAGGACCGATGAAGGATACAGAGATTCTCGCTAAAGGTGCAACAATCGCCACTACCGGAGAAGCTCCTGCAGAAGATGCAGAAGGCCCAGCCGAGGGACACGCTGACTACACCGGCTTGCAGTTAACTGAAAAAACCGAGTACATAATGGTTCTCGATGCAAACAATGTCGCCCTCACTGCCATGCCGCTTCTTGGTTCAGCTGGCATGGGTTCCACCAAAAAGGCCAAACACGAAATCGTGCTCAATCTAGACAAGAGTCGCCTAGATTTCAAATTCCGCGCCCTAGACGCCCGCGGGCGCAAAGCCTTCACATTCAGCTTAGCAATTGTCCCAATATCCAAAGACGACGACCTGTTAGGAAGAGAATTCTGGAGCGGTGAATACACGATTAAGGAGCCAGTGGAAGAATAGCCAACTAGACTCTGACCCTATCCACTGGGTCACTTGATGCCCTAAGTGATTTTTCCTTAAATGACTTAGGGCATACTTTTTTCCTTAGCCTTAGCAAAGAATTTATTTTACCCTTAACTCTTTTGCTTAAAGTGCTTTACGCACCCTTATCAGTGAAAGTGACCCAGCGGGTAGGGTCAGAGTCCGGGGGTGTCGGGCCATGTTTGACATCCAAAATCCCACTCCAACTCATCTCCAATCACATCCTCTAATCCTAATTTCTTCAGTTCAGAGATAGTTCTTTCTGCAAACACCTTCGCCCCTAGAGGACCTGTGTGCGGCAGCAGAGCGGCAAAGGTGCTTGGCCCTAACTGGGAAACGATGTCAATGTCACGGGTATCGCAAAGAATAACCCCAACGATCGCCAAAAGGGTGGCATCATCCAATTCACCGTCAGCCGAAAAGTTGACCTCAGAAACCGGGAAACGGAATCGATGGGCGCGCTTTTTTTCTTCATCGCGGCGATGGTTGTAATAAGGTGCCGAAAACAAACCATTATCCTGCTGGGTGATATTTTTCACAAATGAGTCTTCAACATCACCACTTAAAATATCCTCACGATGGTCAATAATGACTTGGTCGTCTGGCGTTGGCGAGGTTGGTCGCAAAGGAGTTGGAGCTCCAAATGGCGAGCTCAGTCGATCGCTCAACTCAGGTCCATTTATCGGCAGCTGCAGTGCACCTTGAGCACCAACAAAGCGCGCTAAGCCATCTGCGTCAACCATATCTCCACCACTCAATATCCAAACCAAGACTCGCCGATCACGCACACAACTAGTCACCCACTCGTGCAAGCTCTGCTCGGCAAAAACCCTCGGGTCGAGCAAGACATGGCCTGTCAAGTCGGTGGCATCGAGTGAGGCAAAATCCGCCACCACAAATACCTCGCCAATGGTTGCGCCAGCATCAACAGCGGCGACCTTGGCAGCAGAAACTAAATCTGGGTCGGCGGAAACAATGAAAAGTGATCGTGCTGGTGCAGGCATTATTTACTAATTAATTCGGCGTTATTGTGCACTTCTTGGACATCATCGTTGTCTTCAAGTGCATCCATTAGGGCATTTATTTTATCGAAAGCCTCTTGATCTACTTCCACAGAGTTATTCGGAATGTAGCGAATTGCCGAATCGATCAATTCATATTCAGCATCCTCGAGAACTTTCTTAAGTGGAATGAAATTAGTTGGCTCGGCTGTCACTCCAATAATTTCTTCTTCATCGGTCGTCACATCTTCGGCATCGGCCTCAAGTGCAACCATCATCAATTCGTCGGCATCGACCCCCTCGCGCTTTACAGCAAAGGTCGCCTTGCGGTCAAACATCCACATCACCGACCCATTGTTGCCGAGCGAGCCGCCGCGACGGTCCAACACAAAACGCAAATCAGGTGCGGTGCGATTTCGATTATCAGTCAGAGCTTCGATGATAATCGCAACTCCGCCGGGGCCGTAGGCCTCATAAATAACCTCTTCAAGCGCGGCACCACCCAATTCGCCGGTGCCTTTTTTAATCGCTCGCTCAATCGAATCCTTGGGCATGTTGTCTGCGCGCGCACGCTCAACTGCGTAACGCAACGACAAATTCATGTCCAAATCGCCGCCACCTACTCGTGCGGCGTTAGTTATCAGCTTGGCCCATTTACTGAAAATTTTTCCACGCTTAGCATCGACTACCGATTTCTTGCGTTGGATGTTGGCCCAATGTGAATGTCCTGCCATTTGCCGCCTATTGTAACTGCGAGTGCAAAAGAAAACCGCCACCCAATGGATGGCGGTTCAATGTTTGTGAATTGTCTAAAAAAATTAGCGCTTAACCCACTGGAATGCACGACGTGCACCGCGTAGACCGTACTTCTTACGTTCAACCATTCGTGGGTCGCGAGTAAGGTGATTGGTTCCGCGAAGCGCGACCAAACAATCCGGGTACATTTTCAATAATGCACGCGCAACACCAAGACGCACGGCACCAGCTTGACCGGTGATACCGCCGCCGTGAACTTTCACGAAGATGTCTACTTTTTTATGAACATTCAAGGTGCGCAATGGACCATAAATTGAATTCTGGTCAATCAGACGTGGGAAGAATTCCTCATAATCGCGATTGTTGACTGTGCACTGTCCACTACCGGGACGAATACGGACACGAGCGACAGATGTCTTACGACGACCAGTACCCCAGTGGTACTCCTTGTCGCCAAGCTCGGTAATCCGAGCAATCGGGTCAATTTGAGGCTCCTCAACTTCTTCAACCGCAGCCGCCAAAGCAGCTCCAATCTCGTTAAGGTCCTCTACGGGGGCGTTGTTATTGTCTTCCATGTTCTAAATGAACTAGCTGAGCTTTTCGAAATTAGCTGGCTGTTGGGCGCCGTGCGGATGCTCGGTGCCAGTGTAAATCTTCAACCGCTTCAACATTGTGCGGCCAAGAATTGTTTTGGGGAGCATGCGTTGAACCGCCTTGCGAATAATTCGCTCAGGGTGTTCCTCCATGATGCGGGCGTAAGGCTCCTCAATTCGGCCACCTGGGTAACCAGAGTAGCGGGCGTAGGTTTTTTGTTCGGCCTTGTTGCCGGTAACGCGAACCTTCTCGCAATTGACAACCACAACCCCATCGCCACAATCTAAATGTGGTGACCAAGTTGGGCGGTGCTTGCCCATCAGCATGACGGCAATGTCGCGGGCGATTCGGCCAAGAATTTGACCTTCGGCGTCGACCAGTTGCCACTGGCGATCGACTTCCTGCGCGGTTAAGTGTGTGGTGCGTGGACGCATGACAGTTTTCCTCCGTGCTTGAATCCATGGGTCGGACCAAGCGAAAACGGCCGCACAGTGTAGTCTCTACTAGCGATTGCCGTCAAGCACTTGCTGCGGCAATCGGTAAAGAGTTTGCTCATTTACCAAGAGCCAACTTGACTTAGGGGCAATACCAGTTTCCCCACTCGCCCACCAGCGCAGCTCGGCCTCGACCCAATCAGGGCTATCAGCCCCCTCAAAATCAGCTGGCACCCCCCCATTCAGGATTAAGCTAGGCGCTCCAAATGTTTTGCTTGTAAGCACTTGAGGAGCATCAAGTAGTTCCACTGTGGCCCCATCATCAAGATTCACATCAATCCTCCAGGCACGCTCTGAATCGTGAAAAAACACCACCCAATCACTGCTCGGCGCTATCAAAAAGTATCCCAAAATAGCCGGGGCGAATTTCGTCAGCGAGGATCTTAATTTTGAGTCGCGCAACATTAGAGAGATGAGCGCCATAAAGCTCAATAATAGTGCCCGATTATGCAAGCTTGAGCCTCCAAGCAAAGACGGGCGCGCGGGCAAGGGTGGTCTCCAAGCAGGGAGCTCGCTGAGATCACCTCCAATCTGAGTAAAGAGTAACTGTTCGGGGGCAGAAACTCCCGCCGCCGTAAATGGTCCATACTCATTTATCGCCTCCCAGCGACCGTCACCAGCCAATCCGACAATAAAAGCCAATAGACTTGGCCCTAGCAATATCACCACAAAACCACGTTTAGCCAAATCCTGAGCAGCCGCAGTGCGCGGTAATAACCAGCAAAGAGCCGCCAGGACTAGAATCGCCGAGCATGTCAGTAGATCGGTATCTGGGCGCAGTTGTCGAAAGAGCAAAAGCGGCGCCAAAAAGCGTCCCGCAAAACTTGCCAAGCTTTCCCATGAAAAGGAGTTTGCGGTATTTCGCGAGGCCAGCACATCCCAGCACAAGGCCAGCAAAAGTGCCCGCGTCGGATTCACCTCGGCCAAAAACATGCACGACAACCACGGAAGCAAAGCCCCCAGCCGGCCTGCAATGTTGCACCGCGTCACTACTGTTCAGCTATTTCTGGCATCGAGTCCAAGGGCATCAAATCCCCTGCTGGACTAAACAAACGCACTTTCGGGGTATGCAAATGGACTTGCCCCAATCCGTCAAGATTTGGATAGTCAGTCATCACAATTTTTAAGCGGCGGACCTTTTGGTCGATGGATAAAGCCAGCGGGTCAGCGGCATAAATACTGCGACCCCACAAGATGCGCTTGCCATCGCGAGTAACGAAGGCCAAGGCCGGAGCCACCCCTGGGCTTTGCCGCGGGTAGCCGGGCATGCGCTCAATCGCCACCAAATCCAAATTGAAATTTTTCTTTATCGCACGAAACTCGTCATGCGCCAAAAGTGCCGACTGCACTAACGGGTCCGCAATCCGTTTGCCAGGCTTTGGCAAGCTGGCGTCGTCCTCTAACAAAATGAGCGGCATTTGCGCCAGAGCCTTGCTCGGCAGGCCAGCTGGGATAATGAAACCCTTGGCACTAACTGCATGATTTTGGCCTTGCCAACGCACCATTGCCAATGGTCGCCGCGGCTGAAACTCGACGCGGATTCCATCCGGCAAGTGGAGTGCCACCTGAACACTCAATGGGTCAATCCATGGGAGTTGATTAATTGCCGCGCGCGCCACTGATAAAGCATTGGGGTCGAGCAGGGGTACTTCCCCTTGCGCGCTCAATACCTGATCCAATTGTTTGCGCCACTTTGCGCTGAGGTCCACCGGTAGCGAGTCCACTCGGTAATTTGCCATATCGCGAAGTTCGGCAGCATCGAGACGGTCACCAAACATATTGGTAGCCGACCAACCGAGCCAGAGCAGTGCCACCACGGCGAGGGAGATGAGGAGGCGTGAATTCATGTCCATATAGTTCTACCTTGACCAAGCCTGTGATTCCACCGACTATGCACAAATGCCAGATGGCACCCCCCGCCAATTCAAGGGTTACACCCTCTCACCTTTCCAGCAAAAGGCCGCCAACGCACTCGATGCGGGGCGCAATGTTCTAGTTGCCGCCCCAACCGGAGCGGGCAAGACTTTAGTTGCCGAATATGCAATCCACCGTGCCTTGGAGCGCGGCCAGCGGGCGATTTATACCGCGCCGATCAAAGCCCTCTCCAATCAAAAGTTTCGCGACTTTGTTGCAGATCCAGAAATTGCAAGTGCTGGATTGATGACTGGCGACATCACCATTAACCAAGGTGCGCGAGTTTTGGTTATGACCACTGAAATTTTGCGCAACACTTTGGCGGAGGCACCCGAAGAATTGGCCGATGTCGGAGCAGTGGTTTTTGACGAAATTCACTACATGGATGACATTGAGCGCGGCTCGGTTTGGGAAGAGTCGCTAATTTTTCTTGGCGAGGACACTGAGATCGTCGGTTTATCGGCAACGATTGCCAACCTCGGCCAATTCGCTGAATGGTTGCGCCGAGTTCGCGAACGCGACATTGATGTTGTTGAGGAACTGAAACGCCCGGTCCCGCTAAAGCATTATTTGTTTCACCCCAAAGCCGGCATCTTTGGCGCTTCACGCTTGAAAACTATTTCCAAACGTTTTCACGAACACCGCCGCGACAAGTCTTACAAACGCCGTAACGATCGCGCTTTACTCGACGACTTAATTGAGAACCAGCGCTTACCTCTTTTATACTTTTGTTTTTCACGAAAACTTTGTGAGCGCAAATCTTTTCAAGAGGCCAAACATCGCCGCCTCTTAACCAAGTCGGAAGCCAGCAAAGTTCTCGATGTGTGGAATCAGTCGCGCGAAGAATTCGGCTTCGACGATGAACGCGGAACTCTCTACGACTTAAAATCAATGACCCTACGTGGGGTGGCATCACACCACGCCGGCATGCTTCCGCTGCACAAAGAAATGGTTGAACGATTGTTCACCAAAGGGTTGTTAAAACTTTTATACACCACTGAAACTTTTGCAATGGGAATAAACATGCCGGCGCGTGCGGTAATCTTCGATTCCCTAAAGAAGTTTGATGGAGTTGATTTTGATTACATGAAAACGCGCGACTACTTGCAAATGGCCGGGCGCGCTGGACGCTTAGGCATGGACGAGATGGGTTTAGTTTATTCGGTACTTGAATTTGATGATGTACTTGATGCGCCAGTCAATCGCATTCACAGTGGCAAAGTTGAACCAGTGATTTCACGTTTCAACTTAGATTACGCGACCCTGGTTCACCTGCATGGAACGGCTGGCAAAAAGGCCGCGCTAAGTGCTTGGGAAAAGTCATTTGCGGCCTTTCAAGCGCGCCAACACTCCAAGCAACGCGAAGAAAAAAATCGCAAACGCATGCGTCAGCTGATTAGTAAACGACAAACTTTTCTTGAGTCGCTTAGCTACATTGGCGGAGAACGTGAAATTAAATCTCGCGGGCATCTATGTCTAGGATTACATGGCTATGAAATTCAGCTTACTGAACTTTTGTTCGAGGGCATTCTCGACAAAGCCGACCCACCTAGCTTGTGCGGTTTGATTGCGGGAGTTATTCACGAAAGTCGCCGCCGCGAAGAATTTGACCGCAGAGCACTACGCCCACTGCAAGGACTTCTTAAGGAAGCTACGCGGGCGATTAATTATGCCATCGAAATGGAGCAGGCGGCCGGCTTGCCGCCAAGCTTAAAAAACATAGACCAAGGCATGGTGCCGGCGATTTACAAATACGCCCTCGGAGAAGAGTTTGAAGATGTCGGACGCTACACCAACGCCGCCCCCGGAGATTTCGTGAGAGTGGCGCGCATGGTGGTTCAATACTTACGCCACTTACACAAAGCTTGCCACAAAAACGGATTTGAAGAGCTTGCGGGGCGTTTTATGAAAGCCGCCGATTTAATCTATCGGGGTCCAGTTGACGTACGCGCAGAGCTGGGACTCAGCTCAGAGGCACCTGATGCTTTGGCAGACAAATTTGCCAACACGAACGAAGATTCAAAGTAAGGATAGAATCCCCCCCTTAAGCCTTGGAGTCATCCAAGCTTAATAACCACACTCAAAAAAACATGATTACTGCAGCACTACTAATCGCGGCCCCGCTCCTCCAAGAGCCGGTCCCGGAACTTAGCCCCGCCCAGAAGTACTTCGCCGTAATCGAGGCGAAACTGGACAAGGCTCCCGCTCTACACCTGACCGCCACGGCTGACATGTCGATGGCGATGGGTGAAGAGTTAATGCCAATGGGCACTCTCAATTTCGACATACACTTCGCCCGCCCATTAAATGGCTGGGGTGAAGTTTCTGGAGAAATTAATTTCATGGGAATGCAAGAAGAAAGATCTCAAGGACTTTTACTCGATGGTAAAAAGATTTGGGCGGCCGACCACAAGCAACAATCCTTAATGGAAATCGGCAGTGATCTTGCTGAACTTGGCCAAGATATGCCAGGACTTGATTTTGCTGCGTGGTGGATGGGCCAAAAACCTAGTGCCGATTCGCTGTCATTAATTAGCGATGAGAAAGAACACCCAGGTCTAACTGGTTTACAAATTGATGACTTTGAAATGACCACGGTCACCTGGTTCAACGAGAAGGGAATCCCGCAAAGTTCTGAAGTCACGCCTAATGAAGGTGGCATGACCCCTTCATTTAGCGTTACTTACAATTCAGTTGAATTACCAGCGAAGATAAAACTCGAGGAATACAAAGTTGAAATGCCCGAAGATTACACCGTAATCACTATAGAAGAGATGATGGCTGAAACGGGCTACACCGATGGCATGGATGAAGATAGCCTGGAGGACAGTTTGCTAAGTGTTGGCGCTGATGCTCCCGATGTAACATTCATTGGCATGGACGACGTTGAAGTAAAACTTTCCGCTTACCGCGGCAAGACTGTGTTATTGAACTTTTGGTTTTACCACTGAGGTGGTTGTCGTGACGAGATGCCCAATCTCGATAGCTTCTGGTCAGAAGTTAATGAATCACGGGACGATGTCGTTGTACTTTGCGTAAACATTGGTGACAGCAAAGATGTAATTACTGACTGGTGGAAGAAGGAGAAATTCTCTCTTACCGCCATGCGCCAAAATGACGACGCAGTTTCCGCAGCCTTCAATGTTGAATTGTACCCAACTAACTACGTTGTGGGACCGGACGGCAAAGTGCTTTACCGTAAAGTCGGCTACGAGGAAGGTGAAATTCGCGCAATTATCAACGAAGATAAAAGCGAGGACTTTTAAGTAATGCTGGTGGCGGCTGTTGTCTTGAGTTTGGTGTTTCAAGCACCCGACACTAAGCCGGCAGCCGCCACTTCTAACGCACCCGCCCCTATCCAAATTCCCAGCGAGGCTTGGGATAAATTAATGAGTCGTTATGCTCAGGCGAATGTGCTGGAAGCACGCATTGTTTTAAAGAGTTTTCTGCCGGATAAAGAGCTCAAACAAAAACGTTTAGTTCAAACTACCATTGTTAATATTTCGGCCGCGCAGAAAAACTATGGGCAAATTCAGATGCGCAGTAAGTTCTCCATGCATCAAGATGGTCACTGGGTAGATCACGAATCTTCCGTAGGACTTATCGGCGACGGCAACAATGTTTACTTCTTCGATGGCTTAGCGAAAAACATTTGGGAAACTGGCAAGAGCTGGCAAGAACAGGTGGGTTCCCTCCCAGACTTACAAACGATAAAAGCTTGGGCCGACATTGAGACCCTCGACTCCGAGAAAATCCGTTGGGCGACAGACTTAACCCGTGGCAGATGGCGCGGACTTAGTTTTGACAAACCCTACTACCGCCACGTTTATTGGCTGGACCATCAACAAAAGCTGCGGATGTCAGAAATGATTCCAATTGGTCTAGCGGCGGACAGTTTACCTCACTTAATTGTCGAATATGTTTGGACTGACTTAAAACAAGTTGAATCCGCAACACTTAAAAGTTATTCAGCTAAACTGCCTAAAGAATATCAGTTATTAGAAACTCCCGGAACACCTATATCACGCGCGCTTAAACCAGCGCCTAACCCAAAGACGACTCCGCCTAAGGAGTAATTTGCAGCAAAGCCAGAAGGCCTCGCCCAATCAGCTTCTACACGACCTGGCTACCGCAGCGCGAATCACCTGTTCCTGCTTAGCATAGGCGGTACATAGGCGCTTAGGGTCCGGATAGTAACCAACTCGAAACAAATCGAGGCGGTCTGCATCCCAACAAATCTGCACCTCCAGAGGTGCTTCAGTAAACCCATCACTGTGATGTCGACAAGCAAAGGTAAGCAAGTCAAATTCTTCATTGCTCATCGGCAACAAGTCCAATGCGCGTAATTTTAATGCGAACTCGGCCGCGTCAGGCCCGTGTTGATAATCGACATCATCATTAGTTCTGCAGCTATCGTGCACAAATGCAAAGTATGACGGAACGAGTGGGTTTGCACCCTCAGCATTAGCGATACGAATTCCATTGGCATAAACTCGTCCCCAATGTCGCGGCCCATGCAACCCATTCAAGTCCAGCACAAAATGTTGGCGGCAGTAATCCAACAATGGTCGCAAAGCAGGAATTCTATTGGCCATGAGACCTCCAATCACCGCCAACAATCAATTCGTCTAGCTGTCCCTGGAAACTATAACTCCAAGACAAAGTCGAATTCTCCACATCTTTGACTAGGACGCGGTCGTACAAATTATCGCAACTTAAGTGCCCGCAGAAGCCTTCGACGACATCACAATGCGCCAATACCATTTCAATGTCTTTGCAATCCAACACTTCGCCCTTTATTTCTTCAAGCTGGTTAAATTTCGCGCCAGGATAGCTGCCACAGTCAAAGAGTTGGCCAGCAACTTTTTCGCAAGTTAACTTTGCCGAGGGTTCAAGGGTGCGCAATGCATGGTGGCGCAATTGGCCACTCATTAATGTTCCGTAAATAAACAGTCGAGAAATTTCACAACAAACTTTTCCTTGCGCACAATCATTTAACCAAGAATTATCCAAACCGTGCTCGACTAATCCTTGTCTCACAACTTCAAGGTAATCATTACTTGGCTCAACAAACCCCTGTGGGCTAATCGCGGTTGGATTAACTAAATGAGTATTAGCTAGGTGTAAGTCCCCTGCCGAATCTTGCACCACCACTTGGGCTCTTTGACAACAGTTTGGGGCTCCCTCTTTACGGTCAATCAACGCTAATTGGGCTTCGTCTACCTCCCATAGGACGCACGGACTGGCTGCGCCCACACTGGGCACTAAATCAAGGGCGCCACCATTTCGTCCCTTAGAAAAATAATGGAAAATTGGGGCGTAATCCAAAACTAAACCGGTGCCAACCTTTTGTGACAACGGGTTTTCACAAGCACGCTCAGAGCACCAGCGAGCCATGTCGACACCACAACTATTTGAGCCAAAGGAAAGGTATAGCATTGGGGTGATTTTACTTCATTTTGACCAACTCCCCTTCTAAAACTGTAATCCCCAAGCGTTTAGCAAAAACGGCACACTCCCCAAGAGGTCGCTTTAGCCCTGTGACCACCACCAAATCAACATCACCGGCAATAGCAAGTTCAGCTAGATCCTTGCGCACGCGCGCCCCAATCGCAACCGGCATTCCGGTGTAGACGCGAATATCTTTGCTTTGCGACCCGGCCAGTTCGGGTCGCTGGCATAAGTCGGAATAAAAATCGGCCACATCGGCGACCCGTGGGGTTTCTTGATCCTGGCAAGCAATCATGACGGCGAATCCAACTTCCTGTGCGATGTTTTCCACATAATAAAGACGGAACTGGCCGCGTCTGATTACAGCTTTTCTTTGCAATCGAATCCGCAAGCGAAGTTATTCTTTTTTCATGCTTAATCTACTTAGTACTGCAACCTTGGTTTTGGCCTCCTTTCAGGGCGGTGATGACCTTGTCACCCAAGGTGCAAGCGCCGACTTGCCAGACTGGCTTCCGCACGCTGAACGCGGCGAGGCTTTATATCTGCAAAGTGCCATCATCGAGAGCAATTCTCAATTGGCTAAATTTGAAGATGGGCTGTTGTATATGGAGAAAGAAATCGCGCTGAAAAGAGCCGCGCAAGAAAATTTCTCGGCTCTCGCTGGATCCGTCAAAGCAGCCGAGTCAAACATCGCGCGTGAACAAAAAGTTCTACTCGAAAATGAAGCGCGCCTTAATGCATTAACTTCGATTTTAAGTATTGGCAACCTCTGGCTGTGGACTCAATATCACGGTCCGCCGGTGATCGGCATATTGCTAATGTTGATAGTTGGGCTGCAGTTGGCAAAATTTGCCGGCCACGCCATTTTGAAACGTGCCAATAAAGACGATGCGCACGGCGATGCTGAGGAACGCATTCAACGAGCCAGGACCTTAGTTCTAGTTTTTCAAAAGGCCGCCAACATCACTCTTTGGTCAGTTTGTTTAATTGCCATCCTGGGTGAACTCGGCGTCAATACTACCGCGCTCGCCGCGACTTTGGGTTTGTTGGGAATCGCTGTTTCCCTCGGCTCCCAAGGCTTAGTCAAAGACTTTGTTTCAGGATTCTTCATGTTGCTGGAAAATCAATTGGCAATCGGCGATGTGATTTCAATTAATGGCAGCATTTCAGGAACTGTTGAAAATTTCGGAATGCGGGTTACGGTTTTACGAGATGGCTCGGGCGCGCTTCATTTCATACCCAATGGCAGTATTTCCCGAGTCAGCAATCTAACCCATGGATACTCTAAGGCGGTATTCACCATTGGTGCAGGCTATCGCGAAGACCCCGATGAAGTGATTGAACTAATTGAAACGGTGCTCGCCAAATTCGCCGCGGAAGAACAATGGAAAGCCTTAATCCTAGATGATCCGGCGGTGCTGGGAGTTGATTCACTGGACGAGTCGGAAGTAAGTTTCAAAATTTCGATTAAGGTTGCTCCTGGCAAACAATGGGGCATTCGCCGCGAACTACTTAAGCGTTTAAAGATTGCCTTCGACTTAAACAACATTGAAATCCCCTTTCCGCAACGTGTCCACTACGCCGAAGCAGAACAGCCGGTGCCAAAAACTATTCAGCGACGGAAAAACGACTAAGTTCAACTAGCTGGTCAGCAAAGCGCAGGCTTTCTATGTTGGACAAAGTGTCCACTCCGTCACGACCGCTGTGCAAATCAATTACTGTGAGCTGAGCATTAGTGCGCAGAATTTTATACTCTGAAAATTTTCCTGCGAAATTCGCTTGGTCATGGCCGGCACCGCCATTTAGGACATCGTTACCCGCGCCACCCGTCAATTGATTATCTCCAGCGTTGCCGTGCAAGTTGTTTGGCCAATCATTTGCAATTATTGAACTTGGCAAGTCGCCACTTAAACTCACGTTTAATAAATGTTGTGAGCTTTTGGTGTAACGCAGATCGGCTTCAACACACATAAAAAAAGTGCCCACGAAGTCGCTTGGCAAAACCACCTCATAGTTCAAATATGGCGGAAAGAAATCTTCAATCAACTGGTAGCCGAGCGGATCAAGTTTGAGTAATTTCTCACGGCTGTTGGCCGCATATGCGCCAAAATGGGAAGCCCCCACGGGCAGCATGCCGTCTTCAATGGGCACCCCCTCGTAACGCAATGGACGCTCCGCCCACAAATCTAAGTAGTTGTCATAGATTGCAGCGATGTACTCATTGCGATGGTTTTCAGGTTCATCAGCGGGCCATGCAGTCCAAATGCCACGCTCGGCGGCGGCCAGATTCGCTTGATGAATCAATTCGTCATATTTGGGAATAACTGGACGAATACCATAGTCATGCACGAAATGGAGTATTTCCTCAAAGGCGGCATCACGGGTGTCGTGGGCTAAATAATCGCGTTCCCCTTCGACCGGACATTCATTGGCGCGTAAATCCTGGCAGCCAAGTTCGAGGTCCCCGAATGAACCGCGGAAGGCGCGCTCGAGGCTGGGTTCGTCGTTGAACAAGACTAAGCATGCACGGCGTTTGGTCATTGCATTTGCGATTTGCGCTTTGTTACTTCCGAAGCGCGAACCGGGGTAGTCGGTCAAAATATGTTCCAGCACCTTGCGCGCCCGAACGATTTGTGCATCGCTCCATTGGTCTTGAGCAAGAATATGAATCGGCTGGCCATTGGGAGCAACTAGCTTGGTATATTTCACAAACCAACGACGAATTTTTCGGTCGGCAGTCTCGGGGATTATGACAATTCCGTTTGTCGATTCGGATGTATCAATTATCCCAATTGGCCCAGGGCCTTTAAGCAACTCTGGAACCCACCCAGTTTGGGCCGACAAACAATTACCAAGCGCCAGCACCAACAACAGCAAACTGAACTGGTTACTCTTCATTACAGGGCGCGAATTGCAAAGCTAACCCATGCCACGAACAAGATATTTGCGCTAGCGGCAAACATTGCAAAGCGCGATTTAACATTGTGGTTGGAAATTCTGGTGTAACTATGCAACCAGCGAAAGGCCACATAGCCCCAGGCGAGAATTACATCCAACTGGGTGGTAGTTCCCGACTGCATGATGAGAACGCACAACAGGTAGAAAAGGATTGGCATTTCAAAAACATTGCGATAGTGCTGCCGCGCCGACTGGATTGCGTTGGGCAAATCTCCATCAAACAGGCGGTACTGCTTCAACTTCACAGTGCCGCTGCGGGAAGCCTTGAGATTAACTTGCATCAAGTGGCCAGCGACTAGGCAGGACAACAAAACCATGGCAAAAACTGGTGGAAGTAATTCCATGAAAGCTAGTCTACAGAGCTAGGGACTCTGACCCTAAACAGTGGGTCAGCGGCCAAGGGCAGTAAAGTGTGTCTATGCCTGAAACAAAGCGCCTGCCAGCCGTCCACCTAGCCAAGTGGCCCCGTGGGCTGCGGGTCTTCAAAAAGGATGTCGACGATGCTCCGAGGGACATGGAGTGCGGTACCCAGGTAGAGGTTCTGGACTACAAGGGCGAGTCCTGTGGATTCGGCTTGTGGCATCCGCAATCAATGATTGCCGTGCGCATCATGCGCAAAGATGCACCAGTTGACGATGAATGGTTGATTTCACGAGTGCATAAGGCGATTGAGCGGCGTAAGGCTGCTGGCGTGGACATCAGCGCCCCATGTCGCATTCTTCACGCGGAATCAGACGACGTTCCAGCGCTGATGGTTGACCGCTTTGGCGACACCCTTAGTGCCACCCTATTTTCAGAAATCGCCATGCCACTGTGGGATTTACTGGCGCCAGTGCTGCATGAAGCCCTTGGCACCCAACACCACAAAGCAGTACTCGACCACAAAGCCGCCCGCGCTGAAGGCTGTGCCCAAGCCGAGCAAAGCTCTGAAGAATGCCCCTCTTTAATTAAAATCACCGAGAACAATGTCCGCTACGAAGTCGATATGCGCGACGGCCACAAGACTGGCTTCTTTTGTGATCAACGCGAAAATCGGCGCCGCCTTGCCGAAGAGGTTAAGCGTTGCATCGAACGCAAAGGTAGTTGCACGGTGGCCGACATTTGCTGTTACAGCGGAGGCTTCGCATTATCCGCGGCGATGGCCGGCGCTACTAAAGTTGTCGGCGTTGATCTTGATGAAAAAGCGATTGCAGTTGCCAAACGTAACGCAAACCTAAATCAAGCCAGTCAAATTAAATTCACCCATGCAGACGCCTTTGCTTGGTGTCGTCAAATTGCTGATAACGACCGCAAGTTTGACATCGTTGTTCTCGACCCGCCAAAATTCATTCCCAATCGCAATGCTTGGGATGAAGGAATTGCAAAATACCACGACTTGAACAAAGTTTCCGCGCCACTCCTCGAAGAGGGCGGCATGTTTTTAACTTGTTCATGCTCCGGTTTGTTGCCGGCTAATGACTTTCGTGAAAAAGTGCGCTTGGCAACTAAACGACTGGGCCGGCCACTACGTGAAGAAGGCTTTACCGGACCTGGCCCCGATCACCCGGTACGCCTTGACTACCCTGAAGGTTCTTACCTAAAGGCACTCTGGCTACGCGGGTAAATCACTTTTGGTTTAACCGCGCCAACTGTTGATTGCTATCCAGCAGTTGCACATCTAAAGTTGAAACCAATGTCTCGAGTGAGTCTACTCGTGAGCGAGCGGCGGAAAAATTCGCCTCAAGTTGTGATAAGTAAGTGCGAGAACTTTCCAGTTCATTTTTTGCTCTATTGAGCTCTTTTTGAACCCAACTACGACGCTTGTTAACCTCGTCGCGAAACTCTTCACTAGCTTCAGCTAAGGCGCTTACCTTGCTGTCAGCGGAACTGCACGAGAATAAACTAGTGCTGATTAAGATGGCGAAAACAATCGCCCGAATGCCTGTTGACCTTATCATTTTTTTGGAACGGCAAAATGCCGCACCCTATTGGCGGAGGTCAAACGACCAAGTTTAGTTATTTTTCGAGGCCAGATTCAGTCGCCATGTAAACCGCGAAGGATGCCAACCAATGGTCGCCCTCGTAGTTTCCTGAATTCACGTATGACAGACCGCGCTCCCAATGCTTCACCAGTGAGTTATGGAGTTTGCGATAGGCTGGGTGCGCAGTCCCAAGACTTTGCAACAATCCCTGCAAACACCATGCACGCGACAAACTAAGACCAGCTAAGTGAACTAAATGTCCATCACTTTCATCACTCACAATCGCCGGTTCAAGTTGTGGCAATTCAAAGCCGGCAACCCAACTGGAAAATTCTGCAGCCGATAAAACGCGGCGCATCAGGTCGATTTCCTCTAAGCCGCTCGAAAGAAAATCCTGGCCGCTCGGCTCAAAACGCCAGCCCCAATTAGCATCTTGAGAAAACCATGTTCGGGAGCGGGCATCAATCAAATTGATCAATTCATCGTTGCCAGTAATCTTGGCGTAGTCCCAAACATGAGTTAAAGCAAAGGCCGTATTGCGGTGCACACCTGCCCGCACTGGCCATGTTAACTTTGGTAAGTAATCAAGAATGCGCGCAACTAAAAGTTCTTCTAGATTGCGCAAAGAATCTCGCCACTGTTGAACTTGGGCATCGCCACTCCAACTCTCCAATTCGCCACAAAGACGCAAATACCACGCCCAACCGTACATTCGTTCATAAGATTTATTGTGCTCCTCTTCGAAATAAGCAAGTTCTGCCTGCATAATTTCATCTGTCAAATGCTGACTAATTGTCGTTCGTGTACGCTTCGCAACATCTGCGCTGAGTAAATTTAACTTCAACAAACGCACCAACATCCAATGGCCATGCACCGATGAATGCCAGTCGAAACTTCCATAAAAAGCGGGGTGCATTTGTTTTGGAGTGCGCGCAGAACTCGGGTCTACCTGCACCTCCGAGGGCTTATTTGGAAATTCACGTACGATGCCGTCAAGCGCCAATTCGGCAAAGGCGTCGGCTTGAGCAGAGCTGAAGGTTGGCATGGATGTCACAGTTTGTACGTTATTTCCGGCGCAAGCGTTTAGCGCAGTAGCAGCAATGATTAGTAGGAGACGATTCATTTAACGATTCAAGAATGGCGACCAAATGATTCCCTTTAGACTGGTGGCAGTCGGAGATGGCTTGCGAAATATCAGCACTTCATCTTTGCCATCACCATCAACATCTTTGATAGTCATAGTTTGTGGATTGTCAGAATTGGGTTTAGGGGCCGGCAATGTAGCTGATACTTTTTGGGAATCGGCCAACGATGCGAGCAAGCTAGTGCGGCCCATCGCCCACTTGCCAATCGCTTGCATATCAAATTCCACTTCTTTCGGAGACTTTAGAGCTTTGCTCAAAACTTGTTCTGATAATTTGCTAATGGCATCATTACTTTCGACAACATCATTCCAAACTTTAATCCCGCCTAAAGAATCCATTGCCACCAAATCGGTAGCGAGACCATCGCCATCAAAGTCTGCTAAACGATAAACAGAGTGACGAACTTCTTCAGCTTCATCCTCGGCTGCGGCAAAATCCAAAATACTCGGCAATTTTATTTTCACCGATTTACTCTGTGGCAATGGGCGCTTCTGAAATCTGCCGTCGCCGCGGCCTTTATAGGCAAGAATGTCAAATTCAATTTTCACATCCATGAAGATAAATGAGAACACTCGCGCCAAGGACAAGTCTTCAATACGCAACAGAACTAAATCAGGGATTTGGTCGTCATCAACCAGTAAGGCCGAAGCGAATAGGACGTTTCCGCGGGTTGGCATTTGGTCGCGCGGGCGGCGTAAATCCAATCCTTGTTCGCCACCCATATAAACAATAATAGTTCCGCCCGCTAAGACGATTAAATCGAGTGCACCGTCTTGATTTAGGTCAAGCCACTCCTCCATTACCATAAACTTAGTTAGTGCCGCGATATTCCCAGGATCAAATTTAAGTTCAGGCAACCGGTCCTGAAACTTTTCCAAGTTTACGGTCGCAGTTGGCTCATTTGGTAAGCCATTCTCATCACTAATATACTGATTAACGGATCCCTCGCTGGTGACCAGCAAATCAGATCGACCGTCGCCACTGATGTCACTCATGTCTATCGCGGGAATTCTTAGCGAGCGGCGCACTTTACCCAGCAAGCTATTTGGTCTCAAAGCGCCGACTTCAAGAATTAAATTTGAAGCCACCTTCAGCAATGGACCACGCGAAAAGCCATTAGCACTTGAGCGATCTCCGAACCATAGTTCGACCTTCTCTCCGACCGGAATAATTAAATCGTTCAAGCCATCGTGGTCGATGTCACGCACAAATGAAGCCGGCCGCAAACCACGCGGCACGCCATGGCGACCACCAAGCCCATCAACAACTAACTCCCACGAAAACTGATTGCTTTGAGGGTCAAGCACCAATTTCTGAAGCTTTTGTCCATCGACTAAAACAACAAATTCATCAAGGCCATTATTTTCGCAATCAGCTACCGTCCACAGAATCGATTCTCCGCTAAATGAAATTTTAACGTCCCGATCTGGGGTGTTTAGTAATAGCTCACCTTGGCGCACTTCAATTCGCGCACAACATGAAAGATCTGGAAAATCGACCAAGGCAATGTGCTCGGGCATGGTGTCAATTACAAAATTAGCCAACCCTTGTTGGTCAAATTGAGGCCCGGACAAGGCCGACACTTGCATAATCGCACAGGCCAATAAACTCATTCTTGCCCCCGCGTAATGTAAATATCCGCACCACCTTCTCGCAACAACATCACGTCGCCGACGCCATCTTGGTTTAAATCTTCAATTTGAACCGCCGAAGCCAAGGCGTTAGTAGGAATAGTAAAGCTCGGTGACTTGGCGAATCGCAACACTCCTTCCCGCGACTGCAAACGCCGCATTTCCAATTGGCCGGAGCTATTTGATTCGAGCAAATCAAAACGATAATCACCATTTAAATCAGCGGCCATCGATGGCACTAAGCTAAAAGCACTAAAGTCTGATGATGGGTAATTACGTTGATAACGAAGAGCCGCCAAGTCTTGATGTTCCCCGTTGGGTAGTGCTGGATAAACACTAACAATATGGCGAATATCAACTCCGCCCATTCCAAGTTGCTGCAATTTTAGTTGCCATGAACTTACCACCAAATCTTTTAAGGGCGCATTAGCCTCAGGTGTGGTCCTGCACAAACTCACATTTGACCAAGCTGCTTCGGACACTAGCAGCGAGTCCGGCCGGGCAAATGGTCGAAATTGCGTTATTGCGTCTAGAAAAAGTAGATGTTGCCATTCGGCTTCGATTAGGCCATCGTTTTTACGGCTTAACAGAATGTCCAAAGCTGGGCCACCTCCCGCATCGACAATTTGCAAATCTTCAACAGACCAATCGCCACTATCGCCAAATTTGCTCTCAAAATCTGCGTCTGGCAAAAAATGTGGCTGCTGTTCGCGGTAATAATGACAGCGTAACTTTTTATCTTTAACATAAAGTAAATCTAAAAAGCCATTACCATTGGCGTCGGCCAGCAACGGCATCGGAATACTTTCCTCGACGAACAAAACTGCAGGTGCTTCCAAAACTCCAACATCTTGATTGGGGTGAACCAAATCAGCCAAAGGTTGACTGCTAGCCTTCACATCAATCATGCCGCCGAGTGAGGCCGAAGCGATTGGTTGTCGCCGCATATCAGAACGAATTGGAATTTCTCCGAGTACTTTCGCGTCCGCGTCAACCACTTGGAATTGGGTCCAATTGGCCAACACAACTTCATCACGGCCATCGTTATTGACATCTCCGATTGCTGACCAGAGCGGAAATCTTTGTTCGGATGCTAAATCCAAAAACATTTCGCCACTGGCGATTTTTTTAATTCCACTATAAGTAGACTTGCGCGGCGACAACACAAATCCAGCGCTACGGGTTTGCGCAAATATTTCCACGCCAGCTTGCGTATTATCAAACTCACCCACTCCCCAAGCGATAATGTCTTTTTTTATTTCTAAAACATTATCCGGACTTGGTGAATAGGATCCATCGGCACGCAGCCGATGGTAATGCCATTCACGTGTACCACTCGCTTCAACATAAGTTGCAAACAGCAAGTCTTGCATGCCATCGCCGTCAACATCGCACACTTGCCAAGACAGCGGCATTTCCGCAGCGGGAATAGTTGAGTGAACATGATTCACTTGAACCGCCATCAACAAGCTGGCGAGAATCACTGTGAAATGCTCTCCAATGTTGCCTCGCCAGACTTCCACGAGAAGAAGGTTAAAACCGTAGTTTCAACTTCCTCACCAAGTCTTTCGCGTTTAAACAACGAAAACAAAATCAAATCGCCGAGCATTAAAAATTCGCTATCGATTTCAGGATTATATTCCCAAGTCCACAGTGGCCAAAAAGAATGAGCGGTCAAGCGACGACCCGGCGACCATGCTTGACAAGAAACGCTTAAGCGTTCTTCTCCACGTAACACTTGCAACTCAAACTTATCACCTGGGGACAACTCACCGCGCAAATATCTAACCAGGTGCTGAGCAGTCAAGCCAAGCTCTTGACCATTCACACCCCGAACAATATCGCCCAACTTTAGCTTGCTACTTTTGAGCGGAGAATCCGTGCCCATTCGAAACAACACTGGGCCGCGCGGACTGTCGAGCCAAGCACTACGTGTTAGCACTCTATCAACATAGTAAAGCGTTTGTTGTTGAGCGCCATGGTCAATCACCTTTAGATTTACGCTGCTCTGGAAAACACGACTGCCGCGTTCAAGTTGAAGTTCGCATTGTTGTGGCTGGCGTACTGACTGCAACCAAACATCCAAAGCCTCCGGGGCGTCAATGCGATCTTGATTTATGGCAAGTAGTACGTCCCCGACTTGGCAGCCACCACGACTTGCAGGAGAATTCTCCGCCACCGCGATAATGCGTACCCCGGGGCGAATTTCTAAATCTTCAAGCGATTCGCTCTCGTTGGGCGCAACTGTAATACCTAAATCGCCGCGCACCTTTTGCGCCAACGATTCAACGCCCTGTAAAGCCAACAAATTGGCCGGGACCGGAATCGGTTCCCAAGTCGTGCAGGCCGATGCAGACAGTACGAACAGCAAGAGAAGGCATCTCATTAGTGCAGTTTAAAGCCGCTTGGCCTTAAATGAAGTATTTGCCGCTAGGGCCAACAACACCAATGCAATTAAACTGCCCCATCGTCCAGTTTTCACCGCGGCGGCGGGGATTGGCGGTTGATCGGTGTAACCATCAGCAAAGTAGCTTGCCATCTTCAAGGCCGAGTCCTTACCCATTCCCGGCAACCAGTCGGCAAAGCACCACCAGGCTTTTTCTCCAAGTTCTGGAGCCAATAAAACTCCGAAAAGTAGTACCGAACCAAGCGTCACGCCAGAAGCGAGCGACCCGGTCGGGAAAAGCAAGCTTAAAGCGAATGCAAAAATTCCCAGTGCAACCAGTGGCAACAAGGCATTCAATAAAGCAAATAGAATTCCATGACTAATTTCTTCTTCAGCAACCAATAATATTGGCACGAAAGGGTAGTGCTCATCTGGAATTTGATAATCAAGGTCGGCATCCAGAGCCGCGGCAACTTGGTCGGCGCGCAAATCATTAGCGACTAGCCAGTCGCTAAAGGCGGCTTTACCTTCAGGGTCGTCGTCTAACAAGATTGGGTCGGTAACAACATTGCCTGCATCAAAGAACAAGGCACTGCTGCCGGCCGCGGCACTGACTGCCACCACCGCCAACAAGATTGGCAACAAGCAGGCAACTAGCGCCCGCGAAAGCACGAAAGCACTGCGTGAAATATTTCGACATAAGGGATCGCGCGCAACTCCCAAGGAGATTTCGCGAGGCATAGCACCACCAATTATTACGATGCAACTCAACTCAACTAAGGTCAATCCAAAGCTTGCCGCCTGACCAAAACGTGGCCAAAAATTTTGGTGGTTAGCCGCCAACTCATCGAAGCCACCATCATTTATGTTAAGTGAAACGTAGGCCCACAATACTCGGGCAAAAACCGCCAATACAATTAGCCACAGGCTAATGCGCAGATTTTTTCGCTGCCAACTAGCCCAAAGTTCGGCGCGCAGTGAATTCCAGAAACCACTCATTGCGTCACCCCCACGGCCTCTCTAAACACATCCATCAAATTGGCGTGGCGCGGGACGAACTCATCGAGGCCGAGGTCGGCATTTGCCAATTGCGCGCACAGCCCGGCCAAATCGGCTTGTTCCTTTAACTTTGCCGCGAGACGTCCATTGCCAAGTTCCTCACAGCTTGTTACTTCAGATGACTTAGTCATCAGCTCAACGGCGAGCTTGGTGTTGCCACAATGAATTTCAAGACTGTCACCAGCTTGCGCTAACAATTGACGTGTCTCGCCCTCGAGCACGCAACGGCCATGCTCAATAATCCCAATGCGATTGCAAACATCTTGCACTTCACGTAAATGGTGACTTGAAAGCACCACGGTTAAGCCCTGGTCAAAGGCCAGCTTTCGAAACAACTCTAGCAACTGTTCGACACCTTCCGGATCCAATCCGGACAACGGTTCATCTAAGAGTAATAGTTTTGGCGCTCCCAGTAAGGCGCGCGCAACGGCAGCACGGCGGCCTTGACCATGCGAAAGTTTGTCGCCGCGATTATGTTGTCGATGAGTTAGGCCGACCAGATCTAAAACATCATCGACGCTGCGTCCAGCAGTAATTCCACCTCGCATGCAAGCAATCTCGAGGTTTTGCCGCACACTCAAACTATCGTCTAAGCCAGGTGGATCTAATGCGACCCCAATTGGCTCAGAAACTCGGTGTAGCTTTTGGGCATCGACCCCAAAAACCTGAGCCTGGCCTGTGGCTTGCGGCAAAAAACCGAGTAGCGCGCGCATCGTTGTGGTTTTGCCGGCACCGTTGCGGCCGAGCAAGCCATAAAGGTCACCGGGATGAACCTCAATGTCCACTCCATAAAGAATTTGAGTCGCACCAAACTTAAGACTAAGTTGGCACGTTTGGAGGACGGGGGCGGTTGCATCCACGCTATCAGGATAGAATCATGGACATGCTACTTACCACCCTAAGCTTGAGCTTCTTGGCCCAACCAATTTCACTGCAACAAGATCCGCAGCCAACAGTCAGCCCTGAAAAGCCGACCGCGGCCGCCAAAGAGACGGCTACGCCCTTGCTTTTCCGAGTTTTGAGCGGCACATTAGCTGGCAAAGAACGCGGGCTGGGTGGGTCTTCTGAGGGGTGGAGCAAATTCGAAAAAATCCTCGGGGGCTCATTTTTGCATATGAGTTACCACCAATTCAAAGAAGATGGCAGCCTGGGATACAGCATGGTGCAATTTTTTCAGCCACTCGCTGACGGCAAAGTGGCGGCGTGGCACTTCGATGAAATGGGCGGCATGTCAACTTGGAGTGGTGAAATATCTAAACGCGGCTTGAACTTGGTAACAAAAAACCCGACTGGTGAAGTTGTCGGGATTCAAACTTTTGAATGGGAAAATGGCGGCTACCAATTTCGCTTGCGCGGCATGGGGCCAGGCGGTCGCGAAGCCGGTCTCATTGATTTTTTACAGGGCAACTATCAACCAACGACGAAATGGCGCAAGGCCCCCGTCAACAAAAAGTTACTCGAACAAACTAAGCAACTGCCCTACGCCTGGTATCTTGGCACCTTCAGCGGAAAAGAAGTTTCAACATATGGGAACTCAGAAGGTGTCATGACTACTGCAATTGGTCCTGGTCCATGGTTCAACACTTTTTATCAAACTTTGATTCAGGGTATGCCGGTTTTTAGTGGAATGGGCATGGTCATGGCTGACAAAGATGGAGCCTTTAAGTTGCACTGGTTCGAACAGGGCGGCGGCTACGCCCTGATTGAAGGGCAAAGTGATTCAAAAGGTAATGTTGAGGCCATTCTTAAAAATCAAAAAGGTCAAATAGTCGAAAGCCACCAAGATGTACGCATTAGTGATGACCGCTACACCTTCACCATCAATCAACTAAACGAGAAAAGCCAAAAGTTGGAATTATTCATGACTGGTGAATATGTCCGTCAGCCAAAGTAATGTTCAAAGCAATAACATTTGATTGCTTCGGCACCTTAATTGATTGGCGTAGTGGCCAGCGCCGGGTGCTCGAACAATTCCCCAGCTTGCGCGCGCAAAGCGAAAAAATTGATGACATAATTTCGGCACGCGGGGCAATTGAAATCGAGTTGCAACAACAAGCTTGGCGTAATTATGAAAGTATTTTACGCGATTCAATAGAGCAAGCAGTAACCGTTGTTTGTGGTGAAGCGTTAACTCCAACTGAAGCTCGTGCATTTGCCGCCTCGCAAATTGGTTGGCCACTTTTTCCTGACACGCTGTCGGCACTTAAACGGCTTAGCCAAAATTATCCACTCGGATTACTGTCGAACTGTGATGAACAAAGCTTGAAGCTGTGCGCCCACAAGCATTTTTCTGGCGTGGCGATTCGGCTGATGATTTGTTCTGAATCGCTCAGAAGCTATAAGCCGAATCACGCCCACTGGGGTGCGTTATTGGGCGAATTGGAGTGCGACCCACACCAAGTCTTGCACGTGTCTTTCAGCCCTGAGTACGATTTACATCCCGCGGCTGAGCTTGGCTTTAGTTTGGCCTTTATTGACCGCGAAGGCTGTGGCGTTCCGGCAAATATCGACTGCCAATTTGTGGCCGATGATTTGCAGGGGTTAAGCGAGCAACTACTTAAGTAATCCCATGCCGACTTCGATGGCCTTATTGAGCTGGCGGTCAACGCCTACGACATAATCACCCGGTAGGTTCTCGACCGGGTAATCAGGAGGGCACCCATTAAGTTCCATGTTGGTTTGCGCTTCATCGTTTACATACCAACCACGGAATGGTAATCGCACATAGGAGCCATCCTGCAAGTACGCCGCACCGGTTGAAATAACCGCCCCGTATGTTTGTTTGCCAACAATCGGACCACGCCCCAAAGTTTTAATTGACCAGGAGAAAATTTCAGCATTGGAGTATGAATTTTCATTACACAACACCACCACCGGCTTATCCCATGTTGCAAAGATGCGGCGCCCCTGTGGGTAGCCGATACCACCGCCACGCGGAATTGTGAGTGCGTGGTCCTTAACCATGAGCATCGCCAACACCATGTCAGTAGTCCAACCGCCACCATTTTCGCGAACATCAATAATTAATCCATCTTTGTCGTTAGCGGCGCGGAAGAGATCACGTTCGAACTCAAGCAAACTTCCTTTCCCCATCCCTTCAATGTGGATGTACCCGTAGCGGTCTTCAGAGAACTTCTCGACATGGGCCCGCGCCAAATCGACATGGCGACGGTACATCGCCGACCGTACGGATGACCAAGCTGTCGGGCGAATAATTACTTCGCGGCTTTCGCCGGCACTATTGGCAACCTGCAAGAAACATTCTTGACTAGCTTTACCCAACATTAAGGCTGCCCAGTTGTCGCCTGATTGATAGGTATTTCCATCCACGGCAAGCACAACATCACCAACATTTAACTTAGAGATACTGCGCGCTGCTGGCATTGTTGGCAACACTTCAGCGACCTTACGGCCTGGGCCGGCAAAATCACTTTCCCACATAACACCAAGTGCACCAGTGTTTTGATTATCAGTTTCTCTGGCGCGGGTGCTACCCCCACCGTAAAAGCCCATGTGACTGGCATTCATTTCACCGAGCATCCAATTCATCGCCACGCCGAAATCTTCTTCGGTTGAGGCCGCAGTTGCAATCGGCGACCACTTTTCCAATGAACCCGACCAGTCATGGCCGTGAAAATTTGGGTCGTAGAACATTCGGTCGAGGGCGCGCCAGCCTTCATCAACAATCGCCTTACGCAATGCTGGGCGGTCTTCACGAACTTGTACGGAGAAGGGGTAAGTGGTGGCTTTTGACTCGTGGCCAATAATGTTTCCACTCTTGGTGTAAAACATTGTTTTATCCGCCAAAGTAAAACTCGACACCGTTGACGAATCAATTTCTTTAGTTTTGCGATCCCAAATATTAACTTTATGGAATCCTTTTTCGCCAGTCGTACCTGAAGTCAGCCTAGTGCCCAAACTAACATTAAAATAAATACTGTCAGAATCTTTATTCCAACCTAGGGCTCGTTCATTGGCTTCGAACTTACTCATGCGTTGAATGCGTAGGTTTAAGTCTTCGAAATCGATTTCGAGTAATGGTTGTTCTTCCGATTCCTCCGGCTCCTGATCTTTTTTATCGCTCTTATCCTCGTCATTCTCATTTACCTTGTCCTTCTCTTTGTCCTTCTCTTTGTCCTCTTTCTTTTCCTCCTTCTTTTTCTTTTCCTCCTTCTTCTCGAGTTCCTCTTTGACCTCTTTGGCTTCCAAACGCTCACGCTCGGTCATTTCTTGATCTTCCTTGAATAGCCACGCAACATAGACATCAGTTTCATCAAGCATTTGTCGCCGCGAAGTAAAGGCCAGCTTACGACCATCAGGACTCCAATGTGGATTGGTGTCATCATCTGGGTGAGCAGTCACATTAAACGCATCGAAATCGATGTCGGCACGACCAAGAAAAATATCGTAATTAAAATCATCATTAACTGCCGACCAAGCAATCCACTTTGAATCGGGTGCCCATTCAAAACTGGGTGGCTCAAAGCCACTGCTTAAGACTCGTTCGACCTTAAAGTCAACCAAGTCGCCAACCACTAGATCACCAGGAGTTTGCGTCCACGCCAATCGCTTTCCGTTTGGCGACAGTGCCGGCGAACTTTCATCGACAGCTGTTTCAGTCTTGCGACTTAAGGTAAAACTTTGAGCCTGATAAAAAGGCACCACACCATCCACCGGCAGTGGGCTGGCTGTATAAAACTCAGCATTACCGTCACGTTCGGAAACAAACAATAAATGCTTCCCATCCTCAATCCATACCGGTGAGTAATCAGGTGCGACATTCTCAGTAACACGTACGCATCGTTCGATTTTGTCATGCTTGCGCATCACAAAAATATCGCCGCCACTAACGAAGGCTATCGACTCACCATCTGGAGAAACCGCCAACTCGCTGGCACCGCTGGTTATTGTTTTGGTGCGTTGTTCTGGAACTGAGGGGTCGTAAGACCCGTAAACCGCCAATTCAGTGGCGCGGCCACTAAGGGTGTCGATTAACACTAAAGCGCGGCCAAGTTCGGCAACCACCGTCGAGCCATCCTTACTGATATTGGGATTGCGCAAAGATTGATTGCCGTCATTGAAAATTGCTTCAGTTTTAGAACTTGCGACTTCGACTCGCCATAGCCCTAGCTCACGGCCATCTTCGTTCCCCTTGCAGGCACGGTCGGAAGTGAAGAAAACGTGATTGCCGGTTGGCGACCACATCGGATGAAGATCATTTCCATCAAATGTAGTTAACTGACGATGCTTGTCGGAGGCTGCATCCCATATCCACAACTCGCTAGATGCCGGGCCACGGTAAGCACGACGATTTGGTTGGCCGTGGCCACGTTCATAAACAACCGCGCTTCCATTGTTAAAGCTATCTGGCCTTTGCACCGCACTATCGACTAACAATTCCGGAGTGCGACCGTCCAAGTATGCAATCCACGCCCCTTGGCCACGACGCGCATACCAACGAGTTCCGGTGCGACCAATCAACAAACGCTCGTCATCAACCCAAGCGTGCAACCTATCGTGTTCGGAGTGATAAGTGATGCGTTGCACTTGGCCGCCGCTAGCCGAGATGACAAAAACATCTTGATTGCCAAAGCGCTGACTTAAAAAAGCAATTTGCTCTCCGTTTGGCGACCACATTGGAGTGCCGTCATATCCAGCATGTGCGGTTAGGCGCAAAGCTTGCCCAGAGACAACATCAGCTACCCAAATATCTCCTTGGTGACTAAAGGCGACACGCTTTGCGTCAGGAGATAGAGCGGGATGGCGCGGAAATTCAAGCTGGTTTGCCGCGCGAATTGACGCTTCGCCGTCACCCACAAATGTATGCACCAAACTTCCGCGAGGTGACGGGCTGGCCGTACACGAGGAAGCAAGAATTAAGGAAATCAGGCAGGAGAGGATTCTCATCGAAGCAAGAATATACCCTCTCCCAGTAGAGCTTGGCCAAGCAACTCTATCAGTTGATTTCCAAGTGCACGGTCAAGTTGTGGCGCTCACCAAATAAAGTCATTACGTTACGTTTGATTGTTAGCTGCTGATTGGAGTCTAGTAGGTAAACACCGTGGATTCCAGCCTGGAATTCATTTACTTGCTCGATATTAACTTTTTGCGCAGGCAATACGACTTGACCTAAAACTATCAACTCCGACCCCATGAAAATAGTTTTGCTTTCGCCCAAGCTACATTCACTCATATCCAAATCCAGTTTAACTTGTCCAGAATCTAGCAACTCAATACTCGCCAGCAGTCCGGAAAAACAATCACTCATCAGCGGGTCGGCAATTCGCGAGGAACAAGCAATTTCAACGTCCCAATCGGTTAAGGCTTGGGAACTAACCCCATCGGCGAGTTTTAGCGGGTGTTGCGCACTTAAGTAGCCATTTACTTGGTACAGAACATCTTCATCAGTTTCACTGCCAATCGAAATAGTTAATTCACATTCGCGACTAGTATTGGCTGCAACAATTTCTTCAACTGCACTAACCATCGCCTCGCCAGCTGAATTACCGCGAAAGACTAACCACCCGAACTCACTAACACCCAATCGCGCAAAGTTAATTCCATTAATGAATTTTTTGTAATCACCAGTAGTCATCGAGCTTGCATCAACTACTGAGGCACCTTCACTGTTTGGTGCGGTCATGCCAATTGCTGGCACTGCCCCATCAACTGTCAATTCAATATTTAGCTCAGAATCACCAAAACCCGGAATGTGCATACTTACCGGCACTCCTGGAGTCACCGCCATAGTATTTGAAAATTCGACAATCGCTCTTTGCAAGTGATCTAATCCAGACATATCCGCAGAACCAGTTTCTATCGGTGAGGCCCCAAGACTAGTGGTATGGCATAAAGCCATTTCCATTTGCCAACCCTGACCGGGGTTTGGTAACAATCGTATTGCCAAGCTCATACCATCAAAAGCCGAACAAACATAGGGATCGGCAATCGAAACTCCTTGGGCAATTTCAACATCAAAAGATTTCAGTAAAGATCGCTCGGCACCCTCAAAAAAATTCACTAATGGTCCTACTTGTACCGGCTCAGATCCAGCCAAGAACAACTCGCCATTACTGGCATCATAAATTTTATAAGACAAACTAACTGCTGCTGGTGAAACCAACTCTGCCCAGCTCTCCAGACTGCCGCCACCTAAAGAAGAAGTTTTTGCAAGCAAGCGCACCAAATCTTCCTGTGCTTCAAGACCACCGAGTGGCGCGACTTCCTCCATCTCAGGATCGTAATTAAATGACGGGCGCAACATCAACCATGCGTCCTCATCTTTCCAGCGCTGTTCAAGCCCTTGGTCACGGTGCTGATAGCCATCCACCACCTTACTTGGGTGTGGGCCGGCTACAGTTTGGCCATTGAGAGTGGTGCAAAGCAGGAAAGTGCTTACGATAACGATGTTCTTCATGTGTTTTTGGAAGAATTAGGATTCCCAAGATTATACATGATAATCCCATATAGCCTTCAGGAAACCCAAAAAACCGCCGACAAAGAGATGAAGCGGGCCCGAGTTGTCTGCCGACACTCCTCTAAACAATTCTTGCCGATGAACATCCTGATTGCTGAAGACAACGCGGTTACCTGCCGCCTCCTAACCCGCGCCCTTGAGTCGTGGGGCCACACCGTTTTCGCCGCTGGAGATGGCACTCAAGCATGGAATATTTATCAACAACAATCAATCAGTTTAGTGCTTAGTGATTGGATGATGCCCGGAATTGACGGCCTCGAATTGTGTCGCCGTATACGCGCATCCAACTTACATTCAAGTAACCCCTCCTATATCATTCTGCTTACTGCTCAAGATTCGGTTGAATCTTTAGCCGCTGGTTTTGCCGCGGGCGCCGACGACTACATTGCCAAACCATTTGACAATGCTGAACTACAAGCGCGCGTCCACGCTGGCATGCGCATCATCGCACTCCAAAAAGAATTAATCGATGCTCGCGAACAAGTCGAGCACATGGCACTTACCGACTCGCTAACAAATATTTTTAACCGTCGAGCTTTGGTCGATGCACTGCGCCGCGACGAAGACCGCATGCGGCGTGACAACCGGTCAATCGGAATTGTGCTGGCCGATGTTGATCGCTTCAAGCAAGTCAACGATACTTGGGGCCATGAATCGGGCGACCGCATTCTGGAATTAGTTGCCAAGTGCATGCAAGCAAGTGTTCGCACTGGCGACTATGTTGGTCGCTGGGGTGGCGAAGAATTTTTATTGGTACTACCTGGCGCCGACATCATTCAAAGTGCTGAGGTTGCCGAACGTTGTCGCACTTTAATCGAAGCTCAAACAATCGGTCTGGAAAACGGTGCCTCATTAAGCGTCACCAGCTCCTTTGGAGTAGCCGCAACCGAAGGTGTTAATCGCTGCGACATCATGGACTTAGTCCAACAAGCCGACAAAGCAATGTATTGGGCGAAAGATGCCGGGCGCAACCGAGTGAAAATACACGTCGGCAGTGCTGGCCCGGGCAGTTCTTCCGGATCATCTGGTTCCGTCGATGGCGACCAAGCCGCTTAGTTAGCGAACGGATATAAAACCAATTGACTAGCGGCAAACCGCATCTTATTGGCGTTGGTTTTGTCTCAGGAGCATGAAGGCGGCAAAGAGTAGAAAGCTAGCAAAGATCAGTTGTAAGCTTTGCTGGGCAACCACTTGATCACGTAGCCAAACAGCGACAACTGCGCAGATTGTTGAACTAGGGATAAGAACTATCGCTGTTTCAAAATCTAAGCGCTGTTGAGTGCGGGCAATTAGTGCGCCACCAATAGCAGTCGGTACCATCGCGGCCAATGAGGTGGCAGCCGCTGCCGCGAAACTGAATCCGCCAACCACTAGCAGTAGGCCAGGAACAACAATTACTCCCCCGCCGACTCCGAATAAGCTTGAAGTTATCCCGGCGATGAAACCAAGCCCAAGTGCTGCTCCTAACATTTGCCTTAAACTTAAATGCAAGTCGCTGAAGTGATTTAAATCGCCACCAACAAATCCAAAATTACGCAGAGCAATATAGATTAAAAAAATCACGAAGATATAACGCAAATTGTGCGAGGATATTTTCTGCACAATGGCGGCGCCAACTGGTGCGCCAACTTGTCCCCCGAGTGCCACCATCAAAGCTAACAACCAAGAGGTTTGTCCAGGGCCGGTAAAGATGCCAGCAATTACTGCAACGAAGGCCACGGGCGCGACCACCCATAATGCGGTTCCAAATGCCCGACCAGGGCTAAAGCCGGCCAACATCAAGGCAGGCCCAACCACCAAACCACCACCGATTCCGAGCAAACCAGAAAGCAATCCGGCCACGCTTCCAAGTAATACGGCGGCTAATTTATTCACTTACCACGAATGCGGTCAGCAATGCCAGTGGTGCTGCGACCCGGCAACAAATCGACCAATACGACTTTGCCACCATTGGCCTCGACGAAGTCGGCCCCGACTACACCTTTATCTTTCCAATCGGCACCCTTAACTAGAACATCAGGGCACACCGCTTTAATAAGTTCTTCTGGTGTATCACTTGAAAATGGCACCACCAAATCAACGCATTGCAAAGCCGCCAGCACTTCGCAACGATCATCCAAAATATTGAATGGACGTTCCTCCCCTTTTAGTCGGCGAATTGAATCGTCACTGTTAACGCCAATCACGAGCGCGTCGCCCATGCGGCGAGCTTCTTGCAAATAGCGCACGTGACCGGCATGCAAAATGTCGAAACAACCATTCGTGAAAACCACCCGCATACCTTCACGTCGCAAACTTGCTAAGGCTGCTTGCAATGCTTGACTGTCGTTGTTATCAACAATTTTATGGGCTGGGGTTGCGGCAGAAAGGTGATGCAATAGTTCTTCGCGACCAACGGCGGCAGTGCCAACTTTGGCAACTGCTAAACCAGCCGCGGCATTGGCCAAACGCACCGAACTTTCCCAATCTAGTTTTCCGCCGAGCGCCAATGCCAAAGTTGCAATGACGGTATCACCAGCGCCGGTCACGTCGTAAACCTGACGTGCGGCAGTTGGCAAATGCAGTGGCTCAGCATCGTTGCGCAATAAGAACATCCCCTGGGGACCAAGCGTAATCAACAATGACTTTAGCCCCGAATCAGCCAATAGACTTGGCCCGAACTCTGCTAATTGCTCTAAATCCGCAAAACATTGCCCACTAGCAAGTTCGGCTTCAGCACGGTTGGGAGTGGCCACCGAAGCGCCTTGGTAGCGCGACAAATCGCGATGCTTAGGGTCAACCAAACTTGGAACTTGACGTTCTTCAGCCAACTTCACCACCGCCTCGATAACCCGCGGCCCGAGCACCCCCTTTCCGTAGTCGGAAAGTATTACGGCATCCCATTCAGTCGCCTGCAACTGTTCCAGCAACTTCGCCTCCTCTTGCTCACTCAACGCCTGAGCATCTTCGCGGTCCACGCGCAACATTTGTTGACTACGTGCCATCACCCGGATTTTTTGGGTGGTGGGACGCGACTCACTGCGTTGAACTCCGCCACAATCGCCAAGTTGTTTAAGGCGATTCAACATTTCATCACCCGACTGATCACTGCCACAAATACCAAAGCAGGAAACTGTTGCTCCCATTTCGCACAGGTTGGCAGCCACATTGCCGGCACCACCCAAACGATAATCTTCGCGTTCAGTGTGTACCACCGGCACCGGCGCTTCAGGCGACACGCGGTTGGCCTCGCCCCACACGTAATGGTCTAGCATGAAATCGCCAACTACCGCAACCCGTGGATTGCCAAGTTCGCGCAGACAACTAATTAATTCACGGTCGTTCATGATTATGCTTGGGCGAGGTGATGACGTACTGCTTGATGCAGAAGTGGAACCAACAATTCGTGTTGGCCAATTAGATAAAGCCCCTCGCCGGGAGGACGATTGACAACGTTTTGAGTTGGCCGGTAATGACGAATCATGTCAAGTACAGCGGTTGTCATGCCAGACAAATCAATGCCGGCGTTGGTCGCCAGTGCCACTCCTTTAAGAAATGCCTCCGGCATGATTACCGCCGAGCCGAGGTTAATCCACACCCCATCAGTCAAGGTCGCGATGAATCGGCAAATTGCTTGGAAGTCCCGCATACTGGCACTGCCGAGAGCGCCGGCGTCGATATTGGGGTGGATATGTATGGTGTCAGTGCCGATTGCCACCAACACGCTAACCGGCTTATCCATGGCCGCGGCTTGGGCTAAAAGTGAATATTTTTTGTACGGGAAATCACCACGCAAGATTTCTTGACCAAGCGCCTCGCCAAGCCCGATGTTTTCAGCTTGAGCAACTGCCAACGCACTCTCCCAAACATCAACTGTTTCAGAAGTCATTCCAAATCGCCCATCATCTAAAGCAGCTGAAACGTCTTCGGAAGTTTGCCCAGCCAAAGCCAATTCAATATCGTGAATTGCGCCGGCACCATGGGTGCACAAAAAATGCAAAGCGTCGCGCTCCATTAAATCAATTAAATGGTTTTGCACACCGACCTTTACTACGTGGGCACCATAAGCCATGCCAATTTGATTTCCAGACACGGCACTAGTCGCCCAGCGTGAAGCCAACTTGCGAAAATCGTTACCGGCGTAAATATCTGGTAACGAATCAAGAAAGTTTTCAAAGCCGGCTAGGGGCTCGGCGGCGTGGCCCAAGCGGTCGGTCGAAACCAAACTTGGTCGGCCATGTAAGGAATTTGTTTTAGGAGCGTCACTCATGACTTGTTTTTCTGTTGGTCGCGCGGTCGCGTGCGGTAGCGGTCGTGAATCCACAAATACTGTTCGGGGTATTGGCGAATTAAATCTTCCATGGCCGCGTGGAAGCTACTGGTCATTTCAATCAAGCGTTCTTCACTGGCACGCTCGACTTGACCCTCACTTAACAGACGACATCCAAAGCGGTAGGGTTTAGAACCGTCTTGACGCGCGCACCAAGATAACATCACCGGTGCTCCGGTTTTGCTAGCCAATGCCGCTGGAGTGCGCTCGGTGGCTGCTAAACGTCCAAACCATGGCACGAAGATGGGTTTTTTATGGGCATTCTGATCAAAGGTCAAGACTACCGATTGATTGTTTTTCAAGCGTGTCAACATCCGTTTAAGTGCGCCTTCACGCGGCAAGACTTCGCCCTTAATGCGATTACGCACCGCCAATAATTTCTCGGCGATATACCAGTTAGATGGTCGCCGCATAATTGTGGCCGGGTCAAAACCCAGATTTGCAATCGCCGTAGTGGTCATTTCAATTGCACCTAAGTGTGCTTGCAAAAATAGAATTCCACGACCGTTATACTTTTCTAAAAGTTCAAGAGTACCCGGCTCGAATTCACAGCGTTGATTAAGGGTCGACAAATCTCGTCGCGGCCACAACACCATCGCTTCGCCTCCAGAGCAACCCAAATGACCGCATGACTCTTTCAAAATGAAGTCGCGACTCTGCGAATCTATTTGCGCAAAAGCTTGTTGAATGTGTGCGCGCCCGATAGCTCGACGCTTTGGAGAGTAGTAGGCTAACTTCCCAAGGTGGCGTGACAAGCCGTAAACCACTTGTTCAGGCAGGTACCCCAATAATTTAAACAATCCGCGCTGCGGTAAAGAAAGCAACAATGGAACTATTCCTGGTTGATGTTTAAAGCGTCGCCGATAATTTCGCCACCAAGAACGTTTACGTTTCATCGTGCACTATTCTCCTGATGAGCTTGCCACAAAGGCTCAATTCGCGCCGCACGAATCGGCAACAACAATTGCTCTAAGGCGGCCTCCCAAGCTCTTTCTCCGGCACTAAATTGCCAATCGACTTTCACGCTAAACATATTATCAAGTGCCCGACCTTGCAGCTTCACCGCATCCTTTTCGGTTACCAAGACTAGCTTATGGTCCTGACATCGTTGGATATCACTATCTGACCACGGGCTGTGATCGGCCAAGAAATTACTTCCGCAAACTTTAACGCCCGCGTTTTCGCACAAGCTTATAAAGGAATTGGGATTACCAATACCACAACTCACGAAGGCGCAAGCTCCATTTAAGTCAGCATTGGCAAATTCCTGGCGATTATTAATATTGACGACTCGGCTTATTGCCACATCGCCTTCAATTTGAGGCACCTCTGCTAAGCCGCTCCGAAGCGACTTGACTTTTTGCCAAATCTCGGCAAGCTTTAATTGCGAGACCAAACTGGCGCGCGACACAATCACTAAATCCGCACGACGCAGTGCGCTAAGTGGTTCGCGAAATAAACCACTTGGGAAACAATGTCCAAAAGGGCGGGTTGCATCCAACAAAACCACGTCAAGGTCGCGTTGCACTCGCAAGTGTTGAAAGCCATCATCGAGCACAATCACTTGTGGCGAGGACTTAAAGGAAGTTAGGCCGGTGACGCGGTCGGGGTTTTCAACTAACTCGACCTGTGGCAAGCGTTGTTCCAATATGCGCCCTTCATCACCGCCGTAACCACGTGATAAAACGCCCACCCGCAACTGTTCCTGTTGCATGCGTTGCACACAATCAAATAGCAAGGGTGTTTTACCGGTCCCACCGGCGCGAATATTGCCAATACTTAAACAGGGCATCGACGGGCGTACTGATTTAAATGTTCCGCGCTTAAAAAGCCAGACGCGCAGACGAGTTAGCGTGGCAAAAATCCAGGCAACTGGAAGTACACAGATAGCAAGAGGCTTTAGCAAGAGTTCTCCCAAGCCTACTTGGGTTCCCACCACTTACTATTCTCTAAATGCCAACGAAAGTCATTGAGCATCTCCTCAAACTTTGGATTAGAGACTTGGTTGAGCTGCTCAGCCGGGTCATCATTAAGGAAAAACAATGACTCCTGGCCACTTTCTAAGTCAAAAATGTAACGTGCTTCATTTGCTACTAGACCGCGTTTATGCACACGCTTTTCAACATGCTCGGCACGCACTGGAATGAAGTCGACCTCAGTTTGGATTACGATTGGTTCAGCATATCCAAGCGGTTCTAGCTCGACCTGGTAGTCACCAAAACAAGACGCACGAAAGCCATCTCCATGTAAGACCTTGGCGAAGCTCAGCAAGTCATCTTGCGCAACACCAGCCAAATCCAAAATCGAACCGGCCACTTGCGATTGCGAAACTAGATAATCAACTTTGTTGCCACCATGGGCACCATTTGGCAAACGGACAACTAGCGGCAAGTTGGTTTGTTCAAAATGCAAAGTGCGGGTATGACCAATGTAACCGCGTTCGGCTAATTCTTCGCCATGGTCAGCGGTGAACACCACCAAGGTGTTCTCCCAATCGGGACGAGTTTTTAAGTAACTTATTACCTTTGCAAAAGCATTATCGACCGCGCGAATTTCTTCGTCGTATAAATTCGCTAACTGCGCGCGGTCGGCCGCGTTTGCCTGCGGTCCATTGGCGCGCAACTCGTCATTTGAAAGACCACCCTTCACCCAGCCCTGATAATCAGGATTTGTGAAATCAATATCGCCATGGTCTTCATAACTTGAATGCGGATCAAAAAAGTGCAAGTACAAAAACCACGAGTCCTCACCAGATTGTTTTCCAAGCCAATCCAATCCGCGCGTCGCGACCAAGTCGGCAGTGGAACCACGATGCGGATCGCTTTGGGCAGCTGCTTCATCATTCCAACTTTGAAAGCCGCGATTAAAACCGAGCATACGGCGATTTTGCAACAGGAAATTAGATTGGACTGCGGCCGTTTTCCAACCAGCTGCTTGGAAGCGTTCAGCCAAACTTGTGGAAGAACTAAAACGACTGTGCTCCCCCATCATGCGCATCACCCCATGTTCAGCCGGGGTTTTACCACTAAATAAAGTTGCCATGCTTGGCATCGTCCAAGAGCTAACACCAATTAAGCCATCGAATCGAATGCCTTGTTCACGCGTAAATGCATCCAAAAATGGCGTGGTTGGATTTTTTTTGTAGCCGTAAATACCTAAGTGATCCTCACGCAAAGTATCAACTACCACCAACAACACATTCGCTGGTTTTGCCGGCCATTCACAACTGCCTTGCGCATCACCTTGCCCCACTGACTGCTGACCGCAAGCAGCGATGGCCAAGACTAGAACAATGCAGGCAAATCGCATCAGTACTTTTAGGCTAGAGGATTCCAATCAATCGCTTCAAAGGAACAAGTGAAATGGCGCAAGGCGTTGGGCTCCTTGGAAATCCTGAACCCGCCAAGTTGTTCGCGCCGTTCAAACACATAAGCAACTGCTTCAATCACATAGTCCATATGCGACTGGGTGTAAACTCGCCGCGGAATCGCAAGCCGCACTAAATCCATGGCCGCCGGCTCTTGAGTCCCGTCAGCTCGGGTATGTCCAAACATTACGGTGCCGATTTCACAGGCGCGAATTCCTCCTTCAAGAAACATCGCCACCGAAACGGTTTGCCCGGGCAAATCTTCTGGCGCAACATGCGGCAAGAAAGCGCGGCCATCAATGTAAACCGCGTGACCGCCGGCCGGCCGCAAAAGTGGCACGCCAAGCTTGTCCAAATGTCCCCACACGTACTCAGTCGATTTAATTCGATACTCCAAATACTTTTCGTCAAGTACTTCATCTAAGCCAACCGCCAATGCTTCCAAATCACGGCCAGCCAAACCACCATAAGTTGGAAAGCCCTCGGTTAGGATTAATAAGTTGCGGCAGTCACCAGAAATCGTATCGTCATTTAATGCAAGAAAACCGCCAATGTTGCCAAATGCATCCTTCTTGGCCGACATCATTGCCCCATCACACAAACGGAACATCTCCTCAGAAATTTCACGAGGGGTGCGGTCCTGCTGACCTGGTTCACGCATTTTTATAAACCAAGCGTTTTCGGCAAAGCGCGCACAGTCTAGATAAAGCGGAATTTGGTATTTATCCAAAACCTTTTTGGTTTCGTGCATGTTGGCCAAGCTGACTGGTTGGCCACCACCTGAATTATTGGTAACGGTCAGCACCATAAGTGGCACGCGCTCATGATTGTCCTTCAACCAAGCATCTAGTCGTGGGTTGTCAACGTTGCCCTTAAACGGATGTTCAGCAGACGGGTCGGTGCCCTCAGGGATAACGAAGTCGAGGGCTTCTGCACCGCTATGTTCAACGTTTGCGCGAGTCGTATCGAAGTGAGTATTTGATGGGACGACCTTGCCTTCGCCACCAATCACGCTAAATAAAATTCGCTCGGCGGCGCGACCTTGGTGGACCGGAATCACATGGGTCATTCCTGTTAGGGCCGCGACCTTTTCACGAAAGCGATAATAACTTTTGGCACCAGCGTACGATTCATCGGCACGCATCATGGCCGCCCACTGCTCTTGACTCATGGCCGAAGTCCCCGAGTCAGTCATTAAATCAATAGTGACTTCTTTGGCGGGCACCGAGAACAAATTAAAGTCAGCCGCGGCCAAAGCCGTGGCCCGTTCTTCGCGAGTCGGGAGTGGTAAAGATTCAACAACCTTTACGCGGAATGGTTCAATGATGGTTTGTGGTTTAAACACTTTCGATTTCATGCGGGTAAGGAGGCCACGCTACTGCAATATGTTACCCTAGAGTTATGACCAAGCCCTGCGGCGAAAGCGCCGACCACCTCGATTCAGCACTCCTATGTTTGGGCCGCAAACCCGAAGTCCTAGGCTTTGCTTTGGTGATTTTTCTGGGGGTAAAAAAAGCAGTGGATTTGGCCCACTCTGCTGGCCGCCGCCGCTCAGGCAAAGTCGATGCCAGCATAATCTTGGCAGATGCGGTCATTTCAAGTAAAAAGACTCGCGAAAATGTGGTCCAGGAGCTGCTTGAAGCTCTGCCGAAGCCACTCAAACTCCCTAAGTTATTTCTTAAGGAGAAGCACCAAATTCACCTCTCGCGGGAGGCCAAACTTGGGCACCTTTCACTGCTATTAACCTGCGGCGAATTGACTGCTTGGGAAAATGCCAACGAGTTGATTTCCAAATGGGCAGAAAGCCTTGTCGATCACTCTGAAATCGCCAGCGAACCGGTGCCGGCGAAAACCAAGCCAAGTGTCGCGCAAAAAAAGTCAGGCGATCTTAAGCGCCAACTGAAAAAGCTTGAGGACCGCAATGAGAAATTGCAAACTCAGTTAGGTCGTGCCAAGCAAGAAATCACCCGTTTGCAGGAAGAAGTAGGCACCGCCCATCGCCGTCACCAGCATGCTAAAGAAAATTTAGATGAAGCCAAATCTCAAGCGCGCGAGGAACACCAGCGAGCAGTCGATTTTAAACGCAAGTTAAGCAAATCATCTTCGCCGGCTAAACGTGAAGCAACTTTGCGGGCGGAGCTTGAAGCCGTTTCAAAACAATTAAGCCTGACTTCGCAAAAATTTGAAATGATTGAAATCGAGCGCGAAGATTTGCGCGCCTACTTACAAGATCACGACCGTTTCAATACCTTCGTTGAAGAAGAAGTTCCATCTTTTCGCAATCGCCCTTTAACCGCCGAAGAGGTCGAGCTCGGCGAATTAATTTCAAAGGCGAAATCAGCGACTCCGCGAATCTTGGTTGTTGGCGGTGGCGAACCACAATTTCGCCACTTGGACAAGTTCAAAGAATACGCCGAAGTGTTGGGCTTTAGCGGCAGTTGGCGCATGGCCGAGTATGAATCTTGGCACAAGGAAATGACGCAACTCTCAAAGGATATGGAATCCAATTTTGATGCATTGGTGATTCTTCATTGGAATCGCACTACCTTCACCCGAAAAGCGCGCGAAATCTGCAACATCAAAGGTCAGAAACCTTGCATCACTTGCCACTATGAAGGCTTCGTGTCACTACGCCAAACTCTAGGCACTTGCATTAGGCAAGTACTTAGGCGAAATTAAAAATATCTAAACGCCGCGCTCAGTCAAGCGTTGGCTTTTGCTCTTCTTCGTCTGGCACCAACTCAATTAAACCGCGCTCAATTTCAATTAAGGCAATTTCGATGGGATTACGAATTCCCTCAAGTTCGGCATCAAACAGCGGGGCATCGCCGCGCACAATTTGACGCAGACGTTTTTGCAACAGGGCGGTCTGTTCGAAGGATCCCTGAATGTATCGCTGAAGGCGCTGTGGAAGAGTAAGGCTCATGTGGTCTATTTCCGGAAGTCCGGCTAGGTATTTTATAGTCGCCGCCGCTTTGGTCAAGATTTGCCTAGGCTGTGCGGGTGCCCGAACTGCCACCTCCCCACGCAGACCCTCAGCTAGCGTCGCTGCTGCTCGGCGTTGCCAAGCCTGGCCGCTATTTAGGAGGCGAGGTCAATCAAATCCGCAAGGACCCGGCCACCTGCCGCCTGCGCTGGAGCCTCATCTACCCAGATGTTTATGAAATCGGCATGCCCCACCAAGGCCTCCGAATCCTCTATCACTGCCTTAATCAGCTGGACGAAGTCTGGGCGGAACGTTGCTTTACCCCATGGCACGATATGGAGGCAGTTTTACGGGAATGTGGCCGTCCCCAAAGCACGCTTGAATCTCACACCCCTCTCAGTGAGGTAGATGTGGTCGCTTTCACGCTGCAAACAGAACTAAGCTACACCAATATTTTAACTTGCCTTGACCTCGGTGGCATCGCGCTTCACCGCAAGGACCGCGACTACGATGCCCCACTAGTAGTTGCAGGCGGAGCGGGAGTTTTAAACCCAGAACCTCTGGCTGACTTTGTCGATTTATTTTTTCTTGGCGACGGCGAAGAGGCTTGCGTTGAATTCAGTCACGCTTTGATTGAAGAACGCGCGCGCCACACGTGTCGCCGCGATTTGATTCGTGCGCTCATTGAGCGTTGCAATTTTCTTTACGCACCAGCATTTTTTGATGCCCATTTTGACGGCCCAGCATTGGCACAAATGGACAACTTCGACAAAGTGCCAACACCTAGCCGCGCGGTAGTTTATGACCTAGAAAATGCGCCCTACCCAACCGCCCCAATAGTTCCTTCTATTCGCACAATTCATGACCGCATCTCCTTGGAAATCATGCGCGGCTGTGTTCAGTCATGTCGCTTTTGCCAAGCCGGTTATGAAAAACGCCCGCAACGATTTCGTTCGGCCAAAAAGATACTAGAATTGGCACGCGAAAGTTATTTAAACACTGGCATAAATGAAATTGGTTTAACTAGCTTGTCGTCCAGCGACCACCCGCAATTAATTCAAATTATGCGCATGCTACGAGCCTGGACACGCGCTAATCGGATTAACGTTTCACTTCCGTCATTGCGCGTAAATGACCAATTGGGCGAGCTTCCAAGCCTTTTAGCGGAAAGTCAAGCAAGTGGTTTCACGATGGCTCCCGAAGTTGCCACTGACCGTTTGCGCCGCGTAATAAATAAAAACATTCTCGACCAAGACCTATTCCGCGGTGCTCGCGAAGCTTGGCAAAGTGGTTATAAAACCTTGAAGTTATATTTCATGGTTGGCATTCCCGGCGAAGTACTCGAAGATGTTGATGGCATTATCAGCATGTCTGAAACCTGCGCGCGCTTGCGACGAGAGACTGGTCTTGGCGGGCCCGGTCAAGTGAACACCGCAATCTCTAACTTTGTCCCTAAACCATTGACTCCATTTCAATGGACCGCCCAAGCTCAACCAGAAGAATTATTAACTAAGCACACGCGGCTCCGAGAACTGCGCAAGGTGAAAAGTGTTAGACTAAAATTCGATCACTATCACGACAGTTTATTAAGTGGTTTCTTGGCGCGCGCCGACCGCCGCGCTGGTGCAGTTATTAAGCGCGCTTGGGAATTAGGCGCGCGCTTTGATGGCTGGCGTGAATCTCGCAATATAAAAGTTTGGCAACAAGCCTGGACTGAATGCGCCTATGGGCCTGCTGAAAGTGCTTGGCGCGAGCGGCCGCACTCCGAAGTTATGCCCTGGGATCACCTCGACCTTGGGTCAACTCGTGAGTTCTTAAGCGACGAAGCTCGTAAGGCTGAAAGTGGGGACTTCACCGAGCATTGCCAAACTGATGCCTGCAGTCATTGCGGTGTTGGAGTCGAAAACTGTATCGACATCAAGGCGGTCAGCGGAATGTTTGAAAAGTTTAAGAAGCGGCCGAAAAACCGAGCAATAAAGACGCCTCAGACCAATCATTAAAGCCGGCTTCACGGCCGGCTATCGCCGCTTGGCCATCACAACAAGCCTGAAAAAACGGTAAACCGGCTACTTCGGCGGCCCGTGCATCGGACGGATGGTCTCCGATATAAACCCCTGCCCCCATGCGCATTCGCAATTCAAGCAAGGTCGACTCCTTTTCATGGACCCCAAAAATTTCATCGGCGCGCAAGCCGATACGCGCCACTTCAGCCTCAATATGCGCTTGTTCGGCACAACTAACAACCACCAAGAAAACACCGCTTTCACGCCATTTATTAAGCGTTTCTAGAGCCTGCGAGTAGGGTGCTTCACCAAAAACTGGCACCACCGAGCCGTTCCAATCAACGGCTATGAAATCAGGCCTAGCGGGGGCTTTACTATCCATCTAAAACACCTTACGCACGAAAGCCCCAACAGTTCCAGTATTCTTAATCAAATGTTGCTCGCCTCCGCGCTTCTCCTCCTGCAAAGTCCTCCCCAACTCGGCCCTGATGTGGCCCAAGTTTCGCCGGCGCGATTGCGCTCGACCTTAAATAATTTATGCCAACAAGTTCGCTTTGCCGGCAGTAAAGATTCACAGCATGCGATTGATTACGCCACCACCGTTTTTCAAGAAGCCGGCTTAAGAGTTGAGCATCAACGTTACCTGTGCTACTTGCCGCGGCAAACAGATGTCAAATTGTGGTTGTTGCAAAACGGGCAACGCACAAAATTAGATTTAATTGAGCATGGCTATCCCGAAGACCAGCACTCGCAACGTAACCAAGTTGCGCCGATGCATGGCCTAACCCAAGCCGGGCACGTGCGCGGGCAAATCGTTTTTGCTGGTCGCGGCAAGGAAAGTGATTTTGCTTTACTTAAAGAACAGGGCGTTGAACTCGCCGGCAAGATTGCTTTAATACGCTACGGCGGTTTGTATCGAGGGCTCAAAGTCAAAAACGCCGCGGACGCTGGCTGCGTTGGCGCCTTGCTCTACACCGACCCAGACGATGACGGATCGAGCAAAGGCGCGGTGCTCCCAAATGGCAAATGGCGGCCGCACGATGGCATTCAGCGCGGCTCGGTCTATAACGGTGATGGCGATGCTTTAACTCCAGGAATACCAGCGCTTGAAGATGCGCCGCGCATTTCTCCGCGCCACGCCGAAGGCTTAGTAAGTATTCCGAGCATTCCAATTTCATGGACAAATGCCGCGCTACTTTTTGCCGAGGAAATGCGACCAACAACAATTGGTTTACTAAATAGCCACGCTGAATTTCAAGTTGAACAAGACCCCGCACCAGTTTGGATTGAAAATGTAATCGGTTGGCTGGATGCCGATGACCCAAATGCTGATTGGGTTCTGGCCGGAGCTCATCGCGATGCATGGGGATTTGGCGCAGTTGACAATGGAACGGGCACCGCCGTCCTGCTTGAAGCCGCGCGCGTTTTAGGTGCCGCCAAGTCTGCTGGGTGGAAGCCTGAGCGCTCCATTGCCCTAGCAACTTGGGATGCCGAGGAATGGGGATTGGTGGGCTCAACCGAGTGGGTTGAACATCGCCGCAGCGATTTGATGGCCCGAGCAGTGGCCTATCTGAATATGGACGTGGTCGCCAGCGGACCTAATTTTGGAGCATCGTGCACCCCAGGACTGGTCGAAGTTTTAAATCGCGCTTGCGCGCTTGAGGGAATTAATCCACCACAAAACTTGGGCGTCCCAGGCGGAGGCTCAGACCATGTACCCTTCCTCGAAATTGCTGGCGTTGAAGTCAGTTCCTTTGGTTTTCATGGTGGCTCCGGCGCATACCATTCTGCGTACGACACCCCCTATTTGATTGAAAAATTCCTAGACCCAAACTTTGAACATCATCGCAGTGCGACGCGCATTTTATTGAGAATGCTCACCGACCTCGCTAATGAGAATTCAAAAGTTGATGGTCTCCACTTATGGGCGATGGCGGCGAAGAAAGAGGCTGAGAAGTTGCAGCTAAATAAAAATCTAAAAGGTGAGCTATTGAATGCCATTACTGACTTTGAAGCCAAGTGCATAAACCATAACAGCGAATACCCGCACCGTTTTTTGCGACTATTCTTGCCTACAACAGCCAACGAAAGATTGTCGTTGTGGCAGACTGCAGGTTATGGCGCTGATTGGTTTCCACAAATCAAAGCGGCTATTGACGGCGAGCAAGATCCAGGTCTCGCTACCAAGGCAATGACCCGCATCTTTCAGCGCGCAGCCCGCCTAGTTGAATAATTGCGCCCTAGTGATTTGCGGAAACTAATCTGAATCCGTTAAAAAGCGCCTGTTCCTGCCCCATTAGGAGCTGGCCCAGTTGGGTTATCCACGCAAGATGCTTGCAGAATTACAATTTCAAGACGCTGAGCCACAAAAAAAACACCTCTTTACCCGAAGATAAAGAGGTGTAAGGAAGGAGTTAGTTTCTAGAAGTTGAAAACCAACTGCGCGAAGATCCAGGACTGATCCTCACCATTTACGATTGCGTCACCGGCAGAGAACTGGGAAACACCGAACCATGCACCAACGTTCTTAGAAAGTGAACCTTTCATGTAAACGTCAATTTCAGTTCCGATGTCACCTTCACCAGCGATGTCAGCTGCACCAGCACCTGCACCACCACCGAAGTAAATCGCATCGTTATCTTCAGCTTTGCTGAGCATGTGAAGATCGGCATGAGCATTCCAATTGGAAGCCACCACGTACTTAGTACGAATCACGATGTCTTGCAAGTTCGACCAAGTAACGATGTCTTGGTGTCCTTGGTAGGCGTGGGCGAAGTTGTAAAGAGGACGGAATGCGTCATCTGTACCATCAACACCAGAAGCCAATTCGTAACCAAGGCCAACAGTTAGACCTTCTTGCACCGCCATGTCAGCGCGCATTGCCAAAGCTGAACCACCGGCATCGATGCCGTTATGGTCACCAGTTTGGGTTGCGTACTCAACACTCCAGTTAGCACCGAAGTTGGCGCCTTCAGCCAAGAAACCAAAGGTATCGTCAGAGAAACCAATGTTTAGGTGACGATGGAAGGTGTAGAAATCAACATCGATGTCACCAAAAGTGCGTTCGAAGTAAATTCCGTAAAGGCTATCGTTAGCATCAGGTGCACCTTGACCGATTACAGCTTGCGACAAAATCATGTCAGCTTTGTAACCGTCAGCACTGCGGCTAACTACCATTGCGTCCCATGCGTGGCCAGTGTTTGACCAATCCAATGGAGAAATCATACGTTGGTTACCGTACTTGAGTTCCATGCGACCCATCTTTAGGTCAAACATATCATTCACTAGGTTCTCCATTTTCACGTAGGCTTGGTGAACAGTGTTACCACCCATGTCATTACCACCAACGTTTGATGTAGCACCAAATACGCCGCCTGGCTCACCCATGCTGTTTTGAAGTTCAACAAATACTTTGTTGTACTCGTTAATGGTCGCGCCAAAGTTAAGGCGTAGACGACCGGTTTGACCAGACTGAGAATCCAGTCCAGCGGTTACACCATTCGCGTCGCGCATGTCGGCGCGAAAACGAAGTTGACCACCAATCTCTAAAGAGTCGGCGATGTTTTCTTGTGCGTTAATTTGAGCCATGCCAGTTAGGGCGATGGCTGCAGCGAGGACGATTAGTCTCATGGTTCTATTTTTTTAGGGTTTGAGGGCCCAAATCAGGGCGGGTTTCAGAAGACATAAACCACTAAGTTCACGTCTGCAAGACATAGCCTTGTTCTATTCCGAAAAGGGCCAAAAGGGTTATCGCCGTCAGGCGAACCAAGGATTGTACCTGCCTAAGCGTTTTCTGCCCGCAAATCGAGCATTCTTTGCACGTATTTTCCGAGAAGATCCCCTTCCAAATGAACCGCGTCACCTACCTTCAGGTCGGATAATGTTGTGCAATCCAAAGTTTCTGGAATTAATGCCACAGAAAAAATACCTTTTTCGCCCAATTCGGCAATTGTCAGGCTGACCCCGTCAACTGTCACTGATCCCTTCGGGACCAAAAATCCATGCATTTCTGGCGGAGCTTGATAAGTATGAGTCGAGAATTCCTCTTGCTTTTCAATCGAAATAACTTTCCCAAGGCCGTCCACATGGCCGGTCACAAAGTGGCCGCCAAGCCGATCGCCAAGTTTTAGGCTACGTTCAATATTCACAGATCGTCCTACCACAGCATGCGCAAATGCTGTCTTTTCAAGGGTTTCCGGCGACAAGTCAAATCCGGCAACACTCCCCTCGAGGGAAATTACCGTGAGACAGGCACCGGCCACGCAGATAGAATCTCCGTGTCCCACACCCTCAGCACACGCGCCGAGGTCAACCTCCAACAAAAGCCCTCCGCGGGCATTCTTCGCGACCACCACTGGTGCCGCCCACTCAACTAGTCCGGTGAACATGACCCTAGTTTGTAAACCTTTCCGGTCGCTCAGTCCAGAGCTACCTAAACCTTGTTAATAACTGGCCTATAGGGTATCCTATGCAGCCATTTTCCCGGAGGTCCGGGAATGCTCGAGATTCAACTCCTAACCCTGTTCCCTGAAGCAGTTAATAGCTACCTTCAGGCAAGCATCCTCGGTCGGGCTCAAGCTTCTAAGAAGCTGAAAGTCCACGTGCTTGACTTCCGACGCTTTGCGACGGACAAGCACCATATCGTGGACGACCGCCCCTTCGGCGGTGGACCTGGCATGGTTTTGAAACCCGAGCCGATCTTCGCAGCCATCGAGTCGGTCGAACACGAGTTCGGCCATCACAAGAAAATCCTGCTAACCCCTGCCGGCGAACCATTTCGTCAACAGCACGCCGTAGATTTCGCCACTGAAGAAAAACTTCTTCTGTTGTGCGGACGCTACGAAGGCTTTGATGAGCGGATTCGACAAGGGTTTGACTGGAGTGAAATTTCGCTTGGTGACTTCGTTCTTTGCGGCGGTGAACTTCCCGCACTTGCAGTAATCGAAGCTACTGCGCGCCTGATTGACGGCGTGCTCGGCGACGACCAATCTGCGGTGGAGGAATCATTTACGAATCCGCATCTTCTAGATCATCCGCACTACACGCGTCCAGCGTCGTTCCGCGGAATGAATGTTCCTGATGTGTTGCGCAGCGGCAATCACCAAGCGGTGGCTGCATGGCGGCAACAACAAGCAGGAATTCGCACCAGTCAGCGCCGGCCAGATCTTGGGCCGGACCCCGCCGAATAATCGGCACAGCCCCTTGGCGTCAAGCCACACAAAAACAATGGACATCATCCAAGAAGTCGAAAAGCAGTACATGAAAGAGGAAACCCCTTCTTTCAAAGTCGGTGATTTCGTAAAAGTCGAGTACACAATCCGCGAAGGTGACAAAGAACGCGTTCAACCTTACCTCGGTCAGGTTATTCGCTTTAGCGGTCACGGCGTCCGGAAAACCTTCTGCGTACGTCGTATCGTGCAAGGAGAAGGTGTGGAGCGTACTTTCCCACTACATAGCCCACGAGTCGTAAACGTTTCGGTCGAGCGCGGCCCAAACCGTAAACCACGTCGTGCCCGTCTCTTCTTCCTGCGCGGACGCGCTGGCAAGTCAGCAACGCTCTAATGGTTCCAAATCTCTCCCGTAAGGTCTTCGGTATTTTTGCCCTAGCGGCAATGACCATCTGGGCATTCACCACGTTCAACATGAACTTGGGCCTTGACCTCCAAGGTGGTGCGCGCATGGTGTACCGATTGGATTTCGATAAGGCCGTGGCCGAAGGCCAGGTCTCCGAGATGGAAGATCGTCAAATAGTGTTACAGGACACTATCCAGATTTTCTTGAAGCGCCTTGATGGTAGCGGCATGAAAGAAGTGCCGATTTACCCTCAGGGAGAGGAAAGTATCGTTATTGAATTGCCCGGCAAGAATGCCGCGGATATCGAAGCGGTTAAGCGAACTATTATCAATCAAGGCTCTTTGCAGTTCCGAATTGTTTCGGAGCCTGCCGACGACTTAGATTTCCCTGGGGAAATTGAAAAGTATCGTCAGTGGCGTTCTGCTAACCAAGATGCTGATGTGGCCCACTTTAATCGTGTCGGCGAAGCCGAAGGTGGCCCGCGCGCTGGAATAATGTGGGTTGCCGCTGGTGAAAGTGCGCTAAAAGAAGGTGCCGCATCTGCTAGCGATTTAGACGCAACAATGTTGCGTGATGAAGACGCCATTCGTGGAACTGAAGCTGGCTCAAGCTTATCTTGGGGCTTTACTGGTGCCGGCCTAAACTACGTTGGCCCGGGCATGGATGAAGCAGGATTTCCTGCTGTTCGTTTTGAATTCCAAGAGCACCGCAAAGCTGCTTTTGCTGACTTCACAAATGAGTTCCGTGGACGCCGCATGGCAATTGTGCTAAACAACGAATTGCATAGTGCGCCGAATATTCAGTCGCGCTTGCCCGGTGGTGGAATTATCACCGGCGGCATGAGTGGCTTCTCATCCGAGGAAATGCGCGAGATGATCACCGTTCTTAGAACAGGTTCATTGCGGATTAAGCCAGAGTTGGAATCATCTAGTTTTGTTGGTGCAACACTCGGTGCGGACTCGATCAAAATCGGCATGAACTCCGCAGCGTTGGGCGGCATTTTGGTGCTGTTATTTATGCTGTTCTACTACCGAGTAAACGGCATGATCGCTTGCGCTTCATTGTTGTTTAACGGATTCATTTTGTTTGGCGCACTCTCCTTCACCCAAGCGACTTTAACTTTGCCTGGTCTTGCTGGATTGGTCCTAACCATCGGTATGGCAGTAGATGCCAACATTCTGATTTTTGAGCGCGTTCGTGAAGAGCGCAAACGTGGTCGCGAAGTGCCGCAGGCTTACAAGAATGGATACGACCGCGCCTTCACCACAATTGTTGACGCCAACTTAACCACCTTGATTACTTCCTTGATTTTGTTCAAGGTTGGAACAGGTCCGGTTCGTGGTTTTGCAGCAACTTTGTCCTTAGGCATCGTGACTTCTATGTTCTCGGCCTTGGTGTTCTCCAAGGTGCTAATGCATGGAATGGTGTTCGGCGCTAAGAAGCGGATTAAGGAAGTGAAGATGACCAGCGCGCTAGCTGGTAATTCCAAGATTGGCTTCATTGCCAAACGTAAAACTGCTGGAATCATTTCACTCTTGCTAATTGGTGGCGGTCTGTTTGTTTTCGCTGGTCATGGAAGCAAAATGCTCGGCATCGATTTCACCGGTGGTTCGGTTGCCCGAGTGCAATTGTCTACCACTGCTGAAATTTCCGACGTACGCAGCCGCCTCGGTGGTGATTACTCGGTAACTGCTCTATCGGACACTAGTGATACTGGTTCAGAAACGGCAGCAAGCAGTTTCATGGTTAAACGCAAAGCTACTTCAATCACCGACGATGGCGGAGGTTCTGACAGCTTTATCGAAACTGATTTAAATGAGAAGCTTGGCAGTTTACTTCATGCCAGTGATCCATTCCCTGAAATCAACACCATTGGTAAACGAGTAAGTGGTGAAATTCAGCAAGCGGCGATTCAGGCGATTCTGTTGTCTTTAATCGCGATTGTGATTTACATGAACTTCCGCTTTAAGGAATACCGTTATGGTCTTGCGGCGGTTACTGCTCTGTTCCACGATGTGTTGTTTACTTTGGGCGCACTGGCTGTGTTCCACAAGTTGGGCTGGGTGAAAGTCGAGATCAATTTGGAAATCATTGCGGCCTTCTTAACCATCATTGGTTACTCACTCAACGATACGATTGTGGTGTTTGACCGAATTCGCGAAAACTTGCCGCGCAGAAAAGGCAGCTTTAAGGAAATTATTGACTTGTCAATTAACCAATCCTTAAGCCGAACAATTCTGACTTCGGCAACTACCTTCTTCGTGTTGGCTGTGCTGTTCGTAGCCAACCGCCCTCAACACACAGTGCTTGAAGGTTTCTCCTTTGCGATGTTAATTGGAGTTGTGGTCGGTACTTACTCATCGATGTTCGTAGCAAGTCCGATGTTGATCTTCCTTGACCGCTGGGCGCGCAAAAAAATGGTCAAAGTTGACAAAGCTGAGGCCAAGAAAGCTTAGTGACTAGGACTTAATCCCCCAGGGATTCATTAGCCGCCCTCAGATAGCTGAGGGCGGCTTTTTTTGTGCTGTTACTCGAATCAGATATGCTTAGAGCCATGCGCCCCCTCATCCTGCTGTCGACCCTCGTAATTGTCCTCGCTGGCTTTGTTGCTTGGCGCACTCTGGCTACTGACACATCTGCTCCTGCCATTAACGTGGATGCAAATACTGGGGTGGTGATCTTAGGTCTACCCAAAGGTGCGGCGCGTAATACTGCATCAGATTTGAAGGTTGCCCCGCAAAAACCAAGTCCCAAAATATCACCAAAAACAACATCGCTTTCTGAGGCTCGCTACCAAACAGATACTCCAGCCGCAGTTATTGCAGAAAGTGATAAAGCCGCTGTTCAGGCCAAACCAGTCACCGTGAAGCCCAAAGATGTTGAAGCAAATCAACCACCTGAACCGAGTTATGCAAGCTATCAAGTTGAAGAAGATGACACCCTCTACAGGATTCTCAGATTCGCCTACGACAAAGCCAACCAAGAACTAGTAGACGCAGTTGCCGAAGCCAATCAAATGGAAGATCCTTCCGAATTAATGGTCGGACAAATGATTAAGTTGCCGTTTGTGGATGGATATAGAAAGCCACGCAGCAAATAGGCTCTGACCCCAACCGCTGGGGTCAGAGCCCCTTCCAGCTCCCTCCAGCATTTTCTAACTGAGGGCGCAGGACATTCCAATGTCGTGGTAATAATTTAACTTCAATCAACCAATTATCACCCTCATATTCCTCACTAAGGATCGCCACATTTGCTCGCAGTTCCGATTGGAGCTTTCCAGCTGAAGCAGGAACGCAAAGTTCAAGTTTGAGGGACCACTGGTCCAGAAGCTCGACAATTTTATTTTCAAACTCCTCAATTCCAATACCTGCGGTGACTGAAATTGGGATCGAGTCCGGGAATTTTGCTTTTAAGCTTGTCAACTCATCTTGACTAAGACAATCGACCTTGTTCATAATTAGAAACTTTGGGATTTGATCGACCTTAATATCTTTGAGTACGCTGTCCACTGAATCAAGTTGTATTTGCAGGTCTGGGTCGGACGCATCAACAACTTGCAACAACAAATCAGAACTGATTGTTTCTTCCAGTGTCGCATGAAATGAGGCCACCAGATTGTGTGGTAAATCACGGACGAAGCCTACGGTGTCAGAAAGAACAACTGCGCGCCCGTCTGATAAAGTCCAACGCCTCACTCGAGTGTCCAATGTCGCAAAAAGTTGGTCAGCGATATAGATATCCGCACCTGTCAACTTAGACATCAAACTAGATTTTCCAGCATTCGTGTAACCGACAAGTGACAGGGATAGGACATCATCACGTTGGGCCTGCCGATGTGAACGTCCCTCAATTTGCTTTAATTTGCGGCGAAGATCAACAATACGGTGGTCAATTAAGCGACGGTCAGTTTCGAGCTGAGTCTCACCTGGTCCACGGGTACCAATTGCGCCCTCAGTTCTTTCGAGGTGAGTCCACATACGCGTTAAGCGAGGGCGCAAATATTCCATTTGAGCCAGATCAACTTGAAGCTTGGCCTGCTTGGTATTTGCTCTTGTTGCAAAAATATCCAAGATTAGTTCACTGCGGTCAATCACTCTTATATCTAGCGCCTTCTCAATATTGCGACCATGAGCAGGGCTAAGGTCACAATCAATTACTAACAATTCAGCATTCTGAGCTTTGCAAATCTCTCCGAGTTCTTCAATTTTGCCTTTGCCAAATGCCCACTTTGGGTGCATGCTTGGGCGCTTCTGGAAACAACTTTCAACAACTGTTCCCCCAGCAGCCTCAACAAGTCCATTTATTTCGGCGGTGGGATCGACTGAATTAGCAGCAGGACTCCCATCTAAAATTAAAGTAGCTGTAACGACCCGTTGTACCGGATCAGCGGTTGACTTTGCTTCTTTTGGCAATTTACGGGCTTTGTTCTTCGTTTTGGCCTTGTTCGCAACGTCTTAGCCAAATCCCTTCTGGTCCATAGGACAAACAAGATTGACACTCCCAGTCTTGCTGGCGTTCAGGATAATCTGAGCGGTAGTGGGCACCACGCGATTCCTCACGAAAAGCAGCAGCTAGCACTAAGGCCTTTGAAACTTGCAACATATTGACAGCTTCAAGCCCTTCTCGGTTACTTGGCGCCATCCGCTCCAAGTAACTATCCCACTTGTTAATCCGGTGCAGAGCATCAGCTAAACCCTTGGCATTTCGCTCGATACCGACTTGACGCCAGAGCAAAGATTTAAGTGAATAGGTCAAGTCGGTAAGGTTCAACTCGACTGGTTCCTTGGACCAATTTTTTCCACAACTGGGCATAACTGGCTTAGGTTCATCATTTGTAACTAATTGAGACGCCTTAACACCGGTAAATCTGCCGTGTACGACTCCCTCTAACAAACTATTTGAACCCATGCGATTGGCACCGTGAAAGCCAGTTGATGAACATTCTCCTGTTGCAAACAAACCAGGTATGCTCGTTTGACCATGAATATCAACCTTGATGCCTCCAATAAAGTAGTGCACAGCCGGCCGAACAGGGACTCCCTCAGAACTTAAATCGATTCCAAAAGATTTGGTAATTCGAGCCAAATTTGGGAATGCTTTTACGGGATCTTTTATTTGTGAAAAATCAAGATAAACGTGAGTGTCCTTGGTGGCTAACATTTGCCTAAAAATGGCGCGGCTTACCACGTCACGAGGTGCCATTTCGGCATCTTGGTGGATATCATTCATAAAAGCTACGCCGTGACGGTCGCGCAAAATGGCTCCGGCACCACGAGTAACCTCCGAAATTAGAAATCGGGCAGCGCCTGCAAGATAGAGAATTGTTGGGTGGAATTGGACAAATTCGAGGTTTTGCAATTGCGCCCCTGCTCGAAGAGCAAGCGCTAAGCCATCAGCAGTTGCTAAATTAGGATTTGTCGTTTCCCTGAATAGTTGGCCACCACCTCCGGTTGCCAAAATTACTACACTAGCTTCAAACTTAGTAGGAAATGCTTTTTGACCTTGCCCCTTCAAAGCTAATAGGCCGGCGACCTTGCCCGAAGAATCCTTCAATAATTCGACTGCATTGGTGTGCTCTAATAGAAGAATATTGCGATTAGAACTGATTTGAGCACCAAGCGCCCGCTGTAGTTCTCTACCAGTTGCAGTTCCATCACTGTGTAATATGCGGGCTTGATGGTGGCCGCCTTCACGGCGCAATGAAATGGCTCCTTTTGCATCACGATCAACTCGAAAGCCAAGTTTCATCAACCAGTCAACGGAGCCAGGACCGCCATCAATAATTGAATTAACGACTTCCGCATCATTGATTTCACAACCAACAGCTAGGGTGTCATTCACATGTGCGTCAATACTATCTTCAGGGCTAATGACCGCAGCCATTCCTCCCTGGGCATAATGAGTGTTGGTATTGGAAATCGAGCTTTTGGTAAGGATAATTACCTTCTTGCCAAGCTCGGCAGCAGTTAACGCAGCACACATGCCAGCAACCCCAGTTCCAACGACCAAAACGTCGCTTCTATAACTAGGAAGGCTCAACAGCGATGTGTTGAGTCGTTCCAGTGGAGAGACAAGGGAGCCAAGATGGACCTCATTTGGATGTTGCACCTTCTCATTTTACCTGATTTAGGAAGAAAGTGGGCCTATTAACAAGCACCTAAGTTCCTAAATTAAAGGTAGTTAATAAGATATTCAAAATAATAATCAATTAAAAGGCTTGTTAGGTATTTGTCAGCCGATACACTAGTTAGGCTCCTGTTAGGCTAACGTTACCCTAACAATCAGCGCAACTGAACAATGAACAAAGTAAGCTCAAAATACCGCCAAGGAATTGAAACCATGCTCCTGTCTGGATGCATTTTCGTAGCAATGGCCTTAATTTAAGATGGCACGCCCCATCACCAAACGTCAACTTGACGTATTAAGCGCCGTAAAAAAATGGCAAATCGAAAATAGTATTTCTCCAACTCTGGAAGAGTTAGGTTGTGAGCTGGGCGTTAACCGAGTCACAGTATTTGGACATGTTCAAGCATTAATACAAAAAGGTTTCCTTGAGAACTTAGAACCTGGAGCAAGTCGTGGATTAGAACTGACCCCAATAGGGATTGATGCACTGGCACCCTCAGCTGATTTAACTCAATCCGAAGAACCACTCGGAAGCGTTTTGCACATGCCCAAAGTTATGGGTATTCCATTATTAGGAAAAATCGCAGCTGGCCAACCAATTGAGGCGTTAGAAACGCCAAAGACCTTCTCCGCTAGCCAATTGCTTCCGGAGAAAAGTGATTTGTATATGTTGGAAGTGCAGGGCGATTCGATGATAGAAGACCACATTCAGAGCGGTGACTTAGTGATGGTTAGAAGGGACCTCCAACCTGAACAAGGTCAAATTGTGGTTGCAATTCTTCCTGGAGAAGAAGCTACCTTAAAGCGGTTTTACAAGGAAGCAAATGGCATGTATCGACTACAACCAGCAAACTCCACCATGGATCCTATTTACACTATGGAATTAGAAATTCGTGGTGTCGTTGTCAGCGTTATTCGCCAGTACTAATCAATCTCCTAGTCGGAAGCAAAAAAGAGAAAGAGGCGTCAAGGAAAACCTTGACGCCTCTTCTGTTTAAAGCCCGGCACTAACCTACTTTCGCGGACGAACCACTATCATCGGCGGCATTTGCTTAACGACCGTGTTCGGAATGGGAACGGGTGTGACCAAATGCCTATGGGCACCGAGCATGATTAGGTGGCAGGAAGTGTAATTTTCAAGATCTTGCAAATCCCCTCAATCCACCGAGCGAACTCAGGGGGATAGAGGAGTAAATCAAGCCGTTCGGGTTATTAGTACCACTCGCCTGAACACGTTACCGTGCTTACAGCTATGGCCTATCAACGTGGTAGTCTCCCACGACCCTATTTGGGACACCTAGTCTCAGAGAAGGCTTCGCGCTTAGATGCTTTCAGCGCTTATCCGTTCCGAAGTTAGCTACCCAGCTGTGCCTCTAGCGAGACAACTGGTGCACCAGAGCTTCGTCCTTCCCAATCCTCTCGTACTAGGGAAAGACCTCTTCAAGTGTCCAACAACCACACCAGATAGGGACCGACCTGTCTCACGACGGTCTGAACCCAGCTCACGTACCACTTTAATTGGCGAACAGCCAAACCCTTGGGACCTTCTCCAGCCCCAGGATGTGATGAGCCGACATCGAGGTGCCAAACCTCCCCGTCGATATGAACTCTTGGGGGAGATCAGCCTGTTATCCCCGGAGTACCTTTTATCTGATGAGCGACGACCCTTCCACTCGGAATTCGCCGGATCACTAGGCCCTGCTTTCACACCTGCTCGACTTATTAGTCTCACAGTCAAGCACCCTTATACCCTTACGCTCTACGAATGATTGCCAACCATTCTGAGGGTGCCATGGGGCTCCTCCGCTACTCTTTGGGAGGAGACCGCCCCAGCCAAACTGCCCACCTGAAACTGTTCTCGGCCCTGATTCAAGGCACCGAGTTAGAACACTAGTACATCAAGGGTGGTATTTCACCAACGGCTCCACGAACACTAGCGTGCCCGCTTCAAAGCCTCCCACCTATCCTACACATGATGCACCAGAGCCCAATATCAGGCTGCAGTAAAGGTTCACGGGGTCTTTCCGTCTTGGTGCGGTTACGAGGCATCTTCACCTCGACTACAATTTCACCGAGCCCTCTGTTGAGACAATGGAGCAGTCGTTACGCTATTCGTGCGCGTCGGAACTTACCCGACAAGGAACTTCGCTACCTTAGGACCGTCATAGTTACGGCCGCCATTCACCGGGGCTTCAATTCAGAGCTTCGCCTAAGCTAACCCCTCCTCTTAACCTTCCGGCATTGGGCAAGCGTCAGACTCTATACGTCGCCTTTAGGGCTTAGCAGAGTCCTGTGTTTTAGGTAAACAGTCGCCACTCCCGATTTTCTGTGACCCTCGAAAGCTTCAGTAGCAAGTACCTACACTAACAAGGGCGTCCCTTCTCGCGAACTTACGGGACCAATCTGTCGAGTTCCTTAACAGAGGTTATCTCGAGCGCCTTAGGATTCTCTCCTCACCAACCTGTGTCAGTTTTGGTACGGACACCTTTGAACTCCCTAGAAGATTTTCCAGGAACCCTCTCCAGCAGCTTCGGCTCAAGGCCTCGGCATCACCCCTGGGAACTGATGCTGCGGATTTACCTACAGCGTCCCTCAGGCTTACACGTGGACGACTAACGCCACGACTGCTTTCAAGAATCCGTCACTCCATTGGTCAAATGTTCTCCGGTGGTACAGGAATGTTGACCTGTTGTCCATCGACTACGCCTTTCGGCCTCGCCTTAGGATCCGACTAACCCTGGGCGGATTTACCTTCCCCAGGAAACCTTAGGTTTTCGGCGACAGGGATTCTCACCCTGTTTATCGTTACTCATCCCAACATAAGCACTTGGTTACGCTCCACCGCTCGTTACCGTACGGCTTCAAAGCAAAACCAACGCTCCCCTACCCCTTATGAGCCCCAAGGCTCATAAAGTCGCAGCTTCGGTGTAGAATTTAAGTCCCGTTCATTATCGGCCCAAGACTGCTCGACCAGTGAGCTATTACGCACTCTTTAAATGATGGCTGCTTCTAAGCCAACATCCTGGCTGTCTTCGCAATCTCAGCTCCTTTATGACACTTAATCCTACTTAGGGACCTTAGCTGGCGATCTGGGCTGTTTCCCTCTCGACAATGAACCTTATCGCCCACTGTCTGACTGCCTAGGTACCACACATGGTATTCGGAGTTTGGTTGCGGTGGGTAGGCGGGTAGCCCCCCAATCGCATTCAGTATCTCTACCCCCATGTGTTATTTTACTAGACGCTAGCCCAAAAGCTATTTCGGGGAGAACCAGCTATCTGCAAGTTCGATTAGCTTTTTACTCCTAACCACAAGTCATCCGAGTAGTTTTCAACCTACACCGGTTCGGGCCTCCACGAACTGTTACATCCGCTTCACCCTGCCCATGGTTAGATCACCTGCTTTCGGGTCTACGGCACCCGACTAAACGCGCTATTCGCACTCGCTTTCGCTTCGGCTTCGAACCGTAAGTTCTTAACCTTGCCGTGTACCGTAAGTCGTTGGGTCATTATGCAAAAGGCACGCCGTCAGCCATTCCCCGAGGGGCATAGACCTCCGACCGCTTGTACGTCCATGGTTTCAGGTACTTTTCACTCTCCTAAAAGGAGATCTTTTCACTTTTCGCTCACGCTACTAGTCGCTATCGGTCGTTGAGTAGTACTTAGCCTTAGAGGGTGGTCCCTCTGAATTCACACCGGGTTTCACGTGTCCGGTGCTACTTGGGATACTTCCGAGAGTTCATCACTTTTCGCCTACGAGACTTTCACTCTCTGCGGTGGTTCTTTCCAAAACCTTCGACTAAATGATGAATTTGTAACTCTCCGGCCGACCTGTGGTCCGGCCTGGAAGTCCCACGACCCCACCGATGCAACGGCCACAACCTTGGCACATCGATGGTTTGGGCAATCTTCCCCGTTCGCTCGCCGCTACTGAGGGAGTCGAGTTTTCTTTCCTTTCCTGAGGGTACTAAGATGTTTCAATTCCCCTCGTTCCCTACCACATGGCTATTTATTCACCATGGGCTGACCAGGTATTACCCTGGCCGCGTTTCCGCATCTAAGAGATCCCCGGATCAAAGCCTGCTTAACGGCTCACCGAGGCTTATCGCAGCTATGCCACGTCTTTCATCGGCTCTCAACGCCTAAGCATCCACCTTGGACGCTAACTTACTTGATTATTATTTTGCGCTCGATCTATTCGATTACACTTCCTGCCTGATTTTTAATGAACTGCGCTGACGACCGAGGTCGCGCCCCTCCGTCCCCGTTCAAGGGGTGGTGGAGGCGACGGGGCTCGAACCCGTGACCTCTGGCTTGCAAAGCCAGCGCTCTCCCAACTGAGCTACGCCCCCCTATTAAAGGGATGACTAGTAATCCAGTGGTAGAGCTGGTGGGCCAAAGAGGATTTGAACCTCTGACCTCCCGCTTATCAGGCGGACGCTC
>CAZWVI010000009.1:0-84866 GCA_964637165.1 uncultured Planctomycetales bacterium
GCTGAGCTACGGGGACAGGATTATTGGAGCGAAAGTTTAGCTTAGCCGGCGAAACGCGCGCGAATCCAATCACTAATAACACCAAGCACTTCAACGGAAAATGTCTCCTCGATGGTGCCATACTCGCTCGGGAGTCCAGTTTCGCAGTGTTGGAATAAATGATTGAGTTGTGGGAAAGACTTTATCGTGAAATCTTTATTGCCGCCTCTTTCGAGGGCCGCGGCAATTGCTGACAGATTTGCTGTGTGCGGCACCTGCAAATCTACTTCACCACAAAGTGCCAGCACCGAGCAACTCACTCGCGCTAACACCGGAGCTGGGTCGTGGGCGAGAAAGGCTTTCATCCATGCGTTATTCAATTGGCTAATCGCTTGAGTCATACCAGTTTGCTGTTGGTCTTTTGTGGCCTCGATAAAATCCGGATCAAGGGAAATAACGGCGCGCATTTGGCGGTCAAGCTCTGCTTCGCTTAATGAATCGTCTAACAACAAATCGAAAAGTTTTCTTTGCGTCAGAAGTGCGTTTTCAATTTCTTCAGCGGCACTTCCACTGACCCTTTGGATTGCTTCACTTTGTATTTCAAGTAATCTATCGCCGCGGATTCCGGTGCCGGCAAGCAAGATCACAAAGGCGATGTTTGGATTATTGCTTGCGACAATTGGCGCAATTATTCCGCCTTCACTGTGCCCCATCAAACCAATTTTTGCGGAGTCTATTTGTTGATGCGATTGTAAAAACTTAACGCCGGCTTCTACGTCAGTAGCGAAATCGAAGCTGGTGGCGGTGCCTGGATTGGAGCCGGAAGTTGAACCGCCAACTCCGCGATCATCGACGCGTAAAACGGCAATGCCTCGACTACTTAAATAATCAGCGATTACCCAAAACGGCTTATGTTGAAAAATTTCCTCGTTACGATCCTGGCCTCCAGAGCCGGTAATCATCAAAACGGCGGGGAATCGGCCCTTTCCGGGCGGAATCGTCAAAGTGCCGGCTAAGTCAATGTCAGCGGCTTCGTTTCGATAAAGCACCTCCTCCGCTTGGTAAGAAAATGGCGGTTGGGGTTCTTGAGGACGTATATTTTTTGTGGCCTTTTCCACCTGCTCCATTCGGATTTCAAAACTTTGGCCGCCCTGGCTAAATTTCCCATCAATAAAATTGCCATCTTCGGAAATTTCCATTTCAAAAGTGGTGGCCAATACTCCGGCACGAATTTTCACTTTGCGACCACTAACATAATCTACGCGCCCGACGGGATAAGTATCCGAGGTCTGATCCGGACTAGTCATGTAGCCGACCACTCCTCCATTATGATTTAATTCTAGGTGCAGTCCAACTCGCAATGAAATCGCGCCAATTTCCAGCCGCCCCTCCCAAATACCGACCAGTTGCTCGCGAAGTTCTAATGGCGCCAGCGGCGGAGTTTTTACTCGGCGACAATTCAAAATCATGGCAGTATTATTTTGCAGCCATGTACCTTCCAGCAGCTCGCCCTTTAAAGTTGCTTCATAAACAGCACCGGTAAGGGCAATCTTGGCTACTAATTTTTTTCCATCGAAAGAAACTTCACTCCATGGAATACCATAAGCATTTTGAGTTGGGGTGTCCGCCGTACCAGTCCAGCCACCATTGCCATCTGGTTCAAAGTAGCCGACCGCCGGCAGCGGTCCATTGGGAGTTTCAATGTCGCCGGCCCAAACCCCAGTTAAACGGTCGATACGCGCATTTGTACTCCTTTCCATTAAACGGTGTTGCAGTTGGGATTGATGCAATTCGCCAGGCTGGATATTTTTTGCTTGAGGGTGTTCAAACCACTTTCCGGAATCTTCGATTGCTTCTTCATCGGCGCTTTGCACGCCGATCAAATTAAGCGATTCGGGACCAAAATTTGATGGAGGGTAATGCAGTGACTGTTCAGCTCTGATATTCCAAAAGGTGCCGCGCGCACCGCAGTGTTTTCCGAGTCGTTGACCGCCGCCACATGTCCAAACGCGCGTACCTGCTCCGACGTTTATATTTGAATAGAGATTTTCGTAAGGTGCGCGACGGTGATGGTCGAAATTCAAATCAACTCCCGAGCCGTTGGCGAACACGTTACCGGCATGATTTGCCGAGACTCCAAGATCATGGATGAATTTTGTATTAAAGCTGAAGTCAGTACAGAGGTTATCTCGACCGCCGAGAATAATTGCATGGTGGCCGGTACAAGTCAGCATTGGCTGACGCGCCGAAGAAAATTCAATGCCACTTAAAGTACAGAAATTGGCGTGGACGAATATACCGCTGTCGGCATTGTGGATTTTCACATTACGCACCCAGCAATCAGCCACACCACTAATAGCAATTGCGTTGAATCCAAGTTCGGTAAAATGCCCTTGATAAGGGTTATTTGGAAATTCAAAGCCTAATTCCTCAATTCCTGATTCACTAACGGTCGGCTTGAAATTGCGAATAATCGGTTTCCACCTCAGTTCAATGTCAAAGCGGAGTGGCCGATTCAAAGTGAGCTGATTGCCCGCGATGTTACACACTTCAACGACTTGAGATGCGCGTGATCCTGAATAATTATGGATGTCACCCGATTGCGAAGAATAAAGATGTTTAGTTAAAGATTTATGCGCATCATCCTGCATATAAATTTCTATGCGGGAGCCGACAGTTATTCCTTCTATATTATCTACCGATAAACTTTTACTGCCGCGGGGTGTTGGAGAGCTAACTTGGGCTAACTCTTGCGACTGGTAGCTACCAGAAATTTTCAATAAACCGCCTGACCATGAATAGTTTGAAGTAGGACGGCCGTTGGTCGTGGCACCCCAATTAGGCTGCAACTCGGTCAAGGTTTTATCAAAAAGCAACACCGACTTATCTGCTCCGGCGCCGCGTAATACAACGCCACTCTTTTTGATTTGGATAATTTGCCTAATCAAGTAGCGGCCTTCCGGAATAAAAATAGCGCCAGCGTCAATCGCTTTTATGGCCTCAATGAAGGCGGCCGAATCATCGTGCAAGCCATCGCCGACCGCGCCAAAATCCATGACTGTGGCCACCTGCGGCACTTGCGGTAATTCATCCTCGCCATAGTGATAACCGGCAAATGAAAAGTCCGGCAAACGACTGGCCGGATCCCAAAGCTCTCCGGCACTTCCCCACAGCTCGGAATATTGCTGCTGTCCAAATAGCGAACAACTCGCCCACAACAAGCAGGCACTGACAAGGAGTTTGTTTTTCATCTGGGGAATCATAATCGCCTCGGGCAATCATGCCACCAGAGATGGCGGCATGCACTTAAGGCAGGAATAAATGGTTAACTTCTCGGGAAACGAAATTCTCCGCGGCCGTCGCGAAATAGCCACGGGCGCGTCAGAGTATCGGCGGTGATTGCTTCGATGATGCTGTTGGAATCTGACCCAATCAGTGGGCGGCCCAATGTCAATTGGGTGTTGGCAAGGTCCACCGCATTGGCCTTCAAGTGGGTCAACATTCGCTCCAGTGCTTCACTAAAGTAAACATTATCTTTAATCTGCGTCTTGATTTCAGCTACCGAGGCCGGCACTCCAACTTGATGGGAAGTGCTCGCCAAATGGCACGGAAGTGCCGATAGATGGCCTTCAACAATTCCAGCGTTTAGTTGCCCGGCTTGACCACTGCGCACACAATCAATGAAGTTGGCAAAGTGGTTTTTGGTACCGCTCCACTTCTTAATCGAATTGCCGCGCGCATCCAACGCTTGCGCAGACGTGTAATTGGGGATACGCAAACTGCCGTTTTCACATTCAATCACCACTCCGACACTAACACCTTGATACTTGTCCATACCGCCGCGCCAGTTGTCCTTTTGGGCCTTGGTGTTTTCGGGCAATCCACGCACTTCAAAAATCATTGGCGCACTTGCGAACTTACACCAAATGATTTGGGTATTGGGAGTGTTGCCATCATCGACATAACCTAATCTGCCGCCAATCGATTGCACTTCGAGTGGTACGCCAAGTTCACCTAAGGCCAACGACAAATATCAACTTGATGCACTCCTTGATTGCCCAGGTCGCCGTTTCCAGTAATCGCATCCCAATGCCAATCGTAATGTAAATTTTTTCGCTCTAGTGCTCGCATTGGGGCTGGGCCGGTCCACAAATCATAATTAATATTTTCTGGCAAAGCTTGCGGTCCAGTGGCTAGTCCGATGCTTTGACGAGGTTTGTAACAAAATCCCCGGGCAATTTTTATTTTGCCAAGATGCCCTTGATGCAGCCAGGCAATCGCGTCACGAATCGCAAAACTTGAACGGCTTTGGGTGCCGGTCGCCAAGCCGCCAATGCCATGCACCGCTTCTTAATGACTGGCAATGCTAAAGCAGATTCGCTAGGTTCTGAATCTGAATGCACACCAACTTCCGCGAAATAGGTTTAATCCTCGACCACTTCCATGCTCTTGTTGCCCCTGGCTTCAAGACCACCAGCGCACTGAAGCTTCCCAAAAGTGAAAATGGTCGCCAAATTGCGCTGGTCATCGAGGAACTATTAGACGACTTAAAAGCCGCACTGAAAAAGGATTTGGCGGCAGCATTAAGTAATGACCCGGCTGCCAACGGTCCCGAGGAAATCGAGGCTTGCTACCCAGGCTTTCGTGCAATCGTGGCATTCCGCCTGGCCAACGCCGCATTGAAGGCCAAGATTCCACTAATCCCGCGCATGATCTGTGAATACGTTCACGGTGAAACCGGAATCGATATCCACCCCGGGGCAAGTATTGGCGATGGATTTTTTATCGACCACGGAACTGGAGTGGTGATTGGTGAAACCACTGTCATCGGTGAACGAGTGACTATTTATCAAGGAGTTACTTTGGGTGCGCTTAACTTCCCCAAAGACAAAGGCGGCGAAATAGTTAGAGGTCAAAAGCGCCACCCGACCTTGGGCAACGACATTGTTATTTATGCAAATGCCACCCTACTTGGCGCGCGTACCACAATTGGCAACAACTGTGTAGTCGGTGCTGGGGTGACGATTTCAAAGTCAATCCCAGCAAACACATTAGTTGTGCACGAGCAAGCGAAATTAATTCACCGCGCGCGCGACTAATTAAAACATTTCGCCAAGGCGAGTAGACAAATCGGCAATCGCTTCATCGTGTTTTGTTTCAACGACTCCATCAGCATGACGAGCTTTAATTTCAATTTTCAAGGAAGCACTTAATTTGTCCACCAATATAACCACCATACAATCTGGGAATTCTCCGCGGATACGATCATAATTTTTTATTCCACACGAATCTGGCAATCCCAAATCAACAAATACTAAATCAGGTTCATCTTTTCGCATATATTTGAGACCATGTTTAAAACTGCGACAGTGATGAATACGCAAAGAAGTTGACGGCTCGGATTGCGAGCCGCCGCTATTGAGCAGTCGAGTTATCCGTTCTGCAATTTCTAGAGAATCTTCAATAAGAAGCACTTCAATCGCCTCACTAGCACTCGAACCCACCTCAAATCCAGGGCAATTTGCGGTCATTATGCACTACACAGCCCCTACTAAACCCCTACTGGACAGCTTTTTTCTAGAAAGTTGCTTTTAGGAGGCGACGCTCAACTTCGGCACGGTCTAGCACCACCGGAGAATCTATTAAAATTGCCCCCTTAACGGTGTTTTTCCAACGTATTTCGATTAATCCATCGTCCACCAATTGCTTAGCTAAATCTAAGAGGAAGGAGCTGTCGGCGCCACTTGGATGACGATGCCCAGGCTGACCTACATTCCCTCCGCCAGGATGCGCGGCGCTAATAAGCTGATACTCGTTCCATAGCGATTCAAAACGACGCGCGCTTAACTCGGCACCATCGGCAAGTCCCCCATCATGCCAAGTTAGGTAATTAGCTCTAGTCCATGGCAACATTGGAGCGGTTATTGGTTCGACAATTGGCCATAAAAAATCTTCCAGCAACAAGCCAACACGTTGTAAGTTCACACCCACAATAATTGCTTGGCGTGACATTTCTTGATGCCCGGCATTGCGGTGAATTTGCAAGAGATCATCGATTGGCAACCACCAAACATAATCTTCAAGGCCAGTGTTGCGCAAATCAGCTTGCACGAAGAAATCGGTAATTACCTCGATTGCAGCTTCAGCATCTTCGGCACTCCAATCGGCCAGGTCATGACTAATTGCTTGTTGCAAAAATGATGATGAACCAAAATGCCAAGCATCGTCCATTGCACCGTGACAGCCGAGCCCACAAATGAATGCGAATAAATGTTCAGCATGTTCAGTCCACGGTTCTCCGTAGTTGTCGTGCAAGTGTTGAAGGGCAATCGTTTGAAAAGGGGCCCAATGTGCATCTTCAGCGGCGGCATTCAAATCTGGGAATAAGTAACCCCAATCAGGGTAAATCGCCCCAACCCGAACCTCTTGCGGCCAATTGTGCAGGGCCGTTGACAACTCTGGAAAAGCAGTTGCATCAATTTGCGCAACGGCTTGATCAGCAGCCTCCATATGAGTGCTTATTCCTGAGGCACTCAAAACTCCCAAGAGCAATGCCGAGGCGGTTAAGGCCGAAATTGTTTTTAGTCGCATACCCCATCTTAACGGAAAAAGCCCCGGAGAGCTGTACTCTCCGGGGCTTAGCCTCAAATCCTTAATACTGCAACATACTCGCGTCGTGACAAGTACCACATGATTGAGTGTAAGGAATTGGCATCGCACTTGCTGGAGTTACACCACTTACACCTACATTAGTTTTGTACGGCACATCGAAAACGTGCGAAGTAATGTCATTTTCAAAGTAAGTAATGTCTGCATCTCCTGAACTTCCATCCGGGATATCCAACAACAATCCATAGTCACCACTACCAGTCTTGGCAGTTTTGACCATGTGGCAATCAACACAGTTGGCGATCGCTGCACCGTGTCCATAACCAACCATCTGCTCGGTGTGGGCAAATGTTGATTCCATAGTTGCACCGTGGCAATCCATACACAACGCAGACTCAGGAGCTTGTGGGTCATCAATCATTGCGCGGTCGTAACCAGTACCACCATGCAAATCGTGACAAGTTGCACAAGTCAACAATTCCTTGCTGTTGCGGTAGTGAGAAGACTTCAAGAAATCAGGACCTTGTTGGTGGTGCGACTTCGAGTGAAGGTCATCGGCCCACATTTTTGAGGCTTTAGGTGCCGAAAGTTGCACGTAGTTAGTGATGAAATCATCGCGACTAATTCCCGCGAGAGGGAACACACCATCTGCATTTAGCGGGTGGTCACCTTGTAATCCACCAACTCCTTGCAAGCGATCGTGGCAACGGTTGCACAATTGAATCTCACGACTTGGTGACAAGTTTTGCGGAGAGACAATGAATGCACCACCGATTCCAGCAGCGGCCGCAGCAACGTGTTCAGAACCTGGACCGTGGCAAGTTTCACAAGTGGTATTAAGAATGTTCATGGTGCCGTCTTGGTCAAGGTCGTACAAGCCATTGACATCTTCAACGGAATCACACAAGTATTCACCGGTGTCGCCATCTAAGTACATTTCGTAGCCAGTAGCGTGGCATCCTATGCAATTAGCTTCCATGGTTTTGTAAGTTGGTGGGTCTGTAATCAAGTCATCACTTGGATCACTATCGGTTCCTGAACGATCCCAGTAGTAGTCGAGGTGGTAATCACGAATCACTTTGCGACTGCGGTCATACTTGGCCTCTTCACCAAATGTTTGGTATTGAAGCAATGGGTACAAACCTTTGCGGCCTGGCCATTCAATCATGAAGCGTTGTTTTTCAACCGCACCACCGTAAACCAAACGTGCAATGTGTGTGCTAGGACTATTTGGGTCGGCAATGTTTCCAACATTCTCAATAGTTAATTTGTACAGGTCATCTGCAGTGTCTTGCCACAGCCAAATCTTGGCGTAAACTACACCACCATAAGCTGTTGGATCGGTCAAAGCAGTTTTGAACTTATCCATACCACGACCACCATCGAAGTCGTAGTAATAAACTGGGGTTCCTAAGTCGTAACTTGCAACGTAATTAAACAAGTCCAAACCGTCCCAGAATTCTGGGTGGTCCGCGCCACTTTGCAGTGCGCCAAATGAACCAACGACACTAAAGCCTAAGCTGTGAGCGGTTCCAGCTGCAGTAGCAACATGGTCTTCGTGACAACTTTGACATGCGGTTGGACCTGTCCAAGTTGCGGCTGCGGTCGGCGAACCAGACATTTCAATTGTGATATCTTGGCCGCGTAAGCCACTTGCTGCAACTGCAGTGCGACACCATGAACCGCCAGGCAAAGTACCCGCTGGCCCTTCAACATAAACATAAAAGTCGCCATCTGGAACTTCCATATTGAATGCACCAGCAACATTGGTTGTTGCCGAAACAAAGGAAGCGCCATTAATGCGAACAGTATCTTCAAGTGGTTCATCGAAGTCAGCAGTGGTGTTGGCACGCATTGCTGATGCAGTCATTTCAGTCATGTCAATGGCAGTGACGGGAACTAAGTAAACCACCGCACCTTCAAGGACGGCACCATCGGTTCCATTGACCAAACCATTTAAGGTACTGGAGGGTGAAGTAGAGGCGCTGCCATCACTATCTAGGCAGCCCATTGCAGTAAACGGCAGGGCCGCAAGTAGCGCGGCAAACAAAGTTGTTTTGACGAGTTTCATCGTTATTTTTTTGGTTATCGGTGACAGATTGTGCAATCCTGACCGTTGTCGAAGTGATCAAGCGGGAAGTGACAAGAGCGACAATCCGAACTCTGTCCTGGGTGAGCTCCGCCGGGGTTAGGTTGGGCAGTAAAGTGACTATTAGAATTTCGGTGGCATGTGTAACAACCATCATCCTCGCCCAAAGGAAGGTGGCAGGAAACACAGTGGGCGCTGGTATCGCCGCCCCAGATGCCGCCGTGGGTCACCGGAACACTTTCCTGGTGACAACGAACACATGAATCTTCGCGGTGGCAAGTTATGCACCGGTCGCGATCCATGGTGGCTGAAAAACCGTGGCCACGAACACGCCAAGCTTCGGTATGGTCGCGCGGTTCCTGGCTTTGGTGACAACTATTACATTCGTTAGTTGTATGACATAGAGAACAATCGTTGCGCGCAGTATCTGGACAGTTGCCGTCAAGTTCCGACATGGCGCCGTGAGTAAATTCCCAACTATTATTGTGGGTAAGCGGAGTCCAGTCTTGATCGATTCCTTCGTGACAACCAACACAACCACCGTCATCGACAGCATCTTTTTCGTGACAATCAACACAAGCTTTCATGCGGACGGCGAAGCTGCGTTCAACCGCCGATGCTTCTGAAACTGCAACGTGGCAATCTTCACAACTTACTTCGGCTTCGTAGTGAGCTTGGTGTGAGAAACTGCAATCAACTGTTTGTTCCGTTACTGATGTCCAGGATGGTTTTTCCATTCCTTCAAGAACAAAACCTGCAGGCACTTTGTCGATCATTTTGCCCTCGTCCATTTCGTCGTCGTGACAAGTTAAACAAGCGCGCATAGTTGGCATCGAAGCTGCTTCTTCATCTTCTGCTGTGCTATGGCAATCGACACAATCGGACTCAACCTCTTCGCCCATGTGGACATCGTGCGGAAAGATTCCCATACGACCGGGCACGAGGATTTCAGCGTTAGTGAAGATGCTGGAGCATGCTCCAAAGCTCAGCCCAAGGCTGGTACTTATTAGTAAAAACAATTTGTGGTTGTTACGCATTATTAAAACTCCAATGCCCAAGCGGCTTCAAAGAGATGGTCGGTGCCAAATTGGGAGCGATCTCGGGAATAACGCAGGCGCATGCGCCTTTGATCCCCTAACGGTAATTTCGCTTTTATCCAATATTGGCGATCGTCTAAGTATTCACGACCGGTGAACACATCGAAACGATATTTAGAGAAGTCAGTTCCAACTGACAATTCATGCTTAGCATTAAAATCCCACTTGAGCCAAGCGCCTCCGGCAATGATGGAGCCGTCGCTCGAATCCCAAATGTCGGCACGCAAACCACCTGAAGAATTAGTAAATGGAAGTTCATCATGGTCAACACTTATGTACCACCGATTGAACTCGCGGTTATTGATACCAACATCAGAATCGTTTTCAAGCATGCGTCCCTGATAACCAAAGCCGATGTCGATTTGCTCGGACATACGTTTTGTTAATTCAACACTGCTATCCCAATACGGGGCAACGTCACCAATTACCGCGCTAAAGGGAGCAATCTCGGTTGCAATAAATTCTCCGTAATCATTTTGATGACGAAGCCTAAACCGTGCCCAAAGGTCTTTATTCGGCATATACCATTGTCCGCTGATGTCTTGGCGGCGAGCACGGTCGCCAACCATCGAGGCTGAGCCACGCACCATGCCATTTTGATTGGCTAACCAGGTGGCACTTACAACCGATAACAAATCGTTGGCGGTGCCATCTGCACCACTAAAGCGTACAGCTGAATCGCGCAACCATACTTCATCAACCGCCACTCTCAATTTGGGGCTAACTCGCCAATCTAAACCTAAACCTGCCATGCGATCGCCGGATGAACTTTCGTCATAAAAATGAACCGGTGTGCCACCGAATACGGTCAGTTTTGCTTCACTAGTCAATTTATGGTCATATTTCAGACCATCAAAAAACAAAGCATCAGCGCGATGAATTTCCTGGCGTCCTAATTTGAAATCGTCAATTCCTAGCCATGCGTTATAAACAAAGCCATGCATTGAATCATTCCAAGTGTCCGACAAAGAATAAAATGCTTCATCACCGCCGGTTTCGTTATCCAGGTCAGCGTAAAGAACCCCATCAAGAACAAATTTCCCTGCGTTTTCATTAGAATTTAGTTCGAAGTAAGATCCAACAATTAAGTCAACGTCGCGCGTTGAAGAAGATGCTTCGGAACGCATTCGAAAACGCATATCCAACCACCCTTGGTAGTTGTTATCCTGTTCAATAAGTTCCGATGACTTTAACTCATCTTCTTGGGCCGCCGGCAAAATGCTAGCTTGAACAAGAAAGGAAATAAAGCAGATTACAGCAAGTAATTTGGCTTTGCCTTGAGGTCTTGGATTTGAGTGAAACATTTAGAGCTGATTCGACCAGGCAACCGCCATGACCGAACAGTGACAATTAAACCCTAAGGTGAATGAGTCAAGGTGGAACGACAACGAACACCAATCCGAGCGATCAAATCAACCACAGATGGAAGCCAATAACCGATCTACGACCCTAATCATTGCTGCGATTTTATTGACAGTTGGCGTGGCTTATATTTCCCTTTCTAGCACCCCAGAGGGTGTTTTAGTTCTATCCAAAAGCGAGCCAAGCGATGCAGCGCCACTAGAGAACTCGGCAGTCAATATTCCGGTGCCAGCAGATGAACGCATTGGAGACCAAAGTGTTAAGGAAGTTGTTAATTCAAAAAGAAATATCGAAAAAGAAAATATTTTCTGTTTTTCCCGTGCTGACCATATCCCCCTATCCGGAGTTGTCATGTTTCGCGGTGGGCGAGTACGTGCGGCTGGCCCCAGTGCCCATACGGGCGAACTACTTCTCGACAATTTAGGCAGTAAAACCAAGCGAACATTTTGGGCTCCCGGCTGGCAAGCCAAGCACTTTGCCATCGACGCCAAACTACCTGATGAAATTACCCTCTCCAAAGCCGATGCCAACTTGGTCGTGCGAATCATTGGCATGAAACCTGAATGGCGAATTGCCAAAAGCAAACTGCAAATAACCGGGGTTCCTTCAGGTGGGAACGAAGCTTGGATGCCAATTCTGCGCCGAGATCTCTTTGACCTTTTACGCGCCGACCGAATCCCTGCAGGCACTTACGATATTTACATCTGGGTTTCTCAAAAGGGTGGACAACCACAGGCCTTACACAGTAAAGCGGTCGAAGTTAAGGCCGGCGAAACGACCACAATTCAAGTTTTCGCCACTGGCGACTGGCCCGACGAGCATTAAGTTTTCCCCTTGGAAACCTTCCTCGACGGTTTAATTATTAATGGGCAATAGTGTTGCCCACACCAATCATGAATAGTACCGCCAAAACCACTTTAAGCGCAGTTCTTGCCCTACTTACCATTTCAGCAACTTGGCCCATGCTTTCACAGGACCCGGTGCTACCGGAAAGTTTCGACATCGCCAAGTCAAAATTTATTGGTGCCAAAAAATGTAAAAACTGCCATAAGTCGAAATCACAAGGCGAAATATATTCAGTTTGGGAGAGTAAGCCTCATGCCCAAGCATTCGAAACATTGCAAGGTGAAAAGGCCGCCGAAGTTGCCAAGGAGTTGGGTATTGAAAAGGCCTGGGAAGCACCAGAATGTTTGCGTTGTCATGTAAGTGGATTTGGGTTGGACAAGAAACGCTTCAAGCGCACATTTAAGGCCAAACAAGGAGTTGGCTGTGAAAGTTGCCACGGCCCAGGCGAGCTACACAATAAACTTCGCTTAAAAATTGCTAACTCACTTGAAGGAACAGAAGAACCAGAGTGGGTTTCAGAAATTCCACGCGAGGAGATCCTGCTGCCGACAGAAGAAATTTGCCGTTCTTGCCATAACGAGGAATCACCGACCTACAAGGAATTTGATTTCGGCAAGCACCTCAAGGAAGTTGAACACCTGCATCCCCTTCGCGAAAAGCCACGAGTTATTCCGCCGAAAAAAGACAAGGATGGCAAAATCATTGTCGAAGAGAAATAGTAGATGTTTGACAACGCACATTCATGGTTAGTGCGTGCTTCATTGATCGGACTGCTTGCATGCCAAGCCTTTGGCCAAGTTGAAGATGAGGAATGCCTTCCCTGCCACCAAGAAGATGTAGACCTTGAACGTGAGCATGATGTTCACTGGGACGAGGGTGTCATGTGCGTGGAGTGTCACGCCGAATTACTTGAATGGGAATTCTCTGGTGACTTGGATGAGGAGCATGATGAATCCCCCGCCCAATGTGTTAGCTGTCACCGCGATGCCGTTAAATCGTTCCATGGCGGCGCTCATTACGAAGATGACATGGAGTGTTCTGAGTGTCACGGCGATCACCAAACCAAATGGGTAAAAGACTGGCTGCCAAATTCTCAGCGCACCTGTTTAATGTGCCACGATGAGCAAGATGAAGAAGTTCATGCTTCCATTCATATTCCTTATGGACAACGCGACCGCCGCGGATATCCAATTTGTGTCGATTGCCACACCAGCACTCACCTTTCTGGCAACCCCGACAAACTACCCCTCCCGACCAAGCGCCAACTGCAAACTGAAGCCTGCTTAAGTTGTCACGAAAAAGACACTCATGGCTTCACTGATTCAGCTCACTATATTGAATTATTCGAGAACAATAACCCTGATGCACCAGGTTGCGTTGATTGCCACAATGGGCATGACGTTGCCAAACCGACCGCGAGTTTTAGTGGAACAGAAGCCTGTTTAAATTGCCACGAAGATGCCGCCCTTTCAATGCACCACGCTGAAGGCGATGCTATTTCTGAAGTCGAGTGCAGCACTTGTCACAGTGGCCACCTAACTTCACGCGAATCGATTGCTGATTTATTATTCCGCCCCGGCGGCTTGGACAATTGTCTTTACTGTCACTCCACCGACAACCACCAAGGTGTTGGTCTTGCTCATGACACCGCAAGTTGTGCCGAGGCTTTAGAGCAGCCAGACTTATCTTGTATCGACTGCCACACCTTCCACTGGGAAGTGGCGGATGGCAAAGCAATTCCAGGGAGCAATCACCAAAGTTGCGAAGCGTGCCACGAACAGGAGGCCGAAGATTATGCATTATCTGCCCACGCACGCTCACGGGCTGTGGGAAATAGCGATCCCGCCTACTGCACCGATTGCCATGGCGAAACTGCAATCAAGACTGTAAACACTCAATTTACTCCGGAAGAAATAGTTGAGTCATGTGCCGAATGCCATAGCGACAAACCGCTAATGCTTTCATATGGAGTTAATCCGAATGTAGTAGATGGCTTTGAAGATACTTATCACGGGCAACTTTACGACCTGTTAAACAGCGACCTTGAGTTTGCAGTTTGCACCAACTGCCACGGTCATCACGACATTCTCGAACCTGAAGATCCGGGAAGTTTTGTTGCACGCGACAAGTTGCTCAGCACCTGTCAAGAGTGCCACGAAGACGCTGACGAAGGTTTCATTCGCTACATTGTTCACCCTCAACGCCCCGACCAAGAAGAATTAATCGCGGCAGTTACTGAGGCTAACCGACCTAAGAAAACACTAAGACCTGGTGTTTCACCTGAAGACTTGATTCCTCCACCTCCGCCAGGTGGCAGCAAAACAATGGCCGCTATTTTGCATGGAGCCGATGTCTTCATGAAGTTGTTATTCGTTAGCGTGATGTGCTTCTTCAGCTTGCACACACTCCTGTGGTTCCAACGTGGAGTCCGTCAACGCCATCAACCAAGTAAGAAATACTTCAAACGCTTCACTCCATTTGAGCGATTCCTACATATCCTGGTTAATATTAGTTTCCTTACTTTAGCCTTCACCGGTCTTCCGCAAACTTTCTCACACACCGCGATGGGCAAGTGGTTGCTCGAAAATGTCATAAGTATTGAACTTGCACAAGATCTCCACTATTGGGCGGCAGGTGTAACCGGACTTTACTTTGTTCTTCACCTCGGCCAAGTTGCAGTGGGGATATTCAAGAAAGGTTGGCGACCAATTCTTTCTGGCCCTGACAGCCTAGTGCCAAGATTGAAAGATTGGCATGACTTTGTCGGACACTTGCGATGGTTCTTTAAAGGTGGGGAAAAACCAAAATTTGGCCGCTGGACCTACTGGGAAAAATTCGACTACCTTGCAGTCTTCTGGGGAGTTGCAGTAATTGGCATTTCGGGAGTGATTCGCTGGCAAGAAGAGCTATTTGGCAGTTTGTTCGGTGGTGAATTTGTAACGCTAGCCAGCACCATCCACAAAGAGGAAGCCTTACTAGCAACCGCTTTCATTTTCTTGGTGCACTTCTTTAACACTCACATGCGGGCCGAAAAATTCCCGATGGATGTCTGCGTTTACACCGGGATAATCAGCGAAGAAGAAATGAAGGAAGAGCGTCCAGAGCAATGGGAATTGTTGCAAGAGCAAGGACGACTTGATGAATTACGTTGTGAAGCGAAATCGACCGTGAGTGTTTTAATCGCTTATCTCTGGGGAAGCTTAGCTTTAGCAATTGGCATTTTCCTATTGATCATGATTGCCATTGGTTTCATCAATGGACAACACTAAGTTCTGCTAACCGGCAAAAGCATCCGGTAGCAGTGCGCCCAAGGTAGTTTGGGCGCGTGCTCCGGAAGAGCACCCCATAACTACGGGCGTGTCAGGACCAGCCAACTCACTTAACACCTGGCGGCAAGCTCCACAGGGAGTTGCGTATTCAGCGGCATCAACCCAAACTGCGATGCCAACAATTTCGCCGCCGCCGTCTGAAACCAAACGGCAGCTTGCTGATCGTTCGGCACAAATGGTCAAACCATAACTAGCATTTTCAACGTTGGTTCCTGTATGGACCTTTCCATCAGATGTCAGTAACGCCGAGCCGACTTGGTATTTGCTATATGGTGAGTAAGAATTGGCCGCCACCTCAGCAGCAGCATCGAGCAGTGAGTCGAGATCAATCACGCCCCTAGCCTAACGGCGCGCATCTGCTGATAAATAGCATCACACTCTTCCAATAAGGGCTGCATATCTTTGGGAGTATCATCCGACTTTGCTTTCCATTTAGAGAAGCCACAACTCTTTTCAACATTCTCATACCAAAACGGCGCCCAAACACCATAACTAGAATGTCGGCCTGGCTTCCACTTAAGCATGCTCGGAAAAAACTCGATTTCCAAGGCAACACATAATGCCGCCAAAATACCCTCAGGGTTTTCTAACAAATCACGCGAATCGACAACCACTGGATTGTTAACGCTCTCAAATATTTCCAAGTGGCGACTCCACCCCAAATCTTGCATATCAATTTGGCCAAGGTCGCGTTGCATTGATGGCAACTGCTCATGCGGATCACGCAATAAGAAAACGCAACGCTGATCTGAATTCTTTAACCAATCAAGCTTCACGTCCCCCACCATGTGATGACTCATATGCTTTACGAACTGGTGCTCAACCTGTAGCGGGGCCAATAATTGGGTTGTGATGACTTCGCGCCAATCTGATGATTGAGCAGCCAAAACTTGTTCACGCATCGGGTGTTGTTTACCCGTTTGGCTTAAATACCAGGCGTAAAAGGGTTCGTCAACACCAACGAAATCTGGTCGCCCCGCAAAAGACCGCAAACAGGCGGTCGATACCGTTCGCGGGGTTGACCAGAATGAAATCCTCATACGGCTTGCGAAATCTAATCGCTAGATTTCTTCTTGCTAATCTTTTTCTTAGCTACCTTCTTCTTGGTTGCCTTTTTCTTAGTAGCCTTCTTCTTGGCAACTTTTTTCTTGGCCACCTTCTTCTTGGCCGCTCTTGGCTTAAACTCGAATGTGTGACGACCGTTATCCTTCATGGTAAGGCGCGCTGTAAATGCGCGACCTTTACGTGAAATGAAATCCTCAATCCAGTCAGTGTGCGCGACCCCACCATCAAAGTATGACAACAAATCGGTGCGACGCATTTCACGCTTACAAACAGCGCGCGGCATTAAAACTTGACAACCCTTCTTGCCCTTATTTTCAGAGCACTGAAAGTGCGTAGCAGTTTCGTTAATTTGACCTTCACACTTTGGACAGGCAACGAATGGACGGTCGTCCACTGGAAAGGAAATTAATTCGGGTGCAACCGCACGGTTGTCGTCGCCACCCTTAAAGCCTTTGACTGCCTCGAATTCCAATTTTAGTTCATCGTCAATGGTAATGCGCCCAGCATAAAAATCTCCGCGCATTGAAACAAAGCCCTCGATTGGCCCCGAATCACCTTCTTTCAATAATCGCTCAGCAAGCGGGCGATTAATGTAACGGCCACGGAATTCTTTCCAAACCGTGTAATTGCAAGCATCTGCTTCAATTACCTTAATCAAAATATCTGACAAGGCACCTTTTGGAGCAACACCTTCAACTAATTCTTCGATGCGTTTTTCAAGTGTAGGCACTTCACCAACCTTGGAAAACTTTAATGTCAAAGTAGCATGTACGAGCTTGGCCTTGACCAGCACTTCCGCAACATCGTCAGCCGCACGAAGTTTTTCGGCAACGACCTCACTTGATTCAGCGATTGGCACACTCGCTTCCTTACCTAATCCTTTAAGTTCTAATTCAAAAGTATCACCCTTGGCAATGCGTGCGCACCGATAACCCTTCAAGCCTTCGAGGATTGGGTGCCCGTCGCGAGGACAAGTGCCAACCGGTTCTTGCTCTTTATAAAGTTCGCCGTAATCAAAAGTGGTTAATTTGCTGGCCAAGTCGCGCACCGAATCGGCGACCTCCTGCATGTAAGACTCGCGGGTGCGCACCCCTTCCTCTACCTGCAAGAGATGGAATTCCATTTCGGCAGTAAGATCGGCCTTGGCTAAACCATTAGCATTAATTCGCTCGAGAAAGTCAATCAATGTAATACCCTTGGCAGATGCTCGCAAAGTTTTTCCCGAACGGCCGGCATAGCCTTTAGCGATTAATGCTTCGATAATGTCGGCACGTGTTGCCGGAGTACCCAAGCCTTTAGATTTAAGTTCATCGAGAACTTCGGTGTCATCAAAATCTTCGTGAAGGTCGAGGTCCAAATCACTGGCCCGCTCCATTCCTTCCAATAATTTTGCTTCGGTGTAACGCGAAGGTGGTCGGGTGGCATCCTCTTCAACCTCGACCTCTTTATTTTTAGAAGGTGTTGCTTGCCCTGGCTCAACCCCGAGCTCGCCCAGTTGTTCTGATTTCTTGGGCACCTTATCGACTAACTGCCAACCGGCAACAGCCAAGCGCTTAGATTGTGTAAAGAAGGACCAGGCACCGTTAGGCGCTGCCGCATCAGGAATTTTGGTTTCTCGGGAAACGTTTTCCCAAGTACTTGGCCCCATAAAAGCCGCCAAAAAACGCCGTAGAATCAGTTCAAATATTTTTGCATCGTCGCCACCGAGTGGGGTGTGCGGCATTGTCCCAGTTGGGATAATTGCAAAGTGATCGCCAACTTTATCATCGTTGAAATGGCGCCCTTGGTTTTTCAAACCCTCTTGCTTCAGTTGAGTAGCCGCCTCCTGAACGCCACCCAATTTATTGGCTTCAGCCAATGAATCGGAATACTCGCCATGGGCCAAACTTCCAACCACTTCATCGACATGCTTACGATAATCCTCAGGCAAACAAATTGAATCTGTTCGTGGATACGTTGTCGCTTTATGCGATTCGTAAAGACGCTGCGCTGCTCCAAGAGTACGCCGTGCCGACATTCCAAAGCGCGTGTTGGCTTCCTTTTGCAGTGAAGTCAATGAATAAAGTGCTGGTGGGTTGCGCTTACTGATAGTCACCTTCTCTGAGACTTCACCTGTTGCACCCTTTGTTGCAGCCGCAATTACTTTGGCTTCTTCTTCCTTCCAAAGTTTTTCAGCATCTTTGCCGGAACGGCTGGCCTTGTATTGCGATTGATAGTCCTGGCCATTGGCATTGAAAACTGCTTTTATCTTCCAATAAGGAACTGGTACGTGAGCAAGAACTGCAAGTTCGCGGTGCACCAACAAGGCCAAGGTTGGGGTTTGCACTCGGCCAGCAGACCACACACCTTTTTCACGACGACCTTTAAGGCGCTTGGTAATGCCGCGCGTTGCGTTAATGCCAATCAACCAATCAGCTTCAGATCGACTATATGCTGCGTCACTTAAGCCGGCAAATTCATCGCCAGGGCGTAAGTGTTCAAAGGCCTTCTTGATCGCGGCCGGGGTCATCGATTGCAACCATAAACGCTGCGATGGTTTTTGTGATTCAGCAAAGGATTCGATTTCGCGGAAAATCAGTTCACCTTCGCGAGCCGCATCACAAGCATTAACTAAACTACTAACGTCTTCACGGTGCGCTAACTTTTTAATTAAGCGCAACTGTTCAGTCTGTCCGCTACGAGGCTTACGCTTAAAGCCACCAGCTAGTTCGTCTGGCAAAATTGGTAGAGAACTTAACTGCCATACTTTCAAACTGTCGTCGTACTCTTCTGGAGGCGACAATTCGAGCATGTGCCCGATGGCCCAGGTTATTAGGTGCTCTGATCCCTCCCAGAATCCCTCCCTTTGGGTAAATTTACCAGGAAGAACTTTGGCAAGGTCATTTGCGACACTTGGTTTCTCAGCGATTACGAGTTGCATTAAGGTAGTCGAACTATGGTCCGGCGCGGCACAATAAAGGATAGTGGACTCATTCGCAAACTGACCTTTTCGACTTCGGGGCCCTAAGTTGTTTATAGAAAGACACTTAACGCTTTCAAAAAAAGCGGATTTTCCTCAAGGTTGCCCCCTGATGGCTCCGATAAAGAGACACAGGAGTAAAAACCATGACTAACCACCGACTACCAATCTTCGAAAGCATCTCAGCGGTAATTGCCGTTGGATTGGTTTCAGCTTTCATCGCCCTCCCGGGCAGTTCCAAAATGGAAAACATGGACCAGAGCGTGCACGACCACCTCGGTTTAATGCGCACCAGTATTTTCCAATTTAGCATGGAACACAACTCACTTGACGGAAGCGAATTCCCCAACGAGTTTGAATTTGAAGCGCAACTATGTGGGCGCTCCCGCAGCGATGGCTCGACCGCAGAAAGTGTCACTGGTCGCGAAGATCGTTGGTACGGCCCTTACCTAAAGGCCATCCCCCACAACCCACTTAACAACTTGAATACTGTCTTCTTCCTTGGAGAAGACCAAGAGCCAAAGCCAACCGGCGGATTCGGATGGATTTACAAAGAATCCACCGGTGAGCTTTGGGTCGACATTCCGGGATCTGATGGTCGCGGAATACGGTACGCTGAATATTAATTCAGCATCTTCCGAAGGTGGTGACCCACATCCGCAAGGATGTGGGTTTTTTTAATTGCGATAATCCTTATGGCACAACTTGCATGCCGACGCCAAACGTGAAAAATTAGATTCCGCTGCAGCCGCGTTGGCATTAGAAATCGATTTACTTAATCCGCGTGAAGCTTCAATTGATTCCAAGGACAACTTATTGAACTTTACTTCATCGGTGTAAAAAGAAGGCGCTGCATGGATTGATTCAAATAATAATCCAGAAAAATACTCGGCTTCGAGAGTTGGCACCAAATCTGGATGATTGCCTGGAATCCCCCATTCGGACGCGCGGATTAGCTTTAATCTGTCCCACACTCGATCAAGCTCAGCCATTCCAGATGTGAAATCATCTATCACAGCTACCGACACTAACTTTGGTGCCCAAGAAATATCTGTTTGCGGTTTCCACTCATTTAAATCACTCCACAATCCTGAGTAGTCGGGATTGGTACCAGCGTCATGCAAAATTCTTGTTGCTTGCGAGGCTGTAAAACCATAGTGTGCGCGCGAAATTATTGCGGCGGCGGCAGGCCCGCGATGTTTTCCATGATGACAGTGAACATAAATTGGAAACTCAATTTCCTCGGCGGCACTTTGCAAAGTAGCCGCTGAAGTTTGATCAACTCCGTCATAACCAATTGGGATATGAACATATCGCAAGCCATGCTTGTCAGCCAACCTTAATTTCGGCTTAGCTCCATCAACATTAATAATTGTGCGAACTCCCAACTTGGCTAATGATGCAAATCCCGCTTCGCCTTGCGGTTGGCCACCAGTATAAATTTGAGTTTTTTCAATTTTCAATAAATGCGGCAAGCCCGTTTGATTCAGGGAGATGGTTGCTGGCTGTTGCGGCACAACTGCACACATGCAAAGTCCCAGCGTTCCGATTGAGAGGATTGTTTTCACCACAGGCATGCCGACATATTTGCAATATCTGTGCCAGCTCATGACCTCAAAAAATGCGAATTGGTTACTAATTCGCCACAAGTTACAAACCAAGTGCCCGCTGAGCAGCGCCTGATTCAAGCGAATCACGTGCCATGCCAACGGCGCTTGCGACATCGGCACTCTTTCCTGCCAATTTAATAATCAAGGCACCACCCAAAGCCGCGCAGTCGAGCTCGGGGCCGACAACTCCCGCAAGTGCTTTTTTAACAGCTATTTGCGACGACTCATAACGATCTGAAGAGAGGTGAGACGGCTCCTCTGGGCAAAATATCCCGTAGTCTTCAGGTACTTCTCGCAGTGGACTCTTACTCCCATCATCAATCCACATCCCGCGTGTGCGCTGGCATAGCAAAGGGTCAAGAGAGCCTTCACTACCCTGCAAAATTAGTGCATTCTTATGCCCCAAAGAGCAAATGGCATCACTGGCAAGCCCTAAGACTGGGCCCAAGCGTGACGGAACCATCACTCGAGCTCCATCTGGAGCCAACAACTTTGCAACCACATCTGGTGCACAGCGCAGGCCCAAGTGGTTCTCAATTTCAAGTAAGCGCAACCACCCAGCATCAGCCTTAGTTGGCTGCCAACAGGCTAGTCGCCGATTAGAAAATTCCGACTCGACACTGCTTGCGTCAACGCAAATATCACCGACCATCACTTGCCAAATATCGCCCAGGGTAACTCCAGTACCACGGGCATGTGGTGCCGCTTGAAGTAAAACCGGTACACCAGCTCCGACAGCAGCAGCAACCGCAGCAATGCCAACTTCTGGGTGTTTATATTTACCCATGCGTGCCGTTGAAATCACCACTGTGCCATTGGCAACTTTTGGAAACTCAATTCGCTTGCGGGCGGCGAGTGCAAAACCAACCAACTCGTCTGCGGTCAATCCTTTTGATCGCAGCGCCACTAAGAAAGCCGCGACTTGCACTGGATCACCAGCGCCACCCAAAATTAATTCGAACGCATTCTCTGCTTCCGACAAAGATAAATTGCGCGCCGCCGAACCGGCAACCGCACCACCGACTTGTTGAATTAAGTGACGTAGTTGTTGATCCATTGATTAACTCTGAAGTGCTGCCTGAAGGGCGACTAGCACTTTCTGCCCGTGGTTCTTGGTGCGGACATTATCAAACACCTTCACTACGATACCCGATGGGTCGAGAATAAAAGTAGAACGCACTAAACCAAGGTAATTACGTCCCTGAGTGCGTTTTTCACGCCACACGCCATACTTGCGCGCAATTTTTTTATCACGGTCCAACAACAAATTAAATGGCAATTTGCATTGGACTAAAAATTCCTGGTGCGTTTCCAAATCACCTGGGCCCATACCAAAAACAATTGCTCCATTTTCGGCTAACTCATCATGGACCGATATAAACTCATTCATTGCCTTTGTGCACCGTACTGAGCAATCTTTTCCATAGAAGAACAGCACCATCCAATAGCCGCGATAGTCCGTGAGCCTTACTCGTTCGCCGCCAGTTGCGGGAACCGTAAATGCGGGCGCACGTTTGCCCTCGACAATGCTGGGATTACTCAATTCAACACTCCAGAAGGGGGGAAACCAGAATGGTGTTGAGTCGATTATGGCAAGGTTTTGAAAACTCGCCACTCTCAATTAGGGAAATCTATTGCGGCTGGGCGATTGGTGAATCTGCTTGTTCTACTTCCAGAACCACAGGCTCTTCTTGACCTTCATCGCCAGCAACTTCAATGGCCTCCACAACGGCCTCAATTACTTGTTCCGGGCGCGGACGAATGTGAGCGAAGTATGGTGCGGTTTGTTTGTCATAAACTTGGCGACCATTTACTACTGCCCATTGAACAAAGCTACGGTAATCAAAAATTTCGTAGTCGGTGATTATCAGGTCAGCATCTTTGCCCGCTTCCAAAGAACCGATTCGCTCGCCGACTCCGAGAATGCGCGCCGCGTCAATCGTGATCGCGCGCAATGCAGCCTTTTCATTTAGACCGCCACGAATGGCGAAGGCGGCTTCCATGGGCAAAGTTAAAAGGTCGCGTCCAGCAAGGCCACTGGTACTGATGTAAGTTTGGCCTGGAATTAAAGCAAACTCAACTCCGTGATTCCACAACTTGGCGGCATTTTCAATTGACCAACCACTATCCCGATTTAACTTAGGGTCGGCGTAACTTTTTGCTCGCGGAGTCAACACCATCCGCACTCCACTGCGACCCAACTCGGCTGCAACCGCCCACGCTTCGCGGCCACCAAAAGCCACCGCATCCATTGGGAAATCGGCTAAAAGTTGGCACATCGCTTTTAAATCTTTAACTGTTTGCACATTGAAGCGCGCAGTTTGTTGTTTGGACAATAACGCCAAGTAAGACTGATTAATGCCAGCGTCTGATGGTTCTTCCAAATCTTCCTCGCCTGCAGCCTTAGCTGCTTCGTAATAACGCAATTCGCGCTGGTAGTCACGGGCCTTTTCAAAATCGCCGCGCACCTTGCGCTTACCACCAGGATTTGAAGATGACCAATTAATACTAACCCATTCCACTTGGCCAATTAAAACATCATCCAAGGAGTTGCGCACCAATTTAGCAACCGCGCCACCTGCTTGGACGGTGGTCAATCCACCGGCGAGACCCAAGTCCACATTCATTGAAAACGGGTCATAACTATCGCGTAAGCTGTTTCCTCGGCCACTTACGATTCCACTGGAATTCACTGCAATAAGACCTGGGTAAACATGCATACCGCTGGCATCAATGATTGTGGCACCTTCAGGAATAGGGATTTTTTTGCCAACCCGCAAAATACGACGGCCTTTACACAACACCGTAGCGTGCTGAATGTCGCCATCGGTGACAGTGTGGACGGTGCCCCCAACCACTGCCAAATATGGCGAATCTTCGACAGCTTGATCTGCTGTTTCCTCGACAGGTTCCTCGACAACTTCTGTCTCGGTAGTTTCGGTTTCAACTGACTCTGCATCCTCCTCAACCGGCGGCGGATCTTGAGGAATACAAAACGGAGTCCAAAGTGAACTTAAAAGTAAGCTGGCAATGATCATTTGGATTCCTCCTTTTCGCGGTCGTAAATTATTTTTCCGTCGTAGATGACGTGAGTTGTTTGAGCAACTGGATCCAGTGGATCACCACCAATGATGATGAAGTTAGCTGGACTACCGGCCTTTAAGCTTTGAATGCGTTCTTCTTGCCCGAGTGCAAGTGCCGCATCAATACTTATCGCTTTAAGTGCTGTATGACGAGGAACGCCTTCGCGAACTAGGTCAGCGAGCCGTACTCGCCATTGCGCCAATCCTCGCGGAGTATCAAAGTCCGTCAATAAGACCAACTTCTCGACACCCGCGTCGAGCAATTCCGCACAAAGATTTATGCGCACCCGTGTGCTTGGCAGATAGCTAATTCGTGTAGTCGCATAAACTCTAACGCCTGATTCAGCAATTAAGTCGGCAACTTCATGCAAGTTAGTGGTATTGCCGAAATCTAAAACGGCCTCCCAAGCAATTTCACGGTCGCCGAGAACATCAATCCAATGCAGCCACTCGGCTGGGGTATTGATGTGAACCATGGCCACCCGTTCTTTATTTAACAATTCAATGAATGGAATGACTGAATCAGAAATCTCCGGGGCGACAAATTCTTTCGGAGGTTCAGGATCTTCTTCCTTCTTCCCCTCCTTGTCATCTTTAGCGACAGCTTTATCTGAGTTTTCACTCTTCTCCTTGGCGGCCTTTTCTTCAGCGGCTTTTTTATCTTGCCGCTCTTTCCATTCCTTGCGCGCCTGCTCCCAACTCTTCTTGGCAGCCTCCTCTTTTTCAAGAGCTTTGTCGGCACTTTCAAAAGCATTACGCAACAAATCCTTCGCGGACTTGGAAGCGTCAATGGTTAGCTTTAAATGCAAGTCACTAACAAGGGGAGATGCTGTCGGCCATCCGTGATTTACATCAAGTACCGAAGTACGGCCGGAAATACCTGACCCTGGCGGCTCAATGCCCATCATCACCACGCCTGCTTCAAGAGCATCTTGCCAACTATCTTCGTGCAACCACAAAGACGCGGCAGCAGTCCATTTGGCGAAATTCCCACGGCCGCGTGAATCGGTTTGCAGCATTGAACTCGATGCCAAAACTAAGGGTGGCATCGCCGTCGCACCAGTCCCGCGCAAGTCAATCAGCTTTGCTTGTTCGGGAACCACAACAGCAGCTCCTATTTTTTCGATAACACCTTCACGAACAACTATCACGCCACCCTTTATTGGATCGCCATCAAGTGTTTCAATGTTATCTAAGCGGTAAGCAGTAATTGGTCCGCGTAAACTTGGTGCTTCCGCCTCTTGCGGTGGAAGCGGCACGGCCAAACTCAGTAATGCAGTTACAAGCATGTTCAGTATCTTTGCCCTTGGGCAATGTCATAGGCGACTTGTCCGTCGACCATGACCAGTTGCACCGGAGTGCGAGGGTCAAGCGGTTGGCCAGCCTTGATAACGATGTCGGCATCAAGGCCGGGCGACAAACGCCCAATGCGATCGCCCGCCAAAATTTGGCGTGCAGGATCACTGTTAATTGATTCGAGAGCTTCCCAAGTCGAACAACCAAGGCGTTCAGCCAAGGTTGCTTGATAAAGAAACTCTTCTTGCGGAACAACCGAGGCATCTGTTTGCACGGAGATGTCGGTGTTGCCGGCGGATTCAAATGCTTGTACCAAGCCGATGAATCGGTTCATTCCATTAAAGCGATGATCAAAATTGCGCGGACCAATATTTAGCGATGCGCCAGTCTTGGCAATCGCCGCGGCGGCGGCATAGCCATTGAATGAAGCATGGCTCACTACCACGGGAACTTTGGCCTCTAATAAAAACATCCGCACAGTGCCATAAGTGTCGCGCGCGCCGGCGGTGTGAACTAAAAAAGGATGGTGGCCATCAAAAATTCCGGCGATTGATGACAACTCGGGATTGCTATCAGTCTCGCCGTTGCGCGAAACTTCTTCAGCGCGGTCAAGATAATGGCGGAGCATCCACCACATACCCATTCGTGACGCGCCCAAGTCACTGTCGCGTTCAGGGTTATAACCCTGAGCGACTTTCACCGAGCCTGGCTGGCGCAACACCACCTCGTCAACTAGTCGCGCTGGTTTTACTTTTAATAAAATTCCCGCGCCGCTCATATTGGTGCCTGAGCCGGGTATGGCATTGACGGTAGTTATGCCGCCAGCAATCGCGTCTTGATACATATCATTCCATGGAACAACTGTATCCAACACGTGCAATTCCGGATTATCCGGGTGCACCATGTCGTTAATGTCCTCCCAGCCGCCAGTTTGCACATGTGAATGCAAATCAACCGCGCCCGGAAATGCAAATGAATCAGGAAAGATTAAATGCTTGCCCAGAACAACCGGTAAGGACAGTTTAGATTGTGTGCCAACAGCGTGGATAACTCCATCTTCAATCAAAATTCGCGCATTGTGAATCACTTCTCGTTCATCCATAGTTAAGGCAACACCAACGTCAATGACGTCGGTTTGCATTACTGCGGCACTAAGAAGAATACTCGCGATCATCTTTCTAAAAGCGGCGACCCTCTGCTGAATCGTAGGCAAGTTTTCCGTTCACCCAAACTTGTTTCACTGAGGAGCGCGGGTCAAGAGGAAATCCAGTCCATGCCACAAAGTCGGCATCTTTACCAACTTCTAGTGAACCGAACTTATCGTCCACTAGCATTGCAGTGGCCGGATTAATTGTTACGCCCTCAAGTGCCGCAGCCGGGTCATTGTGGCCTAAGCGCACCGCCATTGCCGCCTGGAAGGGCAACTCTTCTTGGGGAATAACTGGCGAGTCGGTGTTGTAACCGAGCAATAATCCTTCATCAACGTATTCCGCCCAACCGGCGCCATTGCCCTGGAATTTGGCTTTTGAACGGTCAAACCAAAACTGGCGCGGACCATTCATCACTGGAACATTGTGCTTAACCGCCATCGGTGCCGCTTTGTAACCATCAAAAGTTCCGTGGTCAATGAAAGATGCCAAACCCAAATCACGCACCTGCATGGTGATGGTCATTAACACCACCTGATACATTTGGGTGTGCACACTAGGTGGCGTAGTTTTTTCAAGCAAGCCGACAAAATTTTGCAACATTGGATCAAAGTCAGCTTGGCCAGCTTGATAATCACGCGCCCAATCCAGACCAACTTGCAAAGTGTGGCGAGTGTTCCAGTTCATCATCATTCGACCGACTCGATAACCCCAACGTTCTGGGTTTCCAGCTTGGGCAATTTTTAATGAACCCGGCGCGCGCACCGTTACTTCTTCGACGGTGCTACCACTGAACTTAACAATGGTTCCAAAGCCTCCCATGTTGGAACCAGAACCAGGGATAAGTAATGCCGAAGTAATTCCACCGGCGATGCCGTCACGTACTAGTGGATTTTCAGGTTCGACCACCCCGCTTGTTCCAAGTTGTGGGTTGGTTAAGTAAACAGTGTCATTCAAATCCGACAAAGAACCGGCCACATGACAATGTGGCTCAACCATACCCGGCGCTAGCCACAAATCGCCGAGGTCAACAATTTCAAGTCCATCGTCCCAATCGGTATCCTCTTCACGGCCAACGAAAATGATTTTGCTATCTTGCCAAACTACGATTCCGTTATTGATAACGCCGGCATCGCTGGCCGTAAAAACCTTGGCGGCGCGTAGCGCGTGAAGATCATCGCCGCCACTTGCACTTGGCAAATGAATGGCAAAAGTAAGTAGTGATGTAATGAGCATTATTCGGTTACCTCCCCGCCGTTCACCCACACTGAATCGACTTTCGTTGATTGTTTAAATGGTGGACCACTATGAATAACTAGGTCGCCATCAAGGCCGGCTCGAAGTCGTCCAACGCGATGTTCAAGCCCGAGCATGTCGGCGGCTTGCCAAGTAACACTGGCCAATGCTTGTTCCGCTCCTAGACCATTACTGACCGCGCTGGTTAGCACTTGTGGCATGAAGCGTGCACCGCCAGATGCGCCAGTCTTAAAGCAAGTTGCAACGCCCATGCGATGCAAGTCACTCGCGATTGAGTAGTCGCGGCCATCGCTACGTGATAGGCCAAGATTCAAAACTACTCCAACACCTTGTTTTGCAAGTTGCCCACTTAGGGAGTCGGCATCAGTAGCATTGGCTATGTGGAATGGAAGTTTAAATTCACTAAATGCATTAATCGCGGTTTGAATTTCGTCAGCACGGTCGACACGCACTACTGCAGTTGCACGCCCTTCAAAAAGTGCGCGTAGCCCTTCTTGCTTCCAATCTTTACTTGGTTCGGCCGGGCCGGCATCTTTCTTCTCACGCTTTTTACTACTCGTAACAACCTGGCCAGCTTCGCCGATTTCAACACGGAAGGCTTCAAACTCAACGGAGCCTAAGCCCATTAAGACCACCGAAATATTCATGTGGTCAGGAGAATCGAGTTCACCGTTAATTTCAACAGTGCCCATTTCGGTTGGCAATTCAATATGGATGTTCTTTCCATCCCATTCGCCCTCAATTTCTTCGGCCTGTTCTCCGGGGAAATCAGGCGATGAAATCAAAATAACAACTCGTGGCCCTTCATGGCTTACGCGCAAATTCACATTCACCGGTTCCGGCAACATTTCGTGCTCAATTGTGGCTTCCCACAATCCGTTAATCGGGTCGACCTTGCTTGCTTTCTTTTCTTCTTCCTCGACCTGCTCTTCCTCGTCCTCGGCCTGCTCTTCTTTTTCAGTAGCAGCACCCGTTGCCAATCTTTTACGCAATTCGGCTTCAGCGGTTTCACGTTGCTTAGTTAACTTGGCGGCGTTTTCAGTTTCCCATTTCGCGTAATCTTCGCGCCACTTAACCCATTGATCAGCATACTTTTTACCCTTCACCAATTTGCCGCGTAAGGCCGAACTGTTGGCAAGGTGATCGCCCCCACTCCAATTAAAGAACACGATGTCGTGATCCTCGATAAAAGCATCATCGACCGCCGCGGCAGTTTTTACTGCCTGCGTGCGAATTCCAGATGAACTTGTGCCGCTTGGCTTTAGCACCATGGTGGTAACACCGGCCTTAGCGACCCTACTCCAATTTGAATTCCAACGGGAACCAGCCGCCAGCAAACCAAGCGTGACCGCAGGGTCGGGACGACTATTTCCCGAGACTCCCAAGTTGCCCGCTGCATCAATGAAGCCAGCGGTTATGTGGGCATCGGCCCCAGCGTCAACAATGCGCGCGCCAGCTGGGTGTGGCACTTGATGTCCAACCGCAACAATTTTCCCAGCTTGCATTAATACTTCGGCACCACCTTGCAAAGGGTTGCCTTCGCCTGTCCAAACAGTTCCAGCACGCACAACCGTGCCCCCGACCATGCCGCTTGCTTGATGGTCATCCCAAACTTGTTCGCCATCAATCCACACGCGATTCACACGCGCGGCCGCATCAAGTGGAGTGGCTGACATTGCCACAAAGTCAGCGTCATAACCAGGAAGTAGCGAGCCCACTTGGGAGCCCACGCCTAGACGATGTGCAGGATTACTGGTGATTGCCGCAAGTGCTTGTTGACTATCCATTCCCAAACCAACCCCAGCTCGCGCGGCTTCAAGAAGCCAAGTCCAACGCCCATGATTGCCCGGCACTAAGCTGAACAAGGACGGATGAATGGCATCAAAATTTGGTGCTTCCCAATCATCAGTCAGATTCGGCATGTTTAAAAACAATGGTAATTCCAAAACATATTGGACACCACAAGCTTGGGAAAGTTCTTGAAACCTAATTATGTCAGTTGTGGTTAAGTTAAGTTGCTCGCCACCTTGGAGCACTAACTGCTTACCCCACAAGGCGGCAATTTCCATGGCTCCAAAAATTTCACCGGCCGTATTGGCAACAACTCGCAACTGTGAATTATTGTCGGCCAAAAAGGCGCGCATTTCGGCTCCGTGCAGGACCGTGTGCGAATCAGGCGCAAACCCATCTTCACTCTGATAGACAGTTTGTTCTCGCAAAACCATAAGTGCACCAGCCGTTGAACTTGCTGCTTGCACATCTGTCGAGCGCAACGGATTTTCAGCGGTCGGTGGAACTGGCGGGCGGAAAAACGGATCGGTTGCGGAAATTTCTTCGGTCAGATTGACGCGCAAATCTGATTGCGCCGCGAGCACTCGATTGTTACCGGCAGTTTTTACTACTGCACCGCGACCACCAATCAGACGCGCGCGGGCTGGAGCCAAGTAAGTCGTAGTAATACCACGACGCACAATGCTGCTCCAATCTTGCCATGCATCGAAGTTATCGATTGCGTAGTGATGCGCGCCAAGAGCGTAATCATTTTGACCACTATTGCCACTGAGGCCTGAATCGGCGGCAACTAAGCCAGGAATGATTACTTGTTCACCCAACTCAACTACTTGCACAAGTGGTGGCAGTTCGTCGGCACTTAAAGCAATCCCACTTACTTTGCCATTGGCAACTAATAACCAAGCATCTTCGGCGGGCAGCATTCCCGGCTTAGTAAAGATTAAAGCTGCGTGGTAAGCAGTTGTTGCGCTAGCCGAGGTGGCCGGTAAACGTGAACTTGCTTCAAGCGCACGCTTCGGCTCCCCCACTAATAACGCACTTAAGGCGCCAAGCAGAATGACACAGGTAATTAATAATCGCTTCACTTGAGGCCGCCCTCCTCAAGGCGTTGCAACCGTTCATCAGTAGTGCGGTCGTAAACCCGCGCACCGCGCACCCAGACTCCCAAAACTTTGCTTGTTTGCGCAAGGGGTGCGCCATCAAACAAAACAAAACTACCATCAAAGCCTGGCGCAATTTTTCCAAGACTATCTTCTAATCCCCAAGCACTGGCGACGGTGGTAGTAACTGCGGCAATCGCGGCGTTGCGCGGCATGCCTTCGCGAATGCAAGTTGCCGCTTGGTAGGAAAGGCGGTCTGGACCGAGCCGCGATTTATTTGACCCTACAGCGACCGCAACTCCGGCCTCCCAGAATTTAAGTGGAGCGAACACTTGGTCCTCCTCCAGTGTGACAGGATCAATGTCAACATCCCATAAGCCACCACTCATGACAACCGGTCGCTCCATCTCCTTAAGCATGTCGGCGCCGCGCCAAGCTTTAGCAGTCACCACGAATACTGCTTGATCCAACAAACTCCAGTCTGTTAACCAAGTACGCGCTTGGGCAATCGCCGTGGCGTCGGCGGTGTACATCCACAAACGAAATTCGCCGTTTAGTAAGCGCACCATATCGCGGTCGGTGTCGGAGACATCTTCTTCACTGATTAATTCTTTACCTGGGAAGTCATCGCCAAATTGCACAAAGCCGGGGCGGTTATCAACGCCGTCACCATCGTCGTTAGGGTCTTTAACTTCATCACCAGCATCGCGAAGTTCAGCGCGCCGTTCGCTGTCGTCAATTAATGACTGGCCAGTGTTGGCCAACTTAACTTCGAGTTTGGCAATTGATTCGCGTAATTCGGCGAGTTGAGAAGAACGACTCCAACGCGATTTAGGACTAATCGCAATCTTCATGCCCATTTGAGAAGATAAGGTCATTTCTTCGACGGTCATTCCTGAGGGAGCAACAATTCGCCCAAGACCACCAATCACGCAGTTGTTTCCGGGGATGACCCCGATTGCAACAGTGCCACCGCGTAATTCATCTTCGTAAAAGTAAGCAACTGGATCGATGGAATCCTTGACGTTTAGAAATGGTGCGACTGCGACGTTTTCATTGGCGCGGTCAGTACCACTACTAGTGTGGGCTTCATAAAAGCCAGGGAATAAAGTCCCATCAGGAAATTCGCGCAGCAACACATCGAAAGGCAATTCAATGTCGTTTCCAACTTGAGTGATTTTGCCGTCAGTGACCAAAACGGTGGCATCTTCAAGCACCGCACCGTTGTTAGTAATTACTTTGCCTACTTTAAGGGCGATGGAGTCCTGAGCCGACAATGCGCCGCACAGTAAGAGAGAAACAGTAAGAGTAGTTAGGGTTCGCATGTTTAGTGCTATCACTTGGTGCTTGATGGACGATTATCGATGGCGATGACTCCATCGACCATGACCAGGATTGGTTTTGAATCGGCATCGAGTGGGTTCGCTGACCAGAACACGATGTCGGCAGATTTACCCGCTTCGATTGAACCGAGGCGATCGCCGACCCCGCAGATGCGGGCGGCAGTTGAAGTGCACGCGGCCAATGCTTGTGCGGGATCCATCCCCCACTTCACGGCCAGACGTGCTTGATGAATCAAACTTGATTCAGTTGCGGCAAAGTCGTGGACTTCGGCACCGCCAAGAGCAAGTTGAACTCCGGCCGCACTTAATAAAGTTGCGTTGGCTGGAGTTGTACGCCCTTCGGAACCGCTGCGGCCGTATTGCATTCCGCTAGCAGCTTTGGCAGCGTTTTCACCCGCGGCCAACAACAACAAATCTTTTGCAGCATCACTTAGTGGGTGCAAACCGATGCCTTGCATGTCTTCATCATGATGTTCATGCTCACAACAAACGGCGGGAGGAAATGCAGCTAAGCGAAGTTCCTCAAGACTTGGACCGCCCGCGATCGAACGCTGACGAATATCCCAAGCCGGGCCCAGTGCAACTGCCACCCCGGCCTCGACTAATAAGTCAGCAGCGATATGACCTTCTGTTGCTTCTTCAACAATCAAATGCGGAATGTTGAACTCTTCTTTAAAGCGCAATGCCGTTTGCACATCGTGGGCGCGGCGCGCTTGAACACGTACCGGAATTTTCCCATCTAGTGCTGCTACTAAAACATCAAGTTCCGCATCACCCTGTCCGCCAGCTTCTCGATAGGCAATCGCCCGATGAAATTCGCGCCGCAAAACCCATGTTACACCCATACGGGTAGTTGGGCGACGAGTAGTTATGTCATCTGGCTGACCACGTGGTGAGTGATTACGAACACTTGGGTCGCGTCCAAGTGAAACTTTTAATGCTTCACTATTTTCAATGAAAAGCGCTGAACTGTTGGCCGCAGCAAAAAGATTCGCCGGCTGACCACCCCAAGTTTTTACCACGGAACCAAGCCCACTAATTACGTTGAAGGAATCAGGGCTAACAAATGCCGAAGTTACTCCTTGACTTAGTGCGTGACCAAAAGCAGTTGAATCCATGTCTACGCAATCACTCATGCGGGTGGTGGGAGTGCTTTCGCTACGTTGATCGGTGGCTGAATTATTCACACCCATGTGTGAGAATGCGTCAATCAAACCAGGTGTCGCAACCGCACCCTGAATGTGCATGGCATCATCAGGCGCATTACCAACTGCAACTGAAATAATGCGACCATCTTCAACTGTAATCAATGCGTTGTGCAACACACTACCTTTACCGTCGAATAGTAAGTCAGCGGAAATCGTTAACTGTTCGCTTTGTGCGAACGCCATGGAAGCCAAGATGGCAGGGGCTAGAATCATTTTTAAAGCTCCGAAGGAGTTGCGGACCAAACTGTTTTTCCGTCAATTAAGACTGCTTGCAATTTCGCGCTTGGATTTAGCGGATGTTCGCTCCACAAAGTTAAATCTGCACGCGAACCAGGTTTAAGAGCGCCAACCTTGCCACTTAAGCCAGCCAACTTGGCGGAGTTAGTGGTTATGGCACGCATGGCGGCGGCGCTATCGCCAGTCACTCGCGCGAAGTGAATTGCACTTGTGCGCAAATCATTGGCGCTTTGCCATGAGTCGTTACTGGCCGTTCCAAATGCGATGGCGACTCCTGCTTTATGTAAACGACTCCATGTTGCCAAATCTAAAGGGTCAATGTTGCCCTCATTGACAGTTGAAATGCCAGCAGGTATTTCGTGCTTGGCCAAATAGCCGCCGTAACTGGCAACGCGACCAGCGCACAGCAAACTCAATTCGAAATCATTTTCGGCGGCCAATGTTTGCAATGCTTTAACAGCTTGAGCGGAATCAACCCAAGCGCAAACTCCGTGCGATGAGATTGCTTTCAAAGATGGGAGTTCGTGGCGCAAAGTATTCAAAACTCCTGGCAAGGCCGACGCGCCACCTTCGCGAGAAGAAAACGGTCCGCTATAAGCTCCAACGGTTTGTTGAGCTTGAGCGCGCAAGGGTATTAGTGAAGCAGATTCAACAACTGTGCTCCATCCGCCCAGTAAGTGGATCGGATCGCCGTTATCCCAGCCGGGAATATGTGCTGTAAGTGGTTCAGCAACTAAGTGCACCGTTGTTACGCCGGCACTTAAGCGTTCACTCCAAACATCGTTTTTAGGTTGCAGCCCATCCTTCACCAAAAGCTCTGGGGTTAGCGCGCGCGAGCGTTCATGCCCTAGTTCGGCGCCGTTTGTTGAGAATGCATCAACAAAGCCTGGTGCTAAGACTCCATCCAACTCGATGGCCAAAGCTTTTGGCGGAACTGGAATACTTTTCCCTGCGGCCAGAACCTTGCCGCCACGAATTAAAACCGATGCGCCTTCTTGAAATTCACCTTTAGCGTTAATAATCGCACGCGGGCGCAAGACAATTAATTCGCCAGACGATTCTTCAAGTAGTGTGGCAATCGGGTCGCCACCAGTCGAAAGTGGAGTGGCATGCAATGCCAAAGTAAGTGTGCTTAGTGTGAACAACATTAGTTTGAGAATCCGCTGTGTGCGTGGTAAACACGAATCGCCTCATTACCCTGAAAGACTCCAGGTCCGGAAAACAGAATTAATTCTGCCGCGGCGCCAGCTTTGATGGCCCCGTATTGACCTTCCAAGCCAATTAGTTTGGCCGGTATAGAACTTAGAGAGGCCCAGACTTCATCAGCCTCCGCGCCATTGGCGACAAGTTGCCCGCCGGTTATTAGCAAAGAGGCGGCGGTGCCTTCGTTGGCCCCGGAACTTAATGCAATTTCGACTTCGGCCGCGCGCAAAGTTTGATAACGATTAAAGAGACTGCGCTCGGGGTGAGTTCCGGCATGATCAGATTGAGCCGCCAAAATTACCGGTACTTTCGTAGCGGCAATTTCCTCGGCAATCAAATCAGCTTGCCCGCCGCCAACAATGACCATATCGAGCTCATACTCCTGCTTAAGCTGGAGGGCGGCCCGAATGTCGTAGGCACTATCGGCATAAATGCGAACTTGGCGCTCGCCGTAAAGGGCCTCCATTTGCCAAGTTTGGGCCCTACTTAATTGGGGTGCAATTGGCCGCTTTGGACGTGCTGGAGCCTTCAGTTCCTCTTCATCTTCACCCTTCTCCTCGGCCGAAGCGTCATCGCCCTCCTTGGCCTTCTTCTCCTTATATTCGGCCAACTTTTTGCGGTACTCCTCAAGGTCTTTCTCATACTTCTCCATCTTCTCGGCGAATTCATCTAACTGAACTCGCCACACCTCAGAGCTAGAGAAAAGCCGAGCAACTTGTTTTGTCGCAGGAAACTGATCCACCCCTCCCATCCGCACTCCACCCATCGCCAAATCCAGAGCCTCAAAGCCCAAAGCTAAGGGAAGATCATTAACCGAAAATCCAACCGCAGCACCCAATCCTCGGTTCATTTCGTTTCCTCCCGAGGGGATATAGGAAGCCGCAATACCAGCGGCGGAAGCCACTTGGACTCTGACCGCTTCCATTGGGTCACTTTGCGGGATATCAAGCGGCAAACTATCAACTACCTTTATGCCGGAATCGCGCGAAGATTGGGCCAACAGGTCCATCGGCAGCAATCCAGACCAAGCATCTACCATTCCTGCAACCACGGTGCCCTCGACCTGAATCTTTTTCAGACCGCGGGCCATCATTGGCGCGCGCCGACTAAGCGACAAAATTTTGCCGTCTTTAATCGCGATAAAGGCTGGTGATATCAGGCCTTCGGCGCTTAACGCGGCATCGGCTTCAAGAAGAACGCCACCTTGTGCGGTTACTTCACCAATCGGAAGCGACAGCGCAGTGGTAGCCAGGAGAACTTTTTGGAGGGAGGTGGACAGCACGAGGACGGCCGCGGCAGGCGGCTTATGTTGTGTACGTAGGAACTGTAAAGGAATAGCCACTTGTTTACACTTCTTTTATGGAAACTTCAGCCCTTCCCCCAGTCATTCACCCGACCGCCGTGGTTTACCCCGGAGCGGATTTATCTGAGGGCGTGGAAATTGGACCGTGGACGGTAATTGAGGCTGGCGCCGAGATTGGGGAAAACTGCATAATCGGTCCTCATGTACATATTCTTGGACGCACCACAATCGATGCCAACACTAGCATCGCGAGTGGTTGCGTGATTGGCGGTGAACCCCAAGACCGCGACTTCGGCGGTGAGCGTTCAGAAGTTCGCATAGGCGCCAACTGCCGACTGCATGAACACGTTACCATTCACCGCGCAACCGGTGAAGCTAATGCCACGATTTTAGAGGACGAGGTAATGATGATGGCCGGTGCCCACGTTGGACATAATTCAATCATCGGCAAAGGTGCCACCTTAGTTAATAATTCAGCTGTTGCGGGCCATGCCGAAGTTGGCGCGGGTGCCATTCTGGTGGCAAATTCAGCGGTGCATCAATTTGGAAAAGTTGGTCGCATGACCATGGTTGGCGGTGCCAGCATGGTCACCAAAGATGCGCCACCCTTTTCGATCGTGGCCGGTTCATATCCGGTGCGTTGGCGAACTCCCAACACAATTGGTTTACGCCGCGCTGGTTTTAGTGCTGGTGAGCGCGACGCAATTCGCAAAACTTTATTTGCACTTTTTGCAAAAGACAATTCCCCAAATAAAATCGCCGAAGAAAACTTACATAGTGAATTTTCCAGTGTCCGCGAACTATGTGAATTTGTTTTAAACTCAAAGCGCGGAATATGCGCAGGACCCGACCGCAAATAACGTTAATAGCAAGAACATGACTAAATCATCAAAAGGAATCGACACTCTCCTAGAAGAACATCGCAGCTTCGCACCACCGGCGGAATTCGTTGCTCAAGCAAACTGCAATGATCCGCAAGTTTGGGAAAAAGCAAATCAAGACTGGCAAGGCTGGTGGAGTGGGTGGGCTGAAAAACTTGAGTGGGATCAAAAATGGTCGCAAGTGTTGGATTGGCAGGCACCGTATGCTAAATGGTTTATTGACGGCAAACTAAATGCAAGTGTGCAATGTCTTGACCGCCATATTGCTGCCGGACATGGTGAGCGTGTTGCTTACTACTGGGAAGGTGAACCTGGAGACACGCAAACATTAACCTATCAAGACATGCTCGATGGTGTGTGCAAAACCGCCAACGGCCTAAAGGCTCTTGGAATTGAAAAGGGCGACCGCATTACTTTGTATATGCCAATGGTGCCCGAGTTAGCCATGGCGGTTTTGGCCTGCGCGCGCATCGGCGCAGTGTTCTCGGTTGTGTTCGCCGGCTTTAGTGCAACTTCACTAAAGGAACGGATCCAAGACCAAGAAGCTAAATTATTAATAACCGCCGATGGAACTTGGCGGCGCGGAAAAGTTTTAGATTTAAAAGTCGTTGCCGATGAAGCCGTCGCTGATTGCCCGTCAATTGAAAATGTATTGGTGTGGCGGCGCGGTGAAGGTGTTGCAACCGCCGCAACTGGCGACTCGCGCGATGTCGAATGGAACGACCTTGTTGCCTCACAGTCAACCGAGTGCGCGCCACTGTCAATGGATAGCGAAGATTTATTATTCATTCTTTATACAAGTGGCACCACTGGAAAACCTAAAGGCATCATGCACACCACTGGTGGTTACATGACCGGCGCTCTCGCCACCACCAACTTGGTGTTCGACTTGAAGCCCGAGTCGGATGTTTATTGGTGCACCGCCGACATCGGTTGGATAACTGGACACAGTTACATTGTGTTCGGCCCAATGGCAAATGGTGCAACTCAGGTTATGTACGAAGGCGCACCCAATCACCCCGGCCTCGATCGCTTTTGGGAAATTTGCGCTAAGTATGGCGTAACGATTTTCTATACCGCGCCAACTGCAATTCGCGCCTTTATGAAATGGGGCGATGAACACCCGGCCGCCCACGACCTCTCCAAACTTCGACTACTCGGAAGCGTTGGCGAACCGATTAACCCCGAAGCTTGGGTGTGGTACTTGCATCACATCGGCGGCGGACGCTGCCCGATTGTCGATACCTGGTGGCAGACCGAAACCGGTGGCATCATGATTACTCCGCTTCCAGGTTTAACCACGACTGTGCCTGGTTCAGCTACCACTCCATTCCCTGGCATTGAGGCCAAACTCTTAAATGAAGAGGGTGAAGAAGTTGAAGGAGTGGGCGGCGGTTACTTAGCACTTACTCGTCCATGGCCATCGATGTTGCGCGGCTTGTGGCGCGACCCTGAACGCTACGAGGCCACCTACTGGTCACGCTTTGAAGATTGCTACTTCCCTGGCGATGGAGCCAAACGTGATGCGGACAATTTCATTTGGGTGCTGGGTCGCGTTGATGACGTAATGAATGTTTCTGGCCATCGTTTATCCACCATGGAAATTGAAAGTGCCTTAGTGGACCACCCGGCGGTTGCCGAAGCCGCGGTAATTGGAATTAATCACGAATTAAAAGGCCAAGCTCCGGTTGGCTTTGTAATTTTACGTGGTGGCCATGACTCAAGCCCCGAACTTGCGGCAGAAATCCGCGATCACGTGGCCAAACTTATCGGTGGCCTAGCGCGACCCGAAGCAGTTCATTTCACTCCTGAACTTCCCAAAACCAGATCGGGAAAAATCATGCGCCGCCTCCTGCGCGACATGGCAGAAGGCAAGACCATCGGCGACACAACTACTCTTGCAGACCCCTCGGTCCTAGAAGGATTAAAGGCGGAGTACGAGGGAAAGTAGGTTCACTAGACTGTTAGCCTTGTAAAGATACTCGCACTCCATATACTAGTAGCACATCAAGATTCACGCGAGGGTTCCGGCCCGGTGACCGTGAGGGCAACCTGATTCGTTCAAGGTGCCAATGCCGGATTCGATGCGGTCGCCCGCCGTTTGACTGGGCAGACAAAACGACCATGAGAGACACCTACTTAACAGATCCGTTGTGCCCTGATTTTTTACGGGATTGGATGATTCAAAATGACGACCCGTGCACAGGGCAAGTCAAAATGGGAATGCGCATGCATGCTTGCGTATGGAAGGAAAGATTAATTGACGCCAACTTGAGCATGGAAGAAAAAATTTCAGCTGGCCTGCAATTTCGCGGGGAACACAAATTCCGATTAATCATTCCGCTTTCCAAAATCCGCAAACTAATCATCCTAAAAGATGAGTGGCGAGAATCTTGGTTCGTACCGTGGGGCTTCGTCCACTACCGGGATCCATACCAAGCATCTATGATGAACTTACTAAAAGAATACGCCCAGAAGAGCGGACAGGAGGTGCTTACCAAAGGGGATATTTAGTCGTTTTTCCCTTGTCCACTCGGCGCTGTTTTAAAATCTGCTAGACTGTGTGGGTTCATTAACAGCCCATAATCCTTGTGCGACGGGAAGTGAGGTGCAATTCCTCCACGGGTCCGCCGCCGTGAGTGCTACGACCATTACAAACCACTGAAGTGAAAGCTTTGGGAAGGGTAATGGAAGGTTAAGCACAAGTCGGAAAACCTCGCAGATTGGATTGTCTACTCACCCACCCTCAAAAACCGGGCGGAAACCCCGGAGGAGTTAGCATGAAACACTTCTGTGTAGTCGCTTTGCTAGCGACATTCCTCGGCGCACCAAATTTAAGTGCGCAATCTTTTTCTTACGACATCTCGCTAGATGGACTCGGCAATGGCAATCCAGCCAAATCTTTCGGCCTCGCGGCTGATGAGCACAACAACCGAGTGTACGTTTCAATCTGTGGCGATTTCATGGGCAACAACAATGTGGTTGCTGAAATTGATACCGTTACCGGCACCGTAGTCAACACAATCCAAGTAGGCAATTATCCCGAAGACATTGCTTTGCTCGGCGACCCAAACCTGCCAGGAATGATCACGGGGGCGGTTACCAATAGCTCTGATGGCACAGTTTCAATTTGGGATCTGGCCAGTGGAGTCGTAAGCCACACTGTGCAACTTCCGGATCCATTCTTTATGGGAAGTTGTTATCCGTTTGGAATTACCGCCGGCGGTCCTGGTTTTTACGTAAGCACTGTTGACGGGTCTGGCGATGTCCACGCCATCGATTCAAACACTTGGACCTACGACGCTGGCAACTCCCTTAATTTCTCATGGAAAAGTTTAGGGCGACCACTCATGGCGAATGGCAATTTGCTAATTCCCACCACCGCCTATACCCCAAGTTGGACGGGTGCTGAAGTCGGCATCAGCGGTGTCGATAACGCCGGCAACATTTGGTCGCAAGTGATGGCACTAAACGACGGAAACTACATTTTTCCAAGTGGCATGGATGCAGTCGAATTAAACGATGGCACGGTGTTAGTGGCGGGCATGGACTTAGACGCACGCCTCTATCAACTGACCAGTAACGGCGAAATCATTCGCAGCATGCGTTTACAAAATGGCGCAGGCGCACATGGCTTGGCGCTTTCCAATGATGGCACCATTTTAGTCGCTTGCGATTTGGCTTATGGGTGGGTCACCTTCATTGACATGGTTAATTGGAGTGAACTTGCTGCCTTCCAAACTTCAAGCTTAGGGCTTGGCTACATGCAACCAAACGATGCGGTGTTCTGCAATGACAAGGTTTATGTAAGCTGCCAAGGCTCTGAAGAAGTTATGGTGTTTGACAACTTGCCAAGCATTTCTCCAGGTAATGGCTACCAAGGTAACTTGCTCATCAATGACTCAACTCCTGCCCCAGGCTCGACTCTTAGTTTAGACTTAAGCGGAAATGGCGTAGTCGCCTTATTCGTTTCCTTCGAAGATACCGCCGGTAGTTACTCTGGAGTTGCACTTGATTTGGGTGCCGCACCTATGCTTGCTGGCTGGAGTGGCAATGGTTCATTTTCTCGAAGCTTCACCGTCCCGCTAAATGCGCCTCGCGGAATGAACTTGTTTGCGCAAGGAATTATTGACGTAACCGGCACCCCCACTGCAACCGCACCTAGGTGCGTGGTCATTCAGTAGCCAAGTTCAGCGTCAAAATCCGCCCACTGGCGTCGGACAGGATAAGTCCGGCGCCAGTTTTCTTATTCCATGACCACTTAAAATAAATTTCACCCAAGCCATCTTGATTTAAGTCCACGGTGGCAAAGCTAACCCCATCAACTTGACTAGTGATGCGCGGAGTCCGAAAAATCAAACTACTATCAACACTTCCGGGGAGACTTTCTTTTGGGCTTAACCACAGTTGGCCTTGGTGCAATTCTCTTTCATTAACTGAAGCCACGCCAACCTTTAACTCGGGTGGCCAACCATAAACTGACGTGGAATCACCGCTAGCCAATACTACCTGAGGGAAAATACCTTGCTGGCTGCTCTCCTCATAGGCCAACAAACACTCTTTTCCCAAATTTGCCAACTTGGCTATGTCTGGATTTGATTGCGCGACCATCTCTAATTGGCTTACCGCCTGCGAATACTCCCCCGCCACCGCGAAAGCACAGGCATTTAAACGGTAATCTTCAACTGTTGACCAACCTCGAATACCTGGCCGTGGCAATAACTTTACTAATGACGGCAAGGCAGAATGCTCACCAGTGCCAAGGGCTAGGCGCATGGCACGCCGGCGGGCAAACTGACTTACTTCCAGTTTTAACTGTGGGTCGAGGCGAATTACCTCTTGGTATGTATTAAAGAGTTCCTTAATCAGAGCGTCATGATTTGCCAAAGTTCCGTAAAGCAGCACCTCGTCTTTGGCACGGGCACTACCAAAAGCAATCCCTGCGAGGGTGCCGCGATCAACGCTTCCCCTTATTACTAAAAAAGCTAAAACTACCGCGGAGCAAAATGCCAGCGCTGCAAAGGCCGCGGTGATTCGAAACCGACGTTGGCGAATCCAACGACCAAAATTGGCGATAGTTGAATCCAGTCCGGGCACTGGGGTGCGGTGCTCTAACCAATGCTGTAATGCCACGGCCATAGCCTCGGCAGTTTGAAAACGGAAGCGGCAATTACGCTCCATGGCTTTTTGAATTATTTGCAATAAGCCACGTGGCAAAGGGTTGCCATCAAAATCCTCTCCGGTCTTTGGAGTTCCAACGGGCAAGTTACCGCTTAATAAATGCATCAAACTTGCTCCAAGTGAATAGATATCGGCCCGTGAATCAGAATTTGCCTGTCCGCGCCACTGCTCAGGTGCCATATAAGCGGTGGTTCCACCGACTTGATCTGGCTTACTTAATAATTTATCCGATTCTTGAAAAGCCAAACCGAAATCAATCAGCACAGCTCGACCATCGGGGTGCCAAACATAATTACCAGGCTTCAAGTCGCGATGAACAATTCCTTCTTGGTGCAGCAGGGCAACTGCCTGACAAATATCTATCATTGCTTTTACAGCAACCGAGATACTTAACTCTGGTTTAAACCAGGCCACTTCAACTGGGCTTTGCGGACCCGATGCCTCAAGGCGCGCTTGCAAAATTTCACACAGACTGCGGCCCTCAATTTGCTCACTAATTGAATAGGGACGCTCCCCTTCAATAAAGCGGTCAAGATGATTTGCCAAGCTTGGATGCTTGGGAATTTGTAATTCGGCCTCACGAATAAAACGCAAAAACTCTCCGTACGGGCAACCTGGTTTGGGAGTTTTGATTGCAACACGATTTCCAGTCTCTTTATCAATGCCCGAATAAACCAGACCCATTCCGCCAGCGCCTAAAAAGTTTCCGACCTCGAAACGATTAAGCAAAACTGAAGCAACCTTTGGCAGTGGCGCATCGGGGTCAAATGGTGGTGAGGATTCTTTCATGAGTCTTCCCCACCCATTTGCTTACGCAAGGCCTGCAATGCGCGTTGATGTAATTCGCTCGCTACGTGAGGATTTATTTTTTGCGAAATTGCGTACTCACTTAAACTTTGGCGTTGTCGATAGATAGCATTCAAAATAGTTTGGTATTCGTCTGGCAAGGAAGCGACCGCTTCCCAAATATCAGTGTCGTCTTGATGTTGATCAGGAATTAAATGTCCACGCTCGCCAATCTTTAATTCAATTCCTGAAGCAGGCATGCGCCGTTGCGCTGATTGATTGCGAATCTTTTCACTTCGCACCCGCTTCGCGATCCCGCTCAAAAAAGCTTTTGCTCTTCCCAAAGAAGAACCAACCACTTCTTGCCGAGTAACTGCACGGCGCAAAGTTGAATGAACCACCGAGCTTGCCGACACTCGGCCGCCAATTTTCAAACCCGCCTGCATCCGCTTGCGCAAGTCTTGCTCAGCCCATGCCACCAGCTCCTCCCAAGGAACTTTCGTTTCGGTGTCGGGTGAATTATCCGCCAATTATATGCTCCACAGATGGGCAACTTATTCTAACACGTTACTCTCAAACAACTTATAGTATCCAGGCAAAAAACCAACAATTATTTGTACTGCTCTAATATCACCAACAATTTATCGGCGAATACTAAAATAAATGAGTGAGAATACCCCAAAATTCGGCCGGAGAAGAACAATCACTGAATGGGTGGCGGCGGGCTTATCGTGAAAACCCGACACTATTTCATCGTTTTGCCTGCGCCGAGGACCCACAGAGTGTGGCGTGGAAGTCTCTACTTGAGCACGCCGACTTCGCCGGCCGCCGAGTACTAGAAATTGGCTGCGGTACTGGACGGTTTACCCAACTAATCTCCCGGCAGAGTAAATGCTCGGTATTTACTGCATGTGATTGTGAACCTGCAATGTTGAATTTCGCCAAGCAGAATGGCTCCAGTCTTGAAATAGATTATTTGTTAGCTGATGCGGAGCAGTTGCCTGTGGCCGACTCCTCATTCGATCGCGTCTTCGCCAGTTGGGTGTTAGGGTTTATGGGGCAAAAAAAACGCAGTCAAATTCTCGCCGAAATAAAAAGAGTGCTTGGTGTTGGCGGAGAATTATGGACCTTTGAAGAACTTGAATTCGCGAAATCAAATAATACTTATGCAACCGAAATCGTCGCTGAAATTAAAACCGAATATGCATTTGAATCGCGTGAAGCCGCGCAGACTACTTGCGATTTTTTGATGGGCGAGGAGGCTCCCCAATTTGTATCGGCGCGTGCGCCACATCACTTCGCGATTTTGATGAAGAAATTTTAACTAAATCATCAACACTTTGATGTTGCCCATGAAATCCAGTTTGAAGTGCTCCCTTATCAAACCATAAAAAATCGACTTCGCGGGAACTGGTCATATCAGGGCGACGATAAATTCGAAAGCTACGATCAGTTGCTTGCAGCGGTTTACACAACCATTTAAATTCGGCTTCACTTAAACCTAGTTCTGCCTCGCGACCTTGAACCGCGCCGCCGCGCCCGACTGGACGAAAACGATAAAGGTGCCAGGCGTGTATTTTCAATCCACTCTCCACTAAAGAATCTAATCCCCGCGCAAGTTGTGGAATTTCATCCATATTATTTGCGCAAATAACCGTGCCAATGGTCGCTTCTTTTCCAGCGGCTTGAATATCCTTGAGGCGACTTTGAACTAATTCAAAATGTCCACCCCGTGGCTTACGCAACCAGTCATGAGTGGCGGGGATTGCTCCGTCCAATGGCAAAATCACGCGGTCGATGGCATGGTTATTTAGCAGTTCTTCGGTCCAAGCCACGCCATTGGTGTTTAACTGAGTAATCAAACCAAGGCTTTTCGCATGTTGGGCAAGCCGTATTAGGCCACCTTCCCACAACAGTGGTTCGCCGCCACCAAGCACCACGCTTTCATAACCCGATGCCGCAAGTTGCGAGATTAAGTTTTGAGCTTGGGCAAAATCCATGCGATCGAAACCGAGGTCGCTGGCACAAAAACGACAAGCCAAATCGCAATCCGGCAACAAGAAAATTGTTGCGATGCGCTTTTGCGGCTGGCGGGCTGGAATCCGAAAACTCATGCTTTCCATTTTCGACGATAATAAAACCACGTCAAGAGCAATCCACTTAAAGAAGTTAGTACTCCGAAGCTAGCCGCGATAATTAGCAAGGGATGGTTGAAGTCTTCGCGCTCATCGTAGTCCATAATGTGGAGCATCCATAAGAAATCAAAAACGCGCCATTTGGTAGTGCGGACGGCATGCAGCTTTGCAGTGCGACTATCTAGGTATAGCACCACATCATCTTCAAAATTAATTTGCCAAGCTGGCAAAGGGCCGCCGCGATATTCATTGGGTGCAACTTCAATTAACGCCGCAGAAATTACCTCTAGTGGGTCTTTCAGTAATTCCACTGCGACATCAATGGCTTGTTGCTCACTAAGAGCAGGAGGCTCAGCAAGCACACTTTCGACTAAAGTCTGTTCGCCACCCTTTACAAGGTGATTGCCGCGCACTTCTTCAATTGGGAGAAAAATTGCCCAACAAACAAATCCAGAAACTGTCCATAACAACAGTTGCACCCCCACCAACACCGACAAGCGCCGATGCCATTTGCGTGCGAGCGGAGCCAAAGACATGGCTGCTACTTTAGCGTGGCCTAGATTACTTAAACAGTCACGCCACTCAACTGTTCCAGCACCATGTCGCCCCACTCCGAGGTCGAATGTAGTCCGGCCTTTAGGCCTTTTACTTTGGGTGACTGGAGAAGTTCAGCAACAACTGATTCCACCGCGTTAGCGGCCTCACTTTCACCTAGGTGCTCGAGCATCATTGCTACTGCGTTAATGGTCGCAATTGGGTTGGCCGTGTTTTTACCAGTAGCCTTAGGCATCGAGCCGTGGATTGGCTCAAACAAGGAGAAGTGTCCTGGGTTAATGTTGCCAGATGCAGCAACGCCCATTCCACCCTGCACCATGGCACCGAGGTCAGTGATGATGTCACCAAACAAGTTGGTAGTAACCGCAACATCAAACCACTCTGGGTTTTTAACCATCCACATACATGCGGCATCGATGTAAGCATGATCAGTTTTAACTTCTGGATACTCCTTGGCCACCTCGTCAAAAACACGAGTGTAAATATCTTGGGCACGCACCGCATTGGCCTTGTCGATTAACAACAACTCTTTGCGCGGGCGTGTCATTGCCAATTCAAAGGCGTAACGAATCACTCGTTCAGTTCCAGCGCGGGTGTAACGCATTGGTTGTGATGCGATTTCGTTAGGGCCACCCTTATCTTCAAACTCGGCTGGAAAAACATAAGCATCTTCAGTGTTCTCACGCACAATCACCATATCCACATCAGATGGTGACTTATCTTTAAGCGGGCACCAACGTTCATCAAACAACTTAATCGGACGCAGGTTAATGTAGAGACCACCTTCCCAACGAAGCTTGCCAATAACACCACGCTCAATTAAACCAATCGGGGCACGAGGATCGCCGATTGCGCCAAGCAATAGTGCGTCATGCTGTTGAGCTTCATTAAAAGCTTCGTCTGGAAAAATCTCACCGCCATCTTCGCCGCCGGTGGCCAACCAGTGGTCGGTACCGTATGGGTATTCGGTTAGTTCATAGTTAAAATTCCAGCGGTCAGCGGCAAATTTGAGGATTCGCAGACCTTCGCGGACAACTTCAGGGCCGATTCCATCACCGGCAAGAACAGCTATTTTGTGGGGATTTGTCATGATTTGGGGTATTTCCAAGTCCAGTATTGTAACGCGAACGTCTACATTTTTGGGGATTTTCGCCGGTGACTTTGGCGAACAACACGGTTTAACTGAACTTAATCCTGATAAAGTTGCCCAACTAACCGACTTGCTCAACTCATATTGGCCATTCCAACTAGGCTAAGCAAGCACCACCATATAAGTGCTACAACAAAACCAGTGCGAACAATTTTTGAAAGCGTTGGCCGGGTAACTTTTAAGACCGAGTAAGCAGTGCCCAACAACAGCATCAAGCTTAGCGGACCCAGGCCGTACATATTTCCAATGTTGCAACTGCACGAAGCGTGGCCCCAAGCGGCTCCCGACCACGGGCCTAAAATCGGTGCGGATAAAGATGCCACTTCAGGGTAAGCAAGCAATGGGATTACCACACTAAGGCAGTGGCGATAACTAATGATCGCTTAATAAAAGGTCGCGGAGACAACACTAAAGCAGCTCAATTTCGCCATCGAGCGGAACCCAAATTGGCACAACTTCTAACTCTGGCCAATCTGCTTTAAGCAACTCGGCGGCTTGCACACACTGATGCTTTTGCACCTCGTCGTCCACCGGATTTCCAGCACACTCACTATGGGCGGCGACTACCAATCCCTTAGAGGAATGAGCTTCAGCTGAAATCTTGACGTGCATGCGCACACCTTGATTTATGTTGGCCACGGCCCCAGCTTCGGTCACCATGTCCACCCAATCGGCGCCAAAGCGTTCGCGGGTGAATGCAGTAACTCGCTCCTGAACGCGGCCATCCATGCAATTAACCGCAGTGGCGAAAGTTTTATTTTGGTCGTCAGCACTCATTTCTGGGCATATTATAGATGCATGAAAGCCCTCGTCACCACCCTCATTTGTGCCCTGCTGCTTGGCATGACCGATGCCCCCGAGCGCGCACAGTATCAATATGCCAATGTTTTTGGAGTCCACGTGGTGGCTTCGAACTCGGTGTCCAAGGCCAAGTTTGTACACATGGCAAATGTAATGGCGCAATATTTGGACAACGATGAAGACGGGGTCGTCGATGATCCCAACGTAGTAAATGCAATGGTCAACCATCGCAAACCGGCGGCAATGCTCATGTTTAAAAATGAAAACGAAGCCAACCAAATTTTCAATCAATATGGAAGTTTTTTGGATAAATTCCGCTTCCAAGAATTGTTTGCATTTGAATGTCGCCCAGGTGGTAGTTCGGCCGCCGGATTCGATGCAACTTTAGAGGAAGTGCTCCACTTGATTTCTGATTATGGTTGGGCAGGTGCCTATCCAAATGTATTCGGCACTTCAACCAACACTGAAATTGCCGATGCCATGGATGTCGCCCGCGGCGGCCGCTTCATTAATGTCCCAAACAATTACCCGTCTAGCGCCTGGTACCATTACGATGACCAAACTTGTGACTATGGATGCCAAGTTACCGAATATTTTTACTGGCTGCTAACTTCAATTCTTGGTGCTCAAGATTACAGCGGACGCTGCAATGACATCAATAACGAATGGGAACCTTGCACTCCCAGCCAAGTTCAAAACACTGATGTTCTTGGTTGGTCATTAATGCACGACCCACGGTTCAACTTGCCGCAAGTAATTCCCGACGGCAGTTACCGCTAGGCCAATCGTTCTGACGCAGCAAACAAGCCCGCTTTATAAGCGACTAGTTTGCCGGTGAAAGCGGAGGCGGCAACCGTTAGTGGGCTTGCTAAATACACTTTGCCAGGACCAGAGCGGCCGGCGAAATTTCGGTTGATGGCAGACACCGTTACTTGTTCAGAAGCATCACTTACTCCTGGACCACAACCAATGCAAGCGCCGCAACCGGGCTCGATTAGTTTTACCCCAGCGCGCTCGAAGATGTCTATCCAACCTTGTTGGTGGGCATACTCTTGAACCTCTTTTGAGCCATACTGAATAAAGAATTGGGTGCCATCTGCGACACTTAATCCAGCATTTAGAGCTTCGGCACAAACCTTGGCATACATCGCAAAGTCATCGATTTTGCCGGCCGTGCAAGAACCACCATAGGCGATATCCACTGGTATTTCTGCCAAGTCATCAATGTTTTTGCCATAAGTTGGATCGCCTGGCTCGGCAACCATTGCCTTTATTTCTGCCAAGTCAATTTGATGTACTCCCCCGGCATAGGTCGCGCCTTGATCGGGCACAACGAAGGTCGCGGCAATTTCTTCGCTAGTTTTTCCAGGACGACGATCGGCCAACCATTCAGCCAAAGCATCATCGCCTTCGCAGATCCCAGTGCGGCCAGTGCATTCGGTTGCCATGTTGCACAAGGTGGCGCGTTCATCAACCGACAAACTCGCTAATCCTGAACCGCCAAATTCCATTGAGCGGTTCAAGGTATCTTCGCGCTTGGCGAAAGTGTTCAAGATATGCAGAATTACATCTTTAGCAGTGCAAGCCTCACTTAGTACGCCGGTCAATTCAAAGCGAATACTTTCCGGCACGCGCACAAAAGTAAAACCACTTTGTGCAAGTGCGGCGTACTCAGTAGCACCAACTCCATAGGCCAGGGCATTCGATGCACCGCCCATGCAGGTGTGCGAATCTGTAGCTTGCACGAAATCACCCGGATCAATGAATTTTTCGCGGGCGATTTGATGGCATATTCCCGGGCTGACACCATCACGCGCTTGATAATCACGTACATTAGTGTGCTCTTGGAACTCGCGCTGCAAATCGCGCATAGTTTGAATCTTTTCCACGAAGGGTGCAAAACGCGCAACGCCATCGGCGTACAAAAGATGATCTTCAAAGACTGCCAACTTGTCAGCGTTCTTTACTTGATAATCATCGCCATACTCTTCTTGCAAAAACACGTGAACTTGAGCAGTTGTAAATTCATGGCTAAAGCCGGCATCGACATTAGCCAAGACGGCATCATCGGCGGCCACGAAACGACCATCAGCGCCAGGATTCAACATTCGCGCGGCAATCATTTTTTCGGCCATCGTCATTGCTTGCTGACCAGTGGCATTGGGTGGCAATTCAATTTCGCCGACTTGAACTTTGCGCGAAAAATTAAACAAGCCACCATTTTCAATAATTAACTTAGTGACCGGATCATATTTATTGGTAAAACTTTCCAACGGCAAAGATTTGCCAGCTTGTAGGCGAGTTAGCATTTCATGGTCACCCATCAACTGCCCCAAGTTCAAGTTGTTGCGCTCGTGAATTGGCGCAAAGGACGCGGCGAACACATAGCGTACACCTGACCAGCGTTCACATTGAGCAGCAGTCTCACGACTAGAACCAGTCCCCTTACGCATTCCCGAAACAATCGCCTCGAAGTTACCATCCATTAACTCACGTGGACCAATCACCCGCTGACCATTTGCGTCAACCAAACCCGCGTAAGCATTTTTGGCAATCTCGGCCGGTAAGTGGTCAAAGCAAACCCATGCCGGAGTCATCACGTCAGTGTTGATATCATCCAACAAATCGTCAATCGACAAATCTTCCATGCGTAAATTAAGCCCTTCATGCAACTGCTGACGAATCAGCTCCAAGTTCTTGGTCAAAAAGAGGACGCGCTTCTCTGGGTTGAGTTGCACATTTTGCGGCGGCCATGCTTGTGAGTTTTCCATGCTTTTTCTTTCCGTTTAAGCCGAGTATTGTACCGTTTCTTAGCTAAACTTGCCTCCCCACCAAATGCCAACACTCTCCTACCCCAGCCACGAAATAAAGCAAATCGCTGACGCCTTTCTGGTGCGTGGCGAATTAACCGGAATTGCAACTTGGGCCGGTGGTCATATCAATGACTCTTATTTACTAGAATTTTTGCGTATGGATGGGCGGCGGCAGTTTCTTTTGCAAAAAGTTAATAGCCAAGTTTTCCCCGAACCTGAAAAGGTCATGGAAAACGTTGCGCGAGTTACGCGGTTCGTTTCGCAACGCGCTCCGGGCTTGGCCTTCTTACAACTTATTCCAACCCTTGACGACTTGGACTGGCACACCGACGAGAACGGCGATTGTTGGCGACTCTACCCATTCATTGAAGGCACCACCGCCCGTATGGAAGCTGAATCTGCCGACCAAGCCGAAGCCGCCGCGCAAGCATTTGGCCACTTCACCCGCTTACTTAGTGATTTGCCAAACCCACCACTTCACGAGGTTATTCCCGGTTTCCACGACACCCGTCAACGAATTAAAGTATTGCAACAAACTGTCAAAGACAATCCTTGCGGCCGTGCCGAAGCAGTTGAATCAGAATTAAATTATATTTTTTCACATACACAGGAAGCCGCGTTAATTTGCGATTTACTTGACAATAAGAAATTACCAATGCGGGTGGTGCACAATGACACAAAAATTTCTAACGTTTTATTCGACGCACAAAATGACGAAGTTATTTGTGTAGTGGACCTCGACACCGTGATGCCAGGTAGTGCCCTTTTCGATTTTGGAGACATACTACGCAGCATGTGCTCTCAGGCTAAAGAAGATCAACAAGATCTAAGCAAAGTAAAAGTAATCCCGGAATACTGCGATGCATTGATGCGCGGTTTTCTACGCGGCAGCGGAAAAATCCTCAGTGACCTGGAGAAAGAATTGTTGCCGCTTTCAGGATTTATTATTGCACTTGAACTCGGCGCACGGTTTTTGAACGACTACTTACAGGGTGATAATTACTTTAAAGCCACCCGTCCAGGGCAAAACCTAGACCGCGCAAGGGTGCAATTAACACTCGCTCAAGGGCTATGGCAACATTTCGATCTTCAGGCGACTAGATAAATCCCAGCGCGCAGGTCGTCCACCATCAGCTTATTAATTAACGTTCGAGCAACATGGCGATTCCTTGACCGCCACCGATACAAGCCGAAGCCATACCGAGTTGTTTGTTGCCGCGCTCCAGTTGATGGCACAGGGTTAGCAACAAGCGTGTTCCAGTTGCGCCAAGTGGATGACCAATGGCCACGGCACCACCATTTACGTTGCACTTATCGCGGTCAAGACCGAGTGCCTTTTCACAAGCTAAGTATTGCGCGGCAAATGCCTCGTTGATTTCAAAGTAATCAATATCAGCAACGCTTACTCCGGCCTTTTGACAAGCTTGTTGAATTGATGGGACTGGGCCAAAACCCATAGTCTCTGGCTTAACACCACTAATTCCCCATGAACGAATCTTGGCGCGCACCGTCCAATTTTCGGCAGCGGCACGTTCAGCAGTTGTGATGATGATGGCCGCAGCACCGTCAACAATTCCCGAAGCGTTACCGGCAGTTACCGTGCCCTCTTTTCCAAAGGCGGCGCGCAACTTGCTTAAACCTTCAAGTGTTGAGTCGGGCTTTATGTGGTCGTCAGTTTCAACCACAATTTCTTTACGCCCCTTCTTAACTGTGACCGGCACAATTTCGTCGGCGAACAAACCATTAGCCACCGCGGCCGCACCAAGTTGGTGAGAACGCAAAGCAAACTCATCTTGCTGTTCGCGAGTGATGCTGTATTCCTTGGCCAAATTCTCGGCAGTTTGTGCCATGTAAAAGCCACAATTTGTATCCATCAAGCTTGCGAATAAGGAATCTTCAATTTGTGGAGGCATTCCAAAACGCATACCTTCACGCGCGCCGCGGATTACGTGGGGAGCTTGCGACATATTTTCCATGCCACCGGCCAACACAACTTCCGAATCACCACACAAAATCTGTTGCGCGGCATCGACCACCGATTGAATTCCCGAACCACACAAACGATTAACCGTCAGCGCCGGAACCTCTAATGGAATCCCTGCTTTCAAACCGACGTGGCGCGCGCCGTAAAGCGCATCGGCACTGGTCTGCAAAGCATTGCCCATAACCACATGATCGATTTGATCTGCGGCCACGCCAGAACGCTCTAATGCGCCTTTTGCGGCAATTGCGCCGAGTTCAAGCGCAGTCACATTTTTAAATAGGCCGTAGCCGGGAGTGCCGACGTATTCGGCCATTGGGGTGCGTGCACCACCAACAATGACGAGTTCTTTTTGCATGGGATGTGGAACGTTTAGGCCACGCTCAAGGCCGTTTTAATTTACCAGTTTGGTTTACGTTTTTCGACGAATGCTTTTAAGCCTTCGCGTGCTTCTTCATTTGAGAAGAGCAATCCAAAATTGTCAGCCTCAGAAGCTTCACCTTCTGATTGACCAACTTCTAAACCGAAACGAATTACTTCGTTAGCAGTTTTTAATGCGAGCTCACCGCGCGAGGCAATTGTTTGCGCAAGTTGGCGAGTAGCGTTTTCAAGTTCATCGGCTTCCACTAAGCGATTAACTACGCCAACTCGGTGAGCTTCTTGCGCAGAGAACATATCAGCAGAGAGAATCCATTCGCGAGCGACACCCGCGCCGGCAAGTTGCGCCAAACGTTGCGTACCGCCAAAGCCTGGAATTAATCCGAGACTTGTTTCAGGCAGTCCAAACTTAGCCTTAGTTGAAGCAACACGCAAATGGCAAGCCAATGCAAGCTCCATGCCACCGCCAAGTGCAAAACCATTAACCATCGCGATGGTTGGTTTTGGACAAGCTTCAATGGTTGCGAAAGTGTCTTGACCAAGATGACTAAAGTCGCGCGCTTCGAGCGGCGACATATCAGCCATTTCAGCGATATCGGCACCGGCCACAAAGGCTTTGTCACCGCTTCCAGTGATAACGATTACCTTTACGTCATCAGATTCAGCACAATCAATTACCGCGTCACGCAAACTTATTAACACATCGATGTTCAAGGCGTTTAACGCCGCTTCACGTTCGATGGTTAACTTGGCAACGCCATCACTCCAGATTTCAACGGAGACGACCTCTTCAGTTTGGACTTGATCGTTCATGCTGTGGCCTTTTCACGCACCGACATCTTTTTGATTTCGCACTTTTCAATCGGTGTGCTGTTTTCCATTCCAGTTGTTTTAACTCCAGCAACTGCATCTAATGCGTTTCCACCCTCGGTCATGTAACCGAAAGCTGCGTAGTCGCCATCAAGGAATGAAGCATCGCCGTGGCAGATAAAGAACTGACATGAAGCCGAGTTCTTTTCAGCGGAACGGGCCATTGAAATTACACCACGCTGGTGGCTGTACTTGCGGTCATTATTGAATTCACCGGCAATCATTCCGTAATCGCCAGACCCAGTTCCAGTTCCAAGTGGGCACCCACCTTGAATCATGAATCCTGAAAGCACGCGGTGGAAAATTTTTCCATCGTAAAAGCCTTCGCTAGCGTAACGCAAAAAGTTGCGTACAGTTTGCGGAGCGGCCTCTGGCCAAAATTCTAAAGTAATTGTGCCACCATCGCGGCTGCCAACGGCAACCTCGATATCTACACACAAGTTTTCGAGTTGAGAGTTTTCGTATTCGCTGTAATCGGTCATTGTTCTAAGGGGTTGGTGGTTTACTTAAGGCGCTTCATGATGTGGAAGCCAAAAGGTGAATCGGTTTTGTGGTAGTCGCAGACTTTAATTTCACCAACTTCCAATTCGAAAGCGGTCTTTGAGAAACCTGGAACCATTTGTTCGCGCGGCACTGCTTGTTTAGGGACCAAGGCCATCAAGCGTGTGCGCAGTGCGTTGGCTTGTTCTTGCAATTGTTCTTGAGTGATTTCGCCAGCACCAAGTTTGGCTTGCAAATCTTTAATTGTGCTGTCCCATTCCTTTTGGGCGTTTTCAAGAATTGCCATCGAAGCGCGGTCAGGAGTTTCAAAAGCACCCGTGTTGAGCAATTTGTAAATCCCCGGGTTCTTATCACCAGGTTGTACCGGATCATCAGAATGTTCAATCAACATTGCGACAAAGTCTTCGCCGGCGCGCGCGCGTTTAACAATGTCACTAACCAAGGCTTCGGTTTCTTCGCGAGTACGCGTAGCTGGAATGCGTGGATTAGCACCGGCAAAAGAAAGCAAAATATGTTGTACTTCAACCACTGCCGGTTGGCCACCGAAGTCAGGTTGCGGACGCTCAATCTTTTCACCACTAGGTGCAGCGCCTTCCATTACTTTGGCAGATTTAATGAGCACCTCGACTTTTGGCTTGGAGTTTTCGCGACCATCACGCAGCGTTGGCGCATCAGACATTGCCTCTAAAGCACTAACGCCGGCAGTCATTTTGCCAAAGGAACTGTATTTGCCATCGAGATTCCAAACGCTTGGAGTCTCGGCGTTACAGATAAAAAATTGGCACGATGCACTATCTTCACTGCCACCGCCGCGCGCCATTGAGAGCACGCCGTAGCCGTGGGCCCATTCAAGCTCTTTGCTGAATTCGGCTTTCAAGTTGCCGTGCGGGCCATCGCCGGCACCGGTTCCAGTGGGGTCGCCGCCTTGCACCATAAATTCGCGCACGATGCGGTGAAATTTCGTTCCATCGTAAAAGCCTTCATCACAGTGACGTAAAAAACGACGCACGTGATTTGGAGCTTTGCTTGGCCATAACTCAATCGCAATTTTGCCAACGTCTTTTCCGTCAACACTGCAATCAATTTCTACCCAATAGTTGGCCAGCTGTTCATCACTGCAAGCGCCCTCATCTTCAAAGTTATACATGGGAGTTTTCTTCGGTTGGTAGTTTGCTTTATCGAAGGCGTTCGGGTTAACTGGTGGAGTGACCGCGTTAACTGCTTGCTCAGCGGCATCAGCAAAGGCAGCGGCACCATCGGCGTTACTTTCTTCACGCAACACTTCAGCAGGGTCGCCACCGCGTTTGATTTCAGTGGTTGCGCTGGTTCCGCGCGCAGTTTGAGTTTCTTCAACTTTGGCGCAAGCAAAAGCCGCGCAACAAAGGCTAAGAATTAGAATCTTGTTTTGATTGTTCATTAATTTCTTTCAAAGATGGCAGACATTCCTAGTCCGCCGGAGACACACAATGTGGCTAGTCCGCGCTTTACTTCGCGGCGACGCATTTCGTGAAGGAGAGTGACGACGAAGCGCGCGCCAGTCATTCCGATGGGGTGCCCCAGAGCTATCGAGCCACCATTTACATTTAGGCGTTCGTCCTCGATGGGCATTTCCTGTAAGCACGCCAACACTTGCGCGGCGAATGCTTCATTCAATTCAATTAAACCGAAGTCGTCAAGACTGCAAGCGGTTTTTTTAAGAAGTGCGGCAGTTGCCGGCACTGGGCCAAGCCCCATTCGTTTAGGGTCGGTGCCACAAATGTGACTGGCCGCAAATGTTGCCAGCGGAGTTAAGCCGCGGCGTTCAGCTTCATCGGCACTCATCATTAAAAGTGCCGCGGCACCATCGGTAATTCCCGACGAGTTACCAGCTGAAACAGTGCCAATTTCACGATCAAAAACTGGCGGCAACTTGGCCAACTTTTCTAAAGTTACACCAGCGCGCGGATGTTCATCTTTATCGATAATCACATCACCTTTGCGCGATTTAACAGTTACTGGAACAATTTCCTCGACCATACGGCCAGATTCAATTGCGGCTTGCGCGCGCTGCTGGCTACGCAATGCAAATTCATCTTGTTGTTGGCGGCTAATGTTGCGCTCTTGAGCAAGTAATTCCGCAGTCTCCCCCATAATCATGTTGGAAATCGGACACTGAAATCCATCCTTATACATAAGGTCGACGACCTTGCCGTGACCAAGCCGATAACCTTCTCGCATGCGGTCCAAAATAAATGGCAAGCGCGACATTGATTCCATGCCGCCGGCCAGGGCAACTTTCACTCGTCCAAGCGCGATGTCATCCGCCGCCAACTGAATCGATTTAATTCCCGATGCACAAGCTTGGTTAATGGTCGCGGCCGCCGATGTTTCTGGTGCACCGGCACGAATCGCTACTTGGCGAGCGGGATTGGGCCCGCAACCGGCCTGACGACCATGGCCGAAATAACAAGTTTCAACCGCTTCGGCTTCAACGCCGGCAGCGGCTAGTGCACCAAGTGCGGCGACTTCACCGAGATCCGGTGCCGACAACTTGCTCAAGCCGCCCATATAACGCCCGATAGGCGTGCGGACAGCGCTAACGATTACAACTGGGGAATTTGCCATGGGTTCGGAGGTGTTTCCGAACCGATGATTCTACCCTCTGACCCCATTCAATGGGTCAGTTTCAGCTTTCTTCCAAGTGCAAATATTTCTGCACTTCAGCTATCTCTTCGAGCACCAAATCACGGATGCTCAAAACCCCAATCAAAGTACCGGTCGCCTCTTCGATTACCGGCAAATGACGAATGTGGCGATCTTTCATTAAGTTGCGCGCCAGACGAATGTCAGTCTCGCCGTCAATGGTGATGATTTCACGGGTCATCACATCGCCGACTAACACTTCATCGACATCAAGGTCTTGCAGCAACACACGCTTAAGCACATCGCGTTCAGTGAAAAGGCCGACCAACAGGCCTTCATTCATTACCGCGGTGCAACCCACATTGCTTTGGGCCATCGCTTTGGCTGCGTCACGAACGCTTACATTTTGATCCACAAAGACCACGCGCTCTTGCTTACCGACTAAGTTTTTTATTGCTGTCATGGATACCTCCTATTTATGGTTAGGACTATCCTAGCACGACTCAAGAGCTTATTCCCAAGGAACTTGCGTAGTTTTCGCCGAAGCTATATCCAAAGTGATATATGTCTGAAATTGCCAGCGCGGTGAATTTCGCCTTGTAGTTGGGGGCAATCCGCCCCAAGTAGTCGCCGGCGCCGAGACTGTAGGCGGCGTTGGTGGTCATGCCGGCCAGCACTTGTTGGGCGCTCATACACAGCCGAACGCGCGCAAAATGGGCCGCCTCAAGGAGGCTTAGGCTATAGCAAGATCCTGGGTTGAAGTCGGTGGCCACGAACCAGGGCACTCCGGCGCGCAGTAATTTGCCAGCTGGGGCATCGGCGTTTTGGCGTAAAAAGTGCGGTACAGCGGGCAAAAGGCCCGCAAATGTAGATTGGCTCGTGGCCAAACTTGCGAGCCCCGTATCGTTGAGAGCCTCGAGGTGATCTACCGATTCGGCCTCTAACTCCACTCCTAAATCGACTGCTCCCAGAGCTTCAAATTGATCGGCGTGAATTCTCAACGCAAATCCAAGTTCCTTTGCACGCACCAAATAACGAGATGAACGCTCTAGGTTAAGCGCGTGACTTTCAACAAAAACATCGGCCGCGCGAGCTAAGCCACTATCCTTGGCCGCGGGCAGCCCTTCCTCACACAGGATTTCCAACCAGCGGTCTGGCTGCTCCTTGTGCTCCTGAGGAATCATGTGAGCTCCCAGAAAAGTTGGAAAAACCTCCATTTTGGTGTGGGCGGCGGCGGCGGCAATCGCGCGCAGGGACTTGAGCTCATCGGCAACCGTTAGGCCGTAGCCAGATTTCGCCTCGCAAGCGACGGTCCCACAAGCTTGCATACGCTGAAAGTGCTCCACCACTTTTTGCGTTAATTGTTCTTCGCTGGCCGCGCGCACGGCGGCCACGCTGGACAAAATTCCCCCACCACGTTTAGCAATTTCAACATATGAAATACCGGCGGCGCGCCAATCGAACTCCTCGGCGCGCCCGACCACAAAAGCTGGGTGGGTGTGGGCATCGATTAAGCCTGGCACCAGTAATTGCCCACCCAAGTCGATGGTTTTTTCTGGTGAGTACGCCGCGGTTATCTCCTCGATGCCGCCAATCGCCGTAATTACACCACTATCCACCACTACCGCTGCATCTTTAATCACTTTGAGCGATTCAAGTTCGTCGGCGCGCACCGCTCTAAGCAATCCAGAGTCCATGGTATGGAGCTCCGAAATCCCTTGGTACTGCAGTTGGCAGGGGGTTTTGGACATGCCAAATAATAACCATAAATTTTCTTGTAATGCCAACTCTATACAATCGTCATACATAGCAATGGTCATACCGACAGCCACCCCGCTTTCCCCGGAGCAATTCCTGATTTTTCCACTTTTACTGGTCTTTATTGGCGCAGTATTAGGCGGGTTGCGTGCACTGCTGTCATCACCCTTACGTGACTCACTCCTTCAACAGCTCCCCAAGCGGCGGCGCGAAAGTGTAATCGGCAAATGCGAACCGCGTCACCACTTAGTTGCTGCCGCGGGATTATTGCGTTTGACCTGCGTGGTGGCGGCGGCCTCCATGGTTTTGCAATCGACGCTCGACTTAGAACTCGGCCTACGCTGGCAAGTTTGGACCGCAGCGGCAATTACTTCAGGCGTTCTCTTGGAAGGATTCCCTTCTTTAATTACGCGCGGCCGAGCAATTAAATTTTGCCTGCTATTTTTACCAGCATTGCGCGTGCTGTCACTTTTTCTACGACCTGCAACCGGATTAATCCATACCGGATTGCGCTTAGTTGGTGCCGACCCTGAACGTAGCGCCGGCGATGGCTTGGCCGCTGACTTAATTCAGGTGGCCCAAACTCAAGACGGCGAAGAAGAACTAACCGAAGATCAACGACGCATGATTGGTCACGTGATTGAATTGCCGCAAACTGACGCGGCTGAAGTTATGACTCCACGCACCGACCTATGCGCGATTGCGGCAAATACTCCACTGATGGCGGCTTTAGAAAAATCGCGCGCAGATGGACATTCGCGCCTACTCGTTTTTGAAAACGACATCGATCATGTCATCGGAATTTTTTACATAAAAGATGTACTTGAACTTCTTCATGATGAAAAAGATTTAAGTAAATACTCAGCCACTGACTGCTCCCGCAAACCCTTCTTTGTGCCTGAGACTATGCGTGTTCCGGCTTTATTGGAGGAATTGCGTAAGCGCCGCGTGCACTTAGCCGTGGTGGTTGATGAATATGGCGGCACTGCGGGGGTAGTTACGATTGAGGATTTACTCGAAGAAATTGTTGGCGAAATCGAGGACGAACACGACCCCGCCGACGAGGCACTTTTTCATCAGCGAATATGTGAGAATGAAATTGTCGTGGATGGCCGCACTGCCATTTCCGACTTAAATGAAGAGTTGGAATGTAAGATTCCAGAAGATGAGGATTTCGACACATTGGCTGGTTTTTTATTCGACCGATGTGGTTGTATACCAAAAGTTGGCCAGACAATTTTTTTGGACGATTTTAAGTTCGAAGTTATTGAGGCTGATGACCGCCGCGTCCAGCGAGTTCGCGTACTTAGCACTCAAGCAGGTTTGGAAGAATGAAACGCCAAACGACCCCGGCGATTGTTCTGCGACGCTGGCCTTACTCTGAAAGTTCGCTGGCAGTGCGTGTATTGACCCCTACCCATGGCACCTTGGCAATGTTGGCCAAAGGGGCTTATAAAGCAAAGTCCGGCATGATGGGAGTGCTTGACACTTGGGCCTTAGTCGAAATTGAATTTTCCTCGCGAAAAGGTGCCGATATGCAATCTCTGTACAAGGCCAACTTATTGAATCGACTTTCGGGTCTTTCTAAGAGTCCCGAGCAGCTGGCCGCCGCCGGGGTGCTGGGCGAACTAGCTGAACTGGCAGCACCCTCGGGGCAAGAGTCGAGCGCGAGTTTTATTTTTTTAGTAAAGCGCTTAGAAAGCTTGGCCAATGGTTGTGAAATAAAGGCGTTAATGTGCTCGGCGTTAATCCAAGCCCTCGATCTGCTCGGACTCTCGCCACACCTGTTGCCCGAATCCGAATTCAACGACAAATTATGGTTCGATTTTGAAGCTGGAGGAGTTTTGGAGCCCGGCTGTCAGCGGCCGCTTGGCCAAGCGACTTTAGTTTCTGCTGAAGTCTTGCGCCTACTCGACTTGGCCCGCTCCCAACCTGATTTGGAGTTGCAAGCAAAAGACGAAACAATTGAGGAAGCACTTACAATATTGGGTCAGTTCATGCATTTCCACCTTGAACGCCCGCCGCGTGCATGGAAACCTCTGCGCAAACATTTGCGCCCCATAACTAATCATGAAGTTGCCAATAATTAAGACCACCCTCAGTAGCGCAATCCTGTTACTTGGAGCGTGTTCATCCATTCCTACGGTTCCATTTGGCTATGCCGATTTGAACGAGGCCCAGGAATTATTTGCCGCCGGAGAATACCCAGCCGCCAATCGTGCACTACGTGACCGTGAACGGGAGCACTTTGACCGTCACAGCCAAAACTCATATAGCTTGCTGGCCGGTGATATTGCCTGGGAGCTTGAAGATTGGGATGCAGCAATTCTTCACTACCAAGAGTTTCTGTTATTTGGTGGCGCGGCGAGCACTTCAGAGCGTGTCGAAGAGCGTTTGTTCGGTGCCGGACTACAGTTGATAAATGGAGAACGCCGCGCATTTGGGATTTTCCCAGACCGCACTCGCGGCGCGCGGGTGCTAATGGACCTCGCTCTATGGGCGCCGCGCAGCCCCTGGGCTGGTGAGGCCTTGGCAATAACTGCCAATTGGTTTTTTGACGACCGCCAATTTAATCAAGCAGCCGATGCCTATCGAGTCATTCTGCAAGAGCACCCTGGAAGTGAGTTTACTGATTTGGCGACCTATCGTTTAGGCATGTGCGCATACGAGCGCATTACTGGCCCATGGCTAGAAGAAAAATTAATCGAGGAAGCGCGTAGTCAAATTGAGCATTACCTACTTGCTTACCCAACTGGTTTGTTTAAAGATGAAGCAGTTTTAGTTTCTGCTGAGCTTGAGGAAATATCTGCAGAACGGGAATTAAAAATTGGCGATTACTACTTAACTATTGGTAATTTCCGGGGTGCACGTGCTCACTACTTGGAAGCATCTACGCGCGCCGGCACCAAAGTTTCTAATCTAGCACGCCAAAAGCTTGAATCGCTGCCGGACGAAGACCTCGAGTAAATGAAATTTCCGCGACTGTTCATCCTTTTAATGCCAGCCTTAATGCTGAGCTATGGATGTGGCTATGCTGTGGTTAATCCGAATGTCGGTGGTGGACGAACTGTGGACGTGCAAATCCCCGAAAACCACACCAATTGGCGGAGTTTGGAAGTAAATCTTGCTGAATCATTACGAGAAGACATTCAATCTTTATTAAATGTCAGATTGAATCATCGTGGTGCTGACCTAATCCTTAAGTCAAGCATCGTTGATGCCTTCCGTTCCGCGCCAGTTCGCGACCGCACCGGCGGCGCTCTGCTTGGAACTTCCTCACTAGCGGTTAGCTGGTCTCTTGAAACCCGCGCCGGAAGGCTCATTGCCCAAGGCAAAATAGACCAAACTTTAGAATTTTTACCGAGTGCCGATGAAGATCCTTACTCCGCTCTCGCAGAAATCATCGATTGGATGGCGGAGTCAATCGTAATAGAAATCAATGCTGGCATCGCAGCCGATGACAGCTCAAGTTAATGGACAACCAACAACCACCATCTTCTCCTCAACCTGAGGACCAAAAACCAACCGGGCGGCGCGGAATCGGGCCAGTGTTAATGGTTGCCAGCATGATGCTGCTGCTATTAATCATGTATGGCACCGACACCCCCGCCAAACAGATTTCCGAGGATCGCTTTTGGTATGAACTCTACACCGGGCAACTTGAAAATCCGGTTATTGACGGGCCAGGCACGGTTGTTGCCACCCACCGTGACACTCCTACCAGCGAAACTGAAACGCGAGTTACGGTAAGTGTTACCGACACCTCGGATATCAAAGACCGTATTCGCGAAATTAATGCTCGCGAACGTGCGGATAATTTCCCGATTAATAATTTCCTAGAAGAAGTTGCGGCTGGCACTTTGCGGCCGTTAAAAGGTTATCCAATTCGTTTACGCGAGTTATTAAACCCTGAAGCTCCTGCAGGCGGCGACGTTATTCGTCAACGCTTCTTTGTTGACTACGCAGATTCCACTGGTCTGCATTACGCTGAAGTTGTTGGCGCGGCCAGCGATGAAATTAACCTACTGCAATTGAGTACAGTCCTCATCGACAAGGGGGCCGAAATTGAGGACGGCCTTAGTTTTGACACCGTTAGTACGCTGACCACCGAAGAACAGAATTCAATGGCATTGTTCTTCTTTTCGACCTTTGGGCCGATTCTTTTGCTGGTGGTGTTGTTCTGGTTTTTGTTTATGCGCCAAATGAAGGGTCAAGGCGGAATGGGCGGAATGATGAACTTCAGCCGCTCGCGCGCCAAGCTTTACAACAAGGACAACAAATCTGATATTACTTTCAAAGATGTTGCGGGAATCGATGAAGCCAAAGATGAAGTTGGCGAAATCATTGAGTTCTTAAAAAATTCTAAAAAGTTCAAGAAATTGGGTGGACGCATCCCGCGCGGAGTACTGTTGGTGGGCCCTCCTGGAACTGGAAAAACTCTGATGGCCAAGGCCATCGCCGGTGAAGCCGATGTGCCATTCTTATCGATTAGTGGTTCGGACTTCGTTGAAATGTTTGTCGGAGTTGGTGCCAGCCGAGTGCGCGATTTATTCAAGACCGCTCGCGAATCAGCGCCTTGCATAATATTCCTTGATGAAATTGATGCAGTTGGCCGCAAACGCGGCTCGGGAATGGGTGGCGGTCACGATGAACGTGAACAAACTCTAAACGCAATTTTGGTTGAGATGGATGGCTTTGGCACCGACGACGGCATCATTCTGATGGCCGCAACTAACCGACCAGACGTTTTGGATCCCGCTTTATTGCGCCCAGGCCGCTTTGACCGTGAAATCGTAATTGATCTACCTGATGTTAATGGCCGCCAGGAAATACTCATTGTCCACGCCGACCAGATAACTTTGGATCCCATGGTTGACATGGGAGTTGTGGCACGCGGCACTCCGGGATTTTCCGGGGCCGAGCTTGCGGCATTGGTGAATGAAGCGGCAATCACCGCTGCTATGGCTGACCGTGATAGTGTCACTCAAGAGGACTTTGAGGAAGCGCGCGACAAAGTACGATTTGGTCGTGAGAAAAAATCTCGCGTCATGGAACCTGAAGATAAGCGCATTACCGCCTACCACGAAGCTGGCCACGCAGTGGTTAACTGCGAACTCGATGGCACTTCACCAGTGCACAAAGTCACAATTATTCCGCGTGGCATGGCTCTAGGTGCCACCATGATGTTGCCAGAAAAAGACCGGCTTCACCTAACTCGCAATCAAATGATGGCCGAGTTGGCGGTTCTATATGGTGGTCGTGTAGCCGAAGAATTGTTCTGTGATGACATCACCGCCGGTGCTTCAAATGACATTCAGCGGGCCACCAGTCTGGCCAAGCGCATGGTTACTGAATGGGGCATGTCAACCTTAGTTGGCCCGGTCAACTTAGCCGACCGCAGTGGTTCAGAATTCCTCGGGACCGAATTCACTGTCGGCAAAGACCACTCAGAAGAAACCGTTTCTGATATTGACAAGGAAGTTCGTCGCATTGCCTTGGAAAGCCACGCCAAAGCTACTGAAGTTCTAAAGGACAAATTAGACCAAACAACCCGCGTGGCCGAGGCCCTGCTCCTCTACGAAACCATCACCGGGGACGAGGTGCGCAAGCTGATTTACGACAGCATTGAAGTCGCCGATTTGCGTACGCAAAATGCACCCCCTCCCTTGCCAACTGAAGATCGGCTTCAGAGCGACTAAACTTAGGGCATGCGGCCCTGGGAAATAGCGCACTACCAAGAAAAGCACCACGCCATTCCACTTGCTGATGGCTGGTGGCGAGGGCCTGCTCCCCAACAAATCAGAGCGACTGAGCTGCTCGAACACGGTCTAATCTTGGGCGATGAATTGGCCGATGGATCTTTTAAGTATTTCCCGCTTCCGAAGTTAAATTTCACGACTGCAAAAATCGAACAGGGCGGGGCCGACTGGATTACCGCTCGCATCGATAGTGGTCGACGTTGTTTTCAAAGCGCACCCAAGGCTCCGCGCATTATGGCTATTTTGAATTTGACTAAGGACTCATTTAGTGATGGTGGAAAACTCAACTCTTCGAAAGAAGTTCTTGCTGCGGCCACCCAATTACTATCCGACGGTGCCAGCATTTTGGACTTAGGAGCGGAAAGCACGAGGCCCGGCGCGCAAGCAGTTTCCGTCGCCCAACAAATTGAACTTTTAATTCCGGCAATCGCCGAGCTGCGACCGCTGGGAGCAACAATTTCAATTGACACCCGCTCCGCTGAGGTGGCCTCCGCTTGTTTAGCGGCCGGCGCGACCATGATTAACGACGTGAGTGCTTTTGGCGATCCGCAAATGGCGGCCGTCGTTGCCGCAGCCAACTGCCCTACAGTTCTAATGCATATGCGCGGCACCCCCGCCGATATGCAACAGCATTGTCAATACCAGCACCTATTGGGCGAAATTGCTGACGAATTGAGCGTCGCCGTCCATTCCGCACTAAAGGCTGGTGTCGCATCTGAACAAATCATTATCGACCCCGGATTTGGCTTTGCCAAAACAGCCGAGCAATGTTGTGAATTACTAGCTAAACTAGGCAACCTACGGGCCTTAGGATTCCCAATTCTGAGTGGCCCGAGCCGCAAATCGTTCTTAAGCTTAGTTACTGGTCAACGACCAGCACATCAACGTGAGGCGGCCACTTCCGCCGCCGCCAGCTTAAGTGTGAATAATGGTGCCGAAATAATTAGACTTCATCAAGCCGCAGAACACATCGACGCAATTAACACTGCCTTTCGCTGCAGCAACGCTAACCGATTCAAGAAACAAAAATAACTTCAACGAAGCATCGCAATGATTGACTTCCAACACCTTTCCGACCGCACCACGCTGAGCATGTTGATTGAAATCGCCACGCTCACAGCGGTTTTTTATATGGTGTTGCGGTTTTTACGAAGCACGCGCGGCTTTGGAATCTTGCGCGGGCTCTTTGTATTCTTCATCTTTGCGTTTTTTCTATTCTCAATCTTAAGTGTTTACCCGGGCGTTCCAGTTCTTGGATACCTGCTCAACAAAGTCGCTCCTGCCTTAGTTTTGATTTTGTTTATTCTGTTTCAACCAGAATTACGCCAAGGTATTTCGCGCTTCGGACGCGCCGGAATGTTTCGCTTTCTGGACACTTCACCCGAAGCCCAACAGGCTATTCCCGACATTGTGCGCGCTGCCCAACGCATGTCCAACGAACGCATTGGCGCACTCATCGCTTTCGAGCGGCAAGTTTCGCTGGCCCATTTCCGCGAGAACGCGGTCAATATAGATGCCCCGATTAGTTCGATTCTGCTAGAAACAATATTCTTTCCCGGCGCACCAATGCACGACGGAGCCGTGGTTGTTCGCGACGACTTAGTACTTTCAGCGGCTTGCTTATTACCGCTTGCCGATGCCAGCGAATCACTTGGACGATTAGGAACCCGCCACCGCGCGGCGCTTGGCTTGACTCAAGAAAGTGATGCAGTCACTCTGGTAGTTTCCGAAGAGACTGGCCAGATTTCACTTTGCGCCGGAGGAGTCATGCATCGCCCGATTCCTCACGAACAACTTGAAAGCAAGCTACACGAATTATTGCAATCACCACAAAGTCCGGCCGAAATCGATAACGCTAACCAAGAAGAACAACCGGAGCAAAATAATGCCAACGCGTCTTAAGTTTTTCATTCTTAACGATACCAGCCGCAAAATTATTGCGCTGAGTTTGGCGGTTGTTGTTTGGTGGTTGGTAAACAAAAAAATCACTGTGCAAGAATCAGCCAGCTTAGTGATTATCGAAGTCGAGACTAGCGGCCAGCCGGCACTTGGCACTTTGGCCATACGCCCACCCGCTGGTTGGCAGCTTGCCAAGCCTTCCTCCGACAGCGAAACTCATTTCTGGTTCAAAGGTGAACGCAGTCGCATTGAACTATTCATGGAATCCGAGCCATCGGCCTTCCTTGACGCATCCGCCAGCTTCATCGACCCCGGTCCCAACCAGCAAAGCACCACCATTGAAGTTGATGCCAGCGATTTGCGTTGGCGCCGCCAAGAAGATGCACGCTTTTTATTGTCATCGGTTGGCGCCTTGCAAAACAAATTGCAATTACGCTTTGACCGCCGCCATTCAACCGAAATCATGCTCCGTCCCCAGCTGATCAAAATATCCGGCGACCCGGCGACTGGCTATCACAGCTTGAATGCGCACCTAAAACTTTCGGCTTCTGCAATAACGATTAGTGGCCCCTACGGGCGCGTCAATGATCTCGAAAAACAATTGCATTTATGGGAAAATGGCAACGGTGGTAGCCCGGCAATTTTTGAAAGCTTGAAAATTTCGGGGGCGCGCAATGAAATAAAGCGACAACTTTCTTTGCGCAAAGAATTACGCGCCTCGGGATTAGAAATGAATCCCCAACAAATCGAAGTTGTGCTTCCGATTAATTTGGACAACCGCACGCCGGTAGAATTTTTAAGTTCAGAATTTTTACGCATGGGCACCCCAGCCGCAGGAGTTTGGGATGTACAATCATCACCACAAACGTGGATTGCCGAACTTGGCGACCATCCACAACTGAGCAATATTGAATTCAATTTGCCATGGGTGGAAAGACATCTGCGCCTATTTCTACCGCTGGCCGAATTACCTGCTGAGGCGAATGAATTTGATTTGCCGGTCCAGTGGACTTTAATTGGAATAAGTGATCAAAGCACTCGTGCACTGCTTATCAGTCATTTAAAGATCAATCCTAAAGCTGACGAAAATGCGGTAGTGCGCATGACCAAGAGAGCTGAACAACCATGAGCAATCGACTATTTGGAACCGATGGCATGCGCGGCCTAGCCGGCCAAGAGCCACTGACTGTAAGTACACTTACGCGGCTTGGTCAATTATTGGGCCAACGTTTAATCAATGAGTTCAATGAGGCCTGCGTACTTATTGGACACGACGGACGCGAAAGTGGTGAAACCTTATGCGCCGCTCTCACTGAAGGCTTGTGCGCCGCCGGCACAAATGTGGAAGTAGTTGGTTTAGCGCCGACTCCGGCAGTCGCCTTTCTTTGTTCAGAAGGCGACTTCAACGCCGGAATCGTAGTTTCGGCATCGCATAATCCAGCCCACGATAATGGAGTTAAGTTGTTGGCCGCCAACGGCTCAAAGTGCGACGGCCAATTCGAATTGGCGCTCGAACAAGATTTGATTTCAGATTGCGAACTAACTGCGGCTGAACAGAGCGGTGAGTGCAAACGTTCCAAGGGTTTGCTCGGCGATTACATTGCCTGGCTGCGCACCCAAGCATTTCCTGACCTCGATCTATCGGGCAAGCGAATCTTGGTGGATTGCGCCAATGGCGCTTGGTCACAGCTTTGCCCGCGTTTACTAAAAGCATTCGGCGCCGAAGCGGTGTGCATCAACGACCGACCAGACGGTAGCAACATCAACTTAAACTGTGGCGCAATGCATCCTGAAATAATGTCAGAGGCAGTGCGCGAACAGGGCTGTGAACTTGGCATTAGCGTTGACGGTGATGGCGACCGCGGGATGTTGGCCGATGCTACCGGTCGCATCCTTGACGGCGACGCCTTGCTGGCCGGCTTGGGCGAACTACTAAATCAACGTGGTGCCTTAAATGATTCAACAATTACTGCAACAGTAATGAGTAATCTAGCCCTTGAGCAGTGGTGCAAGCAACGTGGAATGAAATTGCACCGCACTCCAGTTGGCGACCGCCACGTCGCGAAAGTAATGCGCGAAAAAAATTGGAACTTAGGTGGCGAAAAGTCTGGGCATATGTTGTTCGGAAACGAACATGGTTTCCGCGGGGACGGGCTCTACACCCTCTTAAAGGTGCTTTCCGAGCTGTCTATTGCAAAACTGGACATCGAGGACTTCGCCAAGAATTATCATGACATGCCCCAAGAATTGCGCAATCTAGCCGCCTTAAAACGAGTGCCGCTCGAGGAATTGCCGCAACTTATGGCTGCTGACCAAAAAGTTAAGCACGAGTTAGGTGAACTCGGCCGCACAGTTGTGCGCTTTTCGGGTACTGAGTTAAAGCTACGCCTAATGGTGGAAGCAAATAGCAGTGACTTAGTCACCAATGCGCTTGACCAGCTGCAAACAGCGGCCAACGCCGATGGCATTCTTGCCTAGTTAAATGTCTAGCGCATTACTCGCAATCGAAACATCTTCCAGTTTCGCATCTATTGCGGTGCAATTAGAAAATAAAACTGTGCACAGAGAATTTGCCGGTGGCCGCGGAAAATTACTGCTCGCTGAAATTGACCTACTGTTAAAAAGTGTCGACTGCACTGCTTCGGATTTAACTGGAATTGTTGCTGGAGTTGGACCAGGCTCATACACCGGACTACGCATTGCATGTGCGGCCGCGCAAACATTGAGTTGGGATTTAAAAATTCCAGCTTATGGGTTTTGCAGTTTTGAAGCCATGGCACTCGAGGCTCCGAACAATAAAGAATGCCACATTGCAATTAATGCATATCGCCAGGAGCTTTATCACGCTTGCTACTTGTGCCGTGAAAGTGATTTAGTCGTTGTGCAAGAACCGCAAGTAATACTGCAAGCAGACAATCAGCAATTTATTCCAAACGGTGCCATGTTTATTGGCGATGTAAATTTAATCAGCAACTCTGTTGATTGCATAACTGATGAGTTTAAACCAACCGCAACTCAATTATTAAAGCTCTGCGAATTACGTGGGCTATCAAGCGGAAGTGCTCTTGAACCGCTCTATTTACGAGTTGCGCGCTAAGTCCTAGTCGTTGGGCGCAAAAAAAAGCGACACACCCCGAAGAGTGCATCGCTTGAAACCGTAAATGGTTTAGAGATCTTGTGGACGCAAAGTCTTGCGGCCGTTGGCAGTTGCACGTGCTTCTGCGCTGTTGATTGCTTCACGTACGAAGCTATCCAATGCACCGTAAAAATCACCAGAAACGTTGCAGCTATCTACAGCGTTCTTAGTGCGGCTCTTGGAAATGATAAGTTCTGCGAGCTTAGACTTCTTACCGCCTTTCTTGGCAGCTTTCTTAGGAGCCTTTTTGGTAGCTTTCTTAGCAGTTTTCTTAGTTGCCTTCTTAGTTGCCTTCTTAGGGGCAGTTTTCTTAGTTGCCTTTTTGGCAGCCTTCTTAGGGGCCTTCTTCTTAGCTTTTTTCTTAGCAGCCATGATGTTCTCTTTGTCCGGTTAACCGGTTTTAGATTGAGGGAAAGCGGACGCAATGCCGCCGAGGGTGGAGATTGTCCACATTACTACCCCGCTTAGTCAATCCTAAAGTAGTAAATTCTCGCTTTATTCCGAGATTTGAGATTATTCTATGGGTCGTGCCCCTGACTACACCCCACCTTCAACGCGCTCTTCTAGGAGCAATTGCTTGCATTTTATTGCCAGCAATAACACTTGCACAACCACTTCAAAGCTCAGCTGAAGAACGTGCGCTTTCTCGTTTTGATGAATTTGAAACTTCAGAACAAGAACGAATTACGACACGGATTTATCAAACCATTTTGCAACTTGAGCACCCGCTTTGTCAAGTTGCCGCCGAGCTTGAAGACTACGCAAGGCAACTTAGTCCCGCTCAGGATTGGGAACTTGACCGCTGCTACGACGCAGAAAAATACGCGCCGGCTTTAAAGCTAAAAACACGCCACTGGAAGCGCGGGAGCCTGCTCTGGAAAAGAGCTGAAAAGGAGCTTTTAGGGGCTGGAAACGCCGTTAATCGCGGAAACACATGGGCGTGGGATTATGGTCGCGACCAATTAGTAAAACCGCAAAAAGAAACCCCTCCTAAGGACCAACTCAAGTTAATGTTGGCCGGAAGCTGGCCGCAAGCTAGTCGACTTCAAGCAATTGCCGAAGCCCGCTTAGATGGAAATTCAGAACTTAATCAAACTGCTGATTATTTCAATCACTGTTACCGTGACCGCAAAGGAAATGTCTTTGATGAACTCTTACTTAAGGATATTTGGGAATCCGGTTATGAACTTGAAGTTTCAGATGCAGACGCGATTGCATGGTTGCGCTTGATTAAAAAAAGCAGCAAAACGACCTCGCCAATTCCCACCGCAAAACAAGATTTAATTTACAATCACATTTCCAATGGATTTGAAAGTTTTCGCGAATATTCGAGTTTGCGCCGGGCTTTGGCCGCACGAATCGTTAATCCGAGCGGATCTTTGCCGTGGCGATTCAATGGTTTAGAGTTTGATATCGACTCCGCATGGGCCATGATTCACCATGATTTCACCCAGATGCAACAAATCATTTCACAGGTAAATGACCGACCACAATTCTTCCTAGAAATCGACAAGCGAAAAGAAGGAATTGATGTCCCGCCACACAATCGCGAAGGGCTTCCAACCCTTATTCGCGATACTTGCCTAGAGATTATGCGCGAAGAAGGTTTACTCGGACTTGGTCGGCGCTTTTAAGCGAAAAACAGCTATTCTGTGCGAGTGGGAAATCGCCATCGCGCCTGGGCTACCGTTGACTTGGAGGCATTCCGTCACAATCTCCAAGTAGTCAAAAGCTTAGCTGGTCAAGCTTCGGTTTGGCCAGTCTTAAAAGCCAACGCTTACGGTCATGGCGCGCGCGCAATCGCGCGAGTTTGTGAAGCGGAAAAAGTGGAACGAATCGGTGTCGGCGATAGCAGCGAAGCGCTGGAATTACGCGATGCCGGCATCAATACTCCGCTACTAGTTTTAGGCACAGTTGTTGATTCAGAAATTAATTCTTTGTTGCAGCATGACATTGAAGTAGGCGTGCATTCAGAATTGCGCGCTTTGCAACTTTCCGAAGCCGCACGTGCCGCCGGTCAACGACTTGGCGTGCATCTAAAAATTGATACCGGTATGACCCGCCTCGGCGTATTACCAGAGGCCGCGTTGCGGGTTGCCCAAACTGTCTGCAGTGAACCTTGGCTCGAGCTGCGTGGAGTTATGACACACTTTGCTTCAGCAGGTGGCTATAACGATGACTTCACCGCACAGCAGGAAATCTGCTTTGCTCAAACAATCGACATTTTACGGAATCAACAAATTCCTATTCCGCACGTGCACTGCGCAAATTCTGCAGCGCTCTTCACCGGTGAAAAAGTTTTTGGCAATGCTGTGCGACCGGGAATTTCACTTTACGGAGTGATGCCACTTGCACTTACTGATGATTATGCATTGAAGCCGGTGCTCTCGCTACAAGCGCAAGTCGTATTCCTAAAGGACATCAAAAAAAACACTGCCGTTGGTTATGGCGGACGTTGGCAAGCAGCAAAAGATACGCGGCTAGCAGTTTTACCAATTGGCTACAACGATGGCGTGCCCTATCGGCTCGGCGCGGAAGGGCAAGGTGAAGTGCTTTTGCGTGGCCAACGCTGCCCAATTGTTGGTGCAATATCAATGGATTACTGCACTGTAGATGTTGGCCACGTAGCTGAATTAGATGTCGGCGACACCGCCACTTTAATTGGCCGCGATGGCGACGAGTGTTTGTGGATACAAGATTTAGCGGCCGCCGCCGGCACCATTCCCTATGAAATCGTTTGCTCGATTGGCTCTCGAGTGCGACGACTTTATCGTCACGCAAGCCCGGTTACGTCATGAAGGCACGTTGGGTAATTGGCAGCAGCTTAATCCTGGGTATTTCAGGATGGCTGCCGATTCCACTACCGACAAGTTTAATCGAACGACTTGCGCCAGAAGGGATTTCCGTCTCTGCTGAGCAAGTGCAATTGCGTTGGGCGCCTGGCACTTTAGACGTTGGCGATTTGATTGTGGCCGCTTCAAATGCACAGAGCGACTCAACAATTCTGCAATTGGAAAGTGCGCAACTATATCTTGACCTACTTCCAGGCAAAGGGTTTTTAAGTCCACGTGGCTTAGTGCTTAACCATGGTCAATTAAATGCTGACGAATTAAGTGCGCTCCTCAGTCAAAGTAGCGACGATCTCGGAGGGCTGGCCGAAAATAAAACTCCGCCAACTTTTAAATTGGAATTGCACCAAATGCGCTGCACCGCTCCGGTGGCCGGCAAAACTACATCCTTCACCGTCGTCGATGCACTTGGCCAAGCTCAAGGACGGCAAGTTAAATTAAAAGGAAGTATTGTTAGCGATGTGGGTCTAAGTGCTGAAGCTTGGGTCAAAATAAACCTTCCTGATTGGAGTTTCGATTTAGTTTGCCCTACCGCCAAGCTTGAAGGATTTGATTTTCTACCGGCTGACCTGCGCGCCGAGTCTTGCCGACTTGGATTGCATCTTTCTCCAAAAGAAAAAATTATCGACTTCAACTTAATGGAAGTTGATTTAAATATCCCCGAGCCACCGCTGAGTTTTCATTTAAGTGAGATGCAAATCGCCGGCTCACTTAGCGAAGGCATATTAATGAATGCCAATGGTCGCTTTGAAGGTACGCCGATGCATGCCAACGGATGGTTGGGCCGCAACTCTGATGGATTATTAGCTGCGCACGTAACTGGCGATGCTTCGGCATTTGTTATTGACAAAAAACGCACCGAGTGGATCCACAAACTTGACCCTGGCGCTGCCGAGGTTTTTAATGCACTTGAGTTGCGTGGTGCTATGCCGGCTAACTTCGCATGGGATTGGACTGCTGGGAACGGCATCGGTTCATGGTTAGTTCACTCCAAGTTCGACAACAGCAGTTTGACTTATCGTGGTTTTCTTGAAGATGATGGCGACCAACCTTCATTCCCCTACCCTCTCGAAAAACTGAATGGCGAATTTTCAGTTATTGGTTCACGATTTTTGTTTGCTTTAAGCGGCGACATGAGTGAAGCCACCGCGCACGGCGGAGGCACTGTTAAATTAACTAACGGCCCGGCGTTGCTTGATATTGAACTTGAGATTGATGGATTACCGATTGATGCGCGCATTCGGCATGCGCTTGGCGGTACACCCGAAGCCGCCGCCGTGTGGCGCGACCTTGGTGGTCCGACTGGCGGACACGCCAACCTCGGACTACGGCTCTTAAGATATGCCGATGACCCAAGGGTGCGCGTGCAATTGGATGGCAATGTTTTTGGCACAACCGCCAAGCCATCATTCTTACCGATTGCAATTACTGCCGATGACATTCATTTAAATTGGCGACCAGGACACGCTCAATTCAATGGATCAATCGAAACCTTGGGCGGTAGTTTCAATATTGACGGCGATGCTCGCATGGTCTCCGATGCTGAACTTCCGGCAATTAAGGTTCTAGCCGAATCTACTGAAAGCTTGGCACCGGAGTTAGCTGAACGACGCGTACTTGAGGGATTCCTGGCCCTCCCTAATGGGGCGGCCGAATTTTCGGCGGCGGGCAAGGCAAAATGGAAATTTGCTCTGCGGCGGCCAGGGACTTCCAGCCAAGCGAATTTGTTGTTGGACATTGAGAGTGAAGAATTAATGGTTCAATGGGACCCGGTCGAAATTGCTTGGCGGCAAATTAATGGGAATGCGTCCATCGCTCATGCGCAAAAACAAAGTTTAATTTCGGCACCGCGCCTGTATTCAAACTGTTGCGGTGGTGAGCTTGATGCTTCGGTAATAATCAACACTGCGGCTGACTTGAGTTCCAGCACCGCGGTGGTCAACGCTCAGAATTTCGGCATTACTCCAGCGAGTGTCAACTTCGCCCGAGCCTTGGCCAACCTTGACCCCACCGATTTAGAACAATTAAATTGGTCTGGACAATTGAACTTACGTGCCGAACTGGCACCCTTGGCGGCCGAAAATAATCGCGGGCAAATTACACTTGCACCATTACTAATCAGCAATGCCAAAATGCTGCCCGACCAAGAGGTTGAAGTCCGCGGCGAGCTTGCTTTACGTGATGGTGGTTTTTTTGATGGAGAGTTCGCTCTTAACTCCAGCGCCGGCGAATTGAGTTTGAGCGATTTTGAATTCGTCGCAGTCGCTCGTAACAATTCTCCAGCCGGTTTACGCGCAATTTTAAATAGTGCTGATGGCATTGAAATTTCCGACCGCTTTGCGGAACTTTTAAGCCCTGAAGCCTGGAGCGCATTTCAAAAAATTGGCCTGAGTGGACGCATTGGTGCTGAAGATTTGCTGCTCTCGCTAAGCAACAAGGAAGACAGCCTCTTTACTCTGAATGGCGATCTTTTACTCAAGGACATTAATTTACTGGCGCCACCTGGATTGGCATTTGGAGAAGCGCGACTGCGGGCAAATGAATTTTCGTGGTCAGGACCAAATGGATTTGGCGGCGAACTTATCTTTAGTGACGGCCAAGCTCAATTGGCCGGCCTCCAACTAAGCGACGCGCAAGGCGCATTGGACTTCAAGCCTGAAGAAATTTTCGTTTCTGATTTTGACGCGGCATTTCTTGGTGGCCGTTTAAGTACAAATGCTCCAACCTTGCCGGCCCTAAGATCTTCTGTGTCACACGAGAACAAGCTGAACCTTGAGAGTGGACCACAAGTTAAAAAGCTACAGGGCTCAATGAGTTTAGGCTTAACAACCAATGCTCCGATTAAGCTGCACCTCTTTTTACGTGAGGCGAATCTAAATACTCTACGGGACAACTTAGGGATTGGCGGCAACCTTGCCGGAATTATCGACTGCGACATTAACGTAAATGCCAGCTCTCCAAGTCCTATGGATTACGCCGGAGAAATTGACTTACGCATTAAAGATGGCGCCCTCGGAACCGTGCCAGTGCTATCCGAAATGTGGAAAGTTGCCGGAGTTGATGCACCGGTTTTTGAGAAGGGACGATTCTTAGTTAAAGCCAACCGTAACGCGCATCGTGGAAGATTGCGAATTGAACGCTTCACGCTAAACCATAAATTGCTGCAAGTAACCGGCAAGGGCTGGATTGGTTTAGATTCTTATCTTGATTTAAAAGCCACTGTGCGGTCAGCTTTGGTACCGGTGTTGGGTTGGGGAGTGCCAATCATTTCCGATCTGTTCTTCGACCCTCTGTTTGAACAGGACATCATGGGCCCAATCGCGAATCCCAAAGTTGCTCAACGTGTGCTTAACAAATGGTCAGATGGCGACCAGCAACATATCCCATTCCCCTTGTGGGTGCCATCGGTTGAACGAGCTGACTGGCGCAAGTCACCGGCTTTTGCGCCGGCGACTTTTTCTGAACCGGCGCGCGACTAAAATCTAATCATGTTTCATGCCGTAATTATGGCTGGTGGCTCTGGGACCAGATTTTGGCCGGAGAGCCGTCGGGCAAGACCAAAGCAACTTCTACCTGTAATGGGTAAGGAAGCGTTAATCGTTGAAACTGCAAATCGTTTGCAGCCAATCATTGCCCGCGAACAAATTTGGGTAGTAACCAACCATGCCCAGGCAGAAGGCGTGCGGCAGGCGATGCCGTGGCTGAAGGAAGAACAATTATTGATTGAGCCATGCGCACGCAACACTGCGGCTTGCGTTGCATTAGCAGCGACGGCAATTGGCTTGCAAGACTCAGAAGCAATTTGTCTTTTCATGCCGGCCGACCATGTGATTGGTCCAGCTGAAGAATTTCATAGGTCCTTAGAAGCGGCACAGCAAGCAGCACTGCAGGCTGGTGCCTTGGTGACTTTCGGGATCCGTCCTGCTTTCCCGGCTACTGGTTATGGCTACATTCGTCGCGCTGGTTCAATTCTTGCTGGTGGAATTGATTTACCGGCATGGGCGATTGATTCGTTTACCGAAAAACCTGATCGGGCGACTGCGGAAAAGTTTTTAGAAGATGGAACTTATTTTTGGAACTCTGGAATGTTTGCGTGGCGAGTTGACACGATTCTTTCAGCAATCGGCAAGTACATGCCCAAACTTGCCGAGGGTATGGCCAAAATTCGCGCGGACTTTTGCAAGGAACGCATTGCCGAGGTTTATTCTAACTTAGAATCAATTCCAATAGATGTTGGTGTAATGGAAAAGGCCAGCGGTGGAATTGTTATCGAGGCACCATTCAATTGGAGCGATATCGGTTCATGGAAATCACTCTACGATGAATTAGACAAAGATGACTTGGGAAATGTTTCAGTGCTTCCACAAGGTGGAGAATTGTTGGTCGAGGGTGCGAGCAACGTCCTGGCATATTCAAACGACAAACAACTCATTGCCGTCGTTGGACTTGATGATGTCGTAGTTGTCCGAACCGATGATGCAATTTTGGTTTGCCATCGAGATCGAGCCGAGGACGTTAAAGCAATTGTTGACAAATTACACGACTCTGGACACGAGGAATTATTATGAGTCAGGGTCGCGTGTTAGCTGTTGATTATGGCGGTAAGCGAACCGGACTGGCTTCATCTGATCCAATGCGAATTATCGCCAGCCCCATCGACCCAATTATTGAGCGGGATTTAGAAAAAACCGCGCAAGCAGTTGCTGACTCGGCAATCGAAAGAGAAGCCTTAGTGGTTGTTGTTGGAATGCCATTCTTGCCCAACGGAAATGAAGGCGAACAATGTGCCAAAGTACGCCTGTTTATCCAAAGCTTGCAGTTGAAGTTGCCAGCCGGAGTGAAAATCGTAGAAATTGATGAACGCTTCAGCACCCATGAAGCCGAGCGACTGCTTCGTCAAAGCGGCAAAAGACGCAAAGATTTTAAGGGGCAGATTGATTCAACTGCGGCAATGGTGTTGTTAAGAGAATTTTTGGAGCTATAATTTCGACGGAGGGTTTTCGGGATTGTCGCGGGTGATGAATTTCGCTCGAGGAAAGTCCGGGCTCCATAGGGCGCGATGGTGGCTAACGGCCACCGAGGGCAACCTCAGGGAAAGTGCAACAGAAAACAAACCGCCTAAGCAATTTTCGAATTGCCGGTAAGGGTGAAAAGGCGAGGTAAGAGCTCACCGCATGCTTGGTGACAAGTGTGGCAATGTAAACCCCATCGGGAGAAAGCTCGAATAGGGAGGGTAGGCGCGGCCCGCGCTGTTTGAACCTCCGGGTAGAGCGTTAGAGGCCGTCGGCAACGGCGGTCGGAGAGAAATGGCAGTCGCTTTGAAAGAAGAACAGAACCCGGCTTATGAGAAAGCCCTCCACTCCAAACCTAGACTCTGACCCCAAGTGCTGGGTCAGATTCCTTACCAGGTGAATGGTACTTTTATGTAATCCACACCCGGAAGCGGGCTCCCTAATGTCACCCCTTCGTCGCCGGCGTCGATGTCGAAGGTGGCACGCCACCTGACAAAGCGCAAGCCCTGAAGGTTAGTCAAGGTAGCCGTCCAATCACCTGGGCTAGGGATTGTGGCCGACGGGTCCGCGGGATCACTAGTGCCCTGGAACTCGAAGCGAATACCACTCGAATTTGGCAGGTGCCCCTTGATCCCTTGCGTATCAATGCGAAAATATTTGGCCTGAATGGACCATGGCTCATCGGCCACCAACGCTGATAAAGGTGAGCCATCATTAAGTTCGGTGGCCAAGGTAAGCAAGTCGGAAGTCGCATCATAATCCGCACTGACAATTTCATAAGTACTCAATTGGTTTGAACTGTCAGGCAGAATATCAAAACCTAATAGCAAATTACTGGTGCGCAGAAAGTGCAGAGCCTGAGAAAAAACTTGCGATGCATTTGGAATTGTCACGTTCGCCACCGAGAAATTGGCACTGCCATAAATTCCCTCAGCAACAGTTCCCAGTGGAATAACACTTTCATTATCCACCAAAACATCACCATTTGAATCGATTCCTCTAAATGAATTTAAACCTAATGAATATTTTGGCCATGGCCCAACTGACCCCGTCGGTTCGCGCAAGCGCGCGGCACCGGTATCAATCCACTTAGATTGAGCTTGCGAGTTGGCCGCGAAGAAGGGCAGTAACGCATAAGGCTTTGGCGATGCCAACTTATCCAAAATTTCCTCCAAGCGATTCATGTCTATGGGATTGGCCGGATCGAAATCGTGCAAGTATGCGTCGATGGCGGTCGCTGCACCCAATGGCCAATCAATATCGTTGCCTGGGTCGGGCAAATGAATTTGCACGATGCCATTTCCACCAGCACCGCCGCGACCAATCATTAAATCGCCATTTCCATCAGGTTGAGTTGTTCCCCAAACGTCAGCCAACAACCCGGCCGCCCAACCGCGACGACCGCCAAATGCTTGCAGGATTGAACGCGAATTGAGGAGTGGTAATTCCCCTGCATTAGCTGCGGTGCCGATGTCAATCGCTGACAAATCGAGGCCAGTAGCCGAGTGAATAATCAAGTGACCACCCGAACCGGCGCCGGATCCAGATATTTGGCCAGTGGTGCCAATCGTGCCCTCGCCGCCGCGGCCAATTCCTCCATTGACTCGCACTTTGGCCGAGTCACCAAGGGTGATTCGTCCAATCGCCATTATCATCATTTGGCCTCCACCTCCACCACCAGGAGCACCTTTGCGGTAAATACCGGTGCTTGGCGGAAATGGTCTTACTGGGAAGGAATCGACCAAGGGCAAAAGTGCCCCAGTCGCTTGGTCCACTGGGCGTGGAATCAACTGTGAATCCCCACTTCCACCGCCGCCGGCACCAGCCCATGGGGCCATCAGCTCGCCCACGGTTACGGTGCCGTCATTATTTAAACGTCGGCCCCAAAAGTCGTTCTGGGTATTGGTATCCCCGTCAAAAATAGTCGGGCCCGCGCGCCCAGGATCAGGCCCATTCGTTGGGTGTCCATCGTCAAATGGTTTGTCTGGGGTGTTCCATGGTGGGTCCCAAGATCCATCTATATCGGGTGGGTCAACAAAATCAGGAGATTGGTCCTCCATGCCGTAAATGCCATGAGCAGTTTGCGGTGGCGAATATGGGTCGAGTTCTGAAATAGCATCGAGCGAACTACCGCGATTGCCACTTTCACCGCCAAAGATTGGTAAATCCAAATTGCTTACGGTCGCGGGGTCGCGCCACACTCCATCAGGCCAGTAGGGATTCTTGTCAGGAATATGGTCGGGGCCAACGTTATCGGCACCGGCAGGTTTTTGATCAAAATCCCAAGGCTTATGCCAAATTGAGTAGTTAGGTGTCATGGCAAATGTTCCGCCACCGCCACCGCCGACAATTACGTGACCAAGCACAGCACCAAGGCCACCAACCCCTTGCTCTTGTTGGAATCCACCCTCACCGCCTTCACCGCCCATACCAATCCAACCAAAAGCTCCATCACCCGACTGCCCGCGCAATGTTTCTTTCAGCCCTTCCTGCGATGAAGCTCCGCCTAATCCGCCGCCACATTCTCCGTTAATGGGTCCTTCCGGAAACTGGGGTGTGTTAAGACTTGTTGGATGTATTGAAGGATTACCACTAGCGTTTAGGTCACCATCAATGGTCACATCACCTTGAGCATAAATAATCAAAGGATTACTTCCCCGAAAACGAATGAATGATCCCTCAGTAATTGTAAAGTCATCTACGTATATGGTTCCATTGTCCATTAAGAATGCACGATTGTTGGAGTCATACAAACTGTAGCGACCATCGGTACTTACCTCCATTTGACCGTCCCAGTAAAAATCAGTGTCTTCCGACACGAATTGACCTGCGTAATCAAAACTTGCCGAAAGCACTCCAAACTCCACTTTAGCGGGCGGGAACGGCAAATCAGCATTCGGGTCAAGCAGGGACGAATCGACAAACTGTTCGTTTATTTCATCGACGGCAGCTTGGCTTTCGAGCCAACCAAGTAAAGCATCACCGTAGTAAGAAGTTAAACTAGGTAAATTATGTGGTGTCGATTGCCAGTCAAGACCAAATTGTTGACCACCTATATCTTCGAAACGGTTATCAATTTTCAAGAGCAGCTGACGATCTGGAGGAAGGATTCCGTGAACTTGATAACCGAGTTCGGCACCAGTCACTGAACAATTTTTTATTAAATAAAGAGTGCCTGGCAATTGTTCTGTAAAAGTAATTTGTTGCCCAGAACTAATAGTTTGATCCGAATAAAAAATCTGTACTCGCTCAGCACTTAAATTACTTTGCTCAATACCAATTGCTTGGTCAAAGTTAATAACAATTGGCAAATCAGGATTAGTGAATAGATTTAAACCAATTGGCCAATTAATTGAAAGTACGGTTGGCGGATTTGGGTTTTGATCATAAAACACAGGTTCCGAGGGTGGGTTAGGTGTAAAAAACTGCCGCTCAATACCGGCACTCAACAAGCGACCATCTAAATCTCGTAAAACCGAAGCGCTCCAAGATGTCGCAGTCGGCAGGCTCAAAGTATATTGATGACCTCCGGGCAAAAGCCCTGCATCAGAAAAATCATTCTCCGTGGGGCAGTATGGTTGAAATTCCACAATGCGTCCCTCGCCGTAACTCGGCAGTGAAAAACTCCCAGTCACAGGCCGACCGGTTACTCCACTAGATACTCCACTCATTTGAACAGAGGAGAAGCCCAATGAACTGGGATCTATTGGGCGATTTAATTCAATTTGAATCGGCCGATTAATTGGCCACACCGATCCTGGGACAAGATTTGTAGCCACTACCACGAAATCCCCCACCTGGGCTGGAGCTGGTGAATTACTAGAACCAAAACATGCCAGACTATTCAGCAAAATCACCAAAACCGCTAACCCTCTTAGGGAAAGCATTTTAGGAAAGTTTGATTGTTGCTTAGTGGACATTTTTAAGGGCACCCCAGAGGACCTTATTACTCATCATATTGTAGACATAAACCTGATTTGGGGAATATTGACTGCCAGTTGACGCAAACTGGCAGTAATGTGTTAGTATTGCCTTATGGAGGATCAGGTAGACATCGCCCAATTGGCCCAGTTGAGTGGGCTTAGCAGTCGGACCATTCGCTACTACGGCGAACTTGGGCTAGTCGCTCCATCTGGTCGTGGACCTGGAGGCCGCCGCCTCTACGACCAAGACGCCCGCGAAAGACTGGCCTTCATTTCCCGGTTGAAGCACCTTGGCCTTAGCCTCGAAGGAATCGGTGAACTTAATCACAGTTTTGAACGCGGAGCCACTCCGGCCATGCTCGACAAATTAGAAAACTTGCTTAACCAGCAACTTAAGGAAGTCGAAATACGCCGCCAAGAATTAAGCACTCTTGAGCAAGATTTAAATCAATACCTTGAGCACATCAAAAACAAACAGCACTAAGCCCGACCTCACGCAAGCGGTCAGCCCCACCACTCAACTGCGATTTGTAACTGCAGCGTCTTTGTTTGATGGGCACGATGCCGCCATCAATATCATGCGCCGAGTATTGCAACGCCAAGGAGTTGAAGTTATTCATCTCGGACATAATCGTTCGGTTGAGTCGATTGTCGAAGCGGCGATTGAAGAAGACGCTCATGCAATTGCAGTTAGCTCTTACCAAGGAGGCCACGTTGAGTTCTTCAAGTACATGGTTGAGCTATTGAACCAACGAGGTGGCGGCGAAATAAAAGTTTTTGCTGGTGGCGGTGGAACCATTACCGACGATGAGGCTTCTGAATTGCACGAAGCTGGAGTTTGCAAAATTTACTCGGTCGAAGATGGTCGCAGGCTAGGTCTTGATGGAATGATTAACGATATGTGTGAGCGTGCTGAGCGTTCATTGGTATCCGAAGATTCCGAAATACCAGAGGGGCTTTATCAAAAAAATACGGCTGATGTTGCTAAGGCAATTTCCATTGTTGAATATTTACAAACTACAAATCAAGAAAAACTAACACGGGTGCGCAATGAAATAAGTGCCAAATTGACTGAAGATGCCCCGCTTGTTGTTGGCATTACCGGCACTGGTGGAGCGGGCAAATCCTCACTCACTGACGAATTAGTTCGACGAGTTCGGACTAATTTTCCTCAGCGCACAGTTGCGGTTCTTTCTGTTGATCCAAGTCGGCGGCGAACTGGAGGCGCACTGCTTGGTGACCGCATTCGCATGAACGCGGTAAATGGAGAAAATATTTACATGCGCTCGATGGCAACTCGACGCGCCCATCTTGCGACCGCCGGTGCAGTGAGCGACAGTTTGCTCGCTTTGCGCGCGGCAAATTATGATTTAGTTATTTTAGAAACTGCTGGGATTGGCCAATCAGATTCGGAGGTTGTTGATTTGTGCGATTATTCGCTATACGTGATGACTCCCGAATTCGGCGCGCCATCGCAATTAGAAAAAATTGATATGCTCGATTTTGCCGATTGCATTGCCATAAATAAAGCAGACAAACGCGGTGCTGAAGATGCATTAAGAGATGTGCGCAAACAGGTGCAGCGCAACAAAGAACTTTTTGAAATGCCGCCCGAACAGATGCCAGTTTTCCTGACAGCAGCCAATCGTTTTGCTGACCAGGGAGTGGACAAACTTTGGGAACACATTGCCACCCGTTTAGATGAAAAATGTACGCGCAAGTGGATTTCCCAAAGGGTTGCTCACGGTGGTGAAAAAATAGCTGGTGTCATTCCTCCTGAACGCACACGTTACCTCTCTGAAATCGCGGAATCAGTACGCGGCTATCGACGGAAAACTGAACGTCAATCTGAGATTGCGGCGCGCGCCGATGGGCTCGCCCGCACCTTGCGCGAATTTGGCGATGAGGTACCGGCAGTTGACCAAAACTATTCTCCAGAAGATTTGCTTTCTCAAGATTGCGACCCTGGAGTGCTCCTATTGCGTCAGCGCTACCACGAATTAGTTAATGAACTTTCACCTAACCTTCGCAAACAACTTAGTGAGTGGGCGCAAACCAAAGGTGCCTACACTGAAGACGACTTCACTTACGAAGTGCGTGGCCGAGAACTAAAAGTTCCTGCACAAGTTGAAACATTGAGCGGCAGCAAGATTCCGAAGGTTGCACTCCCGCAAAGTAAGGACTGGGGTGAGTTGGCCAAGTGGTTTGGCCTTGAAAACCTCCCGGGGAAATTCCCCTACACCAGTGGCGTGTTCCCCTTCAAGCGTACCGGCGAGGATCCAACCCGAATGTTTGCTGGCGAAGGCACTGCCGAACGCACCAACCGCCGCTTCCACTATGTCTCTCAAGGCCAAGCTGCGGCGCGGCTTTCAACTGCATTTGATTCGGTAACTCTTTATGGGCAGGACCCCGACCAACGACCTGACATCTACGGCAAGATTGGGAATTCAGGGGTTTCAATTTGCTCATTGGACGACGCCAAACGACTTTATTCAGGATTTGATTTGTGTTCGCCAAGCACTTCGGTGTCCATGACTATTAATGGTCCAGCACCGATGATGTTGGCTTTCTTTCTAAATACTGCTGTTGACCAAGCTGTAGAAATACGCCTCAAAGAAACTAATCGATGGGAAGATGCGCAAATTAAAATTGCCAAACTTTGTAGTGGCGAGCAACCGCAATACCGCGGTGAATTACCAGTTGGACATGACGGAAGTGGTCTAGGTTTACTTGGTGTTAGCGGCGATGAACTGTTGCCAAGCGAAGAATATCAAGAACTTCGTGAGCAAGTTTTGAAAAATGTTCGCGGCACCATACAGGCTGACATTCTAAAGGAAGACCAAGCGCAAAACACTTGCATCTTTAGTACTGAGTTTGCGCTAAAGATGATGGGCGACATTCAAGAGTGGTTCGTGGAGAGCGGCGTTCGCAACTTTTATTCAGTATCAATTTCTGGATACCACATTGCTGAAGCCGGAGCCAACCCGCTAAGTCAATTGGCATTTACTTTGGCCAATGGTTTCACCTATGTTGAGTACTACCGGTCACGCGGCTTAGACATCAACTCCTTTGCTCCCAATCTTTCATTCTTCTTTAGCAACGGCCTCGATGCTGAGTATTCGGTAATTGGACGAGTTGCCCGACGGATTTGGGCAGTGGCGATGCGCGATTGCTATCAAGCTGATGAACGTTCGCAAAAGCTCAAGTACCACATTCAGACAAGTGGTCGCTCCTTGCATGCGCAAGAAATCGACTTCAATGACATCCGTACTACCCTGCAAGCCCTCTATGCAATTAATGACAATTGCCAAAGTTTGCACACTAATGCATTTGACGAAGCTATTACAACTCCGACCGAAGCTTCGGTGCGGCGCGCACTAGCTATTCAAATGATTATCAATCGCGAGCTTGGCCTAGCCAGAAACGAGAACCCTCTTCAAGGCGCTTTCATTATCGATCTACTTACAGACCTTGTTGAAGAATCGATAATGCAGGATTTTGATCGACTTACTGAACGCGGTGGAGTACTTGGTGCCATGGAGACCATGTACCAACGTGGCCGCATTCAAGAAGAGAGTCTGCATTACGAAACACTAAAGCACTCAGGGGATTTGCCAATCGTTGGTGTGAACACTTTTCTAAATCCACACGCTGAAACCGGAAAAGTTACCGAGACCGAACTAATCCGCTCAACCGACTCAGAAAAAGAATCGCAAGTGGAGCAGGTAAAGAAGGCACATGCAAAAAATCACAAAAAGACGGAAGATTCGTTGCAGCGACTGAAGCAGGTGGCGTTGAATGGCGGTAATATTTTTGCGGAGTTGATGGAGACGGCGCAGGTTTGCACTATGGGGCAGATTTCCCAGGCGCTTAATGAGGTAGGCGGGGAATACAGGCGTTCAATGTAGACTCTGACCCCACCAAGTGGGCACAGAGAAACAAGAAAAACCAAAAAAGGTGTA
>CAZWVI010000010.1:0-59139 GCA_964637165.1 uncultured Planctomycetales bacterium
GTACTGGCGAAGCAATGGCAACGTGCTGGAGTGTCCCCGACACGATTCGAACGTGCGACCTCCGGTTTAGGAAACGTAGTAATCCGCCGCCATCAGAATGTTAGTTGGAGAGCCAAGCGCAAAAATTGCACAGGCTAAAAGACTGAGAATGTTTTTCATGGAGAACAAGGTGGGCGCAAAGTCCCATTACTTGGGCCCTTTATATGAACTCTCAATACAAACTCCACCCCCCCTAAAATGCAATATCCCTGTGTTGCCAATGGCCGCACAGGGATTTATCGAGATTGTCGCCTTATTTACTGGTCGCGAGCACAGATTTCAGTAAATCCGCCAATCGCGCCACAACTTGGCAAGTCGGCAGCGGCCGACCAAATCGCATCACGGCGGCCTTCGGAAACCCCGACCGCCAAGGCATCAAACTTGGCGCGGATTTCTTGGTCGCTGAGTGGGTCGCGCGGGTCGCCCTTAGGCCAATCAATTTGTTTTTCAAATGTGCGGCCATCGGTGGTATCGATTTCGACATTACACCGCTGAACTTTCGGGAAGGCTGCTTCGAAATCAGGTTCGGCGAAGACCTTAATTTTGTCAATGTGATCAAGCACCCGCGGGTCGAGCACCACCTCTTCATCAAACAATTCGGGAGTAACGCGACCATAGAGCAAGCCCATAGTTATGCAGTATGGCAATGAGTGGTCGGCCGATTCACGAGTGGTCGGACGATACTTCGCAGGGTCCGACAAAATGTCAGCCGCCTTAGTCAATGTCTTAATGCGGATTTCAGCAATGTCATCGGCACTTAAATCATTGTCTTGGCAAATCGAAATCGTGCATGAAATAGGCGCATGAGTAAGTGCTTCGGTTGGGAAGAACTTCATGCCACACTTTAAAATACGCCAGTCACTTCCAAGGTCATCAAAGATTTCCCATTTCCATTCGGAGTCCATTACATGTTGCAGGGATTCCTTGCCTTCGAAAATGTGCGCTGGACCGGAGAATCCGCGTTGCGCCATGAGGGCGGCCTCTAAACCGGCGCGAGTCGCCATCGGTGAAACAGTATTTTTCATCATGGTTAGGTGGCCAGCGGTAACTGCGCCCAAAGTCACATTCGCAGAACCAGCGATACCTACTGCATGCTGGAGTTGTCCAGCATTTAGGCCAAGTGATTTACCCGCCGCGTAAGCCGCAGCAAAGGCGGTCAAAGTTGCATGATGCCAACCGAGCTCACGAATACCTGGATAACTAACTTCACATAAGCGTTGTTGAATTTCATAAGCGACTAACATTCCCAATAAGAAATCTTTTCCGCTTCCTTCAACAATTTCGGTGGCGGCCAGTGGAGCGGCCAAGCAATCGCTAGGGTGACAAGGGTCCTGTTGCCAATAAATATCGTTGTAGTCTTGCCCCCGGATTGCCAAGGCATTCAAGAGTGCCGCCTGTTGAGGAGCGACCTTGCCACCCTCGCCAAACAGAGCGCAACGCTGATTGCCGCCCTCCTCTTTTGATATCTCGCGCATGACTCCCCAGTCGGGAGTCATTGACCCGCCAAATGCGCAGCCCAAACTATCCAGTAAGTAACGGCGCAGCTCGTTGATTACTGATTCAGGAAGATCCTCCCATTTCAAGCGCTCAACCCATTCAGCCAAGCGGTAGGAGATGTATTCGTTATTTGACTTATCGGTGTCGTGTCCCATGGCGAGAAATCCTAGCCGCGCGGAGAGCTACTTCCTAGACTCTGACCCCAATTAGTGGGCGGCTTTGGCTGAAAATAAAATCAAGTAGAATCTAGCTAATGATCGACCCACCGATTACCCGCCGCTTAGTGAACCGCAAGGAATTGCCTGGGTTTGGCCTCAAACCACCCAAGGACACCGTTTACGTGAACGTCTTCAGCGTAGTAGACAGCGATGGAAATGAAGTGCATTTCTTCAGCGAAACCGAAGCTGAAGCCCACCTAAATGCTCCAAGCCATGCCCCTACCGAAGACACAGCCGCCTCAGGCGATTGATTTAGAGCTACGCTCTGGCATTAGCCAGTGCCTGTGGGACCACGGCGGCGATTTGCCCCCGGTGCTGTTTTTACATGGCTACTTAGATAATGGGCGGAGCTTCGACCGTATCGCCCGCCAAGCTATGGAATTTTGCCGGCCACTTTGCTTGGACTGGCGCGGACATGGTCGCAGTGGGCGAATTGGCGTTGGCGGCTCATACCACCAACTCGACCTTATTAAAGACTTGGTCCAAGTTTTGGACTTACTTGCTGAGCGCGGCCTTCAACCGCGAGCAATTTGTGCGCACTCAATGGGTGGTGCGATTGCTTTAATGATGGCCGGCCTAATGCCCAACCTATGTCCTGCCCGCCTACTTATTCTCGACAATCTCGGGGGCTTCGCGCGCGACGAAGATGGGATTTGGGAGCGTTGGGTAGACCTTTTGGAGTCCGCGCGCCACGACAAGGCAGAGTTCCGTAATGCGCCAAGCCGTGAGGCCGCCGTTAATCGAGTTCTAAAAAATAATCCTGGCCTTTCTGAAGATGCTGCTTCGGCCTTAATTGATTCGTTATGTGAAGCAGTCGACCAAAAAAGCCCTGACGGCGAGCAACGCTTCCTGCTTGATGGCCGCCTGCGAGGTCCCAATCCAGTGAAGTTCACCCATGAACAATGGCTAAATCTATGCCGCCGGGTAAATGCGCGAACATGGGTGGTAGCGCCCGAACACGGCTACTATCCGGACTTTCCGGAAATGGCTGAACGCCTCGCGGTCATTCCTGAGCATCAGGAATTTGAATTGAAAGATGCCACCCACCATCTACATCTTGAGCACCCAAACTATATAGCTCAGGTGCTCAAAGATTTACTCGAGCAAAGTTAACTACTCGATAGTTAGCCAGGCAACTGGCCCGACGTAGGGAATTCCGATTCCGCCGGGGTCAGAGAAGTAGCCTTGAATCCAAATTGATGTGCCACTTTGTAAACCAGCCGGGACCGGGTAATTTCGACTGCCACCGGCGAACGCCGAGATTGGGAAACCGCCGAGGCTTTAATCCGCGGCGACTTTTATGTCATTTCAGTTGACCCACTACTTGGGGTCAGAGTCTGGGGGTTATTCCACCCGTCTGTAAACAACGCCCGTCAATGCCGGCACTTCACCAGGTTCGAGCACGTATCCCTGGAACCAAACGCGTTGGCCAACGCTTACATGATTAGGCACGGTGTAGTACTCGATTCCGTAGCCACTGCTATCGCATTGGACGGCGCGCATTGGGGTTATGGGCTTGGCAAGGTCGAAAATTACTCCCAGTGTCGGAGCGTTAACTGTGCCAATTCCAGATGTTGAGTAAACCGGAGTAATCAGGGTGTCGGCCTTGAATCCGCTGAACTCAACTGACGTTTGAACTCCTGGACTTAGCGGTGCAATGTACACACCAACTACGTCATCTCCACTATCAAGTGGGTTCGTTTCACCGGGATCAATCGCACCGTTTTTGTTCAAGTCTTCAACGCCGTCATCACTACCACCTTTGTCTGTGTCGGCTTCGCCGGGACCTGTGACAGTTGATGGGTCAGCATCAGCAATCCAAATCGACAAATCAGTTCCTAGGATTCCATCACTTGGAGACCCGGCAATGGGGACATCAATCCCTAACTCAGTTCCGTCTTGGATGCCATCCCCATCCATGTCAATGTTTAATGGATCAAGGTGACTGTTCTGATCCTCATCATAATCAGAAATTCCATCATCGTCAGTATCACGATCCCAAGGGTCAGTTCCGATCCAATATTCTTTTGGATCCGACAAACCATCGCCATCGGAATCATCGCGATCATCACTTGGATCAAGCGGATCTTTTTCAGTGTTTGGATCAAAGTGGCCGTTGAAGTCAATGTCTTCTTCGCCATCATCTAAGCCACCGCCATCGGTATCCGGGTTCAATGGATCAGTAGTGAATGCTGAATTTGCATCGGGAATAAAAATACTCCAATCGGTGCCATCAACGCCCATACCAGAATTGCCCCATTGACTAATAGTCGCATGGTTTTTGAGGGGATGATTTGTTTTCCTCGGGACTCTGCAAGTTTATGCTAAAAACCGCAACAATGTTTTGCTATTTCCTATTTTTTACCCCAACAAAAGGGAAAGGGCGAGCCAAACGGCTCGCCCTTAAAAATGCTCTTCAAGCCCTATTGGGGCCTATTTAGCTGCTTACTCGATGGCCTCAGCAATCGCTACACCCATTTCTGAGCACTTTGTTGCACCACCCATGTCGTAGGTGCGGGCTTGACCCTCCGCAATCACCTTGGCGACTGCGGCGTTTACTTTGTTTGCCATTTCGGGCTCACCTAAATAATCGAGCATCATTTTGGCCGCCAACACGCAAGCAATTGGATTAACTTTGTCCATGCCGTCGTACTTAGGAGCAGAACCGTGAGTCGGTTCAAACACCGCGACCTCTTTACCCATGTTGCCGGCAGCAGCAAAACCAAGACCACCAACTAATTGCGCACAGAGATCTGAAACCACATCACCGAACAAATTCGATGTGGCGATAACACCGTAGTTTTGAGGATTCTTAACTAACCACATAACCATCGCGTCGATGTTAGTTTCCCAAAGCTCAATGCCCGGAAAATCTTTGGCAACCTCTTTAGCCGCGTCAGTGAACATGCCACTAGTCTCGCGCAACACATTTGGTTTTTCAACCACCGTTACAGTTGGATAACCATGCTCCTTAGCGTACTCAAAAGCCGAGCGCACAATACGGGAGGCACCATCCCAAGTAATGATTCGACTTGAGAAGGACATCTTGGCCGGATCGACCGACTTGAAACGCTCAAAGTTTGGGTGACTTGCTAAGGCTTCACGAATTGGCCCATCAACTGGTGACCATTCAATTCCGGTGTACATGCCCTCAGTGTTTTCACGAAAAACCACCAAGTCAATTTCATCTTGGTAATTTAGAGGGTTTCCAGAGAATGCTTTGCATGGGCGGCAATTCGAGTATAGGTCAAAAGTTTGACGCATGCGCACAATCGGCGAGCGATAAACCATGCCCTTACCCTGAAATTCTGGTGCGAGTTCAGCCTCAGCTTCAGCTTTCGGTTTGGAAGTAATTGCTCCAAACAAAGCCGCATCGCAAGCCTTCAATCCTTCGACAGTGCGCTCAGGAAGAGCATCGCCCTCCGAACACCAAAAATCCCACCCGATATCGAGGTGAGTGTATTCAGCATCTAAACCAACTGCATCCAAAACGGTGCGAGTTGCTGCCATTACTTCATTGCCGACGCCGTCGCCGGGCATCCAACCGATTTTATGTTTAGCCATTTTCTTTTGTTTGAGGGTGTGGGGAAGAACTAGCTTGAAATGTTAGCGAGGCGGTAAGCTTTGACCGTAACATCTTTAATGTAGTTCAGGAAATCATCCGCTGCCAATGGGCGGCCGGTTATTCTTTCAACCAGTTCATTGGCGCTGTAACGTGAAGCTTGGCTGTGAACCTTTTCACCTAGCCAGTTGCGCAAATTAGCAAACTCACCATTTCTAAATTGCGCGTTCAAATCCCCTAATTCTTCATTTGCACATGCAAACAACTGACAGGAGATTAAATTTCCAAGTGAATAGGTTGGGAAGTATCCAAATGCGCCCATCGCCCAGTGTATGTCCTGCAAGACTCCTTCGCTGGCATTGCTAGGGGTAATACCCAAGTACTTTTGATAAGCCTGATTCCAAGCTTCGGGCAAATCACAAGTTTCAAGTTCACCGGCGAACAGCCATCGCTCGATATCAAAGCGAATTGCAATATGCAGATTGTAGGTGGCTTCATCAGCTTCAACTCGAATAAAACTTGGCCGCGCGGTATGCAAAGCTGGCCACAATTGTTCATTGCTTACATTTTGCATACATGGAAAATATTGCTTTGCCTTAGGCAAGGCCCACTCCCAAAAAGACTGCGAGCGACCGACTAAATTTTCCCAAAGGCGCGACTGTGATTCATGCATTCCCAATGAAACTGCGCCGCCGATTGGGGTTCCCTGCCATTTATCCGGCAACCCCTGTTCATAAAGTCCGTGACCCGCTTCATGCATTATTCCATACAGCGCCGAGCGGAAATCATCTTCCATGTAACGCCAGGTAATGCGCACATCTTGGTTCTGAAACCCAGTGCAAAAAGGATGAGTGGTTAAATCTAAACGGCCAGCATCAAAGTCAAATCCCATCGCCGTGGCCATTTCTTGGCCAAAGGAAGCTTGAGCTGCTTCGGGGAATTCTCCCATTGCTGGAGCTTCGTCAACAATAAAACCACAATCAGCAACAGCTTTTATCAATGGTGATAACTCGGCGCATAACTCTTCGAAAACTGGAGCCAACATTGCCTGGGTGGCACCAGGTTCATATTCATCCATTAACACATCGTAAGCTGGTGCAGTCGGGTCGATGGCGGCGGCTTGTTCGCGGCGCAAATCTACAATTCTGGCAAGTTCATCACTAAACAAACTGAAGTCAGATGCTGCACGAGCTTTTTGCCAGGCAGCTAAACCGGCACTAGTTGCCGCGGCGAGTTCTTTAGTTAACTTTTCTGAAACCCGCGAGGCACGATTGATGTAACGATTTGCTGCTTTGCACTGAGCGGCCAAATCACTATCGGCCGGTGCTGCTTCAGCAGTTGTCGCCACGGCATCGGACAGAGCTTGGTCAGTCAACAAGCGATGACGTAATCCCGCCAATGTCGCCAAAACTTGGCCACGGCCTGCTTGACCTTTCTTCGGCATATAGGTTTCTTGATCCCATTCAAGAATTGCCGCCGAAACCGACAGATCACACATTTCGCGCCATTTGTCGAACATAATTTTTTCGCTAGGACTCATGATTTATTATTCCTGAAAGACTGCAGCGCGATTTAGCCGGCACTATTTTCAATGGTTGCCTCGGGAACGAATCGGGGCTCGCGCTGATCGGGGTCGGGCATTTGGGGCATTTGGTGGCCAGCATTAAGCGGCGCATACCAAATTGCCGCGGTCGCAATATCAACCTTCTCATCACTCCAACTTTGTAATCCTAAATCGAATTCAAGCGACTTTGAGAATGGAATTGCATCATGCACATATGAACGGCTTAACATACTCCAACCATAATGGTCGGGGCCGTCGCAACGAGTGCGTGAAGAAAAAGGTGTTGAGAATGTTTCAGCATTCGCCTTATTTACTCCAAACACTGAAGCCGTACACGGGCCCCAGATGGATGGAATCGTTTCGCCATCAATTCGAATTTTATGGTCACCACTTCCCCACCAATCGCGGTTCAAATTGCGAATCGATAAGGACGAATAAATCAAACGACCAGGGCCCTCGGCATTAAGAAAGGACCAATCTTGAGCTGGGTGCATTGCGACATCTTGTTCCTGATGCCAGGCACCATGCAAGCGCAAAGGGCGCGCATCTCCAACTTCATAAACAACGCGTGTTTTTAGAAATAACTTTTGACGGCTTTCATTGATTATTTCGACCCTAATCGCTTCCGAAAATGGCATTGGCATTAAATTCACAAAATCAATACTGCCATCTTTCTTGTGAATTACTCTAGTGAGCCAACCGTTGTGTTCACTTTCCCCTAAGCCGATTCCAAAAAATGCGCCGAAAGGTAATTCCACTTGAGCACTCGTTGCGCGGTCGGCAATAACTTGCACTCGCAAACCACTCAACACCGAGCCGAAATCCTTAATCTTGGCCGCATCCGGCATGCTAACGGTAATTGAACGAATTGCTCCCGAACCATTGATGTTGATGTGTTGCTCCATATTTGGACGAAAACGTCCCGCTTGGTTTGTAAATTTTCTTGGGAAAGCCACCAACTGACGGTCACTCAACAACTTGTTAACAAAACTTAAATCCTTAGCTTGGTCATTTAACAACTTGGCACTCAAAGAAGGTAAACGTGTCCCCTCTGGGTAGGTGCGAACATCTAAACTGTAAGCTAAATTATCAAATGTGCAGGCTACTTTAATGCTTTTGTCAAATGGAAGTGGCACGTATGAAACGAAGCCGCCGCCATTAGTGCTGGCCAAGGGCGATTGAAAGGATTCATTACTACCGTCAAACAGGCTCGCCAAAGGCATTCGCATGGTTGGTTGTTCAGCCCCATCGACGAAAAACAAAATATCGCCTTGTGGACTATCCACCCAAATACGCATTATTGCTCCGGGCTGGTTGCACTCAGCCATTAGATAAACACTCTCTTCTCCAAGTTTTTCGGTCGCTAAAAAGTTACCACGGTCTTCGTTGCTGAACCAAATCGCCGCATCGTCAGGGGCCGTTTTTGATTTGAAATCAGTTGAAGAGAAGTGCACTAAAGCAACTCCCTCTTCAGGAGTTTCCGCAAGTAAACTTAAGTCACTAAATTCAGCCAGCAAATCGCCGTAGCCTAGTTGGCCAGCGCTTTCAACTTGGAATGGAGTTGCACTGAGTGCAAACAGCAGGGTGGTGAGTGAAATCACTCCTAAAGTTTAATACGGCAGGCGTGAATCTGTGATTTATTGCGGTTTTTTGAACTAGAGTCGATGCCCGCGGACAGATATCCTAAGCAGTACGATGCAACAAAACCTTGTCGAGAAAATTGTCCAAAAATTCGCTGTTGGCCTGGCGGACGACCAACTTGTCAGAAGCGGTGAATTTGTGACCGTGCGCCCACGCCACATCATGACCCATGACAACACCGCGGCGGTCATGAATAAATTCGCCGGACTCGGCGCCAAGGCGTTGAATGACCCTCAACAACCGGTATTCACCTTGGACCACAATGTTCAAGACAAGTCCGCCAAGAACCTAGAGAAATATGCCAATATTGAGAGCTTCGCCAAGGATATGGGGGTGGATTTTCATCCTGCCGGCCGCGGTATCGGCCATCAAATAATGATTGAAGAGGGCTACGCCTGGCCGGGTGCACTGGTAGTGGCGTCAGATTCTCACTCAAATGTTTACGGTGGCATTGGTGCCCTCGGCACACCAGTGGTGCGAACCGACGCCGCCGCTTTGTGGGCAACCGGCGAAACTTGGTGGCAAATCCCTCCGGTAACTAAGGTGGTATTAAGTGGCGAGTTGCCTGCCGGAGTTAGCGGCAAAGATTTAATCGTTTCTCTCTGTGGCGTTTACAACCAAGATGAAGTGCTAAATCACGCGCTCGAATTTGTCGGACCGGGCCTTACTAGTCTTGACGTAGCTGCACGTTTAACCATTGCCAATATGACGACCGAATGGGGAGCACTTTGCGGAGTTTTTCCTTGCGACCAAGTGACGGTTGATTGGTATCGCTCGCGGCAAGGATTACATCCTAATCTTTCAGAAGAAGCAATCGAACAACTTGTGAGTGATCCGGTAGTGGCCGAACAAGGTGCCAACTATGCACAAGTTATTCAAGTTGACTTATCCCAAGTTCGTCCGTGTATTTGCGGGCCGCATACCGTTAAGAAAATGGAATTAATAAACGATGTGCAATCAACTCAAAGGCGCATCGACAAAGCCTACCTACTTTCATGCACTAACGCGCGCGTTGAAGATTTAGCTGAAGCCGCCAAAGTTTTAGACGGACACAAGGTTGCCGACCATGTTGGCTTTTACATGGCACCCGCCTCTGATGAGGTGCGCGTTGAATCAAAACGCCGCGGTGATTGGCAAATACTCGTAGCCGCTGGTGCTAAAGTTTTGCCGGCTGGTTGTGGCCCATGTATCGGCATGGGTGAAGGCTTGCTCGAATCTGGTGAAGTTGGCATTTCCGCAACTAATCGCAACTTTAAAGGCCGCATGGGTGCAAAAGATTCCGAGGCCTACTTAGCTTCACCAGCAGTTGTCGCCGCGAGTGCAATTGCCGGTTACATTTGTGCGCCCGCAGAACTGAACGGTGATGGAATTGAAGTTGACTTAAAAATACCCGAACAAACTGCGAGCGACTCGCTGGAGACTCCAATCCTTGATGGCTTCCCCGAAACGGTCACTGGTCGCCTGCTTTGGTGTGATGCCGACAACTTAAACACCGATGGCATTTATCCAGGCAAATACACTTACCGTGAAGATTTGAGCGAACAAGAAATGGCCGCCGTTGCGATGGAAAATTATGATGTTAATTTTCAATCTATTGCCGAACAAGGTGATGTAATCGTTAGCGGCTTCAATTTCGGCACTGGCTCAAGTCGTGAACAAGCCGCCACCGCGCTCAAGTTCCGGGGGATCCGATTAGTTATTGCCGGTTCCTTTTCGGCGACCTACAAACGCAACGCCTTCAACAACGGTTATTTATTAATCGACTGTCCCGACATCGTAGCGTGGTTACGCGATCAGAACTTAGGAGATGCTCCGACTAATCGCAGTGAGTTCTCATTAAACATCAACTTCCGCCGAGGAAAAATAGCGGTTGGCGAGCATAGCTTTTCATTCTCGGCTCTCGGTCCGAGCGCTCAAGAATTAATCATCGCTGGCGGCCTTGAGAACTTGGTCCGCGCGCGAATTAACGCCTAGGCAACATTTCATCGTAGAATCTAAGCATGGGTGTTTTAATTCGTGGCCTTCAAGGACTCTGCGCTGGCTTAATCGCGGCGGGCATTTGGGCTTCCATCGAAGGAGGGGCAGTCATTCACCTGCATGGCTTACGTTTTGAGTCGCCGCTCAAGGAGGTCATTAAATTGGCTATTTCCTACGCCATTCCAATTAGTGGGCTCACCGCTATTTTGGCGATGTTGCGCCCGAAATGGAGCGGTCAAGATATTTTGGCTGCAGCTGGTGGAATTGGCTTTTTTGCGTTAGGCACTTATTGGCTAGGACGTGGCTTCGGCTGGTTTCCAACTGGCTGGATAACTTGGTCAGTTGCCGGGCTCGGTGGTTTTCTATGCTTCACGATTGACCGCAACTTAAAAGCAAAGGCATTCAAGTATTCTTTTGTTGGATATTCTGTTCTGGGCTTAGGTTTAATCCTGAGCGCACCCAACCAAAACATCAGTGGTGCTAGCAGCGACGCGACAACCGCAGAGGCCGGCGCCGCCGACGTGGTAGTTCTATTAATCGACACTTTGCGCGCCGATCACCTTTCTTGTTACGGATACCAAGAACCTGGAAACTCAAACCCAATTTCACCAAACTTAGACCGCATCGCTAGCCAAGGTGCATTATTTGAAAACTCATACGCGCAAGCCCCATGGACACGGCCATCGGTAGCTTCATTAATGACCGGTCTTTACCCGACTAGTCACGATACCGTGACCATGTTTGACCGAATGCCGGAGGAACTTGAAACAATCGCGACCTTAATGCAGGGACGCGGCTACAACACCGCGGCCTTCTCGGCTAACGCCCAAGTATCACCAAACTTTGGATTCAACCGAGGATTTAATAGTTTCTGGACCGACGTTTCATACTCACTTCGCAACTATTGCGCATTAGACCGTTTACGTGGAGATTTGATTCATAGCTTAGTTGCGATCGCACCAAGCATAGTTGAACGCGCGAAATCAAATAAACAAAACAAAGGCGAGGAGAAATCACGCAGTTCTGAAGCGCGCGCCTTGAATCAACAAGTCTTTGATTGGCTTGACGATAATTCGCAAGACCAACGGCCAAAGTTTTTATACGTTCAATACATTGATCCACACGACCCATACGACGCTCCTGACGCATGGCAACCACAACAAGTGCCGGGCATTTGGCAAGTAATGGAAGGGATTGATTTTGGCGACAATCACAATTCCCCGCCGGTGCCGGTTACAGGTTCAGCCTTCCCTGAACCTAGCCAAGAATCATTGCGGAAGCTACTCAAGCACTACGATGCTGAAATTCGTTACTGCGACCACGAACTAAACAAATTAGTTGAACGTTTAGAAGCCGATGGAATACTCGGGCCGGAAGATTACTTAGTCATTACTGCTGACCACGGTGAGGAATTTTACGACCACACTCAATGGAAACATGGCCATTCACTTTTCCAGGAAATGGTCAATGTACCGCTAATTATCCGCGGACCACAAATTGTGCCGCAAAAAATTGGTGCACCAGTTCAGTTGGTAGATATTTTTCCAACTATCGCTGCTTGGACAGGAGAGCCACTAAATATCCCAAGCCATGGGCGCAACCTTGCACCCTTAATGACTACGACTCCCCCATCTAAGATTTTGCCAATCTTCTTCGAGCGTCCAAAGGGTGCCTACCCAATGCAAGCAGTGCGAGTTGGCAACAAAAAGTTAGTGCGGGTGCTTTCAGAAGATAGTGGAGAAATTCTTGCTTACATGGAATTTGATTTAAGCCAAGACCCATTCGAAGAGAACAACTTAGCCGAGACCCGCGAACCAGATCCGCAGCTAGTAGAAATTCTTGACCAATACGTTGCCTCCTCCTTAAAGCTTAAAACTGCAGAGTCGCAGAAGACTGAACTTAAAGGTGATGTAGCCGAGGCTCTTAATGACCTCGGCTACATGGACGGACTCGAAGAAGAATAAATTTAGTCTTCAAACTTAAGGCCTTTCACCAAAGGCTCGTAAGTCATGAAGTCGGTGTGGTGCACGATGAACGCCTCAGCAGTTCGTTTAACCAAATTTCCTTCACCTGCATGGGTGGCAATAATATGGCAAACTGCATCGGGAACTCCGCATTCCTGAGCAAGCCCTACTCCGGTAAACGGGTGGCGTAAATATTGGCCGCGGCGTGATTGCACACAAGCACCATCGACTTTGTCGTATTCCAATAACTTCCCGACATCGGCGAGAATTGCCCCGGCAAACAAAGTGTCGTCATCGACCGGTAAGTCTTTGGGCATAAACTCGGCAATTTTTTCAGCACTTACTTTGGCTAAATGAACCACTAATCGTTTATGTGCCATAAAGCTCACCTCGCATCCGGGAACATGCAAAGTGAATGGAATTTCGAGTAGATCTTGCGGCTCTAGCGGGCTGCGCTTAAACGCCAGAATCCAAGTCGCGAGAGTTTGTTCACGCAATTCTTCATTTTTTATCCAGGCTAGCTCAGGCCAGAGTTCTTCAACTTGTTGACGGGTTGCCATGTGATGATTTTAGTTCTTCCGGGGCTTTGACCACAACAACTCAGTTTGCGGATCAATTTGAGGGGTACTAAACTTGCCGCCCAAATCGATTGCTGTAACCGCTTGGTCAATTTCAAACACTTGCAGTTTCTTTTCGCCGGCAGCATCGGTCCACGCCAGTTTTAATTTAAACCGGTATGGCAAATCTTGGTGCTGAGTTATGACAACGGTAGATTCCTGCCAATCGAAGCTCAACTGTGGGCAACCCGGACGGTTTAGCCACTGATCAAAAAACCAATTAAGCGGGCGGCCAGCTTGCTCGGACATTTTTTGCTGAAACACCGCGGTCGTAGTCGCTGCCGAGGAAATGCTTTGGTAGTAAGCACTAATTCCGGCAAAGAAATCTTGGTCGCCTAATTCAGCGCGCAACATATGTAGAACCCAAGCGGCTTTTTGGTAAGTGTTGGGCGCTGAGGAAGCAAAGAAGTCGTCTGGTTTAGAAAATTCGAACCAGCGAATTGGTCGGGTAAAAGCGCAGGCTGATTTACTCCAACGACGGCGTGAAGCGACCATCGCATTGACCAATGGTGGGCCACCAACTTGCGCGTGCAACCACGGTCCAAAATAAGTCGCGAACCCCTCGCTTAACCAAGCATCATGCCAATCAAGATAGCCAGCGGCATTGCCGAACCACATGTGGGCGAACTCGTGAGCCAAGGTGCCTACGCCGCGGTCGTGGCCGTCAAACAAGCGCTCCATAATCCAAGTGTTTCCGGCATTTTCCATGCCTCCCCAGCGAGTGGGCACTTGAACTACACAATATTTTTCCCACGCGTAAGGGCCAAAATTTTCCTCCATGCTTTTCATCCACTTGGCATGGTGCTTCAAACCCAAGCGCGCAATTGCTTTATCTTTACGATAAATGAAATGTGGAATAAAACGATCATCGCCACTTTCTTTAATTCGCGCATAAGGGCCAGCGGCAAATGCCAACATATAGGTAGGCAAATCAGTTTCAGTTCGCCAACTGTTAGGAGAATCTTGCTGGGCACCGCTAGCAATTATTTCCCACTTTTCTTCAGTGTTTATGCGCACTGAAAATTCAGCACGATCAGATGGGTGATCTTCACATGGAAGCCAACCGCGGGCGCGTGAGGAAAAGTGGTCGGTGAAAAACACTGGCTGCCCATAACGGTTTTCCTCAAAGTACAAACCGTCTGGCGGGCTTCCTTGCATTTTGGCGACGACATTAACCACGCTTCCCGCAGAAAATTTTCCTCCCAAATCGACGCTAATAATTTGTTTTTGACGAGTAAATGTTAAGGCTTCACCAGACGGACTAGAAAAACTAATACCCCAATTGTCGCCCTCAAGCGAGTGTAATTTCAAATATTCAGTGGCTTCATCTAAGCGAAAACTAAGCTGGGCGGTGGCATCAATCGTCGCCGCTTCAAAATCAAAGTTTATATCAATTTTGTAGGAGAGAGCGTCCTGTTGTGGAAAACCTTGGTATTCAATTGGTGGAGACGAAACATCTATGGCCAATTGCAAACATGCAGCAAGTAAAATCATTTTTTATCCAGCTGGAGTAAGTCCAGCACCACAAAGTTCAATTAGTTTGTTGACTAAACGGTCAATTCCGTCGGCGGCCTCAGCAATGTCCTTGGCCAACATATAAGCTGGAGTCGAAACAATTTTATGAGCATGGTCAAGGTGAATGTCATTTGCCGGACACGCAACATGCTTCGCCCCCATTGCCTCAATAGCTGCTGCTGTTTCGAAATCACTGCCGATTGTCAACTCAACTCTTTGACCACTATCACGAAAAGTTGCCGCGCATAAAGTCGGCGCAATGCAAATGAAACCCATTGGTTTTCCAAGTTGGTGTGCAGTTTTGATTAACTTAGCGACATCCTCATCGACTTCGCAATCAGCACCCGCCACGGCGAAATTACACAAGTTCTTGGCAGCACCAAATCCTCCTGGAAAAAGTAGCGCGTCAAGTTGCGACACATCAATTTCATTAATTGCTACAACTTCACCGCGGGCGATGCGCGCCGACTCCTCAAGTACGTTGCGCGAACTTGCTTCGACTTCACCATTGAGGTGATTCACCACATCCATTTGCGGCTTGTTCGGCGCAAAGCACACTGCTTCAGCGCCACCTAAAGCCAGAGCACGCAGGCTTAGTACCGCTTCATGGATTTCAGACCCGTCAAACTTACCACTTCCAGCCAGACAAACTCCAACTCGCACCATTTTAGTTACTTACTTTTCTACAGCGCGCACAACTACTTCACCCTGGGTATGGGCTTGGCAGGCTAGGCGGATACCCGGCTCGCACTTGAATGCTGTGAGTGTAGCCGCTTCGAGTTCACCGGGGGCCGCCAACTGGCCACTCACGATTTCGACTGAGCAGACTCCGCACTTGGCAGTGCGACAACCAAATGGAATTTCGGCGCCAGATTCGAGGACTGCATCAAGCAAAATAGATCCAGTTTCATTTAATTTAATTTCAGACATCAGACGGTAAATCCTCCGGGATTTTCAGTAGTAGGCACGAATTGAAGACGTTCCACAATTCGACCATTTTCCAAATGCTCTTCGACAATCTCTTTGGCGTCCTCACTAGTAAATCCGCGGTACCAAACATTATCTGGGTAAACCACCGCCCACGGGCCTGCTTCGCAAGGGCCCAAACAACCACTCGCGGTGGCGCGAACGGGACCCCACAAAAACTTTTGCTGCAATAAGTCTTTAACTTTTTGCAAAAACTCGGCCGAGCCTTGCGGACCACACGATTCTCGCGTTCCAGGTGGACGCTGAGTCATGCACACAAACATGGTTTTTTGAGGAAGGTTCATTTACGGATTTAAAGCTAGACGACGCTCTTCAAAGCGATCTGTAAAGCGCTTTATTTGGGTTAGGTATTCCCACGTCGACGGCTTGCGACGACGCAGACTTTGCTTGTAGGACAAAATGGAGCCGGCCTCCACAATTTTTCGCGAAACATGAGCTGGCCCTAGCCGATAGGCAAGCACTGCAAGTTCGAGGTCCCCAGAAAAATCATTTAATAGTTGGGCTAAGTAATATGCACCAAGTTCGAGGTTTTGAGCTGGCGACCAAGGTGGCCCGGGAAGCTGATAGCGTTCAGCTAATTCAGCGGCGGTAGTGGGTAAAACTTGGCAAAGACCAAGCGCACCGATGGATGAAACAGCCGATTCGTTGCCGCGGCTTTCGGCATAAACCAAGGCCGGCAAAATATCTAAATTAGGAAGTTGTGCTTGCTCCGATGCCAAATCTAATTCGGTGCGGAATCGTTCCACAGCTAAGACCCCGTCGAACTGTTGTTGGAACAAGGTAAGAATTGCCACTAACGCAAAGCTGGCAACAACGAAACCAATTAGCCGCCGTTGCTTGACGACCATTGCTTAAACTTCTCTGCGGCAACAAGGACTTGAGTAATGTTTGAATTTGCGTCAACAACCTCGCAATCAACCGATGTCAATTCCACGAGATGCCAAACACAAGTTGCCCGCAAGTGCTTTGGGCATTGCTCGAGCAGGGCAATAAGCTGGCTAACCGCAACGCCCAAATCTGTTTTGTCAGCGCGAGCAAAGCCAGTCTCCAACTGTAAGTTGTAATTTCGCGCGGCGCGCTCCAACCAAGTTGTTGAATTGTCCATTCCGTTTTCACGCCACCAAGCTGCATAGACGCCAGCTGGATCTGGCATATCTCTAAAATCAGCGCCTGTTGCAGAGGCCAGTGCTTGCAACAAATTTGCATTGTGAGGGGTATCCGGTAAGAAATCCATCAGCATGTCAGCTGCAACACCATCGCCGAGCCGACCAAGATTAATAGCGGCAACGCGGGCAATTCGTGCGTCCGCTGAATCAAGGTAAGCACGGTAGGTGGCAAGGGACAGCATGTATCCTTGAGCTTCAATTATTTTCAAGTAGTCAAAGGCCAATGGACGGATAACGATGCGCGGGAACAGCGCAACCAAGGCTGCTTGGCTTTCGGCATCGCCCAAATTGGCCAGGGCGCGGATAGCAGCGAGTTGAAGTTTTCCATCAACTGCATTTAGCGCGGCTTCATGAATAACCGAAAATGCTTTCGAGTCACCTAGCAAACCGAGCGCAATGATTGCCTCTTCGCGTAAACTTTTCAACACTCCTTCTTTTGCAAAAGGCAGGATTTCTTCTACAACGGTCGGATCGCCAAGTTCGCCCAAACTGCGCACCGCCATACGCACAACCAAGGGGTTGCGGTCCTTGCTGGCGCGCAACAATGCATCGCGACCGGCCATGCCCGATGAACCGAGGGCGCGTGCCGCCGCCACCCGCACCGGAAGGCGTTCATCCGACAAGCTTGCAGAAGCCACCGCCGGTTCAAAGCGACGCATTCCACTTAACATTAATTCTGAACGTAGAGGTTCGGACAATTCCGACAAGGTGCCAATCATTGATGGCGCCAAACTGGCGATTGGCTGACGTAAAGCACAATCCAACAACTTGCGTGCAATGTCTTGGTTCTGTGCGCGGCTCCCTAACTGTTCGAAAAATGCTTGGGCCAACTGGGCAGACCAAAGTTTACTATTGGCTGAATTATTTAACAGGTGATCACACCATGCGCCAACCTGTTCATCGCTCAACTGTGGCAAGCGTTCGCGAGTTAATGCCAATTCAAATTGCATTCGACCGATGTCATCGGCGCTGTCCCAAGAACCTAATCGCTCGATAACAAATTCACGTGCGGCATCGCGAGGACTCAGTGATTGCCAATAATTATGGGAATAGATTCGTTCAAGTTCTTGCTGGAGTTCTGGCAACCAGGCAAAACCTGAGTCGCCGCGGAAGACCATCGGCTTGCGCTTATTGCCAACTTTTATTTCAAGACGTGCTTGAACCTCGTCAATTGATTCACCGAAAGTTCCTGGGAGTACGCGAGTGTCAAGCAATCCCAGCTCATTCAAATGATGGTGCAAAGCCTTTAGCTGAATTGTGCCCAACAATCGGCTATTTTGCAATTGGTCGGAATCGGAATAGCTAACCCCAATGCCAGCCAAGCTTAGTTGAGTGCCATCACCAAACTGCCAACTAATGGAAAGCTGTGGCAATTCCGATTCATTGACAAAAAGGTTCCCGCGAACCGCAACAAAGCCTTCGATGTTTTCGATTTCCCAGGCAAGCCACGCCCGTCTTTCTAGGTGACTAAGGTCTTCGCCGGTGATGCGACTAAGAGTGGCTTCTCCCAAAGGTGAAAATCGCGAGAACTGTGGGTAAAAGGCAGTGCCGGCAACTGCACTTACCAATGTATGAAGCAAATTCTTATCGGCTATTTCAAATCCATCGAATCTTACCGCGCGGAACATGTACTCACCCATACAGGCGGCGGAAACTCCAGCCAAAAATGTATCCGCAGAATTGAATGATTCTTCAAGCAGAGGAAGTAACTGCTCATCAATCAATAATTCTTTGCTTTCATTCTGTTGTCTTAACAATTCAAAAATAATGTATGCCCGACCTTTTATTGCGGCGGTGTTAAGAACCAATTCGGTCAATGATGAATTGTTTGCGGTGGATTTTTCAGCACAAATAATTTCAGCCGACTTAAATGCTACTGGAATGGAAATATCATCAAGTGCCTTAAGTAAAGTTGTAACAACTTCTTCCTGTGAGGAAAATTGTTCGAGAATTCTAACCGCACGCAAACGTAAATCTGCATCGCGGCCAAATTCAACAAGGCGTAGCAAGTTTTCAACTTGATGCTGAGCTGGAGCCTCGATGAGTCTGCGTTCGATAGCTGCGCGCACCCCTTTTTTCGGGTGACTTAATAAGCGCGTAGTGCCTTCGGGTAGTTGACCATTGTTTAAACGCATGGCCACGTCAAGGGCGAGTCCGGCGATGCGAACCGAACCAACAGCGGCAGCGGAATCAACCAATGTCATTGAATCGTCTTTGTTGCCGACATACTCAAGTAAACGCACCGCTAACTCAACACTTGCCTCGTGTGGAGAATTGAGTGCTTGCAAGGCTAATTCACGTGGACGTGCAATTCCAAAGCCACGCATTTGATCCAAATATTCCGTGATCACGTCGTGGCTTATTTGTTCGAGCAATTCAAATTGTTGCCAAACACGCACCACGCGGCCGGTTTGCCCCTCCCAATGACTGGGATAGTCAGGCGCGCTTTTCACAGCGGGATCTTGGGCGGACTGGTCCACTACCTCCTTTTGTGGCGGCGCAACCGGCTTGGGAGCTGGTTTAGGAAACTCGATTTGGGCCGAAATGCTCGAGCAGAGCAGGGCCATAACAGCAAAAACGTTGCGGCAAGTCACAGGGGTTACAGGGGGGTTGGTCAAGCCTCCATTTTAAGCAGATGTTGCGAATGGGGCAGACTTCTTGTTCTAGTCGATTGAAGCCAGCCAGGTACGCACTTCTGAAGAATTCAGCGCCAGCACCATTTGCTGGTCGGTACTCGGGTTAAATAAGCGAAAATCGCTCCTTCCATGTTGGCGCAGCCCTTGGAGAGCACCGGGACCGCGTTCAGCGAGGTCGGCGGCGGCGATGGCAAATCCATCCGAATGTTGGGCGAGAATGTCCATGCGCGATTGGGATTCGTTGGGTGCGAACAAATAGCAAGTTCCTTGCTTTGCCTTAGGCCCTCTAGCTAATCTGCCGCGCAACTGATGCAAACTAGCGAGTCCAAGTCGTTGGGCGTTGATTACGGCCATCAGCGGAATGTCCTCAATGTCGAGACCGACTTCAACCACCGTGGTGCCAAGTAGGATTTGCGCTTGCCGAGTACGGAATCGGTCGACGGCTGCCTGGACTTGGGCACCGGGCATGCGGCCATTGACGACCTCAAATTTGAGGCCCCGCCAAACAGTGCTCTTTAGTTCTTGCTCCCAATAGTGCAAACCCTGTTCGCCATCAATATGTGGAGCAACCACAAAACACCGCTCCCCGTCTTCGAGTTGTGGACGAATAAACTTGGCCCAGTCTTTGAATTTCGCAAGGTCGGAGACAATTGTTTTTATGTCGCCCGCACTTCCGGGACGACTGCGTAATTCACAAGCGGTGAGCGCACCATATTGGGCCCACGCTAAAGTGCGCGGAATCGGAGTTGCGGTCATGGTTAGCACTTGCGGATTTTCCGACTTAGCGATTAGCTTAGCTTTTTGTTTTACGCCGAAACGATGTTGTTCATCAAAGACAATCAAACTTAGCTTGTTGAAATTCACTTCGGGACCGAATAATGCGTGAGTACCGACAGCAATTTGAGCTTCACCACTTGCGATAGCGCGGCGTGCCAAACGACGTTCACCCGCGCGATCATCACCAAAAAAACCGGCGACTTGTATTTGTGAATTCTGTAACCAACGACGAAAAGTGCTTAGATGTTGGCGCGCAAGAATTTCAGTTGGCGCCAAAATTGCACTTTGCCGACCATGAGCAGCTTCGATGAGTGCCAAGGCAAAGGCGATTGCGGTTTTTCCTGATCCGACTTCACCGTGGAGGAGCCTCGCGAGCGCGTGCGGTGCGGCCAATTCTTCTTTAAGCGTTGTCAAAACATGGTCTTGCTCTTTACTCAAAGTAAATGGGATACGCGCAATTACCCGCCGCCATATTTCCTGTTCCAGTTTTAAGTCGGCCGACGTTTTAATTGACGGAATGTCTGAAATCGTGCTTTGGCGCTGCCGAGTGCGGCGCAATTCGATGCGCAATATTTCCGCCCAGGCTAGTCGGCGGCGACCAAGTTCAAATTGTTCAATACTTTCAGCACGGTGTATTAAAGTGAAGGCCTGATTCAAGGCGGGAACCTCAACTAATTTCAAAATCTCGGCAGGGAGTGGATCCTCCAACTGAGGCAACGAATCTAATGTTTGTGAAATGAGCTTCGCGATGAAGTGCGAAGGCACACCTTTACATTCCGGATAGACAGCTTTGATTAATTCTGAATTTTCCTCACCGTCAACGAGGTGTGGCCCTTGCAGTTGAATGCCACGCTTTAGTGAAACCTTGCCCTCCAGAAATAATTGGCGGCCAACTGGGAAAGTGTTTTTTAAATAGGCTTGATTGAACCAAGAAACGGTACAGGTCCCACCCTCATTTTCATCGGTAAGAGATATACATACCACCGCCCTGCGGCCAAAGCCACGAGTCCAAGTTTTCAAAACTGTTCCTCGGATGCGCACTAAGTCGCCCTCATGTTTGGGCATGTCGCGAATGAGAACTGCCGACCCAGGAACCTGGAAACGGTTTGGCAAGTGGTTCAAGAGATCACCGAGCGTTTTTATCCCGAGCCCCCGTTCAAAAGTTTGAGCCCGCTTAGGTCCAACCCCCACTAGCTCGACAATCGAGCTATGCAAAGTGAGGTTATCTAATTGGCTTGGCATCACCATAATTTACAAAAAAACAATGATTTGCAAGATTCCACTAATGTCCACCGTCTAAATAACCGTAAAAAGAATGAAATTGGAAGTCCGGTGTTAATAATTCAGGACTGAAAAGAGTGAGGAAAGGGGAATGTCGGATGCAAGTCCGACCCTCGAAAGAGGATTGAAAAATATTCAAAGAGGGATAGGGCGTTGCTTCTGGGGGGAAGCAGCGCCCGACACTTTTTATAGACTCTGACCCCAAATATTGGGTCATTTTTTCATTTGAATGGCCGTAAAGCCAATTAACTAAAAAAGTTACAAACAAGATTTGAGGCTAGGGTCAGGGCGCGCATAAACTCCAGTTATGGATTTCCGCCAAAAGTACGGTCCGTGGGCCTTGGTAACTGGCGCATCTGCTGGCCTGGGCAGATGTTACGCAGAAGCTCTTGCTGCACGAGGCCTGGGGATTATTCTCGTGGCACGCCGTGAAGACCGCCTAGAAAGCTTAGCTGAGGAACTTCGCTCCACCCATGCGGTGCAGGTGCAATCTATTCCATTGGACCTTTGCGCGGACAATTCCGTGGAAACGCTTTGCGAAATTCTCGATGAGAAAGAAATTGGTCTGATCGTTAACAATGCTGGATTTGGCCATGCCGGCCCCTTTGAGGAGCAATCTTTTGCTGACCTGCGACAAATGTTACGGCTTAATTGTGAGGTTCCTTCCCTCCTTGCCCATTCATTGCTCCCTAAAATTAAAAGTCGCGGCCACGGTGGAATGATCGTTTTGGCAAGTGCGGCCGGTTATCAACCCACACCATGGATGGCCGCTTACGGTGCTAGCAAGGCCTATGACTTGCTATGGGCGGAATCCCTGGCTGTGGAATCTAAAAAATCTGGAATCGACATTCTGGCCGTGAGCCCCGGCCACACCGCTACTGAATTTCACCAAGTTGCTGGAGTGGAAGGCGCAGTTGCTGGTGGAACCGCAGACCCTCGGGACGTAGTCAACAAAAGCCTAAAACTACTCGGCAAAAAAATTAGTTTTGTCCACGGCCGTCACAATTACTGGCTCACTTGGACATCTCGCTGGTTTCCACGCAAATGGGTAGCGCAAATATCTGGAAAACTGCTCGGTAGCCGGCTTATCCGCTGAGTCGCCGATCCAACCAAGTTACCGCCGCTTCACGGTCAGACAATTGGCCATCAAGTTGCAACTCAAATGCCTCGTCCAAAATTTGGCCGATTTTTTTCCCGGGCTTCATTCCCCGGTCTAAGCAATCACGGCCAAGCAAAAACGGTTGCGGTGCTGCATCTTTAACCCCGAGCTCGGCGGCGCGGCCCAATAACCATTCACCATATGGCCATTCGTCAAGGCTGGACAAATCCGAATCGTAACGACCAGCGGCATCTGCCCACGCAACTCGAATCAAACCAGGAATGTCTACCCGCAAAGCCAAGCGACGAATGGCACTATCACTAACTTTATCGGCGAAGGCAAGTTGTGTTGGACGTAAATGTTCACGCACATAGGCGGCAACCTTACTAGACAAATCCTCTTGCCGACTAAAGCGCGATAAAAACTTTTTTGTTAACTTTGCGCCGACCGTGTCATGTTCTGCTGAACGCCATCGACCTCGCTCAAAAACCGTTGTCGTGGCCTTGCCTAAGTCATGACACATAACCCCGAGCATTTCCGCCCAAGGGTCATCCATCGAATCGCGCACCCTTACCGCCGCATCTAAACACAGGCATGTATGATGAAAAACATCGCCTTCGGGATGCCAAGATGGATCCTGGGGAATGCCTTGCATCGCCGCTAATTCAGGAAATAAGGCAAGCGCACCAACATCAGACAATGCCTGCAAACCCCGTCCAGGGTATTTGCCGCGCACCAACAAATCGCGAATTTCGTATTCAACGCGCTCGATTGGAAGTTCGCTTAAATCCAAATTGCGACACATCAGAATCGTTTCCGGAGCAATCGCCCAGCCATGTCGTGCAACAAATCGCGCCGCGCGCAATGCACGCAAGGGATCTTCACTAAACGCAGATGACACATGGCGTAAAACACCACGGTCCAAATCTGAGAGACCATTCCATGGATCTAAAAATTCCTCATTAAGAGGATCAAACATCATGGCATTAACCGTGAAGTCACGACGTGCAGCCGCCTGCTGCGGGTCCATGTTTGGGTCGGCAGAAACCGCAAAACCTTTGTGTCCGGGGCCCGTTTTCGATTCACTGCGCGGCAATGAAACTTCAACTTGCCCGACATAAGTCGCAACATGCAATACGGCAAATTGTTTACCGGCTAAATTAACACTACCAAACTTTTTACAAACGCTTTCAAGCTTATCTGCAGTAAGGCCATAAACTTCAAAATCTGCATCTCCGGCAAGTTCACCTAACTGGGCATCACGCACCGCTCCGCCCACCAAGAAGGCCCTACCGCCAGCGGCTGAAAACGCCTTAGCCATCGCCAAAACTTGCGCTGCAAGATCTGGATTGGTGAACTTAGGTTTAAGAACGGCCATGGTTAAATAATACGTTAATCAGCACGAAATCGCTGATTAATGATAGCCCAAACCACTTAAGGCCTCTATTACTTCGGGGGCCAAACTCGGTAATTGATGCTTCTCTGGCGGAGTGCCACGACTTTGCAAAAACTTATCTAGGGCATTTTGTATTTGTTCAGCCATGCGTGGTGGCTTGCCGGGCAAACGCTGGGATTCGGTAGGGTCGGCACGTAAGTCGTATGCTTCCCAAGCTTGTAGCCAAGAACTGTTTTCTGCCACCTGACTCGACGAGCGCGATCCACGACGCGTCATGATTTCTGGACTGACAACTAAATTCCTAATCAACTTAATATCGTCAACTACACACATGGCATTATCAAAAGCAGCGTGGCGAGTTTCCGAAAACACCGGAAGCGGAGTAAGTTGCTGGCCGTACAAAGTTGGCGCCCATGAGCGTCCAGAAAAATCGCCGGCAAAATTATCTGGAAGCTGAATGCCAGCAATTTCACAAATGCTAGGTAGCATATCTACATGCGATATTGAGACTTGATTAGTTGCAGATGTTAGGTTCGGACCGAGTACCCATAGCGGGACACGCAGTCCTGAGTCGTACATTAAATCACCATGGTCACTGGCACCATGCTCACCAAGGTACTCCCCGTGGTCGCCGGTAATTACTACCCACAACGGTCGTTCACTTTCCCGATCCCTTAAAGATTCAAGCAAATCGGCAAGCACCTTAGCCGTGTTCAAAACCCCGCGGTCGTAGCTTATTTGCCATTTAGAGACGGTTTCAGCCGCGAAGCCTGGGCGCTCCTCTAGCGGCCAGTCAGTGCCGATAGGCTGCGGACCAAAAGCCGAATATGGCCAATGTGGCCCAAACATATGCAACCACATAAACCGTGGAGCATTGGTGCCAACACTACTCCAAAGCTCGCGCGCGGCTAATGCACTTTCACCATCACTACGAACTGTGCGGCCTGCACCAAAACTTCGCAATAACAATTTTGGCAATAACCACTGCCGGTATTTTCTTAACCACCCTGGCAAACCGACTTCGGTTCCAGAGAATTCATCAAAGCCCCTAGCGAACCCGAAAGATGAATCAAGATGTATGACTGAATTCACGCCCAAGGTTGTCCATCCATTTTCCTGCAACAGCTCGGGCAGTAAAGGCATGGCTGAGCCATCTGATTTTTTCAGAGGCAAGGCTTGACCATTATTCAGAACGCGATGACGGTGAGGGTACTCCCCACTCAACAAGCTGGCATGAGCTGGTGCGGTAAGTCCGGAACTAGCCCATACTTTTTCGAATTCAACTCGCGGCATTTTCGAAAATTTATGTGGCGCCAAAGCTTGCCAGCGATCAGCGCGCAAAGTATCAATACTCACCAATAAAATGTCGGGGGCAGTGGCATCGGCAATTACTTTTGACTCAACTGCGCGAGGTGAGTGGGTACCCAAGATGAACGACCCTACGAGAAAGGAAATGCAAATCATCCAGGATATTCGTTTGGTCCACTTTGAAACTCGCCAATTGAGCATGAAAAGCAATGGCGACAAGGCCAGCCCAAGCAATCCGCCACACGCTAAATACAGCGGAATTACCGCCCAATGTTGATCGAAAGAACAAATTGCATGCTCGGCTGCCGCGCCCAAAGTCGTAAGGGCAGCCATTGGGATTGCCCCTGCGGTTGTGGCTCGTAAAACCAAAGCGGCGGGCGTGGTCCTGACTACGTCTTCGGGGGTTAACATTGAGGTTCGGTCTTCGACATGGGGAATGCTCAAGCGTAGAATACGCACCGTTGGCACTCGCACCAAACGCAATGGGCAACTTAAATTTCACGGTAATCATTTGCACCAAAGACCGCCGCGCTGATGTCGCGCGGTGCTTGGATAGCTTGGCCGCTGAATTGCCGCGTCCCAACTGGGATGTTTTAGTTATCGACAACGCCTCGACGGACGACACCAGTGAATTTGTAAGAGACCAAGCGGCAAAGTATCCAGTCACTTTGAGAGTTATTTATGAAGAGCAAGCGGGCTTGTCTTACGCGCGTAACCGCGGATTGATCGAATCCAACAGCCAATATGTGATTTTCGTTGACGACGATGTCAGTTTTCATTCCGGTTGGTGTCAAGCGTTTGAAGAGTGCGCACAAAGCTATTCTTGTGCGGCTGCCGGTGGCACCATCATTCCAGTTTTCCCTGATGAAGTTCCAAGCTGGTATGTAAAAGGAGTGATGGCAGATGGTGGCACCACCACCGGCAACTATCAGCCAAGTAAAGTCGCGGCAGCCATAACTGAAGGCGGCTTAATTGGCCATCCGCGCGGCGGCAACATGCTCCTAGATCGCCAACTTGTCATCGATCTCGGCTCATTTCGCGTAGACTTGGGCTGGGGCAAAAAACGAATTCCAGCTGAAGAGACGGAATTATTTAAGCGCATTCACGCCAGTGGCGGTGTTGTTCGTTTCACGCCCAAGGCCACCGTGAATCACCACCTAGATGCCGGCCGAATGAATCTTCCATACTTGCGCAAATGGCACATTGGCTATGGGCGCGCGTCAATTCTGATGCGGCCACCAAAAAATCAACTGCGGTGGTTGTTTAAATTTGTTGAACAAATTTTCAACATTATTTTTTACAGTTTGCGACTCCATCTACCAGGTGGCCAACGTAATTTCCGCGCGCATCGCAAGCAACGGCAATCGCTTGGTCGCGTGATGCAAATGCTGGGGTTATGAATATTTCTGCTTCAGTAATTATTCCCAGCTATCAAGCACCGCGTGAGCTTGATTTATGCCTAGCTGGCCTAGCTCGACAGAGCACCATGCCTGACGAAATATTAGTCGCCGATGATGGTTCTGATCATCGCACCGCTGAAATAATTAAAGGCTGGGATAGCCATCTTAATTGCCGTTTAGTGCATGTTTGGCATGAGGACCGCGGGAACCGCAAGGGGCAAATTTGTAATCAAGCGGTACGTGAATCGACTGGAAATTTATTGTTATTTATTGATGGCGATTCAATTCCCCACTCGCACTGGGTGGCCGATCACTTGGCCGCATCTCAACGCGCCGATGTCTGTTGCGGAAGACGCGTTAAGTTAGGGTCAAAAATAACTCCCACAGTTAATAAGCAACTAATTGCCAGCGGTGGCCTGGAGAAATTTTTCGGACCGGTTTCTTTGAGTGCTCTTTCAGGTGACACTCGCCGTTTCACTTTAGGACTGCGCTTGCCAAAATTGTTAGCGAGGATTCTTCATCCACGTCCGCGTAAATTAATGGGAGTTAACTTTAGCCTAAGCCGTGAAGCATTTTATGCGGTGAATGGTTATGACGAAGAATGGAGTCATCGCTGTGAGGACAAAGATCTCGATTTGCGTTTACAACGAAGTGGCTGCAAATTTGCAGCATTACTAAATAGAGCGGTCGTTTATCACTTGCATCACCCGGAACGGCTTCCATCACAGGCGACCGAAAAGCGCGTGTCGCAAGAGGAAGACAGTTCTCGAATTGCATGCCGAGTTGGAGTTCGTGAAGAGAATCTACCATCTGAATTCGATGGGAGCTCCGATGTTTAAAGGCAAGCGGGTCATTCTTCACGATTACCACGGAGATCATTTAGCTCCATGGCTTTCGGGTTTGATTACTTATCTCCGCAAGCAAGGCGCTCAACTGGAGATCGTAACCAAGAAGTCATGGCCGCGTTTCTTGTGGCGGCCATTGCACAAAAACGCTGGTGCATTGAGTGGCCTGGCAAAGCTATGGCTGCGTTCCAAGCTTGGACAAGTTGATCACGTGTTCATGTGGAACGGCGAGGACGATAGTCAACAACTACTCAAAAAAGAATTGGCTGGTGCCGGTGTTCCGTGCTCGATTCTGGAAGTTGGTTATTTTCCTCAGAAAAAGTATTTCACTATTGATTCACACGGCATCAACGCAACTTCCGCATTGATTGCCGACGACTTAACTTGGATTAAGCAAGCACATTTAGAGAAACTTGCCACGCATCGGATGGATTATTTAGCTGGCCGTACTTGGCGGGGCGGTGGTGGCTTCATTTTGGTGCCATTACAATTAGCCAAGGACACCAACATTCGCCACAACTCGAACTTCTCCGATATGCAGGAGTTCATCCGGCATTGTGAGAATAAATTCCAGGGACAGAAAATTATTTTCAAGAAACATCCACGCGATGCGGAAACTTATTCAAGCACTCATGAAATTATTTGCGACGGCGATTTCCTAGACCTTGCTCAGCGCGCTGAACTTATCTATGGAATAAATTCGACCTGTTTGCTTGAATCAAGTTTGCTGGGTGCTCCTACTCAAGCAATTGGTGGCGGCTTCTTAAAAGCTCACGCGCACCAACAAGAATTGCTCTTGGCGGCATTGGTAGACAAACAGGTGCCAATTGATTGCGAAGAATTAAACTATTGGATGCAGTCTTACGCTGCCAGCGAAACAACATGAGACCACTCAAAGATTCCCGCCACTTAATTGAATGCATTCGCGCACGATTTAATGGATTGCCGACGCCAGTTAACCGTAAAACCGATGCCTGGAAATGTCGCCGCGTGGCAATCATTTCGAGCCGCGGTAAATTTCTTTACCTACCTATTACCAAAGCGGCCAACACTTCGATTAAGCATGCAATCGCAGAGTTTGATAATGGCGGCCCTATAGATGAGGATTTCGTGATTCACAAGTATGGCGCAATGCATGCTATTCCGTGGGACGCGTCATACGAATTTGATGGATACAAATTTTCAGTCGTACGCCATCCCTTTAAGCGCATGATTTCCTGCTATCGCAATAAAGTGTTGAAGAATGAACTTCATCAGTCGCTACAAAAGTTTGGAGTGTTTAAAGCAGAGATGCCCTTTAAAGATTTTTTAGGTGCGGTCGCTGACATTCCAGATGAAGACGCCGACATTCACTTCACTTCACAAAGTTTCTTCTTATATGGAGACCGTGGCTGTCGAGTTGACAACATAGTCAAGATGGAAGAGCTAAAAAATAAGTGGGGTGACATTGCTTCGGCGACTGGGCTTCCAGCGGTTCTCCCCCACCGGAATGCGAGCAAGGATCGTCCCTTTACGCCAGACAACGATCGAGAATTAAGCGATTTAATTGTAAAGCGCTTTGGCGAAGACTTTGAGCGGCTTAACTACCAAGCTTAAAATGAGTTTTATTCCGTTCTTCACTGGATTAGGAGTGTTCGGGCTTTTGCAGGCGCTTTCAGGGATTTGTTTGTGGCGCTTTGACTTTATGCGCGAAACAATTGCCATGTGCGTAACCGGCAACTTGATTGCGGGGATTCCACTCTGGTTGGGGTTCTTGGCAATTCGCAAGATGTTTAAGCGTGGTCCGGCGGACTCTTCTCTAACGTTTTGGTGCGGCGCAAGTTTTGCAATTGCCAGTTTTCTAGAATCTCCGGCGGTTAACTTGTTTGCCAGCCGGGACAATCCTGGCATTGGCTTATGGGGTGGAGTTCTTTTCTCTGTCTTGCTCGCCCCACGCTTGGCCAAGCACATAAACATTTCTGCCAAGTCTGCAAAAATCCAAGGGGTGATAGTTGTCGCAGCTTGGCTAGTTGCTTGGGCAAATTTGCTTCCTGAATCTGAAACAAAAATAGGTTCAATTTCTGACAAGGAAAATGCTGCGCAAATTAGCCACCAACAACCAGATGTAATTCTTATTTCGGTTGACACTTTAAGAGCTGATGCAATCGTCGGTCCGAACTCAGCCACGGTGCCCAGTTTAGATCGCTTGCGGGCATCAGGAACTTGGAGCGCATTCGCTCGCTCTTCATCTAATCAAACGGTGCCCGGCCATACAGGAATGTTGGCTGGCTTGAATACTTTGCATCACGGAGTATTAGACAACACTCAACATTTTCCAACTGATATCAAATATCTTGCTGACTATTTCAGTGAAGCGGGTTGGAACACTGGTGGAGTTGTAAGCAACGCACTCCTTTCCAAGCCAATGGGGCCGCATCGAAGCTTTGATATCTACGAGGACAAAGTTTCATTGAAACGCTTGGTTATCCGCTTGCTTAGGCAGGTCTGTTTAATTGGCTCGTTTTTTGATTCAAATAAAATTGACCGAGTCGCTTCTAGGTTTATGTTCAATGACGGCCAGGCCAGTGGCAGCAAAGATGTTCTCGATTCAGGGATTGGTGCAAACACGACCAGGCAGGGGCTTTCTTTCGTCAAGCAACTAAGTGAGCGCGATGCACCATTTTTTCTGTTCCTACACTACATGGACCCGCACGGGCCATACGTGGCGCCGGCGCCATTTGCCAATGCTCGCACAAAAGCAGTTGCTGACGGTAACGAACAACAGCTTCTAACCGCTGTTTACTTGGAAGAAGTTGATTTTCTAGACTCCCAACTTGACCAGGTGATTACGGCAATAGAAGCCACTGGTCGCCCAAGTGTGATTGTATTCACCAGTGACCATGGTGAATTTTTATTAGAGCATAATTTAACCGGTCACTCCCACGACGTTTACGAGGAAGTCATTCGTGTTCCATTAATCATTTCCGGCGACCAGATTCCGCACAATGAATTGGCCGACGCACACTTGGAAGATATCGCTCCGACTGTTTTAAGTCGGTGTGGTATTGCTTTTGATAAAGGGCAATTTGATGGCGTCAACTTATTGGACGGCCCATTGCCGAACCGGCTACATATTGCCCGCGACCGCTCGTGGATTTCAATTTCTGAAGGTGATTGGAAATGGATGGCGCCGCTCGACGGCAGCGGCTTAGCAATTGAAAGTGAGGGTGGCTACAACAACTTAAGTGTTGACCCACATGAAAATTCATGGCCGAATACTTTAGAACCGCCGGCGGCTTTCTCGGCAAAGGTACAGGCAACTCTTAGTTTGTTACAGGCGACTTCTGGTGCCGTTGAAGTCACGGCCGGGCAAGAATTACTCCTCCAAGAACTGGGTTATGCTGACCTACTTGAAGACTGAGTCTGGACATACTCTGGATTTCGAATTCGGTCAGGCCGAGATCGTCGGTAGCGGATCTGGTGGGCGTAAATTTTTACGTTTGCAAAGGGCGGGAGCGTGGGGAGAGAGCTTGTTTATTAAAAATATTGGCACTGGAATTAAGGCCAAGCAATTAGCCAAACTTGAATTTACAAATTCACAGAGACTGCGTGAATGTGGGATTTCAAGCCCGAAGGCGTGGGGCATTTGTGGATTCATTAACCCTGAAAACAAATGTGAGGAACACTTTTTACTACTTGAGGACTTGGGCAGCGAATGCAAAATTGGCCCCAATACCATCGAGCAAGACCCACAGTTGTTAGCCAAGATTGGCGGCTTAATTGCACAACTCCACCAAACTGGAATTGTCCACCATGATTTACACATATGGAATATTTTACGTAAGGACGATGAATTATTTATCACCGACTTACGCACGATGAAATTCAAGTCAGAACTTAATAAGGCTGAAAAACTTGCCGACTTCGCACATTTATTGTCCAAAATACCCGACATCAATCAAGAATCAATAGAGCTGCTTATTGATGAGTATGGCGGTGACTTTTCTGTTGAAGAACTGGTCGAGGCCGGCTGGACAAGGTTTCGTCAGCACCATCACAATTTGGATCGACGCCAACGACGCATGGTTAAGGGGGTTCATCCAGCTGTTTGGACAATCGAACCAATTAACTCGACCTTAATCAATAAAGGTGAGGCGCTTAAGAACAAACCCGGGTCTCCGTCGACTATCCATAAGGTTGCCTTGCTGAATGGAACTTCGGCGATTCTCAAACACTACCGCCCAACCAAGCGGTTTGATTTGCGTAACTTCTTTGGAAGGTCAAAAGCAATCACCTCCTATCTTGCCATTGAATCTATAAAGCGACGTGGGCTACGCGCCGCCCAAGCCCTAGCTGCATGGTCGGAGCCGAGCCAGGGCGCCTTCATGCTGCTTGAAGATCTAACTCATTTACCCCGCTTGCAGGACGCACTCAAATCGAAAAATAGACCAGCACAACGCATTCTATTAGGCGAATTGGCGACATTCTGCAAACGCATGCACCGTTCGGGGATTTACTTCCGCGACCTCAAGCCGAGCAATATTCTCGTTGACCAGAAGGCAAAACCTGGCCAGCGTTTCGTCCTCATTGACCACGACCGAAATCGTTTTACAAAGCACCCACTTAAGGCGCAGCAAATTGCTAAAGATTTGGCGGCATTACAAGTTGGGCTGCGAACCATTGTCGACTGGCGTGATTTATTATTTGGCTTACGACGGTATGACCGCAACTTGCTTAGCGTGGTTGAAGATGCAATCGCCGATCGCAACCAACACCGTGGCCACAAGGTTGCCGCCCGTTTAAGCGAGCCCAGGTAACACATGCGCATAACCATAAAGGGGAAAAACAATACTGCTAATTGGCTTGAACAGCTAAACAAAGGACCGGCATTGGAAGTTAATGGCAGAACTACTATTTACACTGAACCAAACATCAAGACTTGGGATTCTGGGCGAAAAATTTTATGGGTTAATGATCTTGGCGATCTGGACCATTTCGTTGGACAATGCGAGCCGAATCGGCGACGTGGGAATTCATTAATAAAAGCGATTGAGCGCGCCGATGCCATTCTTTGCCCGTCAGCATTTACGCGCGCGCGAATGAAGTTTCATTTTCCGAATTTCGACCAGCGAAAAATATTAGTACTCCCGATTCTGGCACCGAAGCATGATTTACTTTCCACCCAAGATTGCGCATCCGACCTATTGGAGTTAGAAATCAACTCACCATACTTTTTACATTTAGGAATAGTTGGTGAACATGATGCGGCTGAAATAAGTCTGCGCGCTTTTAAAAAATCCCAAGCCGCTCACGCCCAAATGAAATTGGCATTTATAAGTCCCAATCGGGGTACTCGCCATGAAAGAAAATTTGCCCAGCAACAACGGACGCGGTTAATTGAAACCGCCCAAGAATTGAAAATTGATGAGCAAATTTTATGGTTGGAGCAAGAGGAGTTGCATCACGGGCCAACACCTAGTCATTTGTTGCGCACACTTTATTCAGCGGCGGAGGCGGTGATTGCTCCACAAGCTTATGAATGTAATCCTTTCTATTTAAATCTGGCGATGGCGAGCGGGGCGAGCGGGGTCGCCGCGAAGGCCGGCTGCTTTCCCGAAACCTTAAATGGAGCTTGGCAAATGGCTGATTGGGATGATTACCGCTCATATTCACGTGTCCTCGACCGACAATTAATTGACCCGCATTTCCGCCGGGAATGCTCAGCTGCGGCGATTAATCAAGCGTCAACGCTTGATCCGACGCTTACTCAACAAAAAGTAGCTAAATTTCTTGAAAGAGACATTTGCTGAAAAACCGCGCCAAACTAGACTTAACCCATGCAATCAACAAAGCTCCTGACTTCGATTCTGGCCCTCGGCCTTGTTAGTTCTTGCGCCCTGCCGGGCGATGCCGCCTGGAGTGGCGCCCACGTCAACGCTTTTGGCGGAATGATGGAACTTAGGAATGGTGGTGACGTGACCGACATCAACATTGACAGCGTTCCAGGACAAGAGTTGGTTGGTGATTTAACAATGACCGAAGCAACCAATAGTGTCTTTTACGGTGGAGCGCGAATTGGATTTGCGCCGGTCGAATTTGTTTACTCGACCTTCGCTGTTGACTCGACCCAGGATTCCAACATGTCAGCTGGTGGCACTTTCTTTGGGCAACCCTTAGGTGCGGATTTTTCAACAACAACCGATCTTGACATTTCGCTCAACAAGCTGATGATGGGAATGGACCTGTTCAATTCGGGTGTATTTCGTGTCGGGCTCATGGTTGGAGTTGACGAATTGAATTTCAGCAACTTCTCCTTGACCACTGAAGATGGACTCTCTGACGGAATGGGTGGTTTTTTAATTGCACCTGGCACCAGTCAAACGATTGTCTCCGATGAAAAATTACTCGTGCCGATGGGCGGCCTTCGCGCCGATGTTTACCTGCCGCTAACCGGGCTCCGTTTGGGTGGAGAATACTCAGGAATCTCAATTGATGTAGACGACGCCGCTATCGAATACTGGGACCTCGATGTAAACCTAAATTACGCTCTGATGAAGAATGTAGAAATACTGGCCGGCTTCCGAGACGTGACTTTGGATATCTCCGGTAATTTAGACGGCGCGCAAATGACCGCCGCGTTGGGATTTGACGGGCCGTATTTGGCAGTCGGAATTCTTTTCTAACCCCCAGACTCTGACCCCAACCATTGGGTCAAACGGACAAGCTTAGCCCCTTAAACCATTTAACTAAAAGAGCTTAAGGGGTTAAAACAAAAACTGGGCAGCCCTTTCTCAAAAAGGGCTGCCCAAATCTTTTTCGGCAAAGCGCTTAGCAAAATTGCTGACCCACTGGTTGGGGTCAGAGTCTTGTTTGCTAGTTAGCCGTTTGCTTACATTCTTCCCAGTTTTTCGCCACAAAATCCCAATTCACTAGTGAATTGAAAAATGTATCCAGGTATCCCGGGCGAGCGTTGCGGAAATCTACGTAGTACGCGTGTTCCCATACATCGCAGGTAAGTAGTGGAGTTTTGCCATCGGTCATGGGATTGCCAGCATTTGCGGTCGCGCAAATCTCTAGGCTAGATCCGTTCCAACATAGCCACGCCCAACCAGAACCAAATTGCCCCATGGCGGCAGCTTTAAATTGAGTGACAAAATCGTCAAAAGAACCGAAATCGCGGGCGATGGCTTCGGCCAAATCACCGGCTGCGGCTCCACCTCCATTTGGACTCATGCAATTCCAGTAGAAACTGTGATTCCAAACTTGCGCGGCTTGGTTAAATAAGCCGCCATCGGTGGTGCGAATCAATTCCTCGAGCGACTTTGAATCGTCTCCATCAGTTAATTCATTCAGTTTGTTTACGTAAGCAGCGTGGTGCTTGCCGTGATGGTAATCAAAGGTCTCGGCGCTAATGTACGGAGCGAGGGCATCTTTGGCGAAAGGTAGTTCTGGTAGTTTGTAGGCCATTGTGTTTTGTTTTGGGGCAGAGCAAATATAGGACATAATGAGCACAACTCAAGACCGGATACACTCAAAATCTGAAAACATGCAACGTAGGCCCCACCTCTACATACTAGGAATCTGCGCCCTCATGGCGGCAGTCCGCAGCCTGCTATTAATTAGCGAATGGGGCGATAATCCATTTACCAGTATCCCAATTGAAGACGCCGCCGCCGCATGGGATGCCGCCGGCCGCATTGCCGCTGGCCAACTAGTCGATTCGCAGCCATTCATGTCGGCACCACTTTATCTATGGATGTTAGCCACCGTGCGCACTCTGGGATTTGGACTGCCAACATTATTTGGACTACAAATCTTGCTATGGGCAGGAAGCGGTTACCTACTCGGCAAATACGCGTGGAATTTCTTCTCACGCACACTTCACAGCGCAAAAGTTTTACCCGCAACACTGCTCTGTTGCGCCTTCTTCCTGTGGTTGCCCGAACCATGGATGAGTTGCGGTCGCGTCCTTAATTCAAATTTGCAAATCCTGTTGGCAGTTTTCCTAATGAGTGAACTTAGCCAAATCAAAAAGCATCGCCTTGGTTTTGCACTTGGCCTGAACGTACTTGCCAATCCCCCATTCTTACTCGCACTCCTATTAATTCCGATTTATCTTTGGCGCCGCCAGCAAACCAAGCTGGCAATTAACACCATCGCAATTGCTCTACTTTGCATCGCGCCTGCCACTATCCACAACTACTCAGCATCTGGAGAATTCATTCCTGTTAGCGCCCAAGCCGGCCTCACTTTCGCGCACGGAAATAATTCTGGAAGCAACGGTTTTTACCATGCGATTGAAGGGGTCAGCGCCGAGCGACAACGACAAAACACCGATGCAATTGCCTTGGTCGCTCAACAAACTGGGATTAGTTCTTGGTCAGGGACTTCAAGTTTTTTCTTCAAGCAGGGCTTTCATTGGATAAGTAGCAACATAGTCGCAGCAACCACAAACTTCGCTACCAAGTTTATTTTATTCTTTAGCGAATTCGGTTACGGCGATGTTTACCAAGCTCGACTGGAAGCTGCCGCCGGACTTAGTAGTCATCCGGGGCCAGCGTTATTTGGTGGTTTACTGCTGTGGCCAGCACTTATTGGCTTAATCATGCTTGCGCGCAAACGCCAATTAAGTGCTAGCGAAATCATTTGTATAGGAATCCCTCTCATCACCGTGGTGCTATTTTTCTACAGTCCGAGATACCGTATGCCGGCCCTGCCAGTCATCACCTTACTTGCAACGTGGTTAATTTATTCGGGACCTAGACACAGCGCACTACTTAGTGTTGGATTAATTATTCCATTTTTTATTCAATCTGATGCTGAACAGTTCCGCCCAAACTTCCTGTCCAAACTTGGTGCACTTCATTTCCAGCAAGGCGACTTAAACAAGGCCGCCGATGTTTATCGACAGTCATTTAATCTTGGCAACTTGGAAGCTGGCCCAAGCTTGGGTCATACTTTGCGACTACTTGGCGATCATCAAAACGCGATGAGAATATTAAGTGAGTCCGCGGAACAACTTCCAGACAGCGCACACGCGCAACGCAGTTATGCGGTCGCGCTTGCCAGTGCTGGCGACTTCAAAACTGCCAAGTTGCACTTTGAAAAAGCTATCGCCCTCGAGCCAGCTGATTGGGAAGCACCATCTGGATTGGGCAATGTTTTTGCAAGTCTCGGGGAAGCCGCAAAAGCTGAAGAGGCCTACCGCCTCTCACTTAAATTGAATCCAAACTTCGCCTCGGCTTGGTTGAATTTGGGAGTTTTGCTTGAAACTACACGTCCTAAGGAAGCACTGCAAGCCTATCGTGCGGCGGTCGGGGTTGACCCGCAAATGGTTCCGGCCCTACTAAGTTTGGCCAGCCTGCTGGCAACTTGCCCAAATGCAGAATTGCGCAACGGGCGGGAGGCGAAACAAATTTTGGCAATGTTTGGCCCCGTCGAGAGCCTCGACCTTGGGATTTTAGAAATCCATGCCGCGGCGGAGGCCGCGCTTGGCAACTGGGAGCAGGCCATTGAGCAACAATCCAAGGTTGCTAAGGCATTTGCCGACCGGGTGAGTTCCCCCGACGATCCCGCGCTCGAAGCCGCCCACCAAGCTCGCTACGCTCTGGACGCATATCGGGCCAACCGGTTACGATTTTAACGATGTAAAACGTAGGATTGTGGCGATGCCCGCTAAGCAACCTCGTTCCCGAACTACCGTCTCCCCCGCCTCACGGAAATTGCGCAATAATGAACTGCGCTGGACCTGCCCAAAATCGTGGATTCCCAAGAGCCGCAAGTCGGGCGGCGACCCACTGTCGAACTTCATCGGGCAAGAACGCGCACTTGAAGCCTTGGAGATGGGTCTTTCAGTAGACGCACCGGGCTACAACATTTTTGTGGCCGGCCTTGAAAGTGGGCAAAAGTTCGCAACTCTGGCCCCTTTGCTAGAACGGGTGCGCATGAACTGCCAGGGTATGCGCGACCATGTATACGTACATAATTTTGACGACCCAGTACGGCCACAACATTTAAGCTTGCCGAGCGGAAGTGGCAATCAGTTGGCTCAAGCAATGCGCGACTGGATTGCTGCACTACGCCGCGAAATTCCGCGCGCACTAAATTCAAGTGAACATCAAAGCCGCCGCGAAAAATTGATTAGGCGTTACGCCAATGCTGAAGAACAACTCTTCCGCCGACTTTCGCGGCGCGCCGGAACTGCGGGATTGAGTTTGATTCAAGTAGAAGATGAAAGTGGAACTCATCCAGATTTCTTTTTTCCAGTTGACGACAGTGCCATTCCTTTAAATGAAGTTGCCAAGCTCGCGGATGGGAAACGCCCTAGCGAGGCCAAATTGCGGCGCTTAAAAATGGCCCGCGAAGGATTGTTGGAGCAATTGCAAAAAGCCAGCCACAAATCACGTCTTTTGGGATTGCGCTTAAACCGTGAAGTGCAAAATTTGGATGAGCTACGCGTTCAAAACCTTGTTCAAGGATTAACTATTGCCACTTCTGAAGAAGTTGACTGCGACGAAGAGCTGGCCGCGTGGCTCGGCTCATGCGCAGGATTTGCATTGCGCAACTTACAACTTTTTTATCGCCCAGAAGATCAACAAGCCGACGACGACGATAGCGAGCAGATTGGCTTAGAAGTCTTTGAAGTTAATGTTGTCCGCTCGGCGCCCAGCGACGACTGTCCAACTATTTTTGAAATTCACCCCAACTACTCGAATTTATTTGGAGCTGTTGAGCGGCGGCGATTGGGGTCAGGCCCAGGTTTTTTCCACTTGGCAATTCGCCCTGGATCGCTATTGGCGGCTGATGGTGGGGTTTTAGTGTTGCATGCGCGTGATATTTTGAAGGAGGCCGAAGTGTGGCGCGCACTAAAACGCACACTCCAAAACCACGTGTTGGAAATCCATACACTCGAAGGTTTATCGCCACTTGGAGTAACCGGTGTGCGCCCAGAACCAGCACCGATTGACTTGAAAGTTGTACTGGTTGGTGAGTCGGAGCTTTATGAAACTTTGCAAGAAAGTGATTATGATTTCGATGACATCTTTAAAGTAAAAGCCGAATTCGATGAGGAAAAATCTTTAGAGCAACGTAATGTCACTCAACTTTGCCACGCCTTGCGCGAACGCGCCAAGGACGAAGAGTTGTTGCCGTTTTCAGTCTCGGGACTGCAAGCACTAGTTGAAAGAGCAGTGCGTGATGCCGGGCGACGTTCGCGAATTTCGGCCCGCGTCAATGACCTTTTCGACTATGCGCGCGAGGCCAATTACTGGGCGCGCAAGAGCCGTAAACGGCGCATTGACCGTAGCGCCGTAGATCGCGCGCGCCAACAGTTCCGTCATCAACATGACCTCGAACCGGAGTGGCATAAGCGTTCAGTACTTGAAGGTGTTCAACGTATTGACACCGATGGCGCAGTGGTCGCCAGCATCAACGCCTTGACGGTAGTCAGCATCGGCCCGTTAAGTTCTGGACGGGTTGCGCGCATTAGCGCCAGCGTTGCAACCGGCGACGACTCGTGCCTAAACATCGAACGCGAAGTTGATCTTAGTGGTCCAATTCACAATAAAGGCATGTTGATTTTGGAAAGTTTCATGCGCAATCGATTTGGACAAAAACGTGCACTTCCGATTAAAGCGGCGATTGCCTTTGATCAAAGTTATGGGCCAATTGATGGCGACTCCGCCTCAAGCACCGAAACTTACGCGCTACTTTCGGCGATTGGTGGATTCCCCTTACGCCAAGATTTGGCGGTCACTGGAGCGGTGAGCATGGATGGCGATATTCTCGCAATCGGTGGTGCCAATGAAAAAATTGCCGGATTTTTCGAATTGTGTAATGCGCGCGGCCTGACCGGTTCGCAAGGTGTCCTGATTCCGGCCAGCAACGTGGACGACCTCATGCTCGAAGACGACTTGTTGGACGCATGCAAAGCTGGCAAGTTCCATCTCTACGCGATCGACAATATCGACCAGGGGATTAGTTTGCTGAGCGGTCTTGCTGCTGGGCGGCGGCGCAAAGATGGCAACTTCCCACCCGATACAGTGATGGGGCTAGTTGAGGCTGGGCTCGCGCAGTTTGCCGCGGACGATAAAGAAAGTACCACCGACAAGAAAAACCAAAAAGAGTAGAATCGTTCTCTTGAATAGGCCGGCAACCTGGCCGAAAACATAGCAATGCGTTACTTAGACCCACACATTCACTGCGTCTCGCGGACTACCGATGATTACGAGAACATGTACCAGGCCGGTGTTCGGGCGGTGGTTGAGCCATCTTTTTGGCTCGGTCAGCCACGAACCAGCGCCGGCACTTTTCGCGATTACTTTTTAATGATTCTCGAATGGGAGTGTGAACGCGCCGCCAACTTCGGAATTGAACATCGCTGCACAATTGGGCTAAACCCAAAAGAAGCTAACGACGTAAAATTGGCGGCTGAGGTTTTAGAAATGTTGCCTGAATTTATGACGCACCCAGGCTGCGTTGCCGTTGGCGAGTTAGGTTACGACGCAATTACTGATGCCGAAGAGCGCGCATTTATCGCGCAAGTGCTAATGGCCATCGAACATGATTTGCCAATCATGGTGCATACTCCGCACCGCGACAAAGCGCGCGGAACGCAACGCATCATCGATGTATTAAACGACCTCGGTGCTGATAAAAGCATGACGATTGTTGACCACTCAACCGAGGAAACCACCAAGTTGATTTTGGATTCTGGCTACTGGGCTGGGCACACTGTTTACCCTGAAACCAAGCTAACCAAGGAACGCTTCGCCAATATCTTTTTTGAATTTGGCACCGAGCGCATGACAGTTAATTCATCTGGTGATTGGGGCAAGTCTGACCCGATGGCGGTCGTGAAAACCGCGAGTTTAATTGAACGCTTAGGCGGCAACCCGGACGACATTCAAAAGCTGGTCTGGGACAATCCAGTCGAGTTCTACGGCCCAGAACGCCTGATGCTAAATAGTGAGCCTGAAAAGGTTCTCGCTTAATTAAGTAACCACCCTTTTAAAGGGGGCTAATCTGCCACGGAAGCACCCACCGCATTGGGAAAGTCTTCTGGGGATGAAACGCGCCGCCGGCCCACTAGGTCGACGGCGCTTTTTGCATTCAGACTCTGACCCCAACAATTGGGTCACAATTATCCTTTAGAACCCGCTGTTACGCGCAGCTTCAGCCCACGCTTCCCGCGCCAAACTTCCAATTCCAATTCTTGGCCTGGGCGAGTGGCGGCAATTCTGGCCCTCAGATGGCCGGCACCAAATATTTCAACGCCATCAACACTCAAAATTACATCATTCTTTTTTACTCCGCCGCGGTCGGCTGGAGAGTCGGGACCGATTTTTTCTACTAGCGCACCGCGCGCTTTTGCAAGCCCTTTGCTGTTCGCGGTGGTGGCATTTATATCGGCAACCTTAACACCAAAGTAGGCTCGTTTTACCTCCCCGTACTTGACTAAATCCTCGACCACGTTTTGTGCAATCAAAGATGGCACCGCGTAGGAAATTCCCTGCCAGGCATCAACGCCGCCGACGCTTGAACCGATTGCAGTATTCACACCAACTACTTCGGCGCGCATGTTCAACAACGGCCCACCCGAGGAACCGTGATCTATAAATGCATCATGCTGAATGAAATCTTCAAAGCTTCCGGCGCTAAGCTCAAGCACCCGATGCAAACCAGAAACAACTCCCAAGGTCGAAGTTCCAGTTAAGCCAAGCGGATTGCCCACCGCCATAATCCAATGCCCGTTGCGTAGAGAATCACTGTTGCCCCACGACAATTGACGATGCGCAAAGCCTTCAGGTATTTTTACTACGGCAAGATCAGTTTTGGGATCGACGCCAAGCGGGTCGCCCCAAGTGAAACGCCCATCATGTAAAGTGACGCGCAACTTTGAATTCATATCACCCACAACATGATTGTTAGTAACAACTAATCCGCGCATGGCATCAATGACGAAACCAGTGCCGGCGCCACTTTGCTTGCCGTGCGCACCGCGTTGATCAACACGCAAAAAAACCATCGCCCCGAGCGCTTGGTCGGCCAAGCTCGCACTCGATTCAGAAAGTTCCAGCAATTTGCCCGGACCTTCAGGAAGCGATGACTTGAGCGAAGATTCAAAAAGAGTCCCCGCCAACAGCATGGCAATGGCGAAGAAAAGAGGAATGCGTATCATTGTTGCTTAGTTTAGCGATTAGGTTTGAACTGCAATCGCCAGCCATCTAATCTAACAATCTCATGCCGAAAAAATTCTTACTCCTTACCATTGTAATTCTTGGAGCAATTCTCACCCTGCTGCTTGAACCGACTGCAAATGGCTCTACTAAGGAACAAACGCCCGGTCTTTTTGAGGAGTCGTCCAAAATAAGCGATCGCAATAGCGCGAGTGTTGGCGAAGCACAGCAACTTGAGGACCAGCGGACGGAAATTGAAGAGCAAGCAGCCATTGATGTGGCTAAGGATCCGGAGTTGGCGACTGTGCAGGTGAAACTATTACAGCCAAACGGACAAGCAGCTCTCGATGCGGGGATTCTCCGCGGCAATTCAGGAAATCGCTTCGGCGCGCCCAACTTCACAAATGATGCCGCCTTCGCTGATTCTTCAGGTATTGCCCAACTGCAACTCAAGCCAGGCAGCCGCACCATTTTCACAATTGGTGGTGAACGTTGGGTAGCGCAAGAAATAACTGTCGGGGCATTGCAAAAAGGTGATCATAAATTCTTGGGTGAATTTGTTCTCAGTCCTGCGGCAATAATTCGCGGCACGGTCTACTCACCGGACGACAAGCCGACCTTTGAGGCCAAAATATCTTTGCACAAAGACAATGAAAATGAATGGGATAACAAGTTTGCTATCAACACCACTCTTAGCAACATCAATGGTGAGTACAGTTTGGGCTCAGTTCCGCTGGGCAAATGGAAAATAATTGCGACCATCAATGATGCGCAACCGCTTATTGAAAAATTAGAACTTGCCGCTGGCGATATTAACACACTTGACTTTCACCTACAGCAAGGCGCAAGCATTAGTGGCATGGTACTTGACGAAAACGAACAAGCAATTAGCGACGCCAGAATAAAAGTATTTCGCCCGCGTGACCTAAACAATAACTGGGACTATGCAGCCACGGTTTACGATGTTCTCAATGGCGGCATCAAAGTTGATACTGATGGTAGATTTAAAGTTTATGGTTTAATCGGCGATGGCAAAGATGGCATCGCTGCTGAAGCTAGCAACTGCGAACAAAGCCTCTTGAATAATGTTCAACCAGGTGATGGCGCAATCATATATCTAAAACGAAAATTTACTTTGGAAGGTCAATTATTGGCCGCTGACGGCAGCCCCGCAGCAAATACCAGAATTAGCCTAGTGAACAAATCTCCAGATGGCAATTGGTCTCAGGGTGCCCGAACAGACGAAAATGGCAACTTTAATCTTGAGAGCTTAAGTAAAGCAAACTGGAACCTACTGGTCGATTGCGAATTCGGCTCAATCAACAAGAGTATAGATTTAAACGAAGCGTCAGAGCATGTTTACCAACCAGAGGCAACTAATTGTTTAACCGTTGTTGTTGTTGACTCACACAATAACCCTATTTCAGATATCAACATCAATATTCAAAAAGAGAATGGGGATGATGATTATTTAAGTAATTCTCAAAACCGCAATACGCGCAGTGACGCAGCAGGTACTTGTTAGTTTTATGGGTTGAACGGTAAATATAAATTAAAAGTCCACGGAAAAACCATTATTCAAACGTCAAAAACTCTTTCTCTCTCAACGGGCAAGGATCACCATGAGACTATTGAAGTCGGTTTTGGCGTGGACCTTAAGCTCACCTTTCAATCACCCACTGGAGCGCCGATTAAAAATTTGCGCGTTGGACTGAACACTCACGATAAAGCGCTTGCGAACATAAACCTAAGAAAAAGCCGCGGGCAAACTGACAGCAATGGTGAACTTATTTTGCACGGAATTTCTCCTGGGAATTACCTTATTCAACACGGAGACGATTCCAACCCCAAAAACCGTTATGTGCGGGCAACCAAATCGATGGTGAGAGAACTTGCTGACAGTGGAGTGCCAATAAGCCTGTTAAGTGGCGAGGATGTAGACCGTCTGATTGTTTTGGACGACATTGCTAACATCCGAGTACTGGTATTGTCCAAAGGTAAAGCAGTCGCCAATGCCAAGGTAGCCCTTGACCCATTTCCGGAGTTCACACCTGGGGTGGCACAAATTTCTTATGGCCGCCATCAAAATACTGCCAATACTGACGGGGCTGGCATCCACAAATTTTACACAATGAAACCTGGCCGCTACAAACTGGCGGCAAGTCGCACCGAGGGAAGCCCAGAGACAATTATGGTCATCGAATTGCTGAGTGGCGACCAGGACGCAAATATCGAACTTGCTAGTGGGCAAGTTCTTGGCAGCGTGGCCGGCAGTGGTGGTTTACTCGCCGGCGCCACTGTCATTTTGGCCACCAGCAGTAGCCCCGAAACACTTGCCAAAAACTCCAAATTGGACTTTTCAAAGTTTCCGATCCGGCGTGGACGCGGTGGGCGTAGCCGTGGGCGAATTAGCTCAAACAGCAGCAAAATTGGTTGCAACAGCACTCGCACAGACGGTAGCGGTCATTTCAGCTTCACTAATGTCGATTCAGGGTGGCATACTGTTAGCGTAACCAACGATGCATACATGACTTACAAGTCGGAGCCCTTTTTACAAGATGGTCGTAGCCTAATCGAGCTCAAACTAATTCAGTTGGAGCCGGCCGCGACTCTGTCCGGAATGATCACCAGATTGAACACAGCCACACCGAATAATCGGTGGTTTCCCCCAGATCTCATCCTCGAGATGAAGGATGCAAAATATTCGACTTCGGTCACCATTGGCGACGACAATAACTACTTCAAGGGAAGCTTGAGTCCGGGATTTTATCGAATTCGCATGCCTCAGGAAGACCCACCTTTTGAGAGTGAATGGTTCAAAGTCGGACTTGGAAAAAACCAAAAAGACATCGTCTTACCCTAGTTATCAAAGCTGGCAGAGATTACTACAATCCACAGCTAAAGTCCCTCCCGCACCCCCCAGTGGGGAGAGGTTCAATTACCCCAAATTCACCCTCCCTGATGAGTGTCACAACCATCCGCAAAGGCTTCAACATCCCGCTCCCAGGCGCGGTGACCGACCACGTAATTGTGGACGGCCCGGCTATTAAGCAGGTCGCGTTGAAACCTCAGGAAGCTCATGGCATTAAGGTCAAGATGTTGGTGCAAGAAGGTGATGTCGTAAAAATCGGCAGCCCACTTTTTTGTGACAAACGCGACCCTGATGTTTTCTTCACTTCACCCGGCGCTGGCAAGGTCGCGGCCATTAACCGCGGCGATAAACGCTTGGCGCTCTCCGTGGTCATTAATCTTGCTGACGATCAACACGCTGACTTTGGCAAGCTAGCATTTGGCGATGCCGGTCAAGTTGCAAGTTCTTTGCAGCGCACTGGACTCTGGACTTTATTGCGCCAACGACCATTCGATAAAGTTGCCGAATCAACGGCCGCTCCGTCTTCACTTTTTGTCACTTGCACTGACACCCACCCACTGGCGGCCCCGCCGCTAGCAATTCTTGCTGGCCGCGAAGAAGAATTTAAGGCCGGACTTCAAGTGTTGCGCAAGCTAGCACCTCAAACGTTTATGTGCACGGCCCCCGGCGATGACTGGTCGGCCATGGAAGTTGATGGCGTTAATCAACATAAGTTTAGTGGTCCGCATCCGGCAGGAAATCCTGGCGTTCACATCAATGCACTTGACCCAGTCAGCAGCAAAAAAACTGTTTGGAATATTGGATTCCAAGAAGTCGCCGAAATTGGCCACCTAGTAAAAACTGGACAATTACCAGTTTCAAGGGTGTTTGCGGCCGTTGGACCAGCCTTTGACAAGCCAACATTGGTCCGCACACGCCGCGGAGTTTCAACTTCGGAATTACTTGCGGCACATAATTTAACTGGTAAATTACGCGCGGTGGCCGGTTCGGCTTTAAGTGGCGACGGTGCCACTCCTGGTTCGCCAACCGCTTTCATGGGTTGTCGCGACAACCAAATGTGCGTGCTCAATGACGACCCACAAAAAGAACTTTTGGGGTGGGCGAATCCAATTGGAAGTCGCCACACTTTCACCAACACTGCGCTAATTAAATTCTTCCGCTCGCGCCACAAATTCGACACCGACTTAAACGGTGGTCATCGCGCAATTGTCCCGCTCGGAAATTGGGAAGAAGTAATGCCCATGGACATCATGCCAACCCACCTTATTAAGGCCCTTGCCGCTGGCGATTTAGAAATGGCCGAGAAGTTAGGTGTACTAGAAGTTGCTGAAGAAGATTTAGCTTTGTGCGAATATTTGGATCAATCTAAAACTGAAGTTACCGCCCTACTGCGCGCCATGTTAACTCGAATTGAAAAGGAGGGCTGAAATGTTGCGCTCTATGTTTGATAAGCTCGCGCCACTTTTTGAAAAAGGTGGCAAATTTGAAAAGTATTACCCGCTCTTTGAAGCAGGTGAGTCTTTTATCTACACCCCCGCCAAGGCCACCCACACTGGTCCTCATGTTCGCGATGGACTTGACCTAAAACGCGCAATGATGACGGTGGTAATCGCCCTCATACCTGCGACCTTATGGTCACTTTATAACGCTGGGATGCAGGCGCAAATCGCCAGCGGGGTTTCACCTGACGCGATCCAATGCACCAGCGCATTACTGGACGGCCTCTTAATCTTCATGCCGATTTACATCGTCACGATGGCCGCTGGTGGAATGATTGAAACAATCTTTGCAATCGTGCGCAAACACGAAATCAATGAAGGCTTCTTGGTGACTTCACTGCTGTTTCCATTAATTGTCCCGCCGAGTATCCCACTCTGGCAGGTGGCGCTTGGAATTGGCTTTGGAGTGTTGGTCGGCAAAGAAATTTTTGGCGGAACCGGAATGAACATTCTCAACCCCGCGCTTACTGGTCGCGCCTTCTTGTTCTTCGCCTACCCGGGACAAATTTCTGGCGACGAAGTTTGGGTCGCTGGCAAAGAGCAATGGGTAGACGGCTTTTCTGGCGCCACCCCATTGGCGAACTTCTACACTGACGGCGCCGGCGCACTCACCGACTTAAATTGGATGGACGCTTTCATCGGCAGTATTCCTGGTTCAATGGGAGAAGTCAGCACGCTCGCTTGTTTAATCGGCGCGGTCATCTTAATTATTTCCAAAGTTGGATCATGGCGCATCATGGCCGGCTCGCTAATCGGTTTGATTGGCATGAGTTACTTACTCAACTGGTTGTCGCCAACACCCGAACACTACATGGCAATTCCATGGCACTGGCATTTGGCGGTTGGCGGTTTTGCTTTTGGCGCAGTCTTTATGGCCACCGACCCCGTTTCTGCAGCGCAAACCAATCGTGGCAAGTGGATTTACGGTTTCATGATTGGATTGTTATGCGTGTTAGTGCGCGTGCTTAACCCCGCCTATCCCGAAGGCATGATGCTCGCCATCTTGTTCATGAACATTTTCGCACCAGTCATTGACTACTACGTAGTTAAAGCAAACATTAAACGCCGGGAGCTTCGCTGTGGAATTCAGTAATAAATACACCGCCGGTTTCGCACTGATCATCTGTTTAGTTTGTTCATTGCTAGTATCGGGCTTCGCGGTCGGTTTAAAAGATCGCCAAGTTGCCAATCAACGCCTCGACAAACAACGTAACATTTTGGTTGTCGCTGGCCTTGCTGAAACATCTTCAGTTTCTCGCGAGCAAGTTGAAAAATTGTTCAATGAAATTAAAACCTATAAAGTTAATCGCCTAAGTGGTGCGATTGAAGGTGAAGCCATTTTCGGCGAATACGATGTAGTCAAGGCTGCAAAAGATCCTAGCCAAGCTGAAACAGGCATCAAAAACAAAGCTGGGGTAAGTTGCTTGCCGAACACCCTGGAGGTTTACCAAGTAACCGCCAAAGGCAAAGAATGCTGGATTCTGCCGATTTGGGGCAACGGGCTTTGGTCTACCCTCTACGGCTACATTTGCCTCGAACCTGACTTCAACACGGTTAAAGGAATTACTTACTACTCGCACGGAGAGACCCCCGGTCTTGGCGGAGAAGTCGACAACCCCAAGTGGAAAGCACTTTGGAGTGGCAAACAAATCGATGCCGACCAAAACGGTCCAGCCTTAACCGTGGTTAAGAAAGGACAAGTTAAAGATTCACTCCACCAAGTTGATGGTTTATCCGGCGCGACAATTACCAGCGTCGCGGTTGGCCACATGATTCAACTATGGTTTGGCGACCTTGCTTATGGACCATTCCTAAACTCACAAAAGGCGGCAATGTAATGGATAAGAAAACCAAAAAAATCCTGGTTGATCCACTGCACATCAACAACCCGATTACCTTGCAGGTTTTGGGGATTTGCTCAGCGCTAGCAGTAACCACCAAATTGGAAACTGCACTGGTGATGTCAGCAGCGTTGACTTTCGTGCTGGTGTTCTCAAACATGGCGATTTCGGCAATCCGCAATCGTATTCCAAGTAGCGTGCGCATCATTGTGCAATTGGCAATCATCGCTTCCCTGGTTATTGTTGCCGACCAAATCATGCGCGCCTTTATCTACGACGTATCGAAACAACTTTCGGTTTACGTTGGATTGATTATTACCAACTGCATCGTAATGGGCCGCGCCGAAGCTTTCGCAATGGCTAACCCAGTTGGAAAATCAGCAATCGACGGACTGGGTAACTCTTTAGGGTACTCAGCAATCCTCATCATCGTGGCATTCTTCCGCGAACTACTTGGTTCTGGAACTTTGTTCGGCATCGAAATAATGCAAACCGTAAACAACGGTGGGTGGTACCAACCAAATGGTTTAATGGTGTTAGCACCTGGTGCGTTTTTCATCATCGGCATCATCATTTGGGTGGAGCGAACATTCAGCCCCGAACTTAACGAGGAGGAATAACAATGGAATTAGTAAACATTTTCCTCAAGTCAATGTTCGTCGAGAACATGGCGCTGGCCTTCTTCTTGGGCATGTGCTCATTTTTGGCGGTTTCCAAAAAAGTGGAAACGGCGATGGGTCTCGGAGCAGCAGTCACCTTTGTACTTTTAGTAACTACTCCGCTAAACAATTTAATTTACACCTACTTACTTAAGGAAGGTGCGCTAAGTTGGATTGGCCCGCAGTTTGCCGAAGTCGATTTGTCCTTCCTTGGATTTATCGCTTACATCGCCACAATTGCGGCAATGGTGCAAATTGTTGAAATGACCGTCGACAAGTTCGCGCCCAAACTTTACTCAGCGTTGGGAGTTTTCCTACCTTTGATTGCGGTTAACTGTGCGATTCTAGGCGCGTCACTTTTCATGGCGCAACGCGAGTACAACCTTGCCGAGAGTACCGTGTACGGCATCGGCTCAGGCCTTGGCTGGTGGATGGCCATCGTGGCGCTAGCCGCTGTGCGCGAAAAACTGAAATACTCCAACGTTCCATATGCCCTGCGAGGCCTCGGAATTACTTTCATGATTACCGGTCTAATGGCCATGGGATTCATGCTGTTTAGCGGCATACAACTTTAAGAGGCAACATGGACTACAACACTATTGGCTTAGGCGTTCTCATGTTCTCCATCGTCGTAATGGCGATGGTCGCGCTACTACTGTGGGCGAAAAGTAAATTGGTTCAATCGGGACCAGTTTGCATTACCGTAAACGAAGACGAAGATAAAGCGATGACTTGTTCGGCAGGTGGCAATCTGCTGACCACGCTGTCTTCGCAAAAGTTGTTCATTCCTTCAGCCTGTGGCGGTGGCGGCACTTGCGGCCAATGCCGAGTGCAAATCCATGCTGGTGGTGGCGATTTGTTGCCAACTGAAGAAGGTCACATTACTCGCGGTGACGCTAAGGAAAATTGGCGGCTCGCTTGTCAGGTGAAAGTTAAAGAAGATATGGCCATCGAAGTTGAGCCAGAAATCTTCTCGGTGAAAAAATGGGAATGCGAAGTTATTTCCAACAACAACGTCGCAACTTTCATTAAGGAATTTGTGGTGCAATTACCCGAGGGCGAGAGCATTGACTACAAGTCGGGTGGTTATATTCAAATTGAAATCCCTGAGCACGATGTTAAATACGCCGATTACATTATCGGTGATGATTATCGTGAAGATTGGGACAAGTTTGACATGTGGCGTTATCGGTCACTAACCGACGAGCAGTGCGAACGCGCCTACTCGATGGCAAGTTACCCAGCCGAGGGTAATCGCATTATGTTGAACGTGCGTATTGCCTCGCCGCCACCGCGCGAACCTGAAGGGATTCCTCCGGGCAAGGGCTCGTCATACATCTTCGCGCAAAAACCTGGCGACAAAGTCACGATTTCTGGTCCTTACGGTGAGTTTTTCCTAAAGGACAACGATCGCGAAATGGTCTTCATCGGTGGTGGTGCCGGAATGGCGCCCATGCGCTCGCATCTCATGCACTTATTCCGCACGATGGAAAGTGATAAAAAGGTCAGTTTCTGGTATGGCGCGCGTTCGCTACGTGAAGCTTTTTACGTGGATGAATTTGACGCGATTGCGGAGAAGTTCCCGAACTTCAATTGGAATTTGGCACTGGATAATCCGCTGCCCGAGGACAACTGGACTGGTTACACCGGCTTCATTCACCAAGTTCTGCTTAAAGAGTACTTGAACACTCATCCGGCGCCGGAAGATTGCCAATACTACATGTGTGGTCCGCCAATGATGAACAAGGCCGTGATTGACATGTTGATTAATCTTGGCGTTGAACCTGAAGACATCTTCTTAGATGACTTTGGCGGTTAAGACCTTGGCAATACTGGCGCTGCTGATGGCGGCGCCAGCATGTAGTGAGCAACTCGGCAAAAACCTCGCTGACGAAGGCGATGCGCAAATTGACGATTCAAGTCATCGCCTTACCGGACAAACTATGGGCACGGTTTGGCACGCGCGGGTGTGGTTGAAAGATGACGTATCAGCTGAACAAGTTCGCATAGCAATTGCTGCCGCAGTTGACGAGATAGATGCTTTAATGTCCACCTACAAAGATGATTCCGATTTATCACGCTTCAACCGCGCGCCGGCCAATGTGTGGGTGGAAGTATCGCCACTAACTTTAGAAGTTGCCAAGCACAGTTTTGCGTTGGCCAAGCTAACTGACGGCGCTTTTGATCCGACTGTCATGCCTTTAGTCGATGCCTGGTCATTCGGCCCAGGACCACGCCGCACCGACGCGCCCAGCCAAGAACGAATCGCCTCCGCCCTAAAGTTAGTTAATTGGAAGTTGCTTGAGTATCGAGATACTCCCCCATCTCTGCGTAAAAAAATTGCCGGCGTTGAATTAGATTTTTCAGCAATCGCCAAGGGCTTTGGTGCTGATTATTCTGCGACTGCGGCGCGAACTGCTGGCGCGACTGCCGCCTTAATTGAAGTCGGCGGAGAGTTGGTGGTCTTTGGGCAAAAGCCTAGGCAACAAGCTTGGAAGGTCGCAATCGAAAGCCCTAAAGCTGGAGATGATTGGGGCGCAGAATCTCAAGTGCTAGCGGTTTTGCCGGCCCCATCAGCACTGGCCACTTCAGGTAATTACCGCAATTGGCGAGAAGTCGATGGTGAAATAATTAGTCACACTATCGACCCGCGCAATGGTCTGCCGGTGCGCCATCAATTAATCTCGGCTAGCATTCAAGCGCCCGACTGCATGACCGCTGACGCACTCGCCACCGCCGCCATGGTGCTTGGCTCAGACCAGACCCGCGAACTTTTAGAGCAACTCCCATCGGTGGAGTACTTCTTAATTATCAAACAAGGCGAGCACCTCACCACTGAGGCGAGTTCCGGTTTTCGCTTCGCCGAGTAAGCCGAACGGCTACTGCACAATCGTCATAATCACCGCCGACAAGCGCGGGGAATTCCCAACGGTGCCGTCGAATTCATAGGCTTGCCACCAAATGCGGCCGCCGAGGTTGAGCGAATGCGGCGCGGTCACAGTTGCGGCTCCTTCACCATTTGCATCGAGTTGAAATGGGAAACGATTAGGTGCCATTGTGTGCAAACTAACCAGCGGTTTTTGCAATCCAAAATCGACACCGAGCAATGGTGCGTTGGTCACTCCAGGACCTGCATCTGAATAAACCGGCACAACTTTGTGGTTGGGATTTCCCATGCTGATTGAAAAAGTTACCGGCTGCCCTGGTGACAGAGTAGTAATTTGAAAATCAGAAAGGTCATCGCCAGAATTATTTGGGTCGGATTCACCGCTGTCCACACGACCGTTGGAATTAATGTCCTCAACGCCATCGGGAGTTCCGCCATCATCGCTATCGGTATCGTCGGGACCCGTGGTAGTACTTGGGTCTGCGTCTGGAACAAACATAGCAAGGTCGGTTCCTGCGATGTTGTTGGCAGGGTCGCCCAGGATTGGGTTTGCTACTCCCGATTCGGTGCCGTCATTAATTCCATCATAATCAGAGTCGGCGTTCAGCGGATCGACTTTAGGATTTCCGTATTCATCGCCATCCGATATTCCATCGTCATCACTATCGCGATCACGTTTGTCAGTACCAATTTGATCTTCGCGGAAGTCGGCTAGACCATCTTGGTCGGTGTCATCGTCGGCGCGTAGATTGGGATCTGTTTCGCCAGCGTCAATTCGCCCATTGGAATTTAAATCTTCTTCGCCGTCGCTAATTCCTCCGCCATCGGTGTCGAAGGCGTTAACACTAGTAGTGGTACTTGGGTCAGCATCAGGAATGAATATCAAGGGGTCGGTACCCTCAATATTGTTATTCGGGTCTCCCGGCAAACCAGCGGCAAAGCCGCGTTCAGTTCCGTCTTGAATTCCATCACCGTCAGTATCAATTAGTAGTGGGTCAAGTTTAGGAGAGACATATTCTTCACCATCGCCAATGCCATCATCATCGGTATCTTGGTCAAGCGGATCGGTACCAGCCTGGATTTCCTTGACATCAGCCAAGCCATCACCATCGGTATCTTGTAATGGAAGTTCACCAACTGTCGCACCGACGCTAGTTAGAAAAAGCAAAAAAAGCGTGTTAATCATCTATTTGAAGGGGTTGGAGCAGTGGCCAACTAAATCAACCACTTCACTAACAATAATAACAGGTTTTTCAATCTGTGACAGAAAATATTTCGTCTCCTCAGCGTTGAAATTCTCCTCGTGGATAATCTTATCCAACTCTTCGCTCTTTTTCGCGACAACGAAACGCGCCCACGCAGTTTGCTTACTTAAACTTCAAACTCTGGCACTGAGTTATCAGCTAATCTTGAATGTCCGGTGTGGTCCTTGAGCGCACGTTTTGGGTATCCAAGTTCGGCCATGCCAATCAGACCGGTGTCATCGTCAGATGCACAAATATCGTTTTCCTTGCGGGCGCAACTACAGTCGCCCAATTCTTCACCGTTGGCGCCGACTCCGCCGCATGAGCCAGAGAGCCGACGCCCGGTAAAAACCACTCCCACCGCCATTGCAGCAATAGCTACCGCAAAGACTACAAAGGTGAGAATGAAGGTGGTCAAATTACTTGGCTAGCTTTTGCGCTCTCTTGGCGCGCGCCGCGTGCTCGGCAATTCGTGCACGACCGTTCGCGAAATCATCGCGCGCATCGTCGGCAACAGTGTCTTCACCAATCGCGGTGTCAAACAAGGCCACGCAAACGTTATGGGAAACAAGCTCACCAATAACTTTTCCCTCGTGGCGTACGGTCAACTTACCGCCTGGGTGCCATGCGAAAACTAATTCATGGCCATCTTCAAGTTCTTTAGTAAACCAAGACTTTAGCTTTTTAAGTCCAGCCTCGCCAGCGGCGACCCGTTCTTCATTGCCCTTCTTAGCCTTACCTGCTTTAGCAAGATCGGCGAGTCGTGGTTCAAGTGAATCTTCAAATGCATCACCGATATCTTCACCATCTACGTCACGCACGAAGACCCAGCGCAAAGTTTTGGAGAAGTCGCCATTTAATAAGGCATCGTAGTACTTGTTATCCTTTTGAACTTTCTTAACTGAAGTGTCTTTCCACTTTGCCAATGCTTTGTTGGCGCCAATTGGGTCTACGTACAAACCAAGCGCGTAAACTTTAACGCGCAAAAATGTTTTGTCGCGGACTCCCACGCCCATCAAAGATTGAGCAGTTTTGGAACCCGGCCAAACGGCAGAGTTGGCGAACTCGATATCGGTTCGCGGTTCAATGGTGACATCCTTAGCTTGCTGAGCAGGCGCAGCAAAAAGGGCAGGGGCAATGGCTAGTGCAAGTGTTGTAATCATGGGTGTTTCTCCAATTGGGAGTCGATTCAGAATAGGCTCCCCTACTCGAATTGTCGAACCAGAACCTTGCCAAAAACTTTACGCTCGCCAAGGTGACGATGAGCCTTTTCGAGGTCTGTCATAGCGAATTTCTGGTCAATAACGGGACAGAGTTCACCCTGCCAAATCAATTTAGCAACTTCGTGAAAATCCTGTATATCACCCATTGTTGAGCCGAGGATAGACAGTGATTTAAAGAAGATTGGGGCGAGATTCAACTTCATTTCTGCGCCCGAAGTTACCCCGCAGGTAACCAGCCGGCCGCCCTTAGCCAACAACCAAACTCCGCTCGGCAAGGTGTCAACTCCCACATGATCAACAATGATGTCAAAGTTTGCACCCCCGACCCACTCTTTGGCTGCCTTTCGCCAATCCCCTTCACGATAGTTAACTCCAAAGTCGGCGCCGTTTGCAGCTGCCAAGTCTAACTTGGGTTGGCTTCCAGCCGTGACCATAACTTGCGCCCCAAAGTGTTTGGCGATTTGAGTCGCGGCCACCGACACTCCCGAACCTGCCGCGTGAATCAAGACCCGATCACCGGCCTTTATCCGACACCGCACCACCACCATGTGCCACGCTGTCAAATAAGTAAGCGGAAAAGCTGCCGCAACATCTAAGCCAATGTGTCCTGGAACTGGCAAAACATTGCGCGCATTAACTACAGCAAACTCGGCATTGCCCCCGTCAGTTGTTTCGCCATAAATTCCATAACCTTTACACAAACTTTCATTACCAGCTTGACAATGGCGACACTCACCGCAACTAAATCCCGGATTAACACAAACCGCTTGACCAACTTCAAGCCCCTCAACACCTTCACCAAGTTGAGAAATGTGCCCACTGAAATCGCAACCTGGTGTAATCGGTAAAGGAAATTTATGACCAGGAACTCCACGGCGCACCCATGTATCTAAATGGTTTAGTGCACACCATGCGACCTTTATTTGCACTTCCCCCACTTTGGGAAGTGGAACCTCAATCTTTTCATGGCTTAAAACATCAAAGCCACCGTGTTCGTGAATTCTTACTGCGCGCATGCGCTTAGCCTAGCGTAGCAAGACTAAATCACCATCATTTTGCACGGTTATTTCCTTTAATAAACGCCGTTGTGCTGGCCCTACGCCAATTCCAACCGCACTAATTCGTAAATTCAACCAACGATTTGCATTGCTTATTCCTAACGCGATTTCGCGAGGGTCGCGTTCGCCGACCGATGGCGCGCCATCACTCAACAACACGATTTCTTCAATAGGTGAAAACTCTAGGGCTCGTTTTAAGCCGCCAAACAAATCGGTGCCTCCATCAAAGTTGCGCGCCGCAGTCCATTGCTTGGCGCGTGCTAAAGACGGTGAATTTCTTTCGAGCATTGCTGAGGACAAACAGCGCACCTCACTAGCAAAGCAAACTAATCCAAAACTTCCATTACTTGGCAAGCGCGGTAAAAGTTGATCGACTTCCTTAATCGCAATTTGGCCACGACTTCCAGGACCACGCTCCTCCATTTCGGCACCCATTGAGCCCGAGGAATCAAGTACAAAAACCACATCCTTGCCATAAATCGGCAAGCCAAAATAGCTGACTGTCCATTCTTCATTTTCCTCGTCACTTTGTTCGCGAAAAAAAGGCGTGCCAGTTGCTTTGTGATAGCGCATCCAATACTTCCAAGCTTTGGCATCGTTGGCCATTTTATACCCAGTTAAATCACGCAACATTTGGACCGCTTTAGATTCAGCCCGGCCACCTGGTTGAGCTTCAAGCACGCGAATTAAATAAGGAATGTCCGTAGAACTTACATCTAAGGCAATTAAATCTAAGGCCTCAAGTAGCAAAGCTCCCTCGGCGCGGCTTAATTGACGCAACGCCTCAACCCTTCCACGGGCACCGTGATGCCAAGCCATGCCACGCATCGCCGCAACTTTCACTTCCATTGGGACTTGCTGTTCACGCAACACTTCGGCGGCGAATGACTCGCCTCCGTCCGGATCATTTATCACTCGCGCAAACACTGCCTCAGCCCGCAAATCGACTCTTCGCGTACGCAAATAGGGCTTTAGTGAATCTAACTCGAAGTCACGCAAATCGGTTAACTCGGCATAAACATCATTTTTCTCGCGGGCGCTGGCTGAACTGCGAGCCAGAACCTTGAACATCGCTGCGACACGATTTTCTTGCGCGGGGCTTGCAACTGGCTCCATTATGGGCAGCGCGCAGGTGCTCAACATGAGCAGGGTGGCAGTCAACATTATTTAAGATAGTAACGATTCACCATAGGCAACCATAAAATCCATTTATGCAACTGTCGTTAAACCTCGATTTGCCCCAGTTAGGGCCGGTGCTGGCCAAATTGCTACCGTTGCAACTTGGCGAGCCGCAAGCGCTATCAATCAGCGACGAAAGTTTCGAGCTTCAAGTTAAAGTAAAAATGCTTGGCTTGGTTAGTCTTACCGCCAAAGTTAGCAAAGGTGATTCCGGACTTACCCTGTCTAATTTTACAATTGTCGGAGGCGGGGTTTTGGGTTCACTCGGCAGCGGCAAAATCATCGACAAGCTCCAACAAAAAATAGCTGAACTTGACACCAACATCAGTTTAGATGAAATCCGTTTGCGCCTTTGGGGAGAAAGCGACGGCCAACGCTTGCACGTTGAATGGAAGTAACTCATAAATCTTCGCGATTCGTTCCACGGCTTATTCATGGTGCAGCATGTGGCGCGGCAATTTGTGCGCTGCTCGGAATGATTGAAGCGGGGCTACTTTTAATCGATCACGAGTACCATCGTGACTTTGGACTTCTTAGCCGTGTCTTATGGCCCAACATTAAACTAGGCGCGATCCTCGGTCTATTGGCCGCCGTTTCAGCACCACTTTTTTCAACCCGCAAAGATCGTAAATTTCCTGGATTGCAAATTGGCCTACTGGTGTTCGGGTTGCTGGCCGCACTACAGCTTGGCCTGCACCTAAATTCGGATTGGCCACAACGCAGCATGTGGGCCTTTCTTTTAATGTTGGTGATTCAACAAACCGCCCGCCTATTGGCCACTACTCGCCTCGGCTGGATGACTGCGCCATTTTTCACACCACTCGCCAACGGCTGCACCTTGTTGATCTGTGTTTTGCTTAGTGGCGTGGCGTGGTTTATTCCAGAGTTTTCAGCACTTCAAGCGTCCACCAAAAAATTGTCGATTGAAGCTGCGCACAATTTGCAGGTGGAGCTTGACCAAGTGATTCACCATCAAGCAAAAGCACCGCAACATCTTTTAGTTTTCAATTTACTAAACGGTGATAGTGCAAGATTTGGTTATTCAGGTTATGCGCGTTCCACTACTCCGGGCATCGACCTACTCGCCAACGAGGGTGTGATCGTTCGAGAACTTAAATCAGCAGAAACGCAACGGCTAAATTTTGGCAAGTTGGCGCTTCAGTTAAACGCCAATGGCTGGCAAACTCAAGCCATCAGCTTTGGGGGTGGAACTGGGACAAATTTATCCGCGATTGCCAACTGTTTCCGTCGATTCAACTTATTGGACAATCTTAGTATGCAAAATGGCACCATGGCGGCGCGCGTTTGGCGAAAACTTAGCGGTCTTCCGCGGCCCAAGGCCAGCCGCGAACAGTTGGTTAATCATCAACTACGACCGTTTAATGCGGCTCAGGCAAAACAGCGACGACTGTTTTCTTACATTGAATTAAGTCACGCCCTAGAGCCACTTTCTCCACCTGACCAATTGGCAAATCAGTTCATGCCTGAAGGGTTAAATGCCCAATCAGCATTTAGCACGCCAGCAAACGTAGAAGCTCAGCGTAGCCTGCAAGACGCTGAGTTCTTAGCAATGGACCAAGTCATTGCCAGCGTTGTCGCCGCACTTAGCGATGCTGATTTTTTAGAAGACACCTTAGTTGTAATTTGCGGAAGCCAGGTTTCAAATGGTGATTTCGCCACACCACTAGTCATGCGCAATCCGCGTAAATTGTCCGCTGCAAAAGTTATTTCGATTCCAGGTGCTAGTGCAAATGATTTGCCTAGCTTTCTACTGAACTTAATAACGGAATAGTTGACGTACCAGCGCAAACACTGGCACGATGCCATTGATTGCAGCCACCAAAACCAAATCGTAACTATCCCAACGCCAACGGCGGCGAGTACGCGACATCATAAAGCGCAAAACTAAGGCCTCGATAGCGGCGGTAAACAGCCACACGAAAAGACACGCGGCCAGCCATGACATTAGGCCATAATAAAGTTCGATCTGTTCACTACTATTTCCAATCGCGCCACTCTTCAACATCACCCACGCGGTAAAAAATGAAGCACCGTTTGCGGCAAATAACAACTTACATGTAGTCGAAAAATCGCGGCCGAGAGTGAACCAAATAATCCACCACTCAACGAACAAAACGATAGCCACAATTATTGGATGAAATCCAAAACTCCAAATTTCGGCTAAGGGGTTCAAGCTTTAAGCGGAAGTGTCGCGAGTACCGCTGTCATCACGGTCATCACGCTGGTCACGGTTATAACGCAAGTTGACATTTTCACGTCCCATGTTGCGCAATCGTTCAGCGTCCTTCTTCAAACCCAAATCATGCGCCTTGGAAACCACACTCTTAACCGAGCGACCGAGTTTTTTGGCCAGTTCCAAGTTTGATTTCGTTTGGTATTCAGCCTTGAGCAATTCAATATGCTCAGCTGACCAACGCGGCATCCGAGTGCGCCCCGTGGTAGTACCAGTGCGTCTGCGGAATCCTTTGTCCTTCGCTAGGCAAAGTTCACGAGCTTTCTCATCGATGTCTGACTCGGGGCGACCAAGAATCATTACCAGATCACGGTTTTCGCGAGTGCCAAACATGCGCTTCAACTCTTGCACATCGTCTGCAGTCCAAGGGCGTGACTTGGCCATGCCTTGGAGTTCTTCAACCTTGCGCTTTATCTCAAGTTGCGAACGGAGCAAAATTTGCGAAATCACCTCGATATTGGCGGCGCCTAGATAATTCTTAAGTGATTTAACTTCGCGCGCGCTCCAAGGACCGACCTTTTCTTCCCCAGCAAATACCAACCTCGCCATACGGCGCACACTCTCAACCGAACGATTTAACTCGCGTACGATTTGCGCAACAGAACGCAATCCGTGAGAACGCTTTAAGGTTTCAATCTCCGCCTGAGACCAAGGACCTTTGCGGCGGCCATTGGCTTTTTTCGGCGGTTGATTAGGGCCTGAGTGCATGGGGGGGGGGGGGGGGGGTTGTTTTTGGGGGGGGGGGGTGGGGGGGGGGCCGGGGCGGGGGGTGTTGTTT
>CAZWVI010000010.1:59149-73235 GCA_964637165.1 uncultured Planctomycetales bacterium
CCCCGCCCCGCGCGCCCCCGCCGCCCCCCCGCCCCCCCCCACAGTTAAAAGACAGTACGGGAGGGAAGCAGGACATCCGCTCCAGTTTCTAGTATGCGCATGCGGTAGTAGTTCGCAAAGAATTAATTAGGAAATAGGATTAATTAATCGCCGTAAACGACGGCGTCCCAACAGCGCTTAGCGGCACTGTCCAAAAGTTCAAATGCTTCGCTCGACGTGCTTGATTTGGCCGCTTTATTCGACAATTGGCGTAACTCCTCAAAGTCACAATGCTTAAGCACAGCCTTTATTTCAGGAACAAATGGTGGTGCGCAGGAGAGAGTTTGAAAACCGGCACCAACCAAGAAAAGCGCGCCGGCGAATTGGCCAGCCATTTCACCGCAGACTGACACTGGTTTGCCCAGCGAATGGCACGCCTTGGCAATGTAGCGCAAGGTACGCAAGTGAGCTGGGTGGTATGGTTGATATAAATCGGCTACCCAAGAATTATCGCGGTCGACGGCGAACAAATACTGAGTCAGGTCGTTTGTTCCAACGCTTACGAAGTCGGCCTCGGCGGCCATATCGCGCGCGGCCAAGGCCGCGGCCGGCACTTCAATCATGACTCCAACCGGCGGAACCTTTTCGTCACCGGCAGCGAACTTAATTAGCTCTATTGCTTCGCGCAATTCTTCGACGGTGGTGACCATCGGCAAAAGAATGCGTACGTCGCCATTTTTGCGTGCCTTGATTAAGGCACTTGCTTGAGTTAACAGTAAATCCTTGAATTTCAAGCTAAGTCGCAGACCGCGCCAACCCATTGCCGGGTTCGCTTCTTCGGGGTGGCCAAAGTAGCGGAGTTGTTTGTCGCCGCCAATGTCAAGAGTGCGAAAGACAACCGGCTTGTCTGGGAATTTGGCCAGCACCGATTCGTAAATGGCGGTTTGTTCAGGGATTGTCGGAAAGAAAGGTCGCTCCATGTAAGCAAACTCGGTGCGAAATAACCCGACCCCTTCGGCAATGCTCGGATCAAACATTTCCAAATCCTTGGGTGATTCAATGTTTACCGTTACGGCTACTTGTGTGCCATCCTTGGTAACACCAGGTTCACTGGCACTTTTAATTAAACGTGCATGCACGTGGGCGCGTTCCTCTGCCAGCTCGCGCGCGGATTTTTCTTCAGCTCCGTTTGCACCAAGCAGGGCGGTGCCTTCGTCAGCATGGATTACGCAAATTTCGTGCGATTTGGCTTTGATGTGAATGGAGTCGGCGCCGGTGATGGTCGGGATTCCAAATGAGCGTGCGAGCACTGCTCCGTGCGAAAAGCGGCCGCCGCGATGACAAGCAATGGCGGCGAGTTGCTGTTGATGATGGTGGGTTACTAATGAAGGGGTAAGTTCTTCGGCAATCAGAATTAAACCCTCTTTGGAGTTAACTGCCTGTTGCTGGTCATCGTTTCCAAGTTCACCAACCACTGCTAACCACGGGTCGCGCAAGTCGGCGGCCCACGATTTCATTTCACCGCCCTCCATTTTTTCAAGAGCACCCTCGAACTCGTCAAGCAATGCTTGGACCGCCGACTCGGGTTGGAGATTTTTCTCGAGAATAGAGTGCTCAAGGCTACGGTGCGCGGCCGGGTCCTGAAGTACCGCAATTTGCGCGCCATAAATCGCCGCGTCCTGCATTCCCAACTCTCGGGTGGTTAGAGTTTGAATATGCTGTAAATCAGTAATCGCCCGTTTGTGGGCAGCTTCCAGTCTTTTGAGCGCGAGTTCTGGGAGTTCGCCTTCAAGAAAGCGTTCGGGAATACGACTACCGCCGACTTGCACCACAACCCATGCTCGGCCGACACCAACGCCGGGGCTGACAGGATTTCCAGTGATGCGAATGCGCGCCATTAACTAGTGTGGCGCTGCCACTCCTCGCTCTTTTTGTGGAGGATTTCGGCAAGTTCGCTGATGGCGACTCGTTCTTGATTCATTGAATCACGTTCACGTAAAGTGACGGTGTTGTCGTTTAATGAATCGCCATCGATAGTGATACAGAATGGAGTTCCTATTTCATCTTGGCGGCGGTAGCGACGCCCAATCGATTGGTTGTATTCGATTGCAGTGCGGAATTCACGACGCAAAGATTTTTCAACTTGCTCGGCCAACTCGGGCATGCCTTCCTTTTTCACAAGTGGGAAAACTGCAACGGTAATTGGTGCAATTTTCGGGTGAAAACGTAAAACAACCCGCTGCTCTTTACCTTCGCCTTCCTCGTCGTAGGCATCGACCAAGAAAGTCATCGCGGTGCGATCGCAACCGGCGGCTGGTTCAATTACGTAAGGCGTAATGTGTTCCTTGTTCTCCTGATCAAACCAACTCAAATTTGTACCGCTGGCTTCGGAGTGTTTAAGAAGATCGTAGTTAGTGCGGTTTGCGACTCCTTCTAATTCAGACCAGCCAAATGGGAACAAGTATTCAACGTCGCCGCAACCGTCGGCGTAGTGGGCAAGTTCATCGGTGGCGTGTTCACGCATGCGCAGTTTTTCAGAATCTACGCCGAGGTCCAAGTACCACTGAAAACGCTCCTTTTGCCAGTATTCATACCATTTAGACGCTTCGTCAGGATGGCAGAAGAATTCCATTTCCATTTGTTCGAATTCGCGAGTGCGAAAGACAAAGTTTCCAGGAGTAATTTCATTGCGAAATGATTTACCTATTTGAGCAATACCAAAAGGTAATTTTTTGCGAGTTGAAGTGACTACGTTATTGAAGTTAATAAAGATTCCTTGCGCAGTTTCTGGACGCAAGTAAGCAACACTCGAACTGTCTTGCAAAGCACCAATGTGAGTTTCGAACATCAAGTTGAATTGACGCACTTCGGTCCAATCGTCGGTTCCACTTACCGGACACTTAATTCCTTCGTCGATAATTAACTGACGTAATGCTTCGTTGTCGCCAATGGAAGAATTTAACTTATCCTGAAGAGCGGCCGCGCGTTCGGTACGTTTTTTCTTTTCATACTTGGCAATTTTCTTTTCCACCAAGTGGTCGGCACGATAACGCGCCTTTGATGTTTTGTTGTCAATCAATGGATCAGAAAAACCACCGACGTGACCAGAAGCGCGCCATACATCAGGGGATTGAATAATTGCCGAATCAAGGCCGACCACATCTTGGCGTGAATAGACCATACTCTCCCACCATGCTTCCTTGACGCGACGCTTTAGCTCAACACCAAGCGGCCCCCAATCGTAGGTGGAACCCTGCCCACCATAAATTTCAGATGCGGGAAACACAAATCCTCGCCGTTTGCACAGAGAGACGATTTTATCCATTGAGACGGGCTTTGCTGACGACATCGTGTGAGATTCTACCCTAGGACTCTGACCCCACCAAGTGGGTCAGTCAAATCAAGCAATGGGTCAGCGGCCGAGGGCTGGTATTTGGACAAGGTCCTGGTCTTCTATGCGAAATGCGGTCAAGGCTCCGCCGTACACGCAGCCGGTATCAATTCCAATGCTGAGCATTTGCTCACCTTTGAATTGAGGGCGCACTTTGGGGGCTGAGGTGTGCCCGTAAATCACTAATTCGGGTCCTTGCCAGAGATCAGCCCAAAAGTGACCCTTGCCCCTGATTTCGACTTGGCGAATCCGCGTCAGGTCGAAATCGTTGCACATTTCGGCGGTGCGACCCGGAACAATTCCGGCGTGGACCACAATCCAGGATTGGTGCGCAGATTGACCGCGAATGAAATAAGGGCGGTTCTTTAACAACTTTAATAATTTGAATGAATCTTGCGGGTCAAAGGAAGCTATCGAAGTACCACCGTCGCCGGCCAAATCATTTGCATCAAAACCTGACAGGTCAGCGTCTTCAGGCAGGTGTTGCATTCGTTCGAGAATCACTCGCTCATGGTTGCCGAGCACTAATTCAAATTGGGGTAAAGCTAGCAGTTGTTCGGCTACGCCAACTGGGTCAGGACCACGGTGGTATAAATCACCAACTGAGATGAAGCGGTCATCAACACCTAGTTGCAACTTTGTTATCAATTGCGCCAATTCATCAGCGCAACCATGAATGTCGCCAACGACCCAAGTTGAACTCATTATTTTTCGGCCACCAATTTATTCCAAGCAGCTTCCACCTCGGCCACCAACTTGGGGAGTTGTTCGCCGCGTGGGTCGAACTTAAGACCAGCCGCACTGAACAATTCGGGCAAAGGACGCGACCCACCCAAACTCAAGCCTTGGCAATATTCGCCAACACTTTGTTGAGCATCTTTGCGGTAGTTGCTCCACAATTGCATCGCCCCCATTTGCGCAAGCGCGTACTCGATGTAATAAAACGGCACCTCAAAAATGTGCAGTTGTGCGTGCCAGCGCGTGGCCCGAGTTTCTTCTAGGCCACTCCAATCAACCACACCTGTAGAAAAGCGCGACCACGTTTTTTCCCAACAAGCTGTGCGCTGTTGATGGTCAAACTGTGGATTTAAATAAAGCTCATGCTGAAATGCATCAACCGTGCAGGTCCAGGCCAATGTGGACAACATGCCTTCAAGTGAGTCAATTGCCGAACGCCGCGCTTCTGCGGCAGGGTAGGCAGCGCCAAGATGCTCCATGCATAGGGCTTCCATACCCATCGAGGCAACTTCGGCAAACTCTAAGGGTGGTTCGCGATAGTCATCAGGCTCCATATCTCGCGCTAATAAAAAGTTGCGCGCGTGACCGGCCTCATGAATTAATGTCTCAATTCCGGCATGCGTTGGCGACGAGTTGGAAAATATGAAAGGCCAGCGGACATCACCAAATGTATCCATATATCCACCTGGACGCTTGGACGGACGAGTGTCCAAATCCAACAATCCCTGCGCTTGCATCCATTCCAAATCGCCGGCAATGCCGTCATCAACTTGGCGCAGAATCTTGGAGGAAACTGCAACTTGTTCAGCTTGTCCTTCAAATGGCTGATAAGCCGGCAACCCTTCGGGGTCTACACCCAAGTCCCAGGGGCGCAATTCACTCAGCCCCAACAACTCTTGGCGGCGCTTACTAATTCGCGCCAAGGCTGGCATCACATACTTGCTAACATTTTCATGCAAGGCCAAGCAGTCTTTCGGCGAATAATCGAAACGATGTTTAGCGTCATGTTTGTAATCGCGATAATTATCGTAGTCAGCGTTTTTTGCAATCTCACCTCGCAGAGCCAACATTTGGTCGAACAACTCGTCCATCGCCTTGCGGTCTTGCAGGCGGCGTTCACTAATCAAACGCCAAACCCGTTCGCGCAATTCACGGTCGGTACTTTCCAAGTGCTTTGACAGTTCCTGAAGAGTGCAGGTTTTACCTTCGAACTCAATTGTCATCGCACCAGTCATGCGACCATACTCAACCGCCAACTCCTGATCTTGCGCGGCCAACTTCACATTCTCTTCGCGGAATAACTCGACCCCGCGTGCCGCATCACGCTCATAAACTTCCCAGAACTGAGCATCAAGACTGGTGCGATGTTCACAAGCTAAATATTTTTTACTTAAACGGTCGCCAACAATTGCGACCTCAGGAAGAACCTTGGTTTGATATTCAAGATGCTCTTGTTCAGCATTCTCGTCTGATGTATCACACGCCGCCGCACTGTAACGCCGACTGGCAACTGAGCCAATCAGACTATCCACCTCCGACCAATCAAGTAGCCACTTCTCTAGGCCGGCCCCGGATTCAAGCATCCGCTCTTCCAACTCAGTATAAATCGGTTCAATGATTTGCCAACTTGTTGGTAGCCAATCAGCATCAACATGCCGCCGAGACGGCACTGGGTATCGTTCAGAATTGTTCATCTTAATTAAGGTCTTTGAAACCAATCCGCAGAAACTTCTGGATTGATCTTCCATTCAAAGTCGAAACTTTGAGCCTGGGTGCCGTCCGACCAAGAGGTCACTAAGGGCATCATCACCGCACCACTTAATGCGTAATTTGAAAAACTATACTCACCACTATCAGAAATTACTTTTCGACACAAACCATCATCGCCAACTTCAATAGTTAGCATTCCATCGTTCAACACCAGGACATTTTTCCCAGTCGTCGCTAGACGATATTCGTCGCGCGCCAAGCGCATCAATATCATCGGCAATTTGTCACCAATTCCGGCGTGCATTTCAGCCACTCGCTCAGCGTTAAGTTCAAGTAAGTTGGTGCCATCGTAACTCCAGGCTTGGTAGTCATCGAGAACTAGCGTGTTAAGCTCTTCACCACTACCGGAAAGCTCGCGGAAACGTCGCGGATGAATTATCCAAGCTTCCATTTGCGTTTGACCATTGGTGCTCAATTTGGCCCACACTGCACCGACACTTTCCCAAGCCTTGCGACCGCCATGACTAGACAACAAGTTGTCGACCATTGCTTGCACTTCTTGTTTGTCGACCTCGGCGGTCGGAGTTTCAACGCTTTGTGCTACTGGCGCAGCAGCATCCCACATTTGCACTTCACCAAGTTCCTTAAAGTCGCGATCAAACTCGGCAACATTGCCAGCAACAAAAATAGTCAACTGACTTGGGTCTAGATGACGACGACATGCAGCGATTACTTGTTCCGCGGTCAAATCCTTAATCGCCGAAGATGCATGCTCATAAAAATTCCAAGGGTACTCATAAAATTCCAATCCTGAAATTCGCTCGAGCACTTTGTGCGAAGTGTCAACGTCAAACACTTCCGCATTTAAAAGCCGCATCTTTGCTTGTTTGAATTCTTCTGCGCCAACTCCGTTGTCCAAAAAGTTCTGCAGTACTTTAAGCATTTCGTCGGTCGCCTGAAATGCTGTTGAATTTTTTGTCGCGCAAAAACCGCGGAATAGAGCTTGTTGTTCAAAGCTACCTACCCAGTAAGCACCGGCACCGTAGGCCAAACCCAATTCACGGCGGATTCTCAACATCATGCGATTACCAAAACCGCCAACCCCTACTATGTAAGCTCCCAAGCGTAAAGCTGGATAATCCGGATGACTGCGGCGAATGCCCGGATAAGCTAAGCGTATTTCTGCTTGATTAACTTCAGGTCGATTCAACAAGAAAATCTTGCGACTACTGGCTGGGGCATCACTAGCCAATTCAAGCGGCTTGCTCCCCTGTACCGGCCAATCGCCAAAACGTTTTTCCAAACGCTGCAAAATTTTTGCTTCATCAAAATCGCCGTAAACACTTATCAAAGCCCCACGACTTCCATAAGTTTGCTGATGAAAATCGCGCAAATCCTGACGCGCGATACTCCTAATAGTTGCCTCTTCAATTCGTCTTACACGCGGGTCATCAACCCCGTAATAAGCACGCGCCGCTTCACGACTTGCGGCACCGCCGGCATCATCGTTTCGTGCGGCCACCTCGGCCAACATTTGACCGCGCACCATTTCTAATTTTTCTTCAGGAAAACTCGGGGTGTCCAAAAGTTGCTCGAACATTTTCAACAAGGTGCCAAAGTCTTCGGGCAAGCAACTAAAGCCCGCCGACGAAGTGGCCGCTCCAGCCGAAAATGAAATTTCGGCGCCTAAGTAATCAAGCTCCGAATCCAACTTGTCGCCGGGCCATTCTGCACTTCCTCCGCTACGAATAACTTCGGCGGTTAGTTCGGCAAGGCCGGTTTTTGCATGAGGATCATTCCATGCACCACCACGCATTTGCAAATTCAACTCAACGATTGGCAGTTGATGATTAGGCATCAACAACACCGTCAATCCATTAGTCAAAATATGGCGCTGCGGCTGCACCGGAATAAATTCATCCGCGGTGGGAACAGGAACTTGTTCGATGCTATTCCAAGCGACCATTGGCAAGTGCAGTTCAACATCTCCAACGACAACATCGAGCGGAGTGCTTGGCTGAGCACACGCACCAAGGCTTAACAATAAAAGTAGTTGTTTTAGATTCATAGACATTAGTTCAACTCCATTCCTTCTGGAAGCAAGTAAACACTAGTTCGTTGCTTGTCTTGTAATTGGCTGGCGGCCGCTTGAATATCGGCACCGCTTATTTCATCTAAAATCGACAACTGTTCGAACAAAGTTTGCCAGCCGCCATCTTCGGCCTCGGCCTCGGCCAGGGCTTCGGCTAAACCGGAATTAGTGCTCAAGGCCGACACCGCGGCCATTTTGCTGCGACGTTTCAAACCGGCAAGTTCACGTTCACTTGGGCCTTCACTGGCCAAGCGGCCAATCTCTTCTTGCAAAACTTCTAAACACTTCTGCGCCGATTGACCAGGCAATGGCATCACTAAAGCCACGAACAAACTGGGGTCCACGCGACCTGGGAATCCAGCAAAGCCTTCAATTTGCGCGGCCATTTTTTCCTGCTTTACCAAACGTGAGTAAACTCGCGACGATGCACCATTAAACAACAAGTCAGCGCACGCGCTATAAACTAAATATTCACGGCCCGTCAATTTTGGCGTGTGCCAACCAGCCAAGACCATCGGGCTACCCGGCCGAACTAATTTGATTACCCGTTCACCTTGTTGAGGCGGCTCTTCGGTGCGCCGCGGACGACCACCATTAGCACTTGGAAAATCGCCCAAGTAAGTTTCGGCGAAATCAAAAACGCGTTGCGGGTTTACTTTGCCAACTACGGCAATCACCAAACGGTCGGCAGTGTAGTGACGTTTCCAAAAACGCAACATTTCCGGACGATCCAAAAATTTCAAATCATCCATGTGACCAATTGTTGAATCGCGATAAGGGTGTCCAATGAAGGCCGAATTCAAGAGCGCCTCAACTGCCGCGCCAACTGGACTTGAGTCGGTGCGCATGCGCCGCTCCTCCATAACCACACTCCGTTCGCGATAAAACTCGCGCATTACCGGCCCGCCTAACTGTTCGCGCGTCAGCCAAAACCATTGCTCCATGCGATTGCTTGGCAATGACACAAAGTAACGCGTTGCATCAGCCCCGGTGGTGGCGTTTTGATCACGGCCGCCAGCGCGTTCAACAGCCGAATCGAAATCGCCCGCCGCGGCTAATCCAACCGCCTGCTCGTCGAGCAATTCAAAGTTAGCGCGTAATTCTGCAATTTCGCTTTCGGAGGCAACGCCAAAAGTTAGCGCGTTTTCATAAGCCGCCCAAGCTGCATCACATTTATCCATCGCATCTTTTTCTGCGCGCCAATTAAGTGCGCCAATCCGCCGCGACCCTTTAAAGACCATATGCTCGGCAAAGTGCGCCAAACCGGTTAGGCCGGCTTCCTCGTCCATGGCTCCAGCCCGCACGTAAACATGAAATGAAGCCACCGGAGCTTCACCACGCGGCATCACCACCACACGCAAACCATTACTTAGGGTTTTGCTTTCGACCTGATTGGCCAAGGCACGAAAACCATCCTCTGCTTGTGCAGGCGGGACGGCGGGGAACATTAACAGGAGCAGACTCAACATTGTTCTTCCTACGGTCGGTGAGCTGATTTAGCAGGAACTTTGATCGAGTTCACTGCGCCACGGACGTTGCATCAGCTCCTTGACTGCATCCGCTGGATTCATTTTTGCGAACAACACTTTGTGCAGTTGTTCGGTGATCGGCATTTCAATGCCGCGCTCGGCCGCCACTTGAGCCAGCGCCTCGCAAGTCCAAACCCCCTCGGCCACCTTTTCAGTGGATTCGCGGATTTGCTCCAAGCTCTCGCCTTTACCAATTCGTTCGCCAAAGGCCCGATTGCGTGAATGCTGCGAATAGCAAGTCACCATCAAGTCGCCAGCGCCGGAAAGACCAAAAAATGTATCGCGTGACGCGCCAAAGGCGGCCCCAAAGCGACCCATCTCGACCAGCCCGCGCGAAACCAGCGCGGCTTTGGCGTTATCGCCAAGACCAATCCCGTCGGCGACACCCGCCGCCACCGCAATCACGTTCTTCAAAGCTCCGCCAAGCTCTACGCCAAGCAGGTCGTTACTGGTATAAACACGAAAAGATGGACCGGAGATGTGACTCTGAATTTGATTGCAGAAATCTTGGTCTTCAGCGGCCACCACGACTGAGGTCGCCAGCCCGAGGCCGGTCTCCTCTGCGTGTGAAGGTCCGGAGAGCACCGCCATTCCGGCGCGCGCCTGGGCAGCTTCCTGCAGAATTTCGCTGGGCCGCCGAAAGGTTGAAAGTTCCAATCCTTTGGAGCAAGACACCGCCGGCAAATCCGCCAGGGCACCATTAAAACTTTCCACGGTTGGACGCACAAATTGGGTTGGAATAACCGAGTAATATTCGTCGACTCCCTCCAAGGCGGCGGCGCGGTCACCAGTCCATAAAATCTCTCTTGGAATTTCTACCGATGGCAGGAATTTGTGATTGACACGCGTTTGTGCGACTTCTGCGGCATATTCGGCATCGACCGACCACAGGCAGACATCGCGGCCGGCGCGATACAAGGACATGGCAATTGCCGTGCCCCACCCGCCATCACCTAGAACCAAACTACGGCCAGAGGAATTTCCCATTATTTTTTATCACCCAGGTGGTTTTCCTCGCCCTTGAGGATGCGATGGAGGTTACTGCGGTGTGTCCAAAAGGTTAAGACTGCGGCACCGAGGGCAAAAACCATTACTGGTTGGCGCGGACCATGCCAAATTTCGCGATCCAGCACCCAAACCCAAATCGGAAGGGCCACGCCGAGCGCGATTGAACCGAATGCCATCACTTTGCTTTTCTTGGCAACCACGAAAAGCACCAGGGCGGCGAGCAAAATGGCGATTGGGTTGATTGCAAGAAATGCGCCGCTGAGCGTGGCCACTCCTTTACCGCCCTTAAATTTATGCCAAATCGGCCAGACATGACCGGCCCATGCTGCAGCGCCGGCGACTGATGCGGCGAACCATATCCATTCCTCAGTAAATTCCAGTTGCTCGTTAGCACTGAATTTTTCCCAGTGCAAACAAAGATACGGGAGAATAAATCCTTTAAAAGCGTCCAATAAATAAACTGCCACCGCGCCCGACTTGCCAAGTGCCCGGCCAGCGTTAGTGGCCCCGAGATTGCCTGAGCCAATCGAACGTAAGTCTATGCCTTTAGCACGAGTTAGCAACAATGCAAAAGATATCGAGCCAAGCAAATAGGCAACAATTGACACCGAGGTCGGAGACGGAGGGATGGGCATATCGTCAAGAATACCGACTTCCGAAAGAAAACTACTTGACCTTTCCGTCAGGTTCTGTATCTAAGATGTCTCAACGGTGTCCTGCCCCCCTTTTGCAGCCCGCCCAAAAAATAGAATAATGGCCTACGTAATCGCAGAACCCTGTGTAAATACCAAAGACACCGCATGTGTGGATGTCTGTCCTACTGAATGCATCTATGAAGCGGAGCCCCAAGAAGGGACTCTGAATCTGCCGATGTTCATCCACCCTGAAGAATGCATTGATTGTGGTGCTTGCGAGCCGGAATGTCCAGTCGACGCAATTTTTCCAGAAGAAGATCTCCCCGATAACTGGGCTAGCTTCTTGCAGGCAAATGCCGACCTTGGCGACGCCCACGACAGCTAAATCCGCGCGTTTTTAGCACAAAAAAAATCAGACCAAGCTTTAGGGCTTGGTCTGTTTGTTTTGGAGCGGCCGATGGGATTTGAACCCACGACATCAACCTTGGCAAGGTTGAGCTCTACCACTGAGCTACGGCCGCATTTTCAAGGCGCGAAAGGATACGCCGCTCAGGGGCAGTTGTCAAACAACAATATTAAGAAGCTTTGACGGAATCGCTGCGAACGGCCAACGGCTTGCCCTCGCTCGAGGACTGGCCAAACACTTCGAGGGCACGGCCGCGCACCAGTTCTGTGACCTGTTCCAGGGATAATTCACCGATTGGGATCTGTCCGCCAGCCATACGACCATGGCCACCACCGGCACCCTCGGCCCCAACGATATGGCGCAGGGCGGGGTATGCGTCGGCGCCTGGCACGTCAGTGCGCACCGAAAGTTGATAACGCCCATCGCAAGCGCCGCCAGCTAATGACCACTGCTTGCCCTCCAGCCTTACAAACCAGTCGGCCACTTCAGCGACTGTTTCCGGGCTGGCGACCTCGCCCATCAAGGTGAGCAGGAGAGGACCATGTGAAACGCAGCAATCAATAGCCGCGGCCATTTGCCCGAAGTAATTACGCGGCAACTCGGGATTGTCAATATTGGCAATCTGCTTGCGGTTGGCCAATTGTTGAAGCCGCGTATAGGCTTCAACGTCGCTCTCACTGGCGTCGCGCGCCAAATCATTGGTGTCATAGCGAACTCCACAAAAAAGCGCGGTAGCGGTTCGCTCGTCAACCTCAAGGCCGGCCTCTTGTATTAGGTCAAAAACCATCGTCGAGGTCGCACCATAGTTAGCATCGACCCAGCAAAATGAATCTTCTAGGCAATCGCCACTCTCATCGTCTGAGACATGGTGGTCCAGTACCGCCAAAATCGGCAGAGCCCCCGGCGGATGAGTATGCGAGAAACCCGGCTGTGAATCGACCACCATTACACCTTGATAGCGTGCGTGGTCAACGCCGCCTTTTGGCAGAGTATTAATTTCCAGAATCCGCCGCATGGCGACGTTTTCGGCGCGACGAATGCGCCCCTCTAAAACCAAATCTGCTTCAAGCTCAAACTTTTCACGGAGCAAGAATTGCAATCCAACCAACGCGCCCAAGCCGTCTGGGTCGGGGTTGCGATGGGTGCACAACACTAAGCGGCCTTCAGCCGGAAGCTGGGCAGCGAATGCAGAAAGTTTGTCGGTGGTCATCTAATTCCAATGGAGTCGAGCAGGTGCTTGGCCTCAAGGAGACTCTGCTTAGGATACGCCGGCGCACCGGCCAGCACTTTGTGTGAGTCACGAGGCAAGTATTCGGCAATTGGCCGAAAATCAAGGCTGCCATCGCCAGGGAGTAAATGCTCCTGCCCTTGAAGATAATCTTGTAGGCTACAACCGAGTATTTTGGCCGGCGCGAAATCTAGCCATTGACCATAGTCTTCCAAAGCAATCTCAGCTCTTATTTTGGCACTGTGGGGGCAAAACCAAATTCCGAGGGAACAACCATTCAGTTCACTTAATACATGCCTGAAATACTCTAAATTGAGCAAGCTGGCAGGATTCGGGTTGGCGCGAAGGGCGATTTGCAAGCCTGGATAATTTGTGCAAGCCGCGTGAAGTTTGCGGATGAAGGCTTCGAGCTCTTGTTCTTGGCTAGTGTATTCAGCAACACTTAGTCCAAATTCCTCCACGGCTTCATCGCCGACCATCTCGGCACCGTCGTTAAACCTGAGCAATAATTGCTCACCAGCTGCTTGAAGTTCTTTATTGTTAAACATAGGCGAATCCAATATCAACAAATTACTGCCCAGAGCTTTTAATGAGGCTACTGCTTTATCAAGAGTGTCGCCGTCGTCTGGGCACAATGATGCATAAGCGGCAGCGCCAAAACGTGCACCAGTATTTGCTTTGGCCATTTCAATCCCATCTAATTTGAGACATGGCTCCCCTGGAAGCAGTGAAATACCGTAAAATCCCATATCCACCGCTTCACGCAACTGCGCTGAAGCAAGTGTTGGCCTTCCGCCAAACCATCCCGAATTAAGCTGAATCATTAGGTTTTTTTGTTGGAATCGTCCAACATCTTCTCCGTCCACAAGTATGGCTTAATACTAGTTGGACCACAACCGGTCCCAAAACCAAAACAGATGAAAAACCTACTTACCCTGACTCTTACCCTCCTGGCCCTGACTAACTGTGCTTTTGCTCAGGATGCCAAACCCGAATGTTGTGACAAGCCTGGCGCAGAAGCTTCTGCCAAGGAATGTCCTGATATGGAAAATGGCGCCTGCGACAAAATGCAAGGCGGCGACAAGTCCGGCCCCTGCCCAATGGAAGGCGGCGAATGCGACAAGTTTGGTACTGATGAGTGCCGAATTCGTGGCGGCGAATGTGACGACATGAAAGGCGACTGCCCGTTCGAGGGTGATGGCGCCAAAGCTCCATGTGCGGATTGCAAAGATCCTGGTAAGTGTGAAGACGCTGCTGATTGCGCCAAAGAAGGCGGCATGAAAGATTGCGACAAGATGAAAGGCGGCATGAAAGATTGCGACAAGATGAAAGGCGGCATGAAAGATTGCGACAAGATGAAAGGCGGCATG
>CAZWVI010000010.1:73335-84694 GCA_964637165.1 uncultured Planctomycetales bacterium
TTGCGACAAGATGAAAGGCGGCATGAAAGATTGCGACAAGATGAAAGGCGGCATGGACATGGGCGGAATGCACGGATTGCGACAAGATGAAAGGCGGCATGAAAAAATGATGATGAGTGGCTCAGGCATGATGGGCGGCCATGACATGGGTGCCATGAAGGGCATGATGATGAAGCGCATGGGCGGCATGGGTGACATGCACGAAATGGGTGGAATGCACGAAATGGGCGGCAACATGGGTGGAATGCAATCAATGATGAAGGGCCGCATGTCCGAAATCGAAGAGCGCATCTCGGGACTTGAAGATCAACTTGCTCGCATCGAGAGCATGCTTGAAAAACTTAACCACTAATCTTTAAAGATTAACTTAAAGAGCCCCGCAAGTTAAACACTTGCGGGGCTCTTCTTTTTTAGAACCGCGAAAAAACCCAATACCTAAACTCTAACTCCACCTTCAGGAGCCTGGACACTCGCCCGTTCTCGCATCGCCGGCGCTACCACCTCGGCAATAAATTCATCGACCTGCTGAGGCGCACGACCGACAAAATTACGCGCGTTTACCAATTCAACTAGTTGGTCTTTAACCGAGCGAAAAGATTCATCGGCTTCAATCCGTTCGAGCAGGTCATTGACACCATCTTCGGTTTTCAAACGCGCGGCTGCAGCATGTGAATGTACACGAATCCTTTCGTGCAAATCTTGACGATCACCGCCAGCTTGAACAGCTGCCATCAGAATTGATTCGGTTGCCATGAAAGGCATTTCTTTTTGCAAGTTAGCATCAATCACTTTGGGGTAAGCAACCAATCCTGAGGCCACATCGTTAACCAATAATAGAATTGCATCGGCGGCCAAAAACGCCTCAGGAATCGCAATTCGGCGGTTAGCCGAATCGTCGAGAGTACGCTCTAACCACTGATTTGAAGCCGTATCCAGCGCATTAGGCACCAAGTTAAGCAAGTATCGAGACAGCGCACCAATCCGTTCACTTCGCATAGGGTTGCGCTTGTAAGGCATTGCTGACGAGCCAATTTGTTTCTTACCAAATGGCTCTTCCAATTCACGGCGGTTGGCCATCAGACGCAAGTCAACAGCGAACTTTGCTGCTGATGCAGCAATACCAGAAACTGCATTCAGCACAACCCCATCCCACTTACGTGGATAAGTCTGTCCACACACTGCAACTGATTTAGAAAAGCCCATGCGTTCGGCAACCGCGCGATCTAAGACCCGCACCTTGTCGTGGTCGCCATCGAACAATTGCAAAAAACTTGCCTGCGTTCCGGTTGTACCTTTCACTCCGCGGAATGGAAGTTGTTCAATGACCCGTTCGAGCTCTTCAAGGTCGAGCAAGAAATCTTGCAACCACAAACTTGCACGTTTTCCGAGAGTTGTCGGCTGTGCCGGTTGAAAGTGGGTAAAACCAAGTACTGGCTGGTCGCGCCACTCACGACAAAAATCAGTCATCGAACGCACCACGCTGCATAAACGAGCACGCAACAACCGCAATCCATCTTTCATCAAAACTAAATCGGAACCGTCGGCTACGTAACATGAGGTCGCGCCAAGGTGAATAATCGGCTTGGCAGTAGGTGCCTTTTCGCCATACGCATGAACGTGCGCCATTACGTCGTGGCGCAATTCACTTTCAAGTTCTGCAACGCGGTCAAAGTCAATATCTTCACGCGCGGCACGTAATTCTGCAACTTGTTCGGCACTAACTTCGAGACCTAATTCGTGCTCACATTCAGCCAAGGCAATCCACAAGTCGCGCCAAACCAAAGTGCGGCGCCGCGCGGAAAAGTTTTCTTGCATGGCTCGGCTTGCATAGCGAACAGCCAAAGGCGACGAGTATCTTGAATGTTGGTCGGTCATTAATTGATGAGTGGTAGTGGCCAAGGTGTCGAATCGAAACTAAACCATCCCCATGCGCAGAGCACAAGCAGGATGACAACTAACAGGCTCAGGCCTGTTTTTACTTTTGGTGCTGGGCCAGATGCCCAGCGTGCTAATGCAATTGCCGAAAGGCCGCCGATTAAATCAGTGACGACATCTTGTAAATCCGAAGCGCGCGCGGGAACTGAAATTTGGTGCCATTCGTCGATTAGCCCAGCGACAGCGACAATTAGCAACACTAACAGTTGGGCCTTAAAACTATTTGGACCGCGGCTACCCCATAACAGTAGAGTCGATAAGGCGAATACCCCAAACAGAGGAGCGTGCCCGATTTGGAATAAAAATGGCAGGAGGTGGGAATCACTCCCACCGCTTGGTTGATAACTAGAAACCCAAATCAACAAACAACACGCGGCCAGAAAAAATAGCGCGCGCAGTTGCTTAGATAATTTCGCGAGTGATGTATAGATTGCCAAACTCAATTAACTGCTCCGTCAATATCCAAGTAGAAGGACAAATCCAAGGCTGGCGCGGAGTGAGTTAAAGCGCCGATTGAAACGCGGTCCACGCCAGTTACTGGCAAGTCGCCGACATTATGAGCGCCGAACCCCCCGCTTGCTTCTAGAACTGCTTTCGGGAAATCACTGCGAATAGTTGCAACCACCGCTGGCAACTCGCTGGTCGAAAAATTATCTAGTAAAACATAATCGGCGCCAGCCGCAAGTGCGGCCAATGCCTCTTCGGTGGAGGTTGCCTCGACCCCAAGCGTTTTCCCGCCGGCGGCCAATTTGGCAAGGGCAACCGCCTCGCCATATTCTTTTCCGCAAAGCGCAAAATGGTTTTCTTTAATAAGCAGTTCGTCTGACAAATCGCGACGCTGATTATCGCCACCGCCATCGCGCACCGCGGCTTTTTGCAAATCACGTAAGCCGAATGCTGTTTTGCGCGTATCAAGCACTCTTACCGATCCGGCAAGTTCCTGCATATTTCGCGTGGCGGTGGCAACTCCTGAAAGTTGTTGCAAGAGATTGAGGGCAGTTCGTTCAGCCGCCAACAAAGCGCGGGCTGGTCCATGACATTTCATAACCACATCACCAGGCGTAACCTCGTCGCCATTTGCACTAAACCATTCCTGAGTCATTTCTGGTGCGCACAATTTAAAGGCCACCTCGGCGCAAGCAATTCCAGAAAGGATGCCACGCTCACGCGCAACAATCGAACCATTGGCTGTTGCCTCGACTGGCACCAGCGCAATACTGGTAGCGTCTTGGCGGGCGCAGTCTTCAGCCAACGCGGATTCCACCAATGTGCGGATTTCGGAGTCCTCCCCTATTCGGTTCATTGGGGTATTTTATCGGCGCGGGATTTTCCCTTGGCTGCGATACCAAGCTGACAATTCTTGACCAGTTTGTCGACTAAAGCCAGTCAGCAAATGAATGTTATCTGTGGTAACCGGAAAGCCTAGTTTGGCGCGCTGCTTAATTAGTTGTTGAGCACGGTGGTGACCAAATCCAGGCATCAATTTCAGTTCATGAATTCCGCTGGTCGCTAATTCAGGAAGCAGTCGATGTTGCACTAATTCATGCGGCTGCGGTCGATTGGGAGATTCAATGCGCCATGCCGCGGCGCGCAAGGCCGACAACCACAGAATCCCCACCAAGTAAATGGCGTCGGGTGTTTTGTTCACCTACCTAAGACGCAGCAGGTGCAGCTTGATTACTAGTTTTTTCAGCTTCTAGCGCCTGATATTGCTCGCGCATAATTAAATCAATTGCGTGGTCAACATCCTCTTCCTCGAACAAAGCGATTTCGTTGTTGGAAGTTACAAATTTCACGTGGCCTTCTTGGCAATGCAAAGCGGCAAAATTGCCATTTCTTCCGCTGAGAAGTAGTGGCCAATTATTAAACAGCACGCTTACCGACGGTTGCACCAAGTTGCAGGCTTTAATCAAACGCTGGCAATGCATGGAGCCGATTTCACACAACCCGGCCAATTCCCAATAAGGTGGTGCAAGACCACTCGGAAGTTCAATATTTAATTTAGGGCTGGTGCTCGCCTCGTTAAGACGAATTGAAATCACCCGCAAGGGAATTGCTTTAGCTAACAACTCCAATCGACGCCGAGCTTGGTCAATCGGACCAACGGTATAAACAACCGCCCGCGGATGGCAGTGGCTTTCACTTAATTTAGGAAAGCGTGCGGTGAATCGTCCTGGCTCATTTTGCAAGGCACTCATTACGTCGAGCAACACGTTTTCTAAATCGGCACCACAATCTTCAGACCAGAAAAAAAGTAGCGGTTGGCCAGTTGCATCGGTGGCGCACAAATCGACCTGATGATCCTTGGATATAAGTAGCGGATCATCTTGAAATTTAATACCAGGCTCACAATTACTAGAGAATTGTCGGAGCCAAGTAAAAAACTCAGTTGCAGACCAGGAGCCTGGGGTTGATGTCATTGAGGAGATGCGCCTGGTGGAATCCCAGAACGCGCGGGTTCATTATGAACATCTGCAACCTGCTCTTCAAGTGCTGCGCACAAAGCAATTGCTAGGGAATCGCTTTCGTCGAAGTTTTCAAAGTGTGGAGCTATCTCAAGTTGTGCGGCGACCAGGGCCGCTACTTGCTCTTTACTGGCGGTGCCGCTGCCGGCAACCCGCCGTTTGACCAAAGCCGGAGGGATTTCCAGCAACTCACATTCCGCTTCGGCTGTCGTCACCATCAAGACTCCGCGCGCCTCGCCTAAACGCAGTGCTGACCGAGCATTACGTCCGATAAAGGCACTTTCCAGGACAACTAAATCAGGGCCGTATTGTTTTAGCGATTCCAGAAAATGGGTGCGCAATCTAGTCAGGCGGTCCAACAAGGGAGCACTATTGCCTAGCTTGTAAACTCCTGATGCGACCCGCGAGGGGCGTCCGGAGGAATCGACGTCCAATACCGCCCACCCGCAAAATCGCGTGCCAGGGTCGATTCCAAGAATCCGCCGTGAAGCCATGAAGGAATCCTAACTTCCCCGATGGCTCTCTCCTAAAATCATCTTTGTGCTGAACGATACTGCCATCATCATTCTTGCCGCCGGGCAAGGCCGACGACTCGGGCGCGGCAATAAGGCCTTATTGCCGCTGGGGGGTCGTGCACTTTTGAGTCACTCAACCAACGCCGCTCGCAACAGCCAATGCCTTGGACAACTAATTTTGGTGATGAACCCTGAAGATTTGCAGGCCCTCGAATCGGAGTGGGGAATTACTCCGCAAGATCTTGGTGTTGACGACGTGGTTGCTGGCGGACCTGAACGATGGCTAAGCAGTCAGGCCGGCTTATCCAAGGTCGCCCCCGAAATGGAATACGTGTTGGTTCATGATTGCGCTCGGGCATTAGTCAGTGCAGATATTTTCGATAATGTTGCCACTGAAGTGCGCCAACATGGTTGTGCGTTAGCGGCCCAACAAATTGCCGACACCATTAAACGTAGCGGCCCCGATCAACGAGTAGCCGAAACCGTTGCCCGTGAATCAATGTGGGCTGCGCAAACCCCACAAGGCGCCAAATGCGCACTTCTTAAACGCGCCTTTGAGCAGTGGCCTGCGGCAAACCCAGTGCCGACTGATGAAGCGATGTTACTTGAAGCGATTGGTGAACATCCGTGCCTGGTCCCTTCAAATACGCCCAACTTCAAAGTGACTACCCCTACTGACTTTGCCACTGCCGCGGCAATCCTTGAACTTACTTCAAAAATATGATTACTTTGCCCCGCATTGGAATTGGTTATGACTCCCACAAACTTGCAAGTGGACTTGCTTGCAAACTTGGCGGCGTAGTTTTCGACTCGCCGGTCGGGCCGGTTGGCCATTCAGATGCCGACGCAGTACTTCATGCTGTATGTGACGCATTACTTGGGGCGGCCGGGCTAAATGATTTAGGCACAACTTTCCCAGATAGTGACCCGCAATGGCACAACGCTGACTCACGCAAGTTTGTGCACGCGACGATGGCTAAACTTAAAAAACTTCGCCTAACAGTTTGCAGTTGCGACATTGTGGTCATTTGTGACCAACCAAAAATCGGCCCAATGCGCGAAGCAATTCGCGCGCAACTTAGTGAACTGTTAAATGTCTCGCCTGACCGCGTAAACATAAAAGGTAAAACTACCGAGGGCGGAGATTCTTCGCGAATCGAAGTGACCGCGGTCACACTTTTAGTAACAGGTATTAGTCGTTAGTTTGAATGGCCCACAATTTAGCGTAAGCACCTTGCTCGGCTAAAAGTTCTTCATGGGTGCCGGCTTCAACTAAGCGCCCTTCATCTAAAACATAAATACGGTCGGCGCTCAATACCGTGCTTAAGCGGTGCGCAATCACAATAGTTGTGCGGCCTTCCATCAAAGCCTCTAAAGCTTTTTGCACGCGGCGTTCGGATTCAGAATCTAGCGAACTGGTTGCTTCATCAAGCAACAACACGTCGGCATTTTTGAGAATGGCGCGCGCGATAGTTACGCGTTGAGCTTGGCCGCCAGATAATCGTGAACCGGCCTCGCCAATTTCGGTGTCTAAACCTTGCGGCAATGCATCAATAAAGTCATCTAAGAAGGCGGCGCGGCAGGCCGCTTCAATTTCCGCATCGCTTGCTTCAGGGCGGCCATAACGGACGTTTTCGCGGAGGCTCGTTTGGAACAAGAATGGTCGCTGTGAGACCACCGCGATGTTTTTCAGCCAATCAGCCAATTTCAATTCGCGCAAATCGATGCCATCAACTTCAATAACTCCGGCTTGCGGATCGAAAAAGCGCGCTACTAAATCGAGCAAAGTGCTTTTTCCAGCACCTGAAGCACCAACTAGGGCAACTGTTTGACCTTTAGCAACCGACAAGTTTAAATCTTTAATCGCTAGCTCGTTTTCAGAATTATTAGCGGTTTTCCCATTTGCATAAGAAAAATTCAAGTCGCGAAATTCGATTCCCGATTGCAGACCACTAAAGTTTCGAGGATTAGGCCCATCACCGATTTCTGGTTGCAGGTCAAAAACCTCGAACACCCGTTGCGTGGCCCCCATTGAAGTGTAAACAATCGATGCGGCTTTGGTTAAACGTTTAACCGAATTGAACATAACCGCCACAGCGGCAAAGAAAGCCATCATCGAGCCGGCATCCTTAAACAGTGGCGTGAATTGATTTAATAAAGCAATTGCGCCGACCACTAAACCGATTCCACCAAAGGAAAAGAAGTTAGTCATCGCCAAACTCATCGCTTGGGTTTTGACCATTTTGTCGGTTTGCTTGACGAAGTTTTGGTTGGTCTTGCGGTATTCGTCTACCTCGCGTTGCTCCATTCCAAACACTTTCACTTCGCGAATGCCCGAGAACATTTGCATCATGGTTTGAGTGGCATCGCCTAAACGAGCTTGTGACTTAGCACTGCGACGCCGCACTTTGGGGCCCAACTTAATTACTGGTAATGCCAAGATGGGCAAGAAAATCAACATTCCCAAAGTAGCTTTAGGCGCGGCCAAGTAAGCCATGAAAAATCCACCCAACACATTGAATGGTTCTTGCACTAACTCTTCGACAACCAACAACATCACTCGCAAGCTGGTGCCAACGTCTGAGGTTAGCCGTGACATCAAGTCACCCAGGCGACGCTTTGAATGATAGGACAAATCTAAATCAAGAACGTGGGCCGCCAAATCCTGACGTAGGTCGGTGACCATCCAAACTCCCAACATGCGCGAAAGTCGCAAGAAGAAAAACTGAATACTGGCAAATAATAATGCGCTAAGGAGTAAAGTCGCAGAAATAACCAAAACCGTTGAAACAGTTTGGTTAGTGCCAAAAACACTTACGCCTTGAAGTACTTCACTTAACCATGCATCAAATTTATCAAGACCGGACAAGTCGCCGGCAGGGCCGACTGATTCACCAGGAAATAATAAATTAACTAGTGGTTTTAATAACGCCAGATTGGCCTTTGAACCAACCGCGGCAATCGCTCCCAAAAGCACAACCGCCACCGCGCGACCACGGTAGCGGCTGAGGTAAGGCCAAAGCCGCTTAAATGTTTCTGCGACGCCAGGGCCTTTAGCCAAGCTTTATTTACTCCTTTAAATTACAGGTTCAAGCCTTTCAAGAACTTCATGAATTCCGAGTTCAAGTAATCGCTTTCAACTAAGTACTTGTGGCGCTCATCATTTTCCGGATCCAATACTTTGACTGGTGCTGCAAACTTGTTGAGCTTGAAGATGTATGAACCGGTACAACCAGAAACTGGGCCGTAAATCTTTCCGGGCTCCGCGTCGAAGAAAATTTGATCTGCAACTGAGACACCGTAAAGGAATTCAACAAATTCGTTTTCGCCAAGGAATTCTTTAAGTGGGTTGTAACGCTGGGCGCCAAATCGTCCACGGTTTGGCTTAGGTGCTCCAGCTGGCGCACCAGGTACTGATTCCGGCAAATCGGAATACTTCATCAAGGTCTCTTCCCAAGAAGTTCCAGCGGCCAATTCGGCAGCAGCTTCTTGTGCGCGTACGGCTGCTTCAGCGAAAGGATCGCCCTCCATGGCGTAGCGGCCAGTGGCCATACTACGTGCGGAAAGCAAGATAACTTCACAGTCAGCTTGACCGTCGCCCAAGAAATTATTGCGCGCAGCGGCGTTAGCCATCATCGCTTCTTGGTTGTACTTGCCATCTTCACCAAGCAAGGTGTCCTTAAAGGATTGCTTCAAACGGTAAACTTGGTTGTAAATTTCCATCGAAGGGTAGCCAAGGAATTGCAGGGCAACCATTTCGTATGAGATCGGTGAATTTTCGTACTCAACTTTTTCCTCGGCAATACGTGCAAGCGCATCTGCATTGGAAATCAATGAACCAGTCTCACTTAACTTTGCTTCTGCAGCGGCAAGAATCTTAACCAAGAGACTGGCGCGGTCGCGTTCGACTGGGCCAACCAGTAGGTCCATTTTGGCAATCAAATCAGCAGTGGTGAAATCATTGCCATTGATTTGCAAGGCAACTCCTTCGGCCAATCCGTCAAATGGGTATTTGATTTCAGCTTGCTCCCATAACCAACGCATAAAGTATGGGCGCAGAATCATTTGAAGCATTGATTCATCAACTTTGAAACGCTCACCCTTTGCCCATGATTCTTCAAAGGCTTTGCGGGTGCCAACAACCATGCTGTCATACATGGAGTTAGGCTGATCTTTTTGAAAGATTTCCGCAAGCTGGTCTTCGCGCCACTCTTCTGGGTTGGAAGGGAACAACAAGCGGTCAATCAACATCACGTTGCGCGCTTCATTGCGGTAGGACTCTTCGGTGTGACCAGTTGCGGCAACTTGCTCCCAAAAATCGGCAGTGGGATCTTTTTGCAGCATATTGCTTTTTAAAGTCTCCAAATGAGCGTCCATTTCTTCTTTGGAAATTTCATACAACCCAGCATCGTCACCGTCGGCAATGCGACGTTCACGCTCAGCCTGGACTAAAGCGCCGACTACAACTTGATTGATGCGGTTAGCACCAGCAGTGTGAACCAGTGCCAACTCGACGGAATGTCCGCCGTTAGAAGCACTTGAGGTAGACGTATTGAGCTCCTCTTCACTACCACACGCAGTAAAACTGAGTAGGGCAACAGGAAGTAGGAGCGACTTGATTTTTATTAGGCTTTTCATGAGGTTCAACGAAACTTGTCGAGTAGCGTATTCTACGCTACGCCTAGGATTTAGATAATCCCCTTTCATGAGTTCTCGCCTCCTGCCGACCCTAATTCTCGCTGTAGTCCTGCCAGCGCTTGCTTTGAGCATCCGCCAGAGCTTGATAAGCAACCCCTACCTTGAGGTTGGCGAGGTGCAAATCCCGCTTGCTGATCTAGAAAATGCCCGGCAGGAGATGGCTGTGGGCTTTCCTCAGTTTGGAAAATCCACCATCACTTGGGCTATTCTTGATGGTGGCTATGGACCTGCTTGGATATTGCATTCACGAAATAGCCAGCTAAGTGCTGCTGCTTTAGAGCAAGCCCTGAAATGGAAGGCACGTCTTGAGCAAGGCGAGGACTTCCTCGACCTCGCTCGTGAACAGCAACAACTACTCAAACACGAGGACCCAATGGATTATCCGGGCCCCCCACGCCCCGACCACCTTGGTGGACGGGTATGTGCCCTAGTGGCATCAATGAAAGAAGGTGAATGGGCCGGTCCAGTGCGCACCTTAGATGGCTGGGAGTTGGTTTTTCTAGACCGTCGTTTTGACGATGAATCTCCCGACTTGCGCACTCGTGCCGGTGTTCAAGTCTGTCGAATTCGTTGTGAAGTTGGCGACCAATCGGCACGCGACTTAGCCCTAAGAGATTGGGAGCTCTTGCCTCTCGATGGAACTTCTGAAACGCTGGCCCTGCTACCGGCAAGCTTTCGCAACGGCCGCACCAAATCAAATTAATGAAATACAAAAAGCACCTAATTGCAATTTCATTTTTGGCCTTAGTAGTTCCAACTCTTTCTGCGCAAGCCCCCGAACGCCCCGACAAAAAAAACCGCTGCACAGTTTGCGAACATGATCCCAAACTTATGTCAAAGTTCGGATTCACTCATGGCCCATTCATGTATGCGACATCTGATACTGAAAGCATTGAAGCTGAATTCACTTGGCGTACAACTTGGATGGAAACTCCGCACTTTCGGATTGGCGGCGACTTTCCAAAATGGGAAATTCCAATTAAAGAAAAGAATGCTTACCGCGATGAGCTTGGCCTACTTGCAGTCAAATATCCCAAGGTCAAACCAAAGAAAATCAAAACACTAGATAAGTGGCTAAGAATCCACTTAACCGCCGAACGCATGGAATCTCTATATGCGACAATTGCTAAGGTAGTTGGTGCCGACCCAGAAATTTTCGAATCCAAAGAACAGCTTAAAAAAATGGGATTGGGTGCTTACCTTGGGCAAAAAGACAAATATGAAATCATGGTTTTTGAAGAGCGTAATTTATATCGCGAATTCATGACCATTACATGGGGCTTAGGCTATGTAAAACCACAGCGATGGAATAATGCTAAGCGCGACGTGCTTTGGTATGGCTTGAATTTAGAAGAAGAAAAAATCAAGCATGACCAACACTTGCATAACGCTTTACTGCATGGTGTCTCACACAACTTACTTGATGGCTACATGCATTATTCATACGAACTTCCGGTATGGATTACCGAAGGCTTCGCCCACTGGTGCGATCGTCAGAACGACAATCGTTATGATCTTTTCTGCACTATCGAAGGAAGTTTCCACAAGGCTAAAGCTCTTAAAAAATGGCGGCCAGAAGTTCGCAAAATAATTAACGCCGACGAAGCCGCCAGTTTCGCATCCCTCTTGCGCCGCTCATCGTATGCTGAGCTAGCCTGGGTTGATCATTTGATTTGCTGGTCAAAGATAGATTTCTTACTAACCGAACACCGTGAAAAATTTGCAGCCTTCATTACTGAACTTTGC
>CAZWVI010000011.1:0-84318 GCA_964637165.1 uncultured Planctomycetales bacterium
CTATTACCAAGGACTTATTTTCTGGAATTACGGTTCAAGTTGCTGACATGGATGGGGATGGGGTTGATGAAATATATTCTTCAAGTCGCTTTGGGCCACCTTTAAGTCAGGGTAGTGCACTTGTGCATCAATGGCAGTCAGTCACTATTGCCGGAAATAGTATGGCCGGCAACATCACTTTACCGTTGGGAATAAGCGGAGACTTATTAGGCTTTGTGAGTTCCACTGAGAGCCATCACTTGTTGGCTATTGTGGTGGACAAGAGTCAACAACAACACTTGGAAAAAACTACCAGTGTAAATATTAAATATGCATCTGGATTAGTCGGGAGTTCGACCCCGCCATCTCCCAATCAACCTCTTAGGACGACTGCACGAAAGTTGGTGCTTTGCCGGACTGAAGGGCCAGCTTTGAGTGGTAACTTCGTTTGCCCAGATCTTGCAAGTGGCGGTTCAAGTTTGATGAGTGCAAAATTTCGCTTAACTCACACTGACTATCACGCCATTGGGCAACTTAAGCTAAAGCGTATAGGTTCGAAAGAGGACCTAGTACTTAGGCTTGGTACATCTGGTGGTGGCTCTGCTTATCGCCATACTTTAGATTATGCCGTTTATAAAAGTTCAACAACTGGCGAAGGCGAACGCCTGACGATTGACAAAGAGCATTTCCCAATTCTGCCAGGGGTTTGGTATAGCATTGAATTATTGAAAAGCATTGAAGGGGTCAAGTTGCAGATTACGGGCAATGGATTACCCAACGACACCAATCAAGTTGGCTTTTCGCGCACGGTCGATATTGGCTGGATTGAGGGTGATCAAATAGACTGGGAGTGGGTATCTCAAGCCCCGAATAACGGGGTTGAATCACGTGACCGCACCGCATTATTGGCTTTGGATTGGATAGGTCCCGGCCAATTGCCAGATTCTGGTTTTGCCACCAGCCCAAGTGGAGTGCAAATAACTAAGGTTGTCGAGCAGTTGAAGCAAGCTAAGGCAAGTGGACATCAAAAGTTAATTGAAAGTTGTATCGGCCAGCTTGAGCAAATTGCTGGGCCGGCTCGGGTTTCAACTAAGCCCGGAGTTGAGCGTAATGGGCTGGCACAGTATTATTTAAATGAGTACGCTTGGTTCTCCGGGAAGCGGATGGATCATTGAGCTAGCACAGGAGTAAGTTGGGGTTTTTTCTCAACATTAGCTGCTGGTGACCCACCAATTAGGGTCAGTGTCTATTGTGGTGGGAGGGTAGAATCTGCGAGGCTGAGCGATTGCTCGCCACCCCTTGTAAATGAAAGCAATTCAGATGGCCCGACCCGAAGCGGGGGCTGCAGTCTTCCGCGATGATTTGCCGGTGCCAGATCCTGGTCCCGGGGAAGTACGTATTCATGTCCTAAATACTGCTATTTGTGGGACCGACCGCCACATCTTTCACTGGGATGATTCTGTTGCGCCAATGTTGTCGCCCCCGGTAATTATCGGCCATGAATTTTGCGGACACCTTGACGCGCTAGGCGCCGGTGTCGAGAATTGGGAGATCGGTGCTTACGTGTCCGCAGAAATGCATATTGTGTGCAATAAATGCCGCGCCTGCCGCCTGGGTAATCAACACGTTTGCGAAGAAACTCAAATTGCCGGATTGCATCGTGACGGTTGTTTTGCCGAATATGTAGTTTTGCCTGCTGCCAACTTAGTGCGCCTCAATCCTGAATTTGTTCCACCGCACATCGCTTGCTTTCTCGATGCCTTGGGAAATGCGGTGCACACCGTGCAATCGGCCACTTCAATTGCTGGTCGTCATGTTTTATTAAGTGGCTATGGTGCCATCGGCGCATTGGCCGCCGCGGTAGTTGAATTTGAAGGCGCTGCATCTCTAACTGTTACCGAAGTTGCTGATGGCCATTTGCGCCGCGCCCACGCTTGGGCCAATCAACTTAGTGGCAAGGTGCCAGTGCGTATTGTTGACCCGTGCCAATCTGCATGGGAAGATGAAACCCGCGACTTTACCAAAGGTGGCGTCGATGTAGTTCTGGAAATGAGTGGCGCGCCGCCGGCAATTAATAGTGGCCTTGAGTTGTTGTACCCCGGCGGTGAAATGATGATGCTCGGCATCCCATCGGGAAAAGATTTGTCGCTTGAAGGTTTTGCTCGCAACGTAATTTTTAAAGGCTTAGGATTGCGCGGCGTAGTTGGCCGCCGGATGTTTGGTACTTGGACTGAGATGCTTAGTCTGTTGCAACGCGGGCTGGATATTGAACATATTGTTACCCACCGCCTACCCTTGTCTGAATTTCACCATGGCATTGAATTGCTCGATAGCGCCAATGCCCACAAAGTCGTCCTAGACCCCCGCAGTTAAGCAATCATAAAAACATGAGTAATTCAACAATCAACTCTTTCGAAGCTGGCATCGCTGCTGAACTCGAAGAAATCCGTGCCGCCGGTTTGTGGAAATCTGAACGAATAATTACGACTCCCCAAGGAGCCGGGATTCAAGTCCAAGGTGGCAGTGAGGTGCTTAACTTTTGCGCGAACAATTATCTTGGCTTAAGTGATGACCCGGCAGTTGTTGAGGCCGCGCGTGCATCATTGAATACTCACGGCTTTGGAATGTCTTCGGTGCGTTTCATTTGTGGAACGCAAGATATTCACAAACAACTCGAAGATAAAATTTCGGCATTCCTCGGTTTCGAGGACACCATTCTTTACACCTCATGTTTTGATGCCAATGGCGGATTGTTTGAAACATTGCTCGGCCCTGAAGATGCAGTTATTTCAGATCAATTAAACCATGCCTCAATTATTGATGGCGTACGTTTGTGTAAAGCGAAACGCTTTCGTTACTTAAACTCCGATATGGACGATTTGCGGCGCTGTCTTGAAGAAGCCACTGCGGCAAAAGCGCGCCGAATTCTGATTTCTACTGACGGTGTATTCTCGATGGATGGCTTTATCGCCAAGTTAGATGAAATATGTGATTTAGCCGAGGAGTTTGGGGCCTTAGTCCACGTGGACGATTCTCACTCAACTGGATTCATGGGTAAGACGGGCCGTGGCACCCACGAGCATTGTGGCGTAATGGGCCGCGTGGCAATCATTACTTCCACATTAGGTAAAGCTCTCGGTGGGGCAAGTGGGGGCTACACCTGTGCCTCTAAAATAATTGTCGATGCCTTGCGCAATCGCTCCCGCCCCTACTTATTTTCCAATTCAGTGGCCCCGCCAATTGTGGCGGCAAGTATTGCGGTATTCGACCGGCTAAGTAGCACCACCGAATTGCGCGATCGCCTCGCAGAGAACACCAAGTTCTTTCGCCAGGCAATCACCGAAGTTGGCCTAGAAGTAAAGCCCGGCGAACATCCGATTGTGCCGGTAATGCTCGGCGATGCGCGGCTCGCCAGCGAAATGGCTGACGCACTTCTAGCCGAAGGGATTTACGTTATCGGTTTCAGTTTCCCAGTGGTGCCAAAAGGCCAAGCACGGATTCGCGTACAGATTTCCGCAGCCCATACCCGCGAGCACCTGGAACGCGCGGTGGCCGCATTTGCCAAGGTAGGCAAGGATCTGAAGGTAATTTAAAACTGACCCAATAATTGGGGTCAGAGTCTAGTTCTCGGAAATCATCTCACGCACCCGTGGGTGCAGAATGTTGTTTTCCTTATGAATGTGGTTGTGGATGTCCGTTTCACATTCTTCAAGACCCTTCAATAACGCGGTAAGCGTTGTGCAGGCAAACTCTGGGATCGCGTAGTCATTTGCCAACTCGCGCATGCGGCGCAAGGCGGCGCCAGCAGTTTCGTGTTCGGCCTCCATTACCTGAATTGGACCCTCTGGAGTCGTGCAGCCGTGGCCTACGGCGCAAGCACTTCCTGGTGGGGTTGGCACATCCGCTCCCGATAGTTTGCGAATCAATGGGAAAAGAATTTCCTCTTCCTTTTTTAGGTGGCCAGTTAGCTCATTGAAAAGTCCACCAGTAACTTGGTGCAACTCAACATATTCTGGATGAGCTTCGCTGTGCGCGTTAAGCACTTTTTTCATCATCGCCCAAATCGCTGGCATTGCCTCTTTTAGGTATGAGTGATGCACTTCCTCGATGTGGTCCACAACTTGCCAAAGTGGCGCAGTGGTTAAGTCGATGTCTTGCTCAGGTCGCGCAAGCTCCTCTAGTTCCTGGATTACTGTCGCCATGTCGGCTCCGGCTATTCCACATGCTTCAGCTAAGGGACGATTACCGCCACAGCAGTAGTCCATCTTGTGGCGCGCGAAAATTGCAGTAGCAAGGGGATTGTTGGCGGCAATGTCGCCAACGGAAGTCGTAGCTTCGAAGGTGTTTGTTGAAGTCATTTTGGTGGCAGTTTTTATCCGCAAGTATTTGAGGATGACTGAATAAATAATACACTCACCACCCAATACAAGGCTAGGGCTGTCAAATATTTCGCGATGAACCGCGCCAACGCAAACGCGAAATCACATCGGGGTGCAAAATAGCCAAAACCGAAACAATTTCCAGTCGTCCGCACCACATCGCAAGGCTAAGAATAATTTTTTGCACAGCGTTGAAATCGGCAAAACTGCCCATTGGGCCGATTTTTCCATAGCCTGGACCAATATTTCCCAAGCAAGCGAGGGCTGCAGTGAACCCTTCTTGGAAGTTGGCACCAAGTAAAACCATCACCGCACCAATGCAGATGTAACCAATCAGATAAAGTGCTGCAACAGTTAAAACTGCGCGCACAATGCGTTCAGGAATTGGTTGCGATTTGTGTCGCAGCGGCATGACTGCGCGAGGGTGTAGAACACGCGTTAATTCTCTATATAGAAACTTAAGCGAAATTAAGTTACGTACTGCTTTGGCGCCACCGGCCGCCGACCCAGCGCAACCGCCAATTAACATTACGATAATTAATATGATGCGCGCACTGTCGTTCCATAAGTTGTAATCAGTGCTTGCATAACCGGTTGATGAAATCAAACTGGCAGTTTGAAATGCCGCTTGGCGGATTTCTAAATGTTGCGGCAAGAGGCCACCAATCAAAAAGGTCACAACGGCGCTGCCACTTAAAATTGCAAAAAAGTAAAAGCGGAATTCACTGTCGCGGGCAATTACTGAAGGCTTGCGGCTAAGCGCAACCCACAATAAGGGGAAACTCATTCCGGCGATAATCATGAAGCCGGTAATAATCCATTCGCCAATGATTGGGTTGTAGTTTGGAAAAGCACCTGGTGTGGCATAACCTGCGATCGATGCGGGATTGGGTGAAAAACCGCCCGCTGGCATGGTCGTAAATGCGTGACATAAAGAGTCATAAAGCGGCATCCCTGACCAAAGATGTAAGAGTGCCGTTTCCAAAACAGTTAAGAAAATATAAATAATCCACAAGCGCATCGCAGTGTCGCGTATTTTTGGCGCAACTGATTCAGATGGTGCGCTCGATGCCTCGGCGAAAAAGAGTTGGCGCCCACCAACACCTAAGTGGGGGAGCACCACCACAAATAAGGCAATAACCCCAACTCCACCAAACCATTGGGTCATTGAACGCCACAAAAAGAAGGCTCGGTCAAAGTCCCACTTCACCAAAATCGTGGCCCCGGTAGTGGTGAACCCCGACATTGATTCAAAGAATGAATCGATAGGGTCGAGCCCCGCCATAAAGTAGGGCATCGCTGACGCTGTTGCCAAACAGACCCAAGTAAATGCAACTACCCCAAGTGCTTCAACGCGGCGCAAGTCTGGTTTGCCAGCAGCTAGTTGGCCAAGAATCGTTCCGGTTAAAAAGGTGCCCAGTGCGCAGGTTGCGAAATCGATGGCGCTTTGGGTGTTGCCATCTACAACTGCCAAAATTAATGGCAGCAAAAAGGCCAAGCCGAATGGCTTCATCAGTCGCCCAACCACACTCAAGACAAGGGCAAGCCGCATTAATTACAGTTCAAAGCGTTGGAAGTAGTGACGAGTTTCTTGCTCATCTTGGCGTGAACAAAAAACCATCAAGCGGTCGCTGCCCACGACATGGTCATTACCGTGTGGAATAATAACTTTTCCATCACGTAAAATTGCGCCAATAATTGCCGAACCTGGAGCGTGCATTTCTGGAAGCGGTGTCGGTTGGCGGTGTGCCGGTACGTCAAGCCGCAACACAATTACATCGCCATGTTCAAACTCAGCGACCAAATCAGTTTGTGATGACAAAACGTTGCGCACCACCGAAGTGATTGCTGCGCCGCGCGATGACAGCACCACATCAATGCCAACTTTTTCAAATAATCGTTCGTTAATTAATTTGTCAGCGCGAGTAATAATGCGTGGAACCCCCAAGTGTTTACCAAGCAGGGAAATCATTAAGTTTTTTTCATCATTGCTAGTTACCGCAACCAACACCGAACTCTCGCTAATTTCTTCTTCATTCAGGCGGTCAAGGTCGGCGCCATCAAAGCACAGCACTAACGCTTTTTTAAGTTTGTTGTCAATAACTTCGCAGCGTTTGCTGTCGGCATCAATTACTTTGACATCCCACCCGGCATTAATTAATCCTTCGGCAACATCAAATCCAACAGTGCCACCACCAATCACGGTGGCGCGGCGGTTGAAGCGTCCCGCATTGGTGGGGCGCAGGTAACGGTAGACCAAGCTGTTAATGCCCGAGGATGTACCCATAGCGGTGATTTGATCACCAGGTGCTAATTGGGTGTTGCCATTCGGGATAAAGGTTTCCTCGCCGCGCCGCGCCATCACCAGGACCACCCCACTTGGTAGCCCAATCTCCTTTATGGGAGCTTGGATAATTGGAGTATCTTCTTCCACGGCGCGGCGCATTAGCCGCACTCGGCCACCTTCAAAGGCTTCAACTTCTAAAGCCCCGGGAAGCGTGACGGTTTGAATAATTTCCTTGGCGAGTCTTTCAGGTGGCAAAATAACATTGTCAATGCCAAGTTTTCGCGCCAAGGTCGCCGCTTCCTTTTCACTCGAATTGACATCGCGGCGAAACATGAAACAGGTGGCGCGCCGTGCGCCGAGTTGTTTCGCGGTAATGCAGGCCACTAAGTTGCGTTCATCACTAGATGTGCAGGCAATAAATAGTTTTGCCGCCCCAACGTTGGCCTCCTCAAGCACTGCTTGCGAAGAAATATTGCCCTGAATAACATTCAGGTCGGAGGAATCGGTAAGCAGGTCGGTTAATTCTTCAGGACCAATAATTGTAATCGAGTGGTCAGCCACTAAGGCGTTACCTAAACGAATTGCAATCTCGTCTTCTCCACCAATTACGATGTCCATTATTCTTTACTTACTGCTTGTAGTTTTTTGTCGTGGCCAACAATAGTAATGGTGGCACCCTCAACTAATACCGATTCAGGGCCGGCGAGATGGAATTGCTGCTCCTCGTCCCGGTAACCAATCACGTTGATTTGCCAAGTCTGACGCAAATCTAAATCTTTAAGCATTGTGCCGGCAAGTTTTGCAGGACAACTTAATTCAATTAAAGCAACGTCGCCGGCAAGTTCCACACGGTTGGCAACGTTCTCATTTAAAATTAATTCCGCGGTGTTACTGGCCGCAGAAATTTCTGGGTTTATGATAGTGAACTTTGATTCCCCGGCTAAACCGTGATCAATTGCGTTAAGTAATTCTTCGTGCTGATTGTCGTCAACCTTAATGATCACGCGCCGCACCGAATCATGTTTGCGTAATTGCAATGCGGTTAGACTAATTGCTGACGTCGAAGTGCCAAGGCAAATAATCGCCGTATCGATGTCGTTTAATTTATCTAAACACCTCACTAACACTTCCGGGTTTTCAAGATTTCCGCCATAGCAGGTGGCATAAGCTTCGACCTTGTCGCGGGCATCTTTGAGCTTCTCTAGGGCATGAATTTCGAAGCCCGAACGCCCCGCGAGTTGAGTTGCTAGGCGTGAACCAAAATTACCAAGACCGATGATTAGAATTCTCTTCGTCATGAAGCTAATTGACAGGGGAGGAGTCCTCGCTACTGTTGCGGCTAAGTGTAACCTCAGCCTACCGGGATATCAGCCTGCTGATATTCGAGTCGGTCGCTTGATTGCCGTTGGAAAAGCAAAAATGCAATGGTGAGGGGTCCTAGTCGTCCAATAAACATTGCCAAACTTAACAACATTTTGCTGCCCAGGCTTAATTTTGCAGTCACACCGGCGCTTAGGCCCACAGTCCCCAAGGCGCTTGCAGATTCAAAGGCCAATTGTTCTAAACTGAACAAATTATCTTGGTCAAGAATAACTAAAAGCATGGTGATAACGCCCCACAAACAGGCCATCATGCCAACGATTAGCACCGTCCGCCGCAGGATGAAGGTCGGAATGCGTCGGTCAAAAATAATTACGTGTCTTTGTTTGCGTACATGGCTAAGCATGGTCGCAAAAAAGATCCAAGCAGTAGTTGTTTTTACGCCGCCAGCAGTGCCGCCGGGCGCGCCACCGATGAGCATGAATGGAATCATGGCCAATAAGCCGGCACGACTTGCGTTGCTTAAGTCAACTAAGCTAAAGCCAGCAGTGCGCGTAGTGTTGCCTTGAAACCAACTCACGAGTAGTTGTTGATCCCAAGAGAAATCGGCAAGCAAGTGATTGCGTTCGAAGAACCAAAAGAGCAGTGGGCCAAGGAACATTAAAAAGATTCCTGCGCGCAATAACATTTGTAAGGCGGGATCTTTGGGAGCCGATGGTCCATGCAATTCGCGCCGCCGTTTGAGTGCTGGCACCATAAAGCCAAAAGCGCCGAGGATCCACAATCCACTTAGGCACAGAGTTAGGCTCCAATCATGGTTGAATTGGCTTAAACCGCCAGGGATATTGTCAAAGCCAGCGTTGCAGAATGCTGAGACCGACAAGAACAAGGCTTGAAGTGCCCCATGTTCAGTTCCCCAAAAGCTGGGTAATAGAATCAGGAAGCCAATTGCTTCAATGGTGAACGTGTAAATTAAAACCAGGTGCAAGGTTGAGCGAGAACTTTTGTCCCAAACTTTTTCGCCTAAACTTGATTCAAAAACATCTTGTCGCTCTTCACTGAATTGCTTGGAGAAAAATTCAAACACCAAGAGTGCTAAGGTCATTACTCCTAAACCGCCTAATTGGAAAAGCGCCAAGAGTAAGCCATGGCCGAGTGGCGAAAAAGTATTAGCAGTGTCGACTACGGTTAGACCAGTAACGCAAACCGCCGAGGTCGCGGTGAAGAATGCATCGCTGAGGCTGAGCGGTGCATGGCCGTCGACTAAGACTTGCGGTAAGCCCAGCAATAGGGTGCCGATGATAATTGCCGCAAAAAATCCCAGTGAGACCAGTAGGGGTCCTCTAGGAATTTCCGGAAGGCGACGTCCAGAAAAGTCGTAACGTGCTAACTTCAGCCGTTTCTCCGATTACCAGCTTGCAACTTGCGTAAATTGTTGCGAGCATCTCGTAGTGCTACTGTAGTCCGAGACTTTTCTTCAGCACTTAAAACTGCTTCACCAGTTTGGTTGAGCATTTCTTGGGCAATTTCCGCGGCGTCGCGGTAAAGCTGAATCGCTTCCTCGTCGTCACTACGTAAGTAGTAGTGAAGAATTACCGCAAGGTCGTTCATCACTTGGGGGTCGCGGGGCTGAAGTACTAAGGCCGAGCGGTAGGCCGCCAAAGATTTTTCCGTCTGCCCGTTTTCGCGATAGAAGAAGGCTAGATTGTTCCAAGCTTCGGCGTCCTGAGGCCGCGCTTTTACGCACCAAGCGTAAAGGCCAATTGCTGATTTGCCGTCACCGGCCGAGAAGGCTTGACCACCTAACCATTTCATGTTGGCAACAACCCCGTCGCCGCCGGCCGCTGCCGCCACCTGCAAGTGGCTATTTCCGCCATTGCCAGCCAAGTAATTTGCCCAGCATTTTGCTGAGTAGCGGAATTCCTTTTGTGCAGCAGAACTTTGCTTGGCAGCGGTTGCGCGTTGACCAGCTGCAAACGCGCCCTCGGCTAAAAAGAAATAACAGGAGTCATATGCGGGGTTTAACTCGATAACCCGTTCGAAGTGACTACGGCAATCATTCCAGGCCTCTGCGCCAGCACCATATTCAGCTGATGCTAAATACCATAAAAGCAATGCATCTTCACCCTTGCTGGCAAGTTGTTCAGAAATGATTTGCGCCGAGGCCACGCCGCCGAGCCATTGGGTCATTACGCCAAGGTCAACCGCCGCAGAATCACGCTTTAATGCTTCACGCCATTGGTCACTAGCCTCTTCAATATTTCCTTGCCACACAAAAGTTTCACCAAGTTTTATGCAAGCTCGCGCCGATTTCTTATGAGTTGTGACGGCTTTAGTGAAAGTGCTTGCTGCTTTGGCGAAGGCCGCCGCTTGTTTTTTCTTGCGCCCAGAAAGTTCATTTGCCTGTGCCATTTGCACGGCACCAAGTTGTAGCAATAAAGGTAGTGAATCAAGATGCTCGCGTAATCCTTCAGTGCACGCGTCCTCGGCGTTCGGTAGATCAGAGTTGAATACTAATGATTGCGAATAAGCTTCCCATGCAGTTGCTGGGGCCTTGCCTGCTTCGCAAACAGTGCGCAATTTTTTCATCGCACTAAAAAAGGCATCACTCACATCAAGCCCAGAGATTTTTCCAGAAGCGACCGCGGCTTCAGTTTGACGTAAGTTATTAATCGCCTGCTCAGCTTTGCTAAGTTCGGCTTGTTGTGGCATGACAGCCAACAGAAGGGAGGCAAGTAGCATTAGTACTTATTGTTGAGGTGACTCTGTTGAGGATTTGTTTTGAAGTTCTTTGAGCATTTCGCGCAAAGTTACGACGCCAGCGCGACGTTCGTAGGGCCAATGTTTTACCGAATTAGCCAAGTAGCTTGGAGCCTCGCCGATGCGTAAACGGCGACCAATTTCAATGTGCGCTAAGTTTTGCCATGCATCACCAATTGACATATCAGTGTAGCGCCAAGTTTCGTAATCTTCATCTTTGTTGATGGTGAGCAAGCGTTCTTCGCCGCAACGTATTGCCCGGTGCAATTCTTGTTCGGCCAATTCAAGTGAATGGTCAAGATACCACACAGCAATCAAGGCGTGGTCGTTGAGCATGTTGGGGTCGTTGGGCGCAAGCTCAACCGCTTTTGAATAAGCAGTCCAAGCTTCGTTGATTAAACTTGTTTGTTCTTCATTTAATTCAACTTGTCCAAACACAACTCCGCGACCCAAGCCGGCTTCGGCAATGTCACGCGTGGCTAAGGCTAAATTATTCCACCACGTCGCACTCTCTTGATGCAGTCGCACAATGCGTTTTAAGAGTTTGCGAGCACGGAGATTGTCACGTTTTTTAAAGGCATCTCCAACAACCGCCTCTAAGCCTAAACGCAAGGTGCCCTCGGTCGCTTCGGCTTCGAGTTTTTCGGGAGCCATCTCAAGAGCAGCTAAAAATGCTTGGCTAGCATCAGGGATACGGCCTTCTTGCCACAGTGCCCAACCACGCGCACAACGAGTTAGGTGTAACCAGTCTTGACAAGAAGTAGTGAAGTCTTCGCGCAAAACTTTTGCTTGCATGAAACACTCTTCGGCGCGGTCAATCGCTTCGTAAGCAGTGACAAAGTTACGACCGTTGCGTGCTTGCACTTGGCGCAAGTACCACGCTTCACCAGTAAACCATAAAACCCAACCGTCTCCAGGACGGGCGTTGCGCACTAGTTCCATATCGGTTGCGTATTGCTTAGGGTCGGCGCTAGTTAAATTTTTAAGCCGTCCAATCCAAACATCATTGCCGCCGTGAGTGCTAAGTGCTTCAATTAACACGGTGCGCGCTTCAGCTTGCAGGCCTTGCCATGCGTATAAATCAGAAAGTAAAACTGGTGCTTCGGATTGACCTTGTTCGCAAGCGCGGTGCAAAATTTCAGCAGCATCACTGGCAGCCGCAGGAGCAGATAGACCAGCTTGAATGTTCTCAATTGTCAGAGCTAAACCAACTCGGCCAATCTCAATTTGTTCATCTTGGTTTATTTCAATATTCGCAAGGCACGCATCAACCGCATTCCAAGCCAGCGAAAAATCTCCGGCGAGCCGTAATGAACGAGCTTGCTCAAGTCGCACATTGCCCTCGCTGCCAGTTTGGGCAATCGATTTAGCGAAATGTCCGGCGGCCTCGCGGTGGAGATCGGCCAACAACATCCCATTTGTTTCGCCCTCGGCGACGCGCTGGGCAATAAAGGCTTCAACCATCCGCCCGAATTCACACCAAAATTCAGGTGATTTAGCCGTTTCTGGGAATTTTCGCGCTTGATCGAACAAATTAAGCGCGCGATTGAAGTCTCCTTGCGCGGCGGCAGTGCCCGCCTGTCGCCAAAAATTATCTCCACCTAACGCCAAATCAACCCCTAAAGCGGGGTCAGTTGGCGAATCGGAGGTCAAATTTGCCTCTTCAGAGCTCGCGCAAGCCCCCGTAATTAGGAGGATTAGCAGAAAAAATGAAGAAGCCCGGATTTCAGGGCGGAAACTTGGTGCCATTTTCGTCATTATAGGTGGGTCACATGACGCAACCTGCCTCTGTTCAAATAGCCACTAGGCTTCTCCTCGCTACCACATTTTTGTTGGTGGTAGCACTCGCAATTCCAAGTTGCACCGATAACGCTGGTGCGCTGTTCGGCGGCGGGGGTGACCCCGGCGGTGGCGGAGGTGGCGGCGGCGGCGGAGGAACCCCAGCCGCAGACCCCGTGGCCCCGGTAGCTGGCGCGGTAATTATTGATGGTGCTCCTGAACTGGTGGCCTTTTACCCAGCGGATAAAAGTACTGACGTTGATGTTAAAACTCCGCTGGGCCTTTGGTTCAGCGAAAGTTTGGACCTCAATCAAGTCAGTAGCGACAGCATTCGTTTACGCATCAGCGGCGGCGCTAGCTCGCTAAGTTTTTCCGTCAGCTCATTCAACGGTGATCGTGGCTTTGTCTTAAACCCAGTCGCCGACCTGAACGCCGACACTGAGTATGAAGTTTTTGTTACTGAAGACTTAGTTGACATTTCTGGTGAACGATTAAAAGTTGGTAGCGGTGAGGTAATTGCAAAATTCACTACTGCAGCAACGGCCACCGGAATTGCACCACAAATAATTGGCAGCTTCCCGCCGGACACTTCTGTCGAACAATCAAACACCTATTCATTGGTGTTGTTGTTCAGCAAACCAATCGACTTCCTTGGTGTTTCTGCCGCAGTCAGCATTAGTGCACCCGGTGGCGTTGGCGACTTCGGTGTGCCAGTAATTAGTAACTCAGAGCAAGTAGTTGAATTTCCACACCAGGACTCAGCTAATGACCTCGGTATAAATATTGGCGTTGATGTCTTAGATACTATCGTTGACCTCGAAGCAGGTGTGCAACTTGCGAGCACCTATTCGGCAAGTTGGGATAGCTTGAACTTCGCGCCGGCAACTTCCATTGGAACTAATGGTGAACTCTTCGTCAACTTAGCTAACTACTCGGCATTTCCAAGCAATATTAACTTAGGCGCATCATCTTTAACTGGTGATGTAGTTAAACTCGAAATATGGGATACGTTTGGCTTGAATCATATTGCAGACGCTTCAAGCAGTGTCGTTGACGGCGTAACCACGGTCGCATTTAATGCTGATCTTGGCGATGCAGTACTTGGCTTTCCGGCATTTGCTGATGGTCCATTAACTATTGCCGCGTGGGTCGAAAGAAGTGGCACATCTTCAACTGTGGAAATTCTTTCAACAATTATCCAGGACACCAATCCGCCGGTGTTATCGCAAATGGGTCCACCCTTTACTGGGGTTAGCACGCGCATGAGCACAGATTTGAGTAATGTGCGCCCTTATGGCAAAGCTAGCGAGCCAATCTTAACTGTGGACATCACCTATCCATTGGGTGGTGCCACCAGTTCGCGCAGTGCTGGACCAAGTGGCGACGGCTTCTTTATCGGTAATCACTTTGACCCTGGCGTGGCCGACGGTGCGATTGCCGAATTCGAAATACGTTTAACTGACCTAGCCGGAAACCAAATGGATGACCCGGTTAAATGCACCGCATACCGACGCGGTTTTGTGGGTGCGCAAGTAAGTACTGGCGATTTAACTGTTGAAGTTGTTGATGCACAAAGTTTGGCGCCATTGCCCGGCGCCACAATTTACTTGGAAGATTTTCAAAGTGCATTTACCGCCGCGGGTTTGCGCAATGAAGATAGTGGTGCAACCGGAAGTGATGGTCGTAACAGTTTTAGTGGCCGAGTAGGCCTCCAAACAATTACTGTAATCATGGCTGGGTATCACCCATTTACTTTGTTGGGCAGCACCGCCGATTTCGTGTCAATTCCTTTGCGTCCAGAAGTCTGGGATTCCGTAACAGTCTCGCCAAGCATTACTGGCGGCTTAAGCGGTGAAGTTACTTTTGCCAGCGGCATGTTTTCAGATAATCCTGGCGAAAGATTGCCCAGCGGTTTAATCGACGCCAGTCTGCCTTTGGCATTCAATAGCTATGCGGTAATTCCGGACCGTCCAGGTTGGTTTGCCGGTTTTCATGAAGTCGCGGAATATGGTGGGGGTGGCACGACCTATTACGATTTGTTCTCGCTCGAGCCGCGTTTCTTAGTTGATGCGCCGTCAAGTTCGGGTGGTAGTACGGTTATCCCGACGCTTAGCTTCGGCTCTACAACTAACGCTACCAACGCAACCACAAACTCAATTTGGAGTTTCCAAGTCGCGCCATCTTTGGGCTACAACGGGCCACGCAGTGATGGAGCGATTACCACTACCTCAAGCATTCCTGGAATTCAAGGCAACGCCATAACTGGAGTTGGTGCAATCAGCGGCGTGAACGCAGAGGCCGAGATGGAATTGGCTTTGCACTTGGCTGCGGTTAACGAGGGGGCCCTGAGTAGCACCTCGCGTTGCCAAATCTTTGTCGTCGACGACGATGGCGACCAATCACTGACCCGTTACTCAGTCACTGGCGATTTGGAAACCGCAGTGGTTAACGGCCAAGCAATTAGCTTCGCCGGAATTTCTGAATCCACCCCGCCCACCAACAGTGCCGGCGCCGGCTCATTAGTTTGGCCAGATATCGAGTTGACTTTCCCTGATGTCCTCGACGACACCATCGACGGTAGTGAAGATTGGTACCACCTAACCCTAGTCGATAGCGACACTCCTGCAAGCGAATGGGACATCTGGTTGAACGCCGATTCGGATTCTGTGGCCGAATCCGTTATCCTGCCTGCATTGGCACCCGCTAGTGGCACCAGCTCCGATGGATCGCCATTGCTCACCACTCCTGGAAGCACTTGGACACTAGCAGTTAGCGCCTTCAACCTCGATTCCACCAAATTCCCCTCAGCCAATGGCACTTTCTTTGCCGCATTGTTCCGGGATTGTGATTCGTGGTCCACGTCAGTACCCGGAACCCCCTTCAACGTCCAATGAAAAACCTTCTAAGCCTTACTTGCTGTTTAGCCCTAGTGGCCTGCCAAGCACCAACCGATTCCTCGCCAGCAGCCCAAGTTGGCATTGATAATTACACCAACATGTTTGTTGATGAATTGCCGAGTGATATCGCGGTAATGTCGGTGGTTGACATGACTTCAACCAAATTGACTCCGAGCAAAATGGTGCGTGACAGCGTGCGTTCTTATTTCCTAAAGCGTGGCTACAGCCCGCTTTCGCAGCGCTACTTAGATACAAAGTTTGCTGCGACCAACGCCTCAGCTTTGGCCTTGCCTAAGACCGGTGGGGTAGAAGTGACCATCCATTCATGGGATGAGAGCAAAGCCTATTCTGCTGGAAGTCTCCGTTACGACGCCGAAATTAGCGTTTACAGCACATCTGGTGCAGTGCTTTTCAATGCTCGTAATCACGGCAAAGTCCAGTTGTCAGCTGGCGAAATGGGTGCTAGCACTGCTGGCCGCCGCGCGGCAATTTTGACCGGACAGATGGTTTCTGCTTTATTGGTCGATTTGCCGGCCCCGCCGCCAATGTAAAACGGCTATACTGTCGTGTCCTCGTTACTGGAGAACCCCAGTTCTGGTTTCGAGGCAAAATTAATTAATCCATAAACGACGAACGACCTGGAGGTTACATGTCCGTCAGCAAAGAACGCAAAGCCGAAATAGTCGGCGAATTTTCCCGCACCGAAGGCGATTCCGGATCACCTGAAGTGCAAATCGCGGTGCTCACTCAGCGCATTCGTAACTTAACTGAACACTTGCAAGCGCATCAAAAAGATGTGTCCACGCGCCGTGGTTTGATCGGCATGGTGGAAAAGCGCAAAAAACTGCTTAAGTACTTAAGGAAGCGCAGCAACGAGCGTTATCTCGCAGTAGTTGAGTCTCTAGGAATTAGAGGCTGAACCGTGTTCGGCAGGTGGCATCAATTAGATGTCACCTGCTTGCACATTGGGCCGAAATGTGCCCCTAAACATTTCCTCCACCACTCGGTGGCGTGAGCGAATTTTAGTCCCTCACGAAAAATGAAAGAAGAAGAAAAAAATAAACAAATCGGCCGCAAGTTCAGAACGAACTAGGCCACAGCGGAAAGAAAAAATGACCATTTCGAAAAACTCTAATGTCAAGTCGGTATCACGTGAAATCGGCGGGCGTACTTTAACCCTAGAAACCGGTTGGATTGCTAAGCAAGCAAACGGTTGTGTGGTTGCCACCTACGGAGAAACTGTTGTGATGACGGCAGTGGTGGACGGCGGTCCTCGTGACCTGCCCTTTTTCCCTCTAACAGTTGACTATCGTGAAAAGACTTATGCCGCAGGAGCAATTCCCGGCAACTTCTTCCGTCGCGAAGGTCGGCCAAGTACTAAAGAAGTGCTTGCCATGCGTGTGACTGACCGTTCAGTGCGACCAATGTTCGCTGATGGTTACGCCAACGAAGTGCAAGTTATGTCCCAAGTGCTTTCCTACGATCAGGAAAACGAGCCAGACTCACTTTCAATGATTGCGGCGTTTACCGCCTTGCATATCTCAGACATTCCATTCGAAGGCCCAATGGGTGCTGTTCGCTTGGGTTACCTAGATGGCAATGTTGTTATTAACCCGACTCACTCCATCTTAAATTCAGACGACAACGTTTTGGATATGACTTTGGCCGCGACTACCGATGCTGTGTGCATGGTTGAAGCAAGTGCCAACGAACTTCCTGAAGATGGTGTTCTTGAAGCATTGCAGGCCGGCCACGAAGTGTGCCGCGCGATTTGCGAAATGGCTGAAGAGTTGCGCCAGCTAACTGGCTCAGTTGAGAAGTCAGCTTACACTCCGCCAGTTAAAGATGAAGAGACTCCAGCCAAAGTGCTTGAGTTCTTGGGTCGCGACAAAGTTGAAGCGGTTCTCCTTACTAAAGGTAAGAGCGAACGCTACGCAGCGGTTGATGGACTTGTTGCCGAAGCGATTGCCGGTTGTGCACCAGAAGGTGACGATGAAGCCGCTCAAGCGGAACAGTCAAAAGTAAAGAAAGCTGCCAAATCTATGTTGAACTCAGTTGAGCGCGACATGACTCTTCATGGTCGCCGAGTTGATGGTCGCGATACTAAAACTATCCGTCCAATCGACATCGAAACTCGTTTCTTGCCACGCACTCACGGTTCGTCCTTGTTCACTCGCGGTGAAACACAGGCGATTGTGGTTGCGACTCTTGGTTCAGCCGACGATGAGCAAATTGTTGACGATTTGCACCACGGCGACCACAAGAACAAGTTCATGTTGCACTACAACTTCCCACCTTACTGTGTTGGTGAAGCCCGCCCAATCCGCGGAACTTCACGTCGTGAGTATGGTCACGGAATGTTGGCAGAACGTGCTCTTCAGGCGGTTCTTCCGACTTACGCAGATTTCCCTTACACCATTCGCATTGTGTCAGACATTACTGAATCAAACGGTTCGTCGTCGATGGCATCGGTTTGTGGTGGTTGCTTGTCAATGCTTGATGCTGGTGTGCCACTTAAGGCGCCAGTCGCTGGTATTGCGATGGGCATGATCAAGGAAGGCGACGAGTACGCGATTCTTTCAGACATTTTGGGTTCAGAAGATCACCACGGTGACATGGACTTTAAAGTGACCGGTACTGCCGCAGGTATTACCGCGATTCAAATGGACATTAAAGTTAAAGGTCTTTCCGATGAAATCATGAAAGAAGCTTTGGCTCAAGCACACGATGGCCGCTTGCACATTCTTGGCAAGATGGCTGAAGCGCTTGATGGTCCAGCGGAAGTTTCACCTTACGCTCCAGTAAATAAGGGCGCGCGCATTAACCCTGACAAGATTGGTTTCTTAATCGGTCCTAAGGGTGCCAACATCAAGAAACTTCAAGAGGACTACCAAGTTAACGTTTCAGTAATTAATGACGAAGGTGACATCCAGGTTTCTGGAACACCATTGGCAAATGTTGAAGCATGCTTGGCAACTATTCTTGAGCAGTTGAAAGATGTTCTTCCAGGTGAACGCTACGACGCGACTGTTACCAGCATTAAGCCGTTCGGCTGCTTTGCTGATATCGGTGGTGGCAAAGAGGGGATGTGTCACATCTCTGAATTGGCAGCCGGCCGGGTTGAAGAGGTTGAAGACGTTTGCAAGGAAGGAGATGTTCTTGAATTCGTAGTCGTTAACGTTGACCAAGGCGGAAAGATTCGCTTGTCGCGTCGCATCGCTGAGCTACCTGAAGAGGAAGTTGCCGCAGCAATCGAGGCAGCCCAAAGCCAAGCCGGTCGCGGTGGCGGTGGCGGTGGCCGAGGTCGCGGTGGAGACCGTGGCGGACGTGGCGGAGACCGCGGTGGCCGCAGTCGCGAACGTTCACGCTCATAAATTTGAGCTCTAATTCAAGGCGCATTCTTCCTCGCGGGAGAGTGCGCCTTGTGCTTTAAGTGCTTGAAATGCCACTAGATATGGTGCCTTAGCCAAAAAACACCCGGTTTTTTCAAAAAAGTATAAAATAAGACCAAACTACCCTAGTAACACGCCGTTAATAGTGAGTAGACTGCGCTTTGTCGTGGTCGCGACACCAACGGGGGATTAATGACCATTTCTACACTAATACTTAGCTTCGCCGTCCAAGGAACAATCCTTGGCGCGGATTCACCGCCATTACCGACAGTCCAATTAGAGGCTGAAATTACCGGTAGGGTTTACTATGGCATCAAGTCGACTTTCGACCCAGCCAAAAAACAAAAAGTCGGCACCGTGCGTTCGCAAGATGTTTACTTGCAAATTCCTGCGTATCAGGAAATTGTTAAGGAGGGCGTCGAAAGAAATTCTGCGCGTTGGAACAAGTTGATGAAAAAAGCGACTGCTGTTTTCAAGCGCGCAATCAAGTCAGTTGCATCCAATTCCAACTGCGTTTTAGTGGTTGAGGATGGTGGTGTTAGTGGCTACCCAATAACTGATCTAACTGCTGCGGTCATAGAGGCCGTTTAATTTAGATAGTTAATTAAGTTTGGCCTCTTCCCCCCAACGGCCACTTTCCATCTTTTGGATAGCATTCTTGCTGCTGAGTGCCTGCGCTCAGTTTAGACCGGTTGCCCCTGACGATTTTTCACGCCAGGCAACTGCCAATGTAACCCAGGCGGCGAACTCTGAAGTTCCAAGCACCGATACGCTTGTTGGAGCTGAGCTTAGCAACTCAAGTCCGATGAGCATGCCTGAGCGCTATCCATTTGTTCGTTTTATAAATCATCCTTCCGGCGAACTTACCGCTTTGATTGTGGCGCCGGTTGGCTTTGGCGCGGTAATGGAATCCCGTTTGAAAGAATTTTGCGAATGCTTTCAGCCTGGGCAGGAAACTGCAACCCTAAGAGTAATCGCCGGTGGGGGAACCTATTTGTCTGGCGATCCTAAAGCTGAGTCATGGGCAGGGAACGCCGTTATGAAGCCGGTTGAGGACATTTTAGATTTACGCGGCCCCGAAAGTGCAGTTGAAGAAGTCCTCGCTTTTATTGACTTGTTTTTTAACGGTGGTCCTCAAATTGAAATCCAAGCCGAAATTTTTGAAATAACTAAAACTGATTCTTTTGAACGTGGAGTCCAGCCAAATGGAACCATGATTCAACAACTTGGTGATGTCTCGGCCAATGGTGGCCCAGCATTTATGGGAATGGGCGGTGGATTTGCTGCAACTGGAATCGGTGACTTTGCTAGCGGCGGCCCTGGAGGGATTTTTTCCCTGGCATTCTCTGATGACGACATCAAAGTAAATGCATTCTTGCAATTACTGCGCGGCATGGAGGACGTGGATATCGTTTCTTATCCGCGGATTGTTACGCGTAATGGCGTTCCTGCCACCATTGATTCAAACGAAGAAATCCCCTACTTGAAAGTAAGCAGCCTTTCCTCGGCAACAGGAATTACTGGGCTTTCCGTAGCCGATAAAAAGGCCGGAGTTACCATGTGGGTGCAACCGTTCTTGTTAGGCGGAGACACCATTCAAATGACGATTGTGGTGAATGCCTCTAGGATTGGCCGCAGTTTTGAAGTTGGAACTGACAATACTGGTCGACCAATTTCAATCCCTTCGTTGAACATCCGCTCCGCTACAACCGCAGTAACTGTGAAGAGTGGCAGTAAAGTGGTTATCGGTGGTCTTAAGTTACGCGAAGACCGCAAGGTTGAAAGCAAAGTGCCAGTCCTTGGTGATATTCCATTGCTTGGCTGGCTATTCTCTTCAGAGGAAACGGTTGAAACTGAGACTGAAGTTATGTTTGTTTTAACTCCACGAGTTAAAACACGTGCGGCATCAATCTCGCCATTTACTAACGAGATTTTTGATCCGTTTGCACCAAACCCAAACTAAGTCTAAAGCTCCTCTTCTAGGGCACTTTCAGTTTCTCGCACTTGGCGCAGAATAAGCTCGTCATCAATGCTATTGCCTTCGCTCGCCCCGGGACAAAAATCCACGACTTCGCTTTGCCACGTGGCTTTCGATTCAAGATTTTCTTCCCAGAATGGCCAGGTGCGACATTGAGTGGGTTTCACCTCATGCACCACGCATAAATTATCTTTTAAAAAAATACAGGCTCCATTTTCAAACCGCAAACTACGGAAACCAAAGTCGGTTGGCTGCGTATATTGACGAGTGAAGCTACTTAAACTAATCTCCAAGAACTCGGCCATTTTGCGCCTTTCTTGGGTGTTTACGAGTACAAACTGGTACCCACCACGGCTTTGGCAGCACTTGCCACAGGCAGTGCATTCAAATTTAAGTTGGCCAGACCACCAAGCTTGGTCGGAATCCTTGTCGCGGAGAGGGCTCACGCCCTTATCTTAAGGTCAGTCATGGCTTCTGCCCTCCAATTACTTGTCGAACGTGACGGCATCAAGCGCGAGATAAACACCGCATCTGAGCGGGTGCTGTTTGGTCGCTCGATTGATTGCGACGTAACCCTTGAAGACCCATTAGCGTCGCGCCAGCATTGTTGCCTGGAGCGGCTTGGCGATGATCTTTTCATTGTTGATCTACACTCGGCCAACGGCACTTGGCTTGGCAATAAAAAAGTTTCCCGAGAATTATTTCAGGTGGGCGACAAAATTCGGATTGGCTCAACTCTGATATCAATTAAAGAACGGACCGCGGCATTTTTACGAACTTCGGAAGCTACTCAAACCCAACAGCAATCGGCCGAGTCCGATTCCCTGCGAACCTTACTCTCGGTGTTGCGAAATATTCGCGCCGAACAAGATGTAGAACGCGCCGCATGTTTGTTAATTGACGCGGCGGTGCGTTTGGCTAATGCTGAAAGGGGGTTTGTTTTCCTAGTTGAGCAAGGGGAAATAAAAACTTCGGTCGGGCGAAATTTTGCGCGCGAATCGGTGCCCTTGCCGGAGAAAAAACTCAGCGCCACATTACTCGAAAAAGCCCTCAAGTCTGACCGCCCATTAATTTTGCGAGACGCTGCAAGCGACGGTGAATTTGCCGGCGTGGCAAGCATAAGTGATTTAGGATTGCGCTCCTTGTTGGCACTTCCATTGCGTCATGGTCGCGAAGTATTCGGTCTCTTGGTTGTAGACCACAGGCTCGCCTCCGGAGCCTTCTCGCAACCGGCAATCGAATTGCTCGGCGGCTTGGCCGATGTCGCCTCGACTGCGATTGGCGCCATTCATGACCGAGTTAAATTAAAATCTCTGCAACGTTCTCATTCACGTTTAAAGAATCGCTTGGCCGGTCGGCAAGCGGACAATAAGTTGGCCTTGGCTGAAGTTGGCTCGGCGGGTGCCGCAGTTTTGGGCGGCATGGTCGGCGGTGCGCCAATCATGGGCGAATTGTTTCAACAACTCGAACGCATGATGGAAACCGACGCATCTGTTTTGGTGCAAGGGGAAAGCGGCACCGGCAAAGAATTAATTGCGCGTGCGCTTCATCATGGAGGCCTTCGCTCGGGAAAAAGCTTCGTCGTTGAAAATTGCGGAGCCTTGCCGGACAGCTTGCTGGAATCTGAATTATTCGGCCACGTACGCGGCGCATTTACTGGCGCGACTCATGATAAAGATGGCCGCTTCAAAGAGGCCGACGGAGGAACTTTGTTCCTTGATGAAGTCGGAGAAATGTCTCCAGCTATGCAACAGCGCTTGTTGCGGGTGCTACAAGAGGGTGAATTCCGCCCGGTTGGTTCAGACAAAATTTGTCGTGTCGATGTGCGCGTGATTTCAGCCACCAATCGTGATTTGCAAGTGGAAGTAAAGGAAGGGCGCTTTCGCGAAGATCTTTACTATCGCTTAAAAGTTCTGATGGTCGAGGCTCCACCTTTACGTAAGCGTAGTGGCGATGTACATCTTTTATGTCAGCATTTCTTGCGCCGCGAAGCTGCCGAAACCGGTAGTGAACAACGTCAATTAGACCAAGCCGCCTTGGCAGCTCTTGAGTCGGCATCATGGCCGGGCAATATTCGCCAATTGGAAAATGAAATGCGCCGTTTAAGTCTGCTTGGTGTCGGAGAAGTCAGTGTTTCTGAGTTAAGTGATGAAGTTGTTGCCCAAATTGGGGCGCAGCAAAGTGATTCCGAACTTGGCGATAGTTTGCCGGCCCAAGTGACCAATCTAGAACGCAGTCTAATCTCAATGGCCTTGGCAAAATGTGATGGCAATCAATTACGCGCATCCGAAAAACTTGGCATTACCCGTTATGCCTTGAAGCGTAAATTGCAAAAGTACCAAGACCTAGATTCCTAATGGTTGAACTGCAACTCCCCGATGATTGGCAAGTAAAGCGAGTGCTTGGGCGTTCGCCAATGTCGGAGGTGTTCTTGATTGAAAATCAACAAGGCCAACAGCGCGCACTAAAATTACTGCGTTTAAGCGTTGCCAAAGACCAACGAATTTTGGAACGCTGGCGCCGTGAAGCGGCATTACTGGAAGAGATCGACCATCCCAACTTGGTTTCTTCCTTTGGAGTCTTGGACGTCGAGCAACGGCCTGGCTTGTTGCTTGAATACATTGAGGGGCCAACCCTGCGCGACCGTTTGCGGGTTGGACATCTAGCATGGGAACAGGTTGCGCGAATTGGAGTCCAAGTTGCGCGTGCCCTTGAACGTTTGCATGCTCACGGTGCAATTCACCGTGATGTAAAGCCGCACAATATTATTTTGCATCCGCGCCGCGGGGCAGTGCTGGCCGACCTTGGGCTGGCACGTCGCGCCGAAGACCCCGAGCTAACCCGCCAAGGTGCAGCGCTTGGCTCGCCCGCCTACATGTCTCCTGAGCAAGCTATTGACCCAAGCTCAACCGGCCCTGAGTCTGATGTGTTCTCGTTGGCCGCGACGATGCACCATGCTCTTTCTGGTCAGCCGCCTTTCTTGGGCAAGGGAATCGGCGAGGTCATTCATCGAGTGCTTCACGAGGCACCGGAATCCTTGCCAGCGGAGGTACCAGATTTGCTACGGCAAGTGCTTGATTTGGCCATGGAGAAAGATTCCGAACATCGCTATCAGCGAGCCTTGGACTTTCGGCAAGATTTGGCGCGAATCCTAACCGGTAGTTCTCCACAATTGCTTAGTCGAAAAATTCGTCGGCGCCGCGTACGCAAAATAATTGCCGGAATATCGGCCGCGGTATTGGTGCCAAGTCTATTGTTTCTGCCGGATATTTTGGAGCAGAGTGCGCCACGCGAGTTGGGCTCAAAGGCTGACGTTGAGCTGGTTGATGAAAACTCAGGCGATAGTTTGGCGGTAACTGAATTGGCGAAAAAATTTAACTTTGACGCCTGGTGGGGTATACAAGCACAAAGTTTTTTGCACGCCTTAGCTGCTGGTGATTTAAATCTAGCAGAACAGAGATTAATTCAGCTAAGCCTAGTGAACTTGCCAGCGACTGCTCGCCCAAACGATGTTCAATTGTTGCGTAGTAATTTAGAAAATGTTGAACAGCAAGTTGCCGCTGAATATGAAAGATTACGCTTGCGTGCATTGGAGTTAATGGCCGGCGAGCGCCGCGCTTATCTTGACAAACTAGAACACGGTGGTGAAGAACGCACACCACTGCAGTGGTCGTTGGATGTGGAGAAATTATGGCAAACTCGAGGGATTAACCAATCAGCTCATCAACAGTTTCGTTTTAATTCTCCCCGTGATCAATTGCAGATTAATCGTGAGCAACTACGCAAACTGAGAAGCGAAATACTTGGCGATCGCGCCGCTTTGGCGATTCCTGGATTGCGCGAACAGGTGCAAAAATTGCTTGCGCAAAGTGATTTGCTTGGTGCCGTAAATACTTGGCAAAGATTAGATCCAAAGTTGCTCCAGTTTTCATTGCCTGCTCAAGCCGAACGATTGCGTCTTGACTTCTTAAAGAAAGTCGGTGAAGATGATTTACGCAATTTGTCGATTGAAGAAATAGAAAACCAGTTTGGTGAGGGAAGTTTAAGTGATTGGCACATTGCTCACTGTTTGTGGTTTAGGGGCAGTCGCCAAGAAGCGCATAAATATATGTCCTTGGCGGCCGGGCAAAGCCTGCCAGCTAATTCTGCGCCGATGATGTGGTTGCAAGAATGGCAAGCCCAACTTCCAACTGTGGCACCTATGGCTGAAGTGCAACCATTATCCCCACTATCACCTGAACCTGAACTGAACATAGAGTCAGAACTTAGTCCCGCTCAACAACTGGCCCAGGACTGGCAAAAGTTACATGCTGACGCGGAGCTTACCGTGCAAGCTAGTTCGATTGAAATAGCTTGGTATGCTCCCCAATTGGGCGCTGGCCAGAAGTGGCGTAAAGAAGTGCCTTGGGACCAACGTCAATGGCAAGTTGTTCAATGGGGGATGGAGTGGCAGTTAGGTCCGAATAGCGAGCCTCCGCGTTTCTTGGAAATTATGAGCCAAGTAAGTTTCTCGCAAGCTTCACCTCGTTCCTTGCCGCGCACTAAAGTTGCAGAGTTGACTCGCGAAGGCGTTGGCATAGTTCCCGGTGCTAAGCAAACCCTACTCTGGCAAGACGGAAGCTTAAGTTTGGATGGTTTAGAGCTAGGCAAGTTGCCTGCTTACCAATCTAAACAACTTATATTTGATGCAAACGCTTTAAGCGATTTTGAACCGATTCGAATTTGGTGGCGCATTGCCCCGCGTTAAATAGTAGGAACTGATGGCAGCAATCAACATTGTTGCGGCCATAACCATAAAGGTGTCGGTGCCGCCGATGTCAAACATGCTGAGAGTTTCTTTTACTAACGAGGCACCCAGAATAAAGATCCAATCAATCATCTGGCTGGTTCCTTGAAGGCGACCTTTTTCATGGTTCGCGGGTATTTTTTGGATGAAACTTTTAAGCGGCACTAAGTAAAAGCCCATAAAGAAATTTGACATCAATGAACACCCCCAAATAAACCAGGGACTATTTGGGCCCAATGCGATTGCTGCGTAACCAAGCGTCATTGCACTCGCCCCCAAGGTAGTCAACCATGCGCGTGGTTTTTCTTTGCAAATATTTCCGGCCACAAGACTGCCGATGCCAATCGATAGGGAAAGTGAAGCTAATCCTGCAGTCCACAATCCTTCATCCACTTGCAAAACTTTTAAGCCTACTTCATTCCAAGCAAATAAGCCAAGTCCGCCGACTAACCAAAATAGGCCATGACCAATGATGGCCGGCAGTAAACTTTTGCTAGCTTTGGCTAAGCGCAATCCTGAGGCAAAGCGATTGAAAGGATTGAAGCGTAGTTTGCGCGCAGGGTCGGCGGCCGGCACCGCTTCAATATGTTTGGCACTCAGGGCGCCAACGATGGCGACTCCGGTGAAGAACAGGCCCGCAATCCATAAGTCTTCGCCAAATTGCCCGCGGAAGAAACCGGCCGCGCCAGTGCCTAATAAAATGCCAATCATGACTGAGGCCTGCAGGCTGCCATTGGCCTTGGTTAAGGCTGACTCGCTAACGAGTTCGGGGACGATTCCGTATTTAGCTGGCCCTAAGAAAGCACTCTGAGCGCCCATTAAAAATAAGGCCAGTAATCCTAAGTTCAGGTCGTGCTTCCATAGGGCGAAACTCGCCAAAGCCATCACCCCAGCTTCCACCCATTTGGTCCAAATTAATAAATGACGTTTGCTGATTCGGTCGGCGAGGTCGCCAGCAAAAACCAGGAAAATCAAAAAAGGCAGTGCGAAAACAAGGCCGGCGCGTGCTTGAGGATCGCCGCCAAGGTCATTGGCGCTGAGTGCCATCAGCAGTACCACCTGCTTAAAGGCATTGTCGTTGAAGACGGTTAAAAACTGAGTGAAAAGTAATAACCGAAAAGAGCTTAGGTATTTAATCATCAAGCTCTTTTAGTTTGTTAAGTGCATGGGCTCTCGCGGCGGCCGGCCACGCCAATTCTTGAGTATCCTTGATTAGAAGCTCGCGGCTAACTCCGATACGCAAGCAAATGCGTACATGCGACATCCATTGGTGCCAACATTCACCAGCGGATAATAATAAAACTGCCAAGCGCTCTCGTTCGCTGAGTGGGAATTGTTCGCGATTGAGCACGCGACCATAGGCGTGATCAATTACCCACGTACTTAACAGTGGGTCTAATTTTTCAAGTTGTGGCAGGACGTGCTTGCTGTCACCTCCATACAAATGCTCGAAGAATTCTTGGCCAGTGTTGTGGTCGCAATTAATGCTGGTCGGGCATGGCGGCGCATCGGAGAGCACTTCGCGTGCTTGGCCTAGGGCGCGCACCATGGCTGGGAAGCCGCGAAATAAATGCATGAAGCGGAATACTTCGCGCACCGCTTCAATTCCATGAACTGCCCTTAAGTTTCCGGCCGCTACGAACACTTCCTCGGCATCGTTGGCATCGGCCGCTTTAGCTAAGCGTGAGCAAAGTGTGAAGCGGTCGTTCATTTTGAAAAAGTATCAAACATCGCCACGCGCGCCAAGGTGCGATCGCCGAGTTTGAACTTGGCGTTGAGCTTTGGCGGGACAATCATTAAAACTGTCGAACCAAATTCAAAGCGGCCTAATTCTTGGCCGCGCCTTAGTTGGGGAAGAGGGTCGTAGTTGCGACTGCCTGGGAAGATAGGCGCAAGCCCTAAGGACGGATCAAAACAAAAACGCATCTCACCAACATTTAAGGCGCCAATAAAAATCAAAGCAAACCAATCACCTTCAGCGTCGCGGCAGTTCAATAACACGCGCCGATTTTTGGCCAGCACTCGCAATGAACGCCGTGCCAAACTTGGGTCAACCGGTTGCAGGTCGCCGGGAAAACTTTCGGCACTAGTAATGGTTAAATCGCACGGTGCGTGATAACGGTGGTAGTCGCGTGGTGCCAAGTAGATTTGTACAGCCCGATAGGCATGCAGCATTTGATGACTGCGATTAGGAACTAATTCTTGAGCTGAGTAGGGGCAACCTTTAATTAAGAAACTGCCCTCGGATGAGAAGGTACTATCCGCAACAATTAGACCGTCACTTGGTGCCAACCAATTATTTTGCTCATCAAGTGGCCGACAACCTTTTGGTAATTCACGGCAAAACAAATCTAAGAAGCACTTAAATTGCCCGAGGTCGGCTGGCAGAGTGGCTGGATCCATGCCAAATTTTGTGGCTAACTTAAGCCAAAGCGTTCGGCGCAGGAATAGCGGCAACTTCAGACGCGCCAATCTCCCGGCAAGCCGAGAAATGGTGCGGCGCGGCACGCCGGGGAGGGTGAACAAAAAGCGGGGGTCTGGCACTTAAGTAGCAAAGCATAAGATGTCCGCCGCCCGCGCATCTATACTTCGGGAAACTTCGAGCCATGTCAGCCCAAGAACTCCACCTGATTGTCCTCGCCGGCGGCGAATCCACCCGTATCAAAACTGGCGGCCCTAAGGCCTTACTCGATATATGTGGTCGTCCACTTTTAGATTGGGTGCTCTCAGCCGCATCTGAATCGAGCGATAATATTGGCCAGTCGGTGCTAGTGCTCGGCCCGACCCACCGCCAACCGATTGAGGAATGGCTCAACAGCTCTGCTCACAAGCATTGGCAGGTGGCGATTCAGCCTGAAGCAAATGGCACCGGCGATGCGGTGCGCTGTGCCTTAGATGTGCTACCGCCCGACGGCAAGGTGTTGATTTTGTGCGGCGATACTCCATTGCTCCAAGCTGACACATTGAATTTTATTTGCGAGCAAGAAAATGGCGCCATGCTTTCTGCAGAAGTGCCTGACCCAACCGGCTACGGTCGCATTCAACGCGACGAGGACGGCAACTTATGCGACATTGTTGAGCAAGCAGACTGCGATCAAGATACTGCACTAATTGGTGAAATTAATGCCGGCGTTTACGCGTTGGAAATCGCCGCCTTGCGCAGCGCAATCGACGGCCTTGAAAGTGATAACGCCCAAGGTGAACTTTATTTAACCGATGCTGCCTTGCAGGTGCTGCATAAGAGTAATGGGTGTGTCGTCACGATTGAAGGTGAAGAACAAATTGTCGGTGTAAACTCATTGGCCGATTTGGCGCGCGCCTCGATTCTTTTACGCGAAGCAATTCTTAGTGGGCATATGGCAAATGGGGTAATCATTGACGACCCTGCTAGCACCTTCATTGAGGACGGCGTCGAAATCGGCCCTGCAACCCGCATCTTGCCTTTCTGCGTAATCCGCACCGGTTGCAAGATTGGAGCCAATTGCATGGTCGGCCCCTTTGCCCATCTTCGTGGTGCCAGCGTGCTGCATGACCGCGCTGAAGTCGGAAACTTTGTCGAAGCCAAAAACACTGAAATGGGGGAGGGTGCAAAATCGAAACACCTGACTTATTTGGGCGATGCAATTATTGGCGCCCGCGCCAACATCGGCTGTGGAACTATTACCGCAAATTATGATGGAAAAAATAAGCACCGCACGCAAATAGGCGAGCGGGCCTTTATCGGTTCTGGAACGGTTTTAGTTGCTCCAGTCAAAATCGGCGATGGCGCAACTACCGGTGCCGGCGCCGTGGTCCTAAGTAATCGCGATGTCGCTCCCGGCGAGGTCGTGGTTGGTCTTCCCGCATCACCCCTAAGTGCAAAAAAATCTTGACATGGTCATCACTGACGATCGCTTCAAAATAATCGCTGGCTCCGCCCACCCGGAGTTGGCCCGAGAAATTTGTTCCTCACTGGATATGCCGATGACTTCGGCTCATGTCGGGCGGTTCCCCGACGGTGAGATTGACTTGAAAGTAAATGAGGACATTCGCGGTGGCGATGTGTTCTTGATTCAGTCGACTTGTCCGCCGGTTAACGACTCAATAATGGAATTAATGCTAATGGTCGATTGCCTGCGTCGAGCCAGCGCCGACCGCATTACCGCGGTAATTCCATATTTTGGCTACGCGCGTAAGGACCGCAAAGACGAGGGGCGAGTACCAATTTCGGCAAAAGTTGTGGCAAATATGCTTTCTAACGCCGGAGTCAGTCGAGTTTTGACCATCGACCTCCACGCTCAGCAAATCCAGGGATTCTTCGATATTCCGGTGGATCACTTGTGGGCACGCTCGGTACTTGAAGCTGGTGCGCGGGCCGATATCGACACTGACAATTTGGTGGTTTGCTCGCCAGATGTGGGCGGGGTGAAGCTGGCAAGGGCCTGGTCGCACTCTCTGGGCGTTCCGCTGGCAATTGTCGATAAGCGTCGCACCTCCGGCGACACCGTGGTGTCAGAGAATGTCATCGGTGATGTGGACGGAAAAGACGTTCTTTTGACCGATGACATGATTTCCACCGCCGGCACAATTACTGAGGCCGCACGCATTCTTAAGACCAAAGGAGCCGAAAAGGTCTACATTGCAGCAACCCACGCAGTCTTTTGCGGGCCAGCAATTGAAAGACTTAACAATTCTCCGGTTGAAGCAATTTACGTTTCTAATACAATACCCATCTTGGGCGAACGCCCCGAACGCCTGAAAGTCGTTTCGGTCGCGCCGCTCTTAGCTCGCGCCATCTCTCGCATTCACCGCGAAGAATCGGTTAGCGCGCTGTTCGTTGACTGAGGAGAATCCTCTTAATCGTCATGCATACCCTAGAAGCACAACCACGCACCAAGTCCGGGACCCGCGCAGCTCTTGCTGAGCGCAAGGCCGGACGCCTACCCATCACTCTTTACGGAGACGGTGGTGACACCAATCATTTCACAATTAGCACTCACGAATTCGAGGCCATTGTTCGTCACAACGAACAGGTTTTTGATTTGGATTTGCCGACCGGCAAACAACGCGTCATGGTGCGCGAGGTGCAATGGGATTACATGGGTGACATTCTTCAGCACGTTGACTGCCTTCGCGTAGTTAAGGGGCAGAAGATGGAATTCTCTGTAGCGATTGACTTTGTTGGCCACCCTAAAGGTTTGGTTAAGGGCGAGATGACTAACCAGTTAAATGAACTGGCTATCTTGTGCGTGCCAAAGGCGGTTCCAGAGTCAATCGAGGTCAACATTGCAGATCTCGACGTAAACGAGTCGATTAAGGCTGGTGAAGTTGAAATGCCTGAAGGTATTGAATTCGCCGGAGACCCTGAGGCCGTAGTCTGCGCCATTAACGAGCGCCGCGAAGAAGTCGAAGAGGAAGGTGACGACGCTGACGACGCTGCAGCTGAGCCTGAAGTCATCGGCAAGTCTTCGGATGACGAAGGCGACGATTCTTCGGATGAGTAATAGCGGCATTTAGCCCGCTACAGTATGATTCCAGACCCTCTAAGCGGTGATTCTCCTTGTGATGAGAACCGAGAAGAGGGTCCACGGCTTTTGGTCGGATTGGGAAATCCAGGCCAAGAGTACCAAGGCACCCGCCACAATGTTGGCTTTGCGGTGCTCGATCTTTTAGCTGCACGTTTTGGTGTTGAGCCTAGCTGGATTAAGCAGGGCGGCCAACGACTGGGACGTTACTGGCAGGACCGCTCGCGCGGAATCGCCATGCTGTGGCCGACAACCTACATGAACTTGTCAGGGAATGCGGTGCGCGCAGCTCAACGCCAACTCGAATGCGAGCCGGCGTCGATCTTTGTAATAACTGACGATTTCAACTTGGACTTGGGTGCCTTGCGCATTCGGCCAGGGGGGAGCCCGGGTGGTCATAACGGCCTCCGCTCAATTGAGTCATCTTTAGATACGCGCGATTACCCGCGCCTACGTATCGGAGTTGGCGACCCTGGATCTGATTCAGTTGATTTCGTGTTAAATCGCTTCCGTCGCAGTGAGCAAAAGCTCGTTGAAGAGACGCTGGAAACAGCTTCGTGGGCGGCGGAAGACTGGCTCGGTGGGAAATCCTTGGATGACCTACAAGCTAAATTCAACCGCCGCATGCCCTAGGCGGAGTTCCTTGAACTAAAACCGAAGAATCGGAACGGCGAAAAAATGGAAAATAAAACACACTTTTACGAGGCGATGTTCCTTCTGGATAACCAGGAGGTCAGCCAACACGGTTTCAATGCTGTCCGTGATACGGTCAAGCAAATGCTTGAAAAGCATGGCGTTGAAGTCAATTCCCTAAATCTGTACGGCGAGCGCAAGTTGGCCTACAAAATTGGCAACCGCCAACGCGCAACTTACCTCAGTGGTTGGTTGTCCGGCAGTGGTAAGGCGATTAACGAAGCAAAGGCCGAGTTCTACTTGGTCGGCCCAGTTTTCCGCTGCATGTTCTTGCGCGAGGATGCAATTCCTGCTAATGAACTTGCCCTCGGAATCGAAACAATCGACGATAGCGCGGTGGTGATTCCTGAGGAAGTCGAAGATGTCGTCGTTGTCGATGAGCCTTACGAAGAGCCAGAGACAGAACAAGTTTTGACAGATAAGCCTGCTGAAGGTGAGGAGCCTAAGGACGGTGAGTCTGAAGACCAACCAAAGGAAGAAGCTAAGTCTGACGAAAGTACTGAAGCTGCAACCACAACTGAAGGAGAGTAATGATGACTGAATTTGAAACAACTGAAGAAGAAACGGTTAAGGTAACTTCAACTGAAATCCATTACAAGAATCTCGATTACTTACAGCGTTTCTTGTCGCCACACGGTGCCTTGCATAGTCGCCAGCGCACAGGCTTCAACGCTCGCCAACAACGCAAACTCAAGCGCGCGGTTAAGTACGCCCGCTTAATGGCCCTTCTGCCCTACGTGAACCGATGAAAACTAAAGTCATTCTTCGTAAAGACATTCCAGCTCTCGGTAATACCGGTGACACCCTTGAAGTGGCTGCTGGCTATGCCCGCAACTACTTGATTCCTAGCGGTTTGGCTTTTAGCCATTCCAAGGACGCCGGCTTGCGTGTTGCTAAGGACCGCCAAGCAGCGGAAGTTTATCGCGCCGAAATGGAGGCCGAATTCGCTGTTCTAGCCGAAAAGATTGGTGGTGTTCAGCTGACTTTCGATGAGAAAGTTTCAGCCGAGGGTCACTTGTACGGTTCGGTTAATGTGAGTCGCATCCGTGAAGCCCTGGCCGCAACTGGCCTCGAGCTTGAAGAGCGCCACATTCGCCTGCCGGAACCAATCCGCACCCCGGGTGAGTTTGAAGTTCCAATTCATATCCATGGTGATCTTGAGGCCATGATTAAGGTGTGGGTTGTGGCAACTGTGCCTGAGGACGACCTCAAGATGGCCGAGGAACGCGCTGCCAAAGAGGCCGCCGCTGACGCCGAAGCCGCCGGCAAAGAGTAGAGCAAACTCTCTGCTGCATAAGAGCCCGAAAGTATAGTGCTTTCGGGCTCTTTCTTTTGGCTGACAATGAGTTGGCGCAAGGATATCCTGATGGGCTAGATGGAGCCTAATCCCCAACTCAATGAAATGACTGTCCCGCGGGACATTGAGGCCGAAAAGTGTGTAATTGGCAGCATGCTTCGCGACCCAGAATGCGTTACTGATGTGGTGGCGAAAGTTGAAGCTGATGATTTTTATCTGCCGCGCCATCGTGACATTTTCTCAATTTGTCGTAAGCTTGACACTCGCTCGGCCGGCGCCTGTGACCCCGTAACCGTTGCCCACGAAATTGAGCGCCTTGGCAAATCCGAGGAACTTGGCGGCCGTTCTTACATCGAAGAATTGATGTACGCTGTTCCATCGCTGGCATATTTAAATAACCACCTAGAAATTGTTCGTGACCTGTCTCTGCGGCGCGCATTGTTAAAAGCAACGGAAGTGATTCAACGCAAGGTGCAGGCCGGTGAGGATGAAGTCTCGCAGTTGTTGGACGACGCCGAACAAGAAGTTTTTAAGGTGGGTGACCGCTTGGTGACCGGATCGGTTTTCCGCGCCAAGGAATTGGTCGCCGACAACTTGAAGAAAATTTTATCGAAGGAAGGTCCGCCTTCTGGCTTGCAAACAGGTTTCTCTGATATAGATGAACTGCAAGGCTTTCGCCCTGGTGACATGGTGGTGCTGGCTGCGCGTCCATCCATGGGTAAGACCGCTTTCGCGCTAAATTTGATTGAGCGCGTAGTACTTTCTGGCAAAGCAGTGTTGTTGTTCTCGCTGGAAATGCCCGCAGAGCAAATTGTGATGCGAATGTTGTCCTGCCATGCCAAAGTTCGCCACGATGCAATGCGCCGCGGCAAGCTTGATGCCAATAACACCAAGCGGGTTATTTACTCGGCTGATCAACTTGGTAACGCGCCGTTGTTCGTGGACCATTCCTCACAGCCTTCGCTTGCCGAAATTCGCGCCAAGGCACGCCGTTTGAAACGCGAATCAAATTTGAGCATGGTAGTGGTTGATTACTTGCAGTTGCTGACCGCTAATGCGGAAAGTCGCCAGCAAGAAATTTCGCTAATATCTCGAAACTTAAAGGCGATGGCGCGTGACTTAAACATTCCAGTGTTAGCCCTTGCTCAGCTTAACCGTAAAGCTGAAGACCGCACTGGCCACCGACCAATGTTGTCAGACCTTCGTGAATCTGGAGCGATTGAACAAGATGCCGATATGGTTATGTTGCTTTATCGTGAAGAGTATTACGATCGCGACAATGATGACGTAAAAGGCTTGGCGGACATTATTGTGGCTAAAAACCGAAACGGTCCAACTGGAGACATCCAAATGCGCTTCGCAAATGAATTGATGCGCTTTGAAAACTTGCAACCTGATTCAGGCTTCTAAGAACAAATGTTAAGTGCATTTTTGTTGTTGGCGATTACCCCCGCCAATCTTCCTGCCACCGCAGATTGCTTCCAAGAGCAAGCCGTTGACACTATCGAAGAGGTAGTTCTAAACGGTGCCGGTGATCGTGAACAAGAAATTCGTATGGCGATGCGGATTCGTGTTGGGCGCCGCTTTCTTTTCGAAGACTTGCGCCGCGACCAAAGCTTTCTTTGGCAACGCATGCGGGTGCGCGTCAATGACACCCGCACTTTTTTGTTGCCAAGTGGAGGTGTTCGCGTTGAGTTTGACGTGACGGTCTTGCCCTCGGTAAAACGGGTGGTGTTTGTCGGTAACGATGAATATGAACGCAGTGAATTGTTGGCGGCAATTAACTTAAGTGGACAGGTTGTCGATCAAGGCCGGATTCCGGTCTTGTTGCAAGAGTTGGAAGATTTTTATCACGATGAAGCCTTTCGCCATGTCAGCCTAGAGGCCAAAATTGATGAAGAGATTGGTCAATTAAGCATCTTGATTAATGAAGGCGCTAAGGTGCGCATTGATGAAATAAAGTTCACAGGTAATAGCGCATTTCCTAGCAGTTCGGCATTAGGCATGGGGACTTCGGTTTCTTCTGCAATGACTGCCGGTGATGGAGTTTTGTTTTTCCCCGGCTCGCATTACAAGCGCGGCCTGATTGACCAAGACCTGATTGCTATTGAAGCCTTCTATCGCGACTTCGGTTATTTGGATGCGCGCGCCTGGCTTGAAGAAGAAAGTTATAGCGAAGATGGGGATAACGTCGCTTTAAATATTGGCATTTATGAGGGCCCACAATACATCGTTCGCTCGGTGTCTTTCCGCAGTACTGGCGATGGGGATTTGCAATTCAGTGATGATGAATTAATGGAAATTATCACTTTGCGTGCAGGACAAACTTATGAAGCGGCGCGCTTCGCCGTCGATGAATCCTTGTTGCGTAAACATTATGGCCGCATGGGGCATCCAGCAATTGCCCGCGCAATTGGCGAAAACACTAGTTCGTTTTTTAGTATGGGCGGTCGCGACCGTAAACCGCAAATTGTAGTAGACGAGGAAAGTTCTGAAATTGACATCGTTTATTTAATTCAAGAGGGTCGTCCGATGCGCGTGCGTGACGTACTAGTTACTGGCAATGTCCACACTCGTGACCGCGTTATTCGTCGTGAAATTTCTTTGGAGCCGGGCGATTTAGCAGACGGCTACGAGGCCACTCGTTCATGGCGTCGCTTGCAAGGTAAGAGTTGGTTTCGTGATGAAATGAGCGGGCATCCTTATGTCGATTGGCGCTTTATTGAAACCGAGCGACCCGACTGGGTTGATTTGCGTTTTGACGTGGGAGATATGGCGACTACTGGTCAATTCCTATTCGGTGGTGGAATCAACACTAATACCGGACCCTTCTTGTCGGTTACTTTGAACAAAAGCAACTTTGACATGTTTAATTTGCCGTCATCATGGGGGAATGCTTTTAGTGAAATCATTGATGGCACTGCTTTTGTCGGCGGCGGTCAAAACTTAAGTTTGCGGGCTGCGCCAGGAACTGAATACAGCACCTACTCATTAAGTTTTACTGAACCTGATTTGCTTAACGACCATATCAATCGATTGTCGTTCAACTTTAACGGGTTCAACACTATGTTGCGTTTATTGACTCACGATGAACGTCGTACTGGTGGTCGCATTCGTTTTGGCCGACATTTTGGCCGTGACTTTTCATTAACCTTTGGACCTGAATCACAATTAGTAAGCGTTATTGACCCAAGTAGTAATGCACCGTCAATGGTTATTGCCGATGAAGGTCAATTCAGCATGTCTGGTTTTCATGTCGGTGCTAGTTACAACACGATTGCTGACGCATTCTCGCCGGTTGACGGAGCTCGCATCGCTTTAAACCATCGCATGATTGGCGGAGTCTTTGGCGGCGATATGGAATTTGGCTCGACTGACTTGCGACTAGAGAAGCATTTTCCACTGTTTAATGATAGTCGTGGTCGCCCATGGGTATTCGGCGCACATGGGCGTTTACGCATTGCCAATGAAAGTGGCAGCTACGGACGTATGCCTTACAGTGAGCGCTTTTTCCTTGGTGGCCAAGGAACTTTGCGTGGATTTTCCTACCGCGGTGTTGGCGATCGTGAAAATGGTTTCGCCCTTGGTGGAGAGGCCGCGTGGAATAGTAGCCTGGAATTGCGCTTCCCAGTGGTTTCAACCAAGGTCCGTGGCGCGGTCGATGAAATGGAATACGTGCGCGGTGCCCTGTGGGTGGACATGGGCGGCGTCGGTGAGAGTATCGACAACTTCGGCGCGACTAGAATCTCTGCCGGAGTCGGGGTAAGGGTGCGGATACCATTTATGCCCCAACTTCCACTAGCTCTTGACTTCGGTTGGCCAGTTCAGTCTCTGGACGGCGACCAAGAAGAAGTCTTCGCCTTCCAAATGGGCAAATTCTAATGATTAAAAACTACCGAAACATTGTGGCGCTGGCGCTTTTGCTGTGCAGTGCTGGCCTGTTGCTCGCTGACCGTTCCGCCCAAGATCCAAATGGTGGAATTCGCTACGTCGATATGGGCAAGTGCTTTGAAGCGTACGAGCAAACACGCTCAGATATTCAAGCATTACGTGGTGAGTTCAACGCCAAAGCCGAAGCGATTAAGGCGCGTGAAACTGAACTTCAAGGGATTGAGGGTGAGTTGGCCATTATGGATCCAGCCAGTTCCCAATTTGCCGAGCGAAGCTTTAAGTGGGAGAGTGAGAAGCTAACAATAGAACGCGACCGCAAATTCTTGACCGAGTTGTTGAAGCGTCGCCAAATGGAATTGATGTACGGCAGCTATCTTGCGGTGCAGGCAGCTGCGGCTGAACTAGCCGCCCGCGATGGTTATGGAGCGGTGTTAATTATTCCTGAGCAATTACCAGCTCGACCACAAGACTGGATGTCGGCAATGGATGTGATTAATACGCGCAGTGTTTTGTGGACCAATCCGAACTACGATGTGACCGAGCAGGTTTTGTTAATCTTGAACGGCATCGGTTAATTAATAAATGTCTCGCAAGCAGAAGAGCATTAAGAGCGCGGTTGCATTTGACGGTGTCGCTTTGCATTCTGGCGAGGCGGTGCACGTGCGAATTGCCCCAGCGGCAGTTGGCAGCGGAATTATTTTTAAGCGCACTGATGTTGATGACCCGGCCGAGGTTCCGGCCAATAGTGATTATTTAGTTAATTCGCAACGCCGTACAACTTTACGCCGCGGTGGCTCCGAGGTAAGCATGGTGGAGCATTTACTGTCGGCCGCCAGTGGCATCGGGGTAGACAATTTACTGGTCGAATTAGACGGACCAGAAATGCCCGGACTTGATGGCTCGACTTCAGCATACGTTGAGTTTTTGCGCCAAGGAAATATTGTTGAACAAAAACAAATTAAAAACTGCCTCGTTTTAGAAGAGCCAGTTTTCGTGCGGGACGGGGACATGGAAATTGTTGCCTTGCCACCAACTGGCGATGGTTTGCGTGTGCGGTACATTCCAGAATATCCGGATGGCGTTGATGCTAGTAATGTCGTTGTTGAAATGACTCCCGAAAATTATGAGCGAGAAATTGCGCCAGCGCGAACATTTGTACGTTCCGAAGATGTTGAGAAATTGTTGGCTAATGGTTTTGGTAAAGGTGCAAACGCTGAAAACACGGTAGTGCTGGGCGGTGAATCGGAAGGAAACATGCGGCTCCCTTTGGAGCCTACTCGCCACAAGATTGCTGACCTTCTTGGAGACCTTGCCCTAGTCGGCGCAGATATTTCCGCCGACATCATCGCCACTCGCAGTGGTCACTCCTTAAATCAAGAGCTTGCCAGGGAGTTGCGCGCAGTTTTTAATGCCCAGGAAATCGCAGGGGAAGAGCCGCGCGAAAGTGGTTACGACATTCGTGACATCGTGCGAATTTTGCCGCACCGCTACCCGTTCCTGTTGGTGGACCGTGTCATTGAAGTCGAGGGAACTCGCCGCGCGGTGGGGCTAAAGAACGTCACCATCAATGAAGAGTTTTTTCAAGGGCATTGGCCGGATCATCCAGTTATGCCGGGTGTTTTGCAACTTGAATCAATGGCCCAGTTGGCCGGAATTTTGTTGCTTAGAAAGTTAGAGCACACCGGCAAAATTGCGGTGTTGGCGAGCATCGATAAAGTTCGCTTTCGTGGCTCGGTAGTGCCTGGCGATCAATTGCGCATCGAAGTTGAAACATTGCGCCTGAACCGTAATCGCGGACAAGTGGTCGGCACCACCAAAGTGGGTCGCCGTCTAGCTGCTGAAGCGACCCTGTCCTTTGCCTTAGTAGACGCATGAGTACCAACATTCACCTGACTGCCCACGTTTCCGATAGCGCCCAACTTGATAGCGGGGTGGTGGTTGGCCCATTTGCCTATGTCGGGCCCAAAGTTACGGTTGGTAAAAATACTACGCTCGGTCCCCACGTGGTGGTGCAAGGTCGTACCGATATCGGCGAGGGCAATCGATTTTTGGGACAAGCCTCAATTGGTGGCCTGCCCCAAGATTTAAAGTATGCCGGTGAAGAGTCGGCACTCGTAATTGGCGACAACAATGTTGTGCGTGAATTTGTCACGATAAATATCGGAACGGCTGCTGGTGCCTGGATTACCTCGGTTGGTTCAAATAATTTGCTGATGGCTTGTTCGCACATCGCACATGATTGCGTTGTTGAAGATGAAATCATTATTGGCAACAACGTGCTGTTGGCTGGTCACGTGCGCATCGAAAATCAAGCAATTGTGTCGGGCGGCGCGGCGGTTAATCATTTTGTAACCATCGGTACTTTGGCAATGGTTGGGGGAATGGCGCGAGTGATTAAAGATGTTCCTCCCTACATGGTGCATGAAGGCAGTCCCGGTCGGATTCGTGGCGTGAACACGGTTGGCTTAAACCGCCGCGGAGTTCCTGCTGAGTCAATAAGTCAACTGCGTGATGCCTATCGCCGATTATGGGCTGAGGACACTCCAACTACTTTGGCGATTCAGGAAATGGAAGCCACTGGGGGTTGGCGCCCCGAGGCGCAACGCTTGATAGCATTTATGCGTGACATGGAGCGTGGCTTTCAAGGGCGCTATCGTGAATCTTTGCGCCGTCCTCCAGCTTAAAGCGCGATCATGAGAGAAACGGTTTTGCGTGCTTGTGTAGTTGGTGTCGGGCATCTTGGGCGACATCATGCGCGAATTTTGCACGAGATGGCTGGCGTCGAACTGCTAGCAGTAATCGATTCCGATGAAAGTCGCGGTCAAAAAATTGCTCAAACTTATTCTTGTGAATGGTCTCCCACCAGTGATGCTTATCTTGAGCAAGTTGATTTTGCCGTTATTGCAACCCCGACAACGGCGCACTTGGCGAGTTCTAAACCATTCCTCAAGGCCGGCCGTGCGGTTTTAATTGAAAAGCCGATGGCGCCAACGCCGGAAGTGTGCGAAAAGATTTTGCAGTTGGCTGAAGCGAGCGGATCGATTGTTGGAGTTGGTCACGTTGAACGATTCAACCCGGCTGTCAAGCGCGCCATGGAGTTGGGAATTCGTCCACGCTTTATTGAGGCGCACCGCTTGGCTCCCTATACATTCCGCTCAACAGATGTCGGAGTTGTTCTCGACTTAATGATTCACGACATTGATTTGGTTCAGGCGTGGACCGGCGAATTGCCTAACTCTGTGGACGCAGTGGGTGGGCAAACCTTATCCCCGACTGAGGACATATGTTCGGTGCGCTTGGGCTTTCCTTCTGGAGCTGTGGCCAATTTGACTGCTTCGCGGTTATCACTCAAGCCAATGCGCCGCTTTCGAGTATTTGGCCCCGACTGCTACGTCTCAGTTGATAGTCAGGAGCGGTATGCTCTGCTAGTGCAAAAAGCACCAGGTTTCAGCCCCGAGGCCGCCCAGGCCGCCGCTCAGGAAGGCAATCCAGGTGATGCCTTTAAGTCGCTACTCCACACCGAGGAGCTACAACTAGACGACGACGAACCCCTTCGCGCCGAATTAGAAGAGTTCGCAGCAGCGGTAAGAGAAGACCGCCCCCACACAGTAAGCGGCCAAGCGGGAAAAGCGGCCGTAGATACCGCCTTCGCGGTGCTGAAATCGTTGGGGGAGAAGAACTGGCACGAAGAACCCCAACCTGGACTCTGACCCCAAACGCTGGGTCATAAGCCTCGAATCGACACCGTAAGCTACTTTATTCAAATGGTTTACGGTGTCGATCTCAGCGAAGGCCAGCCTTCTTTTTGTTTTCTTGTTTTTTCCTTTGTGAAACAAAGGGTTTATAAAACCCTCTGACCCACTTGGTGGGGTCAGAGTCTATTTTAGCTTTCTTTCTTCTCGCCAACTCCACAGCACCGGCACGATAAACATCGTCATCAGTGCCAGCATCATTCCACCAAATGACGGGATCGCCATTGGGAGCATCACGTCGGCACCCTTGCCGCTTGATGTCATTACCGGCAACAGTGCCAGCATGGTGGTAGCAGAAGTCATTAAACATGGTCTTACGCGGCGGCTTCCGGCCACCACCACTGCTTCACGAACTTCTTCCCGTGTCTTTGGCTTGCCTTGGTCAAATGATTGGCGCAAGTAGGTTGCCATCACCACTCCATCGTCGGTGGCAATTCCAAACAAAGCCAAGAAGCCAACCCAAACCGCAATCGATAAGTTGTAGGGACTTACCGCGAAAACTTCGCGCATTGACCGGCCAAACATTTCAATGTCCAAGAACCAATCCTGCCCGTAACACCACAGCATAATGAATCCACCGGCCCACGCCACGGCGACACCACTAAATACAATTAGTGAAGTGCTCATGCGGCGGAACTGTAAGTGCAAAATCATCAGGATTAACAGCAACGCTAAAGGTAGAACTAACATCAAAGTTCGCTGGGCACGAACTTGGTTTTTCCAAGCGCCATCAAACACGTAACTGGAACCAGTGGGCAATACAAATTCACCATTCGCCTTCAACTCATCGAGGTAATCACGGGTGGCTTCAATTGTTGCAACCTCACTCCAACCGCTATGTTTATCAAAGACCACGTAAGCCGTAAGAAAGGAATCTTCCGTGCGAATCATTTGCGGGCCACGGACATACGAAATGTCGGCAACTTGCTGAAGTGTAATTTGTGCGCCAACCGGAGTATTAATGTGCAGTTCATGCAGGGCCTCAATCGAATCACGCGACTCGCGTGAATAGCGAACACGAATCGGATAACGCTCGCGCCCATCAACCGTGGTGGTTAATGTTTTTCCGCCAACTGCTGCCGCAACCATGCGTTGCACATTGCCAACATTTAATCCGTAACGGGCCGCCGCCTCGCGATTGACCTCAATCTCTAGATAGGGCTTGCCAACAACCCGGTCAGCAGCAACTGTTTCCGGCCGCACCCCCGGGGCATTGCGCAACAAAGCTTCAATGTCCAAGGCCGCCTGTTCCAATGTATCCAAATCCGGAGCCTGCACCTTGATTCCCATGGGCGCGCGCATGCCACTTTGTAGCATTACCACGCGGGTAGAAATCGGTTGCAACATTGGCGCGGAAGTCGACCCGGGAATCTCGGCAGCTTTTTGAATTTCTGTCCAGATGTCATCAGTGCTGCGAATGTGATCGCGCCATTGACGAACCCGCTGCCCATCTTCTAATTCCAAGTACTCTGGAAGATAGTGAATGACAGTTTCTACCATCGAAAGTGGAGCAGGGTCAAGCGCACTTTCCACGCGCCCAATTTTTCCAACAACTTCAGTAACTTCAGGAATGGCTTCAATCGCTTTGTCCATTTTGGCCAAGACATCAAGACTTTCGCCAACGCCGGCATGCGGCATGGTGGTTGGCATGTACAAGAATGAACCTTCGTCGAGTTGGGGCATGAATTCTTCGTCCATGTCACGCCAAATAAATCCACCAGCCACCAAGGTGATGATCGGTAGCAGTAAGAAGACCAGTTTGTAACGCAAGAACCAACGCAGAATTGTTCCGTAACTTTTTTGAAACAGTTCAAATCCATAAAGCAAACCGAAGGCCAATCCAAACACAAACACCATGTTCATGAATGTGCCAGCCTGTGGGCCAAGCGGCATCCAATGAGTGCTTAGGAAAGTTCCGCACAACAACATGATTGTCCAGTTCATCCAGCCGCGCTTGCCGTCCTTTGGTTTGCTCGGCCGCCATTTTTGGAAAAGATAGGCGAGCACCGGCACCAAAATCAAAGCTACCACTAATGAACCAAAAAGCGCGTAGGTTTTAGTAAAGGCCAGCGGCTTAAACATTTTTCCTTCTGCACCAGCCATAGTGAATACTGGCAAAAAGCCAATTACCGTGGTTGCGACCGCGGTAATTACCGCCGAGCCAACTTCGGCCGCCGCCGAACTAATTGTTTCAATGATGGAAGTGCCAGGTGGTGCTTCATCAAGTCGCCGCTGGATATTTTCCGCCAAGATGATTCCCATGTCGACCATTGTTCCAATGGCGATGGCAATTCCGGCTAAGGCGACGACGTTAGCTTCAACACCACTCCATTTCATGCCCAAGAAGGCCACCAGCACCGCCAATGGCAAAACCGCCGAGACCATTAATGAACTGCGCAGGTTGGCTAACATGAAAACTACCACTAGGATAGTTACCAAAATTTCTTCCCAAAGGGCCCGCTTCAGGGTCTCTAAAGTTTGCCCAATTAAAATCGAGCGGTCGTAGAAGGGGATAACCTTGAGTTGTGAAACCCGTCCATCGTCGAGGCGTTTCTTGGGAAGTCCATCTTCAATTTCTGCCAACTTAGCTTTAACCGCTTCGATAGTTTCCATTGGGTTAGCACCAAAGCGCGAAACAACAACTCCGCCGACGGCCTCAGTGCCACCTTTGTCGAGTGCCCCGCGCCGCATTGCCGGCCCAAGTTTGACCTCGGCAATATCACCCACGCGAATTGGAACTCCATCATGACTAACTTTCACCACCGCTTGAGCGATTTCATCAGCCGATTTCACCCAACCCGATCCGCGAACTAAATACTCAACCGCATTTAATTCCATGGTGCGCGCACCAACTTCAAGATTCGAATCGCGCACGGCATTCATTACCGCCGTTAGGCTTACTCCATCAACGCGCATTGCTTCGGGGTCGCAATCAACTTGATATTCGCGACGAAAACCCCCAATAGAGGCCACTTCTGAAACACCATCAACCGCGGCTAAGGCATAGCGCAGATGGAAGTCTTGGACTGAACGCAGTTCGTCCAAGTCCCAACCACCGGCCGGATTTCCTTCTTGATCACGCCCTTCAATGGTGTACCAAAAAATTTGCCCAAGGGCGGTGGCATCAGGACCCAAACTCGGCGAGGCATCATTGGGCAATAAGTCGGCTGGTAAAGAGTTTAACTTTTCAAGAATTCGCGACCGCGACCAATAAAATTCAACGCCTTCCTTGAAGACAACATAGATAGTTGAAAAACCGAGCATTGAAAACGAACGAACCGTTTTCACTCCAGGCACACCCGTTAACGCACTAGTTAGGGGGTAAGTTACCTGGTCTTCAACATCTTGAGGTGATCGTCCTTGCCACGCGGTAAAAACAATTTGTTGATTTTCACCAATGTTGGGGATTGCATCAACCGGGACAGGGTCGCGCGGCATAAAGGACATACCGGTGGCAAAAGGCGAGACCCGTAAGCCCCAACCGATTAGCAGTAACATGCCCGCAAAAACTAAGAATCGCTGTTTTAAACAGCCACGTATGAAAGTTTGCAGCACTACTCAACCTCCACACTAACTGGAATCTTGCGGCGTAACTCACCGCAACGCAACATCGAGGCGCCGAAGTAAGGGTTGGCCAAACGTTTTTCAATTTGCAGCCATTCAGCTCCAGTGTCGTTAAAGGCCATGGGGCAGAAAAATACTTTTATATCATCTCCAGGTCGTTGATAGCCAAATAAGTCCAATGCCTGAATGATGCCCTTGCTGGCGCGATCAAAGCCAACGCGCAAATCTTCAATTTCTTTAGAAGCGTTCATGTGGACGGCTCCATTACTCATGCGCGCAAAGAGTGGTTCCCATCGGTCACGTGCTGACTCATCGAGCAACTCGTGGTTGATGGACTTGATTGCGGCGGTAAAGGCCGAAGCGTGTTGCATCGCTAATTCATAGTCGTCAGCAGCTAAGGCAATGCGCAAGTCCAAGTAAGGAGTTGCTGAGTTTCCCATTTGTACACGGAAATCACTTGGCACTTTAAGTTGCTTCTTCGAATTCGAATTATCAGCAGTCATCATGCTCGGCTTGGCTTGAATCTGTAAGGCCGAATCAATTTTAAAGGCACCGTTTGTCACGACTAGTTCGCCTTCATTTATACCTTCAAGGACCACGTAGTTATCGCCGACACGCGCACCGAGCACAATTTCGCGCCCTTCGAATGTAGGGCGTTCTTGGTCAGGTAATTTAACGTAGGCAACCGCGCGTTTGCCAGTAATCAAGGGCGAGCTTGTTGGAATGGTTAATAGTTTTTTGCCCACGGAGTCCTGCAATGGGGCGTTGACAATTGCTCGCGCAAACATTCCCGGACGCAACAAAGCTGAGGGGTTTTTGACACTTACCCGCACCTCAACAGTGCGTGAATGCTGGTCTAAAACCGGAGCGATAAAGCTAAGCTCTCCCATGAAGGACCTTCCTGGGTAGGCTTCAGTTTGCAAACTGACGCTTTGTCCAACCGACAACCAAGCTAGATCACTTTCGTGGGCTTCTAGTAATACCCAAAGCGTGTCAGTGTCAGCTAAGCGGTAAAGGGTTTGACCTTTTTTAACCCAGTCACCTTCAGCTGCCATACGTTCAATCACTACTCCGGAATTGGTCGCAGCTAATTCAATATGTTCGCTAGTGGCATTGCCTGCGAGTAGGCCATCAATGTCCTTGGCGGTCATGCCTAATTGAATTAATCGCTCGCGGGCAGCACTTAAGCTGGCCGCAGCAGTGCGTCGCAATGAATCGCTTGGTGCCGTGGCAACATTTTTGGCCGCGCGCTTGGCTTCAAGCAACTCGCCTTGCGCGGTGTTTAATTCAGGACTCCAAAGCTCGGCCACGACCTGGCCGGCAACAACTTCTTCGCCAGTCTTGTTTAGTTGAAGTTTGTCAATGCGGCCACCAGTCCACGCGGTTAAAGATGAGAGTCGGGTTTCATCCCAAGCAAACTTGCCGACTAAACGCAATTCGCGGCTAACTTCTTGTAGCTTGACCGGCGTTGTTTGAATCTCTGCCAAAGCCTCTGCTTCAGTGCTCATTCCAACTTGGCGCTCACCAAGACCGGCGCTTGAGGGGTCGATTGGAATCAAATCCATACCACAAATTGGACAAGGTGTTTGTTCCGGGAATTGAAATTGCGGATGCATTGAGCAAGTCCAAACCACATTTGCGTTTTCAGCGCCGGCCTCACCATGTTGGTGGACCGAATGCTCGGGGAAAATGCTGCCACAGCGGGCAAGCAGGAATCCAACAACAAGAGCTGGAAGTACGAGGCCAAAAATTGATTTTAATTTACTCATGATTAGTTGTTGTTGCTTGATAGTGGGGCGGAGATTCCGCACAGTGCGGACAGTTTGGAACTAGCGCTTGTTAGTTGATGTTGAGCGCGGGCTTGAGCTAATTCAAAGCTCAACAAAAGTCTGACTGAATCTAAGTAGTCAAGATAACTACCATGATTGTTGGCGAAAGCGTCGAGGCTAGTACTGACCGCTTGTTCGCCTTTGCTAATTAATCCATGACGATATAGATCAAGCCGATCGTGAGCATCAGTGAAGTCAAAACTAAGCACTTCGTAGTCCCTCGAGATTTCGTTGCTAATCGATGCCATTTGCGCTGAATTGGCTGCTAGCTGTGCTTTTGCGGCATTTACGCGGGCTTTGCGTGGCGCCCGCCTTAGTGGGATTTCAATTCCAAATCCAAGTGCTAGCGCATCTTGGCCAAGGTCGCTACCGGGCATCCCATCCGAGCCAATCGGCGTCCATTCAACTCCCAGGCTAAAGTTGGGCTTGGTTGATTTCTGCGCGGCCTTTAAGGAATGTTCGGCAGCAACAATTTTTGCCTGAGCACTTAACAGACTCGGGTTTTGATTCAGTTGTGCCCGAGCGGGAATACTTTCCTGGGTGCGGGGACTTGGCCAATCAAGTTCAGCTTGCCGACCTTCTCTGCCAAGTAAGTTAAGGGCCCGAGCATCTAATTGCTTGCGGCTGTCAACTAAACTGCGCAACTCGTCTTCGACTTTGGCCAATTCAACTTGGGCCTTAATCAATACTGAATGCTTGCTTAATCCGTCGCGCCAACGGGTGCGTACCACCTCTTCGCCGCGAGTTAATAGTTCTAAGTGGTAGCGTTTAATTCGAATCGATGTTTCAAGCAAAACCTTCTCAGAAAGCAATATTTGTAATTTACTAATTAGATTGTGCTTTAGGGTAATCAGATCAGCCGCAGCTACTTCTGCCCCAGCTAAAGCTGCACTCGAGCGCGCTTTAAGACTACCTGGCCAGGGGAAGGCTTGGCTGAGTGAAAGCTTTCCCTGGGCTTGTCCATTACGAGTTTCCAGCTCCTGAACAAAAACTCCAAAGTTTAGTTTTGGATCTGCTAGCGCCGCCGCTTGTGGAACTTGCTCCAGAGCCCGCCGCCAAAGTTGCCACTTGCTAAGGACTTTGGGGTTGGCACTTAGAACTTCAAATTCCCAAGACTGATTTTCTGAATACGAGTCTTCGTCAGTAGTTATTTTACTATTTGGCGAAGTTTGAAGGGCGTGCTGCTGCCACCGTTCCAGTTGACTGGAGTAGTCAGTGGGAGTGCTTGAACAGCCGGAGAGTATTGACGCTAAGGCGCCAATGGCGAGGTGTCGCAGGTGCATTTTGTGTTTGGGTACATGTTTGATTGAGTTGATTGATTAACGAACAAGCGCGCACGTTTTTCAACGTGGCGTTCATCAGTTTCAACACAAGAACACGCAGTAACGCAAATGCAGCAAATCCGGCGGAGCACGCGCCGGGAATAATTTTAAGAAAGTGCTCTTCGCTGTTGGCGGCAGGTAGGGATCGCTAATTTCTGCAAAGAAAATTGGACCAAGCTGGCTTTGCGAAGATTCGAAATGCCGGTGGGGGCTAGGTTCATTATTGTTGCTGGCTGGAACTTTATCCATTTTGCAACAACACCCGCGCCTCAGCTGCTGGCCGTAGACATCGCTTTGGCCGAAGTCAACAGAAGCTTGGCAGCCGCATAAACAGGATGCCGCACAGCCGTCCTCCACTTGTGCAAAACCACTCGGTAGGAGCAGCAGCACAATTACGCAGATGAGGTGGAGGTGACGAATCACTAGTTCTAGTTTACTCTAAATCGAGGAGGGCGGATAATGCTTGACCATGGTTCGCCCTCAACTACTTGACCAATACGTGGAAAGCCCCGCAAATGCGGGGAGTTTTCCGCCACTTTGGGAAAACATTTTTTCCGCTGCTGCGCCACTAAAAGTCGAAGTCGGCTTTGGTAGCGGCGAATATTTGGCGTGGTGGGCGGCCAACGAAACTCAGAGCAACTTTGTGGGCATTGAATTGCCGCATGAGGGAATCATCAAGGCCAGTCGCGCCGCCTCCTTGGAAAAGTGTGACAACATTCGCTTGGTTCGCGGTGATGCTCGCTACTTGCTGCGTGAATTGTTCGCGCCAGCCAGCGTCCAAAAGGTGTTAATGCAATTCCCCATGCCCTGGCCGAAGGAAAAGCATGCTAAGCATCGGGTTAGCAATTCGCGCTTCACTGAAACTCTAGCCGACATTTTAATAGTTGGCGGTGAGTTTGAATTAGTTACCGATCAAGAATGGTACGCACGCGAAGCGTGGGAGCATTTTGCCGCTGATGATTGCTTTACCTTAAGTGAGCTTGAAGTAAACCCCGAGCGACCGTTCCGTACTCGTTACGAAAGCAAGTGGCTTGAAGAGGGGCGTTCAATTTTTCGATTCACCGCCACGCTAAAATCAAATCGTCTAGCTAAACGCTTAATTAGCTGCGCTGAAATGCACCACGTTCACATTGAAAATAATTTAACTTCAGCTTCCATTTCATCTTTAAAAGGGTTTAGCGTTCGCGGCCAAGCATGTGTCGGAGAAATAAAAGAAGTCTTGGCAGGCGAAACGAGTTGGCTGTTGAAGGTAGTCAGCTCTGATGATTCATTCAGTCAATTCTTCGGATTGCGTTTGGTTGACCGCGGTGATGGCAAATGGTTGTTAAAGGTCGATGAACATCCACGACCTTATCCAACACCAGCGGTGCGATTTTTAATCGAAGAACTTGGCGAAAAATTAAATTCGCTTACTCTTCAGTAAGCTGTAGACAAATCCGGCGCTGGACTGGTTCGGTATTTTTCTCGGTTTCATAGACCATCGCCAATACCCGTTTACCAGTTCCCACCGCTGTTGATTCAAACAGGTCAACAGCAGGACGGCGAGGGTTATTGCCCATGGTGACAACTGTTTGCATTTGATTTGGCGGATTAACTCCCCAAGTAATCATTTGTTCCTCAGTGCCATCAGGGAAGTGGCCGGCCACACACAGAAGTAGATCATCACCGTGTACTGGAACCGGTCTGGTCGAAGACCACCCGGTGGGGTCGGGGAAGCCGCCGTCAGAGATAACCACCGAGCCAGGTTGATCGGCACTAAGAAATTTAATGTGCTTATAGAAAACCGCGGCGTCTGAGGTGGGGAAATCGTAAAGCTCAGCAAAAGCTAAAGAAACACTATTTACTTGGTCGTAGTGTGAGGTCGCGAGGTTGGGACGGCGTACGACTTGATTGCTGCTAGTTCCTTCGAATGTCATCTCTTCTAACACATGAAGGCCGCCGTTTTTGTAGCGATAACGATTCAAGTGAATCTTTCCGGTATCAACCGAAACGCCATGCCCAGCTATTCGAAAATCTTCCCATGCGACAACTAAATTGTCGAAATCATCTTCAACTACATCAACTAACACTCGGCCGCCGGCAACAAGGTCATCGCGATTGTCAACGTAGATGTCAGATTCCAAAATAATTGTCGCACCAATCGATGGGGTTGGACTGCGGAAATCAAGAGTGCAAGCACGCAGTTCATATTCACGTTTACGCGCCTTCGAAAAAGTTTCGTGGGCGTAAAATACCGCGGCGAAATCACTAAGTCCGACTCCGCCGCGAATTCGAACTAAATCAGGCATCAGTCCCGCTGACCCGCCAGTTACGTTTGGGTCGGCCACCCAACCAAGGCCAGGAGCCTGTGAATTAATGGTTACCGTTTGGTCAGGGTTAACAATGATTTGTGCACACTCAAGCTGCGCTTGGTGGGTGGTCACATCTAAGCGCGGCCAACTCACAACGAAATTCTTTCCAACAGAAATAACATCTGGTTTATTACACATATCAGTACCACCTAACTCCCCTAAACGTGGATTGCCAAGAATTAAGATGTCAGCCCGGTAAGGGTGTTGCCAGGAATCCCAAGTTAAGCGCGGGATAAATATTCCTTGAATCCCCTTGGTCGCTATCCCATTTGCCAATGCACCGCAATTCCAAGCCACAAAGATGTCGCCCTGATTGTTGGTTGCAACTACCGCGTGGTCGGCCGACGGCGCGATATTTGGCAAAATAATGGTCTGATCAAAAGTGAAATCAGATTGAGCGGTGAGCTTGGCAGTTGCAATTGATGCAACTACGCAAGTAGTGAAAAATCTTCGTAACTTAAGCTTGGAAGACTGCGAGAAAAATTCCGTGAAAGTGGTCGCCATTGCTATTGGTGAAATCAATTTCAAAACAAAGTGGAAGGACACGTTGTCCGAGGGGATGAGTTTGGTTCTCGAGTAAATCGAGGGCCGGACGAATGGGGAGCCAGTTGTCCAACGGTATGTCAATTATTCTACTCCCATTAGTCGCATCTAGGGCGATCATTTTAGAAGTGTTTGCGTCGACGAATTCACTAACGCCATAAAATAATTTTTCGCCCTGAATGCAGGTTGGGCGGCGTTCTTCGGCATTTGGCCAATTTGGATAGTTAGCACTTTGGAAGTTAATCGCGCTACTCGTAAAACTCAACAATCCATATTCAGTGCGCGGGTCGCTACCGTCTGCTTCGCAATCAATCCATGCAATTGAAATCGTATTTTTTGAATCGGCGCGACTAGAGGATAAATTTGGCCGCCGTTGACGGTCGCCTAAATCACTGCCACTTATTTCAAGTCGGCCGTTCACGATTAGGCCAGTTGCCTTTTTTTTAAAACTGGTAATGACCAATTTGCCAACATCAGTCACTGCACCGCGACTTGCATTTGCAAATTCCTCCCACGCCACAACTAGGTTTCCAATATCATCTTCGACTACGTCGGGGAGCAACATGCCGCCGCCTGGGTAGCCTCCGGTGAAATCGACCGGCAATTGGTCGGCGGCCACAATCGGACCTTGGACGAGCGGCGGGCTTTGGCGAAAATCAATGGTTGCGCAGCGCAAGTCAAAGTCGCGCTCATCGCCGGAGCTGCGCGAAATATGGGCATAAAAAACAGCCGCCAATCCTTCACGCGCAACTTGTGGGTTAGTCGATTGGTAAGCAAGTCGCACCCCATCAGGCATGCCACCCGATTCGCCGGGATAAAAGTCATGATCAACAACGTAGCCGTGACCAGGTGTTGGTGCGTCAACAAAGGCATTTCCGAGCTGGTCAACCACGATGTGAACGGCCTCAAGTTCGGCGTTTTGCGGACCGTTCAATATTCTTGGAAAGAAAACTACAAAGTCATGGCCAAGTGAAACCACATCAGGCTTGTGGCAACGCTCGGTTTCGCCCGAGGGCGCAACACCCGGTTCCCCAATCAACCAAAGTAAAGTCTTTGGCGGAATGGTCCATTGGTTGGTGTTGTCACGTTTAATGAACGCGGCTTCAACTTGTTTGGTTTTGACTCCGTTAACAGTAACCGCTGAACTCCATGTAACCAGAAGGTCGCCGCGGTCATTGCATGCAACAGTAGCATGGGTTGAAGATTTACCGAGCATCGGCAAGCCATTTACATCTCCCCAAGTGAATGCTTGTTGAGCGTTAAGTTTAAGAACCAACACTCCCGAGACTAAGCAGAAGCGTAAGATTGCGGTTAATTTCATATGCGAAATAATCTCAAGAAAATTTGTGAAGGCGAAGATGTATTGAGTTGTCCTTCCCAGCAAACTGCCACTAAACGCGACCACTTACTGCCTGGAGTTGCACCTGGTAATTTGCGTAAAGCTGCGGCGCAGCGCCATGGTTCTACGGATTGGCTAAAGAGTTCATTAATAACACTTCGATTATTACCGCAAATGCCAATTGCCTTGCGAGTTGATGCGGGCAGGAATGCTGAAAAAAGTAATCCGCGAAATGCTGCATCATGTAGCACCACCGGCAGGGCATCAGAGCGGTTATTGTTGTTGGGGAACCTGTTATTAATCGCGACTACGTTGCCAACGCCAGCTTGGCCTTGGAATTCAACTTCGTAATAACTGATATCGTCATCGCCGCCACCGTTGGTTAATCGCAGCCAAGCCAGTGAAACAGTGTTTTTCGGGTCGGTTTTGCTCGTGGCCAAGCTGGGTCGTCTTAAACGCAGTCCAGAGTTTGGATTAGTGCGAAAAGTACGGCTGTCAAGTGCGAGGTAATTCCCGAAGTCTTCGCGAAAGCGAATTAGCTTGATGGCACTCGTTTCTGATTGTGCGGCTCCGTGCCCAGGCAAAACATATTCTTCAAAGGCACAAATCAAGTTGCCATAATCGTCTTCAACCAAGTCTGGAAGGACGCGACCACCCATGTGGGTGCCACTGATATCTGCATCAACTGCAGTTTGTGCGCAGACAAAAATCGGTCCTAGGGTAGGTGGAGTTTGCGACCAGTCAATGTCGCGGCAACGAAGGTCGTAGTCGAGTTCCAAAGTCGAGCCCTGCCCAACAGCTGCAAACTCATGTGCATAAACAACCGAAGCGGTGTTGGGGCGTGTTGAGCGAGTCGCCAAATCTGGCATTAAGCCAGCATGACCAGGAGTTAGCAAGTGGCTAAGAGCAGGGTCGTCTTCATCCAAAACCCAGCCTTCTCCGGTTTGGGCTTGGTTGACCGACCAAATGCCGGTAACTAGATCCTGCTCGATTAGCGCGCCCTCAAGTCGGGCACGGTTATTGACTAGATCAATGCGCGGCCAGCAAACCATAAAATCGCCGCCAATCGCCACCACGTCAGGTTTTTGGCATTTCTCGTGGGTGTCCAAAATGGCCAAACTTGGGTCACCGAGTAGAAAAGTGCGCAATTGGTTGGGCTTGCTCCATTGATACAGCTGACCCCGCGGTATGACTGCGGCCTCGACTTGACGTTGGTTGCCGGTGCTTGGCCGCACGTGCCAGGCGACGCAAACGTCACCCTGATTATTGATGGCGACCGTGGCGTGATCGGTCTCTGGTGCGCCAGCTAGGGTATAACTTCCCAGCGAGGGAATTATTATTTCATCGCCCAAGCCAAAACTCGCTTGGGCGAGAATGGTTGGCGTAGTTGCACAAAACAGGCAAAGGGTGGGGAGAAGGCGCATTTTTTTGATTTTATCGAGTTTACCCTATAAATGACGGCTCGTCAGCGCTTTGAGTGCCGTATTTTATGGCGAATTGCCTGGAAAACTCCGCCACCGCCGTAGCGCAAATCAAGATTTCATGATGCGCGAAGATCAGCAGCATAATTGCTTGCCGCTGATGGACTCCGCAGCGTTAAATGCTCAGTTGCCACGCGCTCTTTTGCTCAGTGGTGAGCTTGAGGCGCGTGACTACTTTGAGCTTTCAATTGTCGAGCAGTGGCGATTAATGGGCACAATGTTGCTGGAGCATGCGCGCGAGGCCGATGACCCTTTGCAGCCAGCCTTGTTGCTGTCGCAAAACCCCGAAGCGCGGGTGCGTTTTCATAGCTGCGGTTTGCTTGCACAAATTTTGTTGGAACAGCCAACGCTTGCACTACACCATTTGTTGCCATTGGCCGGTGACAGCGACCGCCGCGTGAGCGAAGCCGCGCAAGCATTTGGCTTGCGCCCTTTATTGCAAAAACATGGTGCGGAGATGGTCAGCCTGCTGTTGCCGTGGACCGAACATGAATTGCCGCATGTGCGCCGCGCCGTCGTCGAAGCCGCGCGCCCTCGCGGTATGTGGGTTAGCCAACTTAAGTGGGCGGTTGATGCGCCAGCACTTTTATTGCCGCTACTTGAAGAGTTACGTTTTGAATCTGAGTCTTACCCAGCCAATGCGGTTGGCAATAGTTTAAACGACATTTCTAAAAACCATCCCAAATTAGTGATGGATGTTTTGGCAAGTTGGTTGGCCGAAGTTAATCCCGGCGAGCAACTTGATCGGATTGTTAGTAAAGGAATTCGCACATTAATAAAACAGGGCAATCCTGCGGCAATGCGTTTATGCGGTTTCGATGAATTAAAAGTGGAAGTTGATGGAGAAATCCGTGACGTAGATAGTGTCCGCCCGAACAGTGCCATTAACTTTGTTTTGAATATTCATAATCAAGGCCGCGCCGCCGATGCAAAGTTAGTTTATGAAATAAGCACCACCGGAAAAAAATTCAACCGGCCGCGGCGGCATAAATTTCAGTCAAAGACTTTGCGCTTGCCAAGCCGTGATACCCTGACTGTGCGTTGCCGTGAACGCATTTATGACCAAAAGGCCGCCAAATTAATTGACGGAGTCGGGGCAGTCAAATGTTGGCTAAATGGGCAGGAAGTGATTGATATGCCCTTTTACTTACAGCGCAAGCGAAAGTAGGAGAGCTAATTATTTAACTCAGACTTTGCAGCGCTTTTACTAAGCGCGGTAAAGCCTCGTCAATGTCGGACTTGGCGACCGCCCCAACACTTGCGCGGAACCAACCATCTTCATCTTCTTCGGCAACTCCAAATGCGTTAAATGGAACCAGAGCAAAGTTTGCTGCCTGCAACAAAAATGAACGAATGTCATCGTTGTTGTCTAAGCGTTTTCCTTCAGCGGTGGTCATGCCGGCAATTTGGAATTGCACCGACATGTAAATTGCTCCTTGCGGTTCAATAAAGTTTACCGGTAAGCCATCGGTTTTTAATTGAGCGAAGACCTCGTGCAGAGCGTCGAGACGTTGGCGAACGTTGGCAATCATTAGCTGATCCCACTCCGCAACAGCTTCGCCGTCACGTAAGAAGTTTGCGGTTGCCTGTTGCACTGGCTTAGGTGCCCAAGCGCCGATGTGGGTGAGCAGCGCAGTCATTTTGCGGGTGATGGCGGTTGGTCCAAACATCCAGCCGCAGCGTAATCCGGTGGCGGCCATGCCTTTAGAGATTCCGTCAGTATGAATTACGTAAGGTGCGGCTTCGGGTACTAATTGCACTGGCGAATAATGCTCGTGCCCTGGAAAAACCAAGGAACGGTAGATTTGGTCAAACAACATATAAAGTGGTTTGTCCCCGTTTTGTTCACGACGAGTATTTTCCTCGACCAACATTTGGCCAAAGTCGGCAACCATTTGCTTTGACATCACTCCACCCGAGGGGTTTTGCGGGGTGTTCAACACCAACAAACGTGCCTCGCTAATGTGCGGTCGCAATAAATCAACGGTCGGTTGGAAAGCATCTTCAGGGCGACATTGAATGCCCATTACTTGGCATTGATTGGTGTCACGATAATTATGGTTGTTCCAACTTGGCAAAGGGCACAGTACTAACTCGCCGGGGTCAACCAATAAACGGTAGGTCGAGTAAAGAGTTGGACGACCACCGGAGACGATGGTGATGGCCTCAAGCGGGTACTCCATGTTCTGGGTGCGTGCAATGTGTAAACGCACCGCTTCGCGTAAATCCCAAATCCCAGCCGGTGGCGGATAATTGGTGTCGCCGTGGCCGACTGCGGCTAGAAGTTCCTGAGTCAATCGAGTCGGAATCGGAAACTCGCGTGGAGAAAAATCTCCAACGGTCATGTTGGCAACATTCTCGCCGCGCCCAAGTAATTCGCGGATTTCGTTGGCAATCTGCAAAATCGATGAACCGGCCATCGACTTGGCCATGGTCGAAAGGCCGCGTGCGGCCACAATATCTCCGCATTCAGCAGAAATTCGTACTAGCTTGGCGGGGGAGTCCACAGTCACCCAGAGATTTTACTCAGTTTTCAAATTTATGCGCTGCATATAACGGTCACGTAGGCGAGTTTGATTAGAAGTTAGTTCAACTTCACGTCCACCCAGCCACATTCGTCGAACTTTTCCCGAATTGTCTAGCGGGTCGCCCTCGGCGATGAAGAGGTTGGCGGCCTTTCCGACCTCAAGAGAGCCCGTGACATGGTCAACGCCAAGTGCGGTTGCCGCTCCTAGGCTGAGGGCATGTAGGGCACCATTTTTCCCAAGTCCGTTGACTCCGGCCGTCGCTGCCTGAAACGGTAAGTTGCGCGCGACTTGAGTGTCCTGATTGCGCAAGCCAACAATGCAGCCAGCAGCTTTCAGCACACTGGCGTTACGGTAAGTTGAATCGAATGGGTCGCTGTCGTCGGTCGGTAAATCGTGCACCGTTCCAACCAGGACTCGCGCCTTATCCGCGCCCAAGAAACCAGCAACCTTCCAACCATTTTTAATGCCAAGATAAATTGGTTTTAGGCCACGGTCCTTGCACCATTTGCGCGCCGCCATAATGCTGAGCGCACCATTGCTTTCAATAAGCACTGGCTTTTCACCTTTGGCATAAGGTAACAGCGCTTCGAGTTGCAAATCCCGCTGAACGGTGTTGTTGGCCGCGGCATTTTCCATGAGCTCACCGTATTCAAGAGCTCGGTCAAACCACTCGTTAAGTTGTTCAACTTCCTTTGGTTCTTTTGGTGCTTGCCCAGGCTTTTGTCCGCGAACTCCAGGAAAGGCGATGTGTAGCGCGAGATCGGGCACGATATTCATGTCGCTGGTAGTGTCGCCATCTAATTGGATAAGCGCCGCTTGGCCACGAATGCGCCCTTTAGACATAGTCGTTAGCACATGACCAACTCCATTCATGCGTAACGGACGAATGTGGCGACTGTCTGAGTGAATCGCCGCCGCAACTGAGAGGTCTGGGTGGAAAGTACCGGCTTCGTTGTCGTCGCGCGACGAATTAACCTGCTCGATTTCTAACAAGCCAACGTGGTCGCCGGCGTCAATGAAACTCGGGTAAACACCTAAACCGTTTAAGTCAACAATTTGATACTCGACATCCCATATCGGTGGTGGACTGGCGTCGTCCTCGCCAATCCAAGTGATGACTCCATCGCTTATGGTTAAGCTTCCGGTAAATGATTTTTCAGGCGTATGAATTACGCCGTTTGTTAGCAAGGTGTGGAGGCCAAGTCCGTTCTTGGTCCATGCACTAAGTTCCGATGTTTGTTCAATCGCTGGGATTTCAAGTTCTTGTTTGAGGGTGTTCGCAAAATCTGAAACTTGTTCTTGATAGTCGTCCCATACTTGGTCATTGTCCTCTCGCAACTCGAATAGGGTTCGCCCGCGGGCAACGCTCAATAAACAACGTGACCAAGTTGAAAGTGGCGGTCCATCGAAAACGGTAATCGTTCCATCTTTACCAACTTCAAGTGATCCCAGTCGGCCTTCAACATGTAATTGGATGGCGCCGTTTAAGGTGCACAGCTTCAAGCAATCTTCGATACTCAAATCGCCATACAATTGAGACTTACCAGCTTCGGTGTTTAGGCGACGAATCATTTCGTCGGAATCCGAGTTGATAGTGGTGACAACTCCGGCCTTACTGAGCATTGCCGCATTCCACGGAATTGCATCGTAAACCTCGAATTTGTAGGCCCACCAGTCAGCGAAGGTCGAGGCCATTGCACCGTAGGCGGAAATTTCAGGGGCGACCTTAAAACCCTCCAAGACGTGTTGAAAGGTGGGGTTGCGGATTCCGAACTCAGCGCAAATACCGAGGAACATCTGTAGCTCATCGGCGCGATACGAATGGCATTGAATGTGCGTGCGGCCATCCAAAATGTCGGCCAATACTTCTAGACGAACGTCCCGTCGAAAAGATGGAAGCTTGCCCTCTTTGGCTAGGACTCGGCGCTTGGCGTAATCTTGGGCGGCGGTGAAGGCGGTGCGGTAAACAACTTGCACACCGGGACGTGAATTAGGAAAACGCTTGCCGCGACTTGAGTCCCAGTTTGATTGCTTAACGTTTTCGCCAAGCGCAAATTTAATTCCTTGCGGTGCACCAGGAAGTTTGAGACCGGCAATTGTTGCTTCGCGGTAATTAAGTTCCCACACTGCGGCGCGGCCGCCAATTGGGTTTGCTGAACCATGCAGCGATTGGACTACGGTGGTGCCGCCGGCTGCTGCTCGGTAAATACCAACAGCTTCAGGATGAATCATGTCGCCGACTGAACATTCAGCGGTAATTGCCACCGCACCTTCATTGATACTATCCAAGGCTAAGTGCGAGTGGGGGTCAATGATGCCCGGAATGATGTGCCAACCTTCTGCATCAAGCGTTGGAACTTCCATTGAAGTATTAATTTCACCACCGATGGCGGCAATTCGACCGCGATTAATTAGTAGGTCGCCAATGAAGGGTTGTGCGCCAGTCATTGGATAAAGTAAGCCACCTCTTAGCAACACACTTCCAGTTAAGTCGTGAGCAGGAACTCGGGTGCTTGGCGTTTCAATCGGCCAAGCTGGGTGTCCAAGTTCGGGGGATTCATCGCTATGTGATTCTTGGTCGGCAGGGGCCGCAGCCTCGTTATCGTCGTCCGGGTTAAAGGGTTCGACATCACAACTCATGTCGTGCCCGAATGCTGAAATTATTCCGCTGCCCTCAAGTAGGTTGAGTTTGGCATGCATTTCAGCTGGCATTTCTGGAGGAGTGAAATTAAAGCTCACCCCTTCAGCACTGAAGCTAATTTTTTTAGCAGCTTCGCTGTCGCTTGGATCTTCGCCGTCAAACAAGGTAACAGTTTGTTTGGCAGTGTTAACACTAACGCCGAATTCCTCTTCACCCATTGGCGTTGCAAGTAGAACAATCCAGTCGCCGTCTAACTTGTTTTCGTCGCTGTCGTTATCAGGGGTAGCCTTTTGTTCTTCTTGTTTATCATCATCTTCTTCGAATGACCACGCTCGGCCGTCAGCAATAACCCAGGCGAATTGAGGATCATTTAAATTGATTGGGCCACGGCTAATAATGAAATCGGCGGGCGCAGCGCGCCAACTTGGAGTACCCAAAATTCGTTGCACATCAATGCTACAAGCTTTGTACAAGTCAAAAGCGTCCATGCCTGCTTCAGACAATTGCTTAAGTGAACTTTTAAATTTCTTTAGCGAGCTTGGTGGGCAAATGGCGCAATCAACGCCGGCTTCACGCAATTTTTTAAAGGCTAGAACATCTTCGTGATGCAGCCGCTCTTGTTCGCGGCGCAAGGCAACTGGTCGCTGCCAATATGGTCGGCTCTGTTCGTCCTTTAGTTTAAGTTTCTTGTCCGACTTTGGCGCGTCAGCAATGTCTAAAGTAAATAACACCGAAACATTTTGTTCAATCAAACGGTCGGCATGAACCCAAGCATCTGCTCCACCTAGAATTACTGCCGCTTGCCCGTTGCGGTAGTCACGCAGTAAGTCGAGAATGTTTTCTATTTCCCGCGCGCTATTGGCTATATAGATTCCCGAATTTAAGTTGGCATGATCGGGAGATATGTAACGTTGAAAACTCTGCTCTAACTGCTCGTCAATTGCGGCTTGACGTAAAACAGCTAAAGCCGACATCGGAGTGCGTGGGTAGCCTTTGCCGAGTTGGTTGCGCAATGAGAAAACAGGTCGTCCGTTGCGTTCGAGCAGAGCCGTGCCTAAAGGGCTGTCATTCAAACTAATCCAAGCACTGTGGCCACGCACAATTCCTTTATTGGGAATGACGTGGGCAGTGGTGAATCCAAATTCGCGCCAGTCCTTCGCTGTGGCTGGGTCCCACTTAAGAACATCAGAAACATTTAACCAACCGCGCATCCAACTACGGTCGCCATCTTCCATGGCGGGCAAAGGACCACTGGTTGGGTCAGTCGCTTCAGTTGCATAAGGATTCTCCGGGATATCACTTAACTCAACCGGGAAACTCGCATGACTTAAACCGCGATAAACCAACCAATCAGATTCGGATTCAATAGTATGAATAGGGGGCGGAGAATTCTCATCAACGGGGGAAATAAAGCCATTGTTAATTATGAAGTCTTGGGCAATTCCTGGGTCGCCATCGCTATTTACAAGGTGTGCGCCTTTAAGCAAAATTACTCCGTTAAGTGGTTGATCAGATTGTGCTGGCTGAGCTAATGCCGCCAGAGCGATTGTGGTGAGAATCATGCTGATTATGTTATCCTCGCGTTAATGAATACTCCGATGTTCCTGTTAAACCTAGGACTGGTGGTGGTCAGTTTGTTGGCGACCATTGTCTCTGGTCTAAGAGCGCATAGACGCACCCATTTGAAGTTGGTCATGGCCACGGTTGTTTTGCTGGGATTGGCAATTGTGCAGGCGGAAATCTACGGTCGTTCATGGAGTTTTTCCGCAGGCTCGCTAAAGGTGCATTTGTTTTTCGCATTCTCGGCCTTGGTCTGTTTGCCTTTCGTGGTGGCTTCGGGGGTTTGCCGATTGAAAGGGGGCAGCATAAAAAAACATCGTTGGTCGGTAGTCTGTTTTGTCGGGCTGGTGCTCGCCTCGGTTGCTACTGCCGCCTGGATGTTCGTCGACGCTGTGCCGTTCGAGTAACAGCTACTCGGTAGTTCCAGTAAAGGCTTGTGCCAAGATCGTTACTGGATGAATCGGTATAACGCCAAGCTGATGCCGTTTTAAATCGGCAGATAATTTCATCAGACAAATTGGGTTGCTGTTAATGACGCACTCGGCACCACTGGCCTTGATATTGTCAACTTTACGTTTGCCAACCTTTTTGGCAACGCCGGCTTGTTGTATGAAATTAATTCCACCTGCACCACAACACAACTCCGCTTCATTTAGTGGGGATAATCTAAGACCAGGCACTTGCTCTAAACATTTAGCGAGAACACCACTTTCTTTAAGTACGTTAGTTAGATGGCAGGGCGGCGAATAAACCGCATTCATGGCTACTTCTTGTGCCGCACCACGTAAGCCCTGTCGATGCAAAAAGACTAACGGGTCTTGAATTAAAGTCGCTGCTTGGGCCTCGCGTAAATGTCCAGCGCATCCAGCGGAAGTCACTAAAACCGCATCATAACTATCGTCAAAGGCCGCTAATGTTTTGGCTGCAAGGTGTTTGGCGTAGTGGCTGTCACCACTATGAGCGTGGACCGCGCCACAGCAAGGAGCTTGTGCCGGGCAATGAACTTCGAATCCTTGTTGAGTATAAAGCTTGATGGTGTCGCTCAGCACTTGGCCGAAAAACTGACTGCTAACACATCCAAGGTGCAAGCCAACACGACCGCGTCGCTGGCCATGGGCGGCCCATGTTTGGCCAGCTTTAACTTTAAAAGTAGTCGCTTCAGTTGGCACCACTTCACACATTGCTTGAAGTTTTTTAGGGCCGGTGTTGCTTAAAAATTTTATTACTCCAAGTTTTAAACATAACCTAGTTAAAAAACCACTAGTGCGCAACAATAGCCAACTATTTAATACTCTGCGTAAAATAAATTTCAGCAGTGGGGCTTGGTGGCCATCACGTTGTTCTTCCAGTAATGCCCCGTAAGGAACACCCGACGGGCAAGCACTTTCACAGGCGCGACAACTTAAGCACTTATCTAAAGGGCCGGCAATATCTTCAAATTGCAATTCGCCTTGGGCGTGGGCGCGCATTAAAAGCAGACGTCCACGTGGTGAATTTGTTTCATTGCCGCCGACTAAATAGGTGGGGCATTCTTCTAAGCACAATCCGCAGTGCATACAGTCGCTTAAATTATCCACCACCGAACTCCATACTCGCAAATTTGGAGCCGTCAGGGCACATTGCCTTTTGTAGTTGGCCCATCCATGGGTTGCTGTTAGTTACGGGGAAGCAACTTGGCAAATTTTTGGGAAGCTCAGCTAATTGGCAGGCCTGTTGCCGTCCCAAAAAATCAACCGCGCCGAGTTTTGGGTTTAAGGCGCAAATTGAAGTGCTAGTGAAGCGCGCGGGCATAGCCGCAAAGTTTTCAAGTGCGCGCACGCAAGCCTGTTCGCCGAGTTGTCGATCAATTTGTTGAAGTTCATGATGTGCGTCAAAGGCTAACTCATCCGCAGCAATGTAATAGTGTTCGTCACCGGGGACACAAAAGAGTAAATCCAACAAGTGAGGATTCGGTAAAAATTGTCCTTGGCTAATTGCTAATTTCCACCACGCGCGATGGCGCGGGCTTGGCCGCAGACGCAGGCAAAGCCTGGTGCACGCGGCAAGTTGTCCGTGGCTACCAAGCAACAGTCGCGTTAAGTCGTAACCGGCCACTGATTTTACTACTTGAGCTCCAGTGCTTATTTCACTACCGTCAGCTAATAGCCAGTTAGCATTCAAAACTTGTTCACGCAAATTTCCCCAACGCGCACGATATAGCGAAATGTCAGGAGCCATGAATAGTCCGCCAATTGTGCCACTTTGCGAGTTGGGTGCCAGAACTCCTAATTCAAGTTTATGTTCGGATAGAGCGTGAGATAATTCCTCGGTGCTTACTCCAGCTTCAACAATGCAAGTTTGCTCGGCTGCGTCAATTTTAATTATTTGGTTTAAATTACTTAAAGATAATTTAGTCGACAGCGGTGAGCCTGGAAGGTGACGATGCAAACGACTGCTATTGCCACACGGAAGCAGGGCAGTGTGGTCATGCTTAGCCGCGCTAATAATTTCGCGGGCTTGATTAATTGAATCAGGCGAGAACTCATGCATGATTCGTTCCGACCTTAGCTTTATGGCGATGGAAAACTTCGGAGCAACCGCGCGACAGCGGTAAGCCGCGGCCAGGGTTGAGCAAATCTTCAGGGTTAAATACTTTTTTCACACGCTCCATTAAGGCCAGTTCTGGCACACTGAACTGCAGTTCGAGCAAATGCTCCTTCTCCAGTCCGATACCGTGCTCGCCACTTAGTGAGCCACCTAACTGCAGACATCGCTTTAGTATTTTTGCGCCACACTCTTCGACAATCGCAGTTTGCGTAGCGTCATTGGCGTCGTAACTAAAATGCGGATGAATATTGCCATCACCCGCATGAAATAAGTTGGCCACTTTGAGGCCACTCTCGGCTTGCACTTGTTGCACATACTCCATTATCAACGCCAACTTGGAACGCGGAACCACTCCATCCATTACGTATGAATCTGGTGCTTGGCGGCCGAGCGCACCGCCGGCTCCTTTACGCCCTTTCCAAAGTGCAGCCCGTTGTTCTTCGGTGTTGGCAATTTCAAGCTGTAACAAATTTTTCTGCTTTAATAATTCAATTAACTCATGGCCATCACGTTCGACAATTTTTTGGCCACCCTCTAACTCAATTAGTAAGACGGCCTCGGCAGTGATTGGCAAACCGCAACGGTAAACCGAATCCTCAACCGCTCGAATCGCAGTGTTGTCCATAACTTCCATGGCCGCTGGTTGCAACCCAGCTGCAACAATTTGTGCGCTTGCATCACACGCTGCAACAAGTTTTTCGTAGGCCGCCAAAACAGTAAATGCAGTCTCGGCTAGCGGCGTTAAACGAACTCCTACCGCCAGAATAATTGCCACCGACCCTTCAGACCCGAGCAGGAAGCCACGTAGGTCAATTCCACAATCGCCACCCGATTCACAGCCCCAAGTTTCGGTCTGGCCATTGGCTAAAACTACTTCACAAAAACGCACGTGTTGGGCAGTCATGCCGTGCATGAAGCAATGCGGGCCACCAGAGTTCTCAGCTACGTTGCCACCCAAGGTGCACACTTTTTGGCTGGCGGGATCGGGCGCAAATTGTAAGCCGTAAGGCTTTAGGTGGGCAGAAAGCTGAGCGTTTACTATGCCAGGTTCAACCAGAGCCCAATTGTCGTGGGGGTGAAGCGCGAGCACCTTACGCAAACGGTTCATACCAATAATTACTCCACCTGGGCTAACCACGGCGCCACCGGAAAGTCCGGTTCCCGCGCCGCGTGCTACAAATGGAATCTTTGCTTGATGAAGTAGTTTAACGCATTCAATTACTTCTTCGCGGTTGCCCGGTAAAACAATGCACGCGGCCTTTGATTTAAATAAAGTTAAAGCGTCAGATTCATAAGCGTGCAACGAGGCGGGGTCGTCCAGGAAATAATTGTCGCCAACAACTTTCTTCAAGGCCGCGAAAACATTACTCATTACTGTTCGCCCTTGAAAATCTTTGGCAGCCAACGTGGGGTGCGACTTCGGTATTCCAGATAGGCGCTGCCAAAGGTTATTTCAGAATCACGTTCTTCGTAAGGTGCGCACAATAAAATCCAAATGGCGGTACCGGCAAAAAGAAATAATCGATCGGCGGTTGCTTCAGGCGCACCGGCCATGAACATTAGAATTCCAAGGTTTATTGGTTGGCGAACCCAGCGGTAGGGAGGAAGTGCTACGAATTCTTGACTGGGTGCGCTGGTACCTTTTTCTAGAGCTTTAAGTTGTGGCAAACCAAGTAAGTGTCCACCACCGCTGACTAAGGCTGCCCAACTTGCAAGTAGTAAACCTAATGCTTGCAGTATGCGCGCACTTAGTAGTAGCGCACCTTCATGATTCCAAATCAACTCGCCGCCACTTTGCCAAGCAAATGCGAGGGCGCACAAAGTTAGTCCTGAGATGAGCACGTAAATAGGTCGCTCCGCTTCAGGGCTGCTAATCCTATTTAAAAAGCGCCGTCCCGATCCACGCGACAACAGTGAGTGCGGAAGCGCGAATAACAAAAAGAGGGCAATGTTGATTGACCATTGCAGGCCGCTTAACTCGTCCGAAATTGTTTCGCGTACCGAAAAACATAGGCGCGCCCAAGCCAAAAGCCCAATTATTGCAATTATTGGAGCCGCGATTAACCACGCGGCCAATACTGGTCGGCCATGGTTGTTTGGGAGGTTATTTTCCTCGGCATCGACTGGAGTGATGCGGCGGTGGGCGTGGCGGTTGTCGTTCATCAGGCGCGTCTGCCAGATTTTACCCAAATTGCCCGCGGGCTTGTTGGACAGCGTTCTTCGCACATGCCGCAGCCGGTGCAGGGGTCTTCATCTACTTCAGGGCGGCCACGCTCGTTTAGGCGAATCGCCTTTGGCTGAGTTGGGCAAATGTTGAAGCAGGTAATACAGAAAGTTCCATTGAAGGCGAAGCATACATTTTCATCTAAAACAGCAACCCCCATGTCTATTTGCTCACATTCATCAAGTGGCAATAATGCTTCTGGTTCACAAACTTTAGTGCAGGCAAGTTCAATACACATTGCACAAGCGCGCAAACTCGGAATGATGACCGGGGTGCCGGCATCGGCGAATTTGTCAGGCACTTTGCTAATGCAATTACACGGACAAGCAGTAACACATTCGTTGCATTCGCTAGCCGTGCACTTTTCCAAAAAGTTTTCTTCGTCGATTGCCCCCGGTGGACGCAGGCGACGTCGTTGATCAAAGTTCGGTTTGCCGCGAAATTCATTGGCGGCACTGACGGTTTCGGCGAGGGTCCGCGCAAGGGCTTTAAAGCCCTCACGAAAAAACCCTCGCCTACCTAAATCGTCACTCACTTGGCGCGAGAGATCAATTTAGCTTGCATGAACAAGCCGAGGTAATCGCGGCCACCGGCCTTTGAATCGGTGCCGGACATGTTGAATCCACCAAATGGGTGAACGCCAACCAAGGCCCCAGTGCATTTACGGTTTAAGTAAAGGTTGCCAGCGTGAAGTTCACGGCGCGCAGTTGCCAGTTTCTTCTCGTCCTTGCCCCAGTAAGCGCCAGTCAAGCCATAGATAGTGTCGTTGGCTGCTTCGATTCCCTCTTCGAAAGAACTAACTTTGTGCACTGCAACCACCGGCGCAAAAAGTTCTTCCTTCCAAACGTAATCACCGCGCTTGACATCTGTGATAACGGTCGCCTGTAAGTACCAACCTTCACCCTCACCGACCTTGCCACCGGCAGCTAAAGTATTGCCGTCTTTGGCCGCGGCGTTAATTCCATTCAAGGCACCTTGGCGGGCACTTTCATTAACCATCGCGCCCATGTAATTCTTTTGCTCACTTGGGTGGCCCATAGTCGTGGCTTCCACCAATGGCAAAAATTTCTCCATGAATTGATCGTGGATTTTTTCGTGCAAAATCAAGCGTGAACATGCCGAGCACTTCTGGCCTTGGTAGCCAAAGGCTGCGCTCCATGCGCCAGCTGCGGCCTTGTCGATGTCGGCATCTTCATCAATGAACATGAAGTCTTTGCCGCCCATTTCAGCAACCACGCGCTTTAGCCAAAGTTGCCCATCAACCACGCGTCCAGCTTTTTCGTAAATGCCCATGCCGACCTCGGCCGAGCCAGTGAAGGATATGAAACGGGTTAACGCATGTTCAACAATAGTGTTGCCAACTTCGCGACCTGAGCCAGGCACGAACTGCAGTACACCAGCCGGAATGCCAACTTCCTTCATTAGGTCAACAAACATTGCAGCAATGCCCGGACTATCGGACGACGGCTTAAGCACTACAGTGTTGCCACTAACTAAAGCGGCGGTAGTCATGCCGGCCAAAATTGCTAAGGGGAAATTCCACGGTGGAATTACCACGCCAACACCAAGCGGAATGTAGACAACTTCATTGTCTTCGCCAGGGTAGGGAGTTATTGGTTGCTTGCTCCCATAACGTAATGCCTCGCGCGCGTAGTATTCCAGGAAGTCAATTGCCTCAGCGGTATCGCCATCAGCTTCTGCCCATGACTTGCCAACCTCGTAAACCATCATTGCTGAAAACTCATGCTTACGTAGTCGCATAATTTCAGCAGCCTTGAATAAAAACTCAGCGCGTTCTTGGGGAGTCTTGCGTGACCAATCGCCAAAAGCCTTACTCGCACCAACCATTGCACGTTGTGCGTCACCGACTCCGGCTTTGGCCGAGTTAGCAATCACGCGCGAAGTTTGCGACGGGTCGATCGATTCAAAAGTACCTGATTCGCCTTCGTTGTCTTCGCCATCAATCCATAAACGGACTACCACTGGAAAAGAGGCCGAAACTTTTTCAAGTGCCGCCTGAAATGCGCTGGCGTTTTCTGCTTGAGAAAAATCGGTGAAGGGTTCGTTCTTGAAGTTGGTTATTTCGTGAGTGCTGGTTAGCATTTTTTTAAGGGGCTGTGACTGCGCTAGGGAGTGGCAGTTCAGTTAGGTGTTGGCGAAGTGCTTGCTCCGAGCGGAGGGCGCGTTCGCGACGACGTTCATTTTTACTTATCGTGCGTGGTAGCGGGGGCAGAATTCCAAATTCTGCCTTCATTGGCTGAAAATTGTGGCTATTTGCTCGTGCCACGTGGTTGGCTAGTGCTCCGAGTAGGGTTTGCGGCGGCAAAACCTCGCATTCTTGGCCAAGCGCGCGACGAATTGCATTGCGGCCAGCCAGTACGCCCGAGGCAATATTACCTAGGTAGCCCTCCATTCCGCAAAGTTGTCCAGCCACAAATAATCCCGCTTGGGTGCGCCATTCCAAACTTGGTTCGAGCAGTCGCGGTGAACAAATAAAGGTGTTGCGGTGCATTGAACCAAGTCGCACTAGTTCAGCTTGACCCATTCCCGGTAAGGCGCGTAATAATTTTTCCTGGGCACCGTAAGTTAGGTTGGTTTGAAAGCCGACCAAGTTCCATAAAGTTCCAGCGGCATTTTCGGTGCGCAGCTGCACCACTGCGTAGGGTCGCTTTTTAGTCTTAGGTTCAAACAGACCAACCGGACGTAAGGGGCCAAAACGCAATGATTCGCGCCCACGGCTGGCGAGAACTTCAACCGGCAAACAACGTTCAAAAAAATCGTTAGCGCGCGGGTCGGCTAATTCGAAATCTTTGAGTGGATGTTTCTCGCCATTGAGAAGGCCATCGACGAGTGCCTCGTAATCGTCTTTCTCAAGTGGAATGTTTAAGTAGTCACCACGCACCCCATCGTCTTCTTTGGGCTGCCAACGAGACGCTTTGAAAACAATTTCATGGTCGATACTTTCGTCGCTAACAACCGGAGCAATTGCATCAAAGAAGGCCAAGTTGTCTTGGCCACTTTTTTGTGCAAGCGAATCTGCTAAGGCATCAGAAGTTAAAGGCCCACTTGCCAGTACACATATTCCGCTATCGGGAACTTCGCGCACTTCTTCGCGTACAAAGTTGATGCGCGGGTGAGCGGTTATTTTTTCATGAACGCGCGCGGCAAATTCATCACGGTTAACTGCTAAGGCTAGCCCAGCCGGTACCGAACTATTTTGTGCCTCGACCAAGAGCATTGAATTTAGTTGTTCCAGTTCGAGTTGAAGGACTCCGGCGGCACGGTCTGGGAGTTGTGAGCCCAGTGAATTCGAGCAAACCAATTCGGCGCAATCACCGCTCTGGTGGGCAGCAGTTGGCAAATTCGGGCGCATTTCAGATAGGCGCACATCGAGCCCAGCCTCGGCAATTTGCCAAGCGGCCTCTGAGCCAGCGAGGCCGGCGCCAATTACATGAATGGTAGACATTTCAGTCGTTGCTTGCGGTGGGGGTAGCTGGCAAGTGGGGGAGCATAGAATACCCGCAACGGAGACTTACTCCGACCTACATAATGATTAGCTCACTTCTGTTGCTCGCTGTCCTACCACTTCAAGATTCGCCAATCGTTGAGGCTGCCGCGCCGATCGAGCGCGTTACGGTTTACGATGGTCAAGCACTGGTTGAACGCCAATTCTCAGTGACCGCCACCGAGCCGGGCGCGATTTCTATAAAGATTGGCCCGTTGCCATTGGGTTTGGATTCGTCCTCATTCCAGACCAAACTAATCTCAGGAAAAGTGGTGGTGCAAGGAGTCGAGGCGCGCACCGTAACTGGAACAGCTTTGGACAATTCCCAGCGTGATGGAATTCGCGCCGAATTAATCTCCCTGCGTGCCGAACTGCGCGCCAAAGCCCATGACCGTGTTGCAATCACCGCTGAACGCGCCATGCTCGATGCATTAATAAAATCGATTGCAAACGGCCACACCCAAGCAGGTGTTGTTGCCGATTTGAAATCAGTCGGTGAAACGGCTTCAGCTTTGGATCAACGCTTGGCCGTTTATGAAAAACAAGTCGAGGATTTGAAGCAAAAAATTTCAGCCTTGGATTTGCGACTCGGAGATGGAGGTCGCAGATTACACCGTTATAAGGAAGGCAATGTAATGGTGTGGTTTGAAAAACCGGGCACCGCAATTTTGACCGCTTCCTACTTAATCGGCGGTGCCTCATGGCGACCGACTTATGACGTACGCGTAGCTCCTGATTTGACTGGAATTACGGTTGGCTTGGTTGCCCATCTTACGCAAAAAACCGGCGAAGATTGGACCGATGCTGTGATTGCCCTTTCCACTTCAACGCCGAGCATCGGCTTGGATCCGCCAACACTTCCGGTGCGCGTTTTTAATGTTCGTCATCAAGCACCAAGTGCTGGCTGGAATTCTGATGCGGTGACAGCGCTGGGATATTTGCGCGAAGAGGCAGAAGCCGATGCCTCCGATGAACGCGGTCGTGCAGATTTGGGCTTGGTTAGTAAAAAGATCGCTTACAAAGCCGCGCCAAGTGTTCAAGTTGAAGACCTTGGATTGACGGCCTTATTCCTATTGCCGACACGCAAAACAATTGTTTCTGATGGTGAATCACATCGTTTCCGTATCCGTGAAATTCCTTTGGACGTTGAGCCCGAACGCTATGTCATTCCAACGCTTAGCGATAAAGCATTCTTGCAAGCCGAAGTTTCTTTGACTGGCGATGCCCCAATGCTGCCCGGAGTGGCCAAAATTTTTCTCGGCCCCGATTATTTGGGCGAGTCACAGTTTCCAGTGTTACGCCCTGGCGACAGCACTACCATCAATTTGGGTGTCGATCCCAACTTAAGCATTACTTGGGAGACGGTAGTTGATAAGCGTGACGAACCAGGCTTATTGTCTTCGACTGCCACATTGACTCGTGTTTATCGCGCCAGTCTTAAGTTGTCGGCTAATGCGCCAGGCGAAATTTTGGTGGTGATGGAAGAAGCATTGCCGCTGGTGCGTTCGAGTAATTTGACTCTTGTTCCAGTTGAAATGCGCCCGGCTCCGGAAAATTCCGAAGGTGCGCTCAAGCTGCAAGAAGAAAAGGGGCTCTATCAGTGGCGAATTAACTTAGCTCCTGGTCAAGCCCAGAATATATATTGGGGTTATGAGCTGGAATTTGACGAAGATTACAACCCGCTGTTGCGCGAAGAATAGACGGATAGAATGCACGGCTTATGACCGCGCAACGCCCCGTTAGAGTCCGCTTCGCACCCTCACCAACCGGCCGCCTCCACATCGGAGGTGCTCGCACGGCGCTATTTAATTGGGCTTTTGCCCGTCACCATAACGGCCGTTTTATTTTGCGGATTGAGGACACCGACGAAGGTCGCAACTCGCAAGAATCACTTGATTCGATTTTGCAGTCCATGAAATGGCTGGGCCTTGATTGGGACGAGGGACCTGGAGCAGATGGTGAATATGGACCTTACTTTCAGTCACAGCGTCGCGATTCATATCAGGCCGCGGCTGAGCGTGGCTTGAGTGAAGGTTGGCTCTATCGTTGTTTCTGTTCATCGGAGCGCATCAGCGAACTAAAAGATCGCTTGATGGCCGAAAAGAAAAACCCTCACTACGATGGTTGTTGCCGCAAGTTAAGCAGCGAAGAATCTAGTCATCGCGGCCAAAGTGAAAGTTTCGTTCTGCGTTTTGCTGTTCTTGAAAACGAAGAAATAATTGTTAAAGATCACATTCGCGGCGATGTGTGTTTCAATTCAAATGAAGTTGAAGATTGGGTGGCGGTGCGCAGTGGCGGCATGCCAACCTATAACTTTGTGTGCGCGCTTGACGATGCCGCAATGGAGATTAGCCACGTGTTGCGTGGCGAGGAACACTTGGTAAATACACCTAAGCAAATTTTGATTTGCCGTGCGTTGAATTTGCCCGAGCCAGAATTTGCGCACGTGCCTTTAATCTTGGGTGCCGATGGCAAAAAACTTTCAAAGCGCACCGGCGATACCGCGCTTGGCGATTACATCGATCAGGGTTATCCCCAAGAGGCGATGTTTAACTTCTTGTGCTTACTTGGATTTGCCATCGACGATGAAACCACGGTCTTTGATGCCGAACAATTAGTCGGCGCATTTGATTTGCGAAAAATCAACAAGTCGGGGGCGATTTTCGATACCGATAAATTGTCGTGGCTATGTGGCGATTACATTCGCAACACTCCGATTAGCGAATTGACCTCGCGAGTGAGCAAGTGGTTAATTGAGGACGGGCTATTAAGCGGATCCGAATCGGCGCAATGGCTTGAGAAGTTGGTTGCAGTGCATCAAGCACGCCTTGGCCTATATGGCGAAATTGGCACTCAAACAGCATGGGCCTTCACTGAAAAGGTCGAGCCCGATGTCAAAGCTGCCAAAGCACTAGCACATGAGTCGGCGCCCGAATTACTCGCCAAGTTAGCGCAAGCATTAGAGGAGAATCAAATTTTTCCACCAGCGGATTTTGATCAGTGGATTAAAGACCTAGCGACTCAACTTGAAGTCGGGATGGGGAAATTAATGAAGCCGACCCGAGCCGCCTTGACCGGAAGCCTCGGTGGGCCTCCGGTAGGGGATATCCTCGAAATCCTCGGCAAGGATCGCGCCTTGCAACGCTTACGCAATTAATCTTCTTTGAGCAATTGCTCAATCGCTTCGCCTAACTTTTCGCCGCGCAATTTCTTGTAGCGAATCACCCCTTGGCGGTCGACTAAGATGGTGAATGGAATTGAGTGGACAGCAAATTTTTGTGCCAGTTCTGCTTGCCAATAGCCACCATCATAAATTTGTGGCCATGACATGTTTTGATTGGCGCACCATTCGGTCAGAATTTCTTCATCCATAGCCGTTGGCATGCGGCGCGCTTTATTTTGTTTGGCCTCGGCCACCTCTGCGGCGCTAACTCGCTTATCGAGTGAAATGCCTAAGATTTCAAAACCATCATCATGATACTTTTGATAATTGTCAATTAGGTTGGGAAGTTCAGCGCGACAAGGTCCGCACCAAGTTGCCCAGAAATCGATTAGCAACACTTTGCCTTTGAAGTCGCTGGGGCTAGTTGCTTGGTCTTGCAAATTTTTCGCAGAGAAATCAGGAAGAGCTTTGCCGGTCGCAATCGAGCGCAATATGGGCATTTCTTTTAGCATCGAAGCGCCACGTTCGGAGTTGCGGTCGTCGCCTTTAGCGACCCGACGAAGTACTGTTTCAGCATCATCAAGTAAGTCCAAGTCAATTTGCGCTTTGGCCAAATCTAAACCAAGTCGACCGGCTGATAAGCGCAAACCAGTTGGTTGTGGGTCGTGTTTTTTACTGGCGGCATCGAAGCACTGTTGTAGCTTCTTGATTCCAGCCTGTGGATTTTCCAGAATGCGTAATTCGATTTGTGCGGCAGAGCTAAGCGCGCTAATGCCTGCCCAAGTGCCAGGCCACCCTTTGAAAAATGCCACCATCGTTTGATGCATGTCAGAAAAGTAGTGTTCACGACCTGATTCATCGTTTGGCGGACGCATACCAATCGCATCCTTGATTTTGACCAACTCTTCAGCGGCGCGGATTTCGTGCGGACTGGCGCTTGCTGGTTTGGCCGACGCTTCTTGTACTTGAGGTTTTTTGGCGGCAGTGGGACGTTTGGCATACAAAGAATCGAGGTGCTCTATGTAGGCATCCGGACCACCTTTGCGGTAGCCAGTCTTGGCATAGACCTCGCCATCGGCACTCATCAATAAGATGGTTGGAAAGCCACGCACTTTATACTTGCCCTTAAGTTCGTTGTTCTGGTTAGGGTTGGGCACAGTTGCTTTAACTTCTTCAGAGCGCGGAAAGTCCAAGGCTAACAAGATGAATTTTTCTTGGGCCGGGTTTAGAAATTCAGGGTGGGCGAAGACTTCCTTGTCCAACTTAATGCACCATCCGCACCAATCCGATCCGGTGAAATCAACCAGAATGTCTTTTCCGCTAGCGGCGGCGGCGGCGCTGGCCGAGTTGAAATCCGCATACCAGCCATCTTCATTTTGAGCGGCGGCAGAGGGGGCGAGCAGTGTCAAACACAGGCTGGCGGTGATTAGTAGAGGTCGGCGCATGGTTTATTTTTGAGCAAAAAGTTGCACTCCACTATACAAAAGCTAAGCCAAAATAATGGAAGAATGAGTGGGAAGGGGGTAGAATCTGCGGCTCGCCACCCACGTGGGTGGCCGGCGGAGTAGCTCAGTTGGTTAGAGCAGCGGAATCATAATCCGCGTGTCGGGGGTTCAAATCCCTTCTCCGCTACCAATTCAATCCCATTCTGGCGTTCACGCGCTGGGATGAGATTTTTTCATAAGGCGTCGGGAAAATAAGAAAATTGCTTTTACCAAAATGGCGACGTGGGTAAAGTCGTGACATGAAAATATGGATGAGCGCGTTGGTCGTGGTTGGTGGAATTGCTTGGTTGAGTCCTTCTTGTGCGGAGGCGGTTGCCGAGATGCCGCCGCGGCAGGTGTTAAAGGCGGTAGAGTGCTTTAATGCTGCTGATTGGGGCGCTTCTCAGGAGCAGGTTGCAGATTTATTTGAACGGCCAGCAGATGGGCAGGATTGGGTGGATTTTTTTCCACCAACCGAAGGCGGCACTTTTTTGTTGAATGAGCATCTGACCCGATTGCGCAACCAGCAACCAGCTGAGGGTGACTTTTTGTTTTGGAATCAGGTGAATATTTTTGGCGCTGAGGCGCGGGTTGGATTTGAGTTTTCTGATGGGCAATTACAACGTGGATTTTTATTGTTCAATAAAAACGAGCAAGGTGAATCCTCGAACGGCTTGCGACCGCGCTTGCGGAATTTGTTGAACTCGGAATATGGACTCGCCGACAACGATCGTGCTTACTTAGTTTGGCCCGGCGAAGCAGGCTCGGTGGCGATGGAAGCATTTAAGGTGCGCGAATTCGCCGAAGGAACAAGTTTTGGAATTCGCCAAGCTGGATATTTGTTGTTGGTTTACTCGGCTAACTAACTCAAGTATTCTGTAGGCATGAGCCATAGCGACGACTTCGAACTGGAAACTTTCGAGAATCCGCATCCCGATGCTAATTACACGGTAAATTCAGTGACCGATGAATTTACCTGCGTATGTCCAGTCACTGGACAACCAGATTTCGCGCGAATTCGCGTGCGCTACGTGCCTGGTCCGCGCTGCTTTGAATTGAAGTCCTTCAAACTTTTCCTTTGGTCGTTTAGAAACGAAGGGCACTTCCATGAAGATGTAACCAATCGAATTCTGAACAAGCTGTCCGAGGTTTGCTTCCCAATTTGGATGGAAGTAATTGGGGAATTCAATACCCGTGGCGGAATTGCCACAACGGTTTCCGCGCAGACAGGCGCACGCCCTAGTTGGTGCGTTTTGCCAGCACCAAGCGATGGCCCGAACCAATCGCAAACAACATAGGGTCGGCGATTAGCTCGAATCCGGCTTTGGCGGCCATGTTACGCACTTCAGCGCGCAACATGGTGTTTTTTCGGCGCTTCTTACTGCCGAAAACTTGACGTATTCGGCGGCCCCAATTCTTTAGGGAGTTGTGGTCAAAGTATGAGAACACAACCCACTTGCCGCTGATGCGAAAGAGTTCCTCGATGTGGCTACGGCGTACTTGCGGGTCCACCAAGTGATGATTCAAGCGCATTGAAAAACTCAAGTCGATTCCGCCATCGGCAATCGGCATTTGGTGGCCGAGCGAACGAAAGCGACCAAGCGTTGCGTCAGCACCGTATAGTTTTTCGCCAAGCACCAACATGTCATGGCTCCAATCAGCTTGTGCGACTTGCTCGGCGTGCTCAGATAAAAATGGCAAGTAGCGACCAAAGCCACAAGGTAGGTCGAGGATAGTTTCAACTTTGCCAATTTGCGCAAAATAACTTTCGAGCATTTTGCGTTCGCGCTTATCGGAAAGTTTGCGGTGAGATTTTTCGTACTCGTCGAGGTATTCGAGCGCGCCTTCCGGCGAGTTGTAAGCGGCGAGTCGTTCAGGTAGGGTCATTGGTTGATTAAGTTTTAAGGCGAATGCGTTTGCCCGTGTTGATGGCGATCAAGTATCCGGCAATGCGGCGGAATTTTTGGCTGCGTTTTGAGCGCGCGCGTAGCACATTCAAGCGGATGGGTGGCTGATCACTGCCCGCATAGGCTAACAATAAGGTGCTGGCATCTTCTAGGCTGGCAACACTTTGGCGACCGACGAGGTCAACTAAATCCACCGCCCGCAAATTGTTCGGCAGTGGCTTTCGATAATCGCAAGCATATGGGGCATCAAGCCAACACGGTGAATGGTCGGGCTCTAAGGCCAAAAGGTTTCGCAGTTGCATGCGAAAGTGGACGATTCCCTGGTCGTGAAGATGCCGCGCGGCACGACCGGCCATTTGTAAGAGTTGGCTGCGAGTTTGCTCGCTTAATTGCGGATTGCGTAAATGGGCGCGTAAGTCGCTGGCGGCGGGGCAGTCTTCGGTTAGCAATAAAGACGCAGTTAAGCCGAAGAAACTTCGTCGTTCGGCAATCGCCACGACCTTCACGGCGGGAATATTAAGTTGTTTGAAACGTAATAAGGCGGTGCCTTCACGGCTGGCGCGACTGCGCGCTAACCACGCAAAACAGCGACGGAGCGTAGGAATACGATAGAGTTTCCACCATGATTTTTTTTGCGTGGACGAGCTGGACACCACCAACAGAGTTTCATCTTCATCCTTGATAGTGGTGCCATTTGCAATCGCCGCGGCGAAGTTGTCGCTAAGTTGTTGCGCGTTTAGGTCACCGTAAAGCACAGTGAAATCATGGCGCGGTGAATTAGTCATCGCGGGTGGTGGGCTGATCGCGTTTGATTAAAATTAAATTTCGCGAGTACACAATAAATCCAAATGATTGACCGATGATGAAAACTGGGTCGGCTTTAATTATTGCGTAAGTGAATAGGAGTAGCGAACCACCCAATGAAAGCCACCAAAAAGCAGTAGGCATTATTGACTTGCCAGCTTTCTCGGAGACAATCCATTGCACTAAAAAGCGGCTCATGAAAATTGCTTGGCCGAGTAGTCCGATTATGACTATTGGCGTTAAATTGGCCGATAGCGCATTCCACCAGCTGTTAATGCTATCAGGCATGGTCTTTGGTAGTCTCCGAAATAGTTGAATCGCGGTGCCGTTTTTGCATCCAACTAACTGCGCGCACGTCGGCCAGGCCTACCCATAGGCGATCCCAGATTCCGTACTTTGACACTCCGTGTAGACGCGGTCGATGATTGACCGGGACTTGTAAAATATTTTCCGCACCCGCAAGTTTGGCCAAGGTCGGAATGTAGCGATGCATACCTGAAAAGTTTGGAAAGTCATCTAAGAATTCACGCTTAAATACTTTTAATGAACAACCGGTGTCAATAGTTGCATCATTGGTTTTGTTCCGCCGATAAGCGTTGGCTATTTTTGAAGATAACTTTTTGCTAAAACTGTCGTTGCGATTGTGGCGGTAGCCAATGACCCCGTCAGCATTTTCACTAACTAACTTGGCGAGCATTATTGGAATGTCCTCAGGGTCGTTTTGTAAGTCAGCGTCCAAAGTGACAATTAAATTGCCGCAGGCGTTTTTGAAACCACAGGAAAATGCGCCACTTTGACCGCCATTATGCGCCAGACGAATTCCACGAATCTGGGAGTTCTTGGCGCTCGCGGCAGTGATTTTTGCCCAAGAGGAATCGGTCGAGGCATCGTCAATTAAGAGTAACTCCCAGGTGATGCCAGAATTCTCCATCGCGGCGTAAATTTGGCGCACAAGCTCGTCGATATTGCCCTCTTCATTGAAGACTGGGGCAATCAAGCTGGCGGTTATGGAGGACTCCATGAATCTATTGTCCTAATCTGGACAATAGTTCTCAAGTTAAAGTCCGAAGTCAGTCGAGAAAGGTATGTGCTTTCATCACGGCTGCCCATCCGACTCCTGTCAGGGCCTTGCGTTCTCCTGCAAGGTTTGCGAGTCGGCGGGGTAGTTTTTCTTTTTATGCTGCCAACCCTGGCCTCATTTCATTTCGCGCCGGTTAATGGGGCGAGTATGGAGCCGACCCTTCAACACGGCGATACCGTGTGCTTTCGAGAATTTGAGAATGGTTGGTTTCAACCCAAACGCGGTCAGATTGTGGTGTTTGAAGCGCCGACAGAACCAGGCCGTCGTTATGTAAAACGGGTGGTCGGATTACCCGGTGACGAATTGCGTTTTAATCAAGGCTTATTGCAAGTCAATGGCAAACGTGCGCCACTAGTCGAATCAGCAATAGATCCGGAAATGGTGTTGTCAGTGCGCGTACCAAATGATTGCTTCTACGCACTTGGTGACCATGCCGCAGTCTCTTGGGATTCACGCCAACTGGGGCCAGTCAAGTTAGACCGGTTGATTGGACCCTTGATTGGTCGCAATTAAATAACCGCAATTTACTGGTGGCGAACTACTTGATTGGTCAAGCAACCAAGTTCAGTTGCCTCGACTCTTAACAGGTCGCCATCTTTGATTGCGCCCACACCAGCCGGAGTGCCCAGAAAAACAATGTCACCAGCGGCTAGTCTGCACCATTTAGAAAGTTCGACTAGTGCCTCGGCCGGTTGCCAAATCAAGTCGGCTAATTTGGCGTTTTGACGTAGTTCTTGATTAACCCACCCGCGCAATTCAATATTGGCGAAATCGCCAATATCGCCGGCCCGTGTCCATTCAGGGCCAAACGGGCCAAAGCCAACTAGGTTTTTACAGCGCAGCCACGGCCATTGGCGTTGGCGATCCAAGCCCTGTTGAGTGCGCGCGGTAATGTCATTTCCAAGAGTGTAGGCAGCAATTGCCGCGGCCGCTTGCTGGAGGTTGGCATTGTGTAAGTCTTTACCAATCAACAACACCACCTCGGCTTCATGGTCAACTCGCGACTCCAGCCAAGCCGGCACTTCCACGACACATCGATGGCCACTAAGAGTGCTCGCTAACTTGTTAAACCAAACCAACTCACTAGGTGGCTCAACTCCAAACTCGCGCGCGTGGGCAGCAAAGTTTTTTCCGAGCGCCAGTGCTTGGCGTGGATGACCAGCTTGCAGAATCGTCCAACTATTTGCTTCATCGCCTAGTTGAGTAGCCGCCGCACATAATGTTGAGTGAATGTTCTCGTCTAACAGAAAATTTGCCGCCTCTGCTAAGTCGTCGGCAAGCCCAGCGCCACTTATGTTGCGCCAATCTCCAGCAACTCCCCATAACCAGGTCGGTGTTTTTTGAGGATTTAAAACGCGGCGTAATTTCGCGGCCGACATGAGCTTTATTTGCGTGCCGCATCGAGGGCGCAAAGGGCGTAGGCACTGCACAAAACCGGGTTTCCTTCCCACCAGCGTTCGGCCTGTTGATTGACCCACGAACCGTCTTGGTTTTGTAATTCGGCGAGCTTGTTAACTAACTCCTGCCGCCAATTGTGGGGCTTACGATCGGCGCCGGTTAAATTGTCGATCCCACTTACAGCAAGTGCTTCGGCCAAGGACAAGTAGTAATAGTAAAGTCCTTGAAAGCCAGCGCGTGGGTCGCGCAAACTATCGAAGCCAGGGTTTACTTCAAGCGTCCAATGCTTTGCAACCCAATCGGTGGCCGCCGCCAAGCGTGGGTCTGCTGGCTTTAAACCCGCGAACACATAACACTTTAAGAGTGCATAGGTCATTGAACCATAAGACCGGGCGACTAGCGAGCCATCGGGAGCGGTGGTGTAGCCGGCTGGTGAATCGCCAGGCATGTAAGTGGCACCGCCGTCGTTGCCAGCCTTTACTTTTTCATCACTACCAATTTTTTTATAGGTGGCGGTGTTTGATTCAGAGCGGTTTTGGCTGCGTTCAAGGAACACCAAAGCGCGTTTTAAAGCTGGGTCATCTGCTTTGGCACCTGATGATTTGAGTGCTTGGAGAGCGTATTGCAGATTGCTCAAATCAGGCCGTAGGTCGCCTCCGTAGCCAATCCCGCCGTAATAGCGGTCGCCTTCACTGTAGCCTTCTCCGGAATCGGCTTGGACTATGCGTAAAAAATTTGCGGCTCTAGCGATTGCTTCTCGGTCGGCCGGGCGCTGCGCTTCGGTTAGGGCCATGATTGCCACAGAGGTTACGTAGACTGGAAGGTGGCCGGCATGAATTGAGCCATCTTCATTTTGTAAGCTGATTAAATAATCTAAAGTTGGTACCGCAGCGGATTGAATGTCGGAGTTGGGGCTGGCCAGTAAGGCGCGCGCACAGAGTGCGCTAATGCCCGGTTCGGGTTTACCAAACATTTCCCACATACCACTTTCACCGCGAGCTTTTAATAAGTACTCACATCCATTTTTATAACTTGATTCTAATAGTTGTGAAGTTGGACGTAGCTGTTGGCGTTTGCTGTTAGTCCAAATTATTGCGGCACGTGCACAAATTTCAGCGCGCAACTTTAAGCCGAAGTGGGCTTCGATGCTTTGCATAATTTCGCTGGCTGATTGAGTGTCACTTGGTTCCGAATAACTTATGAAAAGTTCATTGCTGCTGCGATGTTTGAGCGTGCTAATTAATTCCTGATAGCGTTCTCCATCAAGGCAGTTAAGGGCGAAAGCGGCCGCGGAATCGGTGGCCGGCTCGCTTTGGCTGGAGAGTTCGGTGATTAGTGATTTGACCGCCAATTTGATGAAAGGGCCGTCATCCTCGCGATAGGAGCGGGGAGAGAGTGCCATCGCCACTAGGACATTGACCGTATCGATTGGGTCACCGTAACTGCCATCTTCGGCTTGTGAAGCGCGGAAAAAGGCAAGCTCTTGGTCGAGCTGGTCTTTGAAGGATGGGCCTTGGACAGGGACGGCGCAAAGGCCTAGGAGGGCAGTTGTTAGCAGCAGCATTGCCCTAGATTAACGAGGCTGATGGGCAATGGTTCGAGCCCTTTTACACTACTTAGTTACCGAAACGCTGAACTAGTTGGCTGGTTCGAGTTTGACCGCAGTTCCGTAAGCCAGCACCTCGGCCGCGCCCTGCATTACTTGGGCGGAAGAAAATCGCACTTGCACCACCGCGTCGGCTCCCAGTGCCACTGCCTGCTCGAGCATTCGATCAAGTGCCTGTTCGCGCGATTCGGCGATGACCTTGGTGTATTCATCGACCTCGCCACCAACAATGGTGCGCAGTGCTGCAGAGATATCGCGTCCAAGATGCCGCGCCCGGATAGTGTTACCGCGTACTAAGCCGAGGATTTCAAGAGTCTTGCGGCCGGGAACATTTTCAGTCGTGGAAGTAATCATCTTTTGATTTTGCGGTAGGGGTCGGAGCGGCGAACGCGGGTGCGTTCAATTAGTACTCTCAAGAAAAGTAAAGCGAATCCAAGATAGAAAACGCCAACCGCGATTAGCTCAAGTGGATTGTCGAGGCTAAGGACATCATCAAGAATTAACAACGCGATGGCGAGTGCGCCAAAGCAAATACCGATCCAACCGCCTAACTTTAGAAGTGAAGGCGCAAGCGCGCGATTTACTGCTTCACGTTCAAAGTCACCAGATTCGCGTAGGCTTGCACTTTGGAAGGCGAAGCGCGAGGCTTCAATTTCTGCCCATTCTTTGGTGCACTGCGGGCAGTCTTTTAAGTGATCAGCCAACCAGCCCTCTTGTGCGGGAGTGCACTCGTTATCGCTGCGAGCGTTTAACCAAATGCAAACTTGTGCGCAATCTTTGGGAGGCCAATTGGGTGCGTCGTAGGTTTCGGACATGACTTAATCTTTTAACGATGACAAAAGTTTGCGGAGGCGTTTGCGCGCGGTCGAGAGTCGCGACATGACGGTGCCGACCGGAATCGACAATGAGTCGGCGATTTCACGGTAGGTGAAGCCGTCGAAGTGTTTCAGGATGAGAACCTCGCGATCGTTGGTCGACATGCGCGCGAGGGCGTTTGCGAGGTGTTGACTGCGTTCGTCTTTGGCAAGAAGTTCGTGCGGTTGTGGAGCGCTGAGGTCAACAGGTTCTGGCAATGCGTTTCCTTCAAGATTGGTGGTCGACAGCGAACTGGTGTGGCGGATTTTGCGACTACGAAGTTGTTGAATACACGCGTTGCGTAGTATTTGGTAGAACCATGGAAAGAAGGGCTTTCCGGGGACGAAACGGTCGAACGCGCCCCAAGCTTTTAACACGCTATCTTGGAAAACATCGAGCGCGTCGTCGCGATTGCCGACAATGCCTGCGGCTAAGGCTAAGCAACGCGGCTGGTGGAGTGCGGCCAAATCGCCAAAAGCTTGGCGGTCACCGGTAAGTGCAGACTCCAACAATTCCTTTTCTAAAGGTTTGCCTGGAGGGGAAGCAAGTTGGTTCATGCTAGTGCTTATGCGTTGCTCGGAGCTTTATTCGTGTTTTTTATTCGCTACTTTTTTACCGTCTAGCTGCATTGATTACTTGCATGCTCACGCGCGCCGAACAGCCGGGTTGACAGAAATGTGATTTTAGCGGTGCTAAATCCTCGTGGAATTTTTCGCGGCCGTCCGAGCTAAGCAATTTTGCAATGTCGTCGGCCATTTTTTGTGCGGAAATATTTCCACCAATGTGCTCTGGTGCAATTTCTTTTCCAGCAATTAAGTTAAGCGAACCGGCCCAAGGCACCGCAACTACGCGGCGCGCGAGCCACTCCTTATATGGGGAGTTGATGGCATAGACCACAATGTTGGGAATGTTATGAGCGGCAACCTCAAGAGATGCAGTACCGCTAGTAACCATTGCCGCCGAAAGAACTGGTATAGCTTTGTGGAAACAGTTCGGCGCGAAAAAAACTTCGAGCTTGGAGTCCTTGACCAGCTCTTTAATGCGCGGCCATAGATTTTCTCGCAGGTGGGGGATTATGAATTTTATCTGTGGTTGATTGGATTTTAGTAAAGTGGCCGCGTTGAGCATTATTGGCAGATTGCGCTCAATTTCACTTTTGCGGCTGCCCGGTAAAAGACCTACCCATTGGGTTTGGTGGTGGTTGATTATTTCGGGTGGAAGTTCATCTTCACCGTGGCCGGCCTGCGCAAGTCCATCGCCAAGCGGGTGGCCAACATACTTGGGGGCCGCACCGTGTTGTTGATACCAATCGTTTTCAAATGGCAAGATGGTCAGAAGCGCGTCAGCTTTTTTGAAGTCGCAAATTCGCCACGCCGCCCATGCCCATAGTTGTGGTGCGATAAAGTTTACTACCGGGATACGCTGCCGATGGCAAATTCTAAGTAGTCGTTGGTTAAGGCCTGGGTAATCAATTAGAACAACTACGTCTGGTTTTTGACGGCGTATTTCTTTGGCGAATTTGTAAATGCATGAAATAAATAAAGGAAGTTGTTTGGCAACATCGACAAAACCCATTACGTTTAAGTCAGCTAGTTTTTCCCAAACATTCATTCCTTGGTCGGTCAGGCGTTCGCCGCCAAAACCAGAAAATATTGTGGCCGGTGAATGCGCGTGAATTTGTTTAACTAATTGGAGGGCGTGATTTTCGCCACTGATGTCTCCGCAAGATATGAAAATATTGCTGGGGCTGTTGTTGCTTAGAGTGGGATCTGCTGGCGGCGGCGAGTGGTCTAGGTTTATAAACTGGTTGCGGCGTGCTTTGGTCGATCTTACGCTGAGCAAAATGCGCAACGGGAATAGCAGCAATGCGCCTAGGCCGGCAATCAGCTCGCGGAGTAAATCGACGATGGCCATTAATTAACGTCCATCGCGCAGCGAAAACCGAGGTAGTCGATGCGACTGTCAATTGCTGGGAATAGCCAGCGGAAATTCGACTGGCACTTGTTGGGCTTGTCGATGAAGGAGCCACCTTTTACCACCGCCAAGCTTAAGGAATTGGGCTCCTTAAGTTTCTTCACCTTGCCGTTGGTGGGTTCGCTGTAGAGGTCGGCAGTCCATTCGCGGACGTTACCGGTCAGGCACATGACCGCTTGAGGGGTGCTGTCCTCGGAGAACTCGCTGGTTGGGCGTGGGGTTTTGTGACCCAATAGTTGGGTGTTTGTTTTGGATGCATCAAAGCGGTCGCCCATTGGATAGCGGCGCTCGGAAAACCCGGCCGCGGCAGCTTGCCATTCGTCTTCGGTTGGTAGGCGTTTGCCAATCCATGTGGCGTAACTGTTGGCGCTGGTCCAACTGACTCCAGTTACCGGAAAGGCCGCCTGACCGTCGGGGATTAATGGGGCGCCGTCGTCGCTCCAAGCCCAACCGGCCGGAAGGTGATCTTCGCGTAACGCGGTCGGCTGGGCTAGTAGAAAGCGGGCATATTCAGCATTGCTCACTTCAAGTTTGTCGATGAAAAATTGGCGCAGACTGACCTGGCGCGATTCTTGAACGGTTGGGTGACCCAATGTGTACCCTTCGGATGGGTCAAATTGGTATTTGCCGGCAGCGATGAGGGCCATTCCATTGGGCGTGTGGTCGGACCCGCGCTGGTAGCGTTCAGGGTGGCGCAATTTCTCAAGCTTGTGAAAACTATTCTCGAGTTTGCGCGTTGCTACTGAGAAGGCCGTCGCTTTGCGTGATAACTTGTAGAGTGACTTATTCCAAAATTCGGCAAAGCTTTGTTCGGCGAGCAGGCGTTTGTTGAGGCTGGACCGGTTGCCGGCAGGGATAGCGCTTTCACTTAGGTATTTTTCAATAGGGTAAGGGGTGGCGATAGGACCGTTGCCAGTTACCCAGTCTTCGCAACTTTTATATTCCTCGAGCAGTTCTTGATAAGCAGCCTCTCGTTTTTTTAGTGCTGATTGAAAGTGGGCCCCTGCCCGTGACAACTTTGGATCGTTGCTCGATTGGGCCAAGCTCGGAGAAGCGGTGGCTAAGCCGGTCCAGCAAATAAGCAGGATGGCGATGAGAGTGCGCGGGCTTGTTAGCATTCGCAGTATGGCAAGCAAGTCAGGGTGTTCGCGCGGTGGGTCCGGGGGATTTGTTTCCGACCGGTTGCTTAAGCGCGACCTCTTCGGGCAAGTAGAGCGTGGGCATTTTAGCCGCAATGGGGACAAAATACAGGTTGTTCAGCGGCGGGTAGATTTAAGTCCATGGATAACCAGACCGATTGCCAAGTTATTACTAGCCCGCGAATTGCGCGCATTGCGGGCGCTTGAAGGTCTAGAGCAAGTACCTCAATTAGTCGCCAGTGGCCCTAGTTTTTTAGTGCGCACCTGGCTTGATGGCCGACCAATGCAGGAAGGAGGTGCCCATGAGATTGCATATCACGACCAAGCCCGGCGACTTCTGAGCAAAGTCCACCGTCGTGGAGTGGCACACAATGACAGTGCCAAGGAGCCCAATTGGTTAGTGCTAGAAGATGAAACTCCAGCCCTGATCGATTTCCAATTGGCCAGTTACAAGCCCAAGCGCACAATAATGTGGCGCATCGCCGCCAGAGAGGACCTGCGCCACCTATTAAAACACAAGCGAACCTACTGCCCCGACCACCTAAGCAGTAGAGAATCCCTAATCCTAAACACCCCAGCCTGGCCAAGCAGAATGTGGAAGAGCACCGGGAAAAGGGTGTATATGTGGATTACAAGAAGGGTGCTGAAGTGGGAGGATAGAGAGGGAGCGGGAGACCGCCCATTTGGACACTGACCGCATCCGCTGGGTCACAAAGTAGCAAAAAAAGGATGGCGGAAAA
>CAZWVI010000012.1:0-23069 GCA_964637165.1 uncultured Planctomycetales bacterium
TTTTCCGCCATCCTTTTTTTGCTACTTTGTGACCCAGCGGATGCGGTCAGTGTCCTAGGTGGCCCGCGCTCTGATGACCTTCCCCGACTCACCCCACAGCCTTTTCACGTACTTTTTCATCCTCACCTCCAGCTTGCTCATTGCTCCTGTTCTGGTTATTACTAACAGGGCTGATCCGGCTCCCGATAGGGTGCTGGCGATTGCGCCGGCGCGTTCTGCAAAATTCAAAACTGATGTTGCGCCGGTTAGTTGCTTCAGGCGTACATCTACATGGAGCTGGTCCTGGATACCTATGCGGATTAGTTCTTGGTCCAATTTTTCCAACCCGCTTAACAGGATTGGGGTTAGCCTTGCTTGGGTGGTGGCGCGGCGGAACGAAACAGAACTCGGCAGCACTTCGCGCGCTCGTTTTGTGCTCAGCGGATAGGGGGGAATTACCACCAAGAATCGCAAATCTCTATGCAGGTTGACCGGCATGTGGAGCCAGTTGTCATTTTCCTTTTTGACCGACCAATGGGCTCCACCGAGCATTGAAGCAGTTGCATTCTCTGGATGACCTTCAAGCTTAATCGCCTCATTAAGTAAATCGTTGTGATCAAGTTCCTTCTTTGAAAGCTTTGCCCCAAGCAACAAACCAGCAACAATTCCGGCCCCACTCGCCCCAAGCCCGCGCCCTGGGGCCAACTTTGAGAAAATTTCAAAGCGCCCAGTTGGCAACTTCTTGCCAGACAAAATTTGCGCCCGTCGAAAGCCTCGAAGTACCGGGTCAGCACCCTGCGAAAGCAAAGATTCGGTCAGCGCACCACTACGAACCACCACATTCCGCTCGCCAGCAGTCCACTTAAGCTCCAATGAATGGTCCACAGCAACCGAAAAACAATCAAATCCAGGTCCCAAATTACTGGTTGAGAGCGGCAATTTGAACTGAATTGGGCGGAGCTGGTTAGTTTTGGGGCGGGCCATGGTCGTTAAAGGTATGGGAGTAGTGGTCTATTTACCACATACATGTTAGAATGTAAGGCTTCCCTTTCCATGGAAGAATCTTGTTTAGCCATTTGGTGAATGGCAACAAAAAAAGGTCCACAAGTGGTACCAGTTCACCTAAATCACCCTGACAAAAAAACAATGTCTACCGCAACCGAATCATCCGCCGCTTTCGCTCTCAATCCACAGGACGAGAAGCGACTTAAGGCTATTCGCAACATCGGCATCATGGCCCACATTGATGCTGGTAAAACAACCGTAACTGAACGCATCCTATTCATCACGGGTCGTACTCACCAAATTGGCGAGGTTCACGATGGCGCTGCCACCATGGACTACCAAGAAGATGAGCGCAACCGAGGAATTACCATTACTTCGGCGGCAACTCAATGCAATTGGGGCGGCAAACAGATCAATATTATTGATACCCCAGGTCACGTTGACTTCACCGTTGAAGTTGAACGATCATTACGCGTTCTGGATGGTGCTGTTGCGGTGTTCGATGGAGTTGCCGGAGTTGAAGCGCAATCTGAAACAGTTTGGCGCCAGGCTGACCGCTACGAAGTGCCACGGATTTGTTTTATCAACAAGTTGGACCGCACTGGTGCAGACTTTGATAAAGCTTACGAGACTATCATTAATCGCCTCGGGGCGAATGCCGTCCGCATGCAGATTCCACTTGGCAAGGAAAAAGATTTCTACGGAATCATTGACCTATTAACCCGCACCGCACGCAAGTTCGTTGAGGGGTCCGCCGGAACTGAAATGGAAGACATTGAAATTCCTGCCGATATGCTCGAACTTGTCGAGGAGCGCCGCAACGAAATGGTTGAAAAACTAATCGAAGTGGATGACGACCTAGTTGAAAAATTCCTCGAAGGTGAAGAAATAACTAACGCAGAAATTCAACGCGCTACTCATGAAGCAGTATTGGTACGCCACGCTTACCCAGTTTTCTGTGGCTCAGCACTTCACGACAAAGGCATAATGTTCTTGTTGGATGCAATTAACTCCTACTTGCCAAACCCACTTGAAGTAGGTTCGGTGACCGGCCTTGATCCAAAAGATGAAGAAATCATCTTGTCGCGTGGACCGAACTCCAGTGAACCGTTTTCTGGTTTGGCATTTAAGACAATCGCCGACCCTAACGGCGACCTCACATTTGTGCGCATCTACTCTGGCACCCTCAGCCGAGGTGACCAAGTTCTCAACCCACGTACTCGCAAGCGCGAACGGGTCGGTCGCTTGATGTTTATGCACGCCGATAAACGCGAAGCCGTCGACGTCGCCCAAGCTGGTGAAATCTGTGCCGTAGTTGGTCTTAAGAACACCACAACTGGCGACACCATCTGCGACATGAAAGATCAAGTTGTCTTGGAATCAATGACATTCCCGGAGGCGGTGATTTCAATGTCAATTGAGCCAAAGTCGATGAAGAATCGCGACAAGTTGGCTGACGTACTTGGCCACCTTTGTAAAGAAGACCCATCTTTCCGTGCATCAGTTGATCACGAAACCGATGAGATCGTGATTTCAGGAATGGGTGAGCTTCACCTTGAAATCATCACCACGCGAATCGATCGCGACCACGGAGTGCCGATTACAGTAGGCGCACCAAAGGTTGCATACCGTCAAACTCTTACTGCTGAAAAAGACGTCGAAGCACGCCACGTCAAACAGTCAGGTGGTTCGGGTCAATTTGCGGTGGCTAACATTCGCTTTGAGCCAAACATGGACGCTGAAGATGACGGCCTAGAGTTCGTTGACGAAATTAAGGGTGGAGTAATTCCACGTCAGTTTATTCCTGCGGTTGCAGCTGGTATTACCAACCAAATGAAGAGCGGAGGCCGAATCGGTTGGCTGTTCGTGAACATCAAGGCGAGTCTTCACTACGGAAAAACTCACGAGGTTGACTCCAGTGAATTGGCATTCCAATCAGCAGGAATGTTGGGCTTCCGCATGGCTTGCGAAGGCAACACCACTGTTTTGGAACCTTACATGAAACTCTCGGTACAAGTGCCAGAAGAGTTCATTGGCGATGTCGTCGGCGACCTTAACACCCGCCGTGTTGCGGTTGACGAGATTGCCGTAACTGGCGATTTGCGCGAAGTGCGCGGATCAGTGCCAATCGCTGAAATGTTCAACTACGCCGGCCGTTTGCGTGGCCTAACCCAAGGTCGTGGAATGTTCTCAATGGAGCCACTTGGCTACCGTGAGGTACCTGCTTACATTGCAGAGAAACTGCTCAGCGATACCCAAGAAGCATAATTAAAGCTTGGTGATTTAGGGGCGGCAAGAGGTGCACTCTTGCCGCCCCCTTTTTTTTTTGGAAGTGGTAGAATCCGCAACTATGACTTCCTCAAACAAGCCTCGGGGCGAGCAGCACGCTGCACGAGCTCTTGGCCTTAAGGTGCCGGTTTTTCGTCACCTTCGCGATTCTCTTGCCGACGGTAAGAACCCGGCATGGTTGCAACTTGCCGATCCCGTCCTCGCGTGCGCATTTCCGAGCCCACTCGGATTCGAACTGTTGCTCGATGGCTTAAAGGCTGAAGGGCCAGTTAGTCGCCGCCGAGTCAATTTGCTAAGCGTATTGGACGGTAAGGAATTACCTGAAATTGAAGAACTCGCCCGAGACGCTGCTGACGACGGAACACTAGAAGATATTAGTTTGGCAATTCATCCAGCTTCTGCTCCCGAGGGGATCGAAGTACTTGAGAAGGAAGCGCATCAAGAATTTATTGAAGCTCTGCGTGGAAATGTCAAAGTTGCAACAGCTACCCGCGCGGTATTCCGCAAGACTGCGAAAGTGAAAGTAGTCGCTGGTGAAGGTAAAGAAGAAGAGCAGCGGTCATTCAAACAATTCGTTGGAATTGAACATTCGCTAGCATCGTTTCCAGCAAGTTCTTACTTGGCGATTCGTCGTGGCGAACATGCCCACGCCTTAAAGGTTGAGTTTGAATATTCGCCAGCCGAAATGGATGCAGTGTTTGAATCTGATGTTGAATCGCCACCACAAGAACGCGATAGTTACCTGACATTGTTTAGGAATTTCTGTGCACAAGAACGCATGCCACGTTTCATTCAGGAAGCGCGGGCCCGACTTAAGCACTTAGCTGAAAACGCCGCTCTTGAACACGCTTGGAACCATGCACACATTGCCTTGGACCGCGGTAGGCAAGAGGGCAAAATAATTGGCATTGCTGCACAACGAAGTGGCAAAGTTCAGTTGGCCTTATTAAGTTCCGAAAGCACCTTTATGCGCGCTACCGTAGTCAGCCCCAAAGATGCCGACTGCGAAGAAAAACTCAGCAAATTCTTCGGCGAAGATTTGCCTCAAGTGGCGGCTCTTCAAGCTGATTCTCCGACCCGTAACCACGGCGGCAAACTGCTCGAGTTGATTCGCAAAATCGCAAAGCAACATAAAGTCAAGGTGCGCCAAGTGCTGGTGCCAGTTGCGGTCGTCCGCACCTTGCTTCGTGAAGTCGCACGCCGCCTAGAGGATTCCCATCTAACTCATGACGAACGTCAATCTTTGATGTTGGCGCGCTTAGCGCACTGTCCTCGCGCCGCGGTTTTGCATACTCCGCACATTGTTCGTTCATTCGTGGCCGGCCGGAGTGAAATTAATCCACACCGCTTGGATACATTCGAACAAGTTTTCGTACAGTCAATTTTGGCCCTGCGTGGTGTCGATATTAATCAAGGTTCGCACGATGAATTAAAAGCTGTGCCGGGCATTGATGCCGCACGTGTTGAAATAGAACGTGCAACTGGACCATTTCATTCGCTGGCCGATTTCCAAAGTCGCCTCGCTTTAAGTGAAAGCGATTGGCAAGTTGCAATGTGCTTCTTGCGTTGCCGTGGGGGTGAGGATCCACTCGACACCCGTTCACTCCACCCGCTCTACTATGCGGCATTGCGCGAAGTAATTGCAGCTAAAGATGGCCTTGAATTGGATGATGTGTTGCGCGATCCTGCCAAAGTCACCGATCTTGATTGGGCTGAATGTTTAGAAAAAAATGATTGGAACCCACGGGTTCCTAATTTGCTGCGGCGCAGTCTTACGCGCGGCGGCGGACGCCGACCACGGATGCACGCCAACAAAGGCGGTCGCATCGAAGGCCTCGAAATTGGCAAAGTCCTAAAAGGAAAAGTTGTTCGTGTAACTGAAATTGGCGCCTTCATTAATGTCGGGCTACGACGCGATGGATTTGTCCATGTTTCCCAAGTCGCCGACCAATTTGTTAAAGATCCGGCCGAAGTGCTCGAGGTCGGCCAAGCCGTTGACGCGCGCGTGGTGAGTGTTGACTTAGAAAAACAGCGTTTCCGTTTGTCTCTTACTAGTGGTGAAAAACCAGAATTTAAAGCTAAGGGCGGCGGCAAGGGTGCTGGCGGTACCGGTGCCGGCAAAGGTCGCAAGGGCGGCGGTCGCGGTGCGCGCGAAGACCGGAGCATTCCGGCTCACGGCCTAGATTCACGACCTAAATCTCGTCCCGGTGGTGGTCGCGGTAATAATGATGACCGCGGCAACAAGCATGAAAAAGTTAAATTGGGTAAAGACCCTCAAGCCGGTCGTTGGAAAGAAGAAATCGATCCAACAAACCCGTTCTTTCAGTTCTTTAAGGACCAGGAAAGCAACGGCAATAAGTAATACTTAGCGAATACGCTTTAATAAGCGTTGGTCAATGTTGAATGCATCAAGAGCATCGCCAACATCGTGTAACCAACGGCGGCCATCTTGGGTATAACCCTTAGTCGGGCGAATATCAGGCAGGCGCTGATTGAACCAAGTATTCCATTGGTCCATTAAGCGCTCGCGAGTTTGCTTGGCGGCCAGCGAGGCCAATGCCACTGGAAAAAAATTCAAGTCGGCTTCTTGGCTAAAACGAATTTCAACTTTGCGCCCGCCCATCATGAGGGTGTACAAGGAGCCACTTGCGGTTTCGGCGTGCACTTCAATTGAGTCGGTATTAAATCTTTCCATGAGTGCTTGACCGTAACGCCGGCGCGCCCCGTGGCGGTCGCATTCAATGCGGATGGGGCTTCCATCACTTAACTTGAGGACGTGCTCAACTAAGTTCATGGTAACTTCAAACAACACTAGCCCCTTTGATTGAAAATGGTCAATCAAGGAATTCCATTCACCAGCAGGTACGGCACGACTACCAAATCCGGCAAAAGTGCAGCCACTATTTTCTAAATCGCGCAAAATCAAATTGGCGTCCAACTTCGCACGCGAACGGTCCGCCAAACTGCATAAGGTCCCATCAAGTTTTTTAAACCAAGGTGCTGCTTGCAACCATTTGCGGCTTGATGCTGGAGGGCTGCTTAACCAATTGTCGAGACCATGCTCGCCACCGGCCGCCAATTCCCGAAAGGCCGCCACCGCCCGTTCTAGTTTTTCGCGACCACGCGGTCCGGCATTTACTTTTTTGGAATCATTGATCATTAAACGCCGATCTTTGCGCGGTGGCTTGGGATGACAACTTTTGGCGGTTACTTCCCATAGGTTGAGTTGGGCGTCCGGAACTCGAAATAGTGACCAACCGGCGGTGAATGGTCCGAGTAATGGGCCATAGCCTGCCTCGTCAATTCCCGCTAAGAACATTATGCGCCGGCAATCTGATTAGACTTTGGCGGAATAGTTGTTCTGTTCCTGGATAAATACCAGTAACCAATGATTGCCAAGGGTAACATCACCATTGAAACCATTTGCGAAGATGAGAACAACAACTCTACATCATGGCGACCGATTAGCCCTGACTCAACTTCGAGTGGGCCAAATCCATCTCGGAAAACTCCGCCGCGTGCGAGGGCGTCGCCCCTAAAGTATTCAACAACAAATCGTAAGACTGCATAGCCGGCAATTAATACGCAAGTTACTTGACCGTGGAAACTTTTGCGGCGTAATAACCACAGTCCAAGGAAAAATAAACTTAAGGCTTTGAGTTGCATGTACGGCTGCGTTGGGTGCAGCAATTGGCCAACGAATTCCTCTGGGAAAAGCGAGCCTTGTGGGAGCGGGTCGGGCACAGTTAATCCCCAAGCGACGTCAGTCGGCCGGCCGTAATCATCGCCGACCATCAAACAACCAATGCGTCCAATTGCCTGTCCGAGAAAGCCCCCGGTAAGTCCCCAATCAAGTGCGGCCGAGACATTCATCTTCAATTGGCGTGCCTTCCAAGCTCCTAGAGTGGCGGCTAAAATGAAGCCGCCGTACATCACCATTCCACCTTCCCAAATGGCAAAGATTTTGATTGGGTTGTCAAAGAAGTAGGGCCAGTTGACAATGATGTAAGCTAGCCGTCCACCGGCCATGACTCCGATTAAACACCACCAGGCGATGTCTGGAACTGCCAAGGGGTCGCGCTCGGGATTCTCGCCATAGCGGCCAGCTAGTCTAGTTGCCATCCACACCCCAACAAGAAAGCCGGCCGCCACAAACAGTCCAAATGAGGACAGTACTCGGTCAGCTCCAAACAGTTCAAAACGAAACACTTCAGGCCACATACCCATAATCGTAGCCTCGCCCCTGATGACTAAGCAATCAACCAATCACACAGAACCCGTCAAAGTGTTTATTGAGGGTCGCTATCGGAAATTGTCCCGTGATTTGCCACAAACAAAATTCTTTTGTCCAGAGTGTCGCGGCAAGGGTTGTGAGCGCTGCGAAGGATTCGGCAAGTTGACGCGCGACTCCGTTCAGGAATTATTTGCTTGGGTAGCATTGCCACGGCTCAAATCTCGGCGCAACAAGTTTCACGGTGCCGGTCGCGAGGATATGGATGTGCGAATGTTGGGTCGCGGGCGACTATTCGTTTTTGAAGCTCTAAAGTGCAAAAATCCAATGATTGATTTGGATGAGTTGGCACAAGAAGTTAATCGTCGCAATGAGGGTCGTTTAGAAATTAATTCTTTACGCTACTGCGAGCGCAAGCGAATTGTTGAAATCAAGGAAGCCAAGTGCGCCAAAGAATATGGTGCAAGAATCAAGGTTGGTGAAGGGGTAAGCGATCAAGAGATTGAAGAAAAGTTAAATGCTTTGATTGAGCAAGGTCGCTTCACAATTGTTCAACGTACCCCGCAGCGGGTTGCGCATCGGCGTGCTGATTTAGAACGCGAGCGATGGTTGCAAATAATGAGTTTTGAAAAACTTGAGGATAGCTGGCGCGTGGGGATTAATTCAGCCCACGGAACTTATATTAAGGAAGCGATTTCAGGTGATGAAGGGCGCAGTAATCCATCGATTGGCGATTTGCTGGGCGCAGGCTGCGTCTGCTTGGAACTAGATGTAAATGAAGTTATGGATCCCGAACCGGAATCCACGGAGTCTTAAACTCCCATACCAAAAACTTCGCCTTCGCAAAGAATGCTGCCATCCATGCGCAGGACTTGGCCTTTCCAGCGAAATGCTTTGCGTGCCGCTGAGCCGCCACTAATTCGGCCGGCGATTATTAAGTCAACACCTGGTCCGGTTGAACCGCGGAAGCGCACCGAATCTAAACCGGCGAATCCGATGAAGGTATCTTTGGGGAATTTGAATTCGAAATGCGAGTGCAGTGAACCAGCTTGCGCTAACATTTCAATCATGACCGCGCCGGGCAAAATCGGCCGCCCTGGAATGTGTCCTCGGCACCACCATTCTTCAGCTTCAACCTTGCGGTGAGCGACTAAGAGGTTGGCCTCTTGGTCGTAATGAAGAATGTTGGTGAGTTGTAAGAACTCATGCCGTTGGGGATTGTATTCACCAAACTCTTCCGGGCCCATGAAGACCTGTTCGAGTGGGAAGTCAGCGGGGGTAATTATTCCTTTTTTAGCCACGTGGTTTAGCTGCTTGCGCAAGGGCGTTCATGTCCCTGCGGTAGACTGGAACTATAGCCGCAACTTTAAGGAAATTAGAAATGTTGAGTGCCCACCAAACTCCAATTGGGCCATACCCGAGAGAGTGGCCAATCGCCCAGGCGAGAGGAATCCGCAGCAAATAACCTCCGGTGGAAATAATTGAAGTTCCAGTTGATTTGCCGGCACCAGTTAAGGCGCGGGCTAACACTGATTCAATTGCAGTAGGGATTTGACTCCAGGCGACCGCGGTTAAGTAAATAACCACTTCTTTTTTTACCGCGGGCACCGAAGTGTAAACCGAGGCCAAAATTTCAGGGATGGCAAAAAAGACCGCGGTGTAAAAGGCCGCAATGCCAACTGATAGGCGCAAGCAAACTGAAACAGCGGCGCGTGCTCCGGCAAAATCTTTTGCGCCAAGGCGTCGTCCAACCATTCCTGAAACGGCCATCGCTGGTCCAAAAAAAGAACAGTAAGAAAGGGCCTCAATCCCTGAAAAACCAATTCCGAGACCGGCTTGAACATTTGCTCCAAATGGTTCGATGCTAGTTTTTAAAACTGCAATAAAACATCCGGCGTAGGCCGCGGTTGACAATGCCACAGGAATTCCAACCTTGCTAATCATAATTAACTCATGGAAATCAAACTTGCCCTCGTTAAGTTTTATAGAATAATTTTTGCGTAGGAAATATACTCCGACTAGCCCGCCAATGCCTCTGGCAATGCCTGTTGCCCAAGCTGCGCCCGTAACTCCCATCGCCGGAATGCCGACCGCTTCCCAACCGAAAATTAATATGGGGTTCAAGATGAAATTTAATCCAACTGAAACCACCGCCAGCAACATTGGCATGATGGTGTTGCCGATTCCGATGAAAATCCCATCTACTACTGGTTTTAATGCAATGAAAGGTAGGCATAGATAAATAATCTTTAAGTAGTCTTGCGCATGGTCGGCGACCTCGCCTGTTGCGCCCAGGAGACGTACTAGGAATGGCGTAATCGCATAACCAATCAGGCCAATGACGGCCAGCAAAGCAGTTCCCGCGTTAAGGCCTGTTGTGCATACATTGAGCACTTCCTTGTGGTTGCCCGCGCCGGTATGTTTGGCAACGCGTGCCAAAATTCCAGCGTTGCCAATTTGCACAAAGGCAAAATTGAAAATGAGCATGAAGCCGGTAATGCCAAGTGCGGCTTGGGCGTTGGGGCCCAGATTTTGAATCCAGAATTGGTCATTAACTCGATAGCCAGAATGTAATAGCAGGGCAAAAGTTGCCGGCCAAGAAAGCCGCAGTGCTTCGCGTAGTGGAGATTCCTTGGTTCTCACTTTAAGGCGCGAACCTTTACGGATATTTCAATCGCTTCACCTTGAATGATTGCCCGTCTGACAATTCGTTGGCGGTAGCCACTGCCTTGAACAGTGAACGAATATTCGCCAGGAGGTAAATGCGAAAAAATCGCAATTCCATCTACATCGCTGCGCACACTTTCTAAGTGACTGTCGCGCACCTTAGGGTGTGCTTGTTCGCCTTGCCAACGCCGCGCAGTGACGACTAATTTAGGGACAATCTCGTCACTATTAAAGTCGATGACTTTTACTTTTGCCGATCCGGTCGGCGGCAGAGCCAACTCAACCCAGGCTTCGGCGCCGGCTAGTTGGATTTGAATTGAAGCGGCGAGAGGCGCGCGCGGTGGACCTGGATGAACATTGTAAATTCCTGGCCGTACACCCTCGATTGTGAATTCTCCGTTCAAGTCTGTGAAGCTAGTCAAGGGAAGCACTGCCCGAGTTTTATCTTCAACATCTCGAATGGCACTAACTTGGCAATTGTTGGCCGCAACCCCGCGCGAATCGACAACGCGGCCACGCAGCAAGTTGGCCGGAACCATTGGCACCAATAGCGATATGCGTTCTTGTTTGTCGGAAAAAGTGTGCAGAGACTTAAAGCTTTGAAAGCCATCTGCAGTCGCGCTTAATTCCCAGTTTCCAACTTCCAGATTGTTGAACTCAAAGCTGGTCTGTTGGGCAAAGACTTTAAGTTGGCGAGGCTTTCCAAGTGTTCCTGGCTGAGGCTCTAGAGTAATGAGGACTTGCTCAGGTCGTTCTGTCCACTTAGGGCAAGTAATTTGCCCAAATACATCTAAGTGTGTTTTTTTAAAAGCGCCTTGTCGGTTATTACTTTCAGCTGTTGTTGCCGGAGTAGGTGAAGATCCTGAAATGTGATTAGACCCACCGTCGATTTCAATGCTATGAGCTTGAGGACTTGGGTTCGTCACAAAAACCCAAGTAATCGCCGCCGCTAAGGCGAGCAAGACTAGCAACAACCAATCGCTGCGTCCGGCTCGCCCAAGTGGCATTTACTTGCCTGCCGGAAACGGCATAATGTTCCAGCACATGTAATTTTGACCGGCGAAGTCAATCACATCTTCCTTGTCGAAAGTTTTCTTTCCTTCAACAAACCAAAAACGGCGCACTTTCTTTTGGTTGTCTGAAGCAACAAACAACTCGTCACGACCATCGCCGTCAAAGTCCATCACCATGGTGGCGTGCTCAAAGCCAGAAGAAACGTAACCAGGCACAATTTTGTTGACCACCCAGCTAGCGTCATCGATGTGTGCTTCAAAGATGCCCTTAGAACGAGTTGAGGCAATGATTTCGTTTACACCATCACCGTTAGTGTCGGCAAGGTTTAGGAATCGACACATTGCGCCGTCAAGTGGAATGTTGGCAGTTTTAGCCATTGCGCCATCTTGCCACTGCCATTGGCGAATGGTGACAACTTGACCTTCAAGTCCTTCAACTTCCAAGGCAGCGTAAAGTTCGCTAGTTCCATCTTGGTCGTAATCACAAACTAAGATTTCTTTAGCGTGTTGGTCTGCCATATGTGCGGCTACCGACCGTTGGTAACTGCTGCCATCCCACTGGTACATGTCAATGTCGCCAGCTTGCTTTTGTCCGTCCAACTTGTTGGGTTCAGATGGTGTGGTGAAAAATTCAAGCTTGCCGTCGCCATTGACGTCGCCGATTTCAACTTCGTGAACATAGCAGCGGTCAGTTGTGCGGTGTAATTCTTGAGCGACCATTCCTTCGGCAGTTTGGTCTAAAACATAAACCGCGCCAAGGTCGTGGGTCACCACAATTAATTCTTCTTGGCCGTCGTTGTCAACATCGCCAACTTCAACATCGCGAAAACGTTGTTCGCGTCCGCCAACGTACTCAGTCCATAAAGTTTCCGGTGTCCAATCGTTGGCACCAGGGGCACTTTGTCGCCAAATTTGTAGGAAACCGCAGGCACCACTAATGGTCAAAATGCCTGGCTCGCCAAATGCTGGATCAAACCACATTGCTTTGTGGAAGACGTTGCCGCTCGACAACTCATATTTTTTGGTTTTTGCCAAACCATCTTTCTTTTTAGTAATCCAGTGAACATCGCTCTCGCTGAGTCCGTCAATGGTCTCCAAGGTCCAGCCGCCATCTTCTGGATTGCCCGGCATTAAGCGTGATGCTGGTCCCGTTCCTTGACGCAAACAAACGCTTTCATCGGCTTTAATTTTGCCAAGTTGAACTTCAATGGCATTTGCTTCAGCAATGTGCTCATGTGCCAGCCACGATTCTCCGTCGTTGCGGAGCACCATCATTCCTGATGGGGTGGTGCCGTTGATGAAATTGGAGCGCGCCAGGATCAAGCCTGGCTGGGAAGAAGTTTGATGGTCGCAGGCGCTGGCAAGCAGAGCGGTAGCCATAAGTAGTAGTGAGGTGCGCATTGAGATTAGTCTCCGACGTAGCCGAGAGCAGATAGGGCATCGGTGTCACCCGACTTTAGGGCTTCCAAGGCTTTGCGCTGTGGATTTAATTTGTCGACATCGCTAGCAAATTTCGCCGCCGATTCGCTAAGAGAGGACTCGCAAAGCTCAACAACTCCTGCATTAAGCCAGGCATCAATAACCCGTTGGCTGGCCGCAAAGTTGTAAGCGTTGCCACCTTCTTGGGCGGCGCGGGCAAATGCCGCAATTGCAGCTTCCGGATCATTTTTGGATTGAGCTTCGCCGAGGCCAAGCAATGCAGCGCAGAGGACCTTTTGGTCGCCACCTGAATTTTCGCTTGCCCATGTGTAGGCGGTAATGGCGGCATCGGAATCGCTGGCAGCCTTGGCCTGGTCGCCGGCTTCAATTGCGCTGAAGGCATCGCTCCAGCTTTGGGATGACTCGCCTCCGCAAGCGCAAAGACTTGCCAATAAAAGGCTTGCAACAGTTGTTGTGATTTTCATCTGGTTTTTTTGTGGTTGTTGTGGGGTGGTCGAAGCGTAATTTTACCTTCTCTACGGCTTATTTCGGCTGAATGCATGAATTTTCTTCAGTAACTGCCGATAAAGACACTACTTAGACTGAGTGACTCTAATTGGGCTAATGTAACGCTCCGAATAGTTGACGATTTACACTCCAGTCGCACTCCGATTAGTGTACAATCCTCACCCGGACAGTCTCTAGGCCTTGTCTCATGCAAAAAGAATCCCGCGTAACCGTAAAGATCCCGCGTCCGCTCTACCGGCGGATACAACAGGTGATTGAAAACTCAGGTTTTTCATCGCCGACTGACTTTATTGTGTTTGTTCTGCGAGATTTGATGGGCGAGGTGGAAACCAAGGGCAAAGATGACTTCTCCCCAGATGAGCTCAATGCCATCAAACAAAAACTCCGCAATCTTGGCTACCTCGAATAGCCCAAACCAAAAAACAAAAAATGATCGCTCCTCACGGTGGAACTCTTGTCAATCGTCTTCTTGAAGGCGCCGATGCTGAAGCTTTGGCTGCAAAAGCTGAATCACTTCCAGTTATTACTCTTAATTCACGCGAAGTTTCTGACTTCGAAATGATCGCCACTGGCGCAATGAGCCCACTTGAGGGCTTCATGGGTCAAGCTGATTACGAAGGTGTTTGTGACAACATGCACCTCGCATCTGGTGCCGCTTGGCCGCTGCCAGTTGTGCTTGCAACCAAAGGTGACGACGATGGCTCGGCTTTCGAAGTTGGTGCTGAAGTTGCACTAAAAACTGAAGATGGCGCACTTCTAGGTGTTATGACCATCTCGGATAAGTGGAACCCTGACAAGCGCGCCGAATTGGAAAAGTGCTTCAAAGGTGACGACGAGCACCCAGCATGGGGCTACTTGCAGTCAATCGGTAATACATACATTGGCGGTACATTCCAAGCGATTACACTACCTGCTTACGACAAGCACAACGAGTTTCGCTTGACTCCAGCCCAAACTCGCGCTGCATTCGCCGAAAAGGGCTGGGACACCATTGCCGCTTTCCAAACTCGCAACCCAATTCACCGTGCTCACGAATACCTAACTAAGGTTGCTCTTGAGCAAACTGATGGCTTGCTTATTCACCCATTGGTTGGTGACACTAAGGCTGATGACATCCCATCGGATGTGCGCATGAAGTGCTACCACGCGATTTTGTCCAAGTACTACCCACTTGACCGCACCATGCTTGCTGTTTACCCACAAGCCATGCGCTACGGTGGACCACGCGAAGCTTTGCTCCACGCGCTTTGTCGTCAGAACTATGGCATTACCCACATCATTATTGGTCGTGACCATGCTGGCGTTGGTTCTTACTACGGAACTTTCGATGCTCAAGCAATCTTTGATGAGTTCAAGGAAGGCGAAATTGGCATCAACACTTTACGCTTCGAGCACTCTTTCTACTGCAAGCTAACTGGCGGCATGGCTACCACCAAGTCGAGCCCAGCTGGCCCAGAAGATAAAATCTTCCTTTCTGGAACCAAAGTGCGCGACATGCTGTCTAATGGTGAGCGTCCTCCGGCCGAATTCTCGCGCCCGGAAGTTGCCGACATCTTGATTGAGTCATACGCCCAAAAGGTTGAAGCCTAATTAGCCGATAGAGAATCTCATGTTTGGAATCTTCGGAAAGAAACGGGAGCAGAATCATCTGCTCGTCATCACCCTTGACTCCTGCCGCTGGGATTCGTTCATGGCGGCGGAGCCGAACAACATCGCGAAGTTGTGTGGCGGGCTCGATAATGTCGAGCGTCGTTACTCATACGCCGCATGGACGGCTCCGTCCCATTACAACCTGCTAACTGGATTGGTGCCACACACCAGCCCAGAAAAGGTTTATGCGTCAGAGTACTACAAGCACGATCTTTACAAATTTAAAGATCGCCTCGGTGTGGAGGACGCTGGCTTTGAGGCCATGATTCCTCACCTATGGCTGCCTAGTTACTTAAAGAAGAAGGGCTACGAAACCAATGCCATGGTTTCATTGCCAGTGTTGAACCCAGCTACCGGGGTTAACAAAGACTTCGATACATTCAAACTTATGAAGAAGCATAACGACATGTTGTCGATGCTTGACGAGTTTGAAGATCACTACAAAACTCGTCCTTCCAAGGGCCTAAAAGGTAATGTTCCACAGTTCTACTTAATGAACGTTGGTGAAACTCACTACCCATATGGTTTGCCGAACGAGGATTCAAATGACTTGCCGCACATCTCTGGGGTTAACGGAATTTTCCGTAAACTTGATACTCAGATTGATGAAACCGGCAACTTGGCATCGGACAATGAGTCTGGCGATTTTATGGACATGGAAATGATCAATAAATGTCGCGAACGCCAAATTGAAACCGTGCGCTACCTAGACCAAGTGGTCTTTCCGCGCCTCTGGGACATGTTGCCTAAGGATACTTGGGTAATTGTTACTGCCGACCACGGCGAACTGTTCGGAGAGGACGGCTACTTTGGCCACGGTCCGATCATGCACGAAAAAGTTTTCGAGGTTCCTTTCCTTGAAGGCAAACTCCGCTGATCTCCCCAAAAACATTCCCCTAAAAAATAAAATAGAACAATGAGCAACAACTCTGGATTCGTTCTCTGGTTTACCGGTTTGTCCGGTTCTGGAAAATCTACTCTTACTCGCATGCTTGAGCCTGAATTGCGCAAGCGCGGCTGTTCCGTCGAGATTCTTGATGGTGACGAAGTTCGCGAGAACCTGTCAAAAGGTCTTGGCTTCTCTAAGGAAGACCGTGACACCAACGTGCGCCGCATCGGTTACGTAGCCAAGCTTTTGGCACGTAATGGTGCAATCGCCATGACTGCAGCAATTTCACCTTACGCTGAAGTTCGCAATCAAGTTCGCAGCATGTGCAGCAACTTTGTTGAAGTTTACGCTGAGTGTGGCATTGATGAGCTTTGCAAGCGTGACGTAAAAGGTCTTTACGCAAAAGCTCTTTCAGGTGAGATTAAGAACTTTACTGGTATTTCTGATCCTTACGAGGCTCCAGAATCTCCTGAAGTTACAGTCAACTCTGAAACACAAACTCCTGAAGAATCATTGGCCGTTATTCTCGAATACCTCGAGAGCAACAACATGATTTCTGCAGTTGAAGCAGCACAAGCCTAATTAGTTTTTTAGGGCACCCATTGACGTTTTGTCGATGGGTGCCCTTGTCCTATGATTTGGACACCCCACGGCCGACATTTAATGACTCGCTCCGGAAAATACCGTCTAATCATCGCGGCTTGCGCCGCTTTTTTGGTTTCACCTGAACCAGCAATGGCCTACATCGGCCCTGGTGCTGGTGTTGCCGTCTTGTCTGGTGGCTTAGTTTTGGTCGGTGCACTGGCCTTGGCTATTGGCATCGTTGCTGCTTACCCGTTAAAGGTCGTGGTTCGATTGTTGTCCGGCAAGGGTCGCATCAAAGGCCGGATTAAACGCATGGTCATTGTTGGCTTCGATGGCATGGACCCTAAATTGGCGCAACGCTTCATGGATGAAGGTCGCATGCCAAATTTGAAAGCTTTAGCAGCTGAAGGTCACTTCGGACCGCTCAAGTCAGCTTATCCATCGATGTCGCCGGTAGCTTGGTCATCATTTACCACGGGTGTTGACGCTTCCCGCCACAACATCTTTGATTTCATCACGCGCGATCCCTGTACCTACCTACCGGTACTTTCGAGTAGTGAAATCACCACCGCTGAAAAAGCCTTAATTAAAATTGGCAAGCTGGAGTTGTTTAAGTCAACTTCACAAGACATGCGTCTATTACGTAAAGGACGGCCATGGTGGGCGTATCTTGGCGATCGCAAAATTTTCTCGAACATTATTCGGGTTCCGATAACTTTTCCACCGGAAAAATTTCATGGTGCTTGTTTAAGTGGCATGTGCGTACCTGACTTGAAAGGTACTCAAGGCTCGTTCAGTTTTTGGACTACTGATACCGGTTCAGGTAAAGCCGATGCGGGTGGAGATGTAAACATCGTTGGCCGCCAAGGCGACACCATGCGTTGTTCAATTTCCGGTCCACCGGATGAAACGAATTCGGCGATGCGAATTCCAATGCGCATTGATGTGCTGGAGGAAGATAAACGCATGCGCTTAACTATTGGGCCGGCAAATGATCAACAGATAATCGAACTTGGAATGAAAGAATACTCTGATTGGATTAACCTTGAGTTTAAGTCGCGTGAAAGCAAAATGAAGATTGCTGGTATTGCGCGTTTTTATTGCATGGGAACATCACCTGAATTTGGTTTGTACATGACTCCAATTCAGATTGATCCGGCCAATCCGGTGATGCCAATTTCGCATCCAACTGTTTACTCGATTTACCTCGCCAAGAAACTCGGACCGTTTACCACTTTAGGTTTGGCCGAAGACACTTGGGCTTTGAATGAGAGAGTGATTGATGAAGAAGCCTTCTGGAAACAGGCGCTTAACATTTGGGAAGAACGCCGCAAACAATTGTGGGACGCACTTGCAACTAACCGCAAGGGTTCAGTGGTGTGTGTGTTTGATGGAACCGACCGCGTGTCGCACATGTTCCACCGTTACTTAGACCCAGAGCACCCAGCCAACGAAGGCAAGGATACTGAATGGGGCAAGGACAAGATCGCCGAAATCTATGCCAAGGCCGATGAGCTGATTGGCGAATTGCGTCAAAAGCTTAAAAAGAATCGCGATTTGTTAATGGTGATTTCCGACCACGGATTTTGCCAATTTAAGCGCGGTGTAAACCTTAACGCTTGGTTGCGTGACAATGGTTACTTGGTATTGAAGAGTGACGCACCAATCGATGAAGCTAGTGGCAAACAAATTGGTGGCGAGTGGATGAAGGACGTCGATTGGGATAAGACTCGCGCATTCTCAATGGGTTTAACTGGAATTTTTATTAACCGTAAAGCTCGCGAACGCGATGGCATCGTTGCTGAAGGTGAAGAGTTGCGAAACTTGAAGAAGGAAATTCAAGCTGGCTTGATGGCACTTGAGGATCCAAAGACTGGAAAAACAATTTTCCGTGAAGTGTTTGATTCTGAATCTATCTTCACGGGACCTTACGTGTTTGAAGCACCTGATTTGTTCATGGGTTACAAACGCGATTACCGCAACTCATGGGATTGTGCCACTGGTTGCGTGCCGGTGGAAACATTCTCCGATAACACTAAGTCCTGGTCGGGTGACCACTGCATTGACCCGCGCGAGGTTCCCGGGGTAATTTTTTCAGAGTGGCCGCTTGACACAAAAGAGCCTGACTTGATGGACCTCGGTCCAACCGCGCTCAACCTGTTCGGCGCAAAAATTCCTGAACACATGCAAGGTTCACCAATTTATAGTCAGGAGCAAGTCGATGCCTAAATCAACATTAGTTTCCCTGTTAATTGCCTCGATGGCCATTGGATTTAGTTCCTGTGCCGATGAAGCCGTCCAAAGCAATGATAAGCGCGTAATTGTGCTCGGCGTTGATGGTCTTGACCCAGACATGGTTAAGGAACGCATCGCCCGCGGTTTAATGCCAAACTTTAAGCAGTTTGTCGAGGCAGGAATGCTTACCGACCTGCAAACTTCCTGGCCACCGCAATCGCCGGTGGCATGGTCCAACTTCATTACTGGAGTTAATCCTGGCAAGCATGGTTTGTACGACTTTATTCATGTTGATCGCACCAACTATGGTTTAAAAAGTTCAATGTCGAACACCGAGCCGGTTGGCTTGGAACTCAATTTGTTCGGATGGAAATTGCCAGTGACTGGCGGCGAGATGACTAATGCGCGGCAATTTCCTGCATTTTGGAATGAGTTGAACAAGGCCGGGGTGCCGGTGGCAATCCATCGCATTCCCGCAAACTATCCATTGGAAGAGGATTCAAATGCCGTGGTATTTCCAGACATGGGAACTCCCGACCTTCCCGGTGCCGCCTCAGGTTTGGCATTTTTGTGGTTCGAACGCTCGGGCCTTTCAGAAGAACGCGGTTGGAGTAAAAAGGATGCCGGCTCTTACTCAACGCAACCAGTTGCAGTTAGTCGTTTGCGCATGACTGATGGAGTTGGCATTGCAACTGCCAGTGGCCAGCTAAAAGGACCACCGGATTTGGATGGAACAATTACAACTGAGGGCATTGACTTCACGATTGACAACACTGGCAGCGAACCAGTTTTAGCAATTGAGCTTGGCCATACGGTCGCTATTGCTGAACTTGGCGACTGGTCTGATTGGTTTCAAGTCGAATATTCTTTGATGGGTGGCATGGCGCCAATGGCTGGCTGGACCAGAGTTTTATTCTCATCATCTGAACCATTTGTCGCTTACGGTGCGCCTGTGCAAATGGATCCATGGGCACCAGCTTCACCGGTTTCAAATCCAGAACAAGCCGCCGCAGATTTAGCTGATGCAATCGGTCCTTATTACACCCAAGGTTTCCCTGACGCTTACAAGTCTTACAAAGGTGGGCTCTTAACTACCAGTGAGTTTGTTTCTGAATCAGATACGGTTTTAGTCGAACGCATGAATATGTTGAATTATGCCTTAGATGAATTTGATGAAACTGGCGGTCTGCTGTTCTTCTACACAGGTTCATTGGATTTGCGTTGCCATATGTTGTGGCATACATCGGACGAGCAACACCCGCACCAAGAAGCACCTGGTCATTACAACAATGTGCCGAAAGAATATGCTCAGGCAACTGCAGATTATGGACTGCAGGCGCGCGCCGGATTGGAATTAGCACAACAAATTGACCGCATCTATGCGCAGGTCGATGACATGCTCGGTTACTTGCTCAAGGAAGTCGATGGTCGCTGGGATGACGTTGAGTTAATCATCATGTCCGACCATGGTTTTGCGCCCATGCACCGCGTCATGAATATTAATGACTGGCTCGTCTCTGAGGGCTACTTGGTTCTAAAGGAACAAGGTGCCACTGGAAGCATTACCGCTGGCTTTGACGATGAGCATAATGTTGATTGGGATAGCAGTATTGTTGATTGGTCAAGGACCAAGGCTTACGCGATAGGCTTTAACGGGGTGATTCTTAACCGTGCGGGCCGCGAACCACAGGGTATTGTTCAGGAAGCTGAAGCATCGGCTTTACTAGCTGAAATGCAGACCAAACTTCTCGCCTTACGTGACCAAGATGGCAGTCAAGTACTAACCGCGGTGCTACCTGCTAGTGAGGTGTTTAGTGGCGATCAAGTTTCCCTGGCTCCTGACTTGCAACTTGGCTTTAACGTCGGCTTTGGTGCCTCAGACCCGTCAGCAGAAGGAGATGTTACTGGTGAGGCGATATTGTTAAACAACGACTCACGCTGGTCCGGCTCACACTTGATGGACCCTGCTTTAGTGAAGGGCACTTTTGCCACTCGCGTAAAGCACCAACTCTCCACGCCCGACCCGGCCTTGGAAGACATTACTGCAACTCTCTATCAGCAGTTTGGTGTGACGCCACCTGCGGGAATTGACGGTAAACCCCTGTTCTAGAAAAAAGGAGCAAAAAATGTTCGGAAGTAAATTAAAAATAGACAAGTCAATCATCGAGCGTTGTAAAAAATGCGCTGAGGTTGCCGGTTACTCATCGGTAGAAGAATTCGTCGAGCACGTGCTTGAAAAAGAATTGAAAGCAATTGAAAGTGCTGGAACTTCTGACGCTGACATCACTGAATCGCTGCGTGGCCTCGGCTACATCAGCTAGAAAACAAAAATGCGTAACACTCTGATTACCATCAGCATCTGCCTGGCAATTGCCGCAATTGGCTGGTTGGCGCCGGAGGTCATGAACGGCCTCTTTAATGGAATTGACTTAGCCCTTGGTTGGGCTGGGCCGCTGGCGGTGGTAGTCATAGTGAGCGCGATTACTGGAGTGCTGTTTATCATGGCATTCCCGCACGTTAGTGCCCAAGGCGGAATTACCGCAGTTAAGGCTAAAATTAGTCACAACTTATTGGGCATTCGGATTTTCCAAGATGATATGCCGACCGTTGGTCGGGGAGTTGTTGGTGCTCTAAGTTGGAACATCGCTTACTTGGCCTTGAATGCTTTGCCAATGGTGGTGCTAGCCGCGCCATTTATGGTGGTTTGGTTTCAACTGAATTCTTTGTACGCATTTGATTCATTTGAAGAAGGGGCGCGTACAGTTGTTATAGCCGAAGTTCGTGACGATGTGCAAGCTAAAGATGTAGAGATTGAAGTGCCGGCCGGCGCCCAAATTATTAACCGCGCCAACATGATTGGCAAACTGGCCTTCACCCTTGAAGCGGGCAAGGAAGGTACCGGTGATTTGGTGTTTAACTGGAAAGGAACTCCAGTCAATAAGAGCTTAGAAGTGGGGACTCACCCCAATCGTTTAGCGCGCATGCGCACCTCTGAGCCGTGGACTAAATTTGCCGCCCAAGAAGACCCGATCATTTACTACGGTGATCCGGTGCTACCGGCCGACAGCCCGATTAAGGCGATTTGGGTGGAATATCCAACTGCGCCGCTCGGACCATTTGGTGGTGGTGAAATCACCATAATGATAATTTTTGTGGTCATTTCGATGGCCTTCGGATTTGGCTTGAAGGGCTACTTCGGAGTAGAAATTTAAGCGCCAAGCTTTTTCATTCGCGCCTGCGCTCTTCGGGGTGGAGGCGCGCGTTTATTATTAGGCCGTGAAACTTCACACCAAGATTTTCTTAGGCATGGCGTTAGGCATCGTGGCTGGGCTTCTGTTACAAGAATTCACCGCGATAAGTTGGATTGAAACCACCGGGGCGGGTGGCTTCACGACTCGCGCAATCGATCCTGGGTGCGAGCGAGCCACATGGTTAGCGCCATTGGTTGGAGTCGCTGACATCTTTATGCGATTACTAAAGATGTTAATCGTTCCCTTAATCCTGACCAGTATTGTCAGTGGTGTTACTACGGTAGCCGGCGGTAGTGAATTTGGTCGTCTTGGATTTAAGACTATGGCCTACTACATGACCACCAGTTTGTTGGCAATCGCCGGCGGGTTATTGGTGGTGAACTTGTTCCAGCCAGGTGTTGATGCAGAACTAGGTTTGGTTATCCCTGAATCTTTTGCCGCAGGTGAAGGGCGAAACTTTGCCGACATTTTTGTCCGCATGGTGCCGCCAAATATTTTTTCGGCGTTAAGCGAAAACGGTCAGATGCTGCAAATTATTGTGTTTGCGTTAATCATTGGATTTTTCATCGCGCGCACCCCTGAACCGCACGGCCCACGCATTCGTGGAATGTTCGAATCATTTTTCGAAGTAATGATGCGCGTTGCTGAATGGGTCTTGTCGCTAGTGCCTTATGGCGTGTTTGCCTTGGTTGCAAAAGTGGTCGGCGAAACTGGCTTAGATGTTTTTAAGCCCCTGGCCTTTTTCATGTTGATAGTTGCCGGCACTTTGTTGTTGCATGCTTGCGTCGTGTTGCCGTTAATGCTCAAGTTTGTCGGGAAAATTTCACCTTGGGGTTGGGCGCGCGCAATGTCGCCGGCCTTGATGACTGCCTTTACCACGTCGAGTTCGTCGATGACCTTGCCAGTGACTTTAGAATGCGCAGAAAAGCGCGGCAAGACCGGCAATAAAATTTCCTCATTCGTGCTTCCGCTAGGTGCCACTATCAATATGGACGGCACCGCCCTTTATGAATGCGTGGGGGTAATCTTTTTGTCGCAGTACTACGCCAGCCATTCGCTGGTTTTTGATTTAACCCTCGGCATGCAGTTTTTCGTAGTGCTAACCGCTTTATTGGCCTCGATTGGTGCGGCTGGAATCCCGAGCGCCGGGCTGGTGCTCAAAGCGACAATTTTGAAGGCGCTGGGACTGCCAGATGACGGAGTGCTTTTACTGCTTGCGATTGACCGACCACTCGATATGATGCGCACCGCCGTCAACGTATGGTCTGACTCTTGTGGCGCCGCGATGATTGCTAAATCAGAGGGTATTGCAGTTCTTGCCCCTGACG
>CAZWVI010000012.1:23169-79280 GCA_964637165.1 uncultured Planctomycetales bacterium
TGACGTGCCCCTTGTTGGACCTAACAAATGATTCCAGATAACGACGACCGCCCCGATGTTTTCGGCTCTGACGAGCTGGAAAACAATCCATTTGAAGAAGCCCTAGCAGATGCAGCGGCCAAGCTTCCATTAGTTCATGAGGGCACCCCGCCAAATGTTTTAATGGTCTTTCCAATGTCGCGTTCGGTCCCATTTCCTGGCTTAATCATGCCGGTTATGGCCCAGCAAGGCCTTGAAGAATCAATAATGGAAAAGGCCCGCGCCCAAGGTAAGTACATTGGCTTAATTATGGCCGAAGGAAAAACGGCACCGTGGAAATCAAAGGATTTTGCGCGAACTGGAGTCGTGGCTGAAATCCATAAACGCATTAAGTTGCCAGATGGTAATTCAAATTACGTGTGTCGCGGCATTTGCCGCTTTCATACCGATCGTTGGGTCAGGCTTAAAAATGAACCGGTTGCACGGGTTAGTTATCCCGAGGATATTTATCCTGGCGGGGAGGTGGTAGAGGCACTGCAAAGAAATGTTTTGTCCCTATCGCAAAAAGTTGCCAGCCATCAGCCCGGCCTTGGTGAAGGCTTTGCTCTGGCCGCAGCTAATATGGAACCAGCCGGCGCGCTGGCGGATTTTTCGGCCGCATATCTGTTAAAGGGCAATGATGAAAAGCAAGCTATTCTGGATGAGCTAGAAGTTGAGAAACGTTTGCGGATGGTTGACGAGGGGCTAACCCGAGAAACCGTTACCTTGGAGTTGGGAGATAAAATCCAAGCCGAAATCCGTGAGAAAATTGAAGAGCAGCAAAAGCAATATTTCTTACGTGAACAAATAAAAATCATTCGCCGCGAATTAGGCGAAGAGCAAGAGCCAAGCGAACGCGATCGCGAGCTCTTCTTGAAGAAACTTGAGGAGGGAAAGTATCCCGAGGAAGTCGCGACAAAGGTGCGTGTTGAAGTTGATCGTTTAATGATGATTCCAACTATGTCGCCGGAGTATCCGGTGGCGCGCAATTATTTAGAGTGGTTGGTTGAATTGCCGTGGTGCGTTTCCAGCAATGACCGGATTAACATTGACAATGCTAAGAAGGCTTTGGATGCAGACCACTTTGGTCTAAGCGAGGCCAAGGAACGAATTTTAGAGTTCCTTGGAGTGCGCAAAATGCGACCTGAACACACCGGCGCGATTTTGTGTTTTTCAGGACCTCCTGGAGTTGGAAAAACATCTTTGGCGATGGCGATTGCTGATTCGATGGGGCGTAAGCTTGAACGGATGAGTTTAGGCGGCATGCGCGACGAGGCTGAAATAAAGGGACATCGTCGCACTTATATCGGGGCACTTCCAGGCCGAATTTTGCAAATGGTGCGCCGCGCGGGAACAAATAATCCAGTCATCGTGTTGGATGAAATTGACAAGATTGGCAAAGACTTCCGCGGCGACCCAGCCAGTGCTTTGCTTGAAGTTTTGGACCCTGCGCAGAATCATGATTTTCTCGATCATTTTTTAGATCTGCGTTTTGATTTGTCCAAAGTAATGTTCATTGCCACGGCCAATGTTTTACATCACATTCCAGCGGCCTTACGTGACCGCATGGAAATTATTGAACTCCCCGGTTATGTGACCGAGGAAAAAATTCAAATTGCGCGGCGCCACTTGTTGCCGCGTCAGTTGCGTGAACATGGCCTGACCAGTAAGCAACTTAAAATGCCACTTTCGAGCATGCGTTCGATAGTTAATGGTTGGACCCGCGAGGCCGGAGTGCGCGGATTGGAAAAATCTTTGGCGTCTATTTGTCGTAAACGCACTCTTGAATTAGCGCGCCGTAAACGTCCGAAGCCTGAAGTTTCGGCAGTACAACTTGCTAAATACTTGGGCCCTGAAAAATTCAGCGAGGACCGCGTACGTTTGCGCCCGGCTTCTGGTGTGGTGCTCGGCCTGGCCTACACCCCTTACGGGGGAGATGTTTTAGAAGTTGAATGCGCGGGCTTTGCCGGCAAAGGTGGGGTCGCCTTCACTGGGAGCTTAGGAGATGTGATGACTGAATCTTGTCGCATTGCCCATTCATTTTTACGTTCCAATTGTGATGACTTCGGAATTAGCTGTGAGGACATTCAAAAAACTAGCTTGCACATTCACTTTCCGGCGGGGGCTATACCAAAGGACGGTCCTTCTGCTGGTGCGGCGATTACTTGCGCAATGATTTCGCGCTTAACTGGAAAAAGGCTGCGCGCCCGCACCGCTATGACTGGTGAAATAACTCTGACTGGAGAAATTCTCCCGGTTGGTGGTGTGCGTGAAAAAGTGCTCGCCGCTAAACGCTTGGGAGTGAAAACGGTTATTCTTCCGGCGGAAAATAAACGTGATGTCGAACTGTTGGATAGTGCTTGGACTAAGGGGCTGAAATTTGAATACGCCAACAAGTTCGCTGACGTATTCAAGTGTGCATTCGCGGCGCGCTAGGCTTGCGCGACTGGAGTTGCTTTAAAAGTAAAAGCTGATTCCAAACCAACCGGTAGTGCCGCTGATGTCCATTTCAGTGGTGCCAAAAATTGGATCTTCAAATTCAGGGGCGACTACTGAAGTGTCGTAGCGCAGTCCGAATTCTGCGGAAGAGTTCGGCGAAAAGAACCAGGCCGCACCAGCGCCAACGCCGGCACTAAAGTAGGCATCCGATTCGATTCCATTATCTTCCCAACCACTCGAACCAGCGAAGGCACCTTGTAGAAATGGTTGAATGTTTGAATCAGGAATTAGGTACATACGCGCGCCAACTGAAAGTTCAGTGGAGTCAGCGTCGTCGTATTCGCGTCGAGTTAAGCCCATGAGAATCGAGGTCGATTCGCTGTTGAAGGCTTCGTAATGGACGCCGAAGGCGGCCACGTCTTCAACATCGGAGGTGCTAGTGCCAAAGCCCGGAACAGTTGCATCAACTTCTAGGGAATCGGTGACAATGCCTTGAAAGCCAAAGGCTTGGCCCTCGTGAACTGATGAAGGCACAACGGTGCAGGCTGAAAGTAACAGCAGGAAACTGGCGAGGAATATTCGCATGGAATTAAGTTATGTTTATTTTGGGAATGGATTGCTTGTTTAGCGGTGGGCAGTCATCACCAGGTGACCAGTTTGGTGCCCATGAGTTAAACAAAGCGTCCACCTTTCCGAGCCATTGGTCAAGGGCAATTCCATTATGTTGCGGCATATATTTTTGCAAGTAGCTGCGACCAGTTGCCCAAAGTTTACGCGCACCTTGTGGATTGCCGCGTTCCCAGTGCAAGAGGCCGATGGCTACTTGGATCAAACCCTTATAAAAATCATTCCCCGACCCGGAATGAACTTTCCAATATTCTTCCCAAGCTTCATGCGCAGCATAGAAGTTTCCGGCATTAAAGTGTTCGATGCCGGCGATGTACTCACTCGGCCAGGAAGGTTGCATGACAATTGGTTTTGCGTGGCGAGCTTTAAATATCGTCTTCGGTTAAACCGTCGTCGCCGCCTTTGTCGCCCTTAGCTTTATCTTCTTCGCCGTCCTTGCTACCACGTTTTTCACGTTGTTTGCGGCGTGCCTCTTCTTGCTCCTCGGGAGTCGCCCAAAGCGTAGTCCACTTGCGTTGTAAGTTTTTGCTCCAAAGAGGCCACTCCTCTTCGGAGATTTTTAAGGACTTTTTGGCATCGTTCCACCAAGTAATCCAACTGGTGGAGTTGCCCCCTTTATCTTCTCCAGTAAGGACGCACATCGCCATGCGGAATTCGGTGGCGCGGCCTCCCATATTGTTACCGCGACGGCCGCCAGTTGATTTCATTAGGTCCATTAAGGCTTCACATGAATCAATGTGGCGAATGTGACCAAGAGATAAAATCCGTGCTTGGATTATCTTTGAATTCTTGGCGGTGGACCAAACGCCTGAGGATAAAACATCGACTGCATCTTTGTTGCCATGTTGGCCAAGTGCATAAAAATATTCTTCTGCTAACTCATCAACATCAACAATTTTTTTGTTCTTCTTTTGCTTTAACAATTCCTTCAGTGCATAGGGGTCGGTGTTGTAACGTAGGGCCGTGATGGCCGCGAGCTGAACCATTTGATCCTTTGACTTGAGCGCCTTAGCGACCTCCTTGACGACCTTTTTATCAGGGACAACGCCAACGATTTCTAATGTCGCCGCTTGGGCAACGTAATCTTTGCCACCCATAATTTCCTTTAGTTGGGCGATGGCTTCAGCAGCAGAAATTTCTTCAACTTGAACTTCAACTTCCGCGTCTTGGTCGACCGGGTCTTGTGGAAGTGCGCTGATGGCGGTGAGGAGGAGGATGCTCAGCATGTAATGAGTGTAGCCGTTTAGAGGGGCTAAGTCTCGACTTTTGCTTACCCCGTGAGGCTAGAATGGTTCCGTGATACTTCCTCCTGTTGGTAATGATTCCTGGTGGCATTCCAGCGCTCAATCCGTCAACTTTCCATCCTTGGCCAATGATCTAGATGTGGATGTGTTGGTGCTTGGCGGCGGCATTGCGGGCGTTTCAACTCTTTGGTATTTACTCGAGCAAGGCCTCGAAGGCGCCGATGTTGCTCTGCTTGAAGCACACACAATTGCCGGTCGTGCCTCCGGTCGTAATGCTGGATTTTTGCTTACTGATCTCGCCGAACCTTATGAACGTTTACGCGATTTTATGGGCGAGAAAGCCTGCCGCTTGCGCAATTTGAGTTTGCGCAATCAAGACACACTTGAGCGACTTGGCCGCGACCTAGCAATCGATTGGAAGTTTGAAAAGGACGGAGTGTTAATTGTTGGGGCCTCTGATGCTGAAGAAGCTGAGTACCAAAAAAGTGCCACTGCCTTGAAAGCTGATGGATTTGATGTAGATTTTGTTTCGCCTAAACGAGTGTCTGAACTATTGGGTGCACCCAATCAGTGGGGCGGTTTATGGGATCCAGCCGGTGGCGGCGGCAACCCCGCCGCGATGACCCGCGGCCTCGCTCAAGCATGCAGCGAACGCGGCGCTAGAATTTTTGAAAGTACTGCGGCTTTGGAAATCTTTGCCGATGGAGATGGAGTAGCCGTGCGCACTGCAAGCGGAATCGTGCGTGCCGCGCGATTAGTTTTGGCGTTGAATGCCTATGCGCCCATGCTTGACCCATCATTGAGCGAAATGATTTCACCTTTTCGTGGACAAATGTTGACCTTTCCACCAACTGGTAAAAAAGTAATTACTCCAATTGTTTATCGAAATCATGGATTTGAGTACTTTCGCCAAGATCGCGCCGGACGATTTTTGTTCGGCGGGTTTCGTCAAACGGCAATTGCCGAAGAAACCGGTTTTGAAGAAGATGTCAACCCTGATGTGCAGGCATCTCTAGAAGAATTTGCACGCAGTCTTTATCCACAATTGGAAAATGTCGAGCCAGATAGTCGCTGGGCCGGAACGATGGGCTTTTCCAATGATGGAATGCCCTTCGTGGGGCCGCACCCCGGGATGAATGGGGTGCTACTTTGCATGGGCTTTACCGGCCATGGTTTCGGATTGGCTACCGAGTGTGCGCGAATTTGTGCGGAGTTAGTGGTCGAAGGTCGCTCCGCTGATGCGGATTTATTCTCGACCCACCGTTAATTGATTAAGCGATTAATCGGATTGGAAAGTCGGCGCGCGACTCCATTCTCGAATTCGACGGATTGGAAGAAAACGCTAAGACCTGATGGTGCGCCGGCTGGGATTACAAAAGTGTGGCTCGCGTAACCGAGTCCACTGGTGTAGATCGAAATAAAGGGCACAATCGGTAAGGACAGGTCCATGGTTAGACCAAAATCAGTTTGAGTTGGGCCAGTTCCAGTGGTCGAGTAGTGGATTGCTGCGCCAGCAAAACTACGCGCACCAAACACTTCAAAGGTAGCAGGCGCACCTGGAGTTAGCAGCACGAGTGGCTCTAAATCCAATACGAAACGGTCGTCATTTAGGTCCAGCGGATTCGTGTCGAGTGGGTCAACTAAACCGTTGCGATCTAAGTCTTCCATGCCATCACTGAGGCCGCCACCATCGGTGTCGCCAAGCAATGGGTCGGTGACAGTGCTCGGATCGTTGTCCGGCATAAAGATTTTGAGGTTAGTGGCAAAACTAGGATGGGTCAGGCCATTTTCTGTGCCATCTTGAATCCCATCTCCATCAGTGTCGATAAGCGACGCGTCAAGTTCTCCAGAATCCAATTTGCCATTTAAATTGAAATCCTCACTGCCATCTCCGTAGCCATCTTCGTCGCTGTCGTAATCGCGCGGATTGGTCAAGCTACTCGGGTCGGCATCGGGGATAAAGACGCTCATGTCAGTTCCTAGAACACCATTTGCGGGGTCACCCAGCCAGCCGTTTGTCACGCCGACCTCGGTGCCGTCCAAAATGCCGTCGCCGTCGCTATCGGCATCGAGTGGGTCAGTTCCAAGAACTGGTGGCGCAGTATTTAGTTCGATAATTCCCGGTAGGCGATCTCCGCACAAAATGTTGTAGCCGAGGTCGTTCCATTCACCGATATTTGTGAGGTGGACAAAATCTTCATCGCCGCCGTAAGCGTTGGGCTCGCCGGGCCGCCAGTTTGTCCAATGCACACCTTCGCCAGAAATCCACTCGAAAGTGTTTTCAACGCGATGGTCATGAAGCCCAATCCACGGGCCATTGAGTTCCAAATTCAAATCGCAGGAGTCGCGGTAAAGATTATTTAGCAACCAATCATTTTCATTGGCGTTGCGAATGGTGGCCAAATTTCCACCGGCCAACCGAGCTTCGTCCTGGGCTTCTTCCCAAGTACCAAAACGGCTGAGACGGTACCAATGATTATTGGCTGGGTTTTGTTGCCAAATAGGGTTTGGCTCAAGGAGTTCTTGCCCATCTGATAGGCCATCGTCGTCACTGTCCTGATCCATTGGGTCAGTACCCCACAGATTGACCTCGTCCCAGTGGGAAATCCCGTCACCGTCTTCGTCAAGTAAATGGCTCGGATGGAAATCGATTTCAACAACGGCTGGGAACAAACTTAGCACGTCAAGATCTGCCCACTCACCCGGATAGAAAGCGTTGGGGCCGAGCATTGCGCAGGCATCTTCATTGGTCGTGTTGTCAGGTTGGCCAGGTGCCCAATTGGTGTAAGTAATAAAATCGCCCGAACTCCAAACCCAGCGAGCTTCGTAGGCAAGGTCGTTGAATCCAGTCCAAAATGCCCCGTTTACCCCAAAATTGTTGTAGAGCCAGCGGTCTTCCTGCAGGTCTTTAATACTGACCAAATGACCATTCAGGGATTGCGCATAGATGTCAGCGTCAGTCCAAGTCATAGGTGCAGTACTCTTGTACCAGTGCTTGGTGGTGCCGTTATAGACCCAGCCCGTTTGGCCCATTAAGGGGGCGCAAAAACACAGCAGGAGCGAGGAAACTAAAAGGGGAATGCGCATGGAGTATTGACACTCTAGGAAGAGGCAATACCCATTGTATCCATTATCAGGCTTCTGAACCGATTGAATAGGTGGCCAGATTCATGCGGGCCAGGCGCGGATTCAGGGTGAAATTGCACCGAAAACACCGGGAATTTGCTATGCCGCATACCCTCAATACTTTGATCGTTGCCATTGAGGTGGGTTGCAATCAGGCCGGTGCCCTGCAAACTTTCCCCATCTACCGCAAAACTGTGGTTTTGAGAAGTAATATCGATGCGTCCACCCTCAACTTCGATTACTGGGTGGTTAGCGCCATGGTGGCCAAATTTCATTTTTGAAGTTTTGGCTCCGAACACGTGGGCGAGGATTTGATGCCCAAGGCAAATTCCAAAAATAGGGAGCCCGTGGTCTACGAGTTGACGAATTATAGTTGGTGCATCGCTGACAGCGGCTGGGTCACCAGGCCCATTCGATAGGAACACCGCTTGCGGATTGCTCGCCAAGATTTCTTGGCAATTACTGTTGGCTGGAAATACTTGAGGTGCAAAGCCGGCACTTTTTAGGCAGCGCAAAATATTTCGCTTAATGCCGAAATCTAAAACCGCCAAGCGAATTTCTTCACCATTTTCTGGGCTGGCTATTGCTGGGCTATTGAAATCTTCTGGAAGCGCTTCTTCCCATAAATATGGGGTAGTACAGCTAACCTCGGCCGCTAGGTTGCGACCTTCAAGAGGGGCGTGTGCTTGAGCTTTTTTAAGCAGTGATTGCGGGTCGAGGTCAATAGTTGAAACGACCGCACGTAGGGCACCTTTTTCACGCAGGGTTAGGGTTAATTCGCGAGTATCGACTTCGTCAATAGCCACCACACCATTGGCTTTTAGGAAATCACGGAGGCTACGCTCGGCTCTCCAGTTTGAGTATGTTGGCGAACATTCGCGCATAATCATTGTTTCAGCCCAACACTTTGCCGATTCATTGTCGACATCTGTGCAGCCGTAATTACCGATTTGCGGATAGGTCATGACCACGCCTTGCCCGCGATAAGAGGGGTCAGTTAGGATTTCTTGATAGCCGCACATGGCGGTATTGAAAACCAATTCACAGGCTCGCTCTCCATCGGCGCCGACTGAGCGACCGTGAAAAATCGAGCCATCCTCGAGGACCAAAAGGGCGGTGGAGGGGGTAGCCATTAAAGGCCTATCTTCCGTCTGCGCCACCATTCAAGCCAGTCTTCCTCACGTTCTCCAGGATTTTCTCCAGTAATTTTATTTAGGCCACGCATTGCCGCTCGGCTTACCGATGTGGAGATAATGCGCACTTGCAAAACCATGCCCTCGGTGAGCACCGAGGTGTTGGGATTGGCAATCGCCGCGGCACCAGCGACTTCCACATCAAAATCGGTCACTAGGGAAATTTGTCGACCGAAAAATGTGAAACGGCCGGGTGCTCGATAGGCTGAGGCCACCGCCACGATTAAGGGTTCGATGGCTGCGGCTTGTTGCGAATTCCCCAAATGTTTGGCAGCCAGTTTGCGTTGGCTAGATTTTTTACCGCGCAGTAGTTCAGAAGTCCAAACGTTGAGCGCGGATTGAGAGTTAAGTTCTAGCATTGAAGTTGCACAATTACTGCGCATGAGCGGCGCGCGTGACTCCATGCTTTGCTCAGCAATTGGGCGAAACATATCGCTTTCAAGTTGGTGTGCGGAAAGCTTGCAGGCGGCAAGTTGTAGGGCGGCGTATTTACTGCGCAGACCTCGCCGTAAATCGGCCAAGCTTAAACGCTCTTTGGGAGTGGCATTTGGGCCAATGATTTCAATCTTTAAGCGACCACAAATAAGTGCCCCAATTGACGGAGGCGTTTTTTCTAAAGCCTTCCAAGCATATTCAATTCGTTGTTTGCGATTAAGTTTGCGTGGAAGCGGATCAAGTTTGCGACCCCAGTCTTCAATCAAATCAAAAAGCAATAGTTGTTGGTCGAGGCTTTGCTGTGGAGGGGGACTGTCAAGGGCCTTGGCTAATTCGCGGAGTAAGCCACGTTTACTACACCGTTGCGCCCAACTTGCAAACTCATCTTGCTTCATCGAAGCAAGTAATGTGACTTCCTTGTCAGTAGCGAGAACTTGTTTGACCGGATCTTGTGGGCAAACAAAAATTCCAAACTCAGATTCAATTTGCAACGCGCCTATTTCAGTTGTCGGTAGACATGGAATACGTTCGCCAGCTTCAGTTAGCGCAACTGATTGGGGAGCACATGCCAGCAACAAGATCTGGGGAAGCAGCATCATGCCAATATAACAAAGTTTAAAAACTTAGTTTAATTGGCTATTTGCTGCTCTCTGAACAACTTTAGAGCGCGCGGCGCACCGCGGTAATGCATCGCAAATGATTTGCCGTAGGAAGTTTCTTGTGCTAAGTAATTCCACGCATCTTCGGTGACGGCCGCAAGACCTGGGTCCGAATTGAACTGTTGGGCGTACATCAATCCATAAATGCACAAACCGCTGATCGCGCTACTTGGCGTATCACTTTTGTCGGGCTCATTGTGGAAAGCATGCAAGTCTTGGTCGTAGGCGTTTTCAGTCCAATATTGCGCTAGTCCTGAAAGGTAATCTGCAATGTCTTGGCGGGGATTAAGTCGGTGGTATTCCGCCAGGGCTTCCATGCTCAACCCAGCGTTAATGCTTGACCGAATGCGCGCATAATCGAGAGTGATTAATGTGTTCGCACACCAGGTTGCCGCAGCGTTTAGTTCTGCGTTTAGTTGTGAGTATTCAGCTTGACCTTCGGTAAGCTCCAACAAACTAATCGCATTAATTAGTGGCCAAGCAATATTTCGTGAGTAAATCCGGTTGCTGCTGTTGTCGCGAACATCTTCAATGTGAGCAATCGCGGTCGGTACAACGTGATCGATTTGATGCTTGGCAAATTTCTTTGCAACAATACCCAGGCGCGCTTCGCCAGTTAATAAATAGGCCCAAGTTACTCCCTGGATTACTCCATGACTACCCATGTGGCGGTAATCCGGAATGGGGTCGTTGTCAACGTGGAAGGATGGAAAGTCCGCCCATGAACCACCAAAGAGTGCAAAGAAATCATCGAACTGAGACGTTGCATCGGTGAAGCCTAATTCTTGCGACCGTTGGTGTTGGGAAATGCCCTCAGCCATTTGGAACATGGTCAATCCACCGGTTGCGGATAGTTGCGACTCAATTTCTAGCACTTCATTCATGCCAATCATGAGAAAGGCGCGGTCCTTTATCTCAGCGCCGATGGCACCGTTTTCTTGTTCGTGACCCACCCAACGTTCTAACTTGTTGGCAAAATCTGGTCCGTAAGCAACACCCGCCCAATCGATAAGCCCATCGATTGTGCTATCGTATTCACTGGCGTTACGAGCCTGATTGACTAGTTCAGCGCGGAATTGTTTGGCGATCCATGTTTCAAGGTGATGGCGGGCCGCGCGATGTTGGAAGGCTCCACCGTAGGGAGAAATATCTACGTCTGCATAATGCCATGCGGATTCAAGCGCAGCCTCCATGTAAGCAACATCGCCAGTGCGTTGAAATTGAATGAGCATCACTGAAGTCGGGTCATACTCTTGTTGCATTGCTCCCCAATATGACGGGTTGCGCGTTGCTGAAAAATAATCACCAAAGCCTTCTATGCCGTAATCATGCACCGCAAAAGCCTCGCGGCGATTCAATAATTCATCCGCTGAGTTGGCGATGCTTTCTTCAAGTTGCGGATTACTGCCAAGAATCGCCAAAGCGAAGTCTCCGCTGGCACCACTTTCCAAATACTGTTGAGGAGTAGTCTTGCCGTGCATTGGTCGAGCCAGGAGATTGCCAAAGTCAGCAAGTGGTGGGGCGTTGCTTGGTGAGCCGAAGTGCAGCCAAATATCTTGGGTGCGACCAAATCCCTCCTCCAAAACTTCAATGTTATTGATGGTTCCAGGGCAAAGTTCTAGACGTAGTTCATCGGCTTGGCGTTGTATTCCAGATGGATGTAGTTGCCAAAAGTGGCGCATGCCAATTGCCATTCCATCAACTGCCACTACTCCTGGAAGCCTGCCACTAAAGTCGGCGCCATCTAACCGCCACGCATCGTGTTCAACTTGCCTTAGACTAAAGTTATTATTGAATTCTTGTACGCTGTTGTCCGGTAATAGAATTGCCGTTGAGTTGGCGTTGTTGTTGAGTGGGAAAATCAAATCCCATTTATCCATCTTGTGAGTTCCTCCGATTACATCAAGGCTCTGTTGGATTTTGAGTTCGCTAACTTCGCGCCAAATGCTAATGCGGGTGGTGATGCGCGCGACTTCACGACCAAGGCTGCTCAAGAAAGTATCTGTACGTTTTAGTGTGACACGTAATTCATTGCCAGATTCAACCTCAGTTTGACCAGCGAGTAATTGTTCCGCCTGAAAGTCCTCGGAGAGAGATTCAAACTCAGCGCGAATGGCTCCAGCTAATGGTGAATCGTTGGCTGGAGTGATCAGAAATAGTTCGTCGGTTTGGCCACCAGGCTCGATGCGAATCATGCCATTATCAACACTTAAATTTTGACCTTCGAGCATTTGCACAAGATCTAAATTGCCGCCAGGTTTGGTTTGGCGGCCACGTTCGCGCAAGCTTCCCTTTAGTTGTTGGTCGGCAAGTACTGCGGGGGTAATGAACTCCAGTTGTAACCAACGAACTGAACCATCACTCCAAAAGGAGAGTGCTTCGCCGCAGGCTGGAAGGTTTTCGCCACCATCTAAAGCCACCTCAAGCTCAGGTACCTCAAGTAATTCACCTTCTGCAAATGGAATTCCCATCGAAATTGGAGTCCGTGGGTGCAGCGTGCTGCTGAGGTCGGCCACTTCGATAGGCACATTGAGCTTGCTCCCGCCAAATCCCAAAATGTCCACGCCCTCACACGAAAAAAGCCCCACTGCAGCAACAGCAAGCAGGGAATTCCTTAGACAGCGGTGGAGGGAGTGCATGGTAAGAGGCCCCAGATGAAGGGGTTCTCACCAATAACGGGTCACGCGCAGGCTAAATTAGAAAAAAAATCAGGATAAAATCCGCTTGGCTAACACCGCCGCGCCGAATCCATTGTCGATATTTACCACGCCAATTCCCGGGGAACATGAATTAAGCATTGCCAGCAGCGCGGCTACTCCTTCAAAACTAGCCCCGTAGCCGATAGATGTAGGTACCGCAATAATCGGATTGGCGCACAGGCCGGCGACGACACTCGGAAGGGCTCCTTCCATTCCAGCGCACACGATTAGCGCATCAGCCGCGCGAATTTCATCCAAACGCTCAAGCAAGCGATGAATTCCAGCCACGCCAACGTCGTTAATCATGTGGGCGTTTATGCCCAAAACTTCGAGCGTTACTTTTGCTTCGGCAGCGACAGTTTGGTCGGAAGTTCCTGCGGAAATTATCGCCACCGTCTTGGCGAGTAATTTTGGAGCTGACTTCTGCCACAAAATGCACTTCGCTGTGGCTAGCCATTCGGCGGCTGGAAGTTTTTCTTTAACTGCTTGAGCTTGGTCGGCAGTTGCCCGAGTGGCCAAAACTTGTTCGTGACTTTGTGCTAAACCAAAGCAAGCATCGGCAACTTGCTTGGCACTTTTTCCTTGCGCGAAAACAGTCTCAGCAACTCCGCAACGCAACTCACGATTATGGTCCAGGTTTATTTCCTTAGAAAGTTCAAAAGGCGTGGCGGCAATTTTTTCAAGGGCTTCAGCAGGCGAAAGATGGCCGGCCTTTACTTGTTCTAGAATAGTTAAGAGTTGGATGCTTTGCATTTTATCGAGCAGCCACGTCCAAGTTTAAATCGGCAAAATTGCCTGCAACAAAATGAGCATGTCCAAGACCGGCCACCATTACCGCATTATCGGTACAGTGTTCAGGTTGGGCAAAGATGGCTTCACATCCCTTTGCCTGCGCGTGATGATGAACTCGTTCGCGAAGTCGTTTATTTCGCGCAACTCCGCCACCGATTAAAATCCGTGGAATGTTAGTCTGTTCACAAGCGCGTAAACATTTGCGGGCCAAGGTTTCAGTGATTGCATACTCGTAACTTGCACACATTCCAGCGAGGTCTTTGGCGTGTTCTAAGGTAGGGTCGCTAATTTTCCCACCAGCACCTTTTAAGGTGTAAAGCAGCGCAGTCTTTAAGCCAGAAAAAGAAAAATCGAGTGACTGTTTGTCGAGCAGTGGCAACTTAAAGGGGTAGGCTTTAGCGTTGCCCTGTATGCCTGTATTTTCAATACTTGGTCCGCCGGGGTATTCCAGCCCTAACATTTTGGCGCCTTTGTCGAGCGCCTCGCCGGCAGCGTCATCGCGGGTGCATCCAAGTAGTTCATGTTCAAGGGGAGAGATACTTTTATAAAGACTGGTGTGTCCGCCGGAAACAACCAGCGTGATATAAGGGAATTCCCATTCTTCAACCGACATTAAGGCCGCATAAATATGCGCTTCAATGTGATGTACTCCAATTAAGCGAAGTTGATTGGCCCACGCCAAGGACTTGGCTGCAGTTACTCCGATTAATAATGATCCAAGCAGCCCCGGTTGCGCCGTTACTGCAATCGCATCCAACTGGGAAATCTTTAACCTAGCTTCGCCTAAGGCTTGTTCGATAACCGGAACAATTTGTTCCAAGTGACTGCGCCCAGCGATTTCCGGAACGACGCCCCCCCAAGCGGCATGTTCGGCAATTTGACTGTGCACGCTAGAAGCCAAAACTTCACGACCGCCGCGCACAATTGCCGCCGCAGTTTCATCGCATGAGCTTTCGATCCCAAGGATGATAGGGGAGGCACCCATAAGCTAGTGAATACTCCGCTTATTGGTTGAGGACATTTTCTAAATGTTGCTGCGCAAGAATCAATAAGTCATCTTGGGGCGCGGTAAATTCAGCAACCTTTGGGAATAAACTGAAAACACGGTCGCGCCATTTGCTTGGTGGTAGGTCGTAAGCCAACCAATTGCGCACCGCGCGAGCTTGGTCAAGTTCAACCACGAGCGGCAGGTCAGGCAGCAAACCGCCAGCGCGGTTTTCATCAATATGCCCTTCTAGGATTCGTCCGGATGGAGTTAAGTAATAACCAGCGGTGAATTTGAGCGCGAAATTTCCCGAGCGATAGCGATGGACTTGTTGATAAACACCTTTTCCAAAAGTGCGGTCGCCGGCCAGTACTGCTGCTCCACGGTCGCGCAAGGCACCGGCTAAAACTTCAGTGCCACTGGCACTTAAACGGTTAGTTAAAACTACAATTGGTATATCAGTCGCGCGCGCTAGGCTTGGGTCAGCATTGCGTACCACGTCATCAGAGTTACGTACTTGTAGACGGCAAATAAGCCCACCATCTAAAAAGCGTGCGGCAATATCAATCGCAGAATCGAGTAGGCCACCAGTGTTGAAACGTAAATCGAGAACCAAAGCTTGCATGCCGTCAAGTTGGTCGAGGGCAGTATCTAATTCACCTGGTGTTGAGCGGGCAAAGGAGCGGATGTGGAGATAACCAATCGGTTTCGGGGATTCTAAAAATTCAGTTTTGGCAACGGTGCCGCGTGGAACCGCGCGCCGCATAATGTCGGACTGATAGTGCACGCCACTCGGGTGTTTCATTTCCACTCTTAGTGTGGTTGAGCGTTCACCTTTAATTCGAGCAATTAACTGATCGACGTTGAGCTCTTGTACGTCTTCACCATCAATCGAGATAAAGCGGTCACCTGGTTGAATGCCGGCCCGCGCCGCTGGACTGCCAGCAACTGGGTAGCGAACTGAACCAGAGATGGTGTCGATAATTACTCCAATGCCAATTAAGTTTCCCGATGAATCCTCGTCCAAGCCTTTCATCTCAGTTGGACCAACAAAATAAGTGTAAGGGTCGTCCAAACTTTTGGTCATGCCCTCGACTGCGCGATGCATTAACCATTCCGGGTCGTGTGGCATTACGTATGAATCACTTAGTCGTTGATGGACCATGCCCAACATACGTTCCTCGGGAGGGGCCAGTGACTTAGACAAAACTGGGCCCACGAAATGTTCAGCAATGAAAACTCCAATACCAGTTAAAACCGCGCCGACTAATATGCCGGCGGGGTGCAATGCTGGTAAACTGCTCCGTCCCATGCGAGTAATTCTACCCCTAACATGCGGACTAATCCTAGCGCTAATTAGTGCTTGTAGTTCCGCATCCACCACTGAGGAGTTTGTTGCCGATGACACTTTTGTGTTGCGCTATCAAGTGGATGTTCCACCTGATGCTAGCCCACAACTAATCGTCTGGGCCCCAGTCCCGGTTTCAGATGGCGTGCAGGCGATTTCTCTGTTGTCTAGTCCGAGCGGTTCAAGCATCAGTGCACCCGATTCCTTCGGAAACCAATTCGCTAGTGTGACGAATTGCCAAGCTGAGACCTTGGTCTGGGAATACCAAATTTCGCGAAAAATAGACAATGGCGGACTTTTAACCAGTCCACCAAGTCCAGATTTTCTCGCTCCGAATCGCTTAGTTCCAGTTGGTGGCGAGGCTGCCAAACGCGCCGCATTGGCAGTCGCCCGATTCGCTGATGCGACTCCAACGCGCGCGCTTTACAATCGCGTTCTTGAAGATATGCGCTACGATAAAAGTGGTAGTGGGTGGGGAACTGGCTCCACCGATTGGGCCTGCGAGGAAGGCTACGGCAACTGTACCGATTTTCACGCCTTGTTCATCTCAATGGCGCGCTCATTGAAAATTCCTGCACGGTTTACTATTGGCTTTCCAATTCCAAGCGGCGATTCTGGTGAAGTAAAGGGCTACCATTGCTGGGCTCATTTCTGGGATAAAGAAAAAGGTTGGGTGCCGGTAGATATTTCGGAGGCTGACAAGCACCCCGAGAAAACTGAATTTTTCTTCGGTAGTCTTGATGCTAGTCGAGTGTCGTTTAGCTACGGTCGCGACTTGGTTTTAACTCCCGCACAACAGGGTCCACCCCTCAACTATTTCGTAAAAGCCTACGCTGAAGCAAATGGTCAGCCGGTGAAAGTTGCCACCAAGGTGAGTTTTAAGAGATAAATGCCAACTGCCCAACTTGTTCATCGTGCGGAATTTTGTGCCGCCTATCGCTTGGAAAATACGAAATTCGACAAGCAATGGAATGATGCAACATTTGGGATTTGTCATAGTCCAAACTTTCATGGCCACAATTTTGAAATTGAGGTCGTGGTCGGGGGCGCCATAGACGCCGACACTGGAATGGTGATGAACTTATTGACCTTAATGGACATTGTCCGTCACCAGGTCATAGAACGCTTCGACCATAAGAATCTCAATTTAGACGTGGAAAGTTTGCAGGGGGTTATTCCCACGACTGAAAACATTGCACTGCTATGTTGGCGCTTAATTGAGCAAGAATTGCCCAATGCGGTTAGTCTAGATGAAATTAGATTACGCGAAAGCCGTGATAATCAAGTAATTCTAAAGAAGTAATGGATAGCACCGTAAAGCCCGATCCCGGCCTCTCCGCTCTGGTTGAGACCATGCTCGAACAGCTCGGAGAAGATCCGCGCCGAGAAGGCTTGTTGAAAACCCCTGACCGTGTGGCTAAAAGTTTAAATTATTTAACTAGTGGCTACCAGCAAAGCTTGGATGAAATTTTGAATGGCGCAGTCTTTGCTGAAGACGCATCGGAGATGATTGTGGTTAAAGACATTGAGTTTTACTCGATGTGTGAACATCACATGTTGCCGTTCTACGGCAAGGCCCATATTGGATATCTTCCAAATGGGAAAATTATCGGGCTAAGTAAGTTGCCGAGGATTGTTGAAATGTTTGCGCGCCGCTTGCAAGTGCAAGAACGCATGACCACACAAATTGCCGAAGCGGTTAGTGAGGTGTTGAATCCACTGGGAGTTGCAGTTGTCTGCGAAGCTTCACACCTATGCATGATGATGCGGGGAGTTGCCAAGCAATCAAGCTCAGCGACTACATCTTGCATGTTGGGTGCGTTTCGTAAAAACCAACCTACCCGCAGCGAATTCCTGTCGTTGATTAAGTAGATTCAATCACTACTCAAGGGTGCTTGAGTAGGTCAATAATTTTTTTGCAACATTTCTCTGGTGAAAGCCCGCTGGTGTCAACTTGATGCTCAGCACGTGCGTATTCTTCTTCCCGTTGATCAATAAAGTTTTTGACGCGGCTGATAGTTGCTTCCTCCGCCCCGCCGATACCGGTTCCATTCTGTTTCCGGACTCGTTGAATGTAATCTTCTGGTAATGCATGCAGCCAAACCGTGTGGCAGTTCCCAAGCACGTGATCGTAAGTATTGCTTGCAGAGACGACACATCCGGGGACGGCCAAAATGCTGTCATCATTTTGATTCAACCACTTGTCTAAGGCCTCGGATTCAGCACGCTTGTATCCCTCACTTCCTTGAAGTTCAAAGACCTCGGCAACTGTTAAGCCGGCTTGAGTGGCGACTAAGTTGCTGAGCTCAAAAAAACCTATGTTTAGCTCATTGGCTAACAAGTTGCCAATAGTGGTTTTGCCGGCGCCGCGCATTCCTAGCAGGGCAATGCGTTTTTCCGGAATTGAACATGCTTGAAGGTCGCACAATTCTCTTAAGGGAATATCAAAAGCCATTGATAACTGGGAAAGCTTGCCAATTGAAGGGTTGGCTCTTGCGCCTTCGATTTCCACCAGAAAGCGTCGGCTAAAACCGGCCAGTTGCGCCGCTTCTTGAAGAGTGTAAGAGCGCTCTAAGCGCAGATGTCGCACCTTGTGCGCTAGGGCTTCAAGAAGACGACGAGGACGTTTGGGTGGCGTTTGCATGGAAAATTACCTCTAGTAGGAAATAAACCACTCAATCGCCCTTACAAGCCTAGATTGGCAACTTGCAGTTTCCAGACTCGATGGTGAGTCCCTTCAAGGCTTTCTATCTTGGCCGTCATGTGTAAAGTAGCCGGAAGAATACCAGGCCTAATTCGGATGGTTGACAGATCGGTTTTGCTTGCTGCGAAGCTAGCATTGAACCATCCCCAGATTAAATCCTCGGGTGATGCTTGGCCGTCATGATTGAGATCCTCGAACAATTGGTAATCAACAGCGGTTAGCAGGTTGTCATTAATGGCACTTGCTTTAACTTGAAATTCTTGCGAATTACTAAATCCTTGTTTGAATTGAATGGTCGGCTGAGAGTTTTCCGACTCAAATGGCTCTACTTCTTGTAAATTTGAACATGCTGGAAGCAAAGCCATCAGAAGAGTTATTTTGCGCATCTTAAAAGTATAGACCTGCAATGTCGGTGTTAATGATTAAATTGCCATTAGTGTCAAATACTTTAAGTAGCACTTGATTCGCCGAAAAAGCATTTAAGTGTTGTGCGGGAATTTTGACGCGTAAATTGCCATTGCTAGTAGTAACAAAGTCAAGTGCTTGATTCCCATTGACTTCGACCGTGGCCGCGTTGGGGATTTGGTCATCTACTAAGTCTTTTAACTCAGGCCCTAAATCTTTGACCATTATGCGGCGGTCCAATCCGTTAGTTTTACTTGGATTGGGAACGACAATTCCAATGCCGTGCCAATGGAAGTTTAACTCGCGCTGGGGCGCTTGCAGGGCAAAGCCCCATTCTTGAACTTGAAGGCCCAAGGCGTGCCCTAATGGACTAATTAATCCGCAAGTAATAGCAATTGCGCTTAACCAAAGAAGTGTTTGTCTTAAATGTTTCATGTTAAAAGCTTCCCGAGAAAGTGTGGTTGAAGTCGTTTTCATCAACGACGATTAATTCAAATGCATTGCCAACGCCATGTTCAGCATTGCTGGTGGTTAGCGAACCAACTTCCAAATCGTTAGTTGGAATTGGGCTGTCTGCTTTTTTGTGATTCACTAGTTGGTCGGGAGGCGAGGTGAAACCAGCCTTGTTGTCACAATCTCGATAAACACGCAATTCCGCGCTTTTAAAGAGTACCTTGGGATTGTCCGGGGCTTTAACGCGGAGCTGGTTCACCGAGAATCCACCACCAGCACTGACCGAAATGCCGGTTGCAGTTGCAACCAAATGATCGGTACTAGCCATTACGCGATTTGCTTCACAGGAACTGAGCAGCAGCACGCTTAAACTTATGAGTAGGATGTTTTTCATTTTTTGAGAGTTAATTAGCAGCCCTAATAACACGAATCACAATCTATCTTATTACGCAAAAAATAAAAAAAGGCTCCAGCACCGAAATGCTGGAGCCCTAGTTCAGTTGTTGATTTACTGAATGATGTAGGGTCCGATTACGCCCAACTTTTCATTCGCGGAGCTTAATGAAACGGCCGAGAAGTAAAGCGGTGCACCAACGGTTGATTGTCCCATGAAACTGGCTGGAACAGTCCAGTTGGCAATTGCGGTGCCATTTGCATCGGCTTGCAATTGACTGACGTACTGTGGGTTGCCTAAGCCAGTATTACCAATGAAGCCTAGGTAGCCTTGAGTGCCGGTCTGCTGGGCGGCAAAGAAGTAGATGACTTGATTGGCCCAAGCGTAATCGGCAGTGATTTCGATGGCGGCGCCAGCGGTTGGATGACCGTCAAGAGAAAGTTCGAGTGGGTGTTCAAGAACGTCGTTGCTGACGGTGTTGGAAGTGCGGACAAAGCCACTGCGCCATTCACCCACTTGGAAGTAAAGGGTGGCACCAGCTGGAGTGGTCGCCGGCACGTTGAAGGTGGCCGTAGTTGCGCCGCCCAACACATTGCTTTGCAGGTCGAAGTAATCGTTACCACTTGTTCCGAGGAGCGCGCCAATGTCAAGGTTGAAACCATCCGCCGAAGTACTTGGGTTGGCATTGCCACCCGCGTAGAAGTAAACGTCGGCATTTTCTTTGATTGAACTCAGAGTGAGCGTTTGTGGTTCACCTTGCATGAGTCCGCCATCGAGAGTTAGCACCATTGGACCGATGTTTGAATCAGGTGGTGAAATAACCATGGCTAGTCCCTGGCGTTTGGATGTGGCAGAGGTGCGCGGCGCTGATGCGACAAGGTCGTCAATCAGGCTCCCATTAGTGTCACCGACAACTGCGGCGGCCCAGCCCAGTTGGCTGCCGGCGTTACCGACACTCGAAAATAATTCGGCGAGTGTTTGCATGTCATAGACTTGAATCTTGCCGGTGCCGCCGTTTCCGGGGCTGCCGAGGATCAAGTCGGCGATGCCATCAAAGTTGGCATCTGGGTGAAAACTTAAAGCGTAGCCGAGGTTGTCGCCAGCGGCGCCGTCAAAGCGTGCTTTCACATTGTCTGGAGCATTCTCCCAAACTATCGCCACGCCGTTTCCGTTGGCTGCTTCTGGTCCGCCCGCGGCGACGTAGACGTTGCCGTTATCGGTTAATGTTCCCGCGACTGAAACTCCGATTTGATCACCGGCTGAGCCCACGTAGAATAATTTTTCTCTGAGGTCTTCACCAATGTGTTTGGTAAGAACAGATGCTTTACCAGTATTGTTGGCGTAGGGAATTCCAACTAGCAATTCGTCACCGAGGGAGCCGTCGAGATCGCCGACACACGCGAGGGAGAATCCAAACCATTGACCTACTGAACTGTTGGCAGTGCTGGCGCCAAGTACATCGCCGGCCATCAGGCTAGTGCCGTCCCAAGAAAACAATTGCACTTCGCCGGCCATTGGGGCTGTCCCGCCTGCGTTGGCGCCAATGATTCCAACGGCCAAGTCCATAGTGCCATCACCGTTGTGATCCATGCCGGCAACTGCCACGCCGAGGAGTTCGCCTTCACTGGCGCCATCGATGGTGTCGAGGCTTAGGCCGGTTGCACCATCGATTAAGTAGGCGCGACCTTGGAAGAAATGTGAGCCAGAGTAAAAGGGTGCGCCCGCAGCAAATTCAGGGACGCCGTCACCAGTGAGGTCGCCCATCGAGGTGACTGAAACTCCGAACATATCGCCAAAGTTCTCGCCGTCTATGCGCATGATTTCACTGCCGTCGAGGCCGCTTAACATGTAAACCGAGCCGCTGTTGCGACCGTTGAAGTCAGCACCAAGGGCACCGATAAGGACGTCGTTGAGACCGTCCCCGTTTAGGTCGCCGCCGTCGGCAACGGCGTATCCAAAAGTGTCTCCGCGATTGTCGCCAGTTTGAATCCACGTTTGGACCCAATCTTGAGAATGCAGGGGAATGATGAATGTTGCCGCGGCAACAAGGCTGAGGGGTAGTAGTTTGCTCATTTACGGGAGGTGGGTCACTGGTTCTCGTGCGCAACCCAATGCAAAATCCTACCCGATAAGATGCAATTTCGCCGAAATACTTGAAGAAAAAGCTAGGCTTCTAACATTGTCCTGAGGCGGTATCCTTGGGCTGATGTTCAAATTACGACCTACCCTGTTGGCATTTTCCCTGAGCGTGCTGCTCGGATTTTCTTGTGGAACCGAAAATTCTTCGCAAGTTGTTGAAAACAATAATGTTACGCAAGCTGGCCTAGCTAAGCTTGAGGACCAAGCTGAGTACCCTGGTGCTCAGTTGGCTGAAGGAATGGGCGAGGTCCAGGTAAATGTGAATTTGCGTGATAGTGGCGAGCCGGTCGAAGGAATTTTGGTGCGGATGCTGTGGAAGACTGACCGCAACGATACCGGGCGGGTTTTTAGAAAAACCAACGCTCAGGGATTTTGCAGTTTTGAAGTGGAGGGCGGGACAGTTATTTCGAGTTTATCGGTTGAGCCGACTGGGGCGACGGCGCCCGCCGGCTTACCGATTGAGCGGCCGCTAATACCTGGGCAAATCGCCAAATTTAATTTTAAACTGGTGCCGGGCGGAATTTTATCGGGAATGGTGATTGGCGCAGACGGCGAGGCAGTGCCAAATGCAAAATTGAAGGTCTGGTATATGGAGCAGGGTGAACTTGAGCGAAATCCTGACGAGTCGGTAGATGCGAAATCTGAAGTTGGTGCTGACGGGGTGTTCACTCTAGGCGGCATGCCGGCTGGGGATTTTGTGCTAACTGCCGAGGCCGACGGAATGGTCTGCGTTCAGCGAGTTGGAGGAAAAATAAAAGAAGCCCAAGTGTTAGATGGCTTTGAATTATTCTTGGAACCGAGTAATGATTTAATGGGCATGGTTCGCTCGTCTGACGACCAGCCAGTGGAAAATGTTTTGTTGGTGGCAGGAATGGTTGGCCGCCATGCAAAACGCAAAGAGACCCATCACCAAGCTTGCTATTACTATCCTGCGCAACAGTCTATTTTGTATTCAAAAAGTGATGGCAGTTTTGTAGTTAAAAACGTGCCAAGCTCTCAGGTTTGGGTATTAGAGGCCAAACACAAGCTTTATCAGAATGTTCGTCATCGTTTATTGCCAGGCGAAACTATGGCCGACCTAGAGTTGCAAGGCGGCATGGCGCTGGCTGGAATTATTGTTGATGCCGAAGGAAATGCGGTTAGTAAAGCGCGGGTTTTGTTGAGTGGAGAGCAGCAGCGAGAACGTCGTTGTCAAAGGAATGGCAAGTTTGTTTTTAATGGTTTAGTTGAAGACTGGGATGCCAGTTTGGCGGTGCATAAGACTGGTTTTGCACCGGCCTACATGACTGCTTTGAAAATTGATCCAGACAGCCAGACCTTGCAGATTCAACTTAACAAGGGAACAATGCTCACCGGCAAGGTGGTCGATGAAAGTGGTGCCGGTGTTTCGGGATTGCGAATTAGTGCGCTTGACCAGCCGGGCTTGGCTGCATTTGGGTTAAATTCAACGGTAAGTGGACCGGATGGTGGGTTTTATCTACCAGACTTGGCAGCTGAGCAAAGTAGTTGGATGGTGACTGGGGCAAGCGGTGAATTAGTACGCTTTAAATGGCAGCCCAGCGATGGCGAAATTACCATTTCCGTCGCTAAATAGAATTATTTCCCCTTTTAGTTAAAGGGGTTTCATAGGAAGTCCGAAAAGGAAAGTGAGCGGCACTCGTTGCTCACGTCTTCCCATGAAATTTTGCCCAATTCTCTGCCTGACCCTGGTCTGCGCTGTCTGTAGCGCTGACCTGAGGGCTGTCGAAGAGGGGCCAGATCGGGTGAATATTTCTCCCGTTGATGAATTGGACAAACTATTGGCCCTAGATTTGAGTTGGCCACCCTTGAGACTGGATGAGCCACGCACAACATTTTCGTTTAGAGGAATGGGAGAGGGAATGACACCAATGTCCTTTCGAGCTAATGAATATCAAGAGTTCGGTTTACGCCTTCAAGCCACCGAGGGGCTTGTTTTGCCATTCATCGACTTTGGCGGCTTTGGTTGCATTTCCGGTCACATTGATGAGGGAATGCAGTTGTGGGCCGGCGCGGATTGGCAATTAAACAGACGTGAATTGTTTTGCATGTCGGCCAGCATTCAGGCCAATCCCTATGTGGGAGGAAATGGGTGGAGTGTGAATGAATCAGTGACTTTGCTGGTCAGTTACGGAATCAACTTCTAGATTTTTTTGCGCCAACTTTGTGGGGTCAGATACGTCTAAAGTGTGTTCATGTCTCTTTCCGCCCCTCCCCAATCCCGTCCGCGTCAGCGGGGGGTGGTGCTTATTCTCACGCTTTTCGTCATTCTGATTACCTTCGCTCTGGTAACTCAGCTCACTATTGGCACTTCCGTGGCGGCGCAAACCACTCGCAACGGGGCATCTCGTATCCAAATGCGCGCATCTGGATTAGCCGCGGCGGAGCAGTTTTTGGATCTGTTGCGTGACGATATGGGCGGCGAGGGCGGTCTTGACGGAATGGGTACTGGCGACATGTCGGAAGGGCCTGGTGCCGGCGGCGGGGGATTTGACTCGCTTGGGCCTGCCGCCGATGAAGGCGAGGAGGGCTTTGGCGAAGAAGCAGAAGATTCTTCGAGCTCTGATTCCTTCGAAGACCAGTGGGCGCGACCGATGCGTATTCAGATGGGCGAGGTGGTAATTACCGCTTGGGCCCAAGATGAATGTTCAAAATTTAATCTACTATGGCTCCTAGCCCAAGATGATGAAGAACGTGAACAGGCTATCGAACGCTGCACCCGCATTATCGACCGCCTGCGCGATGATTTCGATGATGACCTGTCTCAATCCGAGGCCATGCGTATCACCGAGCAAATCATTTCTTGGCTGAATGCAGAATCGCGCGACCTCGACTATCCACAGCCGTTGCGCCACTCGGACTCAGAAGAAGAAATTCACTCCCTGATTCTTTTCCCCGAAGAATTACTGCTGCTTGAAGACGTTTCCGAAGAACTTTACTACGACCAGTTAGTTGAAGTCGCCGGCGAAACGTGGATTGCCTACGGCCTCGAATCAGTATTCACTGTTTGGACCAACATGGCTTTTGAGCCATCCACCAATGCCGGCGACGAAGAAGCCGCGACTCCGCCAACTGGCGATACAAATTTAGGCGATCCCGCCGAACAAGAATTTGAAGCCAATCAACCACTTGAGGACCCGATTGACGAAAACGCAATCCTGCCGCAAGGCGGTTTGGCCGGCGCAGCAGAGGGTGTTTCAGAAATTGGCACGCGCATAAATATCAACACGGCCCCGCGGGCGGTGGTCGAATCATTGCTCGACACCTATGAACTAAGCAGCAGTGTCACCGAAGCTCTTTTAGAGTTTCGAAATGAAGTCGACGAAGAGGCCCTCCTTGAACAAGAAAGCGGCGAAGTTGACAACGACATGCTCGAATTGGAAGCGGCTCTCTATGGCGACGATGAGCAAGAACCTCACAAATACTTTAAATCGTTGGAAACTCTCGAAGAGGTCGACGAGTACGCCGGTCTTGATCAAGAAGTTAAAGACAAATTGTCTGAATTGATCGGCGTTCAATCGGACGTATTCTCCGTCCTGCTCGATATTCGGGTTCCGCCAGAAGGCTGGCAGCCTGAAGAACGCTACCAAGAACCGCGCGGCCCAGTACTACGCCTACGCGGTATTTTTTGGCGCCGCAGCGGTGGCGACGGCACCGTTCTGGTCCCAATTATTCCGTGGCACGAAGTTCCGCACTCGCGTTGGCGTCAGCCGGACTTTCAGAACCGACTGGGTATTTTTTACGCACCAGAGTTTTAATCTCTTTTCGCGCTAACTTTAATTGGCGCGGAACTTCTAGCCAACCAAGCAAGCGATGCACCAAGCGCGCTTCAACTCCAATGATGTTCGCGCATTTATGAGAATGCAACTTGTGCAAAATACGCCGCACGCGGCAGGCCAAATTTTCATAATCCTGGTCATCGGTTAGCTCACGATAAAGTGAACTTAAGTGAACGCGCATTTGGCGATGAGTCCAACCCAAAGATTTAGCAATTCTGGCCGGGTGCCCATCACAACCATCAAACATCGCCACCCATTCGGTCCACTCAAGCGGAAGTCGCTCGACATCTTGGAAGGCAAACTCACCACCGACGACTTCTTGAACTTTGTCAAATGGTGTGTAGCTACGACGTCCGCGCTCGAATTCCATATAGAGAGCGTGGCGCAGCGCCCGCGTCCAATTCTTTTCACTTTCAAGATCGGCACCCTTGCCGAGCCGCAGCCAAATTGTGCCCATGCAGGTGTCGAGAACGCCCTCGGCATTGAAGTTGGGCGCGTAGCCAGTGAGCCTCAACCAAAAGTTAACGCGGTGAATCATAATCGGCAATAAATGTGCCGGAATAGAGGCATGAGCCTCATCGGGGTAGCGGGCCATGACGCTAAGATATGCATATCCCTCTTAGTGGGGCACCCCAAACAAAGAAAATTTCGCCCGAGCTCACAAAAAAATGTCCTCAACAGCAATTGTCGGTCTCCAGTGGGGAGACGAAGGTAAAGGAAAAATCATTGATGGCTTGGCCGCCGAAGCCGACCTCATCGCGCGCTACGCAGGTGGCAATAACGCCGGCCACACGGTTATCGTAGATGGAGAAAAGTACGTTCTTCACCTTATTCCAGGCGGCATCCTGCATTGCGACAAACTAAACATCATCGGTCGCGGAGTGGTCATTGACCTCGAAGAACTGGCCCTTGAAATTGATGGTTTAAAGGAGCGTGGAGTCCCGGTTGAGGAGCGTTTGCGCATCGATGGGCGTGCTCACGTGATTTTTCCGTATCACCGGCACGTTGACGGTTTGGCCGAGCGATTACGCGGCGATGAGATGATTGGAACCACTGGGCGTGGCATTGGGCCGGCCTATGCGGACAAAGTTGCCCGTACTGGAATTCGCGTGGCTGATCTTTTAAAGCCGGAATATTTCAAGCAGAGATTGCAGGCGGCACTGGCTGAAAAAATCGCCATGGTCGAAAAGGTCTACGAAGATTCTCCAGCTAACTATGACGACCTCTACAAACGTTCGCTAGAACTTGCCGAACGCTTCCGTCCGCTTATTGTTGATGGTGGCGACTTGCTGCGCAAGGCTTACCGTGACGGTCGACGGGTTTTGTTTGAAGGCGCACAAGGGTCAATGCTTGACCTTGATGCCGGCACCTATCCTTATGTCACTTCATCGTGGACGGGAGTTTGGGGAATTGCCGGAGGCACCGGCTTCCCGGCCAACCGCGTTGACCGTTCAATTGCAGTTAGCAAAGCCTACTGCACCCGTGTCGGCGAAGGCCCATTCCCTAGCGAACTTTTCGGAGAAACGGGCGAACGCTTGCGTAAGGCCGGCAATGAATTTGGTGCAACCACCGGCCGTCCACGTCGCTGCGGATGGTTCGATTTAGTTTCGGCGCGTTACGCTTGCGAACTGAACGGTCTTGATGGAGTGATTATCACAAACCTCGATGTGCTGTCTGGTTTTGGCGATATTTCAGTAGTTGTTGGCTATCAAATCGATGGTCAAATTGTTGAAAATTACCCTGCTGAACTTGGCGACCTTACAGGCGTTGAGCCGGTCCTTAAAACATTCCCTGGCTGGAATGAAGACATTACTGCAGTTCGGAATTTTGAAGACTTGCCGCAAACCGCTCAAGATTACTTGCGCTTCCTCGAACAAGGTTTAGACGTCGCGATTGATCGAATTTCGGTAGGCCCTGGCCGCGAACAATTGTTCGTTGGTGAGAACGGTTGCGTTGACGTCTGGAGCCGCAGTTGAAGCAAGACTTCGCGATTCCCAAGCACGTAGCCGTCATCATGGATGGCAATGGTCGCTGGGCGCGTCGCGGTGGTTTATTGCGCATACGCGGCCACGAATCGGGAGTTGAAGCTGTTCGCGATATTGTTGAAGCGGCCGCAGAGTGGGGCATTGAGCACCTGACTTTGTACGCATTTTCGAGCGAGAATTGGTCGCGCCCCAAGGCCGAAATTGCCGCCTTGATGAAGTTGTTGGAAAAGTTTTTAGTCGGTGAACGCGATACTTTATTGAATAACAATGTGCGTTTAAAAGCAATTGGTGAACTGCATCGCTTGCCAAAAAATGTCCGCCAAACATTAGAAGAAATAATAGCCTTAACTGCGCATTGCACCGGCTGTACTTTACGCTTGGCTTTGTCTTACGGTGGTCGTCAAGAAATTGTCACGGCCCTGCAACAACTCACCGCCAAAGTCCTTAGTGGCGAATTAAAGTCCGAGCAAATTAACGAAGCTCAACTTGCCGCTCATCTATACGACGATGAAATGCCCGACCCTGATTTAATAGTCCGCACCGCCGGGGAACATCGACTCTCAAATTTCTTGTTGTGGCAATCTTCTTACGCTGAGTTTTACTTCACTGAAACTTTATGGCCTGAATTCCGTCGCGCCGATTTGGCCGAGGCTCTGCGCGATTACACATCGCGGGTGCGTCGCTTCGGCAGGGTAATTGAAGATGACCCCGCCGCTAAAGTAAAACCATAGCATGGGAGTTCTCGCCACCCGCCTGCGTTACGGTTCCTTGGCCGTACTTCTAGTTGTCGGAGTTTTCTACTTAGACAAAACAATTTTGCCTCACCTTACCGCAGGTTTGGTTTTGTCGATCTTTGCGCTTGGTGCCCAATTTGAGTTCTACGGTATGTTGGGCTCATATCAATCCGGAAGCAAAGCACCGATGGTCAAACTTGGTCTGCTGGCTGGTGCAACTTATTTGTTGTCGCGACTTTTGCCGGCAATAAATTCGACAATCAACCACACTCCAATTCAAACTGGGCAACCTTGGTTTGATGGCGGCGCAATCTTGGCCGGCTTGTGTGTGTTGATTTTGGTAATTGGCGTGCTTGGTCGCAAACCAGCTGGCGCTCCGGCGCGCATCGGTGGAACTCTACTAGGAATCCTGGCAGTTCCATTCTTGCTCGGGTACGCAATTGAATTACGTTACTTAGATGACGGTTGGGCGTGGTTGGTATTCTTGGTCGCGGTCGCCAAGAGTGGCGATTCAATGGCCTTCTTTGTTGGCCGTTATCTTGGCAAGCACAAGCTAATCCCTGAAGTCTCTCCTAACAAAACATGGGAGGGCGCAATTGCTTCATTAGGTGGAGCAATTCTTGCTGCTTGGTTGGTCGTTAATTGTGCATTTGATGTCGCGCCGAGTTTGAGCACCTGGTTGGTCGCAGCAGTCGTGGTAAATATCGGCGCTCAATTCGGCGACCTTTGCGAAAGTTTATTGAAGCGCGGTTGCGAGGTTAAGGATTCGTCAACGTTAATTCCGGTAATGGGCGGCGCTTTTGATTTGGTCGATTCCTTTTTGTGCGCCGCCCCAGTTTTACGTGTGTACTTAGCTTTTTGTGGACAGGGCTAACTTGGCGCTATCCTCTTAAGTGTGGAAACGCGCATCCCAATACTTGACCAAGACGAGCAACGTCAAATATTTGGCGTTTACGATCGTCATTTAAAAGAACTTGACCGCCGCTTTGGTGTGCGAATTAGTTCTCGTGCTGGAGCTCTGCGCATTAAGGGTGATGGCGAACAAGTTGCCACAATTGCCGCGCGCATTGAAAGCTTGCTGGCCGATATGCGCAATCGTGATTCAGAGATTCCCGCCGGCGAAGTTGAAGCACGGCTATTTGGCGAAGTTAGTGACCGCTCGTCGTCGAATCCTTTGGAGCGTCGTCAGGGCGAGGGGCGCGGTCGTATGCCTGAAGCGCGCACTCCCAAGCAACAAGAGTACATCGATGCGATGCGTGATTGTGAATTGGTATTGGGGACTGGTCCTGCCGGTACTGGAAAAACTTATTTAGCGGTGGCCGCTGCGGTCCGTCATTTACAGGCCGGTCGCGTGCGACGTTTGGTTTTAACGCGCCCCGCGGTCGAGGCTGGCGAACACTTGGGGTTCTTACCCGGCGACTATGAGGCCAAGGTCGACCCTTATTTGCGTCCACTCTTTGATGCCTTGCGCGAAATGCTCGGTGCCGCCGGTTTGCGCCGCTTGCGTAGTTTGGATTTATTGGAAATTGCTCCCTTGGCCTTCATGCGTGGGCGCACTTTGTCGGGAAGTTTTATCATTCTTGATGAAGCGCAAAACTGCACCAAGGCGCAAATGAAAATGTTTTTAACGCGCATTGGCGATGGCAGTAAAGCGGTCGTGACCGGCGACTTAAGTCAGACTGATCTCGAGGGAAAAGAATCAGGTTTAGATGATGCCATCAGTCGCTTGGAAGGTATCGAAGGCTTGAAAATAATTCACCTTGAGGTGGGCGATATTCAGCGGAGTGGAATTGTTGAGCGGGTAGTGCGCGCCTATGAAAAAGATTGAATCTAAGCCCGAAGTAGTTTTTGACCAGCGCTGCCAATCAATTGAGGGCCTAGATCATTTACACGTATGCAAATTGTTAGAGCGTGCCTGGCAAGTTTTTGATGGACCGAAATCGTCAAAAGTAAATGTTGTTTTAACTGACATGAAAGAACATTGCGCACTGCACGAAGAGTTTTTAAATGATGCAACACCGACTGATGTGATGGCATTTCCTTATAAAGACAGTGATTTATTTGGTGAAATAATTGTAAATCGTGAGATGGCGATTTCGCAGGCTCCGCAACAAAAACATTGCGTCTTAGCTGAAATTAGTTTGTATATAGTGCACGGTGCATTGCATTTGCTCGGTTTTGATGATACATGTTTAGCAAGTCGCGAAAAAATGCGCACCGCGGAACAAGAAGTTTTGTTTGTATTTGGTGATTTTAGTTAAAGAAATCTGAAAAACTTTTGCGATATCCTTTTATTTTAGCGGCCGCATCACCAAACTAAAAAACATGCAAAGCACCGTACGGTGCATGCACCGACTAAATGGTAACTAGAGGATCGCGAAGTTCGCCCGACAATAAAGCGCTAATGCGCCTTTGGGATGAATATTGTAATGGCGATCGAATTGAGGCACGTAATGCCTTGATTGAATTTTATCGCCCCTTCGCTACTTCAGTTATGCGTCGGGTAAAAGCCCGCTTGCCGCGTAGTGTGGAAATCGGCGACTTGGAAGGCGCTAGTGATTTGGGTTTAATTCAAGCCATTCAAAACTTTGACCCAGAGCGTGGAGTGCCTTTTGAAGCATTCTGTGAACGCCGCGTTCGAGGTGCGATTATCGATGAATTACGCCGTCTTGATTGGCTGCCACGCCCCATGCGCAATCGCCTAAACCGTCGCAAGCACATTGTTGACCAGTTGCGTTCCGAACTGGATCGCGACCCTAGCGATGTCGAGATTGCTGAGCGTATGGAAATTACGCTGGAGCGTTACCACCAAGTGTTTGGCGCCGGTAAAGATTCGCCAATGTTGGCTGGAAGTAAATCTGGCGATTCCGATGGAGAATCTGGTTTGGATTTCGTCGAAGACAAACGCCAGGAAGGACCAATCGAAGATGCGCACCGCAGCGAAATGTTGGCGGCAATTTCATCGTCATTAGATGACGAGGGCCGCGATATTTTGTTTAAGCGTTACTTTGAAAACCGTTCTCTCAAGGAAATCGGCGATGAACTTGGTTTGTCGCAATCCCGCGTTTCAAAAATTCTAGGGCGTTTGGTTGACCGCCTCAAGGACCGCTTCGAAAATAAAGTTTAAAGATTGGGCTTTAGTGCCACGCTCTTTTTTTAGCGGGCTCTAACTCGATTTCATGTGCCCACGGCATTCTTGCAAAATGTTGCGCAATTTATCTAGCGGGATCATGTTCGCGGCATCCGAAGGTGAGAGTTCTGGCTCAGGATGAGTTTCAACAAAGAAACCATTGAAGCCGCTAGCGGCTGCCGCATTCATTAGTAGGGGAGCAAGTTGCCAATCGCCGCCAGTTTTTCCGTCAAGCCCGCCGGGCGCTTGCACGGAATGAGTGGCATCAAAAATAAGCGGACATTCGGCGGCGCGCATTTCAACAACACCGGCGAAGTCGACGACCAATCTGCCGTATCCAAAAAAAGTTCCACGTTCAGTAAGCATTACTTTTTCATTTCCGCTTGCACGCACTTTGTTGGCGGCATGCACTGCATCGCGTGGTGCCAAGAACTGACCTTTTTTTACATTGACAGTTTTCCCAGTGGCCGCGGCCGCGCAAATTAAATCGGTTTGGCGGCATAGAAAAGCGGGAATTTGTAGAACATCACAGACCTCTGCAACCGCAGCGCATTGTTCAGGTAAGTGCACATCGGTCACGATTGGCACATTTAGTTGGCTTTTAATATCGGCCAAAATTTCTAATCCTTTTGCGATGCCAACACCGCGTCCGCCGGCTGCCGAGGTGCGATTGGCTTTGTCGAAGGAGGCTTTGAATACGAATTGAAAATCAAGCCCGGCAATTTCTTGTTGAATTGCTTTGGCATAGTCGATGGTCTGCGGACCTTCGATTACGCAAGGGCCTGCAAGTAGTAATGGTGCTTGTTTGGCACCGAGTTGAACCTGTTCCGAAATGTTTAGGCTGAATGTGTTCATGCGTTGGGTACGACTAGGGGGATTTGAAAGCCGTCAACTTGGAAGTTTACCGGCGTGGAGCCCGCGTAATCACCATCAACTTGATAGGGGGCGCGCTGCTCGCCGTGGACTTCAACATGGCTGGCGCTCGCGTGCACGATGCAATTGGATTGATGGAGCCGACCAATTAGCGCATTGCCGGCCGCAGTGGCAATTGACTGCACATCCATGTTGCGCAATAAATACAACTCCCACTTGCCGTCGTCGTAAGAAGTTGGTCCCAACTTTAGAATTGGATTCCCATAGGAACGAATATTAGTAATGATTCCATAGGCGAATTCTCCCAAATCTTTTCCATCGGCGATTACTCGCTGGGCTGGAGTGGTGCCGGCCATTAGGGTTTTAATAACTAGCGGCAAGTAATCAGTTATGCGAATTGCACCTTGACGTTGCTCTTCAAGGCGGCGCGTTAATTCGCCGTCAAAACCAAATCCCCACACCATGAAACTGCGCCGCTCGCCGACCTTTGCAATATCAATATTTTGAATGCGGCCAGTATCTAAGAGAATAGCCAGTTGGTTTGGGTCCTGAGGAATCTCAAGTTCTTTAGCGAGGACGTTGCCGGTGCCTAAGGGTGCCAACATAATTGGAGGGCAATTATCCGGCAAGAAAGGCAAGATGGCACTCATTGAGCCGTCACCGCCGACAACTACCAATCGCTCCGAGTCGGCAGCCTTTGCTTGCGCCCAATTTTGCGCATCTTCGCGCGACTTGCCGGCATGGACTTCAACATCGTGCCCGCGGCGCAATAAGGCATCGGTGATTGCGACCGCCCGCGCCGGTCCCTGCCCGCGCCCAGAATTAGGATTAGTGATGATGCTGACTTTCACCACGGTAATTCTAATCTTGCTAAAGTTATAGCGATGAATAATCACGCCGCGCGCGCGCAAAAGGTCAAACTCCTGATTACTGGGGCAAGTGGAGTGCTAGGTTTGGGCCTAGCTGAGGCCTTTCAGGTTGGTGGTGTAAGTGATTTTGCGATTGTGGTGGCCGGTCGCCAGCAAGTTAGTTGTTGGGAAGGCTTGGCCGATTTTCGTCAAGTTGATTTGCTGAAGCCAAATGCGCTGATTAGCTTAGTCGATGAAATTAATCCGCAAATATTAATTCACGCCGCCGCGATTAGCAGTTTGATAGATTGCCGAATAGATCCTGAAAGAGCACTGCAAATTAATGCTAATTGTTTGTCTGGACTTGAGCGTTTCCCAGATTTGACGGTAATTGGAATATCCAGCGATCAAGTTTTTAACGGCCAAGAAATTAATTACTCCGAAGATGCGATTCCTTCCCCAGTCCACTTTTATGGAGAAACTAAAGTGGCCATGGAGCAGTTAGTAAAAACGATGGGTGGGGTGGTGGTGCGCTTGCCGTTGTTGCTCGGCGCCGCCGCTCAATCAGGCAAAGCAGGTGCTGACTTTGAATTGATAAGAAAATTGCAAGCCGGCGAAAATGTAAATTTGTTTTGTGACGAATTCAGAACTCCACTTAGTTCCCGCGCTGCCGGCGCAGTATTAGTCGATTTGTTGAGTCTGCTTGTCACTGAAAAAAAACTCGCTGGTGTTTTTCATTTTGCCGGCGCCGAATGTGTGAGCCGTTTTGAGTTAGGCAAGGCGATTTGTGAATATCATCATTTAGACCAGTCACTATTGCAGTCGAGCTACCTGAGTGAATTCTCAAAAACTCCACGTCCGCCACGGCTGTCTTTGAAATGTGAGCGCGCACAGAATGTATTGAGCTGGAGGCCGCCGAATCTGCGACAATGCCTCGACCCGAAAGGCTAAAACCCATGACCGAGAATCAGAGCAGCGAATTGTCTACGCGCTACGCGCCTAGTGAAATTGAACAGGACATCTATCAACAGTGGTTAGATAGTGGCTTGATGGCCCCTCCCGCTGAAGACAGCGGCCGCGAAACCTTTACCATCATGATTCCGCCGCCCAATGTGACCGGCGTTTTGCACATGGGGCATGCGTTGAATAACACCATGCAAGACATTGTGGCGCGGCACCGGCGGATGCTTGGCTATGACACTTTGTGGTTGCCGGGAACTGATCACGCCGGCATTGCCACTCAGGCGGTTGTGGAGAAAAAACTTCTCACTGAAGATGGCCAAACCCGTGAGGAAATTGGCCGCGAAGCTTTTCTCAATAAAATTTGGGATTGGAAGGAGCACCACGGCAACACCATCTTGTCGCAGCTGAAGCGACTTGGCGCCTCGTGTGATTGGTCCCGAACAAAGTTCACCCTCGACCCAGAAATGTCTCTGGCGGTGCGCGAAAGTTTTGTGAAGTTGTGGGAAAAGGGCTTGGTTTATCGTGGTTCGCGTTTGGTTAACTGGGATTGCAAATTGCAAACCGCGGTCTCGGATGACGAGATCGAATACCAACAGCAAAAAGGCCATATGTGGTTTTTGAGATACCCAGTTAAAGATTCAGATGAATTTGTAACTGTCGGTACCACTCGTCCTGAGACCATGCTCGGCGATACTGGAGTTGCCGTTCACCCGGACGATTCGCGCTACGCTCATTTAATTGGAAAAACTTTATTGTTGCCAATTCTTGATCGTGAAATTCCGATTGTTGCCAACCAAAGTGTTGAGCCCGAATTGGGCACCGGTGCGGTCAAGGTAACGCCTGGCCATGATCCAGCTGACTACGAGCGTGGTGCGCGCCACAACTTGCCGATTATTAATATTCTCGACAAGCAAGGTTGCATCAATGATGAGGGCGGACCTTTTGCTGGACTGCATAAGGATGAAGCGCGCAAGCAAATTGTCGCGTGGTTTGAAGAAAACCAATTGCTCGAAAAGATTGAGGACTTGGTGCATAACGTATCGATTTCAGATCGCTCAAAAACTCCGGTCGAGCCATTAGTTTCTGAGCAGTGGTTTGTAAAGATGGAGCCACTCGCCAAACCGGCGATTGCGGCGGTAAAGAACGGCTCCTTAAACTTTAAGCCTGAACGATGGAGTAAGGTTTATTTGGACTGGTTGGAGAATGTGCGCGATTGGTGTATTTCGCGGCAGTTGTGGTGGGGGCATCGGATACCGGTTTGGTATGACGAAGATGGCGTAGCGGTGGCCTCGGTGCGCGAACTAAAAATTGGTGAAGCCCATCCGCAAACTGGCAAAGCAATTGTTCGTCAAGACCCAGATGTCTTAGACACTTGGGCGTCTTCATGGCTGTGGCCGTTTGCCACCTTGGGTTGGCCGGCCAAGGGCGTAGATTTGCAGCGCTTTTACCCAACTCAGTTTTTGTCGACCGCCCGTGACATCATTTATCTATGGGTCGCGCGCATGGTCATGGCTGGTTACGAGTTCATGGATGATTTGCCAGAAGGCCAGCGTTGTCCATTTAAAACTTGTTACATCCATGCGACTGTTTTGGACGGCAAAGGCCGCCGCATGTCGAAGTCGGCGGGTAACGGTATTGACCCGGTGGAGATGATTGAAAAGTATGGTGCCGATGCGGTGCGTTACTCGTTGATGATTCTTACTCGTGAAGGTCAAGATGTTAAGTTGGCAGAGAACCGTTTCGAATTAGGGCAACGCTTCTGTAATAAAATTTGGAATGCTGCGCGTTTTGCATTGAGCCACCTAGACGGTGATATCGCTGATACCGGCGGTGACTGTTTAGAAGATCGTTGGTTGTCTTCGCGCTTGGCCGCCGTTTGTGAAGAGGTCAGCGGGGCTTTGGACAATTATGATTTCCACGATGCCGCTCAAGCACTTTACCGATTCACTTGGGACGACTTTTGTGATTGGTATTTAGAAGCGGCCAAGCGCCGTTTGCGCGCCGCAGAAGGTGCCGCTAGCGATAGCCCCGAAGCCTTGGCCGCCGCTCAAGTGCGGCGCACTTTGGGTGATACCTTGTCGACTCTGTTGCGCTTGTTGCACCCCTTTACTCCCTACTTAAGTGAGGCTTTTTGGTCGCAATTGCCAAGTTGTTTCAAGCCAGAGCCAATACGTGATAGCGAACTACTTATGGCCGCTTCATGGCCGCTAGCGAAAAGCCGCGACCTTGCCGCTGAATCGGAATTTAAGGCCATTCAGGGTGCAGTGCGTGCGGTTCGCAACGTGCGCGCATTACTGGAAATATCCCATGCGGACCGACCTGTAATTAGTTTTTTAGCGAGCAGTTCGGCTAGTGAAGAACTGTTTAATAATGAAGCTGAATTAACTTGCTTCTTCGGGAAAGTAAGCGAACTGCAAGTTTTAGCAGTTGGCGCAACTCGTCCTGCCAATAGTGGCACCGATGTGTTTGAGGGCGGTTCTATCTTTGTGCCGTTTACTGCTGATACTGACCCAGCTAAATTAAAAAGTACCTTGGAGAAAAAACTTGAGCACTTGCAAAAGGGATTGAAGGGAATTGAAAACAAGTTAGCTAATAATCGTTTCGTTCAAAACGCCGATCCCGAAGTGGTTGAGTCGGAACGAGAACGCAGGGTTGAACTAAAGCGTGAAGCAAAAACTCTCACTGAGAATTTGCAAGCCTTGAGTTAATTTACTTTGGATCAATAACGCCGCCGAGCTTCCATTCACTGCCAATGATGATTTTGTTTACTGCGGAATTGTTGCGCATCGTGCGCAGTAGTGAATTGTTTAATTCTAGTCTTAAGCGGCGGCCATCAATTTCGATTAAGGCGCTCGGTGGTAGATCTAAGAATGCTCCAACTTTTTCACCGTTTGTTACGTAGATGTCAAAGTAATGCTGCTGGTGCATGATTAGGCCAATTAATTTGTTTTCTTCTAATCCCCACCAAACCAACATCCCCTCATCATGTTGTTCCGAACTAAGTGCTTTCAATTTGTGAGCTTGGCTTATGGCCACGCCAACTTCAGCACGCAAATCCTGGCGGGCAATCAACCAGGCATCCATGGTCGCGCCATAACTTTGTTTCAAGTCCTCCGACAAGCATCGATATTCTGCATCGGCTTGGTCGCAGGCAAGCGCAGCGAAAAAACATTTGCCCGCTTCAATTGGAGTGTCAAAGTTCGGTCGCAAGTTGCGAGCGATTGCTTCGGGAGGACAACTAGCACAACTTGGCAGCAGGCAAATTGTCAACAGCGAAAGGGCGGTAATGAAGGTGCGCACACTTCGTATAGTGTGCTTTCGCCAGCTTCAGGGCAACTACTCTCTACTCATCAAGGTCACATGCCGATCAAATGACCGAAATACTGCAAAGTTCACACCGAAACCGGCGGCCGCTTTTGAAAAGCGTGGCAGCGGTCGGGTTGCTTATTTTCGGCCTAGGTTGCGCCAAATCTGCACCCCGAGAATTCACCTTCGCAATTACCCAAGTTGATTTAGGGGAAATCGTCGCCGGTGAATGTGTTGAGTTGCGATTCCCTTTTGTTGTTGGCCAGCAAGACTGCGTAATCACCCAACTAACACCCAGTTGCGGCTGCCTTAATCCGCGGATTGAACTGATTCCCGGACAGCCCAGCGATGTCGGGGCCACTTTGGCGGCCTCCTCAGCCGGTGAAATTGTGGTGGACTTCAACACCGCCTCATTTTTTGGACCAAAGATTGTTCACTTGGAGGTAAAGGGGAGCGGGCCAGGCTTGCCGATTCAATTGACGGTAAGTGCTGATTTGAAGCCATATTTTCTTATTCAACCTCAACAAATCCGCTTTGGGCCTATCGATCCGCGCCGCCCACATTCCAAAAGTTTGATAGTGAGTGCAACTACTCCTTTCAAAATAGAGCGGGTTATGGGCTTGGCGGAGGGCTGTGAATTGTCGGGACTAGACTCCCAAACTTCTCAGCTGAGCCATAAATTGGAATTGACGATTCCTGCTGGGAGTGTTGCACAGCGGCAAGCAATGTTTCTTAAGTTCTTTGCTGACAATGGCTTGCAGTTTATCGTTCCAGTCAGCTGGGAGCTTGGTGGCGACCTCTGGGTGCGCCCTGATCGCCTGCTTCCCTTGGGCCCACTAACGGCTGGTGTACCAGTTCAGGCGACAATTGACCTAGGTGCTAGCCGCGGTCGTTTGGCTACTCCAAAATGGCGCTTTGAGGGCATTTCCGGAGTCACCGCCGATTGTCTAACCTTAGAGGAACCAAACACTTATCGCCTCCGTCTTAGCCTTTCGGGTGATTTCCCCGTCGGGCCACTTCAAGGTGATGTAGTGTTGGAAATCGCTCACGAAATCGACGGCCAAATTGAAACTCGCGATTGGCCGGTAAAGCTAGTCGGTCTTGTTCGCCCAGCTCCAAATTCTTCCCCCAAAAGATGAAAACCACCCCAAAATTGCTCCCAATGATTCTGCTACTTGCCGCTTGCGGACAAGATGAGCAAGAGTCAGTACTGTCCAACTTTGACCCTGCCCATCCGCAGGCCTCCCTGGACGCAATGAATTCCGGTAGCACTGACGCTACTTTAAACTTTAGTAAGGAACTTGAAAATCTGGGCGACATTTTTCAAAATCAAGAAATCGAATTAGAGTTCCCATTTGTCGTTGAAGGCACCAAGCCGGTGGTCGTGACTGGCATTGATTCTTCTTGCGGCTGCACTGACGCAGAAATTGAAATTGATGGTAAGCCGTACATATTAAAAGATAAAATTCCTGCCGGCACAAAAGGTGTGGTGCGCGGCTTGTTTAAGTCGGCACAATATTCAAACGAGAAGGCTTCCAAGATTACCATTCGCGGAAATGGCACGCAGATGCCAAAAATTCTTCAAGTCGAAGCTTTCATTCATCCAATTTTTGAAATGAGCCCCAAGGAGGCGCGCTTTGGTGATTTGCCGAGCTTGGTTTTCGCTAAGGAAAACCCATCTATCGAACTAGCGGTAGTTGCCGCAAAAGAATTTGAAATCATTCGTTGGCTGAAAATGCCGGATGGAATTACAGTTGAAGATACTGGCCGCAAAGAAATGCACACTGACGGTGTACGCCAACTTAGGTGGTTTAAAGTTTCATTGGGCTCGGCAATTGGCACTGGGCATGTTTATCAAAGCGCAATCGCTGAAACTAGTCTCGAACGTAACCTAGAGTTCGTAGTTCAAGTGAATGTGTTTGGGCCGGTCCGTTATGAACCGGATCAGCGAATTACTTTTGGTCTAATGGATTTTGGCCAAAGCCGCAGTCGCCGCATCAATGTGCGAACTGCTCTCCCCAAACTAGAACTTAAAAAGCCTAAGCTTGAAATAATTGGCCCTGATTTGTTTACCCCAGAGTTGGTAGTCAAAGAAGATGGTAGTTTTTTCGTGTTTAGGGTGCATGTTGGCGCAGATGCCCCAATTGGACATCACAATGCAGTGCTACGCTGCACTTGGGATAAAGAGTCTGGTCTAGAAACTAAAGAATGGAATGTTAAAGCGATTGTTCGCGAGCGTAAATAAGATGAAATCACTTCTCACCATTAGCTGTTTGTTAGCACTATGTGCCTGCTCACAAAAAGATAATTCAAATCCACCGGTTAGCAATGGCGAAACTGCGGACCGCGGTGCTCAAGCACCGGTAATTAAGATGTCTGAAGGCCACTCAAGTAGTAGCTTTAATCCATCTATTAAATCAATCGAATTGGGTAGCGTCTATCAGCATAATCAATTCCCACTTGAATTCCCTTTCACTATCGATGGTGAAGATGGAATTGTTATTGACCGTTTAACTACTTCATGTGGCTGCACCGATGCACGCCTTGAAGTTGAAGGTCAAGCATGGGAATTCGGAGTAGAAATACCTGGCGGCAGTAAGGGTATCGTGCATGCAATTTTTGATTCGAAAGATTACAACGGCACTAAAACATCGTCGATTACCGTCGATGGTAATTCACCGTCCTTGCCGACAAGATTGAATTTGGCGGCGCAGGTGCAACCGGTGTTTGGGGTGACTCCACACATGGCGCGCTTTGCAGGAATCTTGGCTGGTGAATTGCGGCGTAATCCAAATCCAAAACGCACTCTTGAAGTGCTGGGGTCGCAACCATGGGAAATTACTGAATGGCTTGATTTGCCTGATTGGGTGACGATTCGCGATAGTGGCGAAAAAACTGTTGCCGAGGACGGGATTGGTGAAGTCCATCAATTAATAGTGTCGCTCGACCCCGACATCGCCGAAGGTCGACATAGCGCGCTAGCAGTTGCGCAAACGGACATCGGCCATAAATTGACCTTTCAAGTCTACGCCGAGCTGTATGGCAAAGTGCGCTACTTTCCAGATCGCCTAGTCGGTTTTAACCTAGTTGAAAAAGGTGATGACCCAGAGCGCCGTCTGCAAATTAATGCTTCGGTGGATTGGTTGAATTTGCCAATGCCTGCTGTGACTTATGAGGGTTCTGAGGTGTTTGATGTAATCCTCGATGAAAAGACTGCCGAAAAGGAGTTTGTGGTGATAGTCCAAGTTAAGGCTGATGCCGAAATTGGCCGCCATGCGGGTAAGGTTTTAGTGACCTGGCCCGATGACGCGGATATTCCAAACCGCGAATTCCCCATTTCTGTTTTGATTAGAGAACCCCGTTGAGAAAAAGTCTAGGCGACCTCCTGCTTGCGCAGGGAGCGATTAACGAAGATCAGTTGCGTGCTGCTCTAGCGCAGCAACAGAACCGCTCATTGCCACTTGGCGAGCTGTTAATCGAACAGGGCGCTACCGATGGCGAAACCGTGGCCCGTGCTTTAGCACGTCAGTCGCGGCTACCTTTTGTGAATATTGCTGGAAAAGTTCCCCCAGCACGAATTACCGACCGCTTAGATTCAAATGTTGCATGGGAGCATGAATGTCTTCCAGTTGCAGAAAAGGATGGCGGCTTAGTCGTTGCAGTTTGCGATCCCGGCAAGGTAGTAATTGTTGATACCCTCAACTTTATATTGGACTGTGAAGTCAGTTTGGCCATGTGTGCGCCCGAGGCATTGCGCGCAGCGATTGCAAAAGTTTACGGAGAAAAAGATAGCGGCAAAAAGAGCGTTGAATCGTCAAGTCAAGATGATAGTGATGAAGCGCCAATTGTTCGTTTGGTAAATAAATTGTTTGACCAAGCAGCACGCGCCCGAGCTTCTGATATTCATATCGAACCTTTCGCAACTAAGACGCGAATTCGTTATCGCATTGATGGAACCTTGGAGATTGCCGAAGAACATCCGCTAGATTTGCATGCTCCTTTAATGAGTCACATTAAAGTTTCCGCGGGCTTGGACATTGCCGAAAAACGCAAGCCTCAAGATGGCCGCATTGAGCACATTGCCGCCGGCCGTTCACTTGACGTACGTACTTCAATTCTTCCAACTAACCACGGCGAAAGTTGTGTTATGCGTTTGTTGGACCGCGAGGCCAATCTGTTAAGTTTGTCTGATCTCGGAATGGGGGCAGAATCCTTGGCTTGGTTCTCGGAAGTAATTAAGCGCCCCAACGGTATCTTTTTGGTGACTGGCCCGACTGGTTCAGGAAAAACCACCACTCTTTACGCCGCTTTACAAACTTTAAATAGTTCCGACCGCAAGATTCTTACCATTGAAGACCCGGTTGAATATCGCATCAAGGGAATTAACCAAGTTCAAGTTCATCCGCAAATCGGGCTGACCTTTGCACGAGCTTTACGGGCTTTCTTGCGCCAAGCACCAAACGTGGTTTTGGTTGGTGAGATCCGCGACCGTGAAACTGCTGAAGTTGCAATTCAGGCTTCGCTGACTGGGCACTTAGTGTTTTCAACAGTTCACACTAACGATGCACCCTCGGCCGTCACCCGACTGCTTGACATGGGAGTGCCACCATATTTGATAGCGACTTCTTTGCAAGGGGTCTTAGCGCAAAGATTGGTGCGTAGAGTTTGCTCTAAGTGTGGCGTTGAAGAAAACGCCACGGCTCTTGAGCAAAAGGTTTTAGGCGTTCCCGCCGAACAGAAATTATTGCAACCACGCGGATGTCCAGCTTGTAAACGTTCGGGCTATAGTGGCCGTCAAGGCGTTTTCGAATGGCTTGACATGAACGAGGGTTTACGCGACTTGCTGTTCCAGGGGGTTGCGCCAAATAAATTTTCCAAGCACGCGATGGAAGTAGGAGCTTGGACCCCAATGGCTGCCGATGCCAAGTCCAAGGTTCTTGACGGCACCACTAACTTAAATGAAATGTTGCGCGTAACCGGAATTGCCGAAGCCAGCAATGTCCAAAATAAAGATGACTGACCTTACTCCTGATAGCCCAATTGATCGCTGGCTGACCGCGGTTGCTGCGCACGATTCTTCTGATTTGCACATTGGTGCCGGACGCGCGCCGATGATGCGCTTAAGCGGACAACTTGTTCCGATTGAAGACCAACTTCTGTCAGCTGAGGAATGCGAATCAATTTGTGTTGGATTAGTGCCCGAACATCGGCTTGCTGAACTTAATGAAGGCGGCACTACTGATTTTGCGATTAGTCATGGTGGCGACCGTTATCGTTTAAGTGTTTTTCGTCAACGCGGAACTACGGCCTTAGTCGCACGACGTATTCCGCAAAACCGCCTCAGCTTTGATGAAATTGGCGCGCCGGCGGTGCTGAAAGCACTAGCGCATTTGCCGCGTGGATTGATTCTCGTAACCGGTCCTACTGGTTCAGGAAAAACGACAACCTTGGCGGCCTTGTTGCATGAAGTGAACATTACTCGTTCCTGCCACATTGTTACCTTGGAAGATCCAATCGAATTTTTTCACGATTCAAAGCAATCAATCGTGACTCAACGCGAAATTGGTGAAGACGTTTGTAGTTTCTCGGAAGCTTTGCGGCGCGCTCTTCGCCAAGACCCTGATGTTATTTTGCTTGGCGAGATGCGTGACCTAGAAACCACCTCGGCGGCAATCTCAGCAGCCGAAACAGGTCACTTAGTTATGGGAACCATGCACACCACTGGTGCTGCGCGCACAGTTGACCGCATCGTTGACCAATACCCACAAGAACAACAGGAACAAATTCGTTCTCAATTGGCCGTTTCATTACAGGCAGTTGTTTCGCAGGTACTAGTGCCGCGCGCCGATGGCCGCGGGCGCGTCGCCGCCTTCGAGGTGATGATTCGTAATTCAGCCATTGAAAACCACATTCGCAAAGGTGAAACATTTAAGATTCCATCGGTAATGCAAACCCAACGGCGAATTGGTATGCAACTTTTAGATGAACATTTGTTGACCTTGGTTAAAGATGGCACCATCACCCGCGAGGTTGCGCTGGAGCATTCACAACTTCCATCCGAACTTCGTCAACGCTTAGAAGCATAGAAATAAATGGCAACTCCTGACGCTCGTCCTTTAGGCCGCATCTTGCTCGACATGGGCGTGGTGCGTCAAGGGCAATTGCAGGCCGCACTGGCTGAACAGCGGCGCAATGGAGGCAGAATTGGGCAATTGTTGCTCGAGCGAAAACTAATTGCTGGTGAAGATCTGTCGCGCGCTCTTGCTTTGCAAAAGGGCTTGGAATGGATTCCTGGCAGTGCTCTGAAAGCGAGCCCCGAGGCGGTGGCCCTAATCGACCCGGGATCGGCGCGCGCCTTTGGCGTTTTGCCTCTAGACATTGAAAGTGGCGTTTTGCGCTTGGCCGTTGCCGATGTGGACACCTTGCCCTTGCTTGGCGACCTTGAAGGACTGACTGGTTATCCGGTGGAAGCGGTTTTGTCTGATGCGGCCGCGCTAAACGATGCGGTCGAAGATGCCTACAAAGCGCGCGCCGACGAAGAACAAGCCGCGGCCACCGAAGCTGGTGAAGCTGCGCCAATCGTGCGCTTGCTGGAGGCAATACTGACCCGAGCAGTGCGTGACAATGCTGCTGATGTGCACCTTGAACCGGCCCAAGGCGAGTTTCGTGTGCGTATGCGCGTCGACGGTGTGCTTTATGAAATTGACCCACCACCGGCGCACCTAGCAGCGGCATTAATTTCTAGAGTAAAGGTACTTGCCAACCTTGACATTTCTGAAACTCGGATGCCGCAAGACGGTCGCATTGAAATGGTTGTCGATAATCATCAAATTGATTTGCGCGTTTCAACAGTTCCAATCCAAGGTGGCGAAAGTGTGGTGTTGCGAATTCTTGACCGCCGCGCACTAAAGCTTAATTTGGCCGATCTTGGCTTAATTGAAGATGAAATGGGCAAGCTTGAGGATTTTGTTTCCTTGCCACACGGAATTGTGTTAGTAACAGGGCCAACGGGAAGTGGAAAAACCACTACTTTGTATTCCTTGTTGCAACGCATCAATCAGCCTGGTCGAAAAATAATTACAGTTGAGGATCCAGTTGAATACGACTTGGATGGCATTGTGCAAGTCCCGGTCAACGAAGCGATCGGGGTGAATTATTCGAAAGTGTTACGGACTATTTTGCGACAGGATCCTGACGTGATTTTGGTCGGTGAAATTCGCGATCCGGAAACAGCGCAAATTGCCGTGGAAGCAGCTTTGACTGGTCACTTGGTGTTGTCGACTCTGCACACTAACGATGCGCCTTCAACGATTACTCGAATGGTTGACCTTGGGGTCGAACCATTCTTACTTGCAGCAACATTGGAAGGCGTCGTTGCTCAACGCTTGGTGCGTTGTGTGTGTAGTGATTGCAGCGAGGATTATGCGCCCGACGGCGATCAACTTGAAGATACCGGCCTTGGTAGTGATAGCATTTTGAAGCGTGGCCGCGGCTGCGATAAGTGCCACTTCACGGGTTACTCTGGGCGTACCGCGATGTATGAAATAATGCCGGTTGACGAAGCAATTCGCGACCAATTTTTACAAGACCCTAGCACCATCGCCTTACGTCGCGTTGCCCGCACCCGCAAAATGCGTACCTTGCGTGAACGCGGCATCGAACTTGCGGTGGCCGGGCGCACCACCCTCGATGAAATCCTGCAACAAACGCAGGGCGAAAGTTAATGGCCAGAATTCAACGTCGCATCCCTGCCGCCAAGCGCAATGCTTCTTCTAGCAATTCCCAATCTTCGGGAACTGGTGAAGGTGTACGCAGCAAGCGAAAGGTTCCGCTAAAGCACTTGGTGCGATTTACTCGCTTGCTGGCAACCTTGACCGAGGCTGGCTTGCCGATTTTGCGCAACTTGAATATTCTTGCCGACCAGTGGCCGGAAGGTAAATTTCGCGACACTATTTTGGATACTTCCGACATGGTGGAAGAGGGGCAACCTCTTTCAGATGCCTTGGACCAACACCCAGAAGTATTTGATGACCTGTTCGTGAACATGGCGCGCGCCGGTGAGGCCGGCGGTGTTTTGGATAAGGTGCTAAATCGTTTGGCCGACTTCATGGAGCGCGCCCAAAATATGCGCGACCGCACTCGTTCCGCCGCGGCTTATCCGGCGGTCATCTTTGTGGTTGCATCTATGGTTATTACCGGACTGATGGTGTTCGTAATTCCTAAATTCGAAGAACTCTTCCGGGAAATGGATTTGGAGTTGCCGACCCCGACGGTGATTTTATTGAGCACTTCAAATTTCTTGGTAGCTAACTGGTGGGTCATTTTCATTCCCTTCATTTTCATTTTTTTCTATCAGTTTTTCTACTTTCGCTCGCATGGCTTCCGCCGCTGGAACCACTCAGTTTGGTTGCGTTTGCCGGTCTTTGGCTCGCTAATCAAAACTGGCCAAACCTCACGCTTCGCCACAACTTTCGGAACTTTGGTCGCTTCGGGTGTACCCCATCTACGTGCTTTTGAAATTGTTTCCGGAGCTTTAACTAACGAACTTTACCGCGAAGCTGTTGATGATGTTCAAGAGGAAGTGCGCGAAGGCGAATCGATTGCTACCGCTATGGCGGCCACCGGTCACTTTGATGACATCGTGGTATCGATGGTCGAAGTTGGTGAAGAAACCGGTGAGTTAGACCGAATGTCATTGCGAGTCGGCAAGACTTACGAAGAAAACTTCAACCGCGCGCTTGACATCATGCTCAAAATGCTTGAGCCATTGTTGCTGGTGCTGATGGCCGGTTTAGTCGGCTTGATTGCGGTTGCCTTGTTCATGCCACTCTTTAAGTTGCTGGCACAGTTTGGGCAGGCAGCCTAAGCGCATGACGGCATCGCTGCGTTCAAAAGTAATCCTCAACTTGTTGCTGGCCAATGCGGTTGTGCTTGGCGGTCTGGCAGTTTGGTCAGAGTTCGTCAGTAACGCTCAGGAAAAGCAACGGCAAGATTTCCTGTTTCAAGAAGTCGGCGAAAGATTACAGCGCTTTGATAGTGATCGAGTCGGTGATTTAGCGACCATCATGACTTGGTCTTTATGGTCGGAATTTTCTGATGCACTTATTGTTGACCAACGATTTGTAACTGTTGACCAAGGAAAAGTTCCGGTTGGGGTTTATTTAAATCCGCTCGGTGCGAGTCATCGCGAGCCTGACTATCCAGTCGAGGAAATTACTACTGCCATGTTTGATGCAGTTAGCTCTGGAGCTTCGACGCAAGTTGCCGGTGGGATTGCGGTACCTCTTAAACGCGCCTCGCAACGAGGTGAAGCTTGGGCTGGTGTTTTTGTGCGGCCAAAGTCATTGGTTGCGCCACTGCCATTTTCTTGGCAGGTAATCCTGGCCGCTACTTTTGCAACTATTGCCGCGGCGCTTTTAGTTTGGGTACTGCTACGGCGTGCGGTTTTACAACCGATTGAAGCCCTAGCCGCAGCTAGCCATAATTTTGCGGCAACGCGCACTCCCATTAAACCAAGCACTGTTGGAGTGTTTGAAGTTGATGAATTACTTGGAGCATTCTCTTCAATGACCACTGAAATAAGTGGCTTTCAAGATGAACTTCAACAACAAGTAGCTAGCGCCAGTCAGCGCGCGGTTGAAGCTGAACGCCGCGCTGCGCGGCATGACCGTTTAGCGGCAATGGGAACTTTAGCGGCCGGACTTGCTCATGAAATTAATTCACCTTTAGCAGGGGCAATTAACGGCGTGCGCGTGTTGCAAAAACAGCCGAGCAAAGAAAAGAGTCAACGCTATGGCGAATTGGTTGGTGACGCACTTGAACGCATTGCCGGATTAGTCGCGCGCATGCTGCGTTTAGCGCCGGCGCGACCAGAAGGTGGCCAATGTCAAATCGAACAATTAAGTGGTGATCTAAAAGATTTTGTAACAAGTCGTTTGGAAAAACATCAACTGCGCTTTAATTTTCCTGAGCAACCCTTAGTCGTCGCTGCGGCCAGTGGCGATTTGTTTCCGGTGATGTTGAATTTATTGCGTAACTCTTTGGACTCCTTGGATCAAAGCAAGCCCGATGGGGGAGTAATTGATTTCTCGGCTGTGGCGATTAAGGATAAAGTCGAAATAAAAATTCGTGATAATGGTGCCGGTGCAGCCCCAGAAGTGTTGGCGCATATTTTCGAACCTTTCGTCACCGATAAAGAAGTTGGCAGTGGCACTGGCCTCGGCCTGGCATTGGTGCATGCCACTATTACGGCCTTGGGCGGAAGCATCGAAGCCGACAATTGCCTCGATGGTGGCTTTGAAGTGCGCCTGACTTTGCCAGCATGTTCATAGCAGGTCAAGAATTTTTACCGCCGCCAGTTTTTATGGCGATGCTGTTGCTGGCCTCGGCATGTTTCTCTGGAGCCGAAGCCGCCTTGTTCACTCTTGCGGCCAACAATCTCGGTCAAAATAATTCAATAGCTAGACGCTTATTGGCCCAGCCAGCTTCGGCCCTAACTTTAATTTTATTGGTCAATTTGTTGATTAACTTGGCATTTTTCGCCAGCTCAGCTGCTTGGTCATTACAGTTTTCACCTCAGTCGGCAGCCTTGGTGGCGATGTGTTCAATTTTGGCCTTAGTGGTATTTGGCGAAGTGTTGCCCAAGGTTTTGGCGCACCGACATCCGATGGCAGCGGGGCGGGTCATGCTCCTTCCAGTTGCTCTGCTAGACGTTTTCCTTGGACGTGCTGCGCGACTTTTTAGTCGGCGATTTCTGCGTACCCCTAAGCCACACAGTTTGGGTGCGACCGAAATCGATGACTTGATTGAGGAACAAGGCCAACATCTGTTGAGCGGAAACGAGCAAAGTTTGTTGCGCCACATATTGGAGATGGGCACCTTGCGGGCCGGTGCAGTGCGTAAACCATTAAGCGAAGTTTTGCGTTTTGAACAGAATTTGCCCTTGGCTAAGGCTCGCCAAACTTTACGCGAGCATGGCGAATCTTTTGCGGCGGTGGAAAATCGCCATGGCGAAGTTTGTGGAATCCTAGACTTAGTTAAAAATCCTAAAGGACAATGGGTGGGCGAAGTTATGCAGCTGGTGCCGATTCTGCCTGAGGTTGCACCATTGGCAAATGGCATTACTTTATTGCGTCAATCGCAAACGCCGTTCATCTTGTTGGTCGATGAATATGGCAGTGAGGCCGGAATTATCGAACGTGGTCGCTGGGCCGACACCTTGCTAGATAGGCCTGAACCAAGGGATGCAACCGATCGCCCGGCAGTGCGCAAGTTGAGCGCAAACCGTTACCAGTTAGATGCCAATTTACCCTTGCATGTTTTTGTCGAACGCTTTGGTGAAGTTGGGGAAGTTGATGCAAAAGTCGACACAATTGCAGGTTTGATTAGTGAACGCTTGGCGCGTGTCCCTGATTGTGGAGATCAGTTGGAAATTATTTGCCAAAGCATGCGTTTGAAATTTGAAATCATTGAGTGCTTGGACGCGCGACCCTTAAGTGTTCAATTAACTCAATTGCCACTCACGAAGGAGGATCAATAACATGAGTTGGCTGTTATTACTTTTGGCGATTTTTGCCTCGGCAGTTTTTGCTGCCGCTGAAACTGGCCTGTACGCGGTTTCACCCTTGAGATTAAATCATGGTGCCAACACTTCGCGCCGCGCACGTTGGCAACTGCGCATTTGCGCATCGAGCGCAGCCTACTTATGCGCATTGTTGGTCGGCAATAACATCGCCAATGATGCTGCTGTTCACATCGGTGGAGCTTTGTTTGAACAGGCATCGAGCAAAGATCCGCATTTCCTGGCGGCGCTTGTTCTAACTCCAATTATTTTTGTTTTTGGCGAAGTGCTACCTAAACAATTAATGCTCGCCAATCCCTATCGGCGCAATTTATTGCTGACCCCTTTGTTGGTGTTGGCGCGAATTGTCTTGTGGCCATTGAGTGCGCCATTGGCATTTTTGCTGAGAGTCTTTGGGCTTGAGGAGGATGGTGGCTATCGGCGCGGGCAACTTGGCGCATTACTGCTCGAGGGCAGCCGCAATCAAGAACCAGAAGCGGCCTCCTTAGCGGCCGCCCATAGGGCCTTTCAGGCAAGCGGAAGCGGCTTGACCACCTTCATTACCCAACTACCAATTCTTCCGCCTGATATATCACTAGCTCGGGGCCGTTTCGAGCTAGCCAAGAGCGCCAACGGGCTGGCTTTGTTACATAATCCTGGCGGAGCTCCCTCCTTATTGCTGGGTTCACGCCTTGCCAGAGCCAGCGACACTAGTGAAATTGCTCAATTGGCAAAGGAAATACCGCAACTGAGGGTTGATTTAGAGCTATCAGAAGCGCTGGAGCAAATGAAGCAGAAAAATGCCAACTTTGCTTTAGTCGGAAGTTCTGGGAACTGGGCCGGAATTCTCGACCTCGAGGATATTCTGGTTAGACTCTTGGCACCTTCGCCCCCGGTAAATAAATGAGCACCCTCAACAAAAATTTGGTCCCGCTGATTCTCGCTGCCCTCCTCGGCGCAGTTCTTAGCCGCTGGCTGGCCCCCATGCCCGCCGCCGCTAATGCTGATTCAGGCAAGCGTTACGTCGCCGCAACCGGTCCTTATCAAGATGGGGTGAGCTTGCTCTACGTGCTCGACCAAGAAACCCAACACTTGGCGGTATACGAAGCCCATGGCGGCGGGCCAAACGCCCGCGAAGTAGTCTTTGTCGGTGCGCGCCGTATCGATCTAGACTTGCAACTTGATGCCTTTAACGATGAATCTGAGTACAAATATTCCGATTTGAGTAAAGAATTCAATAAGCGTGGCATAGATTCCATCAATCAGCAACTTGAGGAAGTTAAGGAATAGCGTATCCTAAGCCCCAGGCTTCTCCTCAGCCTCACCCCCCAAATCAATCTGGCCCACCGGCCCCCGAACACATGAGTGACAACGAATTCTTCTCCTTTGACAATGCCCTCGATAAGCTCGAGCTTGCTGAAGATGATCTTAAGCGTCTGATTTCCGCTGGCGAAATCCGCGCCTTCCGCGATGGCTCCAAAATGCGTCTACGCACCGAGGATGTAAATCGTGTGGCATCTGACCTTGGCCTAGCTGGCGAAGTTGATGAAGCTACTGCTGGCGAAGTATTGGAAGTTGAGGAAGTTGTGATTTCCGAAGACGACAATGCCGATGCCGGAATGGTTACTACCCAATTGTCGGAAGAGGACACATTGTTGGACGACGACCTTGAAGTTGTAGAAGTTGCTGAAGAAGTTGCAACCCCAGCTGTTGCACCACGCAGTGGTCGAGGTGCACGAGCAGCTGCAGCAGCACCTGCCGCAAGTGAAAGTACTGGCATGTTGTTCGTAACTGTCGCCACCACCGCAATTATGTTGTGGGGGATGGCCTTTGTGGTCGCCATGCTTGATGGTCGCGCTACAGGATTAACTTCATCTGTAGTCGACGCCCTTAAGTAGGGGCTAAACGCTTGTTCGGCAAGCATCCGAACCCATTTGCGGTGGCAGTATTTCTTACGGCCGCCGCATTTGCGTGCAATCGCAGTGAATTGCAGCTATCTCCGGAACTGCAAATGTTTGAGCTTATGCGTCCGGTTGCGGCAACGAAAAGTGATCATTCATTATTGTTCGCCAGTAAATTTGAAATTTATAATGATATTTATAAGAGTGGCAACACTTCGGATAATTTGCCGGTGGTGATGGTTAGTCGTGCTCAAGCGCAGAATTGGGCGCTGCAACGTGGGTGCCGATTGCCGAGTAAACAGGAATGGTTACGTTTACGTGGCTCCGACTTTGTAATTGAAACGAGTGTTGGGCTAAGTTCGGCAAATAATTTAGAGTCCCAAGCGCATCGCGTTTTTCCGGTTGGAGTGTTTGAAGGAGCGCGCAGCGAGTGGGGCATTTATGACTTGGAGGGCAATGTTTGGGAATGGTTAGCAGATGATGTTGTTGACGCCAAGGCGGCAATTTCTGGAACGCAACAGCATGCACAAGTTATTGGTGGTTCATGGGCCAATACCGGCTATAACTATTACGCGGTAAAAGTTTTGGAGGCTGAAGAGTCGGCTGATGATATAGGCTTTAGAGTTGTGGCTGATGGCGATGACTGGCTGGTCAGCCAAGTTCTTATCCTTTGGGGCGATTCGCCAAATAAACCTTTCATGCGTAAGGTAATCGGCGATTGGAACCTACGCGCGCGCGCGCAAATTGTGCAAGCATATGGTGATAAACTTCCGCCGGATATGGTTGAAGTGCTCGGTGTATTTTTCGAATGAAATTAGGCGAATTGAAAAGTATGCTCGCCGAGCGTGGTTTGGCACCACGTGGTCGCTTTGGTCAAAACTTTTTAATTGACCCAGCTTTGCTGAGCAGTATCCCACAAGATGCCAAAGTTTCTGCTGATGATTTCATTTTGGAAACTGGTCCTGGTGCAGGAGCCTTGACTGAATGTTTGCTGGCAACCGGTGCCAAGGTACTCGCTGTTGAAATTGATGCGGGTTTATACGAATGGCTTGAAGAGCGTTTTGCGGATGAAATTAGTGACGGGAAATTACGTTTAATTCATGGCGACATGTTGGATAAACATGAACGTTTTCATCCCGAAGTAGAAGAGTGGTGGGAGCAACTTACACGCCCACCGCGATTGGTTAGCAATTTGCCCTATGCGATCTCAGGCCCATTTTTGGGGCGCTTGCCTGGGCGTGAATTACTTGGCGCGTGTTTACTGTTGCAAAAAGAAGTCGCACAAAAAGCGTCGGGTATGCAGTCGGGGCCGTTGCCGATCCGTCTGCAACTTAATTTCGAAACTAATTTGGGGCGCAGTTTGCCCCCCGAAGTTTTCTGGCCGCGACCACAAATCGATTCGGCCTTTCTGCACTTGGGTCCGCGTGAAGAGACTTTGAGTGTGGCAGAGAATTCGACCTTGCGTGAAATATTGAATTTGGGTTTTGGGCAACGGCGCAAAAAATTACTGTCGCGCTTGGGCGAAGAATTTCCTAAAGCGAGCGAATATTTACGCGCCAATGGCGTAGAAGATGGGGCTCGTCCTGAAGAGTTAAATTCGGCCCAATGGTTGGGCGCAGCGCGCGCATTGCTTGTATAACAGAGGGTTGCCACAGGCCCTAATCCACTAATGAACCAGTCCGTCGATTTACGTGAAATAATCGAGCGCATTAAAGAGCGCGTCGGGATTGAGGACGTTGTTGGCCGTCGCGTTCAATTGAGCCGGAAGGGTCAGCGGCTTTGGGGTTTGTGCCCTTTCCATGCGGAGAAAACTCCATCATTTACGGTGACTCCGTCAAGTGGCAGCTTTAAGTGTTTTGGCTGCGATGAAGGTGGCGACGCGATTAGTTTTTTGCAACGCATTGACGGGCTTGAATTTTGGGAGGCTTTGACTTTATTGGCCGAAGAGGCGGGGATTGAACTTCCCAAGCAGGGGAGTGGAACTCCGCAGGATGTGGCTCTACGTGATGAAGCACGCGATGCTTTAAGTCGCGCGCGCGCGCTTTACTTTGCGGAATTGTCTCAAGCTAGTGGGGCGGGAGCGCGAGCATATTTGGAAAGTCGCGGAGTCGCCGCGCGAATGATTGAGAAATTTCAATTGGGCTGGGCGCCAGCCGAACCGGGCTGGTTAGTTCAGCGACTATTGAAGGCCGGTATTTCTGAACGGGCGATTGAAGAGGCGCGTTTGGGTTATCGCCCCGAGGGTCAGTCGGGATTGCGCGACCGCTTTTGGGATCGCTTGATGTTTCCGATTTGCGATCGCTCACGGCGTACGGTCGGATTTTCTGGTCGCTACTTGCCGGGCTCGCGGGCTGCCGAAAAAGGCATGGGGAAATACATAAACTCTCCAGAAGGGCCGTTATTTCCCAAACGGCGGCTTCTTTATGGAGTTGAACATTTGCAAGATGGGCTGCGTTCTGCGGGCGAAACCGGCAAAGTTATTCTGTGCGAGGGCAACTTGGATGTGGTGTTAATGCACCAAGCCGGATACGAGGCGACATTGGCATCATTGGGGACGGCTTTTACTGACGACCATGCGCGAACTTTGGCCCGTACCAAACGTAGCCTGATTTTGTTATTGGATTCGGATTTGGCGGGACGTAAAGCGGCTGCCAAAGCGGCACGAATTATGGTGCGAGAAGGGGTCGACACTACGGTGTGCATCCTGCCAGATGGGCAGGATCCAGCCTCGATGATTAGTAACGGCGAGTTGGACGAACTTTCCCAACGCCTTGAAAAATCATGGGATATACTCAATTGGCGTCTCCAAGCATGGGGGCAACGAGAAGATTTCAGTCAGCCAGGTGTGCAAGCCCAGGCGGCAGCGGAATGTGCGGAGTGGATAACGGCCTCGCCCAATCCGGCGCTGCAAGCGGTGTGGACAAGAATGGTCGAGGATCGTCTCCAGCTTCCGGCCGAGACCCTTCGCCGTCTTGTTCAGCAAGATGGGTCGCAAAAACCCATCCTTGTTAGCGCGGGGGCGAATAATCCATCCCCTCGAAAATCAGCCCTGGAGGTTCTAGCCTTAAATGAACGGGAAATCGTCGCAAGCTTGCTGCTCGATCCTAGCCTTTACCCGCGATATCGCCATATTTTGGAGCCATTAAAGCTCGAAGATTCCATGGCATCAGAGGTTTTAGCTTGGGTCAATAAAAAGCGGCAAGATGGCGAAATGTTCGATGTGCAAGCTGCATTACTTGAATTCACAAAGGCCGATTTAGGTCAATGGCTTAATAAAGTTCGCCTAATTAATTGTGATGATCTGGAAAATAGCCTAGAACATGCGCTCAAAGCTCATGGATGGAATCTAGAACTTTTGCAGCGTGAACGACGAAATACCCGTAAATCTTTGGATAGTGAGCCTTCAGATGGTGACTTAGCGAGATTAGGTCGTAAAATAGACCTTTCCGCTTCGCCAGACTCCCCTCATTAGGAACTTCGCAAAACCCACCCGACATGAAGACCAAAAAGCTCGATAAAGCGACTTCAGCAACGCTCGAAGCACTCATTACTAAAGGCATCGTAACAGGTACTTTGCCGACGAGTGAAATTAAGACATCCTTCCCAAAGGCGAAAGTTGATCTTATTTGTAACATTCTTGACCAGGTCGAGAGTGCCGGCATTCGTTTGGTCGATAGTTCAGACCACGGTGCACGAATTCCCGCGGTAACTGCGCCTACTGCAGTAGTTGCGAAGCCGTTGACGACGCCGACTGGTCGCGGGCGTGCCGCCAACACTCCAGTGATGGAGAAGATTGATGATCCAGTGCGGATGTATCTCACTCAGATGGGTGAAATTCCGCTGCTTACGCGCCAAGAAGAAATTAGTTATGCGAAGACTATTGAGGTTACACGTAAATTATTCCGGCGTTTAGTTCTCGAATCTGGTTTTGCGCTCGAGCGCGTTATGGACCTGTTGTCGCAGGTGCGTAATCAAGAGATTGCTTTTGACAGAACTTTGAAGGTTAATCCTTCGGCGCAGGCAAATTCATCTTTTGGAGTGATTCACTTCAATCGTCGTATGAAGAAGCAAGCGGTTGCAGAGGAATCGAAAACTGGAACTTCGGATATTGATGGTGGTGCTGGTTTTGAATTGACCAAGCAGGATCTTGAGCAACGATTGTCCGGACACTTTGAATCTTTGTCGGAAATGATTGATGCAACTCGGGTTGCCAACGAAGTTTTTCGCGATGGCAAGCTGAAGAAGGCCGAGCGGCGAGTCTTTCGCACAGCAATTCGCGCGCGGCAACGTTGCATTGCGGTTCTTGTTGAAGAATTGCACTTGCAGGTTGATATCGTGCAAGAAATGATGACCTTATTGGAATTGCGTAATCGTGAATGGAGCCTTGCAATGCAAGCTGTTCAGGATTTTGACGCCAAGCGTAAGAAGACCAAAGATGGCAAGGTCGAGTGGCAGCAGGCCAAGGATGCAGAATGGGCATTCAGTTTCCGCGCACTCGAAAGCTTTGAGGAGTTTCAAGCCCGAATGTACCGCTTGCGTCAATTGGCCGATGGCTACGATGATGCCAAGCGTAAATTAAGCTCCGGTAACTTGCGATTGGTGGTCTCGATTGCGAAGAAGTATCGCAACCGCGGACTTAGCTTCTTGGATTTAATTCAGGAAGGTAACAGTGGATTGATGAAAGCGGTAGAGAAGTACGAGTACCGTCGTGGTTATAAGTTCTCTACTTACGCTACTTGGTGGATTCGCCAAGCGATTACGCGTTCGATTGCCGATCAGGCGCGAACCATTCGAATTCCTGTCCACATGATTGAAACCATGTCCAAGTTGCGGGCCGTGCAAAAGCGTCTCTTGCAAACAATGGGCCGGGAGCCAAATTTGGACGAGATGGCAGAGGCCGCCGAGATTTCGATTGATGAAGCAAGGCGCGTGATGAAGATTGCACGTCACCCAATTTCATTGGATCGCCCAATCGGTGACAGTGACGATTCATACTTTGGTGATTTCATCGAAGATGAAACGTCAGACAATCCAGTGGAACGTGCCGGCCAAGGAATGCTAAAAGAGCGAATTGGCGATGTACTCGATTCCTTAACTTTCCGCGAAAGAGAAATCGTAAAGCTCCGCTACGGAATCGGAGACGGCTACACCTATACCCTCGAGGAAGTAGGGAGAATCTTCCGAGTTACGCGTGAACGAGTAAGGCAGATTGAAGCAAAGGCAATCAGAAAACTGCAGCATCCAGTAAGAGCAAGGAAGTTGGCAGGATTTTTGGAAGGGGCTGTAGCCCCGGAGTAAGCCATTAAGACACTGACCTAATCGGCTGGGTCATATTTACACAAATTCGCGTAATC
>CAZWVI010000013.1:0-76144 GCA_964637165.1 uncultured Planctomycetales bacterium
TCACATTGGGATATTACCTCTCCACGGGTCAACGAAATCGGACTCGAATGGCTTGAGAACCGCGACACCGAAAAGCCTTTCTTTTTAATGATGCATTACTTTGATGCCCATTACGATTACCTGCCGGAAACTATGCAAAAGGGCTTGGGCCACAAATTCGACCCCGAATACCAGGGACAATTGGGTGGCGAGAATTGGTATTTCAATCCAGCGGTACGGGCTCAAGAGCCGCCCTTTAAAAGACGGATTTCTGAACGCGACTTAGGCCACATTAAAGCACTTTATGATGCTGAAGTTAATTATGTCGATCAACACATTGGACAATTACTAGCCAAGCTTAAAGAACTTAATTTGAGCGACAACACCGTGGTTTGCATCGTCTCCGACCATGGTGATGAGTTCTTTGAACACGGAATGATTGGCCACCGTTCAACTCTGTTCCCAGAAGTCACAAAGATTCCCCTCTTACTAAAAGTTCCCGGCGAATTTGATGATGGTAGCCGAATAGAAAAATTGGCGAGGATTTATGACCTTGCTCCGAGCTTATTGGACTTCGCAGGGCTTGGAAAAATGAATGCCATCGAGGGCGATTCATTGCGCAACTTAATGAATGGACAACAAGAAGATTCTCGCAGTATTTTGCAGCGAGTTCCTGGTGGTCCCGACTTGCGAGATGGCTGGCGCAATTCAGAATTTGCGGTGCACCGTATTTTGCAAATTGACCGTCAAGCTTCTCAACGCTTAGGCGAGTTGCGTTTTCAGCCGATGCTTGACCAAGGCGGCAAAGCCATGACTTGGGTATTTGATGTAAAGAATGATCCGCACGAGTTGCAGCCGATTTCACCCAAGGACCCACGCTTCGCCCAAGCAATCAACGCGTTTGAAAAGTCTTTTTTGACAGCAGAAAAGCTCTGGAATTCAATTCCTCATTCCGACCCTCAACAACGACTTGCCGGCAACATGGGCGCTGAAGAACGGGCGATGATGGAACAACTTGGCTACGCTGACCAAAGTGAACAAGCCGAAGGCCCAAAGCTAATGCTTGGCCCATTCCCTTTACCGAGTACTGGGCTTTAACTGTTAGTTATTTTGGCAAATCGGCGTTTGCCAATTTGCACCAACAACTCTTGCTCTGACAAGGCAACTTGTAGTTTTGGGTCACTAGCCACTTCACCATTTAGACGCACGCCACCTTGCTGAATTGCTCGGCGCGCCTCGGATGTAGTCTGAACCATACCTGCATCTTTAAGTAAGTTTGGCAATTGATAACTACCTTCAGGCAAGTTAATCTTGGGGACATCATCAGGCACTTCTTTCTTTTGAAACTGCTTATCAAAGGCCACCAATGCAGAGTCTGCAGCTTTGTCATCAAATAACCAGCGGACAATTTCCTGACCGAGGGCAACCTTGGCTTTGCGTGGATGACCTGCCAGTAGTTCCGTGACCTGTTCATCGCTAAAATCAGATAGCAAGCGAAACCACTCAGTCATTGAATCGTCGGCCAAAGACATAACTTTCCCAAAGGCATCATTGGCTTCGGCATTTAAGCCGATGTAATTGCCATACGACTTGGACATCTTGCGGCCATCTGTACCCATCAGCAAGGGTGTGGTAATGCAAATTTGTGGACGCTGCTGATTGCGTTCTTGCAATTGCCGGCCCATGTGCAGGTTAAACAACTGATCATTGCCACCGATTTCTATGTCAGCCTTAACTTGAACCGAGTCCCACCCTTGCATTAAGGGATACATCATTTCATGCAAGTGAACTGGTAAATGCTCCTGCACACGTTTTTGAAAATCATCACGCTCTAACAAACGTGCCGAAGTTCCGTTTGCGGCTAGGCGTAGGCAGTCGAAGAAATCCATTTCTCCAAACCATTCGCTGTTATGGCGAATTTCACATTTACTCGGATCCAAATCAAGGATGGGCCCAATTTGTTCGAGGTAAGTGGCTGAATTAACTTTGACATCTTCTTTGGTTAATGGCGGGCGTTGGTCGTTACGCCCGGTCGGGTCTCCTAAGCGCGCGGTGCCGTCACCAATTATCAAAACCGGCAGGTGGCCGTTCTTTTGAAATTCGCGCAACAGGCGAATTGGCACAGCATGACCAACGTGTACATCTGGAAAAGTCGGGTCGATTCCATATTTAACCCGTAGGGGCTGCGACTTTTCATGCGCAGCAGCCAAGTAATCGGCAAGCTTTGGCTCAGGGACTATTTCCGAAGCCATCCGCGCGATGGCCTGCATTAATTGAGGAGTAGTGTCAGTCACGGGTGTATGTTTTTCTGGGAGTCCCACCACTTACGCCAGGCAAGACGGTTGGGGTGGCGTTCGCCAGTTAAGAATTCTAGGGCCGCCTTCAATGATCGCAGCCGTTCTCGATTAGGCACTTCATTCATTGCTTCAATTAAAATTTGCAAGCTTTTGCGGCGATCGGTTTTTGCAGCCACCGCCGCAATTACCAAAACATGTCGATCGGCAGCGGACTGAGGCATGACAACCACTTTTTCCAGACTAGTTATTGGATTTTCAGAAAGTGCCTGCCAACCTGGTGGAAATGCGAGCACCCGCACCGAAACGAAATTAAGTTTTCTAAGCGGCAGTCGACGGTTGCCGAATTTGATTCCGGCAAGGTGTACAGTAAGACCTAGTTCGAGTTCCCAAATCGCGGTTTCTTCGCCACCTAAATCAACATCAATAGTCCATTCCTCGCCTTGGGTGTCACCACTTGCCAGGCGAATCGGGGTCGCAAAGTAGGTTTGGGCCAAATTGGATTCAGACTCTCCGGCTCCATCCCAACGCCACCGTCGCATACGGGTAGTAAATTCAAACAGGTACCCTTGTTGATTAGGAATAAGTTCAACAGTTTGACCTAAAGGATTGTGCATTTCCAAGCGCAGCACAATTTCATCTTCGAAATTTTGAAATTCATTAACTGCAGTCACCCGAAAGTTTTCCGAAAGGATTCCCTCGATTGACTTGGCTTGCAGCACAGCCATGTTGGCGGCAGCCGGGTCGGTGAATATTGGCTTCTGTTCAGGTTGCGTATTCAGCGCTGCGCATCCTGCCAAAAGTGGGAGTAATAGCAAAACCCCGCCGGCAGAGCCAAGTCTGCAGACGGGGCTTTTTTTCACAGCTTACTCCTCCTCAGAAGGCGCAGCTTCTTCGGCTGGTGCAGCTTCTTCAGCTGGTGCAGCTTCTTCAGCTGGTGCAGCTTCTTCAGCTGGTGCAGCTTCTTCGGCTGGTGCAGCTTCTTCGGCTTCAGCTTTAGCTTGACGTTTCTTATCCGCCTTAGCTTTTTTCTTCGCCTGGTTCTCCTTGTGCTTCGCCACTACTGCATCATTCGATTCGAAATCAGCATGCAAGAATGAAAGGCCAATGCGCTCCTCACCACAATCGATGCGAACTACTCGTACCTCTACATTCAAGCCAGCGAGGCAATGAGTTTCAGGAGCGCTTTGCCACTCTTGCGGTAAAGTTGAGAAGTGCATGAAGGCTTCTAGGTCATCTTCAAGCTGAACGAAACATCCAGCACTTACGGCCTTGGTGATAACACCAGCAATCATGTCGCCAACGTGGTAGTTAGATGGAATGTAATCTTCCCAAGGGTTCTTGGTTAGTTGCTTCATTCCCAAAGAGATGCGCTGCTTCTCGCGGTCCACGTTTAGAACTACGCACTGAATGCGATCGCCCTTGTGAACGGCTTCTGAAGGATGCTGAATCTTGGCAGTCCAGTGGAAGTCGCTGTTGTGCAACAAACCATCGATTCCGTCTTCAACTTCCACAAAGGCACCGTATGAGGCCAAGTTCTTAACCGTGGCTTCGATAACAGTTCCCGGCGCGTAAGCCTCGGCGATGGTATCCCAAGGATTACCTTCAACCTCGCGAATCGACAATGACATTTCTTGTTTCTCAAGATCAATCGCCTTAACGTAAATGGTGACGTCCTCACCTTTTTCGTATTCCTTCTCAGGGTTAAGGTTTTGACGAGTCCAAGAAAGTTCAGAAACGTGAACCAATCCTTCAACACCTTCCTCAAGCGCAACAAACAAACCGTACGGCACGATGTTGGCAATCTTGCCCTTGTGCACAGATTCCATTGGGAAACGCTTGGCGATATCCTCCCAAGGATCGCTGGAAAGCGCCTTGAGTGAAAGTGCCACGCGATTACGCTCGCGGTCAACCTTAGAAACGAAGACTTCGATTACATCGCCAATCTTAAGCATTTCACGTGGGTGCTTGATGCGACCGTAAGACATGTCGGTAACGTGGAGCAATCCATCCATACCGCCCAAGTCAACAAAGGCACCAAAGTCGGCGATGTTCTTAACTTCGCCCTTACGTACCTGGCCTTCTTCGAGTTCGGACAACAGTGCGTCACGACTTTCAGCGCGTTCTTCTTCAAGAAGTTGACGACGCGAGACCACGATATTGCGGCGCTCTTCATCAATCTTGACGATTTTTGCGCGCATATCAGTATTGATGAAGTCATCTGGCTCGGCAGTGCGGCGCAAATCAATTTGCGAGGCCGGCATGAATACCATCACACCGTCAACGTTAATCAACAAGCCACCTTTAATCTTCTTCTTAACCTTGCCTTCGATAATGTCACCAGGCTGGTAAACACCAACAACTTTGGTCCATGAACGTTCGCGATCGGCTTCACTTTTGGAAACAACCGGAACACTGGTGTGTAGGTCATCGCCGTAATAGAAAACTTCGAAGGTGTCACCAGCATTTGGTAATCCATCATCGAATTCTGAGTATTCAAGTGCGGCTTCAGCCTTGCCACCGATGTCCACGAGCACTCGCTCGCGGTCTTCATCGATACCAAGCACGGTTGCCGCAACTATTGCATCTGGGATTACAGAGCAGGTGTCATCTCCTACCATTCCGTCAAAATCGAGACCGCCTAATGCAGCAGCTAATTGAGCGTCAAGGTCTTCAGTGGAGATGTCGTAGCGCCTGACAGTTTCTTTGCCAGCCATGGTAATTTTCTTTGGGTTTGGGTTCGTCGGGGGTCAGTGTGCCGAAGGATTTATTCGTTGGCGACTTGCGATTCAAGCGCCACATTTATTAAATCGAGCAAGCACCCGACTGCTTGCTCCACACTTAAGGAATTGTTATCGAACAGGGCCCCGCCGGCAGCTAAACGTGGAGCAAATTCTCCCCGTGATTGGTCGCGTTGATCTCGACGATCTAAAGCGGCCTTAACTTCGGCTAGGCTGATGTCCACATCATGGTCTTGCTGTTGCTCGAAACGGCGCGCGGCGCGCGTATCTAGAGAAGCGTCAACAAAAATTTTGAGGTTGGCATTTGGGAAAATGACCGTCCCCGCATCGCGGCCATCGGCAATTACTCCGACGACATTTGAATGCGCGCCCATTGCTTGCATGCACTCAGTTAAATGAGCGCGAACCGGCAAGTGATCGGCGACTTCGGCCACTGCACGGTCAACGGTCGGAGTGCGCAATTCTTGCTGCAACTCAACACCGTCAACGCTAACCAGGCCGTTGATGTGGCTTTTGATTTTTCTTTGGGAAAGAACTTCGAGGACCGCTTGGCAATCTTGAGGATTAGCCCGAGCCTCGAGCACCGCCCAAGTGGCGGCGCGGTACCAAGCACCTGAATCGACGTACACCCACCCGAGGCGGGCGGCCAGCCGTTTGGCAATGGTGCTTTTTCCCGAACCCGACAATCCGTCGAGGGTGGCTACCGGAACCTTATTAGAAGGATTGGGGACGGGCATTTGGACTGCATATTCTAAGGATTCAAAGGCCATGGTCAAGTCAAAGAGAGCCCAAAAAACCGTCTAAACCGTTAAAAAATGGGGGCTTGCATGCTTTTCCCAGGCGGGAAGCACAGTCAAGCTAATTCCACCGACCAATTTGCGCTCATCAGCTTGATGGAGATGGCCAATGAATACTTGCTTAGCGGAGTAGTTAATCGCCAAATCCTCCACTTCGTGCTCGACCAGCGCCAAGTGGTCGAGTGGCTTGCGCGAGACGGCCGACTGGCTTCCTTGGCGCATTTTGGCGGCCAGCTTGTGGCGCAGTGAAATTGGCAGGCTCCGCAGTAAGCCGCGCAAAGGTCCAAAGCGCAAACAACGGCGAAGGAATTGGTAACCACGGTCGCGAGTGCAAAATTGATCGCCATGTAGCAATAAAGTATTAGCTTTGCTCTCCCCTAAAAGGATACCGTCGCACACTTCTAATTTAGCCTTCGCCCCATCGCTTGCGGAGAATAAAACATCACGATTTCCACGCACCAAAATTGCCCGGCCACCTTTGGCTACAAAATCGGCAATTGCCTTTTCTAAAATTGCAAATCCGCCAAGCTGGAAATCGCCGGGGCCAGTCCAAGCGTCAAACAAATCGCCCAAAACGACTAGGCATTTTTTTTCATCAAGCTCTTCTATTTGTGCGACAAAAGAATTTATTTCATCGCTAGCACTTGCTTGCAAATGCAAATCCGCAAAAATAGCGAAGTCGCCATAAGCAATCGGCAAAATCAAATCGCCACTCACAACCCAAGTTCCTTAGATTTTTGCCACATAGCTTTTCGTGAAATTCCAAGAAGTTCTGCGGCTTCGCTGCGCTTACCGTTAGTGGCCGCCATTGCCGCGCGCAAAGCCTCGCGTTCGGCATTTCGCACAGTTTCATTCAAACTAAGCATTTCACTGCGGCGCATAACACTGGCGGCCAAAGGCCCACCGGGTAGAAAATGTTCGCGTTGCAAATATTTTGCGCGACCACACAAAGCCACCGCGCGTTTGACCGAATTCTCCAGCTCGCGCACATTGCCTGGCCAATTATGATTTTTTAATGCACCCAAAGTCGCGGCTGGAACGTCGCGTTTTCCAAGAGGATCGGCATCGTGCAAAAAGTGCGCGACCAATTCTGGAATGTCTTCCAAATGCTCACGCAAGGGCGGAAATTTAACAGTTAAAACTTCGAGGCGATAATAAAGGTCCTCGCGGAATTCTCCGGTGCGCACCAAATCAATAAGTTCACGCTTACTTGCCGCCAACACCCGACCTTCAAAAGCTACTGGGCGAGCTGAACCAAGCGGCATAAACTCACGCTCTTGCAACACTCGCAACAAACTCGCTTGAGCTGGCAAGGGCAAATCATCGACATCATCTAGGAATAAAATTCCGCCACGCACTTCGGCTAGTAAGCCATCATGATCCTCATCGGCGCCAGTGAAAGCGCCACGACGATAGCCGTACAACTCCCCCTCCAACAAGTTTGCCGGGATTGCTCCACAAGCAACCGGAACCATTGCTGCCTGCGCACGGTCACAAATTTGGTGTAATAATTTGGCCGCCAAACCTTTACCGACGCCACTTTCGCCGACGAATAAGACTGGGGCATTTCCAGTCGTCAAGGAGTTCAAGCGGGTCTGGAGTTGTTCGATAGCCTGAGAACTACCGACCAACTTTGGCGCAAAGCGGCTCCCAGATTTTTGCGCGCGCAATTCAGCTAACTCATTACGCATTCCACGAAGTTCACTAATTCGTCCGACCATTTCAACCATCGCCTCGCTCGGAAATGGTTTTTGGAAATAACTAAAAGCGCCGGCCTGCATTGCTTGAACCGCCTGATCGACGGTCGCGTAACCGGTCATCACGAGGGCGTCTACTGGTGGGTCCTGCAAACGCGCCCGTTCAAGTACATCAATGCCATTGCCACCGGGCATACGAACATCGGTGATAAGTAATTCGAATGCACCAGCGCTTAACGCACTCAAAGCGGAGTCGGCCCGCACAACACAGGTTACCTGGTGGCCAGCCTTCTCGAGTGCGTCGCTCAAGGTGACTGCCAAGAGCTTTTCATCTTCGGCTATCAGGATTTTCATGTTGGATTGCTTTTGCGGCAACGATTTTAGCGGAGAGTGCGGCTAGCGGTTAAACTTTAAGTATGCGGATGGAATACCAACAACGCCTGAGGATGGAGCAGCGGCTTTTGCAGTCGCCGCAAATGATTCAGGCAATGCAGGTGCTTCAGCTAACCACCGCCGAATTACTGGACCGGATTGAGGCAGAACTTGAAGACAACCCGTTCTTGGAATCTGCAAATGAAGAGGCCAAGCAAGAGACCGAGGGCGACAGTGAACAAAATGACGCTGACAACGATGAGGATTTTCGCGATTTAGAAGAAATTGATCGTTTACTCGAAAGCGACGGTAGTTTGTCGGGTTCATCTTCGGCCGTTGATTCGGATTGGGACGCGATTCAAAACTTGCCCGCCAATCAGGGGCATACCCGTGATTCTATTTTGTCAGATCTGCGCGCCGACAGTAATAACAAACTTGAATTTGGCATGGCCGACTTATTGCTAACTAGCTTAGACCACCGCGGCTATTTACCAAACGGTGTAGAAGCACTGGCCGCCGAGCACGACCTTGCGGTAGAAGATTTTTCTCACGCACTTAACCATTTGCGACAACTTGCCCACCCAGCTTTAGGGGCTCGTGATTTACGTGAATGCTATTTGTTGCAACTCCAGTCGATGCCTGAAGCGCATCCCACCGCCGAACAACTTGTCGTCAATCATTTCGATGATTTATTAGCCAACAAGCAACCGCAAATTGCCAGCGCATTAGGGATTAGCATTTCCGAGTTGCGCTCAGTTCTTGAACTATTATCGATACTTGATTCACGCCCTTTACATGAATACGAAGAAGATGACTCTGCGACCATAATTCCTGATCTAACCATCTTGGCCGATAAGCAAGGTGTTTATGAGGTCAAGTTAATTCGCGACCGCGGGCCGGATGTGCGCTTATCAAAGGCCGCACAAAAAGCCTTGGAGAAAACTAAAGGCGACAAAAAACTACATGAGTTTTTATTAAAGAAAATTGAACGAGCTCGCTGGTTTGTTGATGCGGTAGGTCAACGCCGCTCAACCTTATTGAAAATTGCTAAATGTCTAACTAAGCGACAAAAAGAATTTCTTGATTACGGCCCCGACCGTCAAAAGCCACTAAAGATGCAAGAGGTTGCCGATGAGCTCGGCATTCACATATCCACGGTCTCCCGGGCAGTTCGTGGCAAATGGGCACAAACACCTCAAGGTGTTTTATCCTTAAAGGCTTTCTTTAGTGGTGGTCAAAATACCAGTAGCGGCGTTTCCAAATCCCGTTCAGCTGTCCAGCAACGTGTTCGCGACATTATCACTTCAGAAGATTCTAGTTCGCCCTATTCCGACGACGAGATTGCGCGCATCATGCGCGACCGTGATGGGATTAAAGTTGCGCGCCGAACGATTACCAAATACCGAAAAGGCATGAACATCCCCTCTTCAACAATGCGCAAGAACTTTAACTAATGATTTTGTCACAAATCAGTGATCGATTTAGTGGTCGAGTATTTTTAAGTTGCATCAGCCTGAGCTTAATCTGCGGCTGGGCTGGAGGCGCAGCCGGAATTTGGATGTCTTACGCTAACACCGATGGCTTCCCACAACTCAGCGTCCAAGATATTAAATGGCACTTCAATGGCAACCCTAACAGCAATCGCTTTGCTTCAATGAGCCAGGGAGAAATGCGCGAACACTTTACTGAAGATAATGATGTAGATCTTTTTGTCGATTGGAGTGTTGCACCCACCAAAGAAAATTTTTCAAGCGAAGATCATCGCCGACAATTCAACAATACGATTTTGCCAATCATGGAATGGGATTGTCTTGAATGCCACGAACCAGACGGCAAAGCTGAAGATTCTCCGCTGCAGAACTACGAGGAAGTCAAAGATTTACTACTGCGCGACCGCGGCCCAAGTTGGGAGAGCTTGGCTAAATTTAGTCACTTCCACTTATTGGGGATTGGCACCGTTGTCCTACTCACAGGCCTTCTAAGCTTCATCTTCCTCAAAACCAGAGAAGCGGGTATCCTTTCCGCGGTGAGCAGCCTAGGCCTCGTCATCGATGTGGCCGGATGGTGGCTAACCAAAGCGCTGGCGTGGCCAGCCCCACTAGTAATGATTGGTGGCGCCATGCTTGGTGCTGGGTTATGCCTCTCTCATTTCGCCCTCCTGCGCCGCTACTGGCGCAAAACAAAGTAAGAATAATGCCAGCGATTAACGCCAACAAAATCCGCAAAGGAAATGTCCTCGTCATTGACGATGAACTCTATGTGGTAACTGATTACGAATTCCGCAAGCCTGGTAAAGGCTCATCATTTAATCAAATTAAATGTAAAAACCACAGCACTGGTTCGCAAAAAGCCATGCGTCTAAGTTCAGACGAAACTGTTGAGCGCGCGTATCTTGACCGACGTAGCTGCACCTTCTCCTATATGGACGGTGAGAACTATGTTTTTATGGACGACGAAAATTACGAACAGTATTTTCTGTCGGCTGAGCTGTGCCAAGAATCAATGGGATTTGTCCGCGAGAACCAATCGATTCAGGTTACTTTCTACGAAGGTGCCGCCATCTCCCTTGAGTTGCCAACCTCAGTAATTCTAAAGGTTACTGAAGCTGAACAAGCAGTAAAGGGTGACAGTGTGACCAACGACAAAAAAGGCGCTGTTTGCGAAACAGGCCTAAAGGTACGCGTCCCGATGTTCATCGTCGCTGACGAATACATTAAGGTTAACACCGAGACTGGCGACTTCCTTAGCCGCGCTAAGGAAGAAGACATTCAGTAATTAATTTTTGCGTTTTTTGCCGACTCGTTTGCTGGCATGCAAACGCGCGGCTCGCTTGCGCGCACGCGCGATTCCACGGCGCCATTCAGGATCGATTTTAGACCCCTCTTCAAGCGCGCGCTGAATTACAGTGGCTGCCTCTTGAGGGTCGTCGGTTAAGTAGAAGAGGTCAAGGTCGGCCTCGTCGATAGTGCCGGCGGCAACCATAGATTTTTTAATCCAGCGCAGTAGGCCACCCCAATAATCTTTCCCCATCAGCACGATTGGAAAGTTTTTCATTTTGGCAGTTTGAATTAAGGTCAAAGCCTCAAAAAATTCATCCATGGTGCCAAAACCGCCAGGCATTACCACATACCCAAGTGCATACTTGGCGAACATAACTTTGCGTGCGAAAAAGTAATGAAAATCAATACAAATGTCTTGGTGCGGATTTGGCGACTGCTCGAATGGCAACACAATATTGAGCCCTACAGAGACGCCACCGCCGCGACGGGCACCTTTGTTGGCCGCCTCCATCATGCCCGGTCCACCACCAGTGATGATACCATAGCCACGCTGGGCAAGTTGAGCTGCTGTTTCTTCAGCAACCTTGTACCAAGGGTCAGAAGGCTTAGTGCGGGCTGAGCCAAAAATCGATATCGCTGGACCAATGTCACGCATAGTGTCAAAGCCGTCAACAAATTCACCCATAATTTTGAAAACCATCCATGGGTCACCGGAATCCTTGGACTCGAGTTCGTTATGAATTTTACGTTGGAAGTGTTTCTTCATACTATCAGGATATAGCAATGCACAAGTAATTGCTAAACTCTTTAGGTGGCAGGACAACCGGCTATCTTTCTCGACCGTGATGGAACTATCCTCAAAGAGGTTCCATACCTAAGCACCCCTAGCAAAGCCAAGCTCTTGCCTGGGGTCGCTGAGACTTTAGCTCGACTGCACGATGCTGGTGTTTTACTAATTGTGGTTAGCAACCAATCCGGGGTCGCGCGCGGCCTGCTAAACGAAGGTGACTTAGTAAATATTCAGAAAAAAATCGAATCTGACCTTAAACCATCTGGTGCCAAAATTACTGCTTGGTATCACTGCCCTCACCACAACACGGTTGGGATTCAACCGCAACGCCGCCGCTGTCGCTGCCGCAAGCCATTACCTGGCTTAATCGAAATGGCGCTTGCGGACTTTGACATCGACCTCGAACGCTCCGCAGGAGTTGGTGATGACGTGCGCGACCTGCAGGCATTTGCCGCCATTGGAATCCCAGCGGTGCTTGTGGGTACTGGCAAGGGCCGCATTGCTCGGCAAAAACTAGCCGAACAAGGCCGCGATCCGGATCTTTACTGCGCCCATCTAGCTGAGGCTTTGACTTGGATGTTAAGGCAAACATCTTCTTTGCAAACTCCTTAAATACAGCTAAAATAGAGGGAGGTAGCGCAAGTTAATGTCTGATTCCCCCAAGCCGACTAAAGCTTTAGTCATAAGCCCAAATCCAACAGAAGAGCACTTTTCTGCCCTTGGAGAGCTGGTTAATTGCGAATTCCAAAATTCCAAGCCAGAGGAATTTCTAGAGGGCAAGCACAACTCTGCGAATGAATTTGAGTTATACGTGATAAGCAGCAACCGCTTGGATTTAAAGACTCTCTATGAGCTTGCGCGGACAATCCGCAAACTGCAAAAAAAATGCATTGTGGTAGTCGGCGATCGTGGGCTAGCCGGTTTTGAGGATCTATCTTTATGGACCGGTTTTCACGTACTACCCAGCCCTTGGACTATTGAAGGATTCCAAAAAGCAGTGCGTGGATGCTTGAACAAAAAAGCACCGCCGAAAGAAGTTGAGCTTCCTTCTGAAGAATACTTTGAAACGATGGGCGAATCAATGCTCGACCTAACCAGCGGCTTTAGTTGGATAGAGACAATCAAGGAAAGAGAGCCACAGGCTTATGATATTCTTCAGAAAACGAGGACTCGCCTAGGTTTATCCATCGAGGTTATTGCTTTGCTGGGTAACAGCATGCGTCCTCATCATTCACAAATTGAGCACAAAAGCATTGTCGAGGAAACTCACGCAAAGTTGCTAGAGAGTGGTTTAGAAATCAAGCTCGGCCCTTGCGCGGCAGGCTCCTTTCAGGGTGACTTTAGATACATGGCCGCAAGCCTATGCCAGGCAGCGATTTATTTGGATAAGTTTGGCACTGGAGGCACCCCGACTCTTAGTATTGAAAGCGACAAATCTGGGCATGCATTTATTCAGCTACTACTCGCTAGCGACCAAGCCAGTGGCGACACCAAACCACCAATATTCCTTTTGAGTATTCTTGAAGCATTACTCTTAAAGGCTGGTCTAGAGCTTGACCTTGGCGCCACCGCCAGCGGCATCCCCTATCGAATAAAAATCCCTTTAGTTAAGTAGTCCTAAGCCGAAACTGAACCTGGGTATAAACCCAAGTACAGAGTCAAGTGGTAAAGTAAGAGCAACTGATAAAGCAGGAGTGATACCACTACGCCGATTCGTCCGTTCTTAAAGTTTTTAAATACACAAAACAAGCAAGCTCCTAAACCGACGCCCACGGCTTTAACCAAAATAAAAACACTGGGCCCATAAGATAGTAAGGCAAGTGCTATTGGGTTTGCTTCCTCGCCTCCGCGTTGCAGATAAATTAAAGTGAAGTGACTGTCTAACAAATTTAAGAACAGAAAAAACGTAAGAGCTATCCAAACCTTAATTGAATAAACGTCCACAAAGCTATCTTGTGGTTGGTCCGAATTGACGCGGCGGCGGCCACCCCAAAAAGAATAGCGCGAGATAATTGGCGTCTGTTTGTTGCGCCTATCGACTCCGTCCCACGCTCGCTTCTGCTTAACTATTTCCACGAAAAGGTACCGCAAAAACAGTCAAACCCAAGATTACGACATCGAGGAATATGGATTGGTTTTCAATGTAGTAAAGATCGTAATCCAAATTCTCATGGATCGGCGCATTGCGACCTTCCGACACTTGCCACAAACCAGTAAGCCCTGGCTTTATGCTCAAGCGACCGAGCTCCATTTCATCGTAGGTATCAACAATGAACTGCATTTCTGGACGCGGGCCGACCAACGACATTTCTCCGCGCAATACGTTGATAAGCTGCGGCAATTCGTCTAGAGAAGTTCTCCTTAAAAAGGGTCCAATACCCGGAACAATCCGCGGATCCCCTAATTGTTTAGGAGAATCGGACGCACCGCATGAGCCGGAATGCATCGTGCGAAATTTATACATTTTAAAACTACGCCCTTCAATACCTACACGTGTCTGGCTAAATAAAATGGGCCCTTTCGACTTAAGTTTAACCAGCACACCGAGTATTAAAAAAAGCGGCAGCGAGAACAAGAAAAGGGCAGCACCAAACAGCAAATCAAAACATCTTTTAAATAAGCGCACGTGTATTTTTCCAGCCTTGCGGATTGGATGCAGTAGCGGAATTGTGTCTAAACTTACGATGACAAATCTTTGCGAACAAAGATGGTGAAGACGCGGCACCAACATGTATTCAATCCCCATGCGGTCGAGACGCATACATAAAGACTGCAAGGGCGCACCTTCCAATTCCTGTTTCGCCACAATTACACGACAAACTTGATGGTCTTCGCACACTTGCTCAAGGTTGTCACCCAGCCCCAAGACCTTGCTATGTCCAATTCTTTTGCCGACCAATTGTGGGTCGTTATCAACAAAACCGAGGAAGTTAAAACCAAGAAAAGGAAACAGACGCATCTTTTGCTCTACTCGCAGTGCTAAGGCACCCGAACCGTAAACCAACACATTACTATTGCCGTAACCATTACGGTGAAACCAAGTCAGCAATCCGAATGTTGAGAATCGTTGTAGGACAATAAGAATGTAGGAGACGACAAAGTAACCCACCAATGGAGCCTTATGCCAATAGCCAACTGCATTTTTTTTAATGGTCAGCAATTCCGCAATCGCCGCAACAATGGTGTCCGCCAAGAAAGGGAAGTGAGTTTTAATGGTGCGATCAAAATGCTTAAACAAAAAGAAGTAGGCCGCGCATAGTAAAAATGCGACGCAACCAGCCTTGAAGGCCGACCGGTATTCCTCAACGTTCAATATTGATTTTTGCCATTGGTAAAGGCCGCCAAGCCAATAACAAAACAAGGTCATAAAAATAGCGACCACTCCCATTGACCGGTGCACTGCTACGGCCTGGGTGAAGGAAGTTGTGGGGTCTTGCCCAGCGTCTGAAAAGAGGCATACCGACAGCAAAAAGGCTCCCACTAGGCAAAGACCATCAAGCATTACCTGAGCCATCAGGAATGCAGAGTCAAAGTTTTGGCGCAGCCAGTTCATCGAGCAGAGGTGCCAACTTGCACCAATGAGGTGTAGAAACTACCCTCACCTTAACAATCGGCAAAACATGCCCCACAACTGTCCCCATTCCTGGCCAAAATTCTGTGTTTGGTTTTTAGTGTTGCTAAGCCTAGCTAGTGCTTGGTTGCGGCCACTGTCCGAACCTGACGAAGCACGTTATGGAGAAACTGCGCGTGAAATGTTGCTAAGCCAGGACTTCCTGCTTCCGCAAAGTTCTGGTGTACTTTATCCAGACAAACCAGCTGGTATTTATTGGGCAATGGCTACTTCAATGGCGATTTTTGGCGTTTCTCCACTAGCGATTCGAATCCCGGCCTTTCTCAGTTTTTTATTGGTTCTGCTGTTGCTGTGGCGCTATTTGACTCTCCTCAAATGCAACCCATATCAACGCTGGATTACATTATTAATGCTCGCCAGCAATCTGCTGCTGTGGGCACTTGGGCAACTAGCCACCATCGACATGGTGCTGTGTGGGCTCGTTTGCGGATCTTTAATTTATGGGCGGCAGTGGCTTGACGACGGGCGCCTTAAACACGGCCTATTTTGTGGCATTTTTCTCGGGTTTAGCATTTTATGTAAGGGACCAATCGGAGTGTTACTTAGTTTTTTAATCTTGTTCAGCTATGGCTTAATTACCTCTAGACGGCTAAAAGTACTACGCCTTTTGCACCCGAGCCTGTTAATTCCGACCTTCGCGATTGGCTTTTCTTGGTTTTACCTAGCCGCCCAAGAAGTGCCACAACTATGGGATTTTTGGATTGGCCGTGAAATAGTTGAACGGGCAACAAGTAACACTCATGCCCGCGCCCAAGCATGGTGGTTTTTCCCCGCTCTAACCCTGCTATCAACATTGCCGTGGGTTTTTGGATTGCTACTACCGAAAACACCACATAAGCTTGATGCAAGGTACTCTCGGGATAGCAACGACTTACGTTTCTTTGGCTTATGGGCACTGCTCCCGCTTATTTTCTTCAGTATTCCCGTAGGGAAACAACCTGCCTATATGGCGCCGGCAATGCCAGGACTAGCCCTGTTACTTGGGACTTACTGGAGTTTGCCAAGCCGTGAAAAGCAATTAAAATTTTTGACGAGTAGCTGGACAGGATTAATTGCTGGCGCATTCCTCTTGCACTTAGACCCAGACTTTACCCGTGGCAGCGAACGCATCGTCGAACAGCTTCGCGCCAACCACGCACAAAACTGGCCTGCGGCACAACGTGCGGGTTGGTCCTATGGATTAAATTTCCAGCTTGGCCGCACTGATATCCAAGCCTTTCGAGACACTCCTTCAACATGGCGATTTAATCAGGAGTATTTGAACAATCCAATCCACTTAAGTAAAAGCGATCGGCAATTCGTTGATTCTTGTGCACTGTTAAATAGTAAGCAACCCAGTTTCTTAATACTTCACAACAGAAGTAAAGACCAACGCAGCCAACAAATCGCCAAGCTGCGCAAGTTGTGTGACCAGCCAATTTATGAAGGTGTTAGCACAAAGTATTCGTGCCTAATCAGCAACCGCAAGTTGCAGCAATAAGCGTAAGCGGTTAGTTAGCTACGCAGACTTCCGCCCAATTTCTCAGCGGTTTTAGCGACCTTCTTTAAAAACTTTTGCTCGTCTTTTTCGCTTAAGGTGCGGTCGCTGGCACGCAAGCAGGCATGAAAGGCAAGAGAGCGCCAACCGTCCTCTAAGCTTCCACCCTTAAAAATGTCAAATAGGTTCAAAGACTCAAGAACTTTGCCGCCACACTTTAGAAGGATTGCTTCAACTTCTTGAAAACTAACTGTTTCGGGAAGCGCCAAAGCGATATCAACTTTAATAGCGGGCATTTTTGATGGAATGTTAAATTTATTAACCGCACGGGAATTTGCTGATGCACTATTTAGAGCAACTAAATCTAGCATTACAACCACAAAATCTACATCTTCAGCACCGCAACCTTCGATGATACGTGGGTCAACATGGGCGCATACGCCGACGGCTGAACCAACGGCCTTTACACTTAACATGCGATTTGGGTGAGCCCACTTAAAGTCTTCAAGGCCATCGCCACCAAACTCTGGTGTTAGCGCACACAACCTCAATAGGTCCTCGGCTAAGCTGCGACCTTGGCCGAACAAGCTGGCTGGACCATCGCAAGCGTTGCCACTTTTACGCCACATAAGCGCCGCGAAGTATGAATTCTGTTGTGGCTCGCCAGCGTCACCACTTGGCGTATAGCCTTTGGCGGTTTCGAACAATAGGCCACGTTTGCGCTCACGTAAATTAACTAAAGCCTGCTCGATCAAACTTGGAACAGGATCAGTGCGAATTAAGCAAACTCCGTCCTGAACTGGATTAGAGAGTTGCAGCATTTGGTCGTTTGCAAGCCCGAGGCGTTCAAGCCAAACTTTGTCCAAGAATGAATAGGACTCAGTTTGCTGGCCTCGCCATGCACCGGCTACGCGATCTTCCAAGCGGCGAGTAAGGAGGCGTAATGGGTCTTGCTGAGGGGCCACAACCGGCCACACTGGCGGTATCGCCGCGATGCTGTGGTAACCGGCCAGGCGGCCAATTTCTTCGACCAGGTCTATATTGCTAGTCACATCTTTACTCGAACGCCATGCTGGCACTTTCGCCTGCAAAACGTCTTGGCTAAGAGTGCATTCAAAACCAATCGAACTTAACAATTCGAGCATGCGCGCGCCGCTAAGGTCGAGGCTAAGTAGTTTGGCAGTACGACTAACGCTGACCTCTAAGGTAATTTCTGGCGCGGCGAAATGACCGGCGCACACCGGCTTCGAAAGTATCTGCGCCTCCGGTCGCTCACGACTTAGCAAACAGGCAAATCTGGCCACCGCTTGCTCGGCATATGACGGGTCAAGGGTCTTTTCAAAGCGTGCCGAGGCGTCGCTACGCAAAGCATGACGACTAGAAGTGCGCCGTACTCCAACCGCTTCGAAACAGGCCGACTCTAGAAAAATTGACTCGCTATTTTCATCAACTTCAGAATCAGCACCGCCCATTATTCCAGCCATAGCTAGCGGCCTTGAGGAATCAGTAATCAACAAATCTTCTGAGTCCAGGGCGCGCTCGACGTCATCCAAGGTGCGCAAGCTTTCACCAGCCGTGGCTTTTCGAACAATTATTTGCGACGAAGCTAATTTCGCTCGGTCAAAAGCATGAGTTGGTTGACCTATTTCATGGAGAACGTAGTTACTTAAATCAACCACGTCATTGATTGGACGTTGCCCAATGGCCAACAAGCGACGCTGAATAAAATCAGACGAATCGCGTGGCTTTGAACCAAGATCAATTTCTACTCCAAGATACTTGGGGCAGGCGGAGGTGTCGGCGAGTTTAATTTCAAAGGACGAATTGCTTTCGGGCCATTGCGTGCACAATTCCAAGTCTTTTAATTCGCGGCCGAGCAATGCCGCGATTTCTCGCGCAAAACCATAATGGCCCCACAAGTCGGGGCGATGAGTTAGTGATTTGTTGTCCAACTCCAAAACGTGGTCGATGATTCCTAAATAATCAACTAACTTCGCACCAACCGGAGCATCCACGGGCAATTCCATAATGCCTGAATGAGACTCGGAAAGTTCCAGCTCACGTTCGGAGCAAATCATGCCCATCGAAATTACGCCGCGCAGTTTGGCTTTTTTAATTTTGAAATCACCGGGCAACTTCGCGCCGACCGGAGCAAAGGCAACCTTCAGTCCTTTCCGGACATTTGGTGCGCCACAGACCACTTGCGCATACTCATCGGCACCGTAAGCAACTTCTGTTACGGATAATTTATCAGCGTCTGGGTGTTGTCCACATTGAACAACTTCTCCGACCACAACATCTGAAATTGCCTCGCCGAAAACTTCTATGCCTTCAACTTCGGCCGTATGCATTGACAGCAAGTTGAAAACTTCTTGAGGCTCTATGCCGCCAAGGTCAACAAAGTCTCCGATCCAATTGAGCGAGATTTTCATGCAATGAATTGTTCTAAGAAGCGCAAGTCGCCGCCCAACATCCAACGAATATCGTTGATGCCATAGCGCAACATTACCAAACGCGACAAGCCCAAGCCGAATGCAAAGCCACTGTATTTATTCGAGTCAACGCCACAGGCTTCAAGTACGTTAGGATGCACCAAGCCGCCCGGCATTAGTTCAATCCAAGTCGAACCTTTACAAACTCGACAACCGTCCTCACAGAATGGGCAGCGTGCATCGAGTTCAAATCCAGGCTCAACAAAAGGAAAGAATCCAGGGCGAAGTCGCGTTTCCAGCTTGCGACCGAAAACCCCCTCCAACATGGTGTTCATGGCATGCAGCATATGGCCAACGCCAATATCTTCAGCAACCACCAAACCCTCCATCTGATGGAATGTGTGGTCGTGGGTTGCATCTTGGGTTTCTTGGCGGAATACTCGCCCTGGCGCAACAACCTTTAGCGGTGCACCAAATTTTTTAAGTGCGCGCGCCTGAACTGGGGAAGTGTGGGTGCGCATACACACACCATCACCAGCACCAGGAGCAGATGGCTCTCTCACCCAAATAGTGTCGTGCGATTCGCGCGCAGGATGGTCCCCCGGGATATTCAACAAGTCGAAGTTGTTTTTTTCAAGTTCGACCTCAGGCCCATCGACAACCATATAACCCATGCTCAAAAACAGGTCCTCAAGCTCACGGCGAATAATACTAATTGGATGCAAGCCGCCAGCAGGTGCCATTGGTCCTGGCAAAGTTGCATCAAATCCTTCGCCTGACAAACAGGCTTGCATTAACTCAGCTTTAATTTCGCTTCGTTTGGATTCTATTAATCCAGCAAGTTCCTGCTTTATCTGATTCGAGATGCGGCCCATTTCAGGTCGCTCTTCAGCCGACAACGAGCCCAGCTGTTTCAGCAAGGCAGTTAAGTCACCATTGCGGCCGAGAATACGCACTTCGACCGCACGAATCGAATCTTCGTCTCGTGCGGTCGAAAGAGCGGACAGCCCTTCTTGCCGCAGGCGTTCAAGGGCGTCACGCATTAGCGGTGCTTAGGCGGCGACAGCTTCCTTGGCGCGATCGACAACCGCGGTAAAAGCAGCCGGATCATTGAACGCCAGCTCACTTAGAGCGCGGCGATCGATGTCAATTTCAGCCTTCTTGATGCCGTGAATCAACTTGCTATAAGTTGTTCCATTAACACGGGCTGCTGCGTTAATACGCTGCACCCACAACTTGCGGAAATCGCGTTTACGATTACGGCGGTGGCGGAAGGAAAATGCACCTGCACGAAGTAAAGTTTCCTTTACTGTGCGAAGCAGTTTACGGCGGGCTCCCCAGTTGCCTTTGGCACGGCGCATAAGGCGACGGCGGCGGCGAAGACGAGGGACAACATTACGTGCGCGAGTCATTTCAGATTCCTCTACTTGAGCAAGAGCCTACGCATGTTGGCGGCAAACGCACCTACAACTGTGGTACTACGACGTAGTGCACGGCGGCGGGCGGGTGATTTGGGGGCGAGAAGGTGACCAGTTCCCATGTGATGGCGGAGAACTTTTCCGTTCTTGGTCACTTTCATTCTTTTGGCGACAGCTTTTTTAGTTTTTTGCTTGGGCATTTCTGTTTCAAATGGCTTGGTTCCAAGGGATTTGAGCCACATATTTTAATGCTCCCGCGACCAAGGTCAAGCGAGAAGCCAATAAAATGACTAAAATTGTTAGGGAGAAAGGATTTAGGACGCTTCCAGTAAGCGTTTAACGCTTTATGCCGAGCATCAAGTTCATCCTCCGCCCTTCCATTCGTGGTTGGCGTTCAAGGCGCGCGATCTCCTCGAGTTCTTCAACAACTCGCATCAACACCTCTTTCCCGAGGTACTGATAGGCCATTTCGCGGCCACGGAACAAGCAAGTCACCTGCACTTTGTGGCCAGCCTCTAAGAACTCACGAGCTTTGCGGATTTTTATCGACAAATCGTTAGTGTCAATCTTCGGGCGTACCCGAATTTCCTTTAGTACCGAAGATGCAGTTTTTGATTTTGTCTGCTTCTTCTTTTGCTCATACTTGAAGCGACCATAGTCAATAATTTTAACTACCGGTGGCTTGGCCTGAGGTGCAACCTCGACCAGGTCTAATTGGGCAGCTTCGGCACGCTTTAATGCCTCGCTCGTGGCCATCACACCAATGCGATTGCCTTCATCGTCGATTAAAAATACCTCTCGAACTCGAATACGACGATTGACGCGATAGCGCTCACGATCTGGTGGCGCAAAGCGACTTCTTCTCTTTTTAGCTGCGATTTTGTAGTTTCTCCTTTAGGTGGATGGTAAGTCCTATTAGTTTAATTGATTATTCGGATTCTTGCTCAACTGAGTTTGAACTTAATCCAAGGTCGGCAAGTTGAGTGGCATCAACCACTGAAGGTGCGCCTGTCAAAGGGCAGGCTCCGGTTGCCGTTTTAGGAAAGGCAATTACCTCGCGAATCGATTCAGCATTGAATAGAAGCGCGTACAAACGGTCTAGACCAATCGCAAAACCTGCATGCGGCGGCGGGCCGTATTTAAATGCCTCGAGCAAAAAGGCAAAGCGCCGTTCGGCTTCGGCGCGGTCCATGCCAATTGCGTCAAAGACCGATGCTTGAAGTTCCGCGTCATGTATTCGAACTGAGCCCGACCCTAACTCAACTCCGTTGAGAACTAGGTCGTAGGCACGCGAGCGCACCCCTTCTTTTTTCCCATCTTGCATTGCCTGAATGTCTTCTGGGAATGGCGAGGTGAACGGGTGGTGTGCTGGAGTCCAGCCACCATCATCGGTTTCTTCAAAGAGTGGGAATTCTGTCACCCAAAGCAGGCGGTCAGGTCCGGAAGTCAATTCCATCAAGTCACCTAAATGACGACGGATGGTGTCCAAAGCGACCAATGCTCGGCGTGGCTTGTCGGCAATACAAACGACTAAGTCGCCAACTTCTGCATCAAGACTGGCCAAAAAGGCCACACCTTCATCAGACTTCAAGAAACGCGAAAGTGGTCCAGTTGGACCGTCCTCCCCGACCTTACACCAAGCGGCGCCGCCAGCTCCGGCGTCGCGTGCTGACTGTTCGACCGAGTCAATTTGTTTTCGCGAAAGACTCGCACCACCTGGCACGCAGATTCCGCGCACGTATCCACCATCGTTTAGAACTGACTCAAAAACTCCAAAGCCAATGGTATTGGCGACTTTGGCGAGATCGACAATTTCTAGCGGATTGCGCAAGTCAGGCTTATCACAAGCGAATCGACGCATCGACTCGCTGTATGGCATGCGCTCAAATGGCGCAATTAGTTCTTGGCCGAGCACATCTTGGTATAGGTCAACCATCAAACGCTCAACTAGGGCGTAAACATCTTCTTCGTCAACGAAGGACATCTCTAAATCAAGTTGAGTAAATTCAGGCTGACGGTCGGCGCGCAAATCTTCGTCGCGTAAACATCGCGCAATCTGAAAGTAACGGTCAACACCACCAACCATCGATAGCTGTTTAAATAGTTGCGGCGATTGCGGCAAAGCGTACCAACTACCTTGACGAGTGCGGCTTGGCACGAGGTAATCGCGGGCCCCCTCAGGGGTGGACTTAGTTAGAAGGGGCGTTTCAACTTCACAAAAACCCGATTCCTGCAAGGCACAACGCAAGGAGTGATTGGCGCGCGAGCGCATCTCTAAAAGGTTGAGCATTTTGGGGCGCCGCAAATCCAAGTAGCGATATTGCATGCGCATTTCTTCGGGCACATCAATATCGTCAATTGTTTCGAAGGGCAATCGCGCCGCTCGCGAAAGAACTTTAACTTCCGAGACCAGCAATTCAACATCACCGGTGGGTTTATCGCCCTTGCGCTGCGATTCGATGCGCATGCGCACTGTGCCAGAAACTTGCAAGCAGTCTTCCGGGTGCAAATCACGCATCGCCACGCGAACTTCAGCAGTTGCGTCTTCATCAGCCACCAATTGCATCACACCGTAGCGGTCGCGCAAATCAACAAAGTGAACTCCGCCGTGGTCTCGACGAGCCGCGACCCACCCGCTTAAGCGGACTGCTTGGTCGACATCTGCTGCTCGCAGGTCACCGCAGCCGTGAGTACGGCCGGCGGCGGGCCTACTCATGAGCGCAGACCATATTTTTGACGCGCAAGCGCTCGACGCAGTGCCGAGACTGACCGCGCGTAATCGTACTCGGCCTTCTGTCCACGCAAGCGTTCTTTGGCCCGCTCTGCCGCAGCCTTAGCGCGGTCTAGGTCAAGTTCTTCTGGCTTCTCTGCAGAACGAGTTAAAACAGTTAAGGTCTCGCCCCGCACCTCAGCAAAGCCATCGTGGATTAGAACTGAAAGTTCCTCCCCACTGGCCAACTTTGCAGTCAGGATGTCGCTCTCAGTAAGCGCCACCATTGCAGCATGCTTAGGGAGGATTCCAAAGAACCCATCTTCACCAGGGAATTTGACCGAGGCAACTTCAGCCTCGAGAACAACTTTCTCAGGAGAAACTACGCGTAGATTAAAGCCAGCCATGACTAAAACTAAATGGTTTTGGCTTTCTCGACCGCTTCGTCGATGCCGCCAACCATGTAGAAGGCTTGCTCGGGAAGGTCGTCGTGCTTACCTTCAAGGATTTCTTCAAAGGACTTCACTGTTTCAGCCTTTGGAACGAATCGGCCAGGAACACCAGTAAATGTTTCAGCAACAAAGAAAGGCTGTGACAAGAAGCGTTGCAAGCGACGTGCGCGGTGCACGGTCTGGCGATCTTCTTCCGACAATTCTTCCATACCGAGAATCGCGATGATGTCCTTAAGGTCAGCGTAACGCTGAAGAACTCGCTGAGTTTCGGTGGCGATTTTGTAGTGATGCTCTCCAACAACTTGTGGGTCAAGCATGCGACTAGTGGACTTCAACGGGTGCACAGCTGGGTAAATTCCCAATTCTGAAATCGCCCGGTCAAGCAGCAAGGTTGAATCCAAGTGAGCAAAGGTTGCCACTGGAGCTGGGTCAGTAAAGTCGTCAGCAGGCACGTAAACAGCTTGCATGGAAGTTACTGAACCATCTTTGGTTGAAGTGATGCGCTCCTGAAGAGCACCCATTTCAGAACCCAGAGTTGGCTGATAACCCACAGCTGAAGGGATACGGCCAAGGAGCGCAGAAACTTCTGAACCAGCTTGAACAAAACGGAAAATGTTATCAACGAACAACAACACATCTTTACCTTGCTTGTCGCGGAAGTACTCAGCCATGGTCAAACCAGACAAAGCAACTCGCAGACGAGCTCCAGGTGGCTCGTTCATTTGGCCAAACACCAACACCGCGTTATCGATAACTGCAGCTTTTCCGCCATCGGGAGTGGTGTATTCGGCTTCGGTCATTTCAATCCAGAGGTCAGTACCCTCACGAGTACGCTCTCCAACACCACAGAAGACTGAGAAGCCGCCCTTCTCAACCGCGGTGATTCGAATTAGCTCCTGAATCAAAACAGTTTTACCAACACCAGCGCCACCGAACAGGCCAATCTTTCCGCCTTTAGCAAACGGGCACAACAGGTCAACAACCTTGAGGCCAGTCTCAAAAACTTCAGATACAGCTTCCTGCTCATCGAAAGCAGGTGCTGGCCGGTGAATTGGCCAGTAATCCTCTGCCTTAACATCACCTTTAGTGATGGCGTCGAGTGGTTGGCCTAGAAGATTGAAGACACGGCCGGTGGTGCATTCCCCTACCGGCACCGAAATCGGCGCACCAGTAGCAAATGCCTTGGCGCCACGCTGCAGGCCATCAGTAGACGCCATTGCAACGCAACGAACCAGGTCGTCGCCTAAGTGTTGGGCAACTTCGAGCACCAGCTCGGCTACACCTTCTCGGGGAACACGCACCGCATCGTTAATAGCGGGCATGTCAGTATCAGTAAAAGCAACGTCGACGACAGGGCCGAAGATTTGCTTTACGGTTCCATTGGCTTGGGAAGTCATGTTTCTGAGTAATTGCGTGATCAGAGAGCTTCAGCTCCAGAGACAATCTCGAGGATTTCGCTGGTAATCTTCTGCTGGCGTGCTTTGTTGAAAGCACGGTTAATTTCTTTCTTCATATCGCCAGCGGCTTCAGTTGCATTTTTCATAGCAAATCGGCGTGAGGCGTATTCGGAGGTAATGGACTCGAGCATTGCATGGTTAACCGCAATCTCAAGGTATTTGGGAATCAAGCGGCCAAGAAGTTCGGGGCCACCAGGTTCGAGAATGGTGTCTTCTTCGACTGCATCATCGGGAGCTTGGATGGGCAAGAATGATTCCAAAACAGGAATGTACTTGGCCATGGACACAAACTTCGTAAAGCACAATTCTACGCCGGAAAACTCACCGGCACGAAAGCCCTTCACGAGCATTGAACTAATTGCAGCGGCGTCGCCGAAGTTGGCTTTTTCGAGAACACAATCCTCTAAGTAAGCATTAACTTTGTAACCGACTCGTTCGGCGTGAGCAATCGCTTTGCGACCCATCACGTAGAAGCAATGTTGTCCACCACGCTCGGCAATCATTTTGTCGAGATAGCGTTGAACGCTGGCGTTGTAAGCGCCACACAAACCCCGGTCCGAACCAATGAATAGAACGGCACGTGGCGCATCAGGATTTACCACCCTAAACAACGCAGCAGCGTCTCCGGCAGCAGCAGGGTTATTACTAACCGCACCCGCCAAACGCCGCACCAATTCTTCAATTTCTTCGGAGTAAGGTTTGGCCGCAACTGCACGATCTTGAAAGCGACGCAACTTGGTAGTTGCAACCATTTCCATGGCGCCGGTAATTTTTTGAATATTACCGACACTGGTGATGCGCAGTCGTAGGTCGCGGAGGTTTGCCATTTATCTTTTCTTAAGCGTTAAAGGTGGCTTTGAATTCATCTCCCGCAGCGGCAACTTCAGCGGCGATTTCATCATTCCACTTAGTGTCCCACTTATCGAGAGTTGCCATCAGTTCAGGTTTTGTCGAATTCATGAATTCGACAAAACCAGCTTCAAACTCAGTCACGCGGTTAATGTCAACATCGTCGACCAAACCAGAAGTACCTGAGAAGATGCCAACAATTTGTTCGCTGTTTTTAAGAGGCTTGTATTGCCCCTGCTTGAGCAATTCAACCAAACGCGCGCCGCGGAGGAGTGACTGCTGAGTAGCTTCATCCAAGTCCGAACCGAACTGAGCAAAAGCTTCGAGCTCACGGAACTGGGCAAGGTTGATGCGTAGTCCACCAGCAACTTTCTTCATCGCTGGAGTTTGCGCAGCCGAACCAACTCGTGAAACCGAGATGCCCACGTTTACCGCCGGACGCACACCACTAAAGAAGAGGTTGCCTTCGAGGAAAATCTGGCCATCGGTAATCGAAATTACGTTGGTTGGGATGTAAGCAGAGACGTCACCTTCTTGAGTTTCAACCACCGGCAAAGAAGTGATTGAACCGCTACCTTTACTAAAGCGGCTATTGAACTCGGGAGCCTTAGCTGCGACCTTTGCGGAACGTTCAAGCAAGCGGCTGTGCAAGTTAAACACGTCACCTGGGAAAGCTTCGCGCCCTGGTGGGCGGCGCAACAACAGCATAACCTGACGATAAGCAGCAGCCTGCTTGGTCAAGTCATCGTAGGCAATTAAAACGTGGCGACCTGCGTCACGGAATCGTTCCGCCATCGCAGTCGCTGCGTATGGCGATAAGAACTGCATTGAAGCTTCTTCTGATGCAGCAGCATTAACAATAATGGTGTAATCCATTGCACCAGATGTGCGCAGGCGGTTCTCCACCTCAACCACAGTTGACTGCTTTTGACCGATTGCGTTGTACACGCAAATCACCTGGTCGGGATTACTCAGGTCACCGCCGCCAGTTTGGCGCTGGTTAATAATTGCATCGATAATCAATGCAGTTTTACCAGTTTGACGGTCACCAATAATCAACTCGCGTTGACCACGTCCAATTGGAATCATTGAATCGAGCGCCTTGATGCCAGTCATCATCGGTTCGGAAACCGGATCACGTTCAACCACGTTAGGTGCATCTTGCTCGATTGGGCGAAGGTCGTCGTCACTGCAATCGATGCTGCCGCGACCATCCATTGGCTGACCAAGCGCATTCACTACGCGGCCAATCATGGCATCACCAGTAGGAACAGAAATCACTCGACCGGTACGCTTCACAGTGTCGCCTTCTTTAACCGAAGCAGCGTCGCCGAGCAAAACACAGCCGACATTATCTTCTTCGAGGTTAAGAGCAACGCCACGGACGCCGTCGGGGAATTCCAACAATTCGGACATCATGCAGTCGTCAAGGCCGTAAACGCGGGCAACACCGTCACCTACTTGGATGACAGAGCCGACAGACTCAGTAGTCGATTTAGCTTGAAAGCCTTCAATTTCCTGTTTAAGGATTGAAGTTACTTCAGAGGGTTGAAGTTTCATCTTCAGGTCTCGTTTAATTAGTTGCGCCTAAATCGGCATTTGCAAGCCGGGCGCGGAGGTTGTCAAGTCGCCCACGAGCAGTGCCGTCGTAACGGACACCATCGAGGGTTACACGGAGGCCACCAAGAAGAGATTCGTCTCGGTGAGTTTCGAGCAGTACTTCTTTGCCAGTACTATTCGAAAAGGCAGATTCTAATTCAGCTTTTGTTGGATCATCCAAGTCAAATGCAGATTCAACAGTACCGCGCAAACGTCCCTGAAGGACATCTAACTCGGCTTGAAAAGCAGTCGGCAATTCGATTAACAATGAGTGGCGGCGGCGATTAGCCAACACCCCAAGCAAACCAGTGGTTAAGGCGTGACAAGCGTCACCAAGCGCTTTACTAAAAGCTGCTTGCTTACTTGAGTCATCGACTCGCGGGTCACTTAGCCATGCGGCCAGGCTGGAGTCGCAAACGACCTCTGCCAAAGCTTGCATGTCTGAAGCGACTGCATCCACTGCGTCCGCTTCACGCGCTGCACTCAGCAGAGCACTTGCGTAGCGGCGGGCAGCAGGCCCACAATTGGTTGTACTAGCCATCTTAGTTAGAAGAAACTTCGGAGCGAAGCTGGTCGACTAGACGTTGCTGGTCAGCATCGCCAAATTCACGACCCAAAACTTTTTCACTTAGAGAAACAGTTAACTCAACCGATGCTGAGCGAATTTCCTCCAAAGCACTAGCCTTGGCGCGTTCGATTTCCTCACGCGAGCGAGCACGCTCACGTTCGGCTTCTTCTTGTGCCTTGGCGAGAATTTCTTTCTCGCGTTCTTCAGCACGAACCTTGGCATTCTGAACTTGTTCGGCCGCCTCACGACGAGCCTGCTCAAGATCAGCCTGTACGGCTTCGCGCATTGCGGCTGTTTCTTCTTTTGCAGCTTCAGCTTGAGCAGCAGCTTCACGGGCTTTTTCTTCCCGCTCCAACAATGCTTTACTGATTGGTCCAAAGACCACCTTCCACATAAGTGGCAAGGAAATACAGAAGATTACGATAGTCCAGTAGGTGCTTGAAACACCGACATTGAACATTTCTGAAAGGCCGCCACCCTCTGAAAGGGCTAATGGCATTAACTGATGCATGTGATTCTCCTCGGGAGCTTGGGACGCCCTAACAAGTAGAGCGCCCGGTGCTCCCGCGAACAGAACTACTGTTGCTTCAGGGCGATGAGAAGAGCGACAACAACTGCGAACAGAGTTGCACCTTCGATGAGAGCTGACAAGATCAGTCCGTTACCACGGATTTCGGAAGCAGCTTCTGGTTGACGGGCAATAGCCTCGTTACCAGCTGCACCGATGTTACCGATACCAATGCCACCACCAATTAAGGCGAGGCCGGCACCGATTGCGGCGAAAGGAATCATGTCTGAAGTAGAACCAGCTGCTTGAACAGCGTCGTTCACGATCGGGAGTAGGGTGTTAAGCATCCTCTCTATTTATTGTTTATGGGTTTTAATGCGGGATTAATGGTCCGGATGCAAGCATTGACTCACGAAGATGATTGACAGCAACGTGAAAATGTAAGCCTGCAGGAGGGCGACAAAGCCCTCTATGATCATGATGAACACCGACATTCCGATGCTCACCGGGGTTATGGCAAGGCCTGCAGCCGTGCCAAAGTTGGTGCCGAAGTAGAAGGCCAAGCCCATGAAGGACAAGAGCACCAAGTGGCCGCCAGTCATATTGGCGGTAAGACGAACCATTAAAGCGAAGGGTTTAACCAACAGCCCGATGATTTCGACGAGGAACATAAGTGGCCATAACCAAAGGGGTACGCCGTGCGGAACAAGATTCATCCAGAACTTGATTGGCCCTTGAACAATCATTCCACCGAAAAGCATGATCATAAAGGTAATCAACGCCAAAGCGGCCGGCACGTAAACCGAAGCGGTTGCGGTTGCACCAAATGGCACCAAACCAAACATATTCATGAACAACACGAAGAAGAAAGTCGACAAGAATAGTGGCAACAATTTATTGCCATCCTTTTCACCCAAATATGGGTAGACCATCTCGTCGCGAATAAAACACACAAATCCAGTCAGCGCCATACCTAGGCGACCAGTAGCGTTACGCCGAATGGCGCCAGCAACCCCGGCAAACAACCCGAAAATCAAAAGAATTGACAGCACTTGGAAAATTTGGATATTCCAAACTTGCTGACCAAAAATAACCAATCCGTCAATCTTGTGCGGCAAGACGTGGCCGAACAGGATTTCGAATGGATTGCCGCCACCACCGCCAGAAGCAGAAGTGGTATTGGTTACGAGACTTGTGAGTAGGTTCACGATGATGTTTTTTTCGAGCGCCGCCGCGATTTATTTTACACGGGTCGCACGCATTAGCGCGGTCAAGGAAACCGCCTCTCCGATTAGCGCCGCGCTGACAAATGCCAACAGGTAGGACGCAGTGTGAAAGAGATGCAAGTATGCCGAAGCCACCCCCCCAACTCCAAGCAATACTAATTTGCCGAGAAACCCGGCAACCGTAATGCCCAGCATGGTGTTTGGTGATTTATGTTCAGTACGAACAAACACTCGGCGGCGCCAATCCAGAATAAATTCCAGAGCGAAGGCAGCCAGCCAGCCGGCCAGAACACCACTTTGCCAATCCGCGGGAAGCAGCAAACAGGTTGCGGCCCCGACGATGGTTAGCGTGAGCAGAAGGATGAGACTCATTTATCTGATTTGTCAGACTTGGAACCAAGGGATCGATTCAATCGCCAAATTCCAAGACCCATTCCAAAGAACACGCCCGCAATTAAGAACAGCGGAAAGTGATCTTTGATTCCTAGCCAATCATCGAGGAGTGATCCCAGCCAAGCAAAAATCACCAAATTTAGCGCAAACTCAATCCCAACGGTTGAGTAACGCATGTAATCGGATTTCTGATCGCGTTGCGGAGCACCCATGAAGATGTGGTCCAGGTTGGTTGTTAAGGCTCTTCCTTCCAAGATGGAGGAAAGTAAAGAGCAATCCGACCCCAAAGACTTTGGGGGATGTCGGGTGGAATGCGAGCAACATTCTAGCTAGTTTTCTGGCTTCATCAACAAATATGCAGGGAACTTTCGGATTAGTCAAAAATAGCTCGCAGAGCTAATCTATTCGACCCCATCAAACCCAAAGTACTAAAAAAGTGGAAACAACCCTAATCCTGTTCAAACCTGACGCACTTCACCGCGGCCTAGTTGGCCGTATCCTCTCACGATTCGAGGACAAAGGACTGCAACTTGTCGGCCTACGCATGATGCGCATGAGCCCAGAAACCGCCGCCAAGCACTACGCTGAGCACGTTGGCCGCCCCTTCTACGAGGGTTTGGTCGGCTTCATGACCGGCTCGCCGATTATCGCCATGGCGCTGCGCGGCCCTGATGCGGTAACTGTAGCCCGCCGCATGATGGGAAAAACTTTTGGAATCGAAGCTGAAGCTGGCACCTTGCGCGGCGATTTCGGCTGCTCAAAGTCCTACAACCTACTGCATGGCTCTGATTCTGCCGAAAGTGCCGAACGCGAATTAGGAATTTTCTTCCCAGATGGCGTTGAAGATTGGGAGCCAATCCAAAATCCTTGGCTATGGGACGCTGAGTAGGCTGTTGCCTTAGCCTTAGCAACCGCTAATGTATTCGTAATGCTGATTCGCCCCGCTGCCCTGCTAGTTCTTGCCTGCGCTGTCGCCTGTGTAACCCCTCAGGAGGACGTCGCCAAATTAGACGATTTCAAGCAGCGGGCTTCAGCCTACTACGAAACTGGCAATCTGCACCGCGCCGAGCAACAAGCGCGCATGGGCCTGGCGCTCGACCCTGACCACGCCATGCTCAACTTGCTTCTTGGGCGCACCATGCTTAAATGGCACGATCTGAAATCTGTCGCACGCTCGCGACCCTACCTAGAGAAAGCCTATTCGGTTCAACAAGAATTTAGAACCGCCTACTCGCTCGGCGAATTTCACCAGCGGTACGCTGAATTTTTAATCGGCGAAGCCAATTTAATCGCTGAACGCGCCGAGCAAATCGCCCTCAAGGAAGCTGCGGCCGCACAAGAAATGCGCGAGCGCTCAACTTCGCAATTAATCAAATCAAGGGAACATCTGCAAGACGCACAACAACTTCTTGAAGAAGCATTATCGGACAATCCAACTAGCATTTACGCACTTCGCTTAATGGCCAACTGCTATGTGCATCAGCATATGGACGACCAGGCTCTAGTTGTTCTAGGGTCGCTAATTACCGAACTAGAAGATTCACGCGCGTGGAAAAACGGCCGTCTTTCGTCAGATGGATCGCTAGATATTCTTGAAGAAGAATATTTAAGAAAACTGGTAAAGGAGGAGTTGCAAATGGAGGTTGACGCTCGCGGATTGGCGTCAGCAATTCACAAACGCGCATCGCGCTTCAAAGAGGCCGAAGAAATGCTAACCACAGTCTTGAACCTATCCCCCAGTTTAGAGCGCGAATATTACAATCGCGGCATGTGTCGCTACTGGCAAGGAAATTTGGCTGGAGCTGCCAGCGACATGCGCGAGTTCATTCAGCGGACTAGCTTGGCAATCGACGCCAGTGAAGTTGCCCGAGCTTTAGATATTGTTGGCGAAAATGAAGCTGTTAAAAAAGCAACTTCAAATTAGTTAATAACGAAATTTAATTTGTGCGGTGAATTTCTTATTTGCACGCAGGCCAATCAACTCAGCTTCAACTGGTGAAGATAATATAGCGGCCAACAAGCTATCCAATTCATGCAATTCACTATCACCCAGTTGCAACAATATATCACCTTCTAATAGCCCGGATTCGGCCGCCGCGCTCCCCGGCAAAACTTGTTTGACCTCAAGTTGTTGAGCATCGTTCAACTGAACCATCACCCCCATGCGTGGGCGTGGCATAGAACTCGGCAGGCCAAGTTCTTTAGCGAAGGACATTAAAATCCTATCGCTTGGAACTGCAAAGGAAATAGACTCGCTACGAGTTAACCCAAGCGCATCAGGTTTGCCGCTGCGTTGCTGTTCACGCAATGCAGCCTCACGCAACGAGGTCATCAACACGCCGATAATTCGCCCATGACGGTCGGCAACTAAGCCCCCGCCATCTCCAGGGTTAACGGTGTTGGTTAGTTGCAGTAAACCACTTACGCCAGCCACACACCTTTGGGTTCCAGCGATGTAACCCATGTCAAGGCTTGGTTCCATGCCGAAAGAATTTCCCATTGAAATCGCTACCGTGCCTGGGCGCAAGTTCCGGCAAGGTGCAAAATTAGGCCCCATAAAATCGAACTCTTGAGTTTTATAAATCGACAGACCGAGTTGCGGATCAGAACGCAACAAACGTGCTTGACGATTTTCGCCGTCATGCAAAACAATATTTGCTACATTTATTTTTGACGAGGGTGGAGTCGGCGCAACAAACAGCCCCGACTTATTTAAGATTACCCCAGACAGTCGTAATTCATTCTGCAGGGTTTGTCCTTCTTCGCCTACCGAATCAACTTGCAGACTTACCTTTATCAAAAATGGTGTCAGCCGTTGATGCAAATCGGTCATCTCTTGCTCCATTTGTGCAAGCGGCGAAATGGAATGGCCGCAAGTACAAGGCGAATCCTGGATAGGCATAATCGCCAAAGCGAAAACCGAAACAAATAGCATCGCTTAGAATTCGCGCGCGGGCGAACTTGCCGGAGTTGCCAATAGAGCTGGTGCTTGACCACGTTCTCTAACCACGCCACCGGTGCGACCAAGAAAATCAATCAACTCGGCATGCGGCACCGGCTGTAGACCACTCGGTGACAACTCATCAACTTGCGCCGGCTGTTCAAATTCAACGGCTAAATTATCGTTAGAAGTGTCAGCTTGAGTTACCGGCTTGAGCAAACTTAAGCCACCAATCATGACTAAAGCGGCCGCGGCTGAGGCAAAACTCACACGGCGGTACCACGGATTGCGAATACGCTTGGCGGCATCGATAGCATCAAGGTGCGGTTCAATTTTGGACCAAACATCAAGCTGGCAATCATCGGCTAGGCTTTGCAAGCGTTGACGGTCGGCAGCGTAACTTTCAGCTAGCTTGGCGCAAGTGCCACAGGAACTGATATGGGTTTCGAGTGGTTTAACTTGTGACAATTCTAAATCGCCACTACCACTCAAAATTAGCAAGTCGATTGCTTGAGAACATTTCATAGTTCAGTATCTCCTTCTTCACGGCCTAGACGACGTTCCCACGCCGCACGGAACAATTTCCGCGCATGACACAAACGCCAGCGCACAGTGCCTGGGGTCAAATTAACACGCTCGGCAATTTCTGCACAAGCAAGGCCTTCCAAGTCACGAAGACTAAGAACTTCACGGAATTTTTGCGGGACATCTGTCAGCACATAGTGTACCGCCAGACGCCTTTCTTCGCGTGAAGCTTCGGCCACGGGGCCGCGGTTTGGGTCGTTCCAGTCACCCTCAATACTGCTGGCGGCACCGGGAGTACCGGACGATTGGCGGCGCACCCGGTCGACCGCCAAATTCCGCAGAATGCGGTAAAACCAACTTGAGAAGCGGCGCTTCAAATCAAAGCGATCACGACTGGCATAAACTTTTAGAAATGCCTCTTGGGTAATTTCACGAGCGGTTTCGGAATTGCCAACCACGCCGCGGGCGGTGTGGAAGGCACGGTCCTGATAGCGGACAACCAGCTCTTGAAAAGCGGTGCGTTGGCCATCAATGGCAAGCGCCATCAATTCCTCATCACTCAGTCCAGTCAGGCCAGTCAGGCCACCCTTTCCGGCATCCTCATCACCGGCCTCGGCCTGACTGTGTACTAATCGCAATGCTGCTTGTCCCATCTTGCTGTTAGTTACGGACGAATCAGTACTTGGGTTGGTTATTTCTTGCTCTGAGTCCAACTTTTTATCAGCCAAAACTAGGATTCTGGTTCTACTTCTTGAATGAAGCGAGGGCTTACTTGGCCAGCTTGTCTCGGTGAGTGATTTAAGGAATCGCGTTCATGGCCGGTTTGAGCCGGATTAAGGCTAGTTTCCAGGCTAGCAGTCGATGAAGCAATGCGGCGGAATTTGCGATGACGGTCATCCAAAAGTTGTTCCAGCGGCACCTGGATTAATTCGTCCAGCCAGCCCACAATTGTGGCTTTAAGTATTTTCAAAGCTCCAGCCGGGTCGCGATGAGCGCCACCAACTGGCTCGGGAACCACTTCGTCAACAAGGCCAAATTTACGCATTGGTTCGGCCGTTAACTTCAAGGCCTCGGCGGCTTGGTCGCGGCCATCAGCGCTGTGCCACAAAATTGAAGCACACCCTTCAGGAGAAATCACCGAGTACCAAGCATTCTCCATCATGGCAACTTTGTCGGCAATGGCAATTCCAAGTGCCCCACCAGACCCACCTTCGCCAATTACGACAGCGACAATCGGTACCTTAATACCAAACATCTCCAAAATGTTGGCGGCAATCGCCCGCGCTTGACCACGTTCTTCAGCCCCAACCCCTGGGTAAGCACCGGGCGTGTTGATTAGGCACACGATTGGGAGCTTCATTTTTTCAGCCAGCCGCATCTTTGATAGAGCCTTGCGGTAGCCTTCTGGGTGCGCCGAGCCAAAGTTGCAGGCCATGCGTTCCTTGGTATCACGACCTTTACGATGCCCGACCAGCAAAACCCGATGGTTGTCCAGAGTTGCAAAACCAGTGACCATTGCTTGGTCGTTGCCGTAAAGACGGTCGCCGTGCAGTTCAATCCACTCCTCGCAGCACTCTTCAATGAAATTTGTGATGACCGGGCGATTTGGATGACGCGCAACTTGAACTCGATTCCATGCCGACAAATCTGTGTAGACCTCATCGGTCAAGCGATTTAGCCGCTCACGGTAAAAAGAAATTTCTTCGCTGAGATCTTGGCTGGTACGCTCCGACAGAGCCTCCAGTTCACTCAATCGCTCCCGAACGTCTTCAATCGGACGTTCAAAGGGCAAAGTGCTAAGTGCATTTGCGCTACTTTTTTTCTTTTTTGATGCCATCTTGGGGTTGGGTGCTTGGTGCGGATACCGCGCCCTAATAGGATACCCCGAACAGGAGACCTACAAGTGACTGAAATCCCCAATGCCGCCTGGCGAGTAGAACTTGAAATCGAATCCTCACGCCGCGACCCAGTTGGTGTCGCAGCTGAAACAGCGCTCAAAGAGAGTGGTTTCGACCCTAATTCACCGATTCGAAGCATCAGAGGCTTCCTTTTGCCCGGCGTTCTAGAACGCGCTGATGTCGAATTAGCCGCTCAAAAATTATTTGCCGACCAGGTTACTGAATGCCCGAAAATCCTCGCTCCTGACGAAATCTCGGGAAATGCCCAAAAAACGTTGCTGGTGCGTCGTCAACCAGGGGTCAGCGACCCCGAGGGCCAGTCAGCGACTCGAGCCATACAGTTACTCGATATCGAACTACCTAAAAATGCAGCGGTTGAGTCCTATCGCGGTTATCGCATTACCGGAGACGTCAACTCGCAAGACTTACTTGAACGTGGTGGGCGCGCACTTGCCAACCTAGTAATTGAATCGGTTAGTTGTGACACCAATCCGGTTAAGCTCCACCCGACTCCGCAATCGCGCAAATGCCCGCGGCGTGAAATCCCACTACGCAGTTTGGACTTACCCGCACTTGAAGCTGTTTCTAGCGAAATGAGTTTAGCCTTGACCGGCGAAGAAATGCTCTCCATCCAAACTTTCTATGTTAAGGAAGGTCGTGAGCCGGTTGATGTTGAGCTTGAGACATTAGCTCAAACTTGGTCAGAGCATTGCAAACATAAAACCTTAACTGGCCCAGTGGAGTTATACATCGACGGCGAAAAAGTTCGTGAATACGAAAACCTATTAAAGCAAACTGTTTTTCAAGCAACTCAAAAGTTGAACCCTGAATGGTGTTGGTCGGTGTTCAAGGACAACGCAGGGGTTATCGAATTAACTCCAGAAACTGGAATTGCAATTAAGGTGGAAACCCATAACCACCCATCTGCCTTGGATCCTTACGGCGGTGCTGGCACTGGAATTGGTGGAGTAATCCGCGACATTTTGGGAACCGGATTAGGCGCACGACCGATTGCAGCAACCGATGTTTTCTGCGTTGGTGAAAGTGAAAGGGACCGCGCCGATTTACCCCCGGGCACCATGCACCCCGACCGCATTTTGGACGGAGTAATTGCCGGGGTTCGCGACTATGGAAACCGCATGGGCATTCCGACCGTTTCGGGAACCGTTATCCGACACCCAGGTTATATTGCCAACCCACTCGTATTCGCTGGTTGCGTTGGGGAAATTCCACGTGACTGCGTAGAAAAAGAATGCTTACCCGGCGATTTAATTGTCGCTATTGGTGGACGCACGGGTCGCGATGGAATTCACGGCGCAACATTTTCCTCGGAAGCTTTGCACGAGGAATCGGAAAGTGTCGATGCGGCCGCGGTGCAAATCGGCGACCCCATAACCGAGAAGAAAGTTCTCGACGTAATGATGTTGGCCCGCGACCAACGTCTATTCCGGTCGGTCACTGACTGTGGCGCCGGCGGTTTCTCTTCGGCAGTTGGTGAAATGGGAGAAGAATGTGGCGCCGAAGTTGAATTGGCCAACGCACCACTTAAATATCCTGGCCTGTCCTACTGGGAAATCTGGATTTCCGAGGCTCAGGAACGAATGGTGTTAGCAGTGCCACCTGAAAATCTCGGCAACTTTGAGGGCCTATGCGCCGAGCACGAGGTTGAATCCGTGGTTTTGGGCTCTTTCACCGACACTGAGCGCCTGCGACTAACTTGGCATGGAGAAGAAGTATGCAACCTTCCAATGGAATTTTTACATGGTGGCGTACCTCAGCCGCTACGTCGCGCCGAGGCCGTTAGCCCACCGAGCAACAACACCGACTGGCCCTTAGCCTTTGCCGCCGACGAACTTTTGTTGGCAGCTTTAGCCCACCCGGCCAACGCTAGCAAAGAATGGGTGGTGCGCCAATACGACCACGAAGTTCAAGGTGGAACCGTGGTCAAGCCTTACCAAGGTGAAACGGGTCACAGCCCTGGCGATGGCACAGTTGTCAAGCCCGACCTCGGTCGCCCAGAAGGCGTGGCTATCGGCACCGGAATCGCCCCGGCAATTGCGATTGTCGACCCATGGGCAGGTACTGCCTGCGCCATCGATGAAGCAATCCGCAACTTGGTTGCCGCCGGAGGTAATCCTCACCGAACGGCTATTTTGGATAATTTCTGCTGGGGTGATTGCCGTAAGCCGGACCGCTTTGGTTCTCTCGTTTTAGCAGCCGAAGCCTGCGAACAAGCGGCGATGGCTTATGGCACGCCCTTTGTCTCAGGCAAGGATTCACTCAACAACGAATACCGCGTTGGCGATGAAGAAATCGCCATCCCACCAACTTTACTTTGCACGGCGGTCGCTCCAGTTGCAGATTGTGAATTCACAACTTCCACCGCCCTTAAGCAAGCCGGAAATGTGTTGGTCTTAGTCGGTGCCACAACTAACGCCGGCGGTGGATCCGTTGCCAGTGAACTACTCGGATTGGCGAATTCGCGCGCCCCGCGGCCTGACTTTGAAAGCGCCCCGGCCATCTTCGATGCTTTACATCATGCAATAAGCAGCGGCTTGGTCATGGCTTGTCATGATTTAAGCGAAGGCGGTTTAGCTGTTGCGGTTGCCGAAATGACGCTTGGGTCGAACATTGGTGCCAAAATCGATTGCAGTTTAATTGTTGGCGACGACCAACTTAATGATTGCGGCAAATTATTCACTGAAAGTCCAACTCGATTCCTCGTCGAGCTTAACCCAAATCAACTTGATGATTTCATGGCATGCTTTAAAGCTTTACCGGTTTCAGCAATTGGCGAAGTTTGCGACGAAGCCAAGCTGACCATTAACTCAGGCACTCAAGTGCTTGCGGAAATTTCAACCACTGACCTGCTTACAGCTAACTGTTCAAACTAATGTCTGCACGCGTACTTCAACTTTTTGCCGCCGGCGTCAACTGTGACCGCGAACTAAAATTCGCCTGGAAGCAGGCCGGCGCCCAAGTCGATCAATTTCATATTCGGCATCTAATGGACAAGCCGGAGATTTTGGACAACTACCAAGTCTTTTCAATTCCCGGAGGATTCACTTATGGTGATGACCTGGGTGCCGGCAGAATTCTAGCCACCGAAGTTGAACGATTTCTAGGTCAACAACTGCGCGACTTGCACCAACGCGGAGGGACAATTTTTGGCCCATGCAATGGCTTTCAAATCCTCGTAAAAGCTGGCCTGCTTCCGGGAATTGAAGGCGTTGAACTTTCTTTATCCTGGAATCAAACCCACCGTTTTGAATGTCGCTGGACACGCTTGCGCGCCGAACACGCTATCTCCCATTTGATGCCGCAAGGCACGATTTTGGCAGCACCATCAGCTCATGCAGAAGGCCGCCTGGTTTTCAAAGATGGCGAGTCGGCCTTGGCCACGCTCGAGGAAGCCGGATGTATTGCCTTTCGTTATGTGGATGCAGAGGGAAATCCTAGTTCTACTTACCCAGACTGCCCCAATGGAAGTGCCGATGCCATTGCCGGTCTCGCCAGCCCAAGCGGGCGCATTATTGGCTTAATGCCCCACCCCGAGAGAAACCTCTCCGCTCGCCACCTACCTGATTTAGGTGCCGGCGCATGGGGAAATGGCGACGAAGGAATTGAGTTCTTCCGCTCCATGCTGGCCCCATACGCTAGTCAGGCCACCACCCTGTCCTAATCGGCTGGGTCATTTTTTCTAGGAAATCGCTTTAGCGGCCAACTAGGTGCGGCCGATAAAGCAGTGTGACAAAACCTGCTGACAAGCTAAAAACTGGCCTCGCACGCCTGGAGAAACGCCTTCGCCATGATTGGGCTCAAGAAGCGCCGCCGTTAAGTAGCGAATTGACTAGTTACAAAAATGAATGGTTGCGCACGCTGAATCGCCCATATCGCCAGGCTACCGTGCAAGAAGTGCGTACCGCACTACTGTCTGCAGACCCCGTCCTCTTGGGCGACTTCCACACCATGCAACGCTCGCGCAGCAGTTTGGCATGGCTATTACGGCAAGTTCCAAGTGGCACTTCCCCTGCTTTGATGCTTGAGTTACTTCCGCGTTGTGCAGCCATTCCCGCCGCCGAAGCATTAAAAGATTCGAAACTGAAATTAGTCGATGGGCGTTTACTCAAAGATGTTTATTCACCTAGTTTGCGCGCCTTGGCTAAGCGCGATGGATTGATTGCCGGTGCTTGGGTCGATGAGGGTGCACGGCAACGCGATCACTCCGCCGCCAAAGATTGGCAAGAACTTTGCCAAAAGCATCCAGGACATAAGTGGTTGCTATTTTTTGGCGATTGGCATCTTGCTGATGGCCACTTACCGAGGGCCTTACGTCGCGTTGGCGCTAAGCCTCAGATGCTTCACCAGTCACCGGAGCCAATTTGGGAGCGCCAGGCAAATCAACTTGATGAGCAATTAATTAAAATTTCATCAAACCACTGGGCGTGGCTGCATACTCCGCCACTTGCTCATTGGGCAAGCGCTCTGCAAGCCAATCACGATGGAAACCACGAATTGGCCGCAGAGTTGACTGAAGAAATCGTTGAAACTTTAATCGAAGAGATTTGCGATTTATTCAAACTACCATTGCCTTCGGCCAAAGTTTGCGCGTGGCCAGAGGACCAATGGGAGAGTTTTCTAGCAACATTACCGGCAATTGAAAGGCGCGGATTCATTAGTCGAAAAGCCCCACGCGGCTTAATCGTTCACCCGCATTTCCCGGCCATTTACACCACATCAGCTCCGGCGTTAAACCAGTTGTTGGAAGCTGCCGCCCACTGCATTGCCTGTGATTACCCAATCACTAATGGTGAGGGATTTGAACAACGCTTGGCCGCGCGCGCTTGGCGACGACTTCCAGCTAGCTTAGTTAACCAATTCCTAACTGCTCCAAATTTGAGTGAAAGTGGGACCAGGATATTGGGCCTTTCCGAGAAAACTCCAATTTATGGGGATTGGCAGGGACTACTGAGCGCGTGGAAAAAGGGCGAGGATTTCAGCCTGGACCCAGCCCAACAACTAATTGCCATTGAGGTATTTGGGGCTCAAGCTGGGTGTGCGTTGGCCAAACAGGAACGCCTGGACGCCAACTTCATTAAGCAAATATTAATGAATGGCTTCGAATCCTTGGATTGGAGGGCGCTCGCCGCTACGATGCTGGCAGCCTAAAGGAGGCTCGACCATGCATACATTAATCGTAACTTTCCTCGCCCTTGGAACCCTAGTCTTTGGTAGCGCTTGCGCTGGCCCGATAGTCTATGTTGCTGGAGGTGCCGCAGTCGGTGCTTGGGCACTTGACCAAAACGAAGACGGCTCTGGAATTATCGTTTTACCAGAACGTCCGGAAACAGTTTTCGCAGCCGCCCAACGGGTGGCCCACCGACGTGGTGAAAACATCATGGCGACTCGTGGGTCCATGCGCATCGAATTCACTTGCGATGACACAGACGTCATCATGCAAGTACTAATGGTGCCTGACCGTCGCGATGTTGCGCAATTAAAAGTTCGCGCACGCAAACTTTTCCGCGGACGCGCTGACTTGGCTGCTGATTTAGCGGCCAGTGTTGAAGCTGAACTTTAAGCAAAGACACAACTCAAAAAAAAACCGATCAAGCAGCGCTACTTGATCGGTTTTTTTATGTCCGTAAAACTTAACGCTTTCGCTTACACCTAGAACAGTATCCTTCAAGAGTGTGAACGTGGGTAACTAATTTAAACTTGTACTTACGCACAACTTTTTTCTGCTCGGATTCAATTGTTTCATTATGGAATTCAACAATCTTGCCACAATCCAAGCAAATTAAATGGTCATGGTGTTGATGCCCAAGAATATGTTCGTAAAGAGAATGTCCACCGCGCTGGATTTTCCCCAGGAAGCCTCCTTCGGCCAGTAAGGCCAAAGTGCGATAGACAGTTGCGCGCGAGGCACAACTACCATCTTCTTGAGCCCATGCACTCATTTCTTCAGCACTAAAGTGCTCGTGCGTTTCCCACGCAAGCTCAAGCACTTCGCGGCGTGGCTGAGTGACGCGCATGCCCTTAAGGCGCAAAAATTGTTCAAACCGTAATATCGCTTGTTCGGTATTCATCGGATTCTCTCCATGGCTTCGACCCCGGCATTACCGATGTCATTACGAAAACCTTTGCCGGCAAAATCGATTTGTTCGAGTGTGGCATAGGCGCGTTTGCGGGCGGCGGAAAGGGTGTCGCCTAGTGCGGTGACAGAGAGAACTCTTCCACCATTGGTTTGAAGCTCGCCAGCCTTGCTTAACTTAGTTCCGGCATGAAAAACTTGCAATTCGTCATCACATTCCACGTCGTCTAAACCAGTAATGGGAATACCCTTCTTGTATTTACCGGGGTAGCCTTTGGACACTGCGACTACCGTCACGCACGGGCGAGGATCCCACTCTGGGGCTTCTAACTCTTCCAACGTTCCATCAGCTGTCGCTTTTAAATATGGCAACAAATCTGACTTAAAACGCATCATTAACACTTGGCACTCAGGGTCGCCAAAACGCACGTTGTACTCAAGCACTTTAGGTCCAGCAGTGGTTAACTTAAGGCCGGCAAAAAGAACTCCTCGAAAGCGGCGGCCTTCGTGGTTCATACCATGAACCGTAGGAACAAGCACCTGACGTTCGACCGCGTCGCGCGCGCGTTCACTGAGCAATGGGTTTGGCGAAATCGCTCCCATGCCACCGGTGTTTGCTCCTTCTCCACCTTCATATCGTTGCTTATGATCTTGGCAAGTCTCGAGGGGCAAAATTGTGCGGCCATCAGTTAAGGCAAATGCCGAAGCCTCAGGACCAGCGAGAAATTCTTCAAGGATTACGGTGCGACCAGCATCTCCGTGACGACCCTCTTCCAACATTGCTTTGGTAGCGTTGCGCGCAGCTTCCAAGGTCTCGCAAATGTAAACTCCCTTGCCAGCAGCTAAGCCTGAAGCTTTGACCACTACCGGATATGCGCAGCCCCCTTCAAGGTAGGAGATTGCGGGGTTCAAACTATTGAACACTCGGTAAGAAGCGGTGGGAATGCGATGGCGGACCATTACTTCCTTGCAAAACGCCTTGGACGATTCTAATTCAGCAGGACTTGCTTCGGGGCCAAAACAGGAAATACCCGCAGCGTGTAATTCGTCGGCCAAACCATTTGCGAGCGGGTCCTCGGGGCCAACAATCACTAAGTCCACTTTATGCTCCTTGGCAAAAGCAACAACGACTTGGTTGTTTTGCAAATCAAGTTCGACATTTTTGCCGAATTGAGCGGTACCTGGGTTACCTGGAGAAACCCACAGCTTTTTCAGCAGTGGCGATTGGTTCAACTTCCAAGCTAGAGCATGCTCGCGAGCTCCAGCGCCAATTAGTAGAATTTTCATGGTCTATTGTGTCTTAATTTCGCTCTATTATGACGTCGCCGGCATTCTTCTGGAATTCAAAGCTAAAAAACGTTGTGATATCAGGGTGAACACCCCCCGCTGGTACCACTTCTTCGAATCCTTAGAAGCTGAGCTCGCCTCATTCTTCTCTAAAAAAGATTTGCCTATGGTTTTTCGTCGAGCCGGGCGACGCTCAGCGCCTACGGAATGCGGCAACCCCGTGGACTTATTAAAACTGGCTGGAATTCCCGCAGTTGAGTTGGATGATGAAGTGCAACTTGGATTTGGGGAAAACAATTTATGCATTGCCTCATGGTGTGCTGGATTTTTGGAAACAGCTTGCGGGACAAAAATAATTCTCAATCAGGATTCTGAGAAGACTGTATTAAGCAAAGACCCTACCGACGACAAACCGATTAGCAATCTCGGATTCAACCTCGGCGGCAGTGGTGCTTTGCCACCATTTCAATTAGCCCAATTGCATGACTTCAGCGTTGATGCCATGCTTTTCATCGACAACCAAAAAACCATCCGTGCTTGGAACAAAGGTGCAGAAGATATGTTTGGTTATTCGGCCGCAGAAGCGATTGGAAAACACTTTGACATACTAGTTCCTGAAGACTTAAAGGTCGCCGAAGAATTAAACGAACTTGCCCGGCGCACCGAGAAACAAGGTTCGCTAAACAATCACATAACCAGACGAACTCACAAAGAAGGATATGAGTTAATCGTTTCACTCTCACGCTCCACCGTATTAAATCATCGCCAAGAGCAAGTTGGTTGTGCGGTCATTTTGCGCGACATCACTGCCCAAGAACGCACCAAGCAAGAACTTGCCAACGCTCAATCTTTAGCCAAGCTTGGTGAAATGTCGGCCCAAGTTGCGCATGAAATCCGCAACCCCTTGGCCGGCGTTCATGGCGCTTTACAAATGCTTAAGCGACGCCAGGCTGATGACTCACCAGAACTTGAGATTTTTGACGACATCGCCAATGAGATCACTCGCCTAGACAATTTGGTGACCGACCTGGTTCGTTTTGGCCGACCTTCGGCAGCCCAACTCAATTCAGTTAATCTAAAGGACTGGATAAATGACTGGCTGCAATCCATGGACAATGAAGCGCAAGAACGGGGATTCAAACTTGAACTTGGTTCTATGGTTGAAGCTTCGGTCCGCATCGACGCGCAACTACTCACCCACGTTCTGCGCAATTTAATCGAGAATTCAGTTGAGGCGGCCCCCGGAGGCGTGTGCATAAAAATTTATTGCGACAAAGAAGATGGTCGCGTCAACTTACACATAGAAGATGACGGTCCTGGAATTCCACTGGACATTCAAGCGCAAGTGCTAAATCCTTTCTTCACTACCAAGACGCGCGGCTCAGGATTAGGACTAGCAATTTGCTTAAGAAATCTACACAGTTTAGGTGGCAACTTAGAACTACTAAAGCCTAGCCAAAACACCGGCGCGCACATTTGTTTGCGCTTGCCGTTATCCGGGGGAATTTAGGAATCTAACTTATATTTGTCGATTCGGTAGCGAATTTGATCGCGCTTCATGCCGAGTAAAAGTGCCGCCTTTGAACGATTTCCGTCGCAGCGATCTAAAGCCTCGACAACCCAAGCCTGCTCCAATTTTTCCAAATCTATTCCGTCTATGGGTAGACTCGGAAGCCCCGGATTTGATGCTGCACTTGTGGAAGAGTCAATCGACAAGTCTGTCACATCGACTTGCTTACCAACACTTAGCAGAACTGCTCTTTCAATTGTGTTGCGTAATTCCCGCACATTGCCCGGCCACGCATATGCTTGCAACATTGCGCTGGCCGCACTCGTTAAAGATTGCGGGTCTTGGCCGAATTCATGGGCGAACTTATTCAAAAACAAATCGGCCAAAGGCAGTATGTCATGGCTTCGTTCTGCAAGCGTTGGAATATGAATTGGCACTACCTTTAAGCGGTAGTAAAGGTCTTCGCGGAAACTGCCTTCGGCAACCGCACGCTCAAGGTTGCGGTTTGTTGCCGCCACCACTCGAGCGTCTAATTTCTGAAGTCGGTTGCCGCCGACGCGACGAAATTCGCGGTCCTCAAGAAGAGTTAATAACTTAGCCTGAATACTCAAAGGCAAATCACCAATTTCATCTAGAAATAAAGTGCCACCTGCGGCAATTTCTGCCAAGCCTTTTTTACTATCACGAGCGTCGGTAAAAGCACCCTTTTCATGACCAAAAAGTTCGGACTCGAGCAGCGTTTCAGGAATGCTGGTACACGACACCGAAATAAATGGTCGGGTCCCTTCATCATCACCACAATGATGCAAAAATTTAGCGGCGAGCCCCTTGCCGACCCCACTCGCGCCGGTCAGCAACACCGTGGCAGCACCACTTCGGCCAACTTTTTCAAGCATTGCCAGTAACTGCTTGCTAGCTGGTGATTCAGCAATAGGCCAAACTTTTCCAGCGCCTCGTTGGTGCAAAACAGCTATTTTCAATAGTTCACTTCGCTCCAACGCGCGCTTCGCTGTGAACATTAAATCATCTAAATCGAATGGCTTTGTGACATAGTCAAATGCTCCAAGTCGCATCGCCTCAACCGCGCCCTGCAATGAGCCGTAAGCGGTAATAATTAATACCGGCAGCTCGGGGTCATGCGCGGCGATCTCCTTTAGAATTTCTAAGCCACTACCATCAGGCAACTTTAAATCGAGCACCGCTAAATCAGGAAACTGAAGTTTCAACTGTTCCCGCGCCTCAGCCAAATTGGTAGCTTCCTCAACTTCGGCACCGGCCTCTTCAAAACAGGAACGCAAACTCCAACGAATCATGCGCTCATCGTCAAGCACCAAGATCCGCGGCTTACTGGTTCTGAAATTAAGGTCGGCGTTTTTTTTCATACGACTTAACTGTTAAGCGTTTTACTCACAATCTCGAACAGATCTTTGCAGACATCTTCAGATGCAAGAATTCGCTCAAGTTCGGCTTTCATTAAAGCTTGTCGGTCTTGGTCAAAGCGACGCCAAGGGCCAAAGGCGCCAGCCATGCGCGCTGAAATTTGCGGATTGATTTTATTCAATTCAATCACTCTATCGGCGACCCACCGATAACCCGCGCCATCCTGTTGGTGGAAGGCTACGAGATTGCGAAAGAACACCCTGATTAAAGAACGCGCCTTGTTCGGATTCCCGATGTCGAATGCTTGATGTTGACGGACCGCCTCGACGCGTGCGCAGGTATCTTGGCGAGCAGCAGCAGCTTGAGCGGCAAGCCACTTGTCGATGACTAAATCTTCGGACTGCCATTTTTCATAGAAGTCAGCAATAGCTTTGTCGCAAGCTGGGTCATCAATTCCCGCTAAGCAACTAAATGCGGCAAATTCGTCAGTCATATTGTCAGCTGATTGCATTTGCGCAAGACACAAGTCAATCGCTGCCTGGTCTTCGCTGCAGGCCAAATAACCTAGGCATAAATTGCGCAAGCGGCGGCGGCCAGCCTCGCTAGGATTATGTTCAAATGCGCCAACTGGCGACAACTTCTTATATAGATCAAGCAAATCATCTTTGAGTGCCTTGGCAATTCCACAAACAACAAATTTACGCGCCTTGAAAAGTTCATCGGGGCGCACGATTTCCATTTCCTGAGATAGCGTTGACAGGTCAGGCAAAGCCAAGGCGTAGGCTTGCAAAGATTTATCAATCCCGGTTGCATATAGAGTACTACTAAATGCCTGCAAAACTGCATCTGGTAGTTGCATTGTTTGGCCTTCAAGTTGTGCTGCAACTAAATCCAAGACGACATTTGTGAACAAAGTCTGGCCCGCCTCCCATCTGCAAAATGGATCTTGGTCATGCCCCATCAGGGTCGCCAATTGAGCATCACTCCAAGCAAAATTCAATTTAACTGGAGCGGAAAATCCACGCAACAACGAAGGAACTGGTTCTTCGGGCAAACCAGTAAAACTAAAACTGTGCTCGGCCTCAAGCAGTTCAAGAATTTGTTCTTCAATTAATTCGCTGCCATCAGATGCGGCCAACAATCCAACACGGATTGGAATGTGGAAATTATGCTTTTCATCTTGGCCAGGAGTGGCCGCACAAGACTGCTTAAAGTTAAGGGTGTAGGTGTTGGTGGTTGCATCCCACTCGCCGTTGCAATCGACGCTCGGGGTCCCGGATTGCAAGTACCAATTTTCAAATTGATCGAGCTTGACGGAATTTGCATCAGCCATGGCGGCGCGGAAGTCGTCACAAGTTACCGCTTGGCCGTCATGGCGTTCGAAGTACAAGTCCATACCTTTACGAAAGCCATCACTCCCCAACAAAGTGCGATACATCCGAATGACTTCTGCACCCTTACTGTAAACAGTCGAAGTGTAAAAATTATCCATTGCGATGTATGAATCAGGGCGAATCGGGTGGGACATTGGTCCGGCATCTTCAGGGAACTGAAAAGACCGGAGAGTTTTTACGCTTTCGATTCGTTGCACTGCTTCGGAGGTCATGTCGGCCGAATACAGTTGGTCACGGAAAACCGTCAAACCTTCCTTTAACGTCAACTGAAACCAATCGCGACAAGTAACGCGATTACCTGTCCAGTTGTGAAAGTATTCATGGGCAATCACACCATCAATATGCTCGTAATCAAAATCAGTGGCAGTATCTGGGCGCGCCAACACGTATGCAGTGTTGAAAACATTTAGCGATTTGTTTTCCATTGCGCCCATATTGAAATCGCCAACCGCGACAATGTTATAAATATCTAGGTCATATTCCAGACCAAACTTTTCCTCATCCCACTTCATGGACGACTTCAAGCAATCTAATGCGAAATCCAACTTAGCGACATTTTCGTGCTCACTATAAACATACAAGTCAACAGTTCGCCCGCTCATCGTTTTGAAGGTGCTGAAGACGGAGCCCAAATCACCGGCGACTAAGGCAAAAAGATAGCTAGGCTTTTTGAACGGATCTTCCCAGACGGCAAAGTGGCGACCGTTAGCCAATTCGCCCGACTCCGCCAGATTGCCATTCGACAATAAGACTGGGCAGGACTCCTTATCTCCCTCAAGCCTAACCGTAAAAGTAGTCATTACGTCAGGTCGGTCCAAGTACCAAGTAATTCGACGAAAACCTTCAGCCTCACATTGGGTGCAATAGTTTCCGCTAGTTTGATACAAGCCTGATAGTTGAGTGTTGGCGAGCGGGTCAACTTTCACAGTAGCCGAAAAAGTAAATTCATCGGGCACCGCTGCAATGGTCAAAATGTCGTTAGATATTTGATATTGCTCAGTGGACAACTCAACGCCATCAATAAAAATACTTAAGGTTTCAAATGCTTCGCCGTCTAATTGCAAACTGGCAGTGGCATCACCAGTGCGGCGGAATTTAATTTGCGAATCAACGATGGTGGCCGTTGCTTCCAAATTAAAATTCAACTCAACTGATTCAATCGCAAAATCGGACGCTTGGTAGTCCTTGCGAAATTTTTCTTGAGGCTGGGGTGCGGTCAAAGTCATGAGCTAGATTCTATCCCTTCCAAGCAAATCGCTCCGGCCCACGTAAGCGCTTCAATTCACACTCGGCAATTTGGGCTTGAGAGCGAGATTCATAGGGTCCATAGCTCTTGACCAAATTCCACGGACGACCGGCACGAGTACGCTTGGCACCACCAACAATTGCTCCGTTGTGAGCACGCAACCGGCGCGCCACGTCGGTACTGACACCGACGTAAGTAGCATCAGTGCTCGGCGATTGGAGCACGTAAACAAACCAATTATTCATGATTCTAATTTGGGGCAATGATTCGCCCTGGGGAGGATATCCTAAGGGACACTGCGCTCGTAGCTCAACTGGATAGAGCAGCTGACTTCTAATCAGCAGGTTCGGGGTTCAAGTCCCTGCGGGCGCGCCACCAGCTCTTTCAATTTAATCCACGCCTACGGCTGAATTCGAAGTTTTTTTGCTAGCCCTTTGACCAAAGGATTAGGAGAACAGTATACTTTTCGGTTCGTGTGGTGGATGTAGCTCAGTTGGTTAGAGCACCAGATTGTGATTCTGGGGGTCGCGGGTTCAAGTCCCGTTATCCACCCCAATCCAAAGCGAGTGTGGCGGAATTGGCAGACGCGCTAGATTTAGGATCTAGTAGGGAAACCTGTGGGGGTTCGAGTCCCCCCTCTCGCACCATTGGATAAACGCTCAGAACGCTACCAACGCCAACAGCGCCTGCCACAAATCGGCGCTGGCGGCCAGGTAGCACTCAGCAAGGCCACTATCGGAGTTATTGGGCTTGGTGCCTTAGGTTCGGTAAGTGCCGACCTTTTAGCCCGCGCCGGAGTTGGTGAATTGCGTTTGATTGACCGCGACATTGTCGAGTGGTCCAATCTGCAACGGCAATCTCTTTACACCGAACGCGACGCTGACTTAGCAGTGCTCAAAGCAGAAGCTGCGGCCAACTACTTGGCTCAAGTCAATTCCGAGCTAACTTACCGGCCGCTTGCGATTGACCTCTCTTCGCAAAACATCGAAGCAAGCTTAGACGGTTGCAGTCTGGTGATTGATGGCACTGACAATTTTTCAGTGCGATATTTGCTCAATGATTGGGCAGTGAAGACTGCCACACCACTTATTTACGCAGGCGCGGTTGCCACCTACGGCATGACCGGCGCGATTTTACCTGGAGGTGCTTGCTTACGTTGCACTTGGCCGGAACCGCCCAGTGGCGAGTCGGCCCCCACTTGCCGAAGTGCTGGCGTTATTTCACCAATCATTCATAGCATCGCGGCGAGTGCCGTCACCGAGGCTCTAAAAGTGCTCGTGGGAGATTTGGATGCCGTAAACCCTGGCTACTTCATGCAAGACTTATGGCGCAACGATGCGCGCAGTCTGCGAGCGAGCAAAGATCCTGAATGTCCATGTTGTGCTAAGTCCGAATATAATTGGCTGAATGGGGAACGCGATTCCACTCCAATCGTAATGTGCGGAAATGACAGCGTGCAATTTCCACCCAACGGCAATGCCGCACTTGCCGAACTCGCCGCCAAACTCGATGGCACCGTTGAGGTCATCTGTAATTCCGAACACTTACTTCGATTTAAAGTATGTGATTTGGAAATTTTGCGCTTTGCCGACGGCCGCACACTGGTTCGAGGAACTAACGACCCGGCCCGTGCGCGATCAATTATTTCACGCAGTTTAGGATCATGAGTCTAAACTGGAATCATGCTAGCACTTGCGGAGAAAACGCCCCTGGCGTAGCCGAGGCACTACTTGAAGGATTGGCCGCTCCATCTGTTGCGCGCGGCGGTGGCGAGCAACACACCCAACAGCGATTGAACTCGATTCGCCAACAAGCCGCTGACTACTTCGGCTTTAAGCTTCCACAACGAGTTATCTTTACTCCTGGTTTAACTTTTGCAATCAATCAATTTATCCATGGAGTCTTAAAAGCCGGCGACACTGTTTTGGCGAGCCGCTTGGAGCACAACGCTTGTTGGCGACCTCTTCATGCTTTTGAAAAATCCGGCGGCAAGTTGATAGAAAGTGGCTTCCTCGAAAATGGGCTACTCGACTTAGAACAATTAGAAGAATCGCTTGCTAATAATTCTGTTGATTGGGTGATTTTGACCGCCGGGTCAAATGTGTTGGGCACCATTCAACCAGTGCGGCAAGCGGCCAAGATTGCCGGCCGCTATGGCGCCAAGGTTTTTTGCGATTTAGCCCAAGTTGCTGGCTTACTGCCAATCGATTTCGAGCAACTTGGTCTTAGTGCCGCGGCCGCTCCAGGCCATAAGGGATTACTCGGACCGCGCGGTGTCGGCATACTGATGTTAGCCCCAGATTTGCAGATTAAGCCCCTAATCCAAGGTGGCACTGGTAGCTTTGGTGAATCGCGAGAAATGCCCAGCCAGCTACCCGAAGCGCTTGAAGCCGGCACTCAAAACTATCCTGGCATTTTTGCTTTAGGTGCGGCGCTTTGCCACCTTGCAACTAATCCGATAGAGCTAAACTCTGCGCGAAAAAAGATGAGCGCACTTGACACCTGGCTTCGCCAACAAGACCACTTCGATGTTTACCCCAAAGTTTGCCCTGGCTGGAAATTTCGTTTGCCTATCATTTCCTTTAATTTACGTTCGATAAGCAGCGATGTCTTTGGCTCTTTCCTGAATAGCCAAGGCCTAAATATTCGCAGTGGTCTGCTGTGCGCCGGCGCTACCAGCGAGGACTTATTAGCACCTCACGGCGTGCTTCGACTGTCGCCCGCCAGCGACGCCGACGATGCTGAGTATCAACAAGTTAAGAAAATCATTAGCTTGGCGGTTGCCAGTTTAATGTAATTTTTATGAATGCGCGGTCTGATTCAATGACGAACTCTAGGCAAGAACTTTTAGGCATCGTGTTGGCGGCCGGCCAAGGTCGGCGACTAGGTTATCCTAAGTCACGTTTATGCATTGGTGGGCACTGGGCCTTGGCAATGATTACTAGCGCCTTAAAAAAAGGCGGGTGCTCTAGGGTTAAAGTTATTCTGTCTCAGGAAAGCAAACAAGCAATCGAGGGATTCCCCGAACTTGATGTGGAATTTTTAATCAATCCCGACCCAAGCTTGGGGGCAAGTTCTTCGATAAAAGTTGCCCTACAAAATGAAGCCAAATTGGCTGCGGCATTAATCCATCCATGCGATGTCCCCTTGCTGAGCGCCTCCGTGGTGCAAAAACTTATTGCCGGATGGCGCAACTGCGAACAAAGTGAAAATTTGGTGGTGCGACCCGTCACTCCGGCAGGAAAAGGAGGGCATCCTCTGCTCGTCGCCGAGCAGCGGATACCTGACATCATGGGTCTATCTGACGATGAAAGTTTGCGAAAACTTCTGTTGCCGCGGGAACAACGGCTTGACCTGCTCTTCAAAGGCGACCCCGGCCCCTTCCTTGGGGTGAACACCGACGAACAGCACTCCCTGATTGAGTCTTTTATCGCCAAGCCCAAATAGTTAGGCTTTAGCTATGATTAGCCTGCATCTGGCTCTTACTTTCGCACTTAACCCAACGCTTAGCCAAGATCCGGTCAGCTTGGCTTGGGAGATTCACGCCACCGGTGACTCCCTTGGCGAACTCTGGCAAACAGCCGACAGCCATGGCAAAGAGTTGCTGCTAAGTGCTTCTGCACGCGCATTTCCGCATAGCCAGGAGCTCGATTCGCTATGTTTGTTAGCGTTAAAATCTTCGGAACACGACTTGCAAATGGCTGGAATTAAGCTGGCTAATTATCCAAGTATTAGTGGCGCAACAACTGCCAATTTAATTTCGCTATTCAACCAAGACGATGCCTCAATCTCTGCTCAAGCCGGAGTGAGTCTTTTCCTGGCTGGAAAAGTAAATAATATTGAACGGCAGAATCCGAGCGGAAACAAGCTGGCCAGTATTTTGCAATCCTTGCTGGCCAAAAATATTGCCCCGCGATTTGGAATTTCCGAAATATGTATTGCCTTCCCCGAACAGGCCGCCCAATTACTTGCAAGTCTTTGTGAAACTTCCATTGCACCGGCCGAGTTAGCCGCCTTGGTAGATTTTCTCAAAGTTACCGGCGAGAATGATGTTCATGCGGACTACTTAGATGTTTTACTGCTAAATAATTCAAGCCACCCTTACCCAAAGCAAACAATTGCAAAGCTATGGCAAAAAGCAGCGCGCAGTTCCAGTTCGCAGGAATTAACTGCCCTGCTATTGAGGACACTTGAACGGCATTCCGATTTAGTTGATAGCGACTGCTTATTCCCGCTCCCTAGCGGCCAAACAAACCATGCGGCATTGACTTGGATTTTTACAAAAGCGCCGCTTGCTGCCACCGCCGAGCTTCTTTTCCAATTGGCAAGTAATCCTCAAGAAGATGAGGCGAGTCGCGCCCAAGCCATTCTTAGATTACTCCATGGCGATGGAAACACCTGGTGCAAACCGCTTCTAGAATTATTAAACGACAAGCCTTCGCCGCGGATTAAAGCTGCGCTACTAAGTGGTGTTCGCAATTATGTGCAAGCATCTGACCTCGACATCATCGCCAAGCACCTACCAAAAATGCGCCAGCAGTCGGCCGGCATTGGCTTAGAAATTGTGCTGCGCTTTGGAAGCCCTGAACAGCGAATCGAGTTAGTTCCGAGAATCGCTAGACTTGAATCATCTGCAGCTCAAATGGCTTGCGTGCGAACTGTTTGGCAAGCCGAACAAAACCCAAAGTTTATAGAAATATTTAAGGACTGGACTCAAGTTCGTAAGTCCAGTGTTCAAGCCATTGCGCGCTGGGCTTTGTCTCACTGTTTAAGTGAACAGGATTGTGCCGAATTTTATCGCCAACAGATTTTTGCATGCAATGACTTAAATCTTCTAGAGTTGCTTCTAGGCAACTTACGTCAATTAAAAAGTGATCCGGCTTTGGCGGTAATGATTGACTGGCTCGCTACTGACAATGGGCGTAAATTAGAAAGTTCGTCAAATTTTGCCGCCAGCATAATTGACGAGGAAAATGCTCAGGGTTTATTCGCCCAATGGTGGCAGTTACGTGGCGAATTAAGCCCATTGCAAAAGAACATCGCGGCCGCAGCTTTATGCCCACGCAACCAACAAGCGCGTAATCACCTTTATTCAATCTTTCACCAGTTAGATCCTGGGCCACAAAGTGCTTTTCTTGACCGTTTAGATAAGAATGCCCAAGATAGTGATTTTGCAATCTGGACAGATTGGTTCTTAGATGATTCTTTGAAAATTGGTCTGCGCCAAAAAGCCGCCAAGACACTTGTAAACAATTTACCGAACAGCAGCAACTACTGCCTCGACTTGCTCGACCAATTCGCGGTTGACGCAAAAAACACCTCGCGGGATCGAATTTGGTTACGTTTCATAACATTGTTACTCGCTAGCGACGAGCATGAAGTGCGCGAACTTGGCATAAAAACAATTGACGCAGTTGAAGACCTTTTAGGCGTCGACGCTTTGCAGTTAAGAAAAGCCCGCCAGCTATCTTATAAAATTAAGCCTGAGTATTTATCTTCTAACAGGCTAATTGATGAATTACTTAACGAGTTCTCGCGCCCCGAGGACTTGTTGGTCGCCGTAACATCGCTTGGGCAAATCAAAAACAAGTACCAAGATTTACAAGATTTAATTTCACTGACTAATGGCTTAGCAGAAATTGACCAACATTTATTTAAAGCGATTAGCAACTCCCCCGTTGCCAATTTGCAACGGGACAAAGTTTTCATTCTTGCTACCAATCAAGAATTAATTCCGGAAACATCATCTTGGGCACAATTATTTTTAAATACCGTGGAAACAAACGATTCCTGGCGGAGAACTTTACTGATGGATGCGCCGCACCAATTGGAACCTAAATTTTGGATAGATAGCGCTAGACTTTTCAATTTTTTAAGCACCAACCTCGGCACAGCAAAGCCACCCGCCGGGATTGAGGGAATTTTATCGATGGCGAGGACTCGCTGGAGCCAAGATCATCGTTCATTCAACTATTCGGGCTGGTTTTTATTGCATAGCCCAACCCCAGACAATTTAGCCGCAGCAAACAATTTTTTTGCCGCTGCCGAACAACGCTTAGGTAGCAACCTTGACTCAAATCGTGAACCTCGTCTTGGTCGAACAATTGTTGCAAACTTGCTGTCTGGTGAAAACCAGCTGCAGCAGTTATTTCTAAGAGATCCAGATTCAGAAGTTCTGCTTAACGCGCGGCTACCACGCGGACTTATTGAAGTCATCGACCGTATAAGATAAAAAAAAGCGACCCCTGCAAAGCAGAGGTCGCAATTCTAAGTTTCCTTTCAGCTTACTGAATGGTCATTGCCAATGCGTTAAGCATTGTCGCAGAACCGACATCAGCGCCGTGGAACCAGAGGTTCATTCCAGAAAGTCCTGGAGGAACAGCCTGTTGGAAACCACCGTTACCGGCAGCGTCAGCAGTCATTGGGATTAGTGAGTAAGGAGGGCTCACGTAACCAGTTCCGTAAGGAGTGTTGATTGGACCAGCACCTGCGGCTGACCATGCGAAGTAAACCTGACCACCTGGAGTACAGTTGGCTACAGTGACGTCAGCGCTTGCACCTGAAACCAAGTTAGTTACGTCCAATGTTGGACCACCAGGAGTTCCGCCACCGAAATCGATGTCATCGATGCCGATGCCGTCGAGGTATCCGTATGGGAAGTTGTCGTACTGTTGCATCATCAAGTAAAAATCTTGGGTCAGGTCAACGCGGCTGTCGTCAAGTGAGACGCCAGTCATTGCACCCCATGATACGTATGGAAGTGTCCACCAGTCGCCTAGTACGTGCGCCCAGTTAGCACCATCGTTAGAAACCCAGATGCCGTCAGCGCCGTGGATTTCATCACCGTGGTCAACAGCCAAGAAGTCGATTGCAAGTGATGCAGCACCACCTTGAACACCCATTACAAGTGCGTTACGAACTTCGTGGTAGTTGTTGGACATTGGGTCAAGACCCATTTCCAAGCATGCAGTTCCAGCACCAGCACCAAGACCTGAGCCACCGTCAATTGCACAGTAAGCTTCAGGGTCAGCAGCACCAGTAGGACCGTCAACAGCAGTTAGTGCCATTGAAGCTGGTGGAGTTCCACCGTAAGACTCGAAACCTTCGCTTGCTTGGGCTGCGAATGCAGTTGGCAAGTTAACGGTCCAAGGTGTAAGTGGAGGTGGAGGTGGAGTTGAGGAATCAGAAACGACGATGTCGTCGACTGTCCACTCAGAAGCGTAGTCACCAGTGTAGTGGAAAGAAACAGCAACACCGTTGACACCAGCATAAGCTGAAATATCTACAGTTGCGGCTGATTGACCATCAGGGCTAAGGTCGTCAAGCACGTTTACGAAAGTAACGCCACCATCTGTTGAAACATCAACGTAGTGGTGATCGCGCCAAGATGACCAAGCAACATTTTGGCCAAAGTGAGCGTAAGCTGCTGCCGCACCAGTTAGGTCCATGTCAGGAGAAAGTAAGTGGACATCGTTCCAACCAGAAAAATCGTCGTGGAAAGCGGCACCACCAGTTAAGGCGCCAAGCTCCCAACCGATATTTACTCCAGAAAGGTCAAGCTCTTGCCAGCCAGTTGGGGGAACTACACCAGACGCGAAGTCTTCGGTGAGGAAAGTTTGCTGAGCATAAGCACTGCCACTTAAGGTAAGTGCTAAGCCAAGCGAGATGAGTGTTCTTTTTTGCATTGGGGATTAAGGTTAAGGGGATTTCGCCTCGGGAAAGCTGAGACTCTACTCTTCAATTTACACCAATTTCCACATTTATGTCGGAAAAAATAGGTTATTGCAAATTTATTTCAATTTCTTGAGAACCCGCTTCAAGCTGTACACGCTGGCTAGCAAGCACTTTTGTGCCCAATATTACGTTTAGCAAGTACCCCATCGGGGCTAACCCCTCAAATTGAAATTTATTATCCGCCCTAAGTGCATAGCTATTAAGCAATTGCCCTGATTCGGTCTTTATTTCGATGTACCGAACGTTAAATCCACCCTTTTTCAGTTTAGGAAGTCCGTGAATCTTACCCAAAAGGCTGGCGGCGGCGCTGAGCGTGATTTCACCAAAAGAGAACGGCTCTATGCCATTAGTTGAGAATTTAGATGAAACCCATGGCAATAGACCCGGTGAGCGCACTTCAAGTTTCCACTCCCCTTTGCCAATTAGCTCAAATCCAATTGTTCCCTCGGCATCAGCTGTAGCAGTTGAATGGGCAGTTCCAGCTGGCATTTTTAACAGCACCGCGCGAGCGTCAAAGAGCGGCTCGCCTTGATTATTTACGGTTAAGTTAATGCTACCGGATGGCAAAGAAAGTTCAGCCTCTTGAAGTCCAGCAACAATATCAACATTGCCACCTAACCACTCTTCACCAGCTTGAGTTTTAACAAAGTACTGGTACTTTCCTGGGCGAACCGGGGTCAAACGTAATGCCCCAAACTCATCGCTGATTGTGGGCGACGAAGCTCCGGCACGATCAATTTGTGGTGCCAATGAAACTTCGGCGCCTTGTTCGGGCATGCTCCCCCGCTTCACCACTAAATCTAAAAAGCCATGACCATCGAGGTGTAAATCTACTTCGAGCGATTGCCCTGCGGCCAATTCCAGTTTTGTTGATGATGGTTGAGTGCCTGGGCCACCACCGCGAACATCTTCCTCCGCACGCCCTCCGGCAATGCCCACCGCCAAAACTGCGTAATTGCCTGGCAAAATACCCTCCCACACTGCTTGGCCATCTTCATTCGAAATTTGCGCACTAGGTGCTTGATTAAGAATTGATTTTCGCGTCAATGGCAACAACCTTACTGGGACCTCGCCCACAACTTCACCATTTAAGCCTAGAGTATTAACAGTCAAAGATGACGACTTGGTCAAAATCACAGTCTTTTCTTGGCTACCTTCAATTATTTTTAGGCGTTGTTCAACTTGCGCATAACCAGGCGCAGATATTTGAAAAAACCAATAGCCAGGAGTCATTCCACCAAACTTACAAATGCCCTTGGCATCGGAACTCGCAGACTTGAAACCCATCTGCCCTGATTGCCGCGCAGCAGGCTTGGCTTTCACGACCACCTTTGGTAAGACTTCGTTGTTAGAGTTGGTTAAGCGCAAGCTCAAACTGGGCTGGGACTTTAATTGGAAATTTAATTGAGTATGTGGTGCAGTTATTTTAACTGGTGTAAAAGTTTCATCGCTTGCCAAAGCTGAACGCACCACCAACTTATAGTTACCAGACTTTGGCGCGCGTAATTTGAAGTTTCCATGTAAATCACTGCTGACCAAGGCCGGCAAGCCGTCAGTGCTAGCTTTAAGCGACTGTAACTGCAATTGTGCGCCAGCGACTGGCACTCCGGATTCATAGGTTAACTGGCCGGTCAACAAGACTAAGGGCTCGAGATTAATATCAACTCTTTGCCCAGGGCTAATTTCACTGGTGCGAAATCCAGCATAGCCTTCGGCGAACGCCACTACTCTATATTCAGCTCCAGCATCGTAAACCGGCAAGCGAAAAGCTCCCCCATTACTACACTGAATCCCCGTTAGGGCAATTCTTGCTAACTCTTTTTGCGGCAAACCGATTAAATCAAAGGCTTGGGTTGGAACTAGCGCAACCATCGCGCCACTAAGCGCTTGGCCGTTGGCAGTTGCAACAACACCCCAAATCGCCGACTTGTCCGTTGCCTGGCCAATGTCAACGTTACTGCGACCGCCGACGGATACAGCATCCGCAGCCATTGAATTGGTGCTTGGTGGTTCGCTATTCACAGCAGAATCATCTACCACAACACCATCGTCACTACCACTAAGAACAACGACCACTAAGGCGGTCGAAATTAAAAGAAGCGGCAGGGCTTTCTTGAAGAAGTCCATTTCTAATTATCGCCTATAAGTTGTGCTTCCAACGATAAAGTTTGCTGGAAATTAATTCGCCGATATCAACGTAAAGTAAATGTCCGAGAGCATGGTCCGGTTTGCGGCTGAATATTTTCAACAAATGGTCTTTGGGGGCATATGGCAACAAGGCATCGGTACCGGATAGCAGGTAGTAACGTAACCATTCACTGCTAACAAAATCCATATAGGCAATTTGCCCGGTCATTAATTCCCTAGCCCATAAGGTGAACTGATGCTTGGCAGCAGTCTCGGAAAACCTTGATCCGGCCAACTGCCAAATTGGATGAAGAATTGCAGCATCTTCGGCGCTTGATCGCTCAAGTTTTTCTTTTATTAATTTCCAATCAGCCGCATCTTCGGACAAGGCCAAACAAATGTAAGCAGGCCAAACATCTGCCACATGGTGGTCCGTGGCCAACAATTCACGCACCTTTGGAAGAAATTGCTGGGCTAGGCTACGCGCCTGCTGTGGGTTGACACGAAATCTCTCAATCAGTGCGGCGTAGTGATAATCTTTTAGAGAATTCACAGAACTCAAATCAATCGATAGAGCTTTCTTTCCAGCAATCCCCCACAACCAATTTTGACAGATTGTAGGTGGCAAGCGTTTTTGTAAAAATTTAAATATTTCTGGTGACTGATTTGCCGGAGAATCCAATAAACACATTGCGTAGGAGCCATTCTGAACAGCAACCGGAGAAGCTTTCAAAATATCCAAACTTACCGGCGACTTGCGGCGCGCACCAATCGCCCAATAGGACTGCAACCACTTTTCAGCGATTACTATTTCATTTGTGGTTATGAGCGGCTGGCCTGGAAGATGCGAACAAACTAGCTTAATAGCCAATTCCGCTGGCTCTGCAACAAAGCCCCATTCCGCTGGGTGTTGCGAAATTGCCGCAAGCGCTTCAAGTGCACCGCGATGTTTTTGTACTCGACGGCGCGATAAAAATTTAGTGGTGCGCAAATCCATATTAAAGGATGGATTGGCCATTAAGCCAGCTAACACGCAGTCAACTTCAAATTGGCTCTTGGCGCGCTTAAATAACGGCTCAGGATTTTTGCCAAAGGCTTCGCCATAAGTCGCCGCAAGCAAAAGGGCCCAAGCCCGTTCAGCTTTTGGACCACCACTTAATTTACTTTGCTTTTCGACTAAGCTCCAACAGTCGCTGGTTCCACGTAAAGCACACGACAATAAAAGCGCACGCTGGCGTTGAGGCGAACCCTTTAAGGTGTTCTTAACTAACCACCTATCTAACTCAAGATCAGTCGAGGCGGCCAACTCATCGGCCGCAGAAAGCCTAACTGCCGCATCATCCTTGGCGAGGTCTTGTAGTAAATGGTCTGCCGGCTCTTGAAAAGCACAACTGGTCAAGACTAAGGCAGCGGAGATTACTAGCATCTAAGCAAGGATAAACAAGCCACCCCAACTTCATCACATCAGTTTCAGGGAGATTGGAGCACTTAGACCAGTATTACCTCCAAGTACTTGAAAGTACATGGTGAAGCTTGCCACTTGAATTGGCACATTTGGAGCAATCCAATCAAATGTTGCGCTTCCCGACGTGTCCACTAAGACCGGATAGGACTTGCCGTTTTGATACTGCTGAAACAGCCACGGGTCTGCGGCATCAAGTCCCAGAAAACCAATCCCGCCCAAATGATTTGGGAAAAAACCGCGTTGCAATGTGCGAAAACCCATTAACCTGCAATTCGGTTCGGCGAAGCGCACTTTAAATCGAATTCCTTGACCACGGTCCACCCAGCTTAAGTCGGTGGTCAGCACCGGTGGCTGAGGAAAATATCCCGGCAAAAAGCAAAGTCCGTCAATTTCTGAGTCTTCTTGGAATCCCCAATCATGTTCTTCCCACCCTGGCACTAGATGACCACCATTAGACGCAGCAATGATGCCGGCATCGTGAGTACTAGGCGACTGTACGACAAAGCAATATTCGCCATTTGGAAGAGTCGCTAGAGCAATCAAATCACCAAATGGCGAGGTAATACCTAGAGCGTGTTCAACCATTGCCTGAACCTGGTCTTCACTCCATATTTTTTTTGTGCTCTGCTTGAAAGTGTCAATTAAAAAAACATCACCGTCCTTTATTTCCCCAAGCACGCTACCACTTAAATTGTCGCGTAGGCTTAACCAGTAAACGCCATCTTCAATCCAGCAGATGGAATCAATATCAATATTTGAGCTTGGTACTTGCAGAATAGTTTTTATTTCCTCTTCACTTACTTCTGGAACAAATCCTCTCAACGGCACCCAACGTAAAATATCTCCATCGGAATATGTGGCGGAATTTGAATTGCTTGAGATTAGAACATTTCTTAAATCAAAATTACCAATTGGCACCCTCTTATAACTAATAGCATCAATTCCATTTGGCTTGTCGGCCCACCCGTTGCCATCGAGATCACCGAGGATGCCTTCCCAGCCACGCCTATTTAAGTAGACCCGCGCCTGGCCATTGGCACCAAAGCGACGGATGAGTGCTTCATTATTAACCACAGCGTCTTGTTTGAGACGGGTGGTATTTGTCGAAGAAGCTAAAGCTAGTTGAGCTGATGGATTCACCAAAATTAGAAAAGCGAGGATTGACATACAAATAACACGAATAGGAATACGCTTGATTACGCGGAATATTTCCCACCTCGGTGGGGATTATTTCCCAAAATAAATCAGGCTTGGATTCGGCAACACCTCAAAGCGCAGTCCTAAAGTATTTAATGGCAACTAATTATGGATTTCAATACTTTAATTTCATTTTTTTTAAACTTGGCACGAGATTCGCTCCTTTAGCTTCAGAAGCGCGTTCTGCGCCCTGCCACCCAAATGAAACACACTCCCAAATTAATCACAAATGCCCTTAGCAGCAAGAGCTTGTCTTGGGCAACAATTAGCCAGGCTTTCAGTAGCGAAAAGCGCTACCAAGTTTTCCAGTCTGCACTTGCAGAAATGTTGGCCGCGCAAAGCGTTTCTTTCATTCCCGAGTCTGGCCAGCCAGATTTCTTAGAGAGAAATGCCAACAAGAAGTCAGCGGCAGTCGCTGGCGATCCCCTTTCGGTTTACTGGACCGACTTAGGGAAATTGCGCCCCACATCCAGAATTGAAGAATTCATTCTTGGACGCTCAGTTCACTTATTGCGTAAAGTTATCTTAAACATCATTTGCGACAATCCGACAGCAGCCGTAATCGCAGTTGCTCAAGAACACCTTTCTAGCTACAGCGAGGTGCTCGCTAAATTGAAAAAGCGTAATATTACCGCGCTTTCAGGTCGCCGCACAAAGCGTGGTGCAATCGCGTTAATTCAACAACGACTACGCGAACTTAACAATTTGCAAACGGCACTAATCGATCGCAATTTGCATTTAGTACCAGTACTTGCCGCCAAGTATCGTGGCGTTGGGGTTGCCTACGAAGATTTAATTCAAGAAGGCAACACTTCCTTACTGCGGGCGGTTGAGCGCTTCGACCACACCCAGAACGTACGCTTTGCTAGTTATGCAAATTGGTGGATTAGCCAAGGCATCTTGCACGCCCTCTCCTTCCAATCACGCACCGTTCGTTTGCCAGTTTACTTGGTGCAGGCCTTGAACCGGGTCCGCAACGTTCAAGCCGGCTCACCAGGACAAATCGACATTGAGGAAATTGCCGAACAGACTCAGCTAACTAACGAACGCGTTGAACGCGCCCTTCGCGCAGATTGCAGCTGCATTTCAATTCACGCCAACCGTGACAACAACGATGAATACAGTCTCAGCGAATTGCTTGAAAGCCCACATGAAGACCAGCCCATCGGTGAACCGAGCCACGAGTCATTACGCCAATCACTTGGTCACGTACTTGACCGCTTACCAAGCCGTGAAGCCTACGTCTTAAGATTACGCTTTGGCTTAGATGGCCACGACGTGCACACTCTTGAAGAAGTTCGCCAAGAATTAAATGTTTCACGCGAACGGGTGCGCCAACTTCAAGCGCAAGCTTTACGCAGACTGAATCAACCAACTCCTAAAAAAGAATTGGCCAAGTTCGCTTAAATTTGTTTTTCTTCAACGGCATCACGCTAGCATGGCGTGGTGTCGTTTTTCCTTGTCCTCCTTGCTGCACTTGCTCCCGTCTCGGCAGTGCAAATTAACTCGACGACTTTTGAGTCGACTGAGTTGCAAGCACTTTTAAATACTCTCAGCCAGCAAGCAAGCATTAGTCAAGTAGAGCTAGATGACGTTAGATCTATTTGTCTAGCCGACACCAAAGCAAGCGCGATTCTACTTCACGCATGCAACGACTATCAAGCCTATATTGTGGCCGCCGCCTGCGCTGGGATTCCCGGAGACAACCAGCTCGGTGACAGCCTAATCGCGCAAGGTTTACGGCGGAATGATCTAAAAACATCGTTGGCTTGCTTGCTCGCACCGGACAAAGCCAAGCTGCGCTATCTGCCAGAATTGGCGAGCTTAAGTTTGGATTCAAACAAAGATTTAGCATTGCGCGCAGTTGCTGTCTCGCGCCTACTAAAGCACGGTGCAAGCTCGGCTTGGCCAGTCGCCAAATCAATCTTCCTCACCGGGACCAAAGCTGACCGGCCAACCCCCTGGAACGACTGGGAACGCACTGGTCGTTATGAACTACCCAAACGAATTCTGAAACTACAAATTGAAGAGTGGTTAGGAAGAACCCACTTCAAACAAGAAAGTAATTTTACGATTGCATTCGAGCCAAATGCAGCGTGGAATGTTCAATTAAAGCAATTGGAGCAATTGGAAAATATACTGCTGCCCAAATTGGCTGCGAAATCAAATCAATTCGACTACCAACATTCTTCGCGCAAGGAAATTACGGATTTTCAAATAAAAATTGCTGGTTTAATAAAAGCCGGAGACAAACTTTCATTAAGGTGCGTGGCGTTGCTAATGCCACTAAGTAAAAGCACCTTGACCGCTGCACTGGCAAAACCAGACCCCGTGCTACAAAGCGCCGCGCGACGTTCTTTAGAACTTATTCCGCGCTAATGTTCTCCCGAAGAGAGGTCTTAAGGGTAGATGCGCTGCAAAGTACGCGGGAATGGAATACATTCACGCACGTGCTCGACCCCGGTCAGCCAAGAAACGGTACGTTCTAGGCCGATTCCAAAACCGCCATGCGGCACCGAACCATACTTGCGCAAGTCCAAGTACCATTGAAATTCTTCTTGCGGCAGTTCATGCTCAAGAATACGACCTAACAACAAATCATGGTCGTCCTCGCGAATCGCTCCGCCGACAATTTCGCCAGCTAAGGGGGCAATAATGTCAACCCCCAGAACTTTGCCCTCATCTTCAGGGTCACGCTTCATGTAGAAGGCTTTTATTTCGGTTGGCCAGTGCGTGATAGCAACTGGGCACCCGTAATGTTCGCCGAGCATTGTTTCATCAGGAGCTCCAAAATCGTCGCCCGGTTGAAAGTCCGACTCGTAACGCCCTTCAGCCTTCCAGGCCAATAACATCTCAGCCGCTTCGTCGTATTTAAGTCGCGGCCAATCGCAATCCCAACTTGCCAAGAGTTGTGGATCGCGTTCAAGGTCGACGAGGTCTTGGGCGCAATTTGCTAGAACCTTGCGAATTGCATGACGCACCATTCCCTCGGCAACGTTGATTACTTGTGGCAAATCGGCATAGGCAATTTCTGGTTCAAGCATCCAGAACTCTGTCAGGTGCCGGCGCGTCTTTGACTTTTCAGCACGGAAAGTTGGTCCAAAACAATACACCTTGCCAAGTGCCATGGCCGAAGCTTCGGCGTAAAGTTGTCCCGACTGAGTCAGGAATGCGGTGTGTTCGAAGTATGTTGTTTCGAATAGAGTCGAGGTACCCTCACAGGCATTGGGCGTAAAAATTGGCGAATCGACGCAGAAAAAACCATCGTCATCCAAGTACTCTCTGAAAGATTTAATTATTTGATGGCGCACCCGCAAAATCGCCATTTGCCGTTTAGAGCGCAACCACAGGTGACGATTGTCCATCAAGAATCCTGGGCCATGCTCTTTTTTGGTAATTGGAAAGGGCTCAGCTATCTGAGTTAACTGCACAGAATCAATTGCGATTTCCGCACCACCGGGCGCACGCTCGTCAAGCTTGACTGTACCCCACAACTCCAAGGACGATTCTTGCGTGGCACTTTTGGCAGCAGCAAAATCTTCCTCACTAACATTTTTCGCGGAGACAACACATTGAGCAATGCCGCTTCCATCACGCATCAACAAGAACAATAACTTGCCCTTGCCGCGTTGATTGTAAAGCCAACCTTGAATTTTTACTCGCTGACCATCGAGGTTGGCGAGTGAAGAAATGCGAACACTGGGAACTTCTGGGGAGTCAGTCATTAGGGGAACATGGTGTAGGAAGGATTTAGATCAGTTGCGATTAACTTTTCTCCTTCCAAACGAACTGTGCCAAGAATGCGCAAGCCATCACGCTGGCATTCAACACGCAATTCAACTTTATTGGCCAGCAAAATTTCATCATCTTCAATTACTTTGATTCCGCGATAGCCTTCGGCTCGCAATTCTCTAGTAATCAAGGCGCGCAGGCGTTGCGGCCGACTTTCTGGGTCTTCAAGGAGCGATGCCGAACCCGGTGGTACCGCCGCCAAGTCTTCAACGCGCTCGAGGGTCGAACGCAACATATCAAGTTCGGCGCGAAGTTGTGGTGGGTCGAGGTCCTCGATAGATCGCGCCAACGCTTGCAAACGGTCGGGCACCAGAGCGAGCGCCGAAAATTGTTCGATGCGTTCCTCAATCTGACGAGCTCGACTAAACAGCCACCAGCCAATTCCGAGGCCTAAAACTAGACTCAGACTGACAATGATGAGGAGGGTTGTCTCCATGGACTCAACAGATTAACGTTTCCACCGGCTCGCTTCCTTATGATTATCGTTTCATGCGCACTCGTTTGCTGTTCGCCACCATTTTTGGCTTGGTTTGCCTCCCGCTAATGCTGCTTTCACCAAGTGTGGAAGTTCAGCAAGGCCTAGCGTTGCGGCGCGCCCTACCTGACGCCTTCCCAGGCTTAAATTCGCAGAACCAGGCGGCCGAGGGTGTTGGACTTCCGGGCCCACTATTACTACGCGCCGGCGACGGTAAAATATTTTTCGGCAAAGAATTGGCCGATGCATTGCGCTCGGCAATCCGTGCTCCCAAAGCCGAACTGGGCGAGGACTATATCCAAGTTGTTCCCCCTGGCAAAGACCACGGTCCAGTAACTACGCTGTTAGTAGATGCCGCCACCGATGGCCGTTCGGTGAGCTTGCGTCACCCAACCGGAAAGCTCGCGGCCAGCGCCAACATCGGCCAACGCAGTTCGTTATTCCCGCCACTACTTGCAATCCTGCTCGCCTTCCTTTTACAAAATACTTTACTAAGTTTAAGTATGGGAGTTTTGGCCGGTTGCTTCATGCTCGTGCCTGACGGTGCTTCATTCCTGAACGCCTTTGAAATTTTATTCCACGACATCTTGTGGGAGCATATTCTGCTCGATTCATTTCACGCTTATATTTTAGGTTTTGTAATTTTACTATCTTCATGCATTGCGGTATTGACCCGCATGGGCGCAATCGAGGGCATGGTTCAAGCTTTAGTGCGCTATGCAAAAACTAGCCGTAGCGTTCAAGCAGTCGCCTATTTCTTAGGCTTGGCGATTTTCTTTGACGACTATGCCAACACGATTGTAGTTGGCAATTCTTCGGGCCCATTATTTGACCGCCTCAAAGTAAGTCGCGTAAAACTTGCCTACATAGTTGATAGCACCGCTGCGCCGATGGCGGGCATTGCCGCGCTCTCAACCTGGGTTGCATTTCAAGTTAGTACTTATTCGCCAATGCTTCCGGCCATTGGACTACCGGCTGAATCGGGCTATGCGATTTTCATTGAAACAATCCCCTACCGATTTTATTGCATGATGGCCCTAGTAATGGTTGGCATGGTCATTTGGTCCCGGCGCGACTTCGGCCCGATGTTACAAGCTGAAGCACGTGCGCGGCATGGCTTCGACGACCGTCTCGAACCTGAACAGGACTCGTGGACCAAAGTTGACCGTGCCCCGTGGACTAAGCCTCGTTGGGAAAATGGGCTAATCCCCCTACTCACTCTAATCGGCGTGACGGCGGGCCGAATATTTCATCTAGGCTGGCAAGAACTTTCCCCTGGCGCAATCGCTAATCTTCAAAGTGAAGGCGTGTTAGTGCTGTTGCGTGAAGTCCTGGCCAACGCCGATAGTGCGCGTGCTATTTTTGATGGATCACTAGCAGCTTTATCAGTTGCTGGTCTAATTGCCTTAGTAAGACGCCAACTAAGTCCAGCTGATGTTCTAAACACTTCTGTTCGCGGCTCTTTCGACTTGGTTAAAGATGGAGTTTTAATTTTAATTTTGGCCTGGAGCATCGGAAAAGTTTGCGTGGACTTAGACACAGCAGGCTACTTAGTGGCTGTGGCACAAAACGTGGTCGCTCCGGCTTGGCTGCCAATCATTCTGTTTATGACAGCCTGCTTTGTGGCCTTTGCAACTGGTTCATCATGGACCACGATGGCAATCCTGCAACCAAACGTGGTAGTGCTCGCCGATCGTCTCGGCGAAAACAGCGAGCTTGGTAGCCACTTGATGCTGTTGATGTGTATTGGCGCGGTGCTTGAAGGAGCGATTTTTGGCGATCATTGCTCACCAATTTCTGACACAACAATTTTGTCGAGTACCGCCTCACGCTGCCAACACATGGAACACGTACGCACTCAAGCACCTTATGCAATCGTTTGCGCCGGTGCTGCGCTGATCCTCGGATACGTTCCAAGTTGTTTCTTTGGCGCCCCACCGATTGTCTCAATCGGACTTGGGATTACCGCTCTAGCCTTGGTGGTTAGAAGCTTTGGGAAACGCGCGGAAGACGTGGTCCCCAGCACCCAATAAAGTTAATTAAAACCCCAAGCAAGCGCCAGTAATAGCGCATAGGACATCAGTGCTAAGCAAAGTAAAAAGCGCGCGCTGGGCCATGGTTTAGTGGGCGTAGGCAGGCTTTCATGCGCGGGCATGCTTGCGCCCAAGGCTTGAAATTCAACGGGTGAGTTTACTGGAATGCATTCGGCGCGGGCGCGCATTTGCACCGCTTGCAAGCCTGAATAATTTTCATGTACCCAAGCTAGAGCTTCAAGTTCACTTCTTTCCTTAAACGGATCTCGCAGGTATTCGACATCAACTTGCTGACGCTGACCTGCGCCAGCGAGCTTGGGCGAAAAGTTCACCTTGGCGCTTGGGTATAAAGTTTTAAGCGCGGCACTCCAAGCAAGATGAGCTTCAGGCGGCAGATTAAATTCAAGTCCAACGCGAAGAGTCCATTTATCATCTTGTGGCCGAGCATCAGTCCACGCTGTGCCATCGACTTCGCTCAATGACAAGCGATCGCCAGCTTTGAGGGAATTTAAAATAACCACTCCCCGACTTCCAGTAAGTTGTTTGATTGGGGCACCATTTAGTAATAGAACCGGTGTTCTATTTGGGTCAGTGTTAAGCCAGTGAAGCTCAAACTTGGTTGGCGAAAGTCGCAACACGTTAAGTAGGGCGCAGTTGGCCGTTGAGGAACTATTAATAGTTGTTTGCCATAGAACTCTCGAGGGTAAACTTATTGGCGCGGGAAGATCACTAATAAGTTTAATTTGATTTTGCGGGAATGCCGAAATTGCGCGAAACAACATTGGATATCCGCCAGTGCCAAGCTCACCACCTAAACGAATTAGCTGCTGGTTAGCCGCAATAATTGTTTCATCAAAAACATACTGCGAATTGGAAAAAGTATCGTCCACTATCACAACTTTAATCGGTGTGGTGATTCGAAAACCTGAAAGTGCCAGGCTAATTGAGGTCAAACAAATAAATGCGAAAAACACCTGAAGCCATTTAAATCGGCCGGTCTTGGCACCACTACTAAGTCCGATAAACGGCGCGAGTCCACCCACCGATAAATGACGGGGTTTGGTAGTGGTCAAACTCCACAACCAAGGAATGAAGAGCACCATCAACCATAAATACAACGGTGATTCAAACAAGTAGTAGCTCCTTCGCCGAGGCGAGGATGGCCGTGCAGTCACCCGCTTGTCGCCAACCGCGTAGCTCGTGCCAACTTGCTCCAAGTTTACGAAGTGTGGAGCTCTGCTGGCGCAAATGGGAAGTCCACCTGGTGGAAAGTTCGCGGCGACTGGCATTCACCTCAAGCACTTTACCTGTTTCGGCACAGCGCAAGTTCAAGCGGCCAGTTGGGACACGTTCTTCTTGCTCATCGATTAGACACACGACCTCAACTTGGGTCGGCAAGTGAGCTGGAACATCAAGCCATGGGTCGCTAATAATTATTGTTCGTTCGCACTTGGGAATCGCTGGGGACTTGCATTCCCCTTTACACGCGGCCAAATTGTTTAAGTAATCACGACAGCCGAGTTTATCCATAATCGTACTTGAATGGGCGCCCAACTGACCAATCCGCACGCTACCTCCAGCGTCTGACTGCAACCAAGCAAAAGCCAAAGCTAAACGCCGTTGGGCATAATCACGGGCCAGGCCATTAACACAAAGACTGGCACTGCGATCTAATATGATTTGCAAACATCCGCCATGGTCAAGTTCGCGCAGCCGAATTAAATTGCGGCCGGTGCGCGCCGAGGCTTTCCAATCTAATTGGCGTGGGTCATCGCCTACCTGATATTGCCGATGCTCAAATCCGCGCCGAGTGCGACCAATAGTTGATGAATTTTTATTTCCAAAAAATGGTGAATTTATGCGTCCCTGCAATTGCTGCATGGCGGCAAAAAATTCACGAGGGAACACTTCGGGCTTCACTCGAAGATTGGCCCCCCAATCGGCTCGCCGAGTACTTGCCCATCTGCAAAGACTTCATTGCCGCGCAAGAAAACCTGTTGCGGGAATCCGCGCAATTTACGTCCTTGGTATGGGCTCCATTTCGACTTAGACGGCAACTGGGATTCGTCAACTATTTGTTCGGAGTGAGGGTCACAAATCACTAAGTCAGCGTCGGCACCGAGATGCAGGCGACCCTTATTACTTAGTTTAAATTCTTCAGCCGGGTCCGCCGTGACCGCGGCCAGCGCCCGTTCAAGGGACAAGCCTTGAGCGTCGTGTATTGAGAAGACTAGTGGCAGTAACAAATCGATGCTTGGAAATCCTGATGGCGCCTTGGCGTAGGGCCGCGCTTTATCTTGCAACGGATGAGGAGCATGGTCGGTTCCGATTCCTTGAATTTTTTTCGCTTCAAGTAGTTCAAGCAAAGTTGCACGGTCGCTTGGATACTTTATTGAAGGGTTAACTTTGAAGCGATTTTGCGCAGTCGCAAAAGCCTCTTCAGCGTCAATTAAAAGATAATGTGGTCCAGTGGTTGAAGTAATCGGCCAACCGTCCTCCGCCGCTGCGGTGACGAGTTGCGCACCTTCGCCAGTTGAAATGTGAAAAACGTGAAGCTCAACACCTGTTTCCTTGGCAACCTGAATTGCATCGCGGATACTTTTTACTTCGGCGGCAACTGGTCGCATCAAATCATGGCGAACCGCCTCTTCAGAGCTGGCTGTCGCTACTGCTTGCCGCATTAGTTCGTCGTCCTCGCAATGAGCGACAACTTTAAGCCCAGCCTTGGCAGCGGCCGCGAACAAATCGTGCATTTGCTTTAGCGATTTAAGCCCGCCACTTCCGGTACTGCCACCGAGAAAACATTTAACTGCAGGAACTAATCCTTTAAGTTCAGAAATTATTGGCGCGGAGTTATCGGTCAAACTTCCATAAGGCGCGTAATCGACGTGCGAGACACCGCGCAAATTTTCAATTTTTGATTTAAGTAGAGCAGCACTTTCCATCATGGGGGGATTGTTTTGAATTTCCATGACAGTTGTTACGCCGCCATGTAAGGCGCCGGCTGAGCCCGTCAAATACCCCTCCTTGCGAACCAGTCCGGGTTCCCGGAAATGCACATGGCAATCGACCAGACCAGGCATAAGCAACCGCTCATTCAATTCGATTAGGCGCTCACCAGCTTGAGACTCTAAATCAATACCGATTTCGGCAATTTTGCCGTCGTCAGAGACCCGCAAATCGGTGGCCTCAATAAAGGAGTGGCCGTCAAAGAGACGGCCATTACGCAACAAGAGTGGGGTGTTTGTCATCGGTCGATTGGCTATACTGCACTCAGCCTAACCTTGCGTTAAGCCTTTAAGAAACATGACGCGACTCCTCCTGTTGCTTTGCTGTACTTTTGTTGCACCGCTTAATCCGTCTTTCGCCCAAAGTCGCTTCGACTTACAAAAAGTTGAATGGACAATTAGCCCCGCTGAAAATGCCGAGTCAGTGCATTTTGAAATGCGGCTCGCGCCATTACACCAACGTGAAACTGTGACCGTGCGGATGCCGCGCTGGAAACCAGGTGCCTATCGCTATTCAAACTACGAACGCAAACTTTCAGAACTAGTCGCCACTGACCAGCATGGCAAGGAACGTGAAATATTGGAAATTGACCCGCGCACTTGGGAAGTTGAATGTTCGGACGCTGATGAGTTAAGAATTAGTTACCGGTTAAGAACTTCCAACGAAGCGGCCAAGTCCGCACCGGCGGCGATTCACTTGCACGGCCCTGAAGCCTTCATGTACACCGAAGATAGTTTGCAGCTTCCACATCTTCTTAATGTAGAACTTCCGGCAAAATGGGACTTCGCATCAGGTCATCGCCCGGTAGCTGGAAAAACTTTGCGATTCCAATCACCAAACTTTGACGTTTTTGTTGATTGTCCGATTGCAATGGGTGCTGAAGGTGCACTCGAGCGACATCAATTCGAAAGTCACGGCGTTCCATTCGAGGTAGTAATTTTTGGCCAACCACCAAATAGTTCACTGCTCCCGAGGGATGAATGGTTGGCCAAAGTTCAGGCAATTTGTGAGGCCACTTACACAATTACTGGCGACTATCCCTTCGAGCGTTATGTATTCCTTTACCTGTTCAACGGCGTTGGTGGCTATTACGGACTTGAACATTTAAATTCGACGACAATTGCCTACAACTGGCGCTGGGCTGAATCTGGCGAATATTCGGGTTTGGAAAGTGTCACCGCACACGAGTTCTTTCACCTTTGGAACGTTAAGCGAATTCGGCCCTTTCAACTTGGACCTTTCGACTATTCGCAAGACGTCCGCACTAAGGATCTGTGGTGGCTTGAAGGGGTCACCTCCTACTACACCGATATTATTTTGCAACGCGCTGGCTTACGCAAAGACGGTTGGTTTCTTGACGCTCAAGAGAAAAACTTTATCGGTCAATTCAATAGTTCTGGTTATGGAATTGTTTCTCCGGAGCGAGCATCTTGGACTGAATGGGACCCACAACCGGGCGCGCAAATTTCTTATTACGACCAAGGGCAAACATTAGGTCTCTTTTTAGATATTTTAATTCGTCAGCATACCGACAATCAACGCACCCTTGATGACGTAGTGAGCTTTATGCATCGTTGGGTTAACTATCCAGAGCAGGGTTACCGAGAAGGTGATCTCGAGCGGGCAGTTCGCGCCATAACTGGCTGGGATTGTGGGCAGTTTTTTGAGCGTCACATTCGCGGTGTGGTGGACTTGCCATGGGAAAATGTGATGGCATTTGCGGGAGTTGATGCGCGCTTCTCCCCGCCGGGTGGCCCCTACTTGGGCTTTGGCGCCGACGATGATTTAGTTATTTCTGTGAAAGAAGAATCTGGCGCCTACGCCGCCGGACTACGCGCGGGTGACCGATTAATCCGCATGGCTGAGACAAAGCTGACTTCGCTTGAACAGTTAAAAGAGTTGGTAGATATGTTGCCAGTTGCTGAGGAAGTTGAAGTTGTTGTGCGGCGCAATGGGAGCACCAAACGATTCCAGCTAACTATTGCTGAGCGTAAGCGTTTACTGTTCAAGTTAGAACAAAGTAATACGGCAAATGAGCGGCAAAAACGATTGCTTAACGGGGTGCTAAAAGGCATACCGCAAGGATCCTAGACTCTGACCCCAATTAGTGGGTCATTTCAGACTGGCCTCCCAACGGCTCTGCAATTCACGAAATGCGTCGCCTTGAGAGAAATCCAACAAGCCCTCTAAGCTGGGTCGCAACTTTGGAATGAAGCCATCCCGCCCCATCCGGGCAACCTTTCCAAAACCGCGAATCCATTGTTCGCCGGCCAGACCGTGCACGCGCATGGTCCAATCCCACAAGGCCCAACCTTTGGCAATGTCGGCATCGCTCAAGTCGTAAAGATCCAACACGAATAATTTTGAGAATGGTTGTGGGTTTTCCTTAGCCAACTCTTGTAGGTGCTCGCGGAATCCTAATCCACCACTTGGCTTATTGCCGCGGCGCTTTTCTGATTTACGACCGTAAGCTCGATCGGGATTATTAACCGCAATACAGAAAACATCATTACGACCTAAATGTTGAAAAGACATTTCATAGCCCAAGGCCTCGGCTAACCAATCGTGAGAAATGTTCGAGGCACCGCAATCGTAATGCCAACGAGCAAGGGCGTGACCTAGGCGGTGGATGATTACTCCTTCAAGTGGAGATTTTTTGTCGGTGCGCCAAAATTCGAGTTGCGGCAAAGTTGGGCCACGCCACACGGTGCGGCCTTTTGATTCGGAACTACCACTGTCCCCTCGCCAAGTCAGTCCATAGTAGCCTTCAAAAAAAGCTTGGCCAATCGGTGCCGACTCCGGTCCAAAGAAAAATTCTTCGAATATGTGATCCGGGATTAGGTCGCCGAATTCGTCACTTAAATAGGGATCTACGTGGTCGTTGCGAAATGCTTCCAAAGCAATTTCAGCTAATTCAAGTGCCTGATGAATCCTGCGCTTGGCGTGAGTTTGAGAAAACACGACTCTAAAGTGCTGGCTTTCAATAACCGTGAAGGTGGTTTTAGAATCGGTAATCAAATCTGAAGACTCAATTAACTCCTCTGGTGTTGGCACCTCGTGGATAGATTCAAGTGCACGCTCTAATCTCGCATCAAACGCATCATCAGTAGCCTTCTTACTTTCCTTGGCAACATCTTTGGAAAGTTTTTCCGAGGCGATTTGATAACCGCAAGACTGCAGCCAACGTTGTAAAGCGGTAATCTTACGCAAACGCAGTAGATGAGCTTCAATCCATTCTTTGGAACCCTTTTCCTCGATGTCCCGTTCGCGCTCCATCTCGGCGATGACCTCAAGACGACGTTGATATTCATCGGCCAAACTGGCAAATGATTCGGTCGGCATGATGGGTTTTATTTTTATGATGTCGGCGCCGGACAAAGCCAAGACTAATTTTTTGCTCGCAGTAACCCGTTCGCCCTTCTTCATTTTATAGGCTAATTTGCTCGGTTTTTTTTGATCGGCCAGCCAAAATTCATAGCGCGCGCGAGCGTCAAGTTGGAAAACTCCCGCGGAATCTTGTGATGGCCCCTCCTTCATCTCTACGAATAAGAGCAAACCATCGGGGGCATTCACCATCTTACTTTTATACTTTTTGGCCGCTTTATCAGAAAGCTCCAGGCCGTAAACCTGGGCAGTTAAGGAGTTTAGCGAAAAACCAGCGAAGATTATCAAGGCCAACAGGAAGCGCGACATAGTGATAGATTATCATAAGTGGCATATCACCGAGGTGAATGATGCTTACCCCTCCTTGGCACCGTTTTTATTGCTAGATTTTGGTATGGCCAAATTAACTGCAATCAGTCTACTCGGAATTAGCTTAGGAATGCTGCAAGGTACAAACCACCAGGAGTGGTCACTAATAAACCCCAGTGAGTTCGGGGAAGTCGCAGCCATTTGCCCTTTGGGCGACGTTGACGGTGACGGGATTAGTGATTTTGCACTTGGCTGGCCACAAGGGCAACAGAGCCCAGGATGGAATGGTGGTCTGGCAAGTATTCATTCTGGAAGAACTGGTCAGTTGTTGCGCGCGCTTGGTGGTCGCCAAGGAAGTGCGCTTGTCGGCTCTTCTTTAAGCTGCAGTGCTGACTTTGATAATGATGGTCTTCCGGATTTACTTGTTGGAGCTCCGCAAGCGCACGGCCGCGCACCGGTATCAGGGATAGCGACTCTTTACTCTAGCTCTAAAGGAACTCCCATCTTCCATTTTTCTGGTTTCGAGCCCTACGCAGAATTTGGTAGTGCGGTTTGCAGTCTTGGTGATGTTAATGGCGACCAGTGGCCCGACCTTTTGGTTGGCGCGCCAGGTTCAGATGGAAATGGAATTGACTGTGGCGCATTGTTTATTTTTTCAGGTGTGGACGGACAATTGCTCGGCCAAGTTTACGGTGAGCAAAGTGGCACAAGACTCGGGGGCACTCTAACCTCTCTTGGCGACATCGATGGCGATGGCGCTTGTGACTTCGCGGCCGCGGCCAGCGGAATTGATGCGGCCGGCTCAGGTTTTGTAATTGCATATTCGGGGTCAAGTTTACTGCCTATTCACCGATTTGATGGAATGGCTGCGCGCGGTGGCTTTGGCAGGGCGATGGTTTCACCGGGCGATCTTGATGGCGATGGAATAAATGAGTTGGCAATTAGCGAGCCGGGCTTAGGCAATGGAGTGGTTAAAGTTTTTTCATTAGCGAATGGAATTGAAAACTTTAGTGTCGGGGGAATTACCCCGGGGTCTCGGTTTGGGGAGGCCCTGGCCGCGGTTGGTGAATATGATTCTGTACCTGGATTTGATCTTGCAGTCGGTGCGCCTTTTGATAGTAGTAATGGGTTCTCTTCTGGAGCTGTTGTCATCGTTAATGGGAAGACGGGCAACTTTGGACCGATGTTTTATGGAAACAAAGATGAGCAGTTAGGCCGGGTGCTTAGTTCATCACATCCTTGGGCTTTGGTTCCTGGGGTTTTGATGGCCAGTAAATACAATTATTCTTTGGCCCGGCCAAGTAACTTGTCTGGCCCTTCAGGGCAGATTGCAGTCAGCTCAGGAAATAACGGATCTTTCAGTTATGCGGGCTACAACTATCAGGATGATTATTACGCTCGCAGTGACAGCTACTTGTTCTTCGTTTCAGTCTCCAATCCTTGGTGCTACCGCCCATGGTGGTATTACTGCAATAGGCCATGGTGGTATTACGACCGATGTTCTTCTGGTGGTTATTACGGGTGGAACTGGTGGTGGGACCCGTGCTGGCGTTGTGGGAATAACTACTGCTGTTGCGAAAACGACCAGGGTAATGGGAATGGAGGTGGAGGAAACGGTGGGCCTCCTCCTCCACCGCCGCCGCCGAATAATAGCCCGCGAAAAATTGCCCCAAATCCAATAGTAAGTGGTGGGAGCAATATTTCAAATGGAACTCCACCACCGCCGCCACCATTGGTGACAGTGGCCAAGAGAGAGCGCATTTCCATAAGCTCAGGGGCGAACAATCGACGCGTAGAAACTACCAAAGCGCGGCCAATTAGTTCCACGAGACCTCGAACTCAAGTTAAGAGCCGCCCAGCACCGAGGCCGCAAACAACCCAACGGCCTACTCAAACGGTTAGCCGTCCAAAGCCCAGCCCACGCCCAAAGCCTTCCCCAAGACCGAGAGTTAATACTAGCAGACCGAATTCGAAGGTAAGTGTAGGTAGACCAAAACCGAAGCCACGGCCAAGACCAAGCGCAAACCCACCACGGCCGAGGCCGAGGCCACAGCCCAAACCGCGGCCGCGCCCCAAGACTCTGACCCCAAACATTGGGTCACAAAAAGTCAAATAAAACAAAAAAGAGCGTAATCACCCCCGTCGAAGGCCGTGTTATAGGTATGACTTTCCAC
>CAZWVI010000014.1:0-73329 GCA_964637165.1 uncultured Planctomycetales bacterium
TCCGCCAGCTGCTCGATTCTCTGCGCGCAGTGTTCGACAAATACCGCCCCGACCGAACTGCTGGATCCGCGCAAATAATGCGCTCGCTCGCTTACATTTTGACAGTCGCGCTGATGCACCGATTGATGCAGCTGGTCCAAGCAACTTGGCATTTCATTAAAAAAATCCTGGAATACCGACGAAGTTTCATCGGCAAACAGTTCGCGGATTTCCGCGAGGCGAGCTAAGTCTACAGGGGGAGCACTGGTCATACTCCATTTGCGGACTAAAACTAATCCACATTAGTAGGAATTTGCTTTTACTTAACTCTTTTTTACGGCAAGCTTTGGGTGCTTCAGAAGCTTTCGGAAGCACCAGATATTAAGCGCCAAGAGTAGTGCCCAAGTGGCCAGCGTGAACCACTCTCCAAACGGGTTGAGCTCCGCAACTGATGTTGTGGTAGCGACTTGCAAGGGTAGGGTAGTTTCAGGCACGGCTCTATTTGTACTTGGTGAACTCCCCGTTTTGCAACTTATTCATGTAAGACTTCAAATCTCGGCCAACTCCGCCCATAAGGAAGTAGAGGCCGAGCACGTTTGGGAAGGCCATGCCTAAGATCATGAGGTCGCCGAAATCTAAAACGTTGGTCGAGGTGATGATCGAGCCCAAGAACACCATGGTCAAGAACAAGATGCGGTACAGCATTGAGGAGGCATCACCGAACAGCCACGCCCAGCATCGCTCGCCGTAGTAGGACCATGAAATCATTGTCGAGAAGGCGAACAAAACTACCGCTCCCGATAGTAAGTATGGGAACCAACTGATTTCACCACCGAAGGCGGTCGAGGTTAGCCCGGCGCCGTTATTGATTTCAGCAAACGGTTGCGCGGCTGCCCAAGCAGTTCCACCTTCATAGTGGCCGGTAATCACAATCACCAACCCGGTCATGGTGCAAACCACAATCGTGTCGATGAATGGCTCAATTAGTGCCACGATTCCTTCGCGGACCGGATAGTTGGTGCGCGCCGCGCTGTGTGCAATCGCCGCCGAGCCAACGCCGGCTTCGTTGGAGAATGCCGCCCGTTTAAAGCCAGTTACTAGGACTCCAATAAAGCCACCCCATGCTGCGTCGGGGTTGAAGGCACTCTCGAATATTTTACTAAAGGCGGCCGGCACCGCGCCCACATTTTTGAGCAGAATGAACAAACATGCGGCCACGTAAATCGCGCACATTAGCGGCACAATTTTTTCGGCGGTTTGGGCGATGCGTTTAATTCCGCCAATAATTACTACGCCGGTCATTGCGGTCATGATGGCGCCGTAAACCCAACGGTGGTCCACCAGCCATGGAATAGTTTCCTGTAAGGCGTTTAGCGATTGGTTCACTTGGAAGGTGTTGCCTCCGCCGAATGAACCGCCGATACAAAGAACCGCAAAAAATACCGCTAAGAATTTACCCAGTGGTCGGTAGGCCACTCCGCCAGTTTCTTTCCCGAAGTCGGCCAGGCCATTTTGTAGGTAGTACATTGCGCCGCCCATCACGCGCCCATCTGGCCGCACTTCACGGTATTTTTGACCAAGCGTGCATTCAACAAATTTTGAAGACATTCCGAGGAAGCCGGCGCACACCATCCAGAAAATTGCGCCAGGCCCGCCAAGGCTGACCGCGATTGCTACGCCGGCGATGTTGCCGAGGCCGACAGTTGCCGAAAGTGCCGAGGCCAGTGCTTGAAAGTGGCTGACTTCGCCTTCGTCATCAGGGTTGTCGTATTTGCCGCGGGTTACGTCAACGGCGTGCTTGAATCCGCGCAGGTTTATGAAGCCCATGCGCAAGGTGAAAACGATTGCGCCGATTACGAGCCACGCAACTACCAAGGGGATTTCAGTGCCATCGACTGTAGTCCAGATTGGATAGAAGAAGGCCGCGCCAATTTTGTCGACGAACCAGCCGGCGATTTCGTCAGCTTTGTTGCTGGCGGCCGCTTCTTGTGCGAAAGCGGAAGTGCTTAGAAATGCTCCAAAGAGCATGGGGAGTAGGCGGCGGATGCTTTGCATGTGGATAACTAATTGTGGCGTAATCAAGGGTGGGGCGCAACGTGAATAAGGGGTCCGCTTTCGCGGGTGCGCTTGCTCGGCGTTTCGAGTACACGAGGAAAGATGAAAGTAGATTTTGGATCGGTAGAGAACATTGAGGATTTGCGCGCGGTACCTCCGGGTGAATATTGTTGCCTGATTGCCGAGGTGCGTGAGAGTGAAAGCCCCGCAGGGCACACTCGTTGGGGGCTTCGGTGGGAAGTTGCAAATGGTGAATACGTGGGCAAAACTGCCTGTTGGGATAGCTTGCATTGGTCGGAGCGGGGCATGCCGCGGGCCAAGTACTTGCTCAATACCCTCGGAATTGATGCTCAAGGGTGCATTGATTTGACAATTGAAGAATTGGTTGGAAAAAAAGCTCTAGTGGAATGTAAGGCCGAAGAACGTGATGACGCGGTAACTGGAATCCGCCGTTTGACAAATCGAGTTCCGTTTGCAGGCTATCAAGCAGTTGCTGAAAATGAAGTTAAGGAATCTAAGTAGGCTCGAAGTAAAATCCTTGGCATGGGCAGTTCTGCTAATGCCGAGGAAATCTTCTTTCGCGAGGAAATCCTTCCGTCAAAATCTTTGGTTCAAGGTGTGAGCCTGGGAATGGGGGTGTTGTTCGTTGCGGCATTTGCGTTGGTGCCTATTTCCCCATGGCTGACTGGCTGCATGGTGCTGATGGCGGTGCTTTTCACGTGGTGGATGCGGGTGACTAAGTTGGTCACCGAGGTTCACGCGGCGGGCATGACGATTCGTATGTCTCCATTTCCAGCACGCAAAATTAGTGCTGAACAGATCGAGGGTTGGCGAGTTCACATGACCTACCCCTGGGGTCTTGGCAAGCGCGGCTGGGCGGTGAAGAAGGCCGATGGGGTGACGGTTTATATGGCCGGAAATAAGCCTGGTTTAGTGATTGGGCTTAGCGGACAAACGGGCATTTGGCTAAGCTCCGACCAGCCCGAACAAATCGCCCGCGCGCTAACTAAAGCGGTGCCCAAACGTCGAAAGTCCAACCCAAAGAAGGCCTCCGCGCAGGTATCCTAAAGTTATGGACGATCGCAATCTTGTTGCAGTGGCCGAGCAAGCTGCCGCCACTTCAAAGGTGGTAAATGGGCCAATTGCTGGATGTACTGTGCGCTCAATAGATGGTCGAGTTTTTCGCGGCTGTTTGATGGAGTTTGTGGATAGCGAATTGACGCTCGACCCAATTGCTAATGCCATTGCTGCTGGCCGCAGCGAGGGAATGGGGCGTATAGACCGGATTGGATATTACAGCCCAACTAATGGGGACTTGCCGGTGATTCCAAAGCGAACCCTGCGCCGCTTGAAAGAAGTTGCCACCGCGGATTTAGAAGTTATTTTCTCGCCAGGTAATGGTGAACAGATTGAAAAGGGCTTGGCTGAACTGTTGGTCGAAGCTGGACTCTAGTGAATTTTGGTCCCGGCCTTTTTGATGACCCGCGCGAAGATTACCTCCGTCTGGTGGAGGAACTTACGGTTTACGAGCACGCCTATTACGTACTTGCAAAACCGCTGGTTGCCGATGCGGAATATGACCGTAAATTTTTAGAGTTAAAGGCGCTTGAAGTTGAGCATCCCGATTGGGTGGTGGAGAATTCACCTAGCCAACGAGTCGGTGCCCCCTTGCCTGAAGGGTCAAAGTTTGAACGAGTCGAACATGCGGTGCCGATGATTTCAATTGAAAGTTTGTTCGGCGATGAAGCGGTGCGCAACTTTGAAGAACGTGCGCTAAAAGCGTTGGCCGGAGAAACCGATGAACTTCCCAGTTTTGTATGCGAACCCAAGTGGGATGGAGTGTCGGCAAGTTTAGTTTATGAAGATGGGTTGTTGGTGCGCGGAGTTTCGCGTGGCGATGGCGCGGTAGGCGAAGACTTGACTGGCAATTTGCGTGCTGTCGGAGGCGTTCCGTTGGCCTTGAATTGTGAAAATGGTGAGATCCCAGCTTTAGTTGAAATTCGCGGCGAAGTAATGATTCCCCTGAGTGGATTTGAAAAGTTGAATCAACGCATGGTTGATAAGGGTGAACAAGCTTTTGCTAACCCGCGCAATGCTACCGCTGGAAGTTTGAAGCGACTCGACCCCAGCGTAGTTCGACAACGTGGATTGCGTTTTATCGCCTGGGAGTTAGTGCGGTGCGAGCAAAGTGCCGCCGATGGTGGTGGTCCTCCACCATTTAAAACTCATAGTGCCGCAATGGAGCAAGTTGCGAGTTGGGGTTTTGCTACGACGCCGCATCGCGCAGTGGTTAATAGTGCCAGTGGAATGATTAAATTTCATGATCAACTTGAAGCGCAGCGCGATGACTTAGATTATGAAATGGATGGTGTGGTGGTCAAAGTTGAAGAAGTGCATTTGCGGCGTTTGTTAGGTGCACGTGCACGTACGCCGCGTTGGGCGTGCGCACATAAGTTTGCGCCACGCGAAGAAACTACTGTTTTGCTCGATATTGAAATTCAAGTTGGCCGCACTGGACGGCTAACCCCGCGTGCTCATTTGGCGGCGGTTCAGTTAGGAGGTACTACTGTGCGCCACGCCACTTTGCATAATGCGAAGTACATTCGCGAACGCGACATTCGCATTGGCGATACGGTTTTGGTGCGCCGCGCCGGCGATGTAATCCCGCAAATTGTCGAACCAATCCTCGCTAAACGGCCAAAGGAAATTAAACCCTTCGACTGGCCCAATGAATGTCCTTCTTGCGGTTCCGCGGCCGCCGAAAAAGGGGAGCATCGTTTTTGTCCGAGCATGGATTGCCCAGCCCAAGTGCAGCGGCGCATTTTGCATTTGGCTTCGCGCAATGCTTTGCGCATAGAAGGATTAGGCGAGAAAGCAGTTGAACTTTTTTGCCGGGAAGGTTTGCTGAATTCGGTTGAAGGTATTTTTGATTTGGATTACTCGGCAGTTGCTAACTTAGAAGGTTGGGGCGAGAAATCGGTCGGCGGATTGCAGCAACAAATTGCTGGTGCTCTGAACCCTGATTTGTCGAAATTTATTTATGCCTTGGGGATTCCGGAGATTGGTTCCGAAACTGCTCAAGCCATCTGCGCTGTTTATCCAACTTTAGCTGACTTGGAAGAAGTTGCCAAAGCTGATGACGCAATTGAAAAACTAAGTGCGATTGATGGCATTGGCGATGAAGTCGCCGCATCCTTCATCGGTTTTTTTAACCATCAGAGAAATTTAAGTGCTTTAGCAAGTATGGTTAAGTTTGGAGTTTCTCCGAAATCGGTGGTGCGAACTCAATCATCCCGAGTTGAGGGAGTGTGTGATAAAACTTTTGTATTAACTGGTTCTTTATCAATCCCGCGTCCTGAAATGAAAGACCTCATTGAGGCCGCGGGCGGAAAAGTTACGGGTTCGGTTAGTAAGAAAACCGATTACTTAGTTGCTGGCGAAGCGGCTGGCTCCAAACTACGCAAAGCCGAAGAACTTGGTGTTAATGTGTTAGATGAGAGTGGCGTGCGCAAATTGCTCAAAGGATAATTAAGGGCTCGCTAACTTATAAATCAAATTCGGCCAGCAATGGCAAATGGTCGCTGGCAGTTTTGGCGAGGGACAGGCGACTGCGGTGAAGGTGCTCGTTGTGAAGTGGGCCGCGCCAGAAGAATTTGTCGAGCGCACCGACTGGGGCACTGGCCGGATAAGTGAGGATATGTTGTCGGCGCCGGTGCTCGCTCCACGCATGGAGTTTTTGTCCTTTGACCACTTGGTGGAAAAGTAAATTGCGCCAATCGTTAGTGTCGCCAGCGAGGATTAAGCGTGAGCCTTGATTGCAGTTGCGCCAAGTCCCAGTTTGAAATAGGCGCGTTAATTGCAGTTTGCGTTCCAGTGCCGATAGCCCGAGGTGAGTGTTGAAAATGTTGAGGTCTTTGTATCTACCAGGAAGTGCTAGACGAGTGAACAGGGCATTCCGCCGTTTTTTCCAAGCAATTGTTAAATCTAAATGTTTACGCCTCTTTATGGGGAAATGGGATAGCACCGCATTGCCATAACTTCCGACTTTCAATTGATGGGCTTGCGCCCACGATGAATACTTGAACCCGCACATCTTCCCAAGTTCATGGTCGAGCAGCAATTTGCGGGAACGCGCCACGCCGCGATCGACTTCTTGTAAAAGTAGCACGTCAGGTTGATGGTGTTTTATGACTGTGGCAACTCGTTCGAGATCGAACTTTCCATCCATGCCGATTGCGCGGTGGATATTCCATGTCATAAGGCGGATTTGCATTTCTAGAATGCGCGGTCGAACAAGCCAAAAATGCGCTCGAGAAGTTTTTGGCGCAGTGGCCGTTTGCGCCACTCTAAGAGGTTGATTTCTTTAGAATCGGAAAAATCGCTTTCCAATTGTTGGCTGGCCTTGCTTACTAATTTTTCACTGCGGCAAGCTGCAACTAATTCATTGTTAATAAATAACGACCAGCGGTCCAGGTTGGACGATCCGACCAGTAAGTGTTGGTCATCGAAGATGGTCATTTTGCTGTGCATGAAGCTTGGTTGATATTCATAAACCCTAGCTCCAGCCCGCAACAGTCGTCCGTAATATCTTCTTGCTGCCAAGCGAACGCTTGGGTGGTCGGTGTGTTCGCCAGGGAACAGAAAACGCAAGTCTATTCCACGTTGGGCGACAATGCGTAGCTCCATAAGTAAGCGTGGCCCAGGAATAAAGTAGGGGACGGCAATCCAGACGCGCTTTTTGGCGGCGTGTAAGTGCCAGTGGAAAGTACGCCGATAGTTGGGTCGGCGAAAAGCATATTGAGGAATTAAACGTAATTGTTCCGCCTCAGCTTGAGGGAATTTTTTTAACTTCGGGCCCCTTCCGGAACCGTCCCACAAACGATTAAAGCAATCTTTTAAGTGAGTTAATGATTCGCCATTAAAGCGCAACATGGTGTCGCGGGCAGTTGCTTGTTGGGAGCTTGGCCACCACTGGTCATCAATCGCAACGCCACCAATCCAGCCAACTTTGTTGTCGCATAAAATTAACCGCCGATGAGTTCGTGGTAGCGCCATGGCGCCGCGAGTAAACAAATCACAAAAACGTGCTGGGTTGTAGTATTTGATTTTTACCCCAGCCAATTCAAGTCGCTGGCGCAGGTTTTGGTCAATAGCTGAAGATCCGTATGCGTCGACCATAAGTTTGACAGTGGCGCCATTATTGGCGGCGCGCACCATGGCATCGGTAATAGCATCACCGGCCATGCCGGGCCTGAAGATAAAGTTTTCAATGAATAATGTTTCGCGTGTTGCTGAAATATCGGCCAGCAGTTTTTCCCAAATCGTGCTTAAATCAGCCAGTAGTTCTGCTTCAGCACAATCTACGTAAGGGTAGGGCGCGCGGAAATAGTTTGTAGCCATTACAAATTGAGTAAAGTTCCTTTGCGTGCCGCATCAACTACTGCTTCGGCAACTTCGGCCGGAGTAATTGTTACAAGACAACGATGGTCAGTCGGGCAAACTTTTTTGTGGCATGGAGAACATTCAACGTTTTCTTTTCGCAGACCGACAGTTAATTCTCCTTGAAAAGTAGTCCATTGCGGATCGGTTGCGCCAAAAAGTACAACTTGCGGAATGTCAAGCGCCGCGGCCATATGTCGGGCACCATTGTCCATCGTTAGTAGTACTCGACAATGTTTGAGCAAGGCTTTCATTTCTTCAATAGACGAATGCATGAATGGTGCCGGCGCCAATTTTTTAATTGAACGAATTAATTCGGACTCATTTGGTGCTCCAAAGTAAATTGGTTGTAGGCCAGTGGCTTTAGTCGCTAGTCGAATTGCTTCGGCCATTAATTCAGGCGGATAAATTTTTGAAGGACCAAAGGCCGCACCCGGCGCAATCCCTAAAAATGGTGGAATAATCTTATTTTCAGCCAAGGCCTCAATGGTGTCTTTCGCAAGTCGGCTGCCTTTTGCGCTGATGATAAGCTTGGTGCGCGGTTCTTGAGATTCACCCAATAATTCGGCATAGATTTTTGTCATTGGGCGCGCATCTTTAATCTGCGGTAATTTATCGTTCAATAAAAAACTGCGCATCAAGGTGCGTCTTCCAATGCGTTCAGGAATACCAGCAAGTTTGGCGGCAAGTGCTGAAGAAAATGAATTGGGCAGCAAATAAATTTTATCTAACTGTAATTTCTTTAGACGACGAGCTTGGCGTCGCACCGCGCCAATTCCTTTCAAGCATGGCGGGGTGAGCGTAATCATTTCATCGATTGCATCAATTCCCTTAACCACCTCGCAAGCTTTTGAATTCCCAATAACTACAATGCGCGATTCTTTTTCACGTGTTGCTAGCAATTCTAAGAATGGCGTAGCGGCAACGACATCGCCGATTGGGTTAGGGAGGCGCACGCCAATTCGTTTCATCGCTTGAGTTCCTCTTTGGCAACAGCTTTAGCAATTAAGTCGCTGCTGGAGTTTGCTTTTTCGCCGCCGACCAAATGAAGTTCAATTCCGTGTTGTCGAGCCATTTCTTGTTCGGCCTTAGGAATCATGCTCGGGTCGTAATCTTGGCCCTTAGCGTGGATGTTCGGTTGTAAAACATTCAAACATTCAGTCACCTCGAGCTCCTCAAAAACACAAACAAAGTCGACGCACGTCAGTGCCGATAAAATTTCCGCGCGGTGCTCGGCACACTGAATTGGCCGGCCTTGACCCTTGTGGTGCTGTGCACTTAGGTCGCTATTGATTGCGACGACCAGTACATCTCCCAAGTCTTTGGAAGCTTGCAAAACTCGCACATGCCCGACGTGCAAAAGATCGAAAACGCCATTGCACATCACCACCACTTGCTGTGATTGGCGGAGGCTTGCAAGTTTGTTCGCCAATTCTTTACGGGGTAGGAGCTTAGGGGAAGCGGACACGGCCTAATAGGTTACAAAAACCATGGCCTGCCTGTCCTAGAATGCTTACATGGAAAACTCATCGCGCCCCGATGAAGAAGTTCGGCCACACTCGCTTGAAGTTGTCACCGACTTGAGTGATGCGCGCTCGTGCAGTGATGGATTTCTGCAAGTGCGGCGCCTAGAAGTGCGGCACCAATATTCCAATGGCGAGTACTCGCCAATTTATCCGTGTGACGTGGTTTCGCGCCGCGGCACTGATGCTGTCGGCGTGGTCTTGTGGTTTCGCGATGAGTGTGGCGTTCCAATGGTGGTTCTAAAAGAAGGTGTGCGTCCGCCGATTTGGTTGCGCCGCCAAAAAGATTTAATTCAACCTGACCCGCATGCGCCTTTGATGTTAATCGAGTTGGTGGCTGGAATTTTGGAGGACACTGACCGCGGCCTGCAAGGATTATCCCAGCGCGCCGCCGCTGAAACTCGCGAAGAAGCGGGGATCGACCTGGCGCCAACGGCATTTTCGGAATTGGGTGCGGCAATGTTTCCATCGCCCGGAGTGGCAGATGAAAAAGTATTTTTAATGTGTGCCGAACTTTCAGAGCCACCACCAATAAGTGGCAGCGAAACTGGTGGCGATGGTTCGCCAATGGAGCACGGTACTCGCGTTTTAGTTATGCCGTTAAAGGGAGCCCTCGCGGATTGCACTTCGGGAGTAATACCGACCATGCTTGCCGAGTTAGGCTTGCGGAGATTAGCCGAAAAATTGGCCAAAGAAAATGATTGAGCAAGACCAACAGCAAATGGCTAAACCCCGCGTGGTAGTAGTCGGTGCGCGTCGTGTCCGCACCGGCACTGGGCCGTTTTTAGCTTTGCAAATTGCTGATGCTGGCGCAGATGTGAACGCGGTAATTGGCACTAACTTAGCCAACGCAACCGTGGCTAGTGATTGGTTAAAAGTGCGCGGTGTAAAGGCAACGCCATTTGTTGATTGGGATGAAATGATGGCTGAGGCTGCACCGGACGCATTGGTCTTGGCAAGTCCTGCCGGCACTCATTTGCCATGGTTGAAAGTGGCGCTGGCTTCAGGGGTGCACGTTTTATGTGAAAAGCCGTTGCTGGCAAGTGCTCGTACTGACGCTTCGGCAGTTGTGCACACCGCTGAAGAAGATCACGCAGAAGCCAAAGAATTAGCCCGCGCCTTCGCTTCTGCAGGATTATTATTGCGCGAAAATTGTCAATGGCCATACACCCTAAGTGATTTCTCTAAATTGCATCCAAGTGCTGATTTAACCAAAGCATCGTGGTTTGAAATGTTGATGAGCCCAAGTGGGGAAGGGGTCAATCGCTGGCTGGAATTGCTTTCGCATCCAGTTAGTTTGCTGCAAGAAGTTGCCCCAGGTCCGGTCGAAATAATTGATCCGCATTATCACCAAGATCGTGAACTTCGCTTCACTTGGCGTACCGTGAATCGCGAATTGGAATGCTTAGTTGGAATTGTTCCGGATACGGTTTATCCGCGTCCAGCAGAATTTTCTTTTGATGGCTGCTTGATGAAGCGCTCGATCAATCAAGAAAATTATCAATTCTCATTTAGCTCCGGTGCCGAGGAAATCCTGGCTGATGATCCAATGCCACAAAGTGTCGCGGCTTTCTTGCGAGAATTGCATAAAGCCAAACAGCATAGTTGTGCTCCGATGAATGAGGACTTGGTGCGCCGTCAAAAAGTACTAGCAGAATTGTTAAATGCCCGAAGTTAATCCACCAAAAAATGAAAGCAACACCAGCTTTCATGACTTTTCGGATAAGTTGTGCCGCCCTGGATTTCATGAAGTCGTCCGCGATTACATCGCCTGGCGCCGTGGTGAACGCACTACTAGTGATTGGGAAATGGGCACCGCTCCCTTGTCGATTAACTTGGATTTAACCACCGCCTGCAATTATGCCTGTGACCACTGCATTGATTGGGATTCACTCAATTCGCCGGTGCGGCATGACATGCACGCGTTGCGCGACTCATTGAGTGAACTTGCTAAGCGTGGTATGCGTTCAGTAATTTTGATTGGTGGCGGCGAACCGACCTTGCATCCTGAGTTTGTCGAAATTGTGCGTTTTTTAAAACAAGATTTAGCTCAACAGTTGGCGATTGTTAGCAACGGTAGTCGCAATCGTATTATTGCCAAAGCGGCCAAATATTTAACTAAAGGCGATTGGGTGCGGCTTAGCTTGGACAGTGGAACTAATGACACATTTATTAAAATGCATAAGCCGAAGAGTGGTATTTCATTGCAAGATATTTGCACTAGCGCCGAGGAGATAAAAGCGACCAAACCTGAGATTACCTTAGGCTTTTCTTTTGTGATAACTTGGCGAGGAAGCCAACGCGATGATGTTGCAGTGATTCCCAATTTTCAGGAAATGGAAGCCGCATCACACCTTGCCCATCAGCATGGCTTTGATTACATTTCCTTTAAGCCCTTCTTGAATCGAACAGCTGAAGGGGCCGAAGTTCTGAACGCCGCTCAAGCCCAACAACAGCAATCCGCCATTGAAGCCATTAAGGAAGGTTTAGTTCGCTCTCATGCAACTGGAATTAAGGTCCTTGAGTCACGTAATTTAAAAGTCCTGCTAGATGGAAGTTGGCGTGAGTTAACTAAGCAACCCAAAGAGTGCCACATGCAAGCACTAAGGCAAGTAATCTCACCCTTGGGAGTTTTTAATTGCCCCGCGCATCGCGGAGTGGCGCGCGCCAGAATTGGTGATGCAAGTGCTTGGGCCGCAGTTGGAGGATTAGCCGCTCCTGCTGCCGCTGCAACTGGTTCCATCATTCAAAGTTTCGATGCGAGTTGTGAATGCGCTGAAGTAACTTGCTTGTACAACGCAACCAATCACATGATTCAAGAAGTTATTGACGGCGATGGCGAATTGCCAAGTGCTCCAGCCTTGAATAATCCAGATTTCTTTTTATAAATGACTAAGCATAATTCAATGCCCGAGCGGGAACATGAACTGTTCGAGCAATATCAAACTCCTGGCACCGCCGAGCATTATGCCACTGGACGTTGGCAGCAATCTAGGCGTGCGCGCCGCAGTTCCGCTCAGGAACTAAAAATTGTTAAACAGTTTTGTCAGCAAATTGGACCACTGGCAAATATTTTGGATATTCCGTGCGGCACCGGTCGCTTTTCGCAACTTCTTGGTGAGTTTGCCGAGCAAGTTGTGCGCGCGGATTTATCTAGTGCCATGTTAGGCCAAGTCGCTGTGGGTAAAGGTACTAGCAAAACTAATAATCTCCAAGCATCGGCCGCAGCAATTCCATTTGCTAATAGTGCCTTTGACTTAGCCTTTTGTTTTAGACTTTTGCATCATTTTGAATTGCCCGAACAGCGAATCGAAGTATTAAGTGAACTTGCCAGAGTTTCGCGCCGTTGGGTAATCGGTACCTTCTTCGACAGCTCAAGTTTTCAAGCATGGCGCAATAGAGTGCGTGGCAAAGTCGGAACCCGCTATCCACAATCAATTGCCTCAATTCATGCTGAAGCGGCCGCCGCCGGTTTGCGCGTTAAAGAGATGCGATTCCTAAGCAAAAAAATATCTGAGCAAATGGTTGTGCTTTTGGAGAAAGTTGAACATCAAGATGAAGTTATTCTCGATTTGCCTAGTGTGTGTCTAGAACGGCGAAGCTTGTCCAACCGAAATGAGTATGCCCACAAGCGTTATTTTTTTCCTAACACTATGCGTCGGCTTGGCGCTGCTCATCGTCATACTTGGCGTAAACCTTGTCGTGCGCAGCAAGAGTATCAAAACCTAGTTCGTTTAGAGCAACTCGCAGTCCCGGTTGTTAAACCCACAAGCTGGTGGTGCCAGCGCGATGCCTTTGGATTTGTTCGTGATAGTGGTGTGATAAGTCAATGGTGCGATGCCCCGAATGCCGAACAAGTTTCCGCTGAACATTTAGCTGATTGGTTGATTGAGCACGAAACAAATTTACGTGAGAGTATTGCAAAAATTCATGGGGCAGGGTGTTTGTATAGGGGACTTCACCCACGCAATCTATTGTTGAGTTCCACTGGTCCCCGTTGGCTGGATCCGGCTAAATGCCACTGGTTTAGAAATCCCAAACAAAAAAAATTCCTCTCCGCCGCCGCAGCAGAGGAGAGGAACTTTTGGCAGGAATTAAATTCCTAATTACTTATTTAGTTCTTCTACTAGAGCCGGAAGAACTTCATTCACATCTCCAACAATTCCATAACTTGCGTGCTGGAAAATTGGTGCATCGGCATCTTTGTTAATCGCCACAATGCACTTCGACGAGGCCATGCCCGCGAGGTGTTGAATTGCGCCAGAGATGCCGCAGGCAATGTAAAGTTCAGGTGAAACGGTTTTGCCAGTTTGGCCAACTTGCTCACCGTGTGGCCGCCATCCGGAATCGACAACTGCGCGCGATGCCCCGAGAGCTGAACCAGGAATCGCATCGGCAATGGCCTCAAGCAATTTCCAGCTTTCAGCGTCACCCATTCCACGTCCACCACTGATAACAACAGTAGCTTCGGAAACGTCGGGCCGTCCACCAGTCTTTGCTGAAAGACCAGTTACCATGCCCTTTCCAGCTTCAGCTGTGCAGGTGCTGATTTCGGCAACAGCTTGGCGATTAGCCGCGGCAAAGTGATTTCCGCGCAATGATGCGACCGGAGTTTCACCCTTAACTTTTACCTTTAGTAAAGCTTTGCCACCATAGGTTGGGCGGGTGAATTGAAATCCACCATCAACAAATTCAGCAGCAATGCAATCAGCGGCAAAGCCAGACTCCAAGGCTGCGGCGATGCGCGCTGAAATGTCGCGGCCGCGAGCACTTGCACCGAGCAAAACTAATCCGGCAGCTTTTTCTTTGGCGACGCGCGCGGCAGTTGCCGCGGCACCATCACCAGAGTGATTGCCGTTTTCAGTGCACATTGCACAATCAGCACCAGCGGCACCAAGCGCGGCACCATCTAGTTCAGCCTTTTCGGTGGCCAGCGCGATTACTTCGCCGCCGCCACTAGCATCAGCTAAGGTGCGCGCAGCACCAAGGCATTCAAGTGAAGATGGACGCACTGCGCCATCGCGAGTTTCGAGTACTACAAGAATGTTGGTCATCTAATTATCTCCTATAGAACTTTTGCTTCTTCTTTAAGTAAGGTTACTAATTCGACGACGGCGGTTGCGTCTTCGCCGATGATGCGACCTTCAGGGCGAGCGGGGGGCATCTCTAATGAAATGACCTCCAAGCCGTCGGCGACAGAATCAACTTCAACAATGTCGAGTGGTTTTTTCTTGGCCTTCATGATGCCCTTTAAACTTGCGTAACGAGGTTCGTTTAATCCTTTTTGGCAAGTGATTGCACATGGTCGCGTTGCCTCGACAGTTTCAACACCGCCCTCAACTTCGCGTTGGCAAATAACTTTGTCTGCTTGAACTTCCAATGCGATTACTTCAGTGACGCAAGAAATACCAAGCATAGTTGCAACTGCTGGACCAACACCATGTTGATCTTTATCGACTGCTTGTTTACCGAAGAAAACCAAATCAAATTCTTGACATTTAATTGCCTCCGACAAAGTGCGGGCAGTGGTCATTGCATCAGCTTGTGGGGCAGCATCATTCTGCAACAAAGTTGCCGAGTCAGCACCCATCGCTAAAACCGTGCGCAATTCCTTCTGAGAATCTTTAGCACCAAAGCAAATTGCGCTAACTGATCCTTCGCCAGCATCCTCGACTTGCTTTAACGCCTCTTCGACCGCAAATTCGTCGTAGGGGTTAAGGATGAACTCGACTCCAGTGGGGTCGATGGAAGTACCATCACCGGCAATTTTTACCCGGGTTGTGGTCGAGGGGACGCGTTTTACACAGACTATTGTTTTCAAGGGTGTTCTCCCGTAAAGGTGACCACAGATTGTAGCCAATAATTCAATTAAGCCAACTCAAAGCGTTTGCCAAGGTATACCTTGCGCACTTGCTCATTAGCGACCAATTCTTTTGGCGAGCCCTCGGCTAAAACTTTGCCCTCAGCCATAATATAGGCTCGTTCGGTTATGTGGAGTGTCTCCCGCACGTTGTGGTCAGTTAGCAGGATGGCTATCCCGCGCGCTTCAAGTCCGGTAAGAATCTCCTGAATGTCCTCCACAGCCACTGGGTCAATTCCTGAAAATGGTTCGTCAAGTAAAATAATTGCTGGGTCAGTGGCCAATGCGCGGGCAATTTCTAGCCGGCGCCGCTCGCCGCCGCTTAAAACTTCACCCAAACTTTTGCGAATATGGCCAAGTCCGAACTCTTCAATGAGCTTTTCGCTTTTGGCTTGGCGTTGGGATAATTCATGTCCGGTTAATTCCAAAATCGCAATCAAGTTCTCCTCAACGCTTAACTTGCGGAAGACCGAAGCTTCTTGGGCAAGGTAGCCAAGACCTAAACGCGCCCGTTGGTGAATGGCCTGTTGGGTTACGTTATGACCACGCAGGAAAATGTCGCCACTATCTGGCGCCACCATGCCCATGCACATTCGGAAACTGGTTGTTTTGCCAGCGCCGTTTGGTCCAAGCAGGCCAACAAATTCGCCTTCACTGACTTGCAATGAAACATCGTTTACAACTTTGCGTCCCTTGTAAGATTTGCAAATTCCTTTTACTTCTAAAAGTGTGTTGTTATTCATCGAACGAATCCAAGGCGTACTACAGGCCACAGTGGCATGAATACAACTAAGGCGCGACCCATTAAATGGCTGCGCGGTACAAAAGAAGCCGGAGTCCGCCGGTCTTGCAAGATGGACTCTTTAGGAATGTTGAAGAGCTCACCGTTTTGGTCGCGGAAGGCCATCAAATCTTTTTGATTGTTCCACCGCGGGTTGTCAAATTGCGGGTTGCTGCCGTTGCGGAAGTTGTCGCCACGAAATTCTGATTGTCCATCGATTGCCGGATCAATTACTAACTCACGCGCTTCCCAGTCACGGCCATCATGCGAGTTTTGGGTGTTGTCACCCATCATGAAGTATTCACCTTCAGGAATTGTGAACAGAGGTGCTGCGCCACGCATCGGCGACAAGTAATGAATATCGCGGAATATTTGAGGTGATTGAATTAACCAATTCGAATTTGGTGCAACAAAACTGATTTCATTAGTTTTGGCTTTTTTCGCTTCAAGCTTGAGCGTGTCACTCCATGTCCAATCGCCAATGCGAGCGAAAATGGTGTGGTCCCAGAATTTAATTTCAACTTGGGTCGCAGTGTTGAGCTTCAAGTTTTGTTCAACATCAATGGTGCGCCCATCAGGCAGGGAAAGTCGAATTGACTCACTTCCATTTTCGTTGAAATTCAGTTTGATTGGATAGGGGCCAGCATCTAGTGAGATGATTAGCGGCGCGTCAGTTTTTTCTGGAATTACTTCAATATCAAGATAGAGGTCGGAGACGACATTTCGCTTTAATGCGCCGGCTCCGGAAACTGGAATACTGTTGGCGATTTTGTCTGGGTACCCGTGGCGGTACTCATCCTTAATTACAGTGGCGGTACGAACTTGGCGGCCGGCACCTAATGCCAATTGACCAGAGTTGTTGGCAACTTGACCGGTGGTGTCCCAGCCTGACCAAGTAGTGCCGACATTACCTGGGGCGGGTAACACCCGCTTCCATAAAGTTTTTTGTAAGTCGGCAGGTTTACTTTCAATCGTGAACTCTTCGCCTTCGCCGGCGCGAGTCCAGATGTCGCCGTGTTGAATGAACAACTCTTCACCGGGCATGCCAACTAAGCGTTTAACATAATTTTGGTGGGCGAGTAGTGGGTAACGGAACACCACAACTTCCCAGCGTTGAGGATTGCGTAACCACCATGAAACTTTGTCAACCAGTACGCGGTCGTGAACGCCACCATTTGGGTAGCGAGTTAAGGGGTCAACCAAATCAGTACCCATCATGGTTGGCATCATGGAGCCGGTAGGGATTTGATAGGCCTCGAGCGCGAAAACTTTTAAGCCCAAAGCCATGGCGATGGCAAAGACCACCATTTCAATTCCATCACGAAATGGATGCTTGGATTTTTCTTTGGGCTTTTTGCTCATGCTTATTACTCTTGGGAAAGTACCGCAAGGAAAGCTTTTTGTGGCACTTCCACATTTCCAATCGATTTCATGCGTTTCTTTCCTTCTTTCTGTTTCTCGAGTAGCTTGCGCTTACGAGTGATGTCACCACCGTAACACTTCGCGGTAACATTTTTGGACAGGGCGCGAATTGATTCACGCGCGATGATTTTTCCGCCGATTGCCGCTTGCAGGGCAATTTCAAACTGATGGCGTGGGATTTCTTTGCGTAATTTCTTGAGGATGGCGCGGCCACGACGTTCAGTAGTATCGCGGTGGCAGATTAATGACAGTGCGTCTGCTTCAACTCCTGAAACCAAGATCCGTACTTTGGCCAATTGACTGGCAACAAAGCGCGGTTCTTCGTAATTCATGGTTCCGTAGCCCTTAGTGCCTGATTTAAGTTTGTCGTAGAAATCGAAAATGATTTCGGACAAGGGTAAATCCCAAGTCAGCATCACTCGTGATGCTGACAAATGTTCTTGGCGTTGAAAAATTCCGCGGCGGTCGGAACACAACTTCATAACTGGTCCAATTGATTCCGTCGGAAGAATCAAGTGGGTGACTACCATTGGTTCGCGCAATTCTGAAAATAAAGTCGGGTCTGGAAGTTCACCAGGCGAGTGAATAACCTTGGTGCTACCGTCCATCATTTGCACCTCATAAGGAACAGTAGGGGCGGTTTGCACGACATCGAGATTTGATTCGCGCTCCAAACGTTCTTGCACAATTTCCATGTGCAGTAGCCCGAGGAAACCACAACGGAAGCCAAAGCCGAGTGCGTCTGATGATTCAGGCTCGAAAATGATGCTCGAGTCATTTAGCTTTAGGGTTTTTAGCGCAGCCCTTAGGTTTTCAAAGTCACCAGAACTTGTTGGGTAGATGCCACACCAAACCATTGGTTGTGGTTCGCGGTAGCCTTGCAAAGCTTCAGCGCGCTCACCTTTGAAAACGGTGACGGTATCGCCAACACGCACATCTTCGAGTCGTTTGATATTTGAAATCAAGTAACCAGCTTCGCCAGGCCCAAGCGACTTATGGGGAGTCATGTCTGGCATAAACTTCCCAAGTTCCAAAACTTCATAGCCTGCGTCGGCACCGAGCATATAAATTTGGTCGCCCTTGGTGATTACGCCATCAATCATTCTCAAGTAGACGACAATTCCACGGTATTCATCAAACTTTGCGTCGAAAATAAGTGCTCGCAGAGGTTTGTTCTCATCGCCTTCTGGCGCAGGAATTTTTTCAACTACTGCACGGATAATATCTTCAACGCCTTCACCTGTTTTTGCCGAGCAGTGGTAAGCCGATTCTTTTTCTAAAAGTAAAACATGCTCAAGTTCTTCAGCGATTTCAGCAGGCCGCGCGTGAGGCAAATCAACTTTGTTAAATACCGGCACCACTTCCATGTTTTGATCCATGGCCAGCATCGCATTGGCTACGGTTTGCGCTTGAATGCCTTGAGCGGCATCGATTAGCAAGAGTGCGCCCTCACAAGCCTGCAATGATTTTTCAACCTCGTAGGCGAAATCAACGTGGCCTGGAGTATCAATTAAGTTGAGTAAATATTCAACCCCGTCGACCTTAGCCTTAAGTGCCACGGCAGCGGCCTTAATGGTGATCCCCCGTTCTTTTTCGAGGTCCATGGAGTCGAGCATTTGCTCACCAGATCTTCGTTTTTCGACAGCTCCGGTCATTACCAAAAAACGATCGGCCAAGGTTGATTTACCATGATCGATGTGAGCAATGATCGAAAAGTTGCGGATGCGTTCCGGCGGGAACGGTTTGGACATCGATTCAGGAGGGGAGTACTTGGGCTAACACCTGTCGCACTTTGGCGATGGCCACGCCGCGGTGACTAACGGCGGCCTTTTCAGGTGATGAAAGGTGGGCGAAGGTACGCCCGGATTCCTCATGATAAAAGAGCGGGTCATAACCGAAACCGTCAGAGCCGTCAGCTTCCTCGGTTATTCGGCCAGCAACGGAACCATCAACTGCAAATAACAATTCGTCACCCTTGGCAACTGCAATGGTGCACCAAAACGAAGCGCCACGTAAGTCGGGTGACAAACCTGCCAGCTTCTTCAGCAGCAGGGTGTTGTTGGCCGCATCGCGAATTTCGCGTGGCTCATTTTCTGAAAGACCGGCAAAGCGTGCCGAAAAAACTCCAGGTGCGCCATCGAGAGCATCAACACATAGGCCAGAATCGTCTGCCATAGCCCACACGTCTTCGCCGATTTGTTCGGCCGCGGCTTGGGCCGCGGAAAAAGCTTTCTTGATTGCGTTATCAAGAAAATTATCTTTATCTTCGTCAACCTCGGGAAGACCGTTGGGTAAATCTTTTGGAGATAGAATTTCGACTGGCAAGTCTGCGCACATTGCCCGAAGTTCGGCCAACTTCTTGGAATTTCCAGAGGCTAGGAGGAGGCGTTGTTGCATGATTAATCAAGCGGCCACCACGAAATGTTGTCGGGAGGAGTGAGCCCCCAACCATGCGCGTCAGCTGGCATATTTAATTGCGCCCACGAAAAGTCCGGACTTTGTTGCGCGCGGAATTCGCCCAGCAATATTCGCGCACTATCTCCATTTGCGCCAAGTCCCTCACCGGCAATGATAGTGTGCAAGCCTTGATCGGAAAAATCAAAGGAGTGGTGAATGTGACCACAAAGCCAGGCGTTTACTCCCAGCTCCTTGGCTTTAGCGCGCAACCAATTGGCTTCGCCAGAACGATTGAGCGCGTGCGCTCCTTTTTCTTTGCGTTGACCAAGCATTACTCGCGGATCAAGTAGTGGCTTGTGGGTGTAGACAATTACTTGCTCTCGCTGTTCTTTTGGAAGTTCCTCAAACCATTCAAGCAAATCTCCGCGCTCACCGCCCCATGCTGGCACTGTATCAGCAGCAGTATCCAAACTTAAAAACCATAATCCATTTAAGTTGAAGGCACTGTTGAGTGGCGCAAAGTGCTCCATGAAAAATTTGAAGCGGTAACGATGACCACCATGGAAATCGTGATTGCCGACTGCCGTGTAGATTGGAATTGGTGATTGATTCCAAATCTTCGCACCCGAATCAAAGTCGGCATCAATGTAGGCAATATCTCCCAAGTGCAAAATAAACTGTGCGCCTAAGTCAGCGGCGCGCTTGAAGCACCAGGCCATTTCACCGCGCCCACCGCCATCTCCGATGACCGCAAACTTGGTGGTAATTGACTTCGGCATTTTTACTGCAACAGCACAATTTTGGTTTGCACCTAAAGTGAATTTTAAACGTAGTTCCAATCCAACTCGACTAGCCGTAACTCCGTTGGCAAGTTGCAAATCACTTTGCGGGTGAATGTTTTCAATAACGACTTCACCTGTCCAACCGGTGCTTTCGGCGACAAACAAAAAATCCGGCTCTGGGCCGAACGCGCGATAAACAAAGTGCTTGCCGGTGTCTTTCCGCAAAAAAGCTTGATTTGCGTTTACCTTCAGATTGCCGCTTTGGTTGCTGAATTCGGTACTTTGTGGGTGTGGAGTCGGGTCATATTGCAGCGGTGGATAGCGCAATCCTTGCCACAAGCCGTTGGCCAATAGGAGCAATAAAAAAATCCCTAGTACGCGTGCCCAACGCCTTTTCCTAGGACGTTTGCTTTGCTCGGCTAGAGCTTCATTCAAACGTTCACTCCATCTTCGACAGCAAGTTTTTGCTGAACACTTAATTCTTTAACACCGGCAACACCAAGATCAATTAGGCGGTCAAGAACCTCTCTTTCAAATGGCTCCCCTTCGGCTGTTCCTTGAACCTCGATAATTTTGCCGGAGGCAGTTGCAATCACGTTCATGTCAACATCGGCCTCGTAGTCTTCGCCGTAATCTAAGTCCAAAACTTCACAACCGGCGACAACTCCAACTGAAACTGCGGCCAACCATTCGCGCAAGGGCCAGTGACGTAATTGTCCGCGACCTTGCAAAGTTTGTAGAGCATCGTAAAGCGCAACCGCGGCCCCAGTAATACTGGCACACCGCGTTCCGCCATCGGCTTGAATTACATCGCAATCTACGTGTAATGAAAAATCTGGGAATGCCGAAAGATCGACCACCGCCCGTAAAGCGCGGCCGATTAGTCGTTGGATTTCAATCGAACGGCCGTCGCGTTTTTGAAACTCGCGCGCCTTGCGGCCCTCGACAGAACCCGGCAGCATTGAATACTCTGCCGTTAGCCACCCTTGGCCTTTAGATTTTTGAAAGTGTGGAACTTTGGTGATGGCACTAACCGTGCACAGAACTCGAGTGCGACCACATTCAATTAACACCGAACCTTCAGCGTTGTCGGTGAAATTGCGGGTGATGCGAAGTTCGCGTAAAGCGTCGTCGGTACGTCCGTTTAGTCGTTGCATGGTTTTGGTAATTTGGCGATGCTTGGCAGCATCCCGAGGGGGAATTGTCGGGGATTTGAATTACCCCACTTAAGGCCATCGCGAATCGAGAATTCTACCAGTCTTCCGCTAGGCATGGTGGCATCATCTGGGGCATAAACCCCGTTTGGTGCCCATTGCCGCAAGCGACCTAAGAATTCATTTTCGAGAGCGCTGGCACCAACCAAAATATGGGCCCGCCAACGTTTTTCAAGCTCCCAAAGAAAGCGCACCATGAATGCTTCTCGACTGATTGCGCAATTGTTGGCGGCGACTTTACAAGTGGCATAGTCGGCTATGTCCTTTGGTGGGGCGGTGTTTAGATTTACTCCGATTCCAATCAGTAAATCTTTCCCGTCGGCCGGCATTTCTGAGAGCAAACCCGAAACCTTTGCCAATCCCTGAGTCGGCGTGTGAAGCAACACATCATTCGGCCACTTCAAGGCGCTTGCTTGTTTTGAAAAATGTTCGCATGTGGCAGCTAAGGCGCAAGCACATAAAAGACCTCCGGCTAATGCCGGCTCCGGAGGCTCGACACGTAAAGTGAAACTGAGATTTTCATTAGGTGGTCCACTCCACCAATCACGTGCTTTACGCCCACGTCCTGATTCTTGCTCTAAGGCAATTACTAAATCAGGTGGGTGGTCCTCCTTGGACACACTCTTCAAATAATCCGAAGTGCTAGTGCATTTATCTAACACCAATATTTGCCGAGCGAAATAGCGTCGCGCCGGCAAGGCACGCATGATGCGCGCTCTATCCACTATGCCGCAGGTGGCTCAAGCCGTTCGCGGAGGCGTTTCAACACGTTGGAGTGAATTTGGCAAACTCGTGATTCGGTAATGCCAAGTCGTTCGCCAATCTCGCGCAAAGTAAGTCCATCTTGGTAATAACCTTGCAAGATGGATTTTTCTTTGTCGCCCAAGTTCTTAACCATAGCTCGCCAGCGGTCATCAGCTTGAACTTTCTCCGCGGGGTCGCTTGAGGTCGCTTCACCAATTGTGTCGATGCCAATTACCACATCACCGGCACCAGTAGGGTCAGACTTGCGGTCGCTAACATTTAGAATCGATCGTGGTGTTGCCTTTTTAATGGCAACGTTCAAATCTGATTCATCAACTTCAAGCGCTTTGGAAAGTTCGGCGTCGGTTGGTTCGCAACCGTAACGAGTAATCCAGGCTTGGCGAGCACGGTCTAGCTTAGTTGCACGTTGGCGAACTAAACGCGGAACCCAATCTTGGGAACGGAGCGCGTCAAGAATTGCTCCGCGAATTCTGGTTGAGCAATACGTTTTAAATTTAATATTGCGGCTAGGATCGAATTTGTCGATGGCATCCATTAAGCCGAAGGTGCCTTCCTGAGCTAAATCGTCAGAGTCAACAGACTTTGGCAATTTTGCACACATGCGTTCGGCAATAAACCGCACCAAGCGGGTATGTTTTTCGACGATGAGGTTTTTCCACTTCTGGTCCTTAGTTTCCAGATAGCGCACGCACAATTCTTCCGTGCTTAGCTCCTGCTCAGGCTTGTTCGAAGGGTCGGGCTCAACACTCATCACACTAGATGATAGGGTGGTCATGCAAAAAAATTAAACGTGGACGAGGCTAATCACGTCCATGCCGTGTAGTTTGTCGCGTCCAGCCAGAAAATCCAGCTCAACCGCAAAGACTGCGGCCACAACTTCAGTGCCGAGGCGTCGCACTAGATTGACCGAAGCCGAAGCGGTTCCACCCGTGGCGAGTAGGTCGTCAACCAAAACAACGCGGTCGCCGGGGCCGGCCGCATCGGTGTGAACTTCCAAAGTATTTGATCCGTATTCGAGATCATAGGATTCCTCGATGGTTTGCCAGGGGAGTTTGCCAGGTTTGCGCAAGGGAATGAGCGATGCTTCGAGTCGCTCAGCCATCGGTGCGCCGAAGAGAAAGCCGCGCGATTCGATCGCTGCAATATGGGTCGGCCGCAAGTGGCGAACGCGGTCAGTTAGTTGGTCAACCGCCGCTTTGAAGGCGATTGGCGATGTAAGCATGGGGGTGATGTCCTTGAACACGATTCCTGGTTTAGGGAAATCGGGAACATCACGTAGGTAGTCGGCAAGATTGATTTGTTCGGTCACGGATTCCATTACATTTCGTTAGGAGTTGGGACGCCCAGAATAGCAAGGCCATCGGCGAGAATGCGGCGCAGCATGTCAATTGCATAAAGGCGCGCACTTTCAGTTGCTTCGCCAGAGCCAAGGACGCGTTTGTCTTTGTAGAAGAAATTTCCAGCAGCGCCAAGTTTTAGTAAGTAGGTTGCCAACACCATTGGTTCACGCTTCTCCCAAGCTTCACGTAAGGCCAACGGGTAGCGGCCAAGCGCAATTAATAGTTCGGGGCTGTCAGCCAATTCCTTGGAATCGATTTGCTTATAGTTCGGTGTTGGACGGTCAGCCTTGCGTAAAATCGCACAGCAACGCGCGTGAGTGTATTGCAAGTAAGGACCGGTGTCGCCCTCGAATGAAAGAACTTCTTTCCAATCGAAAATCACATCTTTTTGCCGCTGATGTTTTAAGTCGTGGAAAATAACCGCACCAACACCAACCATTTCGGCAGTATCTTGCTTATTTGCCAGGTCGGGATTTTTTTCTTCGATTACTTCGAGGGCTAATTCGACGGCGCGATCTAATACATCTTCAAGAGTTAGAACGCGTCCTTGGCGAGTGGAGAGTTTTCCTTCGCCTAGACGAATCATTCCAAACGGAATGTGCTCCATGCGCTCGGCCCAATCGCAACCCCCTTTTTTAAGGACGGTGCTGAACTGGTTGAAGTGCAATGTTTGTTCGCCACCGAATACATACAACATGCGTTCGAATTCGAATTCGCTCCAGCGTGAACGGGCGGCGGCTAAATCACGCGTCGCATATAAAGTTGTTCCGTGTGAAGTTTTTACTAAGCATGGAGTTTTTATTCCATGGTCGTCAAGCTTGATTAATGTAGCGCCCTCATCTTCTTCAGTGATGCCACATTCTTCAAGCCAGTTTAGAGTTTCGTCAAGCTTGTCCTCGTACCAAGATTCACCGCGAACAAAATCAAAGTCGCAACCGAGTCGCGTGAAAGTGCGGTTGAATTCACTTAAGGAGAGTTCGGTAAATGTTTTCCAAGTCGCACGAGTTTGATTGTCGTCGCCAGATTCTAACTCTTTAAATGCAACTTTAGCTTCCTGACCTAAGGTCTCGTCTTCTTTTTCGAGTTGGTGATAGCGCACGTAAAGGTCGAGCAAGTGTTTGATTGGCGCATTTTTTAATTGCTCTTCATCTCCCCAACGTTGCCAAGCGGCGACCAGTTTTCCGAATTGTGAGCCCCAATCTCCAAGGTGATTGATGCGCACAACGTCGTGGCCAAGTTTGCTGGCCAAACGTCCCAAACAAGCTCCAATCGCCGTGGAGCGCAAGTGGCCAACGTGCATTGGCTTGGCGATATTGGGCGAACTGTATTCGACCACGACCCGACCACTTAGTTGGCCGTCGGCATAATTCTTTGATTCGCAATCGCGACTTATTCTTTCGGCAAGAATGTCGCGGCTAATTGTGAAGTTTAAAAATGGCCCCGCGGCATTCGCGCTAGTGTTCTCAATAACTAATTCAGTTGCTAAAAAGTTTGCCAATTCGGCAGGGTTCTTACCAGCGTCCTTGGCAAATCGAAAACATGGCAAGGCGAAGTCGCCAAGCTTCTCATCGCGTGGCCGCTCTAGTTTGAAGTCCTCAACATTTTTATTTAAAGAATCTGCCAGGGCTTGGCGGATTTGCAAATCGAAATAGTCAAGTCCGTAAAGAGGGGAATTATTCATGCAAAGTATTTCCAAACAAATCACTAAGGACGCTAAACACTGGTTGGTCGAGATGCTGCTCGATGTGTTGCGCATGTTGCTGCGCAAGTTCCGCGGCACGCCGCATCCAGGTGGAATCGCCGTAACGCTTAATTAATTCATCGTGGCGGTCGTTAATCGGCACGATTGTGGTGTGGGCGACTGAGGAGTCGGCAATTGAGACAATGCTGTCCGCCAAAGACCAATCAAATTCACCGAGTTCTGCGAAAACCTTTTCTACAAAATCGTCTTTAACAAAATCAGCAGCGAGAACTTCGTTGCGAGTGCGCCCTTTAATCCAATGAGTTAGGCATCCGCGCGCAGCTGCATGGTGGCCGAGTTCGCGCAACATTACGTAGCCACTCCAGCCATGAAGTGGCCCGTGAGTTTTGCAACGGCCGATGTCGTGTAATAAAGCTTGCGATTCGATTAACTCGCAATCGAGATTGAACTCGGGATTGGCCTCGGTTAGGGCTTGGCAAAGGCGGGCCGCAACTCGGCCAGCCTGTTGGCAATGGCGTGGCCAAGACTCGCCGCTTGGGGCGTATTCTGCGAGAATTTCGCGGGCTTTTGTCGGTTTCACAGCGAGCAGATTCTACTTGCCGCGCGGACCAAAGTGCGCCGCAGTTCTTGTTCAACTAACAGTTCAAGAGCTTGGGCCGTGGAGCACCATTGGAATTTGTCATGTTCACCGGAAATGCTTGGCTCTTCCGTGCAGCTTATGTTCGTTAAGTACATTACGACTCGCTTATAAGAACGTCCGTGCGGTTGATAAATTGAACTATCGGCAAAATTTTCGCAAAGCTGCTCGGAAGTGAAAGTCAATTTAGTTTCCTCGAATAGTTCGCGCAGGGCGCAGGCAATTAAATTTTCGTCTTGGTCCAAGTGACCTTTGGCAAAGCCCCAGCTCTGGTGTAACGAATTACGCAGCAACAGGAATTCAGGCGATTTGGCGTTGCGCCACACGACTACCCCAGATGCCATAATTGGATCTTCTGGGCTTCCAACACAAATGCGTCGCTTGGGATGATGTGATTTCACCAACATATCTTAAACTCTCTGCAATGGGACGCCTTCCATCCGATGCCTGTTCTGCACCTGCCAAATTGCTCGCTCGTCGCGCTTGTGGGCCCGATGCTTTTATTTTAGAAGTTGAATTAGACCAACCGTTGGCAAAACTTAATCCTGGACGATTCGCTATGTTGGCCCCGCTTGAGCCGAATGAACTGACTGTACCGAGGCCGTTTTCTGTTTACCAACAACTGTCCGCAACTCGGCTATCCTTTTTAATTCAAGTGCTCGGTAAAGGGACGCAAGTGCTGCGGGAGATTCCCCTTGGCGATTCTCTTTTATGCACGGCACCACTTGGCAATGGCTTTACCGTTGCCGATGACCAGAGAGAAGTTGTGTTGGTTGGCGGAGGAATCGGCAGCGCACCGTTTTTAATGTACTTACAACAACGCGCGTCCAACAACACCGCGGTGACACACTTCATCTATGGTGCGCGAAGTTTGGAACGCCTCTATGATCATCAAACATTTGCTATGAAAGGTGTGAATGTTTTACATGCAACCGACGATGGATCATCTGGATTTCATGGCAATGTTGTTGCCGCACTGGAACAAGAAATAGAATCGGGACGAATTTCAAAAGACGCTCTATTCTGCGTTTGCGGGCCTGGACCGATGCTTAAGGGCTTTGATGAATTTGCCCGTGGCCGCGAGTTGGAGTTTCAACTTTCACTTGAAACATATATGGGCTGTGGGATTGGAGTATGCAATGGATGTCCAACTAAAACTTCCAAGCATGGCCAATACGCCGACTGGCCGTGGGCCAAAACCTGTCTTGACGGCCCGGTTTTTAAGGCTTATGACATATCTGCGTTAAGCTAATACAATAAAGGTTTAACGAATACCGCACTTCACCTCCCCCCCAAAAAAAAATTGAATGTCTGACTTAACTAATAACTTCCTTGAAACGATCGAAGCTAAAAATCCTGCTCAACCAGAATTTCTACAAGCAGTCGATGAAGTTTTGTCGTCATTAGAGCCAGTGCTTGCAAAGCACCCGGAATTTCAACGCGCCAAAATAATTGAGCGAATTGTTGAGCCAGAACGAGTTTTGATGTTTCGCGTGCCTTGGCAGGATGACAATGGGGAATACCATGTCCAACGTGGATACCGAATTGAATTCAATAGTGCCCTAGGCCCGTATAAGGGTGGTCTAAGGTTTCATCCCAGTGTTGATTTGGGAGTGTTAAAGTTTTTGGCATTTGAACAAGTGTTCAAAAATAGTCTGACGACCCTGCCGATGGGTGGTGGGAAAGGTGGTTCGGATTTCAATCCCAAAGGTCGGTCTAATGATGAAGTGATGCGTTTCTGTCAAAGTTTTATGATTGAACTTGCGCGTCATATTGGTCCTGATACTGATGTGCCAGCTGGTGATATCGGCGTTGGTGGTCGTGAAATTGGGTACATGTTTGGACAGTACAAGCGTTTGCGCAATGAATTTACTGGTGTATTAACTGGGAAATCTTTGGAGTGGGGGGGGTCCTTGATTCGCCCTGAGGCTACGGGTTATGGATCGGTTTACTTTGCCGCCGAAATGCTTGCGACACGTGGCGATGATTTGAGTGGCAAAACTTGTTTAGTTTCTGGTTCTGGAAATGTTGCTCAGTACACTGTTGAAAAAATAAATGAACTTGGCGGCAAAGTGACGACCATGTCAGATTCAAATGGTTGGATTTACGATCCAGATGGAATTGACGCGACCAAGCTTGCGTGGATTATGAATTTGAAAAATAATAGTCGCGGTCGGATTGCTGAGTACGCCGAGCATCATGGCAACTCAAGTTACTACGACACCGATTCAGTTCTGGATTACAACCCCTTGTGGGACAACCAATGTGATTGTGCATTCCCGTCGGCTACGCAAAATGAAATTAATGCCAAGGACGCTAACAACTTGGTGAAGAATGGTTGCAAGTTAGTTTCTGAGGGAGCCAATATGCCAACCACTCCAAACGGGGTGGAGGTGTTCCTTGAGAACAATTTATTGTTTGGCCCAGGCAAGGCCGCAAACGCCGGAGGGGTCGCAGTTTCTGGACTAGAAATGGCACAAAACTCGGCTCGATTGTCCTGGTCTCGAGAAGAGGTCGACACGCGATTGAAGGTGATAATGAAGAACATTCATCAATCCTGTACTGGTGCCGCAGATGCCTACAGCATGCCAGGCAACTACGTGGCCGGCGCGAATATCGCTGGATTTTTGAAGGTGGCGAGGGCGATGATGGACCAAGGCCTCGTATAGACTCTGACCCGATCGGCTGGGTCATTACTCGCTGCACTCATGCTTAAGTCTTTTTAAAACAAGGATTTAAGAGACAAAAACAAAACAGGCCGCCCCCTTTGTTAAAGGGGGCGGCCAACTCTTTTTAGGCCATATGCTTAGCTCAGTGGCTGGCCCACCCGATGGGGTCAGAGTCTATTCTTCCTCTTCTTGTATGTAGCCTAATCCGGCAAGCTCTTCGCGCATTTCATCGGTGAAACTGCCCAGTGAGTGAAATACTGGGAACAGGCCACAGCTTTCGCGGAGGCGATTGGATGCGTCCATGAATTGGCCTAATCCGGTGCGACCGCGAGTAATCCACTCTTGGTCATTAGTGTTGTTTTTTTCTGTTGGATCGCTGCTTAGCTCATAACTTTCGGCCGCGAGCCCTTCATCAGGAAAAAAGTGCACTTTGTTGTTTCCCAGTCGCCAGGCTTGTCGGTCTTTTGGCCAGTTTGCTTGGTGGACATGAACACGTTCCTCAAAAGACTCTGGCTTAGTGCGAAAACTAATTGATTGGCCAACGGCGCAATCCGGAATATCGAGACTAAGTTCAGATAACAAGCTAGGCATCACGTCAACTAGGTCAATTGAATCTTGGCGCCGTGTTTCCCCATCATGTTTTGGCAGTTGCACCATCATTGGGATATGCATTACTTCATCCCAAACTCGATGATGTCCAAAGTAATCATGTTCCCAAAGTTCTTCGCCATGGTCTGAAGTGATAATGATGATAGTGTTTTCATCCAAGCCTTGAGCTTTTAAGGCCGTTTGAAATTTAGCAAATTGTTCGTCAACAATTGCAATCTCGGCATCATATAGTGCAAAGACAAACTCTTTGTCGCGTTCGGAGAAATTCTCATTTTCAAAGAGTGGCTTGAAGAATTGCTTTTGCGCAGGTCCAATTGGGCTCTTATTAGGATTTTTGGCCATGTAGTCATCAACAAAAACCCGTGCATCAGACACAGCTTTGCGTAACGGACCTTGGTACTCAGCATCGAAGCGATTGATATGTTCTTCATCTGGCAAGTAAGGATAATGCACTTCATAGGTGTGCAAAAACATGAAAAACGGTTGCTCCTGATTGCGTTTATTCTTCAACCAATTGATGGCATGATCAATTCGGTTTACCGCTCCTAGAGTTTTTGAATTGAAGTAATCGAAACCTTGCGCCAAACCGCGGCGCTCATTTACATAACCGCCACCGGCAATCGCGGCCGTTTGCCACCCAGAATCACGCATTACCTCAGCTAAAGTTACCGCCGACGCTGGCAACGCCGGAAAAATGTCACCATCTTTACTTTCAAGACGTTGACGATTCCATATTCCATGAGTCGCAGGGTAAGTGGAAGTAAATAAACTCGCGTGTGATGTCGCGGTGTAAGGCGATGGCGCCCACGCTCGCTCAAACAAAATCCCATCTTTGGCAAATTGGTCAATCGTCGGGGATGGTTGATTCGAATTGCCGTAGCAGCCAAGTCGGTCCGCCCGCAGTGTGTCTATTACAAACACCACTACGTTTGGCGGCGAATCGTAAACGAAACTTTTTACAGTTGACTGGGTGACATCTTCCTGTGGGGAACAAGCGACCAACAGCAAAGTGCAGAGCAGTTTGACGAGGTGAGAATGGGGTGTGGAACTTGGAGCCATGAGCCCCACTAGTTTACGCGCCAACAGTACTCTAGATTGACTAGCTTTCCTTTAACTGACTCACAATCGGATTCAATATCAGCCTCGCACCATGCTTTTCGAAAATCCCCGTTTGTCCAATTGTGTATGTGCTCCTCAGATTTCCACACTGAGGTTATCAAAAAGCGGCTAGGGTCAATAGGATTAGCCCAAGCAGATCTAGCAATCACTCCGGATTTGGCCATGCTCGGATTCCAAACATCTTTTTGCATCTTTAAAAAGTGCTGACGGCGGCTTTCGCCAGGAACTAAACAACAATCGGAAATCCATAAAAAGCCTTGATGAAGATTAACTTCATCAATTCCAGTGAATTTGTCCTCAGTGTCAATTCTATTCCAAACGCTTACATCTATTTGGTTGATTAAATTTCGCTGACCACTCTTTTCAAAACAATCATCATGGATAGTTGCCATGAAATTATCTATGGCAGCCTGGTTGTGCCACAACCCCAAAATGACCGCCAAGGTTGAATCTTGTTGCGCCCAGCCCCCGGCTTGCCCACAAAAACCATCAATCCCCGAGACCTCACTCCAAGCTTCTTGCCCGGCACTAAAGGCGGCACGGTTAGCAGAATCAGTTCGACAAAGGATGTACTTGAGCATCCCGTTGTAAAGGAGAGAGTTGGTGGAAGAGTCGTTCATATGGATCGACGATATTAACCGCGTGACAGCATTATTTAACCCGCGCGGTTATCTTTTCCTCATGGAACAGTGGTCAATCGAAGTCGAAAAGGAGAAGATGAAGTTCTCCGCGGCACATTTTTTGATATTCCCTGATGGGAGTGCCGAATGCCTCCATGGCCATAACTACCGTGTATTTACCAAGATAAACGCGCCGCTAAGTGAATTTGGTTTGGTGCTTGACTTCAATAAAGTGAAACCAGTAATTCAAGAATTGTGCGATGAACTTGATGAGCAATGGTTAATTCCTGGCGAGCACCATGAGCTCACAGCCAACTTGCGTGGTGACAATATTTGGGAAGTCCGCTACCGCGAGCGTTATTACGCCGCCCCCGATGATGATGTCAGCGTCTTGCCGATCTGCAATGTCTCAGTAGAAAATTTAGCGGCACTTTTGGGTCGTCGCCTTCGCCAACGTCTTAGCGAACGTTATCCCGACTGTGAATTGCTTGGAATGTATGTGGCAGTGGAGGAAACCCCTGGTCAATGCGGTGTCTATCGTTGGTCAACTTGTTGACAATTAATAAAGTAGCTTCCTGAATTTTTGTCATCAAAGACTCAAGTCAATGATAGTTACAGCGTCAGCTTCGATGTGCAAACTAAGTTTGTTCCCATCGAGGCTGACTCCAGCATCGCTTGGGTTTTCGAATGCGTCCAATGAAGAGCCCGGCAAACTGTTGAAAATATCAATTCCGCGCAGACGTTCCTGACGCAAGGTGCGGTTGCCCGTGTTTCTCCAAACGCGTGCAGTCTCCTCATCTAGGCCGTATAGAATTGCTAGTTCACTTAGAGAAAGTGACAAATCTGGTACTGCACTAACAGGGGAAAATCCTTGAGCAACTAAGAAGTCGTCTCCGGCTTGCACCGCAGCGGCTACCGCATCACTTTCGAGTAATTCAAGGTGCGGCAGTAATTCTGCACGTGAGTTCACCGGATCATTATGGCTCGAATCAAATCTTTGCACGGTAAGCAATGATAGTGCATTGGCGCTAGTTAAATTGATTTCAACATCGCGACCAGTTTGCTTTAAATCTAACGCCAGGCGAACTTCGGCAAAGATTGCCAACAAGCTGATTACTTCTGAATTGTTAAATCCCGCCCCGAGTAGTTCACTCGCAGTAACAGCCTGGAAGTTATTTAATCCAGCCGCTTCCATTTTGCTGGCAGCTTCTCCAGGCAAAATTCCAGCCTCGCGACACGCATTAGCAAATACCCAATCGGCTTCAACAGATTCGTTGGCAAGAACAATGCGTAAGTTGTTGCCGTTTAATGCGGCAAATCCAGCGAGAGCAAATTCATTTGTAGCTAGGTCAAGTGGAAAGATTGCGCTTTGTGAAGCAGCACTTACGGTTTCCATCATTCTCCAACTTGGTTTTTTGATGCCACGTTTAGTCATTGCGCCAATTGATTGGCCGGCTAAATCTTGAATGCCACTTTCGTCATCAATGTCATTGAGCATGAAGAAGCAGGCACCATCAATTCCAAGTTGATCAGCTGTTGCTAGGAAGGCAATCATGTTCGCGGCGCCGAGCGCCGAATCAAAATTGCCATCGCGCGAGAGAGCATTTGGTTCAATATTCCATTCACTAACAATCAATTCAACTTGAGTGCCATCTTCGCTCGCGGCAGCGCGCAAACGTTCAATAATGTTGGAATAGCGCAAGGAAGAGGCCATTCCGTAGTTGTGCCAGGATAGAAAATCCAATGGCAAGGCGTGGTTACTAGCAAACTTTTGTAGCGCTAAAAGAGCACTATCGTCACTGCTCATTGTTGATTCTGAGCCAGCAAGACCCATACCGCCAACTAAGACCGAAGGGAACTCACTTTTAATACGCAGTGAAGTTGCTTCGTATAGTGCAAAGTAGTCGGCCATGGTTCCGTCCCAGTACTCAACTCGGTCAGGCTCATTTCCAATTTCAAGATACTTCGGCAAAGCGCCACTGCGAAGTTGCAGTTCGCTTATTACGCTAACGACCTCGTCCGCCCACGCATCTGCACTTGTTGGAACCGAACGTGCATATGGTGGAATCGAGCGACCGAAATCGACGCCATCAAAATTGCTGGCGAGATGTTCTGGCGTGCCCATCACAGTTAGCAGAACGTTTAATCCACGGTTGCGTGCTTGACGCATTTGGCGAGCTACCGTAGGAATTGGGTTGTCGCGAAAGAGTGGTAAGTTAATCCGTAACAAACTTCCACTTGGAGAAATGTCTGAAATTTCTGAAAGCACCGAGGCATCGCCTCCCAAGTTAACCCAACCGTTTAACTGGGCATCAAAAACATGGCCCTGATTACTGAGGTCGACGTCGATTTCGTTTCCACCCATAGCTTTGGCCGCATTAGCTGCACCCGTTACGCCATTGGCAGAGGATCCGGGTTGGCCGCCACCACTGCTTGAATTTTGAGTTCCACCTCCAGACTGGCCACTTCCAATTCGACCGCCATTGGGTAGAAGGCGCGTATGGTAATTAACGCGCACTGATGGTTGAGGTAAATCAACTCCGGCCGGCGCGGCATCGCCTTGGTGTTGATGGCCCCAGGATTCGAGTTCGCAATTGCAATTCTCGTCCACAGCATCAGCTGGTAGTTCGCCACTCCATTGGATTTGGCGGCGTAATTGGGACTGCCGCACGTCCATCACGGGGGTGCTTTGAGCCAGGGCGAAGAGGGTTATTGGAAGTAAGGACAACATGGTTCCACTGATATTTGCGGGCGAATTTGCCGCTGCATTAGTGAATTTCACCATTACACTCCCAATTATTACTCCTAAGTCTTTTTGGAATAAAGGTTTAGGCGATAAAAAAACTAATAAATGGGGGTGTTATACTCTGCGTCCCATTAAGAGAAACAGCCCTGCTGTGCTTTTTTGGGTTCGGTTCGGGGCGTGGCGCAGCCTGGATAGCGCGCTGCAATGGGGTTGCAGAGGTCGGAGGTTCAAATCCTCTCGCCCCGACCATTTTTTTGGGATAGTCTTTATATACTCCTCATAGACAGATGAAAATGCCCTACCTAAGAAATCCCTAATAGTGATGGCACTGCTTAGTGCCATGGAACCGGCCGCTCAAGCTCAGAGCAATTGGGCCCAAAACCCCGCAAATGGTCATTGGTATACCTTGACCAGCTAGGCTGAGTGGCAAATTGCCGAAGCTGAGGCGCGTGCGCTTGGTGGCCATCTGGCGACCGTGCGTAATCCTGCAGAAAATGATTGGCTGGTTCGTAACTTTGCCCAAAGCGAAGACTTGTGGATTGGTTATTCCGATCAAAACCTAGAGGGAACTTGGGAATGGGTTTCTGGCGAAACCACGACTGGTGGTAATTGGGCTCAAAACCAACCAGACAATGATTGGATAGGCCAGCACTGGGCTTACTTGATTCGTGGAAATTCATCCGACCCAAGTTTTCCACCAGGATTTTGGGACGATGCTTACTACTTCACCACCATGCGTGGAATTGTTGAAGTCGTCCCCAACCCCAACGCACCAAGTTTGGTTTCCAGCGATCCATTGGCTGGACAATTATTAACCTTAACGGTTTCGCAAGTTAGCCCCGGCTCAATTGTGCAATTTGCATGGTCAAGCCTTGGTGGTGGACCAATCGCAAACCAATACGGTTTAATGGAACTTACTCCACCAATTCACTTGATGAATGCCCAGATAGCTGACGCTCAGGGCGTTGTTGTAAAGACAGGACAATTGGGGCAATTTTTAAACGGCTATACCGTTTGGCTACAAGCCTGGTCAAGCACTGATAATTTACTTAGTAATGGAATAAAGTTGGATGTGCACTAAACACGCCCAACTTTATTGTTGTTCTTCTAATTAAAGAACGGTTGCCGATAGCCCGTTACTGAACAAGCTAGTGGTTGCATCCAAGGCTTGGAACCACACTGTCATACCTTGTGCTGATGCAGGTACGGTAGTGGTGTAACTGCCCTCGCCATTTGCATCTGCTACAAACGATGGGAAGTTATAAAGCGGTGGGCTGAGGTCGGCGTTGCCCCAACTAGTTGATGTAGGCCCATTGCCAGTTAGCGAGTAGCCAACGTAAATTAAATCACCAGGGTTAGTGTTGGTGACATCAAACTTAGCTGGCCAGCCGGCGAAAAGCGATGGGATTGAAAGAACCGGAGCAGGGGTGATGTGGTTGCGCCACCCTGAAACTACGCTGGCGTTGTCATTTAATGACCGCCAGTTTTCTTCGGAGTTGGCATTGCCCATCGAGTAACCGCTGTAAGTAACGTTGGGGTTTGACCAACGATTAATACGCGTACCAGGCGAGTAAGCCATGATTGTGCGATAGCGATTGTTTGAGGTGCGGAACCCATAGGCGTATGAGTGTGATGCGCTACCGGCGTTGCCGCGGTCATGAGCACTTCCCATGTTGTGACCAAATTCGTGGGCAGTTGAGTAATAACCAGTTGCGCAGGTGCGAGACACAACGCTAAAAGCACTTGACTCGAATGAATTTGAAACGCTGGTCATTAAATATGCGATGCCGCAGTATTGACTACCATTTACAAACATTGAAACTACGTCAGCACCGTATTGGTCGCGTAACGAGTGAACGTTGTCAAGTTTGCCATCGCTCTTGCCGCGTAGGTTTGAAAGCATGGTGGAGAAACTTGAAGGCTCGCTGTAGCCGGTCATCTCTTCGGTGTGCACTAAGTTGAGACGTTGATCGACAAAACTACTGGTGTAACCGTTGTTGGTTTCCGTCATCGCCAAGTTGATCAAGCTATTCATAGAGCTTGCACCGCCTTGGCCATTCTTCGCCGAAGTGGTGTAAACAATCATGGTGTCCACATCAGGGTTACCGCCGCTGCGTGCAGACCCGCCGTTGCCCTGTGCTGATTGGCCATTATTTTGATGTTTGTGAAGCGCACCTTGTTGAGTACCGCTGACCGCATGCTTATCCGTAGTACCACAATCCTTGAATTGAAGCTCGTCGACTTCAGTTACCCAGTGGGCGGCGTTGCCAGCGAATGACACGCGGAACAGGCGGTTGGAAAAGCGAATCGAGCCAGCGACTGCATCTTCAGTTACCGAGAAGAGTGCCGAAGAATCAGCTTCACCCTCAACCGCACCATGCCAAACCCAACCGTTTCCGTAGGCTTGTTCGATGTGATTAAAAGATGCAACAACTTCTTCGTCATCGAAAAAGTTAAGTCTTATGGCACCTTGGTTGTGGGTGCGACTTAGAGTTTCTCGTAGCAACTCAATGTCGATCTCCGTCAAGCGGCGGCGCACCGAAACATCGTCAAGTCCAACGCCAGGCGCGGCAACTTTTTGCGTTTCAATGAAGAGTGGTGGTATTTCTGCAGGAGCTTGTGGGTTGGCCGCTGCGAGGAGGAGGGTGGCTATTAACACGATTTTTTTTATTTATTTTTTTGGACGGTCATTTATTCTAACTCAAAAAACCAATTAATGGTGCTTTTTGGTAGCATAGCAACCGTTTTCTGTTGTAATAGAGACCGTGGTAATAAGCACACTGTTCCAGACAATTACACCAGAATTAATTTCTGGTGGCTCGCTGCTATGTTTTATCGTGGTGTTTTTATTCTGGTTGAATACGCGCACCAAGTCAACTGACCGAAATGCATTTAGCCAAGCTCGCGAAGTATTACTGCAGGAGCGTGAACTCAGGCACACCTTAGAGTACCGATTGAAGGCTTTGGAGATGGCTGAATCAATGCTTTCACGGTTTACAAATGTCCCTTTAGAGATGGTCGATGATGAAATTGAGCACGCTTTAGGAGAGTTTGGCGAGTCGGTCGGAGCCGACCGAGCATATATTTTTAGATTTGGAAATGATGGTTTGATGTCGAACACCCATGAGTGGTGTGCGCAAGGGATAAGTGCCGAAAAAGGCAACTTGCAAGATTTGCCCATTGATATATTCCCTTGGTGGAATGGGAAAATAAAAGCTGGAGAATATATTTTCATCCCCGATGTGGCGGTTATGCCCGCAGAAGCAAGTGGTGAGCAAGAAATCCTCCAAGCTCAAGATATTAAGTCCTTGTTGGTGGTGCCGATGATGATGCGCGGCGAGGCTGAGGGCTTCATTGGTTTTGACGCAGTAAAGGAACACAAATCCTGGCCTGCTGAGGTGGTGCCGAGTTTGCGTACCTTTGGTGAAATCTTTTCAAATGCGATTGATGACAAGCTCGACACTTTGGAATTGGCGCGTAGCCGCGAGGACCTTTCAGCGGTCATCGAGGAAGCACCATTGGCATTTTTATTGGTCGATGCTAATTCACAAGTGGTGGATGGAAGCGGGCAAAAATTAATTGGCTTGCCAGAACAACCAGGAAAGTCGCTTTCAGAGCTATTTCCAAAAGCACCAGAATTGTTGGAGGCCTACCAAAAAGCTGCCCATGGATGCTCTTCAAAAGCGGAGATAAGTGTTCGTAAGATGCCTGTCCGAGTGGATTTACGCCCTTTGGCTGGGGCTGGTATTGAGAGTGGGTGGGTCATCGTAGAATTCCACGGAATCAGATAATCTAATTTTTTTGCCATCATTTGGCACATATATCCATAATAGTAGTATGCGATTTAGCCTCCCAACAGTTGCCGCCATCATTTGTGCAGCAAGTCCGGTCGTGGCCCAGGTTCAACCTGGCGATGTCATTGACTACGAATTTCAATCGGTGCCATTTAATAGTCTTGGTGTGAACAACATCAGTGACTTTCGCGGAAAGCCGGTCTTTGTAGAATTCTGGGGGACGCGCTGAGGCGGTTGTAGGTCATCCGTGCCGATGGCCATGAAAATGCAAGAAGAATACGGTTCAGACTTGCAAGTTATTTTTGTCGAAGTTCAAGGTGCTGACCGCGAATCATTGGTTAGCGCAATGATTGAACGTAAATGGATGGGCGGATCTTCAATTTGGACTACTGAGCGAGTGTTAAGCACTGGCATGAATGGCATTCCAAACTACGCACTCCTCGATGGTGATGGAGCCGTTGTAATGACCGGTTTCTCCAACCGCGACGCCAAAAAAGCTGAAGAAGCAATTGCAGGTATGGTCAAGCAGCGCCGCAAGGGCCGCAAAGATTTGCCATCTGAAATTGCCAAAGTTGAAGTTATGTTAAATAAGGGTGAATACACCAAGGCTTTAAAAGAAATTGACAAGCTTTTGGCAAAGCCTGGCAGTAAAAATACTGAAGGGATTTTGGCCGGTGCAAATTCGATGAAGCAACGTGCCGAAAGTGAAATCGCAGCTTCCTTTAAGCGCTTTGATTGGATGTTAGCTAATGGCTATCCAATTTTGGCTGAGGAGTTGCACAAGGAATTGTCAAAGGAGTTTGCACGTAATGAAACCTACGCTGCTGACTTAACTGACCTTGCTGAAATAATGAAATCTGATGAGACCAAAGCCGAACTGGTTGCAGCGAAGTCATTTAATAAAATCCGCAAGGCAATCTCTGAGGATGGAGCCGATGACAAGACTCGTAAGAAGTTACTTAAGGTCGTTGAAAAAAATATCGGTACTAAGGTTGCCGATCGCGCCAGCTTTCTTGCAGGTTTAATGTAGAGAGAAAACCCTCTAGTCAAATAGCCGTCCATAATGGGCGGCTATTTTTTTGGATAGTTTTTCAATACCCACTTGTGCCAATCGGCATCAAGCTCACCCCAAGTTATTCCATAAACGTCTTGGAAAACTTCCTCTTGGCGTGCCAAAACTTCATCGGGAGTTGGCAAGCGGTTAAGTGGCACATTTGGGATACGCCCATTTACTCCGGATACAAATTCACCAAAGGCGGTGCGGTCATACTGAATTAAATAATCAACCAAGGCCCACACCGCGAGGTGGTTGGTGAATTTAAGTTTGTTATAGGCCATCCAGTTAACAATCGATTCCGATGACGGAATGATTTCGTTCTTTACGCGCTTGTAAACCTTCGGCGCCCAGTTCCAGTCTTTTCGCAAGCCGGCGCTGGTTTCTTCGACAAAGCTGTAGTTGTTGTAGCGCGGGTCAATGCCGCGCGCATACCAATGAGATATACCTTCGGCAATCCATACCGGCAGGGCGTAGTTGTAATGTTTGTAAGCGTCGACGAGATTGTGCATCACGTTGAAGGTGACATGAGTTTGGAGTCGAGTGTCGTCACTAAACCAACCTTCAGCCGCTTCTGATGAGGTAATAAACAACATCATGTCGTTGCCCTGAAAGGTGAATCGCTGTGGCTGAGAATTGTTGATTCCACAGAAACGTCCTAGATAGCGTCCCATTCCGCTTTTCCGGCCAAGTAGCAATACGCCAAATTTTGAGCGATGTCCAAGGTAAGGGCCTTCACCCATGTATTCACCGCGCACTTTTAAGCCGGGTGAGCGGGGGAATGAATCGTCGGCGACTTGCAGCAACTCACTAAGTTCCGCGTACATTTTTTCCAATCGCTGGGCGTAAAGGTGCAAGCGTAGCCACGGGTCGATGACTTTGATTTTTTTATATTTAATTGATGGTAATAGTTTAGATAGCTCTTTTAGTTCGTCACGCAGCTTGTCACGTTGTTTGTGGTCACCGCGTGGGATTTTATAGCTGTCTAATGTCGAACCTATTTTGAAGTGTGCGGTTTCGATCCATAGCACTTCAATTCCACCCAGAACTTCTTTTACCTTGCTCGTCCCATGCTTGTCGCCAAAATCAAATGGCGCGTAGGAAACAATGCCCGCCGCTTCTCTGGCAACAGGATCATCAATTGTATATGGGTCTTTTATTTCCTTGTCTTCGTAGGCACCGCCATTGTCTTGGGCAAAAAGCGGCGCGGCAGTGAGAACCAGAAGGGTGCTCACTGCCGCGCGAATGAAGTTCGAAAACAAAGACCTAACGATTACAAGCTAGCAGTTGCTTCGGCATCTTCAGCTTTCTTCGCAGTTGCTTTGCGAATTAAACCAAGATCTGAAACTTTGGCCTCTTTGGTTTTTGCGGCTTCCTTGTCCTTGCGAATTTTAGCTAGTTGCTTGCGAATCTTGGCAGCTTTGCGTGACTTAGGACCATCTTTTTCAAGAGCGGCCTCAAGTTGTTCCACGCGCCAGTCTTCCATGCCATCAAGCGTATCGTATTCAACCATCAGCTTAAGAATGTTGCGTACGGCTTTCTTAGAGCTCTTCTTGTACTCAATCTTAAGAACGTCTTCCATTGCATCCCAAAGCTCACTGCGTGACTGTTCGCCATCAAGTGAGATTAGGTTGCTACCATCGGGGCTGCACACAAAAAGGTGTGGAGGCTTTTTGTCAGGGAACAACGCGGCGAATGGGTGGTCTTCCTCGGTAACGTCAGTTGGAAGCTTTACGCAGTTAAACCAACGCGCCATCAACAAAGTTTTTTCGTTGTCTTCGCTGCGGTTAAGCAAGGCGTAGTCAGTTCCATTGCAGGAAAGGCATTCGCGCAAAATCAACATTGGCCGCAAGTCGTCGCCGGCGATCCAATCAAAAGATTCTTCACGCGGTAATGCTTTGCGTACGGCTTGGGCAACAGTTTCACTGGTGCTGTTTTCAATTGCTAATTCAGCTTCTGAAACGTAAACCGGATAGTTCCAATTCATGTTTAGAATTGACTTCGAGGTGCGTTGGCGTTCGATGCGGATTGGTGCACCACCGGCTGCAGCACCGCCGCCGCCAGGAGTGGTTGGACCACCAGCTGCCGGACCGGCCGGACCAACTGGAGTTGCGGGTGATGATGGTGAGCTAGGAGCCGATGGGGCTGGGCCCATTGAATCTCCAGGTCCTGAATATCCTGAGCCCCCACGGGAGCCTCCAGATGGACATCATTGCGCAGCGGCCGACGCCGGAGCGGCAAAGAATGCCGCGGCGAAAGCCACGAAGGTGGTGGTTATGAGGAACTTCTTCATACTCTTGATAGTAAGTGAATCTGCGTGGTTATGCTATTAAAATGAAAGATGTCAGCGTGTGGTTTAACGAAAAGTGCTCCAAATGCCGTAAATTGCAAGAATTACTCCAATTAAAGGGGGTAAATGTCGATTATCGCGAGTATTTGGAGGATGCCCCAACGGTGGCAGAAATCGAATATTTGGCCTCAATGTACCAAGGTCCGTTGGTGGAATTGTTGCGGTCCAAGGAGCAGATTTTTGCCGATTTAAAGCTAGCTGAAGCCGCTGAGCAGGAATTGGTGGAGGCTTTGGTTAAGCACCCACACCTATTGAACCGTCCAATATTGGTTTGTGGAAATCAGGCGATAGTCGCGCGTCCACCCGAGCTTGGAATCGAATTTTTGGATTCGCTGAAAAGTGACCCAACGGATTAGGTCAATGTCCGATTGACTGCTGTACGCCAACCTGCGTAGCGTTCAGCCCGTTCTGCGTCGTCCATTTTTGGTTCGAAGCGGGCATCTAATTGCCATTGCTCGGCCAGTTCTTGCTCTGACTCCCAAAAGCCCACCTGAAGTCCGGCCATCGCCGCTGCTCCCAGGGCAGTTGTTTCGGTAATCGCTGGGCGTTCGACCGGAATATCCAAAATGTCGGCCAGGAATTGCATCGCCCAACTGTTGGCGACCATGCCGCCGTCGACGCGTAGGGCCGCTGGTCGTTCCGCGCCGTCGGCAATCATCGCTTCTAAAAGGTCACGAGTTTGAAAGCACACCGCTTCCAATCCGGCCCGAGCAATATCGGCGCGTTTGGTGTCGCGAGTGATCCCAGTAATCGAGGCGCGCGCATGTGGATCCCACCACGGTGCGCCCAATCCGGTAAATGCTGGGACCAGGTAGACCCGATGTTCGGGATCAGTTTCTTGGGCTAGGCTTTCAGAGTCGGCGGCATTTGGAAAAAGCTCCAAACCATCGCGCAGCCATTGCATGGTAGAGCCGGCAGAAAACGCCGCACCTTCTATTGCATAAGAAACTTCCTCGCCGATTTGCCAAGCAATCGTGGTCAGCATGCGATTGGCCGAAGGTAAAGCCTCGGAGCCAGTGTTTATTAAAACGAAATTTCCAGTTCCATAAGTAGATTTCAACATACCTGGGGCAAAACAGCACTGACCAAAAGTGGCCGACTGCTGATCGCCTATCATGCCGCTAATTGGGACTTCAACGCCAAAGTGATCTGCTTGGCATTTGCCAAAGTCGAATGCGGTGGGCAGCACTTCGGGCAGAATCGCCATTGGAATATTGCCAAAGAGTCTTAGCAATTCTTCATCCCAAGTGCATTCGTGAATGTTGAAGAGCATTGTTCGTGAAGCATTGCTGATGTCGGTGGCGTGAAGTGCACCACCAGTTAGCCGCCACAATAAGAAGCACTCGATAGTGCCGGCACAAATTTCACCAGCTTCAGCTTTTTGCCGCACATCGTCAACCTCGTCAAGCAACCAAGCGAGTTTGCTTGCTGAAAAGTAGGGGTCTAAAAGTAGGCCTGTTTTGGCGGTGACTAATTTTTCGAGCCCTTGCTCACGCATTTTTGCACAGGCATCTGCAGTGCGGCGATCCTGCCAAACCAGGGCGTTGTGTAGAACCTCGCCACTTTTTCGATCCCACAAAACAACCGTCTCACGTTGATTGGTAATTCCAATACTGGCCAGTTGGTCGGCTTCAATTCCTGCATTTGAGATAGCTTCTCGACACATGGCCAAGGTGTCGCTCCAAATCAATTCCGGGTCATGTTCGACCCACCCTTGTTTGGGGAAAATTTGCGCAAGTTCCTTTTGGGCAATACTCACTGGAGTGCCCGCATGATTGAAAATGATAGCGCGAGAACTGGTGGTGCCTTGGTCAATGGCGAGGAGGAATTGTTCCATTTTGAGAATCCTAACATCGAGTCAAATAAATCCGGCGGTAAGCTGTTGTTTAGCATTCAATAAAAAAGGCGGCGGGTTGCCGTATCCTAATAGTTATGAGTTCAGCTTTGTCCTTCATGCTGCCGTTGTTGGTCGCGCTACTGCTAAGTGCTTGCAGTGGTGGAGCTGCTGGCGATAGTGGCCCCAGAAACCTTCTGTTGGTAACTTTCGACACCACGCGTGCCGACCACCTTGGTGCTTATGGATACCCGCACGCAATAACGCCGACTCTCGATCGATTGGCGAACGAAGGAGTGCGTTTTACAACTTGCATTGCGCCGGCGCCAATTACGCTGCCAGCCCACGCCAGCTTGTTGACTGGATTGAGGCCTTTAAAACACGGTGCACGTAACAATGCGACTCACCCATTGCCGCTCGATGTTCCAACTTTGGCCGAGCGTCTTCAAGCAGCTGGTTTTAACACTAGCGCGGTAGTTTCAGCTTTTGTGCTTGATTCACGCTACGGTTTAGCGCGCGGTTTTGATTCCTACGATGATGATTTGACCAGCGCGCTAGCGGCCAAAGATTTCATGATTAAGGAAACCAAGGCCGACAACACGGCTGGCCGTGCCATCACGTGGTTGAAAAGTAAAAGTGATGACCAAGCATGGTTTTTGTGGGTGCATTTTTTTGACCCGCATGCAAGTTATGAAGCTCCCGAAAAATATGCCAGTAATCATCCAGGTAGTTCCTACGACGCAGAAATTACTTTTGCCGATGCACAATTAGGACGAATTCTTAAGCAGCTCGAACAGCAGCAACAACTTGACGACACCCTAGTCGTAATGACCGCCGATCACGGCGAGTCACTAGGTGAACACGGCGAACAAACTCACGGGTTTTTCATTTACGATGCCACAACCCACGTGCCATTAATTTTCAATCACTCATCATTGACAAAACAAGTCATTGAACAAGTTTGTGGAAGTGTCGATGTTGCCCCATCAGTTTGTGCCCTGCTTGGCGTAGATTACACTCCAAGCGACTTTGATGGTGTGGACTTGTTTTCGCAAATAGATAGCCGTGAACCGGTTTATCAGGAATCAATGGTGCCCTACTTTAATCATGGTTGGTCTGATTTGCGCGCACTTCGCGGCCAACATTCGCGTTTCATAAAAGCTCCAGTTTCCGAATTAGAAGTTATTTCAAAAACAAATCCAATTGATGAGAAATTGTCATCAAAACTATCTCAACTTCTTGCCGAAGGTGAACGTGGTTTAGAACTTGGCGGGCTTTCTGAAATGTCTGAAGCCGAACGGCGCACCATGGAAGAACTTGGTTATATCTGGGATGATGGTGGTCTCGAAAATGGCGATCAATTAAACCCGAAAAGCTTAGCCGACCCCAAGGACAAAGTTGTTGAATGGGAAAAGAACCAACAAATTTATGAATTGGTGCGCCAAGAAAAGTGGACCGAAGCCGAACGCACTTTGCGGGAATTAATTAAGTCAGCTCCTGCGGCTTTAGACTCGCGCAAAATTTTGGCGCGGGTATTAACTGCAACTGGGCGCAGTCAAGAAGCTCACGAGGAATTAGTTTCCGCATCAAAGCTTCCTGCAGCTGACGCAGAATTATTTGTGCGCCTCGCCGAGTCCGCATTCGCCTTGAAATTGGATTGGCAAAATTACTTAAACGAAGCGCGGCGCCGCAACCCCAGTGACCCCAGCCCGTGGGTTATGGAAGGGGATTGGTCGCTCAAATTGCGCGACCTTGAAAAAGCAATGTCAGCTTATTCACAAGCAATTGAACTTGACCAAAGTTGCGCTGAGGCATGGTCAGGAAGGGGTCGCTTGCTGCATATGGGTGGGCAGAAGGCTGCCTCAGCCTCAGCTTTAGACCGCGCTTTAGTTTTAGACCCTAGCCTAGCGACCGCTTGGTTTGGCCGCGGGGTGGTCGAAATGGCCGGTGGTGATCCTGGCAAGGCACAGGGATTTTTCCTCAAGGCAATTGAGTTAAAGCCCGACTACGCAAACGCTTACGCAAATTTGGGAAGTATTTACTTTCGTCAGCAGCGGCTCGACGAAGCGGCCACATCCTGGTTAAAGGCCTTGGAAATCAATCCAAACCATCAGCAGGCCAAGAGGAATATGGAATTGCTAGAGAAATAGTTCGAAAAAAAATGCGAGTATGCTATTGCTAGCATACTCGCACTTTAAAAAAGCACACAATGTTCAGTTCCTTACTCTTTCTTGCCCTCCCTCAATCCGCCACCCCACCAAATGCAAATTACGACCAAGTCGTTAATTCAGGCATTACCTTCACAGTGGTAATCGATGTTGCTGCCAACGACACTGACCCAGACGGCGACCTCGACCCAACTTCAACTCTGATTTATTCGCAACCGGGCAATGGTGCGGCCTTGGTGCGCCCCGACGGCCAAATAACCTATCAGGCTCATGCCGGGTGGCATGGAACCGACACACTTACTTACACCATCTCAGATTTGGCGGGTAACACTTCGAACATCGCCACCGTTGAAGTCGAAAGCTTTAATGAAAACGCCAAGCCGACTGCTGTTTATGACCAAGCCACTTGTGATGCCGGTGGATACGTCATTTTGAATGTAGGGCTAAACGATTTTGATTCAGATGGTTTTGTTGTTGGAAAAACATTGCGCATTGAATCACTACCTAAGCATGCTGATGTCCATGTGACTCAAGCCGGCAAGGTTAAGTTCGCGCCGTTCCCAGGTTGGAACAACTCAACTGACACTTTCACTTACTCGGTTGAAGATAACGAAGGTGCTCGTTCGAACATTGCCACAGTTGAAGTGTTCACGCTTCCACCGCCGAACATTAATCCGTTGCTTTCGGTTGACCCAGCTGTCGCCGGCCAGCACACCAATATTCATTTTGCCGCGGGCACTCCCAATAGTGTGGCGCGGGTACGCTTCTCTTTGTATGGCGGCGGCCCAACTAATAGCCAATGGGGCACGCTCTTCCTCACCCCACCTTATGGTGATTTGCCACCAATTGGATTAGATAGTTTTGGTGCTGGTTCGATTACCGTCAATGTCCCAAGTGACAAAGCTGGTCGCCAAGTGTGGCTTCAAGGCGTTGACATCAGTAGTTTGATGTTAACTAATGGTGTCGATTTAATAATCGCCCCTTAATTAGTTTCTAAACACTTTACTAAACAGTCGACAACCCGCTCGATTTGTTGATCGGTCATCTCTGGCCAAATTGGCAAACTAAGCACTTGCTCGGCAAGTAAATCATTTGCCGCTAGGCTGGGGTGCTGATTCGCGTAAACCGGTAGGCGGTTTTGTGGAATTGGATAGTAAACCATGCAACCAATTCCGGCCGCCGACAATTTACTTTGCACGGTATCGCGGTCAGCTTCGCTCAATCGAATAGTGTATTGATGAAAGACATGGCCATCGGCAACTTCAGGAGTAATAACTCCACTAAGCCCCGAAAGTAATTCACCATATTTTTGCGCAACGCGGCGCCGGCCTTGATTCCATTCATCAATATATTTTAATTTAACTCCTAACACCGCTGCTTGAATGCTGTCCAAGCGCGAGTTGTAGCCGAGCATTTCATTGCGATATTTATCCATCGCCCCATGATTGCGCAATTTGAGCGCAAGCTCGGCGGCGGCATCGTCGTTGGTTACAAACAAGCCACCATCACCCATCGCGCCTAAATTTTTACTCGGGAAAAATGAAAAGGCACCTCCATTTCCAAGACTACCGGTTTGTTGGCCTTGGTATTGTGCTCCAAAACTTTGTGCACAATCTTCCAAAACCAATAAATCATGATCATTGGCAATTTTTAAAATCTCAACCATGTTGGCGGGGCGGCCGAACAAATGGACTGGCATAATCGCCTTAGTCTTGGGAGTTATCGCGCCCTCAATTAGAGCGGGATTAATGTTCATGCTCTCTTCGTCCACATCTACGAACACTGGTTCGGCACCAATAATTGAAATCGACTCAGCGGTGGCGAAAAAAGAAAATGGCGTGGTGATAACTTCATCGCCAGCCTTCACACCCAATGCGCGCAGGCCGATTATTAAGGCATCAGTTCCTGAGTTAAGGCCAATTGCATACTTCACGCCCAAGTAATCAGCCGCCGCCGCTTCAAAATCGCGGGTGGCAGGCCCGTTAATGAAGGCGGTACTGTCAATTACTTTAGTTACCGCTGCCAACACTTCATCACGAATACTGGCAAGTTGCGGCTTAAGGTCCAAAACCGGTAGGGGGGAGATGACTTCACTCACAGCCAAACTTTAACCACCTATCGATTAGATGGTTAATTGAGTAAGATTATTCTTCCATGACCTCGACAAACCCACCAAAACAGTCACCTCCAACTTGGATGAAATGGGTCGGCATTGCCGCAATCTCATTTTTCGCGTATGCGGCATGGCTTGAATATCGTCCCGCTCCCGTTGGTCCTGATGCCGGTTTCAAAAACCTACTAATAGTTACCTTTGACACCACGCGTGCCGACCGCATCGGTGCTTATGGCTATCCCAAAGCGCAAACGCCTAACTTGGATCGTATCGCGCAAAATGGTGTGCTATTCGAACGTTGTCTAACTGTGGCTCCAATTACATTGCCATCTCACATCAGTATTTTGACTGGTCTTTACCCTTATAACCATGGTGCGCGCAACAACGGAACTCATAATGTTCCAGCAGATATAACCACCATCGCTGAAACTTTGAGTGCTGAGGGATTTGCAACTGGCGCTACTGTTTCGGCCTTAGTCCTCGACTCTCGTTACGGGCTAGACCAAGGATTTGATCATTACGACGACAACCTCGCCAACGCAGAAAAAGCACCGATGTTTATGTTCCGAGAAACTAAGGCGTTGGACACTTCTAAGCGCGCGGTTCGTTGGCTGCAAGATCGAGGCAGTGAACGATGGTTCATGTGGGTGCACTTTTTTGACCCGCACGCGAACTACAATCCACCTGAAGAATTTGCCATGGACGATCCTTACGACGGCGAAATTTCATACGCCGATGCTGGCATGGGTGAACTAATGCAAGCTCTCAGCAATATGGGCAAGCTTGACGACACCTTGGTCGTGATGACTGCCGATCATGGTGAGGCCCTTGGCGAGCATGGGGAATCGACCCACGGAATGTTTGTTTACGACGCTACTACTCGGGTGCCTTTACTTATGAGCCATCCGGGCCTTCAGCCGGGCTTGCGCGTACCCGATGCCGTTTCATCGGTCGACATCGTTCCAACTACATTGGAATTGCTTGACATTCAAAGCGAAGTTATTTTTGACGGCGTATCGATGGCCCAAAGCATTCGCCACGGCGATGACGGGCGCGTATCACGCCCTCCGGTTTATCAAGAAGCGATGAATCCTTTTTACAATCACGGTTGGTCCGACTTGCGCGCTCTTCGCGATAGTAATGCCCGTTATGTCAAAGCGCCGCGCCCTGAATTGTATGACTTGTTTCGCGATGGCCGCGAGTTGAATAACTTACTTCCCGGTGCTGAAACCGAGGCAGCACCATTTATTTCACAACTCAAAACAATGCTCGCTGACGGTGAACTCGATTCGCGTGGCGATGACATCCGCTCGATGGACCCCGACATGCGCGAAGCACTTGCGGCGATGGGTTATGTTTGGTCGTCTGAAACTGAAAGTGTCGGTGATAGTGAAGAACCCTTGAAGGACCCTAAAGACATGTCTCATATGTGGGAGCGATCACAGCAAGCAAATGCCTTAGTGCGCGCCGAACGATATGAAGAAGCCGAATCAATGTTACGCGCAATCCTCGCCGAAGATCCTGGCTCGGTTATGTCTGCGTCATCGCTCGCCGGCATCCTAATTAAAACTGAACGCAAACAGGATGCATTGGAATTATTGCGCAAGGCGGTAACTATGAATGGTGCTCGAAATAGCACCTTCGTGCGCTTGGCTGGCCTTGAACGTGATATGGGGATTGACACATGGCGGATAAACCTTGAAGCGGCCAAAGCGCGAGACCAACGCGACCCAATGCCGCACATTCGTGAAGGAGATTGGGCGCAAGACGATGAAAAGCCAGATGAAGCCATCGCATGTTATCAAGCAGCACTAGAGCTCGACCCGCTGGCCGCCAAGGCCTGGATTGGAATTGGCAATACCGAACACCGACGCGCAAACGACATTAAAGCGGAGAAAGCATTTATGAAAGCGATTGAGTGTGATCCCATTGCTTATGAAGCTTGGTATGACCTCGGTGTGGTGGCTGAGGCTGGCGACCGCGTAGCTGATGCCGAACGTTACTACTTGAAGGCACTTGAAATTGAGCCACGTCACGTATTAACTTGCGTTAACTTGGGTAATCTTTACATGGGGGTTAAACAATATGAGCCAGCAGAAAAATATTACCGTCTAGGCTTGGTGCAAAATGAAGAAGACTTTAAGGCCAATTATAATTACGGCTTACTTAAGAGTATTCAAGGCGAATACAAAATGGCCGCTGCTTTGTTCGGCCAAGCCTGTCGCGCCGAGCCCACCGAGATTGTTGCTTGGCAACAACGCATGCGCGCCTGCCGCCAATCTGAAATGTGGGCTGGCTGCCTTGAGGCGGCTGAAGTGGTACTGGGCACTACACCAAACTCACTCGGAGCCCTAATCTTTGCCGGCGTTGCTGCTCACCAAAGCGGTGAACTTGATTTGGCTAAGAGTTACCTCACCCGCGCCTTAGAAGTTAGCGAAGAGAGAACCCGCGAGCGTGCTAAAAAAGATCCACAATTGTCGGCTGCCTTAGAGGCGACTAAATGAAAAGTAGAACTTTACTACTGCTAATTATCATTGCCGCATTGGTAGTGTTGATGTTTGAGCAAAATGCTGGCGACGAGCTAATTCAATTAGAACAATTGCCAGTTGCTGAAGAAATGCCGTTGCCATTCGTTGAAGGTGAATTTTTACCCATCGCCGATGGTGATGCTCGCCACACCTTGTCGGTTACTCCTGCAAGTTTGCAAGTCAGTTCAATTAATCCCACCGGCGGCACAGTTAGTGCGGTCAGTTTTGTGGCACAACCAGAGCAAGTTGGTGTCCACCAACGGGTCGCTTATGGCAGCACTGCAACTTGGTCCGATATTAGACCAGGGGTTTGGCAAGTTAGCGCCACTGCCGATTTGCATTTCCCGGTTGAGCGGGGAGTTAAGGTTGCCGATGGACCAGCTACCGAACTTGAATTAATTCTCAAGCCGGCCGCCCAGGTGGTGGGCCAAGTGCAAAATACTTATGGCGCGGCTATGAATGGATATTTCGTTTACTTTCTTAAAGAAGGGGAAAGCCATCCAGGCTCATACCAAGACAAAGATGATGTAGTCCACGCTCGTGGCGGCGTCCGTGATGGTTCCTTCGAGTCGCCATTGCTAAACCCTGGGCGTTACCTGGTCTCTGTTGGCCCTCCTGGCCGCCCACTTAACCTGGATGAGGTATATCTTGAACTCGGAGAGCTTGAGCGCCGCGAAATCGAGGTAGTGGTTGAAAGTGGTGCTCAACTAGAGATTGTGGTGAGTGGGGCGAGCCAGCGGGCGAATATATCGCTTTTGCAGTACGACCCGCGCCGAGTTGCCCAGATGAAAAAAATGAATGAACGGCTCGGGGATAAAAGCAAATTCCAGGATCCTGAAAAAATGGAGGATAAATCCTGGAGAGCCGAAGAGCGGCTAAAAATGCGCGACTCTGAGGACGGCAAGTTGGTGGTTAACCGTATGCGTGCAGGTTTGTATTGCTTAGAAGTAAAAGATGTAGGGGGTAAGTTTCGCTCCAGCCAATCCTTTGAAGTCTTTGCTGACAAGCCGGTTAGGGTGAATATTGCGGTTCCAGATTGGGGTAGCAACTACCTGTCAAAGGCCGTTCAAGGCACTGTCCAGTAAGCACTAAGCTTGCACTTAAGCCAGAGGGGTAATTGCCCCTCTGGCTTTTTTTGTGGTCGGCGTTTGCCATAATGGTTTTATGTCTGCTGAGTTTGCTGACCACCGCCCCTTAGTTTTCGCTCATCGTGGAGCTTCTGCTGAGTTGCCAGAAAACACTCTCCCAGCCTTTGCTCGTGCCTTGGAGTTAGGAGTTGATGCCATCGAGTTAGATGTTTGGTTAGCACGAGATGGCGTGCCAGTGGTTGCTCACGACCCACATCTGCACCGCACCCATGGTCGCGGCGAACAAGTAAATGAATTGGATTCAGGGATTCTTAAGGAACAAGCTGTGCCGTTGCTTGCCGAGGTGTTGGAGTTATGTCAAAGCGACAGTGACTTATTAATTGAGCTTAAAGGTCATGATGTGAAACTCGTACAAAAGGTAATAGGACTCTTGCCTGAATATTCAAATATCAAATTACTTTCATTTTCCGAAGAAATGTTGTTTTGCTGCCAGACTTTGGCACCCAAAATCCCTTTGGTCTTAAATATAGAGAATCCATTAAGCGCTGAAGAAATTGATGCTTGCCCTTGGGAAACATTATCTTGTGACATCACAAAAATAACTTCGCAGTTTATTCAACAAGCTCATCAGGCCAAGCGCAAAGTTTGGGGGTATACCTGTAATGACCTGAAAACTTTTGAGCGATTAAGCTTCTTAAAAATTGACGCAGTCTTTAGTGATGATCCGGCCAAACTTCTCCAGCTTAGCTGACCAGCAATTCGATTTGCTGGTGGTGGGCGGCGGCATTTATGGTGCTTGGTGTGCCTATTCTGCGGCCCTGCGCGGATTGAAAGTGGGATTAGTTGAACAAAATGATTGGGGGAGTGGTACTTCTCAAGCGTCTTCAAAGTTGATCCACGGAGGATTGCGCTACTTAGAGCATTACGATTTTTCTTTAGTACGCAAGGCACTTCACGAGCGTCAATTATTAAACCAAATGGCACCCCATAGAGTTCGCCCTTTGCGTTTTATGATTCCCAACTTTCAAGGTGAAAGGGTTGGCCCCCTTAAGTTTCGCGCCGGTTTAATGTTATATGATTTTTTGGCTGGCAAAAAGCAACCGGTCGCACCCCATCGAGTTCTAAAGCCAAAGGAAGTTAAACAGCGTTGGCCATTTCTGCAGGACGCTGGCTTGCGCGCGGCTTTTAGTTATGGCGATTGTGTAACAGATGACTCGCGCCTAGTTTTGGAAGTGGTCGCCGGTGCAATCGAAGCTGGTGTTGTAGCGATTAACTACGCAAAATATCAAGATGGAGTGTTGTCCGATCAACTTGGAAAATGCCCCGACCTGCAAATAAAAAGTCGCGCGACTTTGGCTTGTGTTGGACCTTGGCTTGCAAAGCAAAATATTGATTCCGAGTTGCGTCCACGCCTAGTTATGGGAGTGCACTTAGTGATGCCAAGTCTCGGTTGCAATGAAGCCTTTCTATTGACCGCCGATGATGGCCGAGTCTTTTTTGCCATTCCTTGGTATGGTCGCACTTTGTTGGGAACTACTGAATCAGAGCATGTCAGCGCACCTGAATCGGCTCAAGTGCGCGCGTGTGATGTCGAATATTTATTGCGTAATGCCAATGCTGCATTCGATGGATTGGAATGGAGTAAGGCAGATGTGATTAGTAGCTTCGCTGGCTTGCGTACTTTGCAAAATCTACAGGGGAGTGCTAGCGCAGTCACGCGTGAGCTTGATTTGCTTGAACTTGGTAATGAGACGTGGGCACCAATCGGTGGCAAGACAACTTCGGCCAGAGTGGATTCACAGCACATAATCACTAAAGTTATTAAGCGGGCAAATTTGCCAGCAAACTTGGAAAAGCAAGAGATGACATTTCCATGGCGGCCCCCTGGTGACTGGCCACAATTTGTTTTGCAGGCGATTGAACGCGGTACCAAACTTGGACTAAGCGGTGAGTGTGCGCAAAGCCTCGCTGAACGTTATGGTGCGCGAATCGAAAAAGTTTGGGAATTGATTGAGGCTGAACCGAACTTGGCTGAAGCGATTCATCCAGAACTAGATTTTTGCAAAGCCGAATTGCTTTATTGCGCCCGTTATGAAATGGCGCAAAACACCGACGATCTTTTGCGCCGTCGAATCCCGCTCGAATTATTGCTCGGCACTGAACAATGCGCCGAGCTCCACCGCCAATTCGCCGGCGAGTTTGGCGTTGTTGCAAAGTAGCGCGATATTGGTTGCGATACTGCGGCTATCGGTGGCGGTGGCAAGGTGGTCCAATAAAAACGGGGTCAGTTGTTGTCCACCAATCTTGTTTAGTTCGGCTTGGGCCACAGCCTCTTTAACTAAAGCATTTATTTCGGCTTGTTCAAAGGCCAATTCAGTTGGCACTGGATTCGCCAACAGCACGCCACTATCGCGGTTTAAGGCACCCCAGTGATTGGCGCAAACCATTGCACAATGTTTACTGCTATCAACTCGATGGGGGACTAGAAGTTCTGCTGATCCACGCGAATGAAATTGCGGGAAGTAATCAGTTTGAAAGCCAAGCACTGGAATTTGCAATGATTCCAAACTTTCTAGGGTTGCCGGCAGGTCGAGTACCGATTTTGCACCGGCGCTAACCACACAGCATTGAGTGTTCGCCAACTCGGCCAGGTCGGACGAAATATCGCGATGCTTTTCCCAGCCACGATGCACCCCGCCAATCCCGCCGGTGGCAAAGACTGAAATTCCGGCCAACTTACAAACCGCCAAAGTTCCCGAAACGGTGGTGCCAGCCGAGGAAGCATTGGCACAGGCGACCGCCAAGTCGCGCGCGCCAACCTTGAGCGCGTTGTCGTCGTAGGCAAGTTGTTCTAAGTGGTCATCGCGCATGCCGACCACAATCCGCCCCTCGTGGACAGCAATTACCGCTGGAGTCGCGCCCGCGGCTCGCACCGCCTCGGCCATCTGCTGGACAGCCTCCAGATTCTGTGGACGCGGCAGTCCATGAGTGAGCACCGCGGTCTCCAATGCGACGACTGCGCCACCATTTTCCAGAGCTTCGGCGACTTCATTATTTCCAACAGTTAACATTTGGAGGATTATAGTTTACTTTGATAATCGTACTTGGGAACTATACCGCTCTATTTCAAAGTTTAGATATTAAATAACTTGTTGTCTGATTAACCGAGTTTATCACTAGGCGGAGGGAAAAATTTCCTGCCTAAAGAAAAATGTTGAACAAGAAAATCACTAATTGGGGCGCTTGCGTCCTGCTCGTATTTGTTTTCGCTAGTGCACCTAGTGTTGCTCAAACCGGTCACGTGCTAAACGGAATCGGTGCAGTGAACCAGGGCATGGCTGGTACTGGGGTTGCGGCTCCTTTGGACGCTTCGGGCGCATTGAATTGGAACCCAGGTTCCATCTCTCGCCTAGGCCGCAATGAGATTCAGTTCAGCATGGAAATGATGAAGCCTGACATTGAAATGTCATCTAGCAACCCAATGCTCGGTGGCTTTGGCTTACCAACCGAAGGAACTTCTGAAAGTAAGGAGGCGATCTTTGCGATTCCTAGTTTTGCCATGGTTTACGGAATTGAAGATTCCGAATGGACTTTTGGTATGGGTGCTTTTGGAATTGGCGGGTTCGGTGTTGACTACGCCGCCAGTGATAGTAATCCATTGCTAATGCCTGCTGGCTTAGGCTTTGGTGCGATTTACTCACAATTCCAGATGTTGCAAGTTGCTCCAACTTTCTCACGCACTTTAGGTGATAACTGGTCAGTTGGATTTGCTCCAACAATTAACCAGGCACAACTTGCAGTTGACCCCGGTTGTTTCGGTGCGCCCGATGTAATTGATCCTGACGGCAACCCTGGAACTGGTGATGAGTATGCGGTTTACCCATCAGCTTCACATGCTGATTCAGCTTGGGGATATGGTGCTCAATTTGGCGCCATGTACAAAGGTGATGACGGTTGGAACTTTGGTGTCTCATACAAGACTGAACAAACATTCGACAACTTCGAATACAACTCAGTTGACACTAATGGTGCTTACCAAGAATTAACCTTGGATATGGATTTCCCAGCGATTGCCTCATTGGGTGCGTCCTACACCGGTTTAGATAAATGGACTTTCGCATTTGACGCTAAGTACATTGACTATTCCGCAACCGACGGTTTTGGCGAGGCAAGTTTCGAGGAAGATTTCTCGGTTGGTGGATTTGGTTGGGATAGCATCATGGTTTACTCCTTGGGAGTTAACTATGACTTAGATGATTGCGTTGCCTTGCGCGCTGGATACGCTTACAACGATAATCCAATTCCAGATGCGAACGCAACCTTCAACGTGCCCGCTCCAGCGATTATTCAACAGCATATGTCTGCAGGCATTAGTTACTGCGTTCAGGAAAACTGGTTCTTAGATCTCGCTTACCACCATGGTTTCGAAAACGAAATTGAAGGCGAAATGGGGCACCCATTCATGGGTTCAGTGCCTGGAACTTCAGTCAACAATAAAATGTCAACCGACAGTTTGGTAATCGGATTTAGAGTAAACTTCTAGTAGAACAACGAGTACCCGAAGTAAACGCTGGTGTCTCCTACATCGTAGGGGGCACCACGCAGTTCCCAGCTAAAGTCAGAATATTCCAACCAAAATTCAACCGCACCATTTTGGGTTATGAATTGAGTTATGCCGGCGGAGCCAGAGTAAAACCAATTATCAGCTTGCGATCCAAAGGCTTGTAGTTTTGCATAACCAGCTTCGGCTTGTGCCCACGAACGAACATTGCCATGAGTTTGGAACCAATAGCGTCCATACCAAGAGGCGGCGCCAATCGTGCTTGGGTTTGCTGAGTAGCGCGTTTTTAAGTAGTCGAGGTTCACTCCTGACTCCATTGTTGGAGTTAAGAATGCACCAGTAGATGCGTTGAAGCCGATGCGTTCAGCCTTGCTCTCGCCCTGGGAGTTTGAAGTCTCAACGGTATTCCACGAGCTTGAAAATGCACTGCGGACAGTTCCAGATTTGAACTGAGGCCCATTGGATGCAGCGCAGCTTAAACACAATGCGGCACTGATGAGGGTGAGGGTAGAGAGGCGAATCATCTTGCTAGGCAATATACCGCTATTATTTGAGCAGCTTAGTGCTTTCCTAAGTAATTATTCTTCAATAACTTAGAGATTTGGGCTTGCGGCTTGTGAGGGGGGGTTTATTTGTTAATGAAAACAGCAACTACGGTAGCAAGACCAATGACATCTAATCCAAGCATCGAGCCAGACTTAGCAGCTTTTGAACTTCAGGCAGAGTACTGTCGCGCCATGGGTCACCCAGCGCGGCTTATGATTTTGCATTACCTTTACCAGGCAGGGGAAGATATTCCATCAGCATTCTTATTGGAAAAATTGAAGATTACTAAAGCTGGTCTTTCTCAACACCTCGCTAAGATGTCGATGGTGGGCTTAATTAAAACTCGCCGCGAAGGGCGTTTTTTATACGTCGGATTGGCCTGTTCTGAAGTTGGTCAAGCATGTGCCTTAGTGCGTTCCGCTTTAAGTAAAGATGCTGACTCACGAGTATCAGCTCTGACAAATTAATTGATAACAAGTAAAACCATGTCACAACTTTCACGTCGAAATTTCTTGCGCATTGGTGGCGCCACTGGAGTTGGAGTAACTTTGGGCGGTTCAATGGATTCGTCTTGGCTTCAAGCTGCAGCTGAAGGTCAAAGCCCTCAGCCGGATGACCAGGTTATTCCGAGTGTGTGTGAGATGTGCTTTTGGAAATGTGGAATTAATGCGCACATCCGTGATGGCAAATGTGTGTCGATTTCCGGCAACGAAAAACACCCGTTGAGCCGTGGCAAATTGTGCCCGCGCGGCGTTGGTGCACTAGGTTCACTTTATGATCCTGACCGTTTGGTGAAACCATTAATTCGTGTTGGCGAACGTGGTAGTGAGCAGTTTCGTGAAGCAACTTGGGAAGAGGCTCTAGATAAAACAGCTCAAGGTTTGCAGCAATCAATTGATCAGCATGGACCGGAGGCGATTGCCATGCTTTACCACGGTGCTGGTGGTAGCTTTTTCAAAACGCTTATGAAGGGCATGGGATCGGCGAACATTGCGGCACCGTCCTATGCGCAGTGTCGTGGACCGCGTGAAGTTGGATTCGAGTTAACTTTTGGTGAGGGGGTTGGGTCACCGGAAATAACTGATATCCGCAACGCGCGGGCCATGGCACTAATCGGTGCACACCTTGGTGAAAATATGCACAACACTCAAGTGCAAGATTTTGCTGAGGCAATTGGTAAAGGCTTGGATTTAATCGTGGTTGATCCTCGATACTCAGTTGCCGCTGGCAAGGCCAAGCATTGGTTGCCAATTAAACCAGGTACTGACATCGCCTTGTTGCTGGGTTGGGCGAATGCAATTTTGGAAAACAACTGGTTCGATAGGAATTGGATTGAGGCCAACACTATTGGTTTAGAAAAGTTTCAAGCTGAAGTTGCCAAGTACACCCCAGATGCGGTGTTTGCAGAAACTGGAATCAAGCCGGAGTTGGTGGTGGAAAGCGCACGAACTTTGGCGCAATCAGCGCCGGCGGCCTTGGTGCACCCCGGACGACACGTAACTTGGTATGGTGACGATGCTCAACGCAGTCGCGCTATTGCCCTTGTTAACGCTCTATTGGGCAATTGGGGACAGGAAGGAGGGTTTTATATGTCTTCAAAATCTGAGCTCAAGGGGCTTCCTGGATTGCCGGATTTCCCTGAACATCGCCCCGCTGCTGACCGCGTTGAAGGTGAACATATTTTCGCCGGCTCAACTTTAGCAAGCGGTTTGCGGGAAGCTACATTAACCGGCAAGCCCTACCCAATTAAATCATGGTTGGTTTACTCAACCAACTTGCCGGTAGTTTTGCCGGATCCACGCAAAACTTATGAAGCCATAAAAAAATTAGACTTCATGGTTGCGATTGATATTCTTCCCGCTGAAATTTGTGGTTGGGCGGATGTAGTTTTACCTGAATGTACATTCTTAGAGCGACACGATGATTTAATTGCGCCGTGGTATCGCGAACCTTATATCGCAATGCGTCAGCCAGTTGTTCCGCCATTGGGCGATTCAAAACCTGGTTGGTGGATGGCCAAAGAGCTAGCTAAACGATTGGGCTTGGAATCTTACTTTCCATGGAGAACTCCTAGTGAACTTCATCGTAAACGTTTGGTCGCTAGTGGATACAGCTCGCAACAGGAGCAAGACCTCATTAATAGTGGAGTCATTCTTACTGAAGCAGATCCGCAATACTTAAGCCCAGGTGAGCAGTATGAGTACTACACACCGAGTGGCAAAGTCGAGTTGTGGTCACAACAATTAGCAGATGCGGGCTTTGATCCGGTGCCGGTTTATCGTCGGCCTGAACAGCCCTCGCCGGGCGAATTCCGCCTCTTAACAGGCCGTGCTCCAGTGCACACATTCAGTCGCACCACTAATAACCGAGTGTTGTTAGAGCAGTTCCCTGAAAATGAAATTTGGGTTAATAGAATTGTTGCCGAAGACTTAGGTTTGCAAAGTGGTGACTACGTGATGATTCGAAACCAGAACGATGCCACTACCGGACCAATACGGGTCAAATCCACCGAACGAATTCGCGGCGATTGCGTTTATATGGTGCATGGTTTTGGACATAAATCAAAGGGCTTAAAAGGTAGTGTGCGCAAGGGCGGCGATGATGCCGCTTTAACAACTCGCTATAAAGTGGATCCGTTAATGGGCGGTACTGGAATGAATGTTAACTTTGTCACTTTAGAAAAGGTGGAGGTCTGAGATGTCTTCAACTCCTGAAAAAAGATACGGGATGGCAGTTGATATGAGTGCTTGCGTCGGCTGCAGTGCTTGCGTTATCGCTTGTAAAAGTGAAAACCAAGTTCCCGATGGCAACTCACGTCGTTGGGTTAATCAAGTTGTCACTGGTAGCTTCCCCAACTTAAGCATGGATATTTGGTCGGATAGTTGTCAGCACTGCGACGATGCTCCGTGCGTACAAAATTGTCCAACCGGTGCCAGTTATGTGGACATGAAAACTGGAACCGTGCAAGTTGAGGCAGAGGATTGCACCGGATGCAAAGCGTGCATGGCTTCTTGCCCATACGATGCCCGATTCGTGCACCCCGAGGGCTTCGTGGACAAATGCACTTTGTGCGTGCATCGTCTTGAAAAGGGTGATACCACCGCCTGCGCGGCGATTTGCCCAACCGCGGCAATTATTGTTGGCGATTTAAATGATTCCGAATCTGAATTAGTTCAGATCTTGGAGAAGCGCGACAACCACCGACAAAAAGAATCGGCCGGTACTGAACCTAAGTTTTTCCTGTTGGATTAAGGTGAATTAAAAATGTTACAAGAATCATTGATTGAGTTTTCATCGACTAGGATGAATCCACACATCGACCCGCAGATGCACATCTGGGGTTGGGAAGTTCCAGTCTATTTGTTTTTTGGCGGATTGGTGGCGGGAATGTTAATGCTGAATGCTGCCAGTGTTTTACTGAATAAAGAAGATAAATTCCGAACCTGTAGCAGGCTACTGCCGTGGCTTTCCTTGCCATTGCTCGGACTTGGTCTGGGCGCGCTGTTTTTGGATCTCGAATACAAATGGCACGTGTATAAATTTTATACTAGCTTTCAATTGTCCTCGCCAATGTCGTGGGGATCTTGGGTGCTACTTTTGGTCGGCGGAGTTGGCGTGCTAACTTTGTTTAATCCTGAAGCACATAAGCGCAAACTTGCTTGGGCCAATTTAGGCTTGGGAGTTATTTTGGGAATCTATACCGGAGTATTGTTGTCATCTTTTGCCGCGCGTCCATTATGGAATTCAGCACTCTTAGGCCCCCTGTTTTTAATCTCAGGTGCTTCGACAGCCGCGGCCTTCACCGCCATTTTGAGTGGCGAAGGAGAAGAGCGCGAAAGCCTGGTGAAGTTGGATCTTGGCCTAATTGTTTTAGAACTCTTGTTCTTAGGATTGTGGCTAATTGGTCTAGCCAACGGTGGCACTTCAACTCAAGGTGCGTTGGCTTTGGTGTGGGGCGGTGAGTTCACTGCCAGCTTCTGGACATTAGTGGTTGTATTGGGACTTGCTGTCCCCGCAGTTTTAGAGGTCCAAGCTCTACGTAATCGTTGGGCGGAAAGTTTGGTGGCCCCAAGCTTGGTAATCGTTGGCGGCCTTGCTCTTCGATTTGTTCTTGTGCAGGCCGGCCAAGCATCCGGCATTGGAGGTTAAAATGAAAAAAACTCATGAAGAAAAACCTTTGTGGTCGCCATATCTTGCCGGGATAGCCCTGGGCTTGGTGTTGTGTGCCGCTTTCTTGATTAACGGAAATGGGTTAGGCGCATCAGGTGGTTTCGGTCGCCTCGGCCTATTGGTCGTGGATACTGTTAATCATCAACATGTGTTGAACTTGGAGCATGCCGCGCCAATGTTGAAAGCCGATCATCATTACTTAAAGGACCCGCTTGTTTTTGGGTTAATAGGAGTAGCCATCGGCGGCTTTTTCTCAGCATTTTCAGCAGGTCGAGTGGCTAAAGGGGGCACCATTGAGCGTGGCCCCAACACCAGTCGTCGCAAACGATTATTGTTCGCTTTAATCGGCGGCATATTAATGGGCTTCGCGGCGCGTTTGGCACGCGGCTGCACCAGTGGTCAAGCACTTTCAGGTGGGGCGATGCTCTCGCTTGGAAGTTGGGCCTTCATGTTCTCAGTTTTTGCCGGAGGCTTTGCCTTTGCATGGTTTGTTAGGAAACAGTGGCGATGAATTTTCCCCTAAACGCTTTTCATGATTTCGGGCTCGATGGAGCTTTGTTAATCGCAGTACTAATCGGAATCGGTTTTGGCTTCATGTTGGAGCGAGGCGGATTTGGTAGCAGCAAAATCTTGTCGGGAATCTTTTACTTAAAGGATTGGCGAGTGTTGAAAGTAATGTTTAGTGCAATTGTGACTGCAATGCTCGGACTTTACGCGGCTCAAGGATTGGGTTTTGTGAACATGGACATGATTGCACTGCGTCAAACATTTTTGGGCGCGCAAGTTGTTGGTGGCCTACTCCTAGGAGTCGGCTTTGTCACCGCCGGTTATTGCCCAGGGACATCAATGGTTGGGCTTGTTAGCGGCAAATTCGATGCGGCCTTAGTAATGCTTGGCATCCTGCTCGGCATTGGAATCTTTGAAGAATTCTTCCCGGCCTTTGAAAGCTTGTGGAAGTCTGGCTACATGGAACGCATTTCACTTTCAGAGTGGATGGGTATCAATAATGGCTGGGTGGTATTAATGGTAACGGCGATGGCAGTTGGTGCATTTGCTTTGGTTGAATGGCTCGAACGAAAACCAAATCGTCCAACCTTTCCACGTGAGTTAAAACGCCTTGCCTTAGCCACTGGTGGAGTTGCAGTTTTAGTTGCTAGTGCCCAGTTCATCGGACCCGGCAATGCGCGGGCGATGGCCCAAGCGAGTGCGCCAACTTCAGCTCCGCAAGTCACCGCCATTGAGTTAGCAAGTTGGGCAATTGAAGGCCGTACCGATGTAATGGTTTTGGATTTACGCGGCGAAGATCCTGCGACTGAACTTCCCTTCGCGATACCTGTTAGTACTGATGAAATCATGGATTTGCGCCAGCGTCCTGATTTCCCCTTGAATCGCTTGTTCGTCATTGTCGATGACGCTGATTTCGGCCCAGCGCGGGACGCGGCGATCGCCATGCGCGGCAGTGGTTTTTCCGCGTTTAGTTTGCGCGGTGGTGCGACTCGCTGGAATGTTGATGTTCTAGCCACCGAAAGCACTTTTCCGATTGCTGCAACCTATCAGTTGTTTGCCAGCGGACAAAGCCCATTTGGCGGAGAATTTACACCTCCGCCTAAGCCTAAGAAAAAATTAAACATGCCTAAACGCAAAAAGAAAAAGGGTGGTGGCTGTTCTTAGCTTAAGTTAGTTTCAACAGAATAAAAGAAAGGCGCGAGAATTGCTTCTCGCGCCTTTTGCCGTTTGGCAAAGCAATTAAATGCTTACATGACAGTCGCGGTAACTACATTTGATGTAACACCGGCTGAGCATGCTTGGAAGTAAACAGTCAAACCTGGGTAAGGTGGAACAGTGGTGTTCCATGAGACAGAACCAGTGCCGTTTGAGTTGCCCGAGAACAACAAGGTTGGACGGTCGATGTCTAGAGTAACTCCGATTGATGGGATTGGAGTTGAGCCAGCACCAGTCAAGCTGTAACCAACAAAGGTCATGTCGTTGGCATTACTATTCGTAACTGAGAAAGTGGCAGAAGCGCCAGCAAGCAAAGTTGTAACAGCAAGATCCATGCCGCCAGGTTGTGCTGGAGCAGATGCGTAGATGTCACCAACGATTGTGAAATCGTAAGTAAGACCAGCCATAACATCAGAGATGGTGGTGTCGATTGGTGAGTGCAGGTCAACGTTGCCGCCACTTTCAGAGAAAGTTCCAGAAACTGGACTTGGGTCGGTCAAGGTTCCAGCAAGCGGGGTAATAGTGGTTGAGCCAAGAGCTTCAACTTCTACTTCACCGCCAACAACGTACATCCAAGTGTCAGTTGCCCAAGTACCATTGCTAGCAACTGCAAAGTGATCTGAATGGAGTTCCAAATCAAGGTCACGAATCCAAATCTTGGCCAAAGGTGGAAAGAAAGGAAGTGGGTTGTCCACGTATGCGTAAATTTCAGTTGGGTTGGTGCCTGAACTACCGCCGTTGAATTGCGCGCCACCGAATGGGGCGACGGCATTGTCAAGGGCAACCGCAATGTTGCCAGTGATGTTCAAGTTCTTATTGCCTTTAAGTGCGCCGAGGCTGGTGCTGCCATTCCATTGAGCGGCTGACGCGGCAGAATCGACATTAAGGGTGTATTGAGTTTGGGCAAAACTTGGGGCTGCAAGAGCGGCCACCAAGATGATGGGGAGGGAGAGCTTCATGAAGTTTCTATTTAAGGTGGATGGATTCCAGAGGGGGGAGCGGAGCATACCGCCTGTCTCCACTATATAACGAAAATACGGTCTATAAAGGAAATGGCATCTGATAATCGATAATTAAAGGTGCGTGGTCGGAGAAGCGAATATCCTTGAAAACCCCTGCTAAAGTGGCTTTTTTGGCTATGTTTGGGGTGCAAACCTGGTAATCGAGCCGCCAACCGACGTTTTTGGCGTAGGCCTGGCCGCGATTTGACCACCAGGTGTAGCATTCGGCCTCGGCTTCGGGGTGGAGCAGGCGGTAGCAGTCATGCCATTTCCCGTGCCCTCCACCTTCGGCGAAAACGCCATCTAGCCAGGCGCGTTCCTCGGGCAGGAAGCCGGAATTCTTGCGGTTAGCCCGCCAATTTTTGAGGTCCTTTTCGGTGTGCGAAATATTCCAATCACCACAAATAACCGTTTCACGCCGCCGTCGTCGTTGAGTCTCAAGATAGTCACCAAGGTCATCTAAGAATTTCATTTTGCGCGCTTGGCGATCTTCGGCCGATGAGCCAGATGGCAGATAAAGTGACACCACGCTGAGCTTGCCAAATTCGGCGCTGATTAAACGCCCTTCGTGGTCGGCGTGTTCCCAGCCTCCGCGAATAACTTTGTCGGGTTTGCGGCGACTGAAAATTGCGGTGCCCGAGTAGCCAGCTTTTTGTGCGTGAAACCATTCGGCGTGAAGTCCGGCCGGCGACAACATTTCTTCGGTGAGCTGATGATCTTGAACTCGTGTTTCTTGCGCACACACAACATCTGCATCTTGGGTGGCAAGCCATTCAAGAAAACCTTTTTTGCAGGCGGCACGAATACCGTTCAAGTTAATGCTTATGATGCGCATTATTTTAGTAGTCCGAGTTCTTTGAGTTGTGCTTCGGCCTGAGGTGCCCAACCGCGATTGGCAATTGGACTAGCTGGTGACGGGTGCAGAATTTGGCCGATTTCAACATCGACATCTTTAAGAATGCGTGCGGCTTGGTCTCGGGCAAACTTGCCAACGCCGACCACCATGCGCGGCTTTAAAGCGTGCACACTTTCAATTAAGGCTTGGTCGCAGGCTGCTTGAAGCGGTGTGCGTTCGGCCACGGGCAATTTGTCAGGCGTGCGATTGCGACCACCTTCTTCCATAAAACAAAGTGGACACCAATTGGAAATGAAAAACTTATCGAAAAACTCGTTGGGACTTTTGAATCGTTCTCGGGCCCAACTCCAAACGCGGCGACCGCTAACTTCGGAGCGTTGGCAGTCGAGTCCCTGAATTGGTCGCTTGGTATGAGTGTTTTTGGGTTGTTTGACTTTTCCGTCAATTTTTAACCACTCACGCACATGTTCAACTTCACCAAACGGAACTCCGGTCTGGGCCATACCCCAAGGGCCTGGATTCATTCCCAACCAAATTGCTTCGACGCCTTGGTGGGCATATTTCTCCAGGTACTGTTGATGCAAATTCCACGCATAATTGAGTGGATTGTACACGTGAGTTACTGGCTCACTAAATTTGAGGCGATCGACTTTTTTACTTAGTCGGCGGGCGATGTCGATGACTTCCATGCGCCGCGAAGTGTACGCTAGTCCAGGTGAAACGTGTACTCGAACCTGAGGTCATGGATACTTCCGCAGAGGCTGATAGCTACCAGGCAATGAACCATTCGGTGGCCAACCGGGCATTTGTCAATCGCTTGCAGGAATTGGGCGCTGATGGTGAGATGCTTGATGTAGGTTGCGGTCCAGGCGAGATAACTTTGTTGGTCGCGCGGAAATTTGCACGTGCCAATATTATTGGAGTTGACTTAGCGGAAAAAATGTTGGTTTACGCGCGCCAAGCTTTACAGAAAACCGACCTTGCTAGTCGATGCCATTTCCAAATAGCAGACGCCAAGGATTTGAAGTTTGCTAACGCTAGTTTTGATTGCGTTTTTTCAAATACTATTCTTCATCACATTCCTGACCCATTGCCATTTGTGCAGGAAGCATGGCGCGTTTTACGGCCAGGTGGTTTGTTGTTGATTCGCGATTTGTATCGTCCCGCAACAATTAGTGAAGTTAATGCTTTAGTAAACAAGCATGCAAGTGATGAAGATGAATATTCGCGGGCTTTGTTTCATGCGTCACTGTGCGCGGCACTCACGGTTGAAGAAATGCGTGAGTTGGCGACGCAAGTGTCAGCGGAATTGAAAGTGGCGGTCGATAGCGACCGCCACATGAGTTTGCAGGGCTTAAAGCCTGCGCCTATTTAATGTCGTCGAATGCGACGTTGGACTTGACTGAATCAACTCCACCTGTTCCGCGTTGCATTACTGCTTGCACCCAAATGGTAATCTTTGGTGCGGATGATGGAATGTTCTTGACCAAACTTGCATAACCACTCGCGTCAGCAGTTGCCGAACCAACAAGGTTTACCGGCGACAACAAGTCAACACAAAGTCCACCCAACCCGGTGTAACACGGACCACTTCCAGTTCCAGTTGAACTGTAAAGGAAGTAAACCAATTCATTGGGGTCGGCGTTGTTGAGCATTAAAGTCACCGGAATGCCAGCAAACATTGAAGTAAGACTGAGTTCTGGTCCCGGCGGAATACCGAAGTGGCCCATCCATGTGCGCCAACTTGAAGTGCGGTATTCATGGTGACTCCAGAATGATCCTGGGTTCGATGGGTCTTCTTCAACTTCAGAGTAATCACCCCAACGGCTGCCAGTTTCTGGGCGCGTACTATCTTGCAGAGTTTCTTCAGGTCCCATGAAACCTGCAGGGTCACTTGCTTTGCGCATCACGTATTCAATCTCAATGTATTGAGTTGAAGATGAGCGGTGGTAGGCGATTGCCGCGTTGCCCGCGTCATCAACGTGAATGTCGCCAAACCAGTTGTGCTCGCCGTCACCGTAGTTAAGTGTTCCGTATTGCACTTGAGTTGGACTTTGACCACTGTTTGGCCAACCATTCATGTCGAATTCGTACCAACGCACGCGTGCCGTATTGCCACCAGTTCCCGCGCCGACGTTATGACAGAACCACATACGACCATTGCGGTAAACTCCATGTTTAATGCGGTTGTCGATGGTGTCAGCTTTGTTTGATGTGCCAAGTTGATCAGCCCCTGGAGGAGATTGACGAGTGGCCACCGAAACTTTGGTCGAATGTTTTTGCGGGTTGCTGATGGGGTCGGTGATGGCGTAAAAAGTAAGTTGCGAATTACTGCCCTCCCACGCGGTTACAAAGTATTGAACGTCAGTATTTGTGTCGTAATTTTTTACGCAGCAAAGTGACAACAAGTTGTTTGACATATCCATTTTGGTCGGAGTCATTGCTGAACCGGACATCATCGAACTTAGTGGAAAAATGTAAACATCGTTACCGCCGCCGCTAAAGCAATCGCCGGAAATGTAAACAGCATTTTCATCGATTCCAATGTTTGGAAAGTCAAGGAAACCACAACTCGTTGCAGTGATGCGATAGGTGTGCCAGTTCCCGTTTGGATCGTTGTCATCAGAAACACCAATGCAGATGTATGAAGTGTTGTTGGTGTCTTCAGCCGAGGCAACTACGAAACGATCGTGGTGTGAAGAGTAAAGCGCAATCGGGTCGAAGACGAAGGAGCCGGCACTACCACCACTGATGTTGTTGCCAAAGAATCCCGAACCACCAGAAAGTGATTTGGTGTAAGTTTGGGTGCCATCTTTTTCAAAGAATGAAATTTGCGAGTTAACTACACCGACAATGTGGTTGGGGCCAACCGCAAGGTTAGGGTCTGGCGGAGTCCAACCAGTTGAGTTGAAGGCCGTAAAGCCACCAAGTCCGCCGCGTGGAAGCGCTGGGTTGAGTGGTTCCGGTTTCCAGTTCGGATCCCAGTCGGGGCGTACTTCGGTGTCCCAAACTTGAGCCATGGTGATGTCATTGGCCGCGGCAATTGCGGTAATTGCTGGAGGTGCTTCAGGAGTGAAATCGTTTGGCGTGTGGAGACTAAGTCCAGCGGCGCGACGGTCGCCATCGGCATTTCCGTGCCACGCAAAGGCCAGTTGATTGTTTGCCGTCCATAGAATGTGATTACTATTCAATGACGTTTGCAAAGTTTGCTCTTCTTCGGTGCGGTAGTTTGCGCGAAAGCCTTCTGTTATTGCTTTCCCATTTGCATCGAACATGCGCGCTCGAATGTCAATTTGTTCGTGTGGTCGGCGCGGCTCGTTAATTGGCAACTTGCCAAGGTTGTGGCTGTAAGCGACAAGTAGTTGGCCGTTTGGATTCATCGCGACTGAAGCACCGGTGCGCCAGCCATCGCCACCTGCCCCAGTTGTTAATGGGTCAGTTGTTGCATCGCCTTGTGCGTCAAAAATTCGAAACCAAGCATCGTATCTGCCAGTTTGGGCGGTGCTCATCCAAGCGACTGCGAATGATGATTCACCATCGGAATCAATTGAAGGCTCAATGCCAGCTTCAGTGGCGGTGTCTATTTGGAAAAAATTCCCGTGTTGGAGATCGCTATTCAGAATGCGTCCCTGAAGATTAATTGGCGCGCCGGTTTCTGAAATGTTGGTCGCCCAAACTGCGGCAAAGGTTCCGTTAGCAAGTGGTGCCAAACATGGCAGGATTTGGCGGTGTTGGTCAGACTCGCCGAACGAGAACTCGTCGCTCTTGGCGGTGCCATCAAGTTGGAAGAGCCGCGCTTTAACTTGGGAGTTACCGGTTGACCAATCTTCCCAAGCAATTAGGACATCTCCTTGGCTGTTGATTTCAACAACTGGATGAATTTGATCTCCCGAACGCTGTTGGTTAATACGGATTTCGTCGCCGTTTGGTAGTAGTGTGGAGGTGGCATCAGGTGACCCAGCGGATGGGGTCGATTGGGTCAGTCGGCGGGCATAAATTCCCAGCCCATCGCCATCTTGCCCAGTTGATTCCCAAACTACCCACGCGCTGCCATCTTCGGCAATGGCGGCAGATGGTCGGGTTTGGTTGCCCTGTACAGTTTGGTTGATGTGCAGCTCGGTGCCCAATGGGCGACCCAATGGATCAAGCCAGGCCCCAAAAATCCCAAAGGTGCCCACTTCTTGGCGGCGGCTATCCCAAACTGAAAGAATATTTCCGTGTTGGTCAGCGGCTAGGGCTTGGTCTAGTTGGCGATTATGCGTGAAGGTGTTTACAAAACCTTCGCGAACTGTGTACCCATCGATTGGGCTTGGGGTGGTGGTGGCACCGCTTTGAGCCGGAGTGGCGTGTTGGGCGAGCGCGGAGAGTGCGAAGGTGAGAATCATTGAACGATTTCTGAGGTCGGGTTGGTGGCGGAGCCGGGTGGCGGGCCGCCGCCAGACCAGGCTTGGAGGTAAATGGTGGCCCCAGTGGAGCCTAGTGGCACATTGAAATCCAGTGTCGCCTTACCACTACTATCGGCAGTTTGAGTGCCTAGAATTGAGATGGGTTCCGCTAAATCCAGGCGAACCCCACTAGGGTATGTAGTTAGCCCGAAACCAGCGGTTGTGTAAAGAAATGTGACCGGCGAATTGGGGTTAGTGTCAGTTACAAGCCCAGTGGCTGTTGCGCCTGCTACAAAGTTGCTAAAGCTGAGGTCGGCCCGTTCTTCAGATAGGTAGATAAAGACATTGCCGGTTGGGTTGCCGCCGGGTTCGCTGACAACGAAATCTGCGAGCCCATCTAGATTTAAATCGCCAATTCCGCACAGGGACGAACCTAGTCGGTCGTTGGTTGAATCGCCCTCAAGACGGTAAAGCGGAACTCCGCTCAGGCCCGAGAAAATTCTTGCTGAGCCGGCGGCAATTTGGGTACTTCCATTGTTAGCGGAGGCCGAGGGCGAACCGACCATGATGTCGTCGTAGCCATCACCGTTTAAATCGCCCGGGCCGGCGACTGAGCTGCCGAAGGCATCAAATTGGCTTTCCTGGTCGAAGCGGTGAAGCAACTGGTGCCGACCAGTCAGTGAGTAGACTTCTGCATAGCCATTTTTCTGAGTCAGGTGGGCGAAGTCGTTCATCGCGCCGATGACCAAATCGGGTCCGCCGTCACCATTGCAATCGCCGACTAGGGCTAGGGAATAGCCGAGCGCATCTTGATTTTGACCGTACCAGGAAAAAATGGGAGACCCGCTGATTCCCGAAAATGCTGTTACGTAACCTGATTCATTTCCATTGAAATCGCTGCGCGGTGCACCCACAGCGAAATCGGCGATGCCATCATTGTCAATGTCGCCAATTGTGGTCAGTGACCAGCCGAACAGGTCCCAAGGATTGTTTCCGCGGATTAAATGAATGAGTGACCCGTCAAATCCGGAGAAAACCCTCACGCATCCAGAGCCAGGCCCGGACCAATCGTCGTTAGGCGCACTGATAATGATGTCGTCAAAACCGTCTGAATTAATGTCGCCGGCATTAGCAATTGAGTGGCCAAAACGGTCCCAATTAATGTCGGAATTAAAGCCACGGATGAAACTGCCGTCAAGACCAGAATGGATGTCCACTCTCCCGGTGACATGGCCGAGATCGTTGTCGCGCTTGGAGGATATTGCGATGTCAGGGATTTGGTCGCCATCTAGGTCGCCCATTTCACTAATGGCAAATCCAAAAAAACGCCCAGCAGATGGGCCATTTTTGCTCCAAATAAGATTGCCGCTCGAACCTGAGTACAGAAAAACGGTACCTGAGTGATCGCCGTTGCGGTTCTCCTTGGCGGCACCAATCGCAAGTTCATCAAAGCCATCACCATCAATGTCGGATATTCGCACCGTGGTTTTGCCAAAATCGGTGCCATTGGCCGCACCGTGGATGTCGAGGTGAAGGGTTTGAGGGGCGGGGAGGGCGAGGAGAAGGAAAAACATCACCGTCCACAATAGACTACCGACCCCAATTAATGGGCGACCTAGCCCAAAAAGTCGCTAAAAAAGCTAGGGTGACCCACTCGCTGGGTCAGTAACACTGGGCGAATTCGCCCAGCCTGCCGTTTCCTGAGCGAATACGCTCCAACAAGCAGTGAATCTCTTCATAAAGTAGCGGTACGCCATTTGCACAGGAGACTATTGAATACAGGGTCTCACTGCGCTTAATCACCCATGAATTACCGCGAAGAGGCTAAACTTAGAACGAGAATGCTCATGTCTAGACGCTTCAAATTTAACTCACTCAGCTGGCTCTTGATGGTGCCGGCCTTGCTTACGTGGTCGTGCTTTGGCGGCAGTGAGCTCTCCCAATCAGAAGGTGAAACTGCCGGCGACTTCAGCGTCACCGGAGTTAACATTAATGATGGGTCCGTCTGGGAGATAAACCGCCGTATTCGTATTTCTTTCAATCACCCGATTGATCCAACTTCTATTGGCTTTGATTCAATTCAAATTATTCCAATTTCCTCGGCTCTTGGTGGACGTCCAGTCACTGGATCTTTTTCCTTGGAAGCTGGGTCCAACGATCAAGTTGTTGTCTTTAATCCTAATTGTCCTACTAATGAAGATAGTACTGATGGGGCATTTTTGCCAGGCGGCTACGAGTACCGATTGCAATTCCCAACCCACTCATCGTTTGGACAAAACGTACTTCGCGATACTGGTGGGCATCAATTAGAAATTGGTATCTCGCGGTCATTCTTCACGCCATCTCCTCCGTCACAGAGTTTATTTATCGATGAAAACCCCGACCCTGCTGCGGTTAGTAATATTTCATGGCCGGAGCGTTTAAATACTTTTACCGATCCTGAACCAGTGGTTGTGGTTAACTTTGACCAATCAATTGATGGTCGTCAAGCAAACTTAAGCGATACTAATATTTATATTGAGTATTCAGATGATACTTTGACAAACGTTGCAACAGCAACATTTGCAAATGGCTTGCGCCTGCCTGGAACATGGGTTTTAAGCCAAAACTGCACTGATTCAGGAGCACTACTTAATTTTCAAATATCAGGCATTTTGCCGGTCGATCGCGCCATGCGGTTGATTGTTGAAAATTCATTCACAGATATTGTTGGACAGACTGGCCAAGTTCAATGGGTCTCAGTTATTCATGAAAATCCAACTTTGGAAGAAGTTTATAACGGAGCACTTTTTGGTTGGACCGAAAGCGACGAAACCGTTGACGAATTTGTCGATTGGTTTGACGATGAAACATTGTTAGATGTCGAGGCCTCTTTATCTTCACCGATTGCAGAATTTGCTGATGGTGCGATGCGTGCAAGTTTTGATTACCCGGGACAATTTGTTTCGCCGGATCAAGACTTTTTCATGGACGAGTCATCGAAAGAAATAAGTACTGATGGGCAAGTGTTAGTTACTGATTCATTGAACCGCAACTTCACGGTTTATAATGGTGTTCTTTATTGTGATGATTTTTACATTGCAAGTGGTTCAACTTTGCGAGCAATGGGAACTAACCCGTTAATTATTTACGCTCAAGGAAAAGTTGAAATTCAAGGCAAGATAAATGTGAGTGGTCTCAATTCTCACTGGCCAACAAGTTTGAACTCACCGCAGTTTCCAGAGGGTCCAATTATGGGTCAGTGTGGTGGTGGCCTCGGTGGAATTGCCTCACTTCAGGGCTTGACTGAAACACTTCGTGGCGAGCCAGGCAATGGTGCTTTTGGTGCGGTTGCCGCCGGTGGCGGTGGCGGCGAGGGCGGAGTTCAACAACGCAGCAACATCGGTTCGTCTGCAACTGAAACTGCGCACGTAATGGCCGCAGGCGGCGGCGGTGGGTCATTTGCTCTGACCAGTAATGTGGCGATATGGAAGAACGACTGGACCAGCGATGAAAAGCCCAGTAGTGCGGACAATAGTGGGCCTGACCACTATCACCAGTACCAAAACTTGTGGCCGGATGGCCATTGGAAAGGTCCAGAAGAGCGGTTAAATCCCCAGGATCCTTTCCACTTTATGTACGAGACATCCCTCGATGGTTTGGTTGCCCCTGAACTTCCGGTTTACGGTGGTGAAGATGGAATGCGTTCACCTTCTTATAAGGCACCAACCGATCCAGGCAATTTCGATGTGACCAATCCGCCAACTTTGCCGCACGGCATTTACGGAATGGAGGATGAAATGATTGATATCGTGATTCCTGCAGACCCAGCGACTGCGACGGGATTTGACCCAGACTGGTGGGTAAATGAAAGTCCGACTCCGGACCACGCGATTTTTGTGGCAAGCCCAATTGCTGATGGGCACCCAACGAATGGGCCTGACCCTGGGCGCGCCGGAGAATCAATTTTCTCTGATGACGGAAACACCGGAAACGATTTCTGGGGATCGCGTTTAAACGATGATGGCACGGTAACTCGCGGTGAATTACTTGCTCCATGGGCCGGTTCTGGCGGTGGCGCAAGTGGCGACTCGCAAACTATGAGTCGCAGTGTTTCTGGCCAAACAATGCCCCTTCCCGAAGTGTTCCCAGCGCGTCCATTCCCTCCGGGGTCTGGTTGGTATCGCAAGGGTGCCCCTGGCGGCGGCGGTGGTGGACAACTTCAAGTAATGGCAATTGGGCCGATTATTATCGGTGGCGACGCGGCCATTTTGGCTAATGGAGGAGTTGGGCACGGTGGCGAGTCCACCATTTACACCTACGGGCAAGTGTCTGGTTCAGGTGGCGGCTCAGGTGGCCACATCATCATTCACTCTGCAACCGCGATTGACCTTTCGCAGGTTTATCTTGGTATTGCCAACAATCCAAATGATCTTCTTAACTTAAACCCTGAAACTGTGGTTGAAGCGCAAGGCGGTCGCCGCGGTTGGGCAGGTTCATGGAACAGTCGAATTGGCACCGGCAACATTTACGATGGTAATGGCGATCTGCAATTTAGTCGTGGTGGCGCGGGCGGAAATGGAATCATTCAATTCCACGTTCCCGATCCGGAGAATGATTACTTTTGGCCAACCTTGGCCCGGAATGGAATTACGGCTTACATCAAGCCAGGTGCTGGCGGATTTTTGACCAGTCGTCTTGAAGTAATTTTGGACATGTTTACTTCGCCGAAGCCGGTTGCATTGTTGCCAATGTTCTCGCCAACATCGCAATTCCAGAGTAAGTGGATTGATACAGGTATGGCCTTTCGCCACCTTGAGGGAGTTGGCGATTACCCAGTTTGGTCCGATGCTGACTTTAGTTTTAAGGGAGTCAATACCGTCGATGGAAGAATCGATACTGCAGGATCTAAAGTTACGGCACTGCCGGTTATTTTGACAGCACCAGCTGCGGATGGCGTGTTCGCTGCCGCTTCTTTAACCATTCCAAGTGCAGCCAGCGTGTGGTCAGGACAAGAAGATTTCTTGCGCCACCCAGCTGCATTGAAAGGGTACTCAGTTTTGCCAGACTCCGCAGGTGCAAGTGAGTTGATAATTGTTGACGCCGAATACGATCGCAGTCTAGATACTTTGATTATCACGACTGATATTGACGAAGGTGCAATGAATGCGTTAGCGGGTGCTTCATGGTCAATTCGCCCAAGGTTCTTCACTGTGCGTACGACAGGAGAACGTGACGGCATGCCTTCTTCAAGTGAGATCATTATCGAGTTCCAGGGAAGTGACGACCCAGAAGGAGGAGCAATCTTGCCATCGTTGACAACGTGGACCTCTGACATGTCGGTGTTGGATGGTGTCCGATTCGTTCGTTACCGCACTACGTTCAACATTGATGCGAATGGTGCAGGGGTGTCACCGAGTAATCCGCGGCCAGAACTGGAATACATAAAAATTCCATTCAAGTGGTAGGACTCTGACCCCAAACATTGGGTCATAAAGACCCAAAAAAAGGATGTCGGAAA
>CAZWVI010000015.1:0-70784 GCA_964637165.1 uncultured Planctomycetales bacterium
GCAGAATCGAAATAACGCCAAATAGTTCCGGTGCCCTGGACAAGGCTCAGCGGCCAATAAAGCGGAAGCCAAACATTGCATGAACACAATCTGGGCTTATCAATTTTTTGTCATTATGTAAGAAGGAAAACTTAACTATCATGTATTCAATCTCGCAATGACATCTTCCGCTCAAACCTCAAATGAAACTACGGTCGTAGCCTTGGTTTACGACTTCGATGGAACTCTCGCCAAGGGTTCTATCCAGGAGCATTCATTGCTCCCATCTCTAGGCTTAACCCCTGAAGCATTTTGGCCTCAGGTTGATGCGCAAACCAAGCGCGTTAATGCTGATGGAATCCTAATGTATATGCAAAGGATTTTGGCGGAGGCTAAGGACGCGGGAACTCCGGTTACTAAAGCGATGCTGCGGAAACATGGTGCGCATGTGCCATTCTTTCCTGGAGTTGAGGATTGGTTTGCGCGGATAAACCAATATGCTCTAGAAAATTTCGGAGTAGAACTTCACCACTACATTGTTTCTTCAGGCAACACTGAAATAATTCAAGGAACCGCTATTGCCAAAGAATTCAAGCGGATCTTTGCCTCAAAGTATTTGTTTGATGAAAGCGATGAAGCTGCTTGGCCGGCGGTTGCGGTAAATTACACCACCAAAACACAATTCCTTTTCCGAATTAGCAAAGGTATTGACAATTATTGGGACAATGAGTCGCTTAACCGCCGTACTGAAAAAAGTGAGCGAGCTTATTCGTTTTCGCAAATGATATTTCTGGGCGATGGTGATACAGATATTCCGTCATTTGAATTACTACGCGAGCAGGGCGGCCATGCCTTGGCAGTTTTTGATCCTGATGCGTGGGTTGAAAGGTCTTGCCAAGAAAAGGTCCACAAGCTGATTGCCGAAGACCGTGTGACTTATGCCACCCCAGGCGATTATTCGGAGGGCAGTCTTTTGGACATAGTTTTGAAAGGAATGATCCAACGCATTTCTCAGCTTGATATGTAGCTGCTTTCGTAAAGCAAAAAGAAAAGTGCCCGCCGCAATTGCGGCGGGCACTTGCCATTTATAGAAGTTGTTTTATTGAATGGTTAGTGCAACCCCATTAGTTAGGCTTGCGGAATTCCAATCCAAGCATTGCAACCAAACCTGGCGACCAGACATTGATGCAGGTGGCGACAACACCATATTCGCTTCACCGTTTGGATCTGCAGTTAGGGGAGGGAAATCACTCCAAGGAGCAGTCATGTAAACCGTTCCCCATGCAGTGCTAGTTGGGCCACCACCGCGAAGGGAGTAGGCACCATAAACAGTTCCGCCTGGCGAGCAGTTTGAAACGTTCAGGTAGCCAGTGCCACCACCAACTAGATTGTCCACCATTAGGTGTGGACTATCAGCAGAAGAGCGGTAACGGAGCCGCCCGTTCCAAGTGCGTTGGCTTGAAGTTGCCGCGGCATTAAAGGGATTGCTTCCTCCTAATGATGCACCACAAGTGATGGTCATGTCAGAGTTGTTCCAGGTTGAAGAACCGGCTGAGTAATGCATGGAATCACCATTTCCTACTCTGACGTAGAAGGCGTAAGTGTTTCCAGCGCTTAGTTCAGGTGAAGAAATGGCAACCGTGGTGTAGGCATCAGGGCCGGCGCTAACCGCTTTGTTGTCAGTTCCTAAGAAAGTCCAATCGCTGGGAGTTGCTTCACTGCCTACATAAGAGCCAGACTTGTACCAAATGTCCACTCCAGCTAAGTCGCCAGCAAGAGTTGAAACATTTACATCGAAACTACTGATTACGACATCTTCATGGCATTCAATGTCAAACATGTTGCCGTTCCATGATGAATAATCACTAGTTAGAGTTGTGTTGAGGTAATGTTCGCCCCAGGCACCATCGTAGTAAAGTTGTCCGTTCCAAATGCGATCGTCGTAAGTTAAGCCGCCAAAGCCGCCGTATTCGACACCACATCCAGACTCTAGGCGAAGATAAGAATCTTCGTAGGTGTCGTCGCCATTGGTGTAACGCCAGTCGCCGTGAACCCCATTGGTGGCCTCAATGAAAATTCCATAGGTTTTGTCCATTTCAAAGACTTTGTCTTGGCCAGTATGAAGGTCAAGGTCCATTACTGTTGGTGAACCTTCACCCGCACTAGTGCCGTTGACTGAATCAAGCAGTATCCAACCAGTCGAACTTGTGTCATGTCCAACCCAGGTTCCTTCGCGATACCAAATATTGGCCATCGCATTTGTGCCGACGGCAAGCCGTGTATTGATTGCAAAACCCGTAAGTGAAATGTCAGTCTTCGGCTTAATGTCGAACATGTTGCCGCCAGCGCCGTTGCCGCCATCAAAGGTCGTATTGATTTGATGGTAAATCGAAACGCCGCCACGGTAAGCAATGAAGTTGGGGTACCACTCGCCAATGTGCCGCGAAGCATCTTCCAAGGTAGATGTGCCGAGCACTTCACCGTCTGGATCAAGCATGTCCGGATTTGAGTAGATAGGCAAAACACTTCCAGGGTTGTAGGCCATGATGGTGCGGTAGTTGGTACTGCGGTAGCCGAAATTGTAATTGCGGTCACTGCAGGTTGTGCCTGATCCACTGCCTGCGTGGTTGTGTTTAAGCCCCATGTTGTGACCTAGCTCGTGGGCTAAAGTGTAATCCCAAGCTGCGCGCGTATTTTTACTGACCGAAAATGCGTCAGCTGCAAAAGCTGTCGAATCGGTGCAATTAACGTAAGCGATGCCAGTGCCGTAGTTGGCAATGAAAAGCTGCACATAGTCGGCGCCGTGTGCGTCGCGCAATGCGTGAACTTCATCAAGTTGGCCGTCACTAGTAGCGCGGAGATTGCTTAAGTCGTCTCCTTGAACACCAGATTGAGTGTAGGTCGTGGCTTCGTAAGTGTAAACCAAGTTCATGCGGAATGTTGAATCGCCGTTTGCAAGTGAACGATTCATTTCGCTGACTGCCAAATTCGCCAAACTGTTGGCACCGTCGAGGCCACCTTCAGCGCTTACGCAATCAGTAGTGAAGACGATTAAAATATGAGCAACGTGCATTCCGTGTGAGCGACCTGAATTACCGTTGTTGCCTTGTTGAAATGATTGTCCAATGTTGAATGAATCATCTACTCCGCATTGTTCGTAAAGAGTTTCGTCGAGTTCTGAAACGGTGAACTGTCCATTGCCGATGTTTCCCACCGTATAGACCATCCCATCTTTACGCGCGACGCCGGTTACAGCGCCATTGACGACCGAGAATGAGGCGTAATTCCAGTAGCCATCACCAGTTGAAAAGTTGTAAATTTTTCCATCTTGGTAAACAATTTCGGAACTTTCAAAGCTTGCTTCAAAGCTGACATCTGGAAAAAAGTTTAAGTTGATGGTGAAGTTGGGGTCGCTTAATTCAGACTCTAACTTCAATGCGTCAAAGTTGAAATAAACGTTGTCCTGGCGAATTGCCACATCATTTTGATGACTTCCAGAGATTAAACTAACTGGTACAGGGTCAAAAAGATTGGGGGTGGAGGATTCCTGTGCAGCAAGATTTCCCAGGCAAATCGCAGCAATGGCTACTACGGTGGTGGTTAATTGTTTCATTAGTTTTGAGGTTGGGTGGAGGGGCGTGCGCCCAAAGGGCGGCACCTGACCAATAAGAGCCAGAAAACGGGCACACATGGATTGTTTTCCACTATTTCGTTTTTCAGTTAAAATCACCTATGGTCAAAATAACTCCTTCTTTGCTGGCACTTTGCTTGGGCTTCATAACCACGGCGTTGAATGCCCAAGTTAAAACTACGGTTTATAATTTGGAGAATGTTTTTCTGCTCCCTCACGATACCCACCCTTATGACCCAGCGGAGCCGATGTCCGGTACCTTTGAATGGACCTACACTTTGGGTGATTTCGAAAATGGCACCGGCACTTTTTTGAGCTTGGATTTGCCGTGGTATGGATCTGACTTTTCCGGGTTGAATATAAATGTCGATTTAGACTCGATAGAATTTACTTTACCCGGAAACTGGCATAGTGCTGGCGTTGACTTAACACTAAAACTTATAACTCCACTTTCGACATCAATTCCGTCTGTGGTTGATACCACTACTAGTAAGTTTGAGATTTGGGCTGGCCCTCCTTACCAAGGAAGTGTGATAAGTGGTGAAGTGGTTCCTGTCACACCCTTACACATGGTAGTCTTAGGCACTTGCCCGAATTTGCAAATTGACATTTCGGGTGCTAGCCCATCGGCTAAACTTGCCGTTCTTTATGCTTTTAATACAGGAAGTTTTTTGGTGCCGAATGGTTACTTGTGTGCCGGCACTATGCTCGGCTTAGATTCAACAGCCGCGCTTGGAAAAGTGTTGACCAGTGACGCTTTTGGTGGGGCGTCGACTGGCCTGCACTTGCCACCAGGACTATGTGGCCAATTGTATGTTCAAGCTCTTGACTTAACTTCATGCGGCATTAGTGAAGTTATGTTGCTTGAGTGATGGAGTCGCTATTCGATTTCAAGGTGGTAAAGCATTACTACACCACTTTGGTTGCGCACACCTTGCGCTGCAATTGAAAGACTTCCATTAGTTGCGATTAAACTGGCAATGCCCAATAAGTCCAATTGGTTGTCGTCGTATTCGACGACTGCACCGCTTGCAAGTTGGTAAGTGTCGGTTGCTGAAACGGTGTCGCCGCCAAAGGGATCGTCTTCAGACACTGCCGACAAGGACATACTTAGGCCTCCTAAATCGACACTATCAAGAGTCGCCTCGAGTTCACCGGGCTCAACTTTTATTTCCGAAGGTGATATCAGCATTGCTCCAGATGGCCCCGTTAATGCGCCTTCAATTTCAACTTCCATACCGACCCAAAGGTCGTCCGCGGAAAGAAGAGCTTCTTCTTCGGTGTCGAGGTACAAAATTGCGCCACCGCTTAGTTGCACCGTAACATCACCACCGGCCAATCCCGCCGAAGGGTCATCTGAATCCAGTTCCAAATTGAAGGATGCTAAATCACCGGCAATTAAAGTGATTACACCTTCGTACTCAACATCATCATCTTCAATTTCAATTGCGCTGGCGAGAAATGGAGCAGGTGCAGCAAAACTAGCAAAGCGCACATCGATTTCCATTCCGACCGCGAGATCAGTTGAGGCTGAAAGTCCATCTGGACGGTTAAACTTTGTATTGATGTCCCACGAAATTTGAACCAAGTTTGGGTTTGCTAAAGTCGCGAGTACTGAATCTGCCAAGTCTTCACCTTTTTCAATTTCTTCAACCAGAATGTCAATGGTGTTGGCCGCTAAGTCGTAGCTGATGATGTTTCCTTCAAGCTCAACCACCGCTTCAATGTCGTCTTCAATGCGAATTCGGTTGGCGGCAAATTTCCCGTTGGTGCTGACTTGTCCGTCCACCTCGACTTCGACTCCCAAGGCAAGTAGTGCCATAAAGTCGCTTATTGCTGCGACCACATTGCCGGACGAATCTAGCATTACCGCGCTAAGGTCGATGACCACTTTGATGTTTCCAAAATTGTCATCGTCATCAATGATCGCCGCATCGAAAGCAAATCCGGCCACATCGATTGATTCAACAAGGCCGCGGAATTCATCCATTTCTTCGGTACCATCGGCTTCGTGGCTGATGAGGTTAATGTCAAAAAGCAAACCGCCGGCGCCGTCATCGCTAAGTGAGCGACTTAGATCGATATCAATAGCCAAGGAATCATGTTCATTGTCATTAAGCTGCAAATTAACGCCACCGAAATCTCCGCTGCCGGTGCTGGCAACTATGGTGACAGGGACATTAATTCCATCTTTGCCAATCGCATTAACCGTAGTTGGGTCAATTGCGACGCTGACCCCATTGAAGTTACCTGGCTCAACTTCAGCAATTCCAACTAGAGAAAAACTACCCGACAATCCGAGTAAATCGAGGCGTCGTTGGCCGTTAAGTAAATTGACTGTTTGTGAACCATCAGTTCGTTGCAATTTAATTTCAATTACATCGACCTGAAAACTGGCCAGGGAATCAATTGGAGCGTCTCCAACTAATAGGTTTAATTCCGAAGTTGCACTAGCTGTTTTTTCAGCAGATCCTAAGCAGGACGTTAGAGCAAGAATGGGCGCCCAGATTAGGGCAGTGTATGCACGACGCGTGGCTATCTCCTTGTTGGTTTTTAGGTTGTAGGGGCCAATGCCCTTTTCAGTCCCCACTAATATCGGTTAGCGAAAAAAGATTATTAGAAAAATATTGCGCTGAACTCTGACCCCAGCAATTGGGTCACTGTTGGGGGAGGAATGGAACTATATCTCCCCACGTGACCATTAGTGCTAACCATGCCTCAAGTTCGCCTAGTTGGGCTTGGTAGAGGCTTTCTTGCGTTTTGAGCAATTCTGATAGCTCCGAATCACCGGCTTGGTGGCTTAGCTGGGCAAATTCAACCTGTTCCTCTAAACTCGGAACAATGTCCTTTCGATAACTTTCGAGTTGAGATTTTGCGAAAATTAAGTTGGCATGCAACTCGATTAGTTGAAGTTGGGTTTCTTGACGATTTAAGTTGGCGAGTTGTTGGGCGGCATGGGCATCAGCGGTAGCAGCTCGACTGTTGGCGGCGCGTCTACCACTAAGCGGTAGCTCAAGAATCACTGCCGCATCAAAGGCATCATTGCCAAGTTCAGTTTCTCGATAGAAAAGTTCCAATTCAATTTGTGGCATTCTGCGCGCCGCTGCCAGTTTGGCCTTAAGATGAGCAACTTGCGCTTCTGAATTTGCTGTGGCAACAATTGGAATCAGTTCTAAGTTAGCGAGTAGTTGTTCAAGTTGCGGCAGGTCGCTGGCTGTTTCAAGAGAGCCAAGGAGTGAATTTATTTCAGAAGAAATCCCCAAGTGAGTAGCTAATTGTTTGGTCGCGCTTTGCAATTTGCGCATCAGCGCGAATTGTTGATTGCGCAGTTTGCTTTGCTGCATATTGGCATTGGCGATAGCGGCGTAAGTTAGTTCGCCAGCTTCGATTTGCGCCTTTAGCAAAAGCAATTGTTCACCTGCAATATCAATGCGTTTAGTTTGTAGTGCAAGCGCCTTTTGCAACATAAGTGCTGCTGAAAATGCGCCGCGCACCCGTGCTTCCAGTTCTATTTCAAGCTGGTCCCGTTTTAACTTAAGCATGTGCAATTGCTCTTGGGCAACCGCCTCAGCCGCTGAAAGTTCGCCACCAAGTGGCAGCCCCTGGCGCACGCCAATAAACACTTCTCCGCTTGATGCTGATGAAGAATTTAAAGGTCTAGCTTCGGTTTTTAGTGCCAACTCGGGGTCGGGTAAATTTCCTGCCACTTCCAAACGTTGCAGTTGGGCTTCCACACGATATTGAGCACCTTTCAAAGCGGGGGAGTTAGCGCGGGCTAATTGAAGTGCTTGCTCAATGTCTAGTTGTTTGAATTGGGCTGGAGTATGGGTGGGGCGTACTGTTTTTATTTTTGGAATCTGGCGTTGGCGATCTAGTTCGGCCAAATCTGCTGATGATGAACAAGCCGCTAATAGGCAAGTGATTAAAAGAAGTAGTTGGTACGAACGCATTAGTTAGTCTCCAATGTTGCCGGGCGGCCGAATCGTAAGTAAAGCGCCGGCACCACAATCATGTTTAAGATGGTTGAACTTATCAAACCAAACAAGATAACCCAAGCCATCGGAGTTTGGATTTCACTGCCGGATTCCCCGCCAGCCATCGCCAATGGAACAAGGGCCATTCCTGAAGCAATTGCGGTCATCAAAATAGGCACCAAGCGTTCGCTGGCGCCGCGCACCACAGCTTGACGCAGATCATTAATCCCTTCATGAGTTTGTAAATGTCGAATGTGTGACACCAACATGATTCCATTGCGTGTGGCAATTCCGAAAACCGTGATAAAGCCAATTAGCGATCCAACTGAAAGAATACCATTGTCCAACCACACACCAACAACTCCACCAATCAAGGCCAATGGTAAGTTGGCCATGACGAATAAGGCATCGCGGCCTTCGCCAAATGCCATGCGCAGGAGAAAGCCAATGCCTAAAATAATTCCCAGACTTAAGAGTAGGATGCGTTTTTGTGCAGATTGGGCACTTTCAAATTGGCCGCCGAACTCAACGCGGTAGCCAGCTGAATCCTCGAATTGCGGTTGCACTACGCGGCGAATGTCTTCAACTACCGACACTAGGTCGCGCCCTGCAACGTTGCATGAAACGACCATCTTGCGTTGTCCATTTTCATGCTTGATTTGGTTAGGAGTTGCGTCACGAATTATTTCTGCAACGGCACTAAGTGGAACAACTGTCGCGTCTTGGTGTGGAAGGTAGGCACCTGCCGAAAGATGACTCGCCGCGGGAGTTCCAAGAATTGGAATTCTGTTTAATGCAGCTAAGGGTTGCCCTTGGAGATCTAATCGTAAACATACATCGAAGGGGTAACTACCCTCGAGTAGCTCAGTCGCCTTGTAACCCTGGACGGCCGCCTCGAGGGTGGCCGCAGCTTCGCTGGGCGCAACTCCAAGTCGCCCCATTGCTGTGCGGTCAAATTTGATTTGTAGGGTGGGTACCGCAGCTTGTTGCTCAACAGCCAAATCAACAACGCCGGGAATTGTACTCATGGCTTGTTTGGCCAATTCGGAATGCCGTCGAAGCTCTCTGAGGTCGGGGCCAAATATTTTCACTGCAACCGCGGCGCGCGTTCCTGAAAGCATGTGGTCAATGCGGTGAGAAATAGGTTGGCCAATAGTGAACAACATTCCAGGCACCATTTGTAAGTCCTTGCGGACAGCCGTTAAAAATTCCTCCCGCGACCGATTTTGCATTTCTAAGCGAACATCAAGTTCGGTTAATTCGACCCCGCTGGCGTGTTCATCTAATTCGGCACGTCCAGTCCTGCGCGCAACTGAAACAACTTCTGGATGAGTCAAAAAGATATCTTCAACCATTCCTCCAAGCTTGTCACTTTGTTCAAGTGAAGTCCCAGGCAAAGTGGCGGCCGAAACTGTGAGTGCGCCTTCATTAAACTCAGGCAGAAAAGCGCGTCCAAATTGTAGCGCTGCAATCAATGCGAGCAGTAAGCCGAGGACGGCTGGTCCGACTGAGAGCAGTGGCTTGTCCAATGTCGGCAGCAATAATGCCTGGTACTTGCGTTTGAAAAATTGAATGTGGCGTGGTTCATTCTGTTGATGGAGAGACTTTGAATTTGGAATGAAAAGTGAGCACAACACCGGCGTAACTGTGACTGCTACTAGCAGGGAAGCTGCGAGGGCTGAAACATAGGCCAATCCCAATGGTTGTAAGAGTCGTCCTTCAATCCCAGATAAAAAGAAGAGTGGTATGAATACCAAAATAATGATTAGCGTCGCAAAAACAATTGACGAGCGTATTTCGACACTAGCGTCAAGTACTACCTTCAATGAACTTCGCTGTTTGCTAAGTGCTAAGGTGGCATTTTCGCGCAGGCGCCGAAAGACATTTTCTACATCGATGACTGCGTCATCTACTAATGCTCCAATTGCAATCGCCATGCCGCCCAAGGTCATGGTGTTGATCGTTTCCCCTAAAGCATTCAATACTAAAACTGCACCCAAAAGCGACAAGGGTATGGCGGTTAAAGTGATTAAGGTTGCGTGTACATTAAGTAAAAAGAAAGCGACAATTAGTACCACCAACCAGGCACCATCTTGTAGGACGGTGAGAATATTGTCGAGTGCGGATTCAATAAAGTCTGCTTGACGCAATAAGTCACGGTGCAAAACCATGCTACCGGGAAGTTGGTGTTCGACTTCATCTAAAACTTCAGCTATGCGTTTAGTTAGCTCTAGAGTATTGACATTTGGTTGTTTTTGAATTCCAATAACCACCGCATTTTGACCTTGAATTGACGCAGTTCCACGAGTCGGTCGAGCACCAATTTCAACTCGGCCAAGGTCGCGGATTTGAATGGGTACTCCATCACGACTTTCCAATGTTAATGCTGAAATGTCATCGACGGTGCGGAAGCGTCCGACTCCGGTTATTAGAAAATCGCAGCCAGCTTGAGCGATGAATCCAGCAGGAATGTTTACATTTGCAACTCGGATTGCTTCAGCTATTTGGGTGATGGAAATACCAAATGTCTCAAGTCGGGTGGGGTCTAACCAAACCTGAAATTGGCGCGCACCGCCCCCAATTGGAGTTACTTGAGAAACTCCTGGAACTGCCAATAAGCGCCTACGCAACTGAGTATCGGCGAATGTGCGTACCGCAATCGGTTCGTCTAGCTCTGAGCTAAGACCCACGAAAAGGATCTCTCCCATGATCGATGAAATCGGTGCAAGGATTGGTTCGCCACTTTGCTCGGGCAGTGAGTTGGCAACTAAGCCGAGCTTTTCTGTGACAATTTGTCGCGCACGAAAGATGTCGGTTCCCCATTCGAATTCAGCATAAACAATGGAAATTCCAACCGCGCTACTTGAGCGAACGCGGCGAATGCCCGGCGCACCGTTTAGGCTCGATTCAATCGGAAATGTAACCAAGCTTTCGACTTCGGTGGAAGCCATGCCGGGGGTTTCAGTTAAAACCGTAACAGTTGGCGCGGTGAGATCGGGGAACACATCTACCGGCGCTTGCAACGCGGTGGTGCCACCCCAAATCGTAAAGACCAATGCTAGAACTAGAACAACTGCGCGATTATGAAGCGCCCATCGAATTAAATTATCCATGACGATGCTCCGGTTTTAATGTGAGTGTTCAGGAATACTTCCTGAAAGAGAAGCAAGGTGTACTACATAGGCACCATCGGTAACTACTTGTTCGCCCTCGTTAAGCCCTTCAAGAATTTCAACTCGGTGCCCATCATGAATACCAGTGCGAATCGTTCGTCGCGCAAAAGATTCACCACCGGTTTGCACAAAGATCACTTGAATTCCGGCTGCGTCGACGATTGCCGACGAGGGCACTGACAAAACTTGGCGCGAACTTGAGGTCGAGAGGTGGGCCGAGAGCGTCATGCCGGATCTGAGCCAGCCTGGATTGGGAATTTCATACAACACTTCGGCTGAATGAGTTACTGGATGAACGATTGGTGCGCTCATCAACAATTCGCCATCAATTCCGGGCAAGTCGAGCAGGCTTCCATCAACTGGGTGAGGAATATGCGCTCGGGGTGTTTGGTCAAGTTTGGTTAAGTCTGCCTCGGAAACTCGAATTGACACATGCAATTGGCTTAGGTCTTGGATGTGGAATAAAAGTTCATCGGCCGCACTCCATTCACCACTTGCAGTTGGCGCATGAATCACTTGCCCAGTAATTGGTGCGCGAATTGCAAATTCCATTGCTGTTCCAGGGTGTTCGCTAGACCATGCTTCGGCATTTTCTTCAGCGGCTTTAACCGCCACCAAAGCACGGGAAAGTTGGTATTGCGCTTCTTCAAGTTGACGATCTGATTTCGCTTTCTGCTGATGCAATCCTTCAATGCGAGTGAAATTGGCCTCCATCTGCTTGAGTTCGGCCTTGGCACGTTTTAATTCACTAATGGCCGCGGTCAAAGAACTTTCACGACTGGCAAATTCATTTCCGAGCAAAGGAATGCGTAAGACCGCCAAGATGTCGCCAACTTGAACCTGCTGGCCTAAAGTAATGCGAGCTTGCTTTGGTGGCGGAAGTACTTCGCCGCCAATTGGAGTATTTATGCGCGCTGTATGAGTGCGGCAGGCGCTAACTCGTGCAGTGGCCGGCACTCGCTCGGCAAGCTCTTCTCGTTTGGCGGTTTCGACTAACATTCGAACAGGCCATTGCTGCTCTTTAAGCATGGTTATTCCAGAATCCTCGTCACTCATAGAGTTTCCAGCGCTGATCGCTTCTTGAAGATCAGCATAAACCTCAACTGCCGCCAGCTTTGGTGAATCACCATCGACTGCAACCGACCACTCCCATATTCCGACCTCATCAAACGCGACTTCGCCAAGGTAGATGCCCGGTCGCTTTGGCGCGGGCAAGTCCAAGTGCAAAGTTTTTTGCCCCTTGGTGAAGGTCGCACTTAGCGCGCCGCTTTTACGCGGACTACCATCTGTGAGATTGGAAACATGCAAAGCGAATCCAGTTGCACGACCAACAACCGCAAAATCGTTTTCAAAAAAGAATTCGTGTTGTTGGGTCCACACGGTTTGCGCGCGAGTGGGCAATTCGTGAGCGGAATCATCCCCAGTGTGAGGATGTAAATGGGAGTGCTCTCCGCAGCCAACTAATAACAGGCTAGAAAACAGTAAGGAGGTCGGGAGAGTTTTTTTGACGGACATGATTACTTAAGTGACTTGGTTTGAGCTAAACCTCAATCGAGCTAATGTTCGTTGCAGGAGATCAGATCAATTGTCGTGGTCGTCAGTCGCACAGTGGTGAGCGTCAGTATTACTGATGACTAAGCCATGATGATGTTCACTGGCAATGTGCCACGGCAAAATAAGTATAAAAATCGCCACAAATAATCCAACCAAGAAACCAGCTTGCGCGCGATTTTTTCTGGTAGCGGTTAATCTAGAGCGGTTGGACACTCGCCAATTTTAACACGATGCCGCTAATTCCCAATCGCGTAACATTCGCTTGGCCTGTTTGCGTGCTTGGCGAAAGGCGTGCTTCTGTTGTTTTAAACGTTGACGTTGAGCAGCAGTGCGCCGCTCCTTGAATTCACGCACGGCAACCATCATTTCTTTGCGCGCATATTGCAACTCGTCTAGCGAATGCTCAATGTTCTCACGTAGCTGGGACAAGCTTGGGCGAGGGTCCATGCGTTCCAGACTTTCAGTAAAGCGTTTGCGGTAAATGGCATCGTAGCCGACCCGTTTTAATTTGCTCGCGAGACCAATGTGACTCAAACACCAGATAATCCATTTGCCGGGGTCGAAGTTGTGTGCTTTAGGTCCGTTGCGATAGTCGGCCGCAAAAGAGTGGTGATAGTTGTGGTAGCCTTCGCCGAAAGTAAAAAAGGAAAGTAACCAATTGTCTTTGCTGGTATTGGCGCTACTCCAAGGTTGCTTGCCGGAAATATGTGCTAAGGAATTGATAAAGAATGTGCAGTGATGGAGGAGGACAACTTTTACTAATCCAGCAAAAAGCAACATGCCCCAAATGTCATTAGTGATAATTCCGATGATGATTGGCACTCCAAAGTTAAAGCCAATTGAAAGTGGCATGTACCAACGGTGCTGCCACCTGCAGATTGGGTCCTCTTTTAAATCAGGTGCATTTTCAAAAGACTCATCGATGCCGTTTCGGAAAAAAATCCAACCCATATGTGACCACCAAAACCCGCGCTTGGCGTTGTAGGGGTCGAGGTCGGTATCAACTTTTGTGTGATGATGGCGATGTCCTGATGACCAACGAATAACACTTCCTTGCCAAGCTGCTCCACCGAGTATTGCAGCAACGAAGCGCACGATTGCCGGCGCTTCAAATGATCGGTGGGAAAATAGTCGATGGTAGCCGACGGTGATACCAAGACCTGAAATTCCCCACAAAGAAACCATCGCAATTATTTCAGTGCTGGTTATTCCGTGGGTGAATGCCCACCATGGCACTAGCACTACGGCGAGCAGTGGGGTAATGCATAGAAAAACAATGTGCAACCAAATTGCTTGGCCACGATTAGGGTTGGGGAGGGCTGTTTGTCGCATCGTTAGTGGAACTATAATGCCGAGGTGAACATAGTTTCTTTAGTTTTTTTGTTGCTGTCATTGGTTTCTTGTGCACTTCCCGCACAAAGCCTTGGGGCTAGTTTTCGTGGCACTAGGGATTTAGCTGAAATCGCAGTCGACCAACATGGCGTTAGCTTTGATGTATTTGGTTTAAGCGGATTGATGTGGCTAGGAGGCGAACGCTTCGTCGCAGTTAACGACAAGTTAGTCTTTTTGGATTTGCGTTTTGATAGCAAGGGCGCATTTGCGAATGCGGAGATTACAGGTGGGCTAACCATTTCTGAATTTCGAGATTATGAGGGAATGTGCTGGGCCGATCGCACGCGAAATTCTATTTACTTGGCGGACGAAGGTGCCCCGGCAGTATTGGAATTTGATTTGGCGACTGGCGACAAAATCGGTGAGCTATTGATTCCAAGTATTTATTCGCAAATAAGTTCTGGTTTAGGAGTGGAGGCACTTTCACGGCATCTAGACTTCAATGCTTTATGGATATCGAATGAAGAAAATTTAATAATTGATGGTCCAACTTCTGTTGTTTCTGGTTCGGGTGGTAGTGCCTTGGTTAGGTTGCAACGCTTTACCGATTTGGGTGCAGGCTTTGTTGCGCAAGAGCAATACGCTTATCGCACTCGTTCGATTCACGGGATTCCAATTCCACCAACTGGAAGTGGTTTAGTTGATTTGGCCGCTTTGCCAAACGGTCGATTAATTGCTTTGGAACGCAGTGTTGCAATTCACTTGTCCGGTGCATTTCGAACCGCCATTTATGAAGTTGATTTTTCTAATGCAACAGATATTAGTGATGGTGCCTTTGATAATGGTTTGCCGGGAACAACTTTTACTGAAGTCAGTAAGCAGCAACTTTGGTCAGGAATTCGCACGATTAATCAGAACGTTGAAGGCTTGGCACTGGGGCCAAAGTTGCCAAGTGGTGGAAGCGTATTAATCGGTATTGTTGATGGTGAAGGTCTCGATCCCAAAAACCAAGTTGTGGCTTGGGAATTAACTGGCGACATTGGTGACTCCCCGGAGCAAAATCAAATTGCTATTACTGCTCCGAGTAATGCACAAGCTGGGAGCACGATCAGTGTTGATTTGGAAAATGTCCCTGCGACATCGCCTTGTTGGATGCTGTGGTCGACAGGGACTTCTGGTTCATTGTTTGATTCACACAATTTCGATTTGGGCCCAAATGTTGAGTTGGCGGGCATGACCGTGGCCGACCAGTGGGGGAATGCCAACTGGCCGAGCCCTATAATTCCAATATCTGCTCAAGGGATTAGCCTCTTTCTAGAAGCCGCAGCGCCGATGGGTGCTTTGTGGGCAGATTCCCCGGCCGCCCAAGTTCAAATCCAGTAATACTGACCCACTCGCTGGGGTCAGAGTCTCATGTTAGTTACTTCCACCATCCTCGCCCTCGTTCCCCTAAGCTCCTTCTCAGAAGTTGGTTGCGTTGATTCGGCTGAGGCTAAAGTGTATCGAGATGTGGCCTATGGATGGGATGCGGTGCAAAAGTTGGACATCTATTTGCCCGCTCGTAAGAAGGGTCAAGATGCTAATCCGGTGGTGTTTTATGTGCATGGGGGGCTCCCCGTGGCCGGTAGTAAATCCTCTCGAGAAGCGGTGACTAAGGCGAGATGGGCCAATAAAAATGGTTGGGCTTTTGCCAGCATTGATTACCACCAGGCATCGGATGGGCCCACTCCGGAGGCCAGCGAAGATGTGTTTTTGGCGATTGCTGCAGTTCGTGGACAAAGTGATAAGTACCGCGTCGATTCCCAGAAAATAATGCTATTGGGGAATGCTACTGGCGGTTATCTAGTTTCTTTGGTTGCGCTAAATAAAGATGGCTTAGCTCGTCATGAAATACATCAATCGTATATTCGTGGGGTTGCAGTTATCGATATGCAAGCATCAGCAAGTCATGAAGTTGTCGAAGATGGCCCCACTCAGCTTGAAAAGTTATTGAAGCAAAAAGCAAAAGGGTCAGCGTGGTTGTCTGGAGATAGTAATGGTCTTGCGTTGAATCACACGCCACCTTTTTGGCTGTCGAGTACCAAAGATGAATTGTTCGGAGAAAATTTAGTTAAGCAAATTGCCGGGCTTGGATTTCCTGCTGAATGGCATGAGCTTGAGGAAAAAAGTCGTGTAAAAGTAAATTCAAAAATTGGTAAGCCAACTGACGATTGGACCGAGCGCATTCAAGAATTTTATTTGCGATGTTTGCAAGACTGGTTAATTCTCCAAGAGGGCAACTGTGCATTAGTGCTGTCCGCACCCCACGATGGCGGTGAAATGCCCGATTACATTGCAACTCGTACGAAAGGGGTGTTAGTGCGTGATACCGCCGCGCAAGAAATAACTTTGCGGTTGGCAGAGAACCTTGAACAACAAAAGTTAATTCCATTTATCGTTACGACGAATTTACGCCGCAAAAAATTGGATTCCAATCGTCCGCGTGCGGAGGCCACACAAGGTGATCCCTGGTCGGCCCATGCGTGGCGGCGCTATCACAGCGAAGTTGAAATGGCCTGCAATGCCGCGCTCAAAATTGGCAAGGGTCAGGCATTATTGTTGGATTTGCACGCGCAAGGGCATCCAAATAACTGGTTTGAAATTGGCCACGCAATTGGGGCTAGCGAATTGGCTGAGTTAGCCCAAAGCCCCACTTCGGAGTTGTCGCCGTGGGTAAATGGCGAATACTCGCTAGGTGGATGTATTGCCCGTGCTGGATTACGCGCGGTTCCATCTCCTGCTATACCTCACCCAAATGGCGAAAAGTATTTTAATGGTGGTTATATAACTCGCCGTTACCGTTCGGCAACTCATCCAAATTCAGGACTTCGCTCAATTCAAATTGAAATGCCAATTGAAGCCAGAAAGAAAAGCAATCGACCAAAAACTGCCCAACAACTTTGCACCGCAGTCGTTGAATTTATTAACTACTGGCAGATCTGCTTTTAAAAGTAGATCCCTAAATCAGGGCAACGTATCGCAATTCTTGTTAGACTAAAACTGAACCATGAAAGGCATTCCCTCACTAATACTCGCCATTACATTGTTTAGCCTTCCCGCCATTGCCACCGATTATTCGGTCGGCCACGGTCCCGGTTTTGACTTTGCTACGGTGGCAGATGCTTTAGCGGTCGCCCGTTCCGGCGATCGAATTTTGCTGTCCGGCGGCACCTATTCGCTGGCTAGTAACGAACGCTTCCCACTGCAAATGCAGCAAGGCGTTGTGCTTATGCGCGCTACACCGACCGACCAGCCAATCATTGACGCGAGCGGAGCCCGCCAATCGGTGATTTATTGCAAAGGCTTAAAGCCTGGAACTGTGATCGACGGAATGTTGATTACCGGTGGCGATGCCTCTGGGCCAGGACCAGGAAGTTATGGAGGTGGAATCTTTTTAGATGATTCAAGTATCTTGATTGAAAATTGTGTGATTGAACAAAACCAAGCAAACGAAAATGGTGGTGGGATTAGTTGCATTTCCAAATCCTCTCCAACAATTCAAAACTGCGAAATTAATTACAACGTTGCAGTTGGTTTTGGTGGTGGCGGAATTTTCTGCGATGAATACTCAGCGCCAACTATTAGTGATTGTTTAGTAACTAATAACAAAGCTGGTTATGGCGGCGGAGGAATCATGTGTTACCTTTACGATTGTGATGCAAAGATTACTAATTGTACGGTTAGTTTAAATCAGGCAGTCGAAGGCGCTGGTCTTTGGTGTGATTTCGATAGTTCGCCAGTGGTCACCAATTGCATTTTTTGGGATAACGGCAATCAAGAAATCTACACCTTTTTTAGCACCCCAATCGTGACTTACTGTGACGTGGAGGGTAGCTACATTGGCCGCGGAAACTTGAAAACAGATCCGCAATTTGTTGATGCGTTAAATGGTGACTTCCATCTAAAGTCGACCTCGCCATGTATCGATTCCGGCGATCCACTTGGCGCCGCAGATCCAGATGGCACTCGTGCTGATATTGGCGTTTATTTTTTCGATCAGTCGTCTGGAGGATTCATGTTAGGGGTAAACCCTGATCCACTAGTAGCCGGGCAGAGTGTTGATTTTTTAGTGAAATATGGACTGGCAAATTCACCGACTTATCTTGGCTACAGTTTGGCCGGCCTAGGGAGTACACCGATTCCTCCGCTAAACGTCACCGCTGGCCTTGATAACCCAAGCGCCTTAGCTGGACCAACTGCTACCGACGCTACCGGCTCCGTAAGTTGGACGATTAATGTCCCGCCGCCAGCTGCGGGTATGTTTATTTGGTTCCAAGCACTGCAAATGGGGCAGGCGACCAATGTGGTGGCAACAAAAGTACTTTAAGTCTTTAGAATATATCCTAAAGGCTTCATTAAGAAATTACTCCTGGGTGCTGTGTTAGGTGGATTGACTGCTTTTACAGCAACAGTAAGTTTATTAATGCATAACCATCACCGAACAAGCTACTTGCCGCGGAATCTTAATCTACTTTTGGTTTAGCCGCCCTGCCGCGTATTCGCCGTCCACGGCACCACCTGCTTGAAAGTATTTTGCTTCCTTGGTGCGGCCGAGTTGTTGCAGGTTTTGCACTAAAGCCCCGCGATAATTAGCATTGTCGGGTTTTAGCTGAAGCGCCAGTTTCAGGGCATTAATCGCCAATTCAGGGAGTTTGTTTTGAATATAACAGGAAGCCAAATTGCCGTATGTAATATCCGATGCACCGCCATTGTTGATTACTTTAAGTAGATGCGGAATAGCTTCTTGAGTTTTGTTGAACTTGACTAGCAAGGCGCCAAATTTATCCAAGTTACGGATACCATTGGGGTTTTCCGCGACTAATTCACGCAGAACAACTTCGGCCTTACGCAATTTCCCCTGCGCCCACAAATCATTGAACTTGGCCTGCTTAACCAAGTTGTTACTCTTGCCGAACGGATCAATGAGTTGGTTATTTGAAAACGGAAGTGGTGGGGCACTTCCCCATTCGCCAGCTTCGGCGTATCCCAAAGCTTGAATTGCTTCCACTAAATCCGGGTCTTGGCCGTTGGCGAGTTGGGTTGCCAATGCCGGCAAATTAAAAATCTCATTTATATGCTGGCGAAAAGTTTGATTAATTTGGCCTTTGCTATTCGCTAAATCCTGTAACTCTTGAGGGTCTTGGGTAATGTCGAATAAGTGTTCACTTCCTGAGTTGAAGTACTTCCAGTTTTTTGTGACCCAACCCCAGGTTGGACTCCAGCCTAAGGTGAAATAGGCTTGGTAACTTTCTAAATAAATGCTACGTTCTAGTGGTATTGTGTGTAGTAAATCAATTCCATCTAATTCACTTTTGAAATTGTTAATGTCTAAAAAGTTGGCAATGGTCGGCGCGACATCTACCACACTTGCCACTGCTTGGGAGTTCGCGCCTGAAGTCTGGCCAGGTGCATTCACTAAGAGCGGCACCGCCATGGTGCTGTCAAAGCAGTAGTTGCCATGGTCGGCGACCACCACAATTGCAGTTTCGGAAAATTGGGGATTACTATTTAGATAATCCAATAAACGCCCAATCTCGAAATCCATCGCGGCGACTTCACCTAAGTAAGGATTCGAGTTTGTGAATTTAGCGGTTGGCTCATAGGGGGCATGTGGGTCCCACAAATGAATCCAAGTAAAAAATCCACGCTCGCCATCAACTTCGCTTAACCATTTAATGCTCTCATCGATAACTTCGCGCGAACTGCGGTCGGCATAATGAGTACTGCCAGCGCTTTACCTTTTTGTGGACTGGAGTAGTTGTTAAAGCCTTGGGCGAGCCCGAAGTCTGAGTGCAAAACAGATGCCGAAATGAAAGCCGAAGTTTGTAAACCGGCTTCATCGGCAAGCTCGGCCAAACTTTGGGCAGATGCCGGCAATACCGAGTGGTTGTTGTAGTGCACCCCATGACGTGGTGGGTATAAACCTGTCAGCATTGAAGCGTGTGCCACCATAGTTAGCGGTGCAACGGTGTCGGCGCGTTGAAAGTTGGTGCTTTTTTTGGCAAGCTTCGATAAGTTGGGAGTTAATCCATTCGGACCACCAAAATTACTAATGGCATCGCGCTGAGTTGTATCAAGTGTTATTAATATGGCGGACTTGGCCGGCTCAATCGGTTTACTGCATGAACTTACAGCCACTCCCAGTAAAAGGAGCAGCAAGCGGAAAATCATCGGCGGGCCAACAGCATGCATGTGCTGAAGCATACAAAAGTAGGCGGTTGAAATGGTCTTGTCGGTTACACTTTTGCCCCATGCCACTGCTAACACTCTCGGGGGTTTCAAGAGCTTACGACGAAAAGCGCCCGCTTTTTCGAGATGTCGATTTGACCGTCACCAAAAGCGACCGCATTGGCCTGATTGGTGCCAATGGGGCGGGTAAGTCCACGCTGCTGCGGATTATGGCGGGGATTGAGTTGCCTAATAGTGGCGAACGCATTTTGCGCAAAGGCGTACGAGTGGGTTATTTGGAGCAGGAGCCACAACTGCGTGACGATTTAACTATTGAGGCCGCGGTGCGAGCTGGCTTGGCCGGTCGCGAGGCGGTACTCGAGGAACTGGAAAATTTGTACCATGACTTGGCGAATCCGCAACTGAGCGAAAAACAGTTGGCGGCTCTTTCGAGGCGGCAAGAAAAGCTTGAACATCGTCTTGATGAAATCGGCGGTCACGATGTAGATCACTTGATTGCCAACGCCATACAAGGTGTTGGCTTGCCAGATTCGAACGCGCTATGTGGTAATTTGTCCGGTGGAGAAAAGCGCCGTGTGGCCTTGGCTCAATTATTAGTTGATGCGCCCGACATCATGTTGTTGGATGAACCGACTAACCACTTGGACGCCTTTGTAATTGCCTGGTTAGAAAAACAGTTGGCCGCATTAAAGGTGCCGTTGGTGTTGGTGACTCACGATCGCTTTTTATTGGACCGTGTTGCTAACCGAATAGTCGAAGTCGACCGCGGAGGGATTTATTCTTACCCGGGCAGCTATCACACTTATCTTGAACGCCGCGCGGAACGATTGAATTCCGAGGAAAATGCGGAAAGAGTGCGTTTGTCACTGCTTAAACGGGAAACTGAGTGGATGCGCGCCGGTGTATTGGGGCGCGGCACCAAGGCCAAAGCACGCCAAGACCGCTACCATCAATTGGCCTCAACCGACAAGTTAGTTGGTGACGCTCAACTTGAATTGGAAATTCCCATCGGTCCACGGCTCGGGGATAAAGTAATCCAAGTTGAAGAGCTTAAGTTTGCCTATGGTGAACAAGCAATTTTAAACGGCTTGGATTTAGAAGTATTGCCACGAATGCGTTTGGGAATTGTTGGTCCAAATGGAGTTGGAAAAACTACTTTGTTGCGCTTGTTGTTGGACCAGCTTGAGCCAGATGCCGGCACCGTAGTCATTGGCGAAACAGTTAGCTTTGGCACGATTGAACAAAACCGCGAAGAGTTAAATGATGCCAACACCATCGTTCAGGAAATCGCCGGCAAAAATGACCACGTTAAAGTTGGCACCCGCAATATTCATGTAGTTAGTTATTTGGATAGCTTCCTTTTCCCTGGCGAAAATAAATTCATGTCGATTGGCTCACTTTCAGGTGGAGAACGCGGGCGCGTTCTATTGGCCAAGTTGCTACTTCAAGATTGCAACGTTTTGATTTTGGATGAGCCGACTAACGATCTCGACTTGAACACATTGCGTGCCCTAGAAGAGGCTTTATGCGCATTTCATGGTTGCGTGCTGTTGGTTAGCCACGACCGTTGGTTCTTGGATCGCGTGGCCACCCACGTTCTGCACCTTGACGGCGAAGGCGGTGCCTTTTTACACACCGGTGATGTCAGTTCGTTGTTGGAGCGTTGGTCGCCTAGCAAAAACTCCAAGGTCGCTAAAAAGAAGTCGCTTAAAAAGCCAAGTGGGGCCAAGAGTATTCCTCAAAGTACTGAGCCTGAGCCAGCACCGACCAAACTTTCATTTAAAGAGAGGCAAGAACTTGAGAAGTTGTGGCAGCATATTGAAGCCCACGAATCTGGAATTGAGAATATCGATAAAGAACTAGCTGACCCCGCGGTCTACAAAGATGCGCCGGAGAAAGTGGGCGTCTTGCAGCAAGAGCGAGATCAGCTAGCGAAAAAGTTAGAGGGCGATATGCAGCGTTGGGAAGAGTTGGCTGTTCGAGAGTAACTTTCTAAAGTTGGTTAATTTGGAAGTGATCCTGCAAATTGCTGGGATCAACAATTCCTCCAAAGTTAGGTACTAAGTAGTCAAGGTCGTAATCGCCATCGGCATCAAACAGGATTGCTTGACGACCGGTGAAAGTTTGCATCGGTCCGGCTGCCCCCAAGCCACTGGTTTCGAGGAATTCGCCAATTAGGCCCCCTTGAGCGCCACCTTTAGCTCAATCGGTTGCGGTGTTCGACATCGACAACTTGGACGAGCCATTTGAAGTGTTGCCGATTGCCGATTGGGCAGATTGTGGTGATGGTTCAAAATTGGTTGTTCAACCCGAGTACAACGCCGCTGGTGATGAAGTTTGGTTCTCCGTTTGGAATAATCAAGGCAAGGAGTCAGCAATTGTGGTGGTCGATGACAAAACTCGTAAATTGAAGCACGTTATCAAGGACGAGCGCTTGGTTACTCCAACCGGTAAGTTCAACCGTCGCAACACCATGCGCGATATTTACTAGAAATAAGTAAATTGTCGAAAATGAGCCCGCAGGTGTAATAACTTGCGGGCTCAACCTATTTCCAGAGGATTAAATTAGAATATCCCAGCCCATGATGGGCCACACCGATGACTAATCCGCCACTTGAGTTGTTAGCGCCAGCCGGCTGCTTTCCTTCGCTTCAGGCCGCCATTAAAAATGGCGCTGATGCGGTCTACTTCGGGCTCGCCCAGTTGAACATGCGCGCGCGCGCGCGCCGTAGTTTTGATGAAAATGATTTAGCTGAAATTTGTCGCGAATGTCGCAAAGCAGGGGTGAAGTCTTATCTTGCGCTGAACACTCTGCTGTATGAACACGATTTGGATTTGTGTCGAGTGATGCTAGACGAAGCTGCGAAGCAAAAAGTTGACGCGGTAATTTTGTCGGATATGGCGGCGGTGCAATATGCTAATTCACTGGGCTTAGAAGTTCACTTGTCGACTCAACTTTCGATTTCCAATTCTCAATCGGCCAAATTTTACGCCCCTTATTGCAGTCGGATTGTGTTTGCACGCGAACTTAGTTTGCCAATGATTGATTCGGTGGCTAAAGCGATCAAACAAGAAAATATTTGTGGAACGGATGGCCGTTTACTAGAAATTGAAGCCTTTGCCCACGGGGCCTTGTGCATTGCAGTTTCTGGTCGCTGTGGAATGTCTCTTTATACATCAAATGCATCGGCCAACCGTGGGGCCTGCGAGCAAAATTGCCGCAAGGCCTATAAAATTACAGAAGTTGAAACCGGCGACGAATTAGTAGTTGATAATGATTTAATCATGTCGCCTAACGACATTCTCACAATTGACTTTTTAGATTCAATGGTGACAGCAGGAGTCCAAGTTTTCAAAATTGAAGGTCGCGGCCGGGCACCTGAATATGTTGCCGAAGTGGTGCGCTGTTATCGCGAGGCGCTCGATTCAATTCGTGACGGTAGTTACAGCCAAGAGAAAGTGGCTAGTTGGATTGCTGACCTGCGCAAGGTTTATAACCGCGGATTTTCTACCGGCTACTACCTTGGGAAGAAGCAGGGGTGGAGTGATAAACCGGGCACCAAGGCAACTCACCGTAAGGATTTTGTGGGAACTATTGCTAATTATTTTCCTAAGGTCGGAGTGGTTGAAGTTGATTCGGCGGCCGTCGAATTAAGTGTTGGTGATGAATACTTAATTGTTGGTCACACCACCGGCGCCGTCAAAGGAGTTGTTGGTGAAGTACGCATCGAACAAGATGGTGAAATGGTGCCGGTCCCAAGTGCACCCAAAGGATCGCGTTTGTCTTTACAGCATGCCGGCGAGGCGCGCCGCCGCGATCAGTTGTATCGTATGACTAAATTGGAAATGACCTCGGTCTAGCATGGCTAAAGCGAATCGTGCCCAGTTAGTAATTCGCCACAAGGTGGCTGATTGCATCGGCTGCCGCCTGTGTGCCGAAACTGCGCCTCAATACTTTCAAATGAATACTCAAGGCTTAGCCGAATTAATTAATGGGGAATTGCGCGGAGTATTTGTGCATGGCCAGGCGCTAGCTGTTGACCGCGATGATTTAGAAAATGCGGTTGAGGGTTGTCCGGTAGACATTATTAAAGTTGACTCAAGATAAAACTCACAAGTTAGGTTTAAGCCAGGCCTTGGCGGTTGTGATTGCCTCGATGGTAGGTTCGGGGATTTTTATGACGACCGGCAAAATTGGCCCACTCTTGCAGTCGCCAAATTTGGTTTACGGTGCGTGGATTGCCGGCGGAATTTTCGCTTTCTGTGGTGCTTTGTGCTACGCCGAATTGGGCGCAATGTTGCCACAATCAGGAGGAAACTACATATTCGCCAAACGTGCTTATGGCGCACGGATTGGTGCGTTCGTCGGACTTGAAGCAATGTTAATCGCCTTCCCAGCTACGCTTGCGGTAATTGCCTTGGTGTTTGGTGAATACTTAAGCTCAGTTGTTGCGGGCCTTGAGGTAACCGCGACTGCACTAATAGCTTTAACCCTTGTTACTACTTTCCATTGCAAAAGTTTGGCGCTTGGTAGTCGCTTAAATACTGCCGCTGCATTTGTAAAGGTCGGCTTGCTTTTGGCCTTTGCATTTTATGGATTGCACCTATCTTCATCCACCAGCGAGGCGATTCCGCAATTTGTAAAAAGTAATTCACCTGCGCCTGGCTGGTTTTCGTCAGAATTTGCCAGCGCAGTAATCATTGTCAGCTTTGCCTTTGTCGGCTGGAACAATATCACCATGCTTGGCGGTGAAGTAAAAAGGCCGCAACGTAATTTGCCGCTAAGTTTGTTGTTGGGGGTCGGCCTGGTTACAGGCCTTTATCTATTGGTCAACATGATGTTCATGCAAGTTGTTCAGCCAAATGAAATGGTCGATGCTAATGGTCAGGCCACTAACGCGATTGCTTATTTAGTCGGCGATCGGATTTTTTCAAAGTGGCTGGTTAATGCTTTAGGTTGGACAATTGGTTTTATCGTTTTATCTACGCTGTTAAGTGTGACCATGGCCGGGGGACGCATGGCCAGCTCGATGGCCGAAGCTCGCCAGTTGCCGCGATTATTTGGAAAATTTAATCGCGGTGGTTCTCCGGCCAATGCTTTGATTTTGCAATTGGCAATTTCTTTGACGCTGTGCCTCGCCTTCAACATCGAGCAATTACTAATCCTGTCGGGGCTGACCGGGATGTTGTCGGCGATTGTGGTGACAAGTTCGGTGCTGGCACTGCGCCGTTCGGCGGCCGAGTTACCGCGAGCTTTTCGTATACCGTGGTACCCACTTCCGGCCTTGATCGCCATCGGGATTGCCGCCTGGATTATGGTCCAGACCGCCATTGGTAATCCGCTGGAGCTAATAGTCAGCATTTTATTAATTACAGTGTTATTCCTTCTTGCTCTACTCAAGACGCGCAAAAGCTCCTAAAGTCTTTGCACTAATCGCTTTAGGGCCGATGCTAGCCAAACTTTCCGATTTCCCCTTATATGGTGTGGAAAAAAAGAAAGTCGCTTTCCCTAGCCAGCAAAAGAAAAACCTATGTCATTAAGGCAACGCGGGACATTCCGCACAGCTTGTTCAAGTCATGAAACATTGTTTCCTCCTGACGTTTTTACTATTCGTCACATCGTCAATCAGCCTAAGTGCCCAGAGTTACATCCGAGTGCCTAGTGATTTTGCGACTATTCAGGAGGCAGTTAATGTAGCAAACGACTACGACATTATTGTTGTCGAACCAGGAACCTACACTGCTCAAGGTGGGCCATTTGCAGTGGTTGATAAACCACTAACAATCATGGGGGGTGGCTCTGAAGGGGCCTACATGACAACCCTCGATGGTGGCACTTATGGCACCGGAGTTGATAGTTCTTGTCCAAGCACTACCTGGCCAAGAGCTTTTGATATTCACGCCAACGATGTAAGTATTCAAGGCTTCCGCATACAAAACTTTATGGGCTTGCAATCTGGAACTGATTGGGGCGTGGCGATCATGGCTCGCGGCGACTGCTTTGTTCCTCCGGTTACTTACACCGGATTGCTAATTGAAGATGTGGTCGCGGTTGATTGCCGTTTGGCTTTGAACTTTAACCAAGTTAATGACTCTCTCGTTGACCACGTTGATTGTAGTTACGACTTAGGCCCAGCTGATGATTTCGGCCTCACCATTAAGCACAGTGTGAACGTTGAAGTTAACAAGTGTGACTTGCTTGAAACTGGTCTTTGGATGGCACCTGGTTGTGATGACGCGCGTGTGATGAACAACCGAATTGACGATGCGCCATCGCACGGCATTTGGATTGGCTCTCACGAAAATGGTACCGGCCCTAATAGTGATGCACCGTACATTTCAGGCAACCGAGTAACTCGAGCCAACGGCGGTGGAATTGTTCTAGCTAACAATCCTGCTGAAACCGTTAGTGGTGCAACTATCCGCAGTAATGTGGTGCGCCGCACTAAAGGTGGCCCGCAAGATCTCGGACAGATCACCCTCATGGGTGGTACTTACGAAGGCTTGAAACTAACCAGCAACGATGGCCGGCAAAGCAACGGCGACCAAGCTGGATTGCTCTTCGCCAACTGCGCTATTGGAACTAGTCGCGTTGACCGTAACCGATTCGCAGCTAATGCTGGTCCTGGCATCTTGCTTGATAACGTAAGCCGTGGCAATGGCGACTTGGTGATTATCTATAACTCGCTATACGCCAACGTTGGAAATCAAATAGACATCTTGTTTGAAGATTCCAGCACTCCAATGTTGCACGCCACTGAAAACTGGTGGGGCGATTGGACTGGTCCATTCCACGCCGGCAATAACCCAGGAGGCGGCGGCGATGCGGTATGCGACAACGTAAACTTCAACGATTGGTTGTGGATTAATTCTTATCGCGCTCCATATATCCGCACCAGCGGAATGGAAGCCGGAACAACTGGCCGGGTTTCAGTTAAATACTGCACCCCACATTCGCCAGTGCAAATGTACTTCTCCCTTAATGGAGGCGGCCCAACTATTACTGCAATGGGCACGATGTCGGTAACAGCTCCGTTTGAGATGTTGCCTAAGGTATGGACCGACCACAAAGGCAACGCCGAGAACAATTTCCATATGCCGATGTCGATGCAGGGAGTTGATATGTGGTTCCAAGCTTATGACTTCAGGCAAGAGCGCTTGAGTAATGGTCATATGCTGACGGTTCGCTAGAATTCCTGCTTGAATTCGCGAACCTCAATCAATCCTGGAACGTGGTGGATGCTTGCCTCAGCGGCCGGCTTCGCGGTGATGGCCGCTTCGGCGCGCTTGTTGCCGGAAATCCCACCGATTGAAAAGGTCTTCTTTCGCAGTTTAATTTCGGTGGTATTAACACTCGGTGCCTTAAAGCATGCCGGCCTGTCGATTAAACCGAATCGTCCGATGATGCTCTTTATTCGGGCCTTGTTTGGCTTTGCCGGTTTATGGTGTTATTTTTCGGCGATTGATCGCTTGCCACTTGGAACCGCGGTCACGGTCTATAACACCACTCCTTTATTCGCGGCTGTTGTTGGAGTTCTGGTCTTGGGTGAAACGCTGCGCGGCCGCCAAGTGTTATCTTTGTTTTTGGGGCTAGGCGGGATTGCCTTAATAAAAGGCTTGTCACCCGAACTTTCAGTCAGCGGTTTAATGTTTGGATTTGGTACCGCAATCTTTTCAGCGGTGGCCTATTCATTGGTGCGAAGCCTGACCCGCACCGAACATTCATTAGTTATTGTCCTGGCGTTCCCCTTGCTGTCGGTGCCCTTGGCGGCGGCCTTTGGCTTTTCAAGTTTTGTGATGCCAACCGGAATCGCATGGCTGTGGTTGTTGCTGCTCGGGGTTGGAACTCAAATTGGGCAAGTCTGTTTGACCAATGGCTTGCGCCATCACACCGCAACCCGCGCCACTCAAATCGGCTTTGTCGGGGTAGTTTTCGCCATGCTGTTGGGAATTCCAATTGGTGATGGCTGGCCAGATCTCGCCCAATTGATAGGGGCAGTAGTAGTTTTTGCCAGCCTCTCACTAGGCCGCAAATAGCAACTTTTAGGCCGAAGGTAATGGCCTTGTCACCGGTCCAATCCTGCGCTTGGGCAATTGTTCCAATTTGGCAAAAATATATATTGCCTATGACTATGCTGTGACCAAACGGTGTTTTTGGGAGTTATCAATTGGCGACAGAGGGAATCCTCCCTCCCTTGTGAAATCCAAAACCATGAAAAAAATCACTCTCGTCGCCCTTCTAGTAGCCAGCATTGGCACTACATCTTTGACTTCTGCTCAGGCCAATCGTCACGCCACTCTTGACGTGTCAGGTCTCTACGGAGGCAGCACAATCACGGCGCAACTGCGCTCAAGTGAGATTGGGCAAACTGCTCACATCTTGTTTGGGAATGCGGCAGTCATAAACCGCCCGCTTCCCGATCCACTGCAATTGGTGGACCACGTTCGCGGCCATTTGTTTAATGGGGTAATTGGAGCAAACGGCATTTTTGAAATAAGCCAAGCTTTGCCGCCAGCACCATTTCATGCAGGTCACTTGTTGTTTGGTCATGGCTATGTTCTGCATAGAAACGGTATGTACCAAGCCAGTCCGCGCGTTGCCATGCTCGGCGAGACTACCCAAACGGCCAACTGGATTGAGGCCAACTTCACTTTGCCAACTTCGGTAAGCGATGACCTTGGGACCGATGCCGATTCAGTTGACTATGACCGCGATGGCGATTTGGATTTAGTAGTTACTAACTTTACCTCGCTAATGTTCTTGACCAATGATGGCACCGGAACATTTACTAATGAAAGTTCAATGCGCTTGCCGTTAAATAATTCTGGTGGTTTTATTACTGAAGTAATCGACATTGACCTTGATGGCGACTTCGACATCATTAGCTGTGGCGGAATGGATTTTGCTGGCAATAGTAATCCAATCTTCGTTTACAAAAATGATGGTAGTGGAATCTATTCGCGTGCCCAAGAATTGCCCACGGTGCTTCCAGAATACGACGGCTTATTGGTCGGCGATTTTAATGCTGATGGTTGGTTAGATTTTCTAGTCGGATACGGTAATGCTTACAGTGGAAGCGGTGTTCAACATCAATTCGCTTCAATGTTCATTAATCAAAATGGTACTTTCGTGCTTGATCAAGCCGCTGAAACAGCCATTTGGAATAGTACTGACGAGGAATTCATTTCTGGCGATGCCGGCGATGTAGATAACGATGGTGATATTGATATGTACTTTGCGATGACTGGTCCCGGTGGTGCCGTAAATCGTCTATTGTTAAACGACGGTCTTGGCAACTTTGCTGATGTTACTGACACCAACCTTCCTGAAATTAACTACGGCGATGGTGATAAATCATCTGCTGCATTACTCGTTGATGTAAACAGTGATGGTTACTTGGATATCGTGGTGGCTAACAGTCACCTAACCTTAAGTGCCGCTGACAGTGGTGATTTGCTGTTGAATAACGGTGCAAGTGCACCGGGCACTTTTGTTGACGCGCCCAACAATTTGTTTCCAGTAGAGGATCCAGATTGTGTAATAAACATCGGCATCACCGCTGGCGATGTTGATCTCGATGGCGACACCGACTTAATAATTCACCCGAGTGAATGGTTTGGCTCGGGCGCCTTCCCTTTCGTTGGACATCCAATTTTGTTCTTAAATCAAGGGCATGCTCAAGGTGGAGTAGAAGGCATTTTCGTGCGTGATTACGCGTTCTGGACACCAGGTCCATTTGTTACCTTCTTCAGTTACTACGGTGAGTTGTTCGATGCCGACAGCGATGGCGACCTGGATTTCTATACCGCCAGCATGGGCGGCATTGTTGATCCAACTAAGTCGCAAGATTTCTTCATGGCAAACTTGCTCAAGTAAAGCTTGGTACAACAACCGGCGAACTCTTAACCGAGTTCGCCGGTTCGTTTATTATGCTGCGAAATGTCTACCACCACCACCTGTCAAGAGCTTGGCCTGCGGCGCGCCGCTGTACTGGGCGCCGGAACCATGGGAGCGGGCATTGCTCAAGTGCTTTCCCAAGCTGGGGTCACTACTCGTTTGTTTGATATAAACCAGCCGGCGATAGACGCTGGTCTGGCGCGGATTACCCAAATGCTTGAAAAGGGCGTCGCGCGTGGCAAGTTGAGTGTTCAACAACAATCAGATTGTTTAGCGAAGTTGTCAGGTGAATTAATTTTGGAAGAAGCGGTTGCCGATTGCCAATTGGTAATAGAGGCCGCGCCCGAAAAAGTTTCAATCAAGGTCGATTTGTTTGAGCGGATTGCGGCGGTGGTAGATGTCGATTGTGTTATTGCCAGCAATACGTCATCTTTGTCGATTAGCGATCTTGCTAACGCATGTTCGGCACCAGAGCGTTTCATTGGATTGCATTTTTTCAATCCGCCACCGTTGATAAAACTATTGGAAATTGTGCAAGGTGAACTAACTTCCGAACAAGTTGTTGCAAAATGTCGCGAGCTAGGAAGTGCTTGGGGCAAGCAAGCGATTGTGGTTAAAGATTCGCCTGGCTTTGCTTCATCGCGGCTCGGTCTAGCGATTGGGCTTGAAGCAATGCGCATGGTAGATGAGGGTGTCGCGAGTCCTGAAGACATTGATGCCGCAATGAAGTTAGGTTATGGATTTCCGATGGGGCCGCTCGAATTGACCGACTTAATTGGTTTAGATGTGCGTTTAGATATTGCCAAATATTTGGCAACGACATTGGATAGTGAACGATTCGCGGTGCCAAGCGGCTTGGCTAAACGGGTCGCCGAAGGCCACTTGGGTAAAAAGTCCGGACAGGGCTATTACACTTGGGATTGATGAATAAGTGCCATTGACGCACTTTAAACTCCACCAGCTTGCAGTCCTTCCCAGCCTAGTTCAGCGAGACATGCGGCGATTTGTTCCTCGACCTGATCGACAGTTAGCTGGTCAGTTTCTATCGAGTGTTCAACTTGATTGAAGGCTAGTTGACGACCGGCAATTAACTTTTTTAAGTCAGCCAGTGCGTCTTTGGAGGAAGCCATTGGTCGCTGGTCACCTTGCTTGGCAACCCGGTCAATTAAGTTGCTAGGGGAGGCGTTTAGGAAAAAGCTAGTGTACTTTTGGCGTACAAGATTCCACGCCTCGTCATCGTTCACTAAGCCGCCTGGAATGCTGAGTATTACTTCATCCGATTGAGTCGCGAGTTTATTTAATGCTCGTCGCGCAATTCGCTGATAATAATCCGGTCCATGCAGCTCGAATATTTCGGCTAGAGCCAAGCCGGCGAGACTTTGAATTTCATCGACAAGTTCGATGAAGGGCAATTGCAATCGTTCGGCAAGTAGCGCGCCAACGCTGCTCTTGCCGGCGCCGCGCATCCCGATTAGGGCAATTCCGCGGGCGCGAACATTTGGATACTTGGTGTTCAGCAAAGTGAAAGTATGCTCTAGTTCTCTTTCACTTAATCTGTCTAAAATTTTGTCAATGGCATTTCGGTGTTCATTGGCTTCGCCAACTTCAAGCAACTTGCTGATTGGCAATTTAAAGGCTTTGGCGACCAGCATCAATCGTCCAATTGCGATGTTGCCAGTTCCAGCTTCCAGCTGTGAAAGGAAGCGAGGACTGAGGCCGGTGAACTCGGCAAGCTGGGCGAGGGTCATTCCGCGAGATTTTCGGTGCCGACGGACAGTAGCCCCTAGGTCGCTTAGAAGAGGGTCGCTTTGGTTCATGTCGGCAATATACTGCAAAATAATGTTAATTTCACTAAAAACTTGCTAAATAATGCTTATTTGCCATAATAGGGGTATGACCGCCACCACCATCCTCTCCGAGGGGACGCGTCTGGAGACAGACCCCTCTCAATACCAACACCTTCGCTATGAAGTCGATGGCCCCGTGGCCAAGGTTTTTATCGACATTCAAGAAGACCAAGGCATGCGCCCGGGCTACGCCTTAAAACTTAACTCCTATGATTTGAGTGTTGATGTCGAACTTGCCGATGTTGTTCAACGCCTGCGTTTTGAACACCCTGAAGTTGCTTCAGTATTAATCACCAGTGGTCAAGATGGAGTTTTTAGTTCTGGCGCAAATATTTTCATGTTGGGGTCATCGACCCATGCCTTCAAGGTTAACTTTTGTAAGTACACCAACGAGACCCGTCTCTACATAGAAGACGCTACTGAAAATTCTGGTCAAACTTGGATCGCCGGCTTGAATGGAATTGCTTCCGGTGGGGGCTATGAATTGCCGCTCGCATGTGAAGAAATGTACTTAATTGATGACCGCAAATCGGCCGTCGCACTTCCCGAAGTTCCATACTTGGGAGTGCTTCCTGGCACGGGCGGCTTAACTCGAGTGGTTGACAAGCGGATGATTCGTCGCGATCGCGCTGATGTGTTTTGCTCACTCGCCGAAGGTATTAAAGGAAAGCGTGCGGTTGAGTGGAATTTAGTTGATGGAATTTTCCCAACGTCAAAGTTTGATGAGGGTGTCGATCAACGCTTACGTGAAATCGCTGGCGCAGGGCACCCTGAACGAGCTGGAATAAAGCTTGACTACTTGGAGCCAGAGGTAGGGGCTGAAACGATTAACTATCGTTATGTTAATTTAAGTTTCGATTACTCTCAACGAGTTGCCACGATTGACTTAAAGGTCCCTGATTCACTTCCCGAGTTGCCGGCGCAAGCTTCTGATTTAGGAGCTGATTGGTTTGCAATGCGCGCTTTCCGCGAACTTGACGACGCAATCTTGCGATTGCGCTTCGATTACCCGCAAATTGGCTTAGTGCTGTTGCGCACATCTGGCTCAAGCAAGTCGATGTTAAAACTTGATAAGCAATTGGATGAAAACCGTGATGATTGGTACGTAAATGAAGTGACTCACTTTATGAAGCGTGTATTCAAACGTATCGATTGCACTGCAAAAAGTTTCTTTGCACTAATTGACCATGAAGCAAACTTCACGGGCAGCTTATTTGAACTTGCACTGGCCGCCGACCGCATTTACATGCTTGAAGAAGATGGCGTCAAGTTACAACTATCAGCAATGAACGGCGGGAGTTTTCCTATGGCGAATGGCTTGACTCGTTTGCAAACTAGGTTCTTGGCCAATCCTAAGCACGCCGAAAAAATTGCTGCACTAAGAGAAGAGCTCGCCACTGAAGAGGCGGACGAGCTTGGTTTAGTAACTCTTGCCGCTGACGATATTGATTGGGATGATGAAATACGCCTCGCAATTGAGGAGCGCGCATCTTTATCGCCAGATTCATTAACCGGCCTGGAAGCTAACCTACGCTTCGCTGGTCCCGAAACCATGGAAACCAAAATCTTCGGTCGTCTTTCGGCCTGGCAAAACTGGATTTTCCAACGTCCAAACGCGGTCGGTGAAAAGGGTGCACTAACTCTTTACGGCCAGCCAACCAATCCTGAATTCGACTTTAACCGCACTTGATCCATGTCTGCAATCTCCTCTGAATTGATTCCCAATAACGTAAACCTGGAAAGCAACCGCAAGTTGCAAAAGGCCTTGGTCGCTTGGCAACCGGCCTTTAAAGAATGGTGGATGGACATGGGTCCTGAAGGTTTCCAGCAAGATGACATCTACCTGCGTACTGCGGTTAGTGTCGATAAGTCAGGCTGGGCACATTACGACTACGTGAAAATGCCCGACTACCGTTGGGGCATATTTTTAACTCCGGTCGAACAGAATCGCCGCATTGGTTTTGGTGACAACGCTGATGGCGATGTTTGGAATCAGGTTCCAGGCGAGTATCGCAAAGAATTGCGCCGCTTAATTGTTACTCAGTGTGACACCGAACCAGCTTCGGTTGAGCAGCAAAGATTGCTCGGCAAAAGCGCGCCCAGTTTGTACGACATGCGCAACTTGTTTCAAGTAAATGTCGAGGAAGGTCGTCACTTGTGGGCGATGGTTCATTTGCTCCACGAATTCTTTGGCCGTGATGGTCGCGAAGAAGCCGAGCAAATGTTGGAGCGCCGCTCCGGCAATGAAGATTGTCCGCGAATTTTGGAGGCTTTCAATAAGCCTATCGATGATTGGTTGGCATTCTTTTGTTTCACAATGTTCACTGACCGTGATGGCAAATACCAACTTGGAGCATTGGCCGAATCAGCCTTCGACCCGTTGGCGCGTGCAACACGTTTTATGTTAACCGAGGAAGCGCACCACTTGTTTGTGGGCGACACCGGAATCGCTCGCACAATTCGTCGTTCGATACAGTTAATGAAAGAAAAACCCGATGCCGATTTGCGCGAACTAGGTGCGATTCCCTTGGACATCATTCAAAAGTACATCAATGAATGGTATGCGGCTTCGCAGGATTTGTTTGGTGGTGAAGATAGTTCAAATGCCGCTAACTACTTTGCGGCGGGCTTAAAAGGTCGCTTTGGAGAGTCGAATGAGCGTCTTTACCAAGACCACACTGCTCTTGAAACATACCAAGAGTTAAGTTGGATGGAGAATGGCCACATGTCCAATCACCAAATTCCAATGCGGCGCGCGATGAATTTGGAGTTGGCTAATTCGTATCGTGTTGATTGCATGAAGGCTTTGAATCGCTGGAATAAATTGTTCGAGGAAGCCGGTATGAACGAACGCTTTTATCTGCCGGAGCTAGCCTTTAATCGCAAAGTTGGAGTGTTCTCTGGGCACGATTACGACCCCCAAGGACAACCGATTAGCTCTGATGATTGGCAGGCAAAACAAACAACTTGGTTGCCGACCAAGGCGGATAAAGATTACGTCAAGTCTTGCATGGTGCAGTGCACCAAGCCCGGCGAGTTCGCTAATTGGATTGCGCCGCCAGTAAAGGGATTGAATGGCCAAGAAGTAGATTTCAAATACGTTAAGTTCAAAAGCAATTAATAAACCGATGACCACAACTAAAGTAACCCAGCTTGCTAGCTTTCTCGGCGGAGAAAAGTTGTTTGGAGTAGGCGAAGGAAGTCCACTCTTTAATCCATCTACTGGCCAGGAGATCGCCCGTTGCAGTACTAAGGGCTTTGACTTTGCCAAAGCTTTTGCTTACGCGCGACATCATGGTGGGCCAACTCTGCGCGCAATGAATTTCGCTGAACGCGGAGCAATGCTCCAACAAATGGCCGAATCTTTGCACGCGCATCGCGAAGAGTTGTTAGAGCTTTCAACATTCTCTGGTGGTAACACCCGCGGCGATGCCAAGTTTGATGTCGATGGAGCAATTGGAACACTTTCTTATTACGCACGCCTTGGCGCTAAGAAGGGTGAGGCGAAATTCGATGCCGAAGTTGAGCCAATTAAATTGTCGCGCAGTCCGCGCTACGTTGGCCGCCACGTTTCATTGCCATTAACTGGAGTTGCAATTCATATTAATGCATTCAACTTTCCAGCTTGGGGCATGGCCGAAAAAGCTGCCTGTGCCTTGCTGGCCGGAATGCCGGTAATTAGTAAGCCAGCCACCAGTACCGCAATTTTGGCCGAGCGCATGGTGGCGATTTGGGTCGAAGAAAAGGTGGTTCCGGCTGGATGTTTCTCATTAGTTTGTGGCTCAGCTGGAGACATGCTTGACCACGTTACCGGCCAAGATGTAATTGCTTTTACTGGCTCAGCAAACACTGCGGCCATTATTCGCGAATTAAAATCAGTGCGCGAAAATTCAACTCGCGTAAACGTTGAAGCTGATTCTTTGAACGCGGCAGTGCTTGGTGCTGACGTTGAATTTGCTTCGCCTACTTGGAATACTTTCTTGCAAGAAGTTGCCAAGGACATGACCCAAAAAGCCGGCCAGAAATGCACAGCAATTCGTCGCATCTTTGTGCCAGTTGCAGCTCTCGATTCTGTTAAAGCAGATTTGTGCGAAGAATTGTCAATGGTGAAAATTGGCAATCCGCAAATGAAGGGAGTACGCATGGGACCTTTGGCTTCTCAAGCGCAATTACAAGACGTGCAACATGGCGTCACCCGTTTAATGGAAGAATGCGAAGTGGTGCAAGGTGAAGTCGGGCGCGGAGAGCTAGCCGGCATGGAAGATGAAAGCGGTTTCTTTCAATCTCCAATATTGCTTCTAGCTAAGCCATCAACCACTTCCTTGGTACACCAATTGGAAGTTTTTGGTCCAGTAGCGACTATTATTCCTTACCAATCAGCAAGCGAATTAATCGAGATGGTGCGCGCTGGTTGTGGAAGCTTAGTGACCTCGGTTTACTCAGACAGTCGTGACTTTGCTGAAGAAATGATGTTCGCGTTGGCACCGTTTAACGGGCGTATTAACTTCGCCAGTAAAAAGGTTGTCGAGCATTCGGTCGGGCCGGGCACAGTGTTGCCTAACCTAATTCATGGTGGACCTGGTCGGGCGGGTGGTGGCGAAGAGCTAGGTGGTGAAAAGGGCCTCAAGCTTTATTGGCAACGCACCGCACTGCAAGGTGATGAACCAATGCTCGCCAAGATGCTTGGACTTTAGGGCGTGATCAACACTTGTTGGTTTTGGCTTACAAAGCTGCTACCAATTATTTCGCTGACGAATAAAACATCAATGCTCTCCCCAATTAGGGTTGGGGGGGCTGTATTTGGCAGAATGTTTAGAGTGGCGGTGGCGGTTCCATTCACATCAAGTTGCCCTTGAAAATTGTGCAGGGCTGGACTGTTGGAATTTAAACACCAATAGGTCCAACTATCCCGATTAAGGGGAATCCAGGCATCATTCCACTTCATGCCAGGGACAACTCCGCTGGTCGAGAGCAGGACAAAATAATCGGCACCAGAGTGTTGTGGTCCCGCATCAAGTTGGAATTGCAAACTGTCGCCATTACTTATCGAAAGTTGGTTACTGCTGACTGAAAAGCTATCGGTTGTGAGCGTGGCCTCAGCAATTGCTTTACTAAATGAAACATTTGAGTCTAACCACAAAGATTGCTTTTGGTAATCGAAACTGCTTGGCTTCATTTCTAAAAAGCCCGGCGCTAATGAGCCAGGTGCTGGTCTCGGGTTAATAAATTCTCCGGTAACACTTAAGTCGGCGATATTAATGTCCGCGTTTGAATTAATGCGCGCAAACACAAGTTGGGCGCCACCGTCGATTAACAGCGGATAACGTTCAGCCTTGTTGGTGTCGAGTGAACTTATTATTTCTGGTTCCAGCCAACGCCCTTGGTTTTGCCAACGATGACTTTGCCAGAGCCCCCAGTTGCCATTACGTTTAGAGGCAAACACCAAATGCTTTTCGTCACTACTTAGCCACATGTCGCCATCACCATGTCCAGAGTTAAGCTCATCGACTGGGGTCGGTTTGGGGAAAGCTGAAGTGGTGGACGCTCTTTCGGAGAACCATATTTGTGGTGGGCCGCCTTGGGCATCGTGACCACTCAACCAAATTCGCAAGCGGTCGTTTGAAGCCCAGAAATCATCGAAGTAAAAATACTTAGTCTCTTCGATTACGATTTGTTGATCAGTTGAAAATAAGCTGGTCGCGCTTAGTCGAGTGGCCTCTTTTAAGTGAGTCTCGCCAGCGTTACCCTCCAGCCGCCATGCGGTCAAGCCATCTTCAAATAGGAATCCACTGTATTCCTCGTTGGCCAAGTTGAGACCAGCGATTATTTGCGGAGGAGCGAATGGAGCCCGTTGCGGTGCCTTAACTAGCAGATCTAGAGGAGGCCACAATGTGATTTGTTCGGGGCCGCCGTCATCAATTTGGACTAATAGTTGGTCACGACCAGAACTTGGGCCCGGCAAAATGTCTAATGTATAAGTACCATCTTGATGGTCGTGGACAGTTTGCAAAGTTGCCCCACCAGCGGACCATCGTCCATGCCCCAAGCTAAGAATTGCGCCACCATTTTGCAGTGCGGTATTGTTTATGTCACGAAGATCTAAAACGATTTGAACAGGTGTAGTGTCGCCAACTTCAATTTCATTGCTACTCAACCAGGCAATTGAATTTAACCCATCCGGCCGTCCAATTTGACGAACTTTCCATGCATCATATTCTTGGCGTGCGACTCCAATTACATCAGGGTCGTTGGCGCCATTATCGGTGATATTGACGATGCAATATAAGTCGCCGCGCGCGCATGAGTTTTGATTGCAATCACCGATTGGATCTCCAGGGCGTGCCACAATCATGGTGAATGCATGTGCCGACTTGCTGAAGCTTGGCGGGGGAGTTCCACAGCTGGTTGGGTCAGCTTGTGAACAAGAGCAACGACCATCGCCACCCATTAACCCCGATGCTTCCATCGCCGCCATCAAGCGGTCGGCCATTGAACCTGGTGTATTAAGTAGAACTGCTTCGGCGGTAGTTACCACCGGAGCACCAGCCAAAACATTTCCTTGCACCGCATAAACCCAAGATCCTGATTCACCAGTAACTCCGCCACCCCAATCACCACAACTTGCGCCGGTAAAAGTGGCGGCGTGACCGGTCATGCTTGCCACACCGATTTGGCGCGAATCGACTAAGGGGTCTCCAGAATTTAATTCCAACATGATGTCGGGGGCGATGTATCCCAATTGCAATAACTCGTAAACGGTCAAACGCTGACTGCCGTTTGGGTCGCCAATCGATTGGTGCGCGGAAATACCAATCTCTGGCACCACAGCTGGAATCACCCGTCGCAAATTGAAATCTTCCAAGCAAGTGGCCACTACCACGCCCACCTCGCCAGTTGCACGATCCACTACCACAATTGACCAAGTTGATGAGAGCGGGGCGGCCAAGAGGGCCACACCCAAGCCAACCCGTGAAATGAGATTTCGTAGCATTAGTCTAGTTTACTGCGAAATAAGCTGAATATGGGTGTGGAAGACCAATTATTGGGGTGAAAAACAAAAAACCCAAAATAAATCGAGGTACTTGATGTCCCTGCGGGAAAAGTTGTAATTGCTTCGTGATTTATCTCACATACGCCGATTCCGCACCGTTAAACTAGGCGTTGGTCGATTCCGACCACCCCCGTTGCAAGCTGATTCCGAGAGTATGTAATGGTTAGATTCATCGGATGAGAAACTAAATGCGCCTTTTTGTTGGCAACCTACCTTGGTCGATCGATACCGACGGCCTCCGCGAAGTTTTTTCCCAATTCGGGGAAGTTAAAGATTCAAAAGTAATTGAAGATCGTGAAACTGGCCGCTCCCGCGGTTTCGGTTTTGTTGAATTGGATGATGCTGGTGCCAAAAAGGCAATTGAAGAAATGAATGGAACTGAAGTCGATGGCCGCGAAATCGTGGTCAATGAAGCTCAAGAGCGCCCACCGCGCCGCAACTTCTAGACTCTGACCCCATTCGCTGGGTCATTTCGACTCGGCCTTAGTCATAACCCCCTATCGTGTGAGTGCGATAGGGGGTTCTTTGTTTATAGGTCTAGCCCAAAGTCGTCCCAGACCGCTTCGTAAAAATTCTCAATTTCCGCCCGCGTGCCCGAATACACGGGGTAATCGCGTATTTCGATAAGTTGCTTGTTGGGATTATTGTTGCTCGCGGAGAAGAGATGGTTCCAGGTGTTGACGTAAATAATTGGGCGACCATCGACAATTTCAAATTCGCTACCATTGAAGGTCTTTGAGTAATGCAGCACAAATGGGGTGTTCCACTTTTGCGCGTCAGAGTAAGTGCCGTCAAACTCAATTTGGTCAGGGAAGATGTTGCCGGTCAATGGGGCGTTAGGAATGTGATACTGAATGCTCTCCACATCGGCAACGCGATGTCCGCCATCTGCACTGAGGTCGATTGAAATGTAGGGAGGTGTCTCAAACAAATCAAAGATTCCCCACCAGCGGTCAGCATCGTAAGGCCAATCTAGAAATATGTAGGGGTTGTCCTCGTCGGTGGTGATTACGTTTAGCTCAACTTGGGCCGGATCTGTCCAATCAATGAAGACGCCAACGATGGGGCAATCCCAATCCGCCGCCGGAACCCGAAAAATGGGCAGCAGCAATCGCTGCTCCTCGACGCTAGGGGGAGTAGCCTCAGCCGCAAAATCAGGAGCTGGACAAGTGGAGAGGGGGGCGAGCAGGAGTGGGGAGAGGAGGAGGGGATGAAAACGCATTCGAAACCCAAGTATAGACTCTGACCCCGATTGGTGGGTCACTCTTATTGTAAGTTGTTTCGTTTAAGGATTTTATGGCTTCTTTTGGCCTTCGGGCGGGGGCTCTTTTCGGCGGTCTTTTTAAGTCAATTCCTGTTAAGTGCTTATGGTTTTGCCTGACCCACCGCTTGGGGTCAGAGTCTTGGCGGTTGCATTGAAACCGACTGGTCGGTATGCTTTATTCCATGCCCGTCCAGACCCGCTCCGCTGCTACTCAAGCGCGAATTATTCGTGCGGCGCGGGAACTATTTCTCGAGCGTAATTTCGCGGATGTGACCATGGACCAAATTGCTGATCGGGCGGCGGCCACTAAGGGTGCGGTTTATCACCACTATTCATCAAAGGAGCAACTCTATCTGGAGATGCTTCACGCTGACTTTGCGGAGAAGGGGCAACTCTTTGCGCAAGCGGTTGAAATGGAGGGGACTTGTCGTCAACGTCTATTCCGACTGACTAGCGACTACTTTCACCTACCACACAATGAGCGTGCACTCATTACTTTGGTGCGCCGCGACATCAACATTTTTAATGGCGACGAGCGCGAAAAATTAGTGCGCGCATATCAGGCAGCTCTTCCGCAACAAGTGGAAAAAATTCTCACCGACGGCATGCGTGACGATCAACTCATGCCCGCCGACCCGCGACTTCTCGCTTGGTCCTTCGTGGCCCTAGTAGAAGTTTCACTAAGCCCGCACGCTGGTCGTGTTTTCCCTGGCCCCGAGGCCAAGGTCGACCACGTGCTTAACTTGTTTCTTGACGGCGCATCTCTGCACCGCGAAGACCTTAATCATGAATAACAAAGTTTTTACATCTTGGCATCAACAACCCCTCGAAGAGGTGTTGTATCAATGTCGCGAACTTTACGAGAACACTGACTTCCCCACCGTCAAAGCTTGGCGGGACCAAGGAGGGAAAGTACTCGGACACTTCCAGGTTTACTTTCCTGAAGAAATCGTCCACGCCGCTGGAATGCTACCCGTCAAAATTCACGGCGGCAACATTCAGCCAGACAAGGCCGACTCTCGCTTCGGAAGTTATCTATGTTCAATCATTAAAACTTCACTTGAACTTGCCCTCTCGGACAACATTAAGTTGGACGCATTTGTAACCCATCCAATTTGCGATGCCGCGCGCAACTTGGGGGCCATTTGGGGTCGAAACTACGATTACCCGTGCGAGATTTTGTACTTGCCACAAAATCCAAACTCGTCGGCATCCATCGATTATCTAACTGGTGAATACGCCCGTCTTGTGCGCATGGTCGAATCAGTGAGCGGCAACAAAATTAGCGATGACGCTCTGCGTAACTCGATTAGCGTATTCAACCGCAATCGCGAACTAATGCGCGAGCTTTACGACATCAAACTCGAGACTCCTGAGAAAGTTTCCGCTGAAGATGCCTACGCCTTAGTCGCTCTGGCCGGAATCTTGCCGCGCGAAGAACACAACGAGCTATTGGAGCACGTTCTACCGCTTCTGCACCAAGTTGAGGACAAGCGTGAGGACCGCATTCGTGTGGTATTCGAAGGTGCCTTCTGCGAACAACCGCCATTCGACATGGTGCGTTCAATCGGTCGCTCGGCCTACGTCGTCGATGACGATTTCCTAATCGGCCTGCGTTGGATTTTGTCCGACATCTCGCAGGGCGAAGAACCACTTCGCGACCTTGCCCACGCATACATAGAAGATTCTTCGTATAGCCCGGTGCAGCATGATTTGCGCAAGCCCAAAGAAGTCATGCTGATTGAGCGCGTGCGTAAATCAAAAGCTGAAGCCGTCATTGTGACTGCCGCGAAAATGTGCGAACCCGGTCTTGAAGAACAGGTGGCGTACATTCATGGCCTCGAAAAAGAAAACATCCCATTCTTCGTAAGTGAATTCGAGGAGAACCAATCATCTTTTGCAGATCTTGAGCTCCAACTCGAGACCTTCATGGAAAATTTACTCTTTGCATAAACAGGAATAAAATAATGACCGAAACTCAAGAATTAGTTGGCCGCGGAAATAAGGAAGGCGCATCGTTGTTCCGCGATTGGTTCAAAGAACTTAACCAAGCTGCCGAAGAAAATCGAGGCGCAGCTTACGTGTTTGTGATGGGAAGCTTTAATGAAATCCTCAAGTCGTTCGACTTGCCAGTGGTCTTCCCTGAAATCAACTCGCTGCAAACTGCGGTACGCCGAGTTGCTCATGAATACCTCGAAGAGGCCGAAGACTATGGCTACTCACCAGATATATGTGGTTACGTAAAGGCCGATATCGGCACTCAACTACGCGGCGGTGAGCACCCAATGGGGCAAATCCCTAAGCCAGCCATCACGGTACTAACCAATGCTTGCAATACCTACTTAAAGTGGGCCGAAGCGTGGGAGCGGATGTACGAAATGCCGATGGTCACGATAGACGTGCCCGGCACGCGCTTTGCTGGAGGAGAAACTTGGCAAGGCAACGGTGATTTCGAAAACGATCGCAAGTATGTCGAGACGCAAATTCGTGAACTTATCACTAAGTGTGAAGAAGTAACTGGCAAGAAATTTGACATCGATAAGTTGCGCAGTGTGATGGGGCACGCCAACGGAATTTCAAGTGGCTGGAGTCGCTTACTTGAGTTGAATAAGAATTCTCCATCTGTTTTCAACGCCCTAACCGATGGCACCATCTACTTAGGTGTGGCCAACGGCCTGCGCGGTGATGAACGCGGTGCCAAATACTTCGCCGACCTCGTTGAAGAAATGGAATACAAAGTTGCCAACAATATCGGCACTATGACTGAAGAAGAATGGCGCCTAGTTTTTGTTGGCGTTCCATGCTACCCAATTTTCCGCCGCTTCAATGAGATGTTCAGTGAATGGAAGGGTACCTTCGTTCATTCAACTTACTTGTGGTTCGCCTCGGGTGGCTCAAATGTCGGATTCCAATACGAACTCAACGATCCAATCGCTAGTCTCGCCGAAGGAACTCTAATTTCAGTCCGTGATTCAATGGACTCCATGTTCCATCATGACCGCGTAGTTGAATCGATGATGGATGACTACAACATTGATGGTGTGGTCTATCATCCGATTAAAAGCTGTCGCACTGTTTCAACTGGTTTGGCGGACGGCCGTCGCGCTCTCGCTGAACGCACTGGAGTGCAAAGTCTCTTCATTGAATCAGACATGATGGATCAACGAGTAGTCGCCGAAGCGCAAATGAAAAACCGCGCCGACGCATTTTTCGAGGGAATGATTTCTCGTCGCAATCAACAATTACTCTCTAAGTAATAAAGGAGCATAAGCAAATGGCATACGCAGCAGGAGTAGACGTCGGTTCGACGCAAACTAAAGCGGTCGTTATTAACGAGGACCGCGAAATCATTGCATCATGTTTGATAGACACTGGTGCCAACGTTACCAAGGCCGCCGAAGATGCCTTCAAGGAATGCATTGAACAGCAGGGCATTCTTGAGGAAGAGGTCGAGTGGGTAATCGGTACCGGTTACGGTCGTTACAAAGTTACATTTGGTAACGCCCAAGTTACTGAAATTAGTTGCCACGGTCGGGGCGCCTTTCACATCTTCCCCAAGACTCGTACGGTCGTGGACATGGGTGGCCAGGACACCAAAGCGATTCGGGTAAGCGAAGATGGAGAGATTGCTGATTTTTGCATGAACGATAAGTGCGCAGCTGGAACTGGCCGCTTTCTTGGTGCTTCATCAACAGCTCTTGACATTCCACTAGAAGAACTTGGCGGCACTGCACTTCAGTCTGAAAAAGGGGTCGCGATTTCAACTACTTGTACGGTCTTCGCTGAATCAGAAGTTTTGGCGTGGCTGGGCAAGGGTAAGAAAGTTCAAGACATCTTGTGGGGAGTGCACCAATCAATTGCCAAACGTTCAATGGGGCTAATGCGCCGCGTTGGTATTGAGGGTGAAATAACTTTCACCGGTGGCGTTTCGCGTAACACTGCCATGGTCAAAGCCATGGAAGATGTGCTCGAACAAAAATTAAACATCTCGGATGAATGTCACTTCGCCGGCGCTCTAGGCGCGGCCTTGTTTGCCATGGATCACATCCAAACGAGCCGCCAGCCAGGCGCAGAAAGCGTGGAGTTAACACAATGAAAATAACTGCAGGAATTGACGTAGGCTCAACCTACACGAAGACCGTTTTGCTTAATGAGAACAATGAAATTGTTGCGCGAAAGCAAATGCACACCGGTTTCAAATTAGCGGAAATCGCCGGCAAGTGCTTTGATGCGTGTTTAGAAGTCGCCGGCTTAAATCGCAGTGACGTTCAATATGTAATCGCTACTGGTTATGGTCGTCACCAAGTTGCCTTTAAGGATTTGTCAGTAACTGACATCACAGCTAGTGCTCGCGGGTGTCACTTGCTCTTTCCGGACACCCACACAGTTCTAGATGTTGGTGGCCAAACCATGAAAGCGATTCGTCTTGAAAATGACGGCAAGGTGAAATCTTTTCGCCAAAACGACAAGTGCGCTGCTGGTACAGGAGCCTTCTTGGAAAAGACAGCACGATACATGGGCTACGAAACCATTGACATCGCTAACTTACTTGAAACATCACGCGACCCTGCAACAATTTCGGGAGTTTGCGCGGTGTTTGCAGAATCAGAGGTGATTAACCAACTAAGTTTGGGAACTCCTCCCGCCGACATCATGCAAGGCGCAATCGAATCGCTAACTACGCGCGCTGTGCAATTAATGAAACGGGTAAAAGCCGAGCCTGGCCACACCCTAATTGGCGGCATCATGCGTTTCCCAACAATGCCGCGTGCTGTTGATAGTCGCATCGATGACGACATTAACATTCCTGGCGGCGAAGATGATCCAGCGATGCCGCAGTTTGTGACAGCCCTCGGAGCGGCGTGGTTGGCTCAATACCGTTTACGAAAACTATCCGAAGAGGGTGCCGCACTTAGCGCAAGCTAAGTAAAGAAATGCGCAAGCCACCAAAAACCGATGCCGACCTAGTCGCCGCTGGTTGGGAGCGGCGCAGCATGCTAGAGCCAACGCGCGCTCAAGAAATGGCCGAAGTCTATGAATCAGCGGGATTTGAAGTTAAACTTGTGCCGCTGGCGCCACTTGACTTTTCGCCAGATTGCGGAACATGCGCCGAAACAATTTCAAAAGATTACTTAGTAGTCTACACCAAAAAGGACGGCCGGACTCCAACAAGTCCGCCGCCCAATCCCGACTCCTTCCAAGTTTAAAGTTCGCAGTTGTTGTAGCTTTACTGGTGGCGATAGCCCCAAAGCTGAAGGCGCAACAACAATTCAATGATTACCACCACGTAATCATGATTAGTGTTGATGGACTGCGTTCCGACGCCTTGCAAGCTTTTTCACCTGAACAAATTCCGGCGCTTAGTAGCTTATTGACTGGCGCATATACTCTGAATGCGCGCACCGACCCGCAAAGAACTGTGACCCTGCCCAATCACGTTGGCATGCTGACCGGCCTTCATTACTCTGGCTCTCGCGGGCATAATTGGATTAAGAATCACAAAGTTCCGGATGCTGAAACTTTGCATAGTGTGCGCGGCAAATTTACCCCGGGTGTGTTCCATGTCGCCGCGCCCAATAATGTGCAAACTGCGGTCATCGCCGCCAAGGATAAGTTTCAGCTATTCCCATTAAGTTGGAATTCCTTAGGCGAAATTCCAGTAATAGATACATATTCATTTCAAGAAGTTGCTGACCAGGGTGCAAGTGAGCTGGTTGATTTTTTATTGCAGGCTAGATCCAAACGCAGTTTAAGTTTTTGGCACCTACGCGAAATGGATGTCGCAGGGCACACCGAGGGTTGGAATTTGCAAAGTGATTCTTTATATATGAAGTCGCTGCTAAAGATTGAACACGCAGTAAATCTTTTGTTAACAAGTTTGCGCGAGAATCCGGCAATCGCAAAACATACGGCAATTCTCCTGACTTCAGATCACGGCGGTGGAGTTCCTGAACGCAATCACTGGGGGCAAGGTCTACACCCAGAAAATTGGACCATTCCATTTATGGCCTGGTCCGGTCGTGGTGAATTTAGCGGAGATATATATCAGTTGAATCCGCATGCATTGCAAGACCCGGGTTCGAAAATGGGAGAAGAACAAGACTTGCCGGCTTTAAGCAATGCGCACCTAGCGAATTTAGCATTGGCAATTCTGGGTCTTGAATCGATTCCAAATTCTCAAGTTGGTGCCCAGCAAAATATCCGCTTAACACCCTGAAAAATTCATAAAAACTGAGGAACTTAGCTTCATGTTGTATGTTAGTTATGCATGCTACCACACAGATTAATCCCCCTAGTTGGGCTGCTCCTCTGCCCAGCCATCAATGCCCAAGATGGGCCGGAACTTTCAGCCTGGCGAGCCAACATCGATGGAACTATGGGACGCAGCAACAACGCGTCGATTCATAATTCCGTTTCACAATTTGCAGCAGATGTCACCGCAACGGTGCACACCCCTTATCACGTTTTTGTCGACTCCGAAGGAATTCCATCTCACGAAATTGGCCCATGGCCAGGCAACCCAAACGTTGCCACTGGCCGTAATTGGACCTGGCGTTTGCCTCGCAACCCGCAAGCGGCAACTTCCCCAACTGAGACTCCGCTGGGGCAAATTGGCACGATGGTCAATGGGGTTCCAATGTTCAACACTAAAGATGGCCGCACCTACTTAAATCGCGGAGTGTGGGAGCAAGATGCTGTTTACTTTGAAGGACAGACTATGGACGTTGGCATTGGCCACCCGCAGATAAGTGGTGATTACCACTATCACTCATATCCAGAATTGTTAGCCAAACAGCAAGGTGATAGCCCGCGCGACCATTCGCCGATTCTTGGTTTCGCTTTTGATGGCTTCCCCGTTTATGGTCCTTACGGCTATGCCAATCCCGATGGAACTGGTGGACTTAAACGCATGGAGTCGGGCTATCAATTGCGTTCAATGACAACTCGCCAAAGTTTGCCGGACGGAACTCAACTTAGTCAATACTATTGGGGACCAAATGTTTCCAATCAATATCCACTTGGATGTTATGCCCAAGATTTTGAATTCATCCCCGGTTCAGGTGACTTGAATGAGTTCAATGGCCGCTTCGGAGTTACTCCGGAGTATCCAAACGGCAGCTTTGCTTACTTCATGACCATTGATAGTGCCACTGTGCCGGTTTACCCATACTTGATTGGTCCAAATTATTACGGCGTTCTTGATTCCGTGAACACTGGTCCAGGTTCTGGCCACATTACACCTCCTGGGCAAGCGACAAGCTACGACCCATTGCGGGTTTACGCCAACGACGTGATTGAAGGCGAACTGGCTAGCATTTCAGTTGGCAACGCCCAAGCTGGTTCATTAGTGTTTTTAGCATGGACCATGAAGGGCGCGGGGCCAACTTCAACCTCCTGGGGTGACGTAGCATTAAGCCCGCCATTTGAGGCGTTGCCAGCGATGACCGCCGACTCCGGCGGGCTATGTACTGTGAATAGTGACATCCCTCTAGGAATGGCCGGTAAGACAATTTACGCCCAAGCTTTGAACGATCCTCTGCTACTTGGAACTTTGTCCCTGCCAATGCGGGTCGTGGTGCGTTAGTATTTGGGCGTGAAGTTAATTCTCACGCCGATACTCCTGTGCTTGTTTGCTTGCGGGCAAAGCGCGCCCAACACCACCTTGGAATTTCCGGGTGGCCAAGCTCCTCTCAATAAATACTTTTCAATGGTGGTCACCAGCGATGCTGATTGGGCCACCAGTATTGAAGTAGATGCCGACATGCCAGCGCACGGCCACGGCATGATTGTTAAACCAGTGGTTGCAGAGTTGGGCCCTCAGCGTTGGCAAGTTAATGGGATGAAATTCCATATGCCAGGAGCGTGGGAAGTTTATATTGATTTGATTAACGGTGATCGTCGCGAACATCAAATCATTCCTGTAAATGTAGAGCCATTTTAGACTATGTCATTAATTGCAATTGCAATACTGTTGGTTCCAGTTCAACAGCTTGAGCCCATTCAGTGGAGTGAACGCGAGTTAAAAATAATTAATTCCCTTTCACCTTCATTAAAAGCTCAGCCACTACCATCGGTGTTGAGTAACCGCTATGCCAATGATTTAGATGCTGCCGAACTTGGGCGATTGTTGTTTTTCGAAAAATCATTATCCCCGAGCGGCGACGTTTCCTGTGCGACTTGCCATAATCCCAAGTTTGCTTGGACTGATGGCTTAGCATTGTCAGAAGGTGTTGCGGTAACTCCATTTAATGCGCCGACTGTTTTAAACACAGCTTATACTCAGTGGCAATTTTGGGATGGACGTAGTGATTCCTTATGGTCTCAAGCATTGCAACCGATCGAGAACGCGCTCGAAATGAATTCTTCGAGAACATTTGTGCTAAAGCAAATTGCCGCCACTCCCAGGTTAAAGACTGCATGGGAAAAAGCCTTCGGGGCAATGCCAGACCTTAGTGATGATGGCCGCTTCTTGGACAACGCTTGCCCAGCACCCCTCGAAGCTGATAATCCATTTGCCGAGAAGAAGGAATCTGATGATCCGCGCCACCAAGCTTGGATCAATATGGGAGCGGAGGATCAGCAATTGATCAATCGTGAATTTGCTAAATTGGGTAAAGCAATTGGCGCCTTTGAACGCCAATTAATTAGTGGGCCTGCTCCTTTTGATTTTTACGCCGCGAGTTTGCGCGGGGATAATGTCTTGGGAGATGTTTCGATTAGTGATTCCGCACAACGCGGATTACGTTTCTTCATTGGCGAGGGGCAATGTTTGAGTTGCCATTTTGGACCTAACTTAAGTGATGGTGAATTTCATAACGTTGGGCTAGCCTTGCCCGAAGGCGATGAATTGAATGACGAAGGTCGCCCTGATGGAATTCGCAAATTGCGCATTGACCCATTCAATGGGCGCGGGGAATTTAGCGATGCAAATGATTGGGATTCCAATCAACATCTTCTCTACATGTTCTACAACGAACATACTTTTGGTGCTTATAAAACTCCTAGTTTGCGCAATGTCTCGCGCACCGCACCATACGGGCACGATGGTCGATTTGCCGGTTTGCGCGAGGTTCTCGAGTTCTATTCGGAATTGCCGGGGCTACCGCCAATTGGTCATCGGGAAGAAACATTGCTTCCGCTATTGCTTGAGGAACAAGAACTGCTGGACTTAATTGAATTTCTTAATAGTCTTGAAGGTCAGCCGGTTGCTGATTCCTTAAAGTCGAATCACCCTCCCCAGTAAGGGGAGGTGGTCGGATACCCATTCATCCACGCTTGATGGCGGGAAATTTCAGCGCGAATATTTGGATCGGCACTTGCAGGTAGATCATTAAATTCAGATGGGTCAGAAAAAATGTCAAAAAACTTGCCGGTGTTATAGAGTTTGTACTGATCTGAAATAATCCAGCTGCGCGGCGAAGTTAGCTTGTCTGGCTTCGACCAAAGCCACCCAAAAATATGTTCACGTGCTTTGTACTGACTGCCGTTTAATTGACCGGCAAAGGAGACTCCATCAATGACTCTGTCGCGAGGAATATCCATCCCGCCGAGTTCTAAGAAGGTCGGGAATAAATCACTGTAATCAATTAATTCACTATTAACAGTGCCGGGTGCTATTTTCCCTTTCCAGTAGGCGATCATTGGCATGCGGATTCCGTGTTCGCGAATTACGCCCTTCGTTCCGCGAATAATTCCTTGCGGGGCATAGCCTGGCCATCCGGAATAAACATCCTCGAAGGTGCCGTTGTCGGCAGCAAAAATAACCAGAGTATTTTCGAGCATATCAAGTTCGTTTAACTTGTTCATTACATTGCCCACCATTTTGTCCATGTAATCGACTAGAAATGGGAATACTTGAAGTGCACTAGATGTGCCACCAGTGTAGTTTGGTGGTTTTGAAAAGCGCGAACAAGTAAGTGAGGGGACGAAGTTTTGGCATTGAATCTAATTAATAGCCAACACTCGGGGGCTCTGATGGGTGGCCCGCAAGAATCTTCATAAGTTGTTCACGGTTGGCTTGAATGATTGGGTCAGGGTTGTTTTGTAGCGATTCGTTTTGAGTTGGGTCTTGATAAATGTGATACATGCGTCCATCGTCGTATAAACGGAAGTATTTATTCGTTGCCCAACGATAGTTGGAATCACCTCCGCCTTTGCCAGGCTTGGGATTAAAGTAGCCAAAAATCCACTCGCGAGCTTTGCCCTTGCGGCCAAGAAGTTGTGGGAGAAAGCTAACACCATCATAAATAGCATCATTGGGCATTTCGTCGCCGGACAATTTTACGATTGTTGGAAAGAAATCAACTAGGTCAACTAACTCATTTGATTCTCGCCCTGGTGCAATCCAACCGTCCCAGTAGGCAATCATTGGAGTGCGTAGGCCAAGCTCATTAGTGATTCCCTTCCAACCGCGGGTGTAGTGGCCGCGCCAATCAGATTTAATAAGTGGGCTGGTGCCGTTGTCGGAAACAAATAGCACCAAGGTTTCCTCAGCTAATCCGGTCTGATGGAGGTGGTTTAGTAGCCGTCCCACCAACATGTCCATATATTCAATCATGTAGCCGAAGTTTTTGCGATTGTTGCCGCCACTCGGGTAGCCGGGTGGGGGAACAAATGGACTGTGGCCAAGTGCCATCGAATAGTAGAGAAAGAATGGTTCACCGGCATGGCGATCGACGAAATCGATGGCGTAATCTGAGAAAATGTCGGGACCGTACTCGCCAGTGCGGGTGGCGGCCGGCGCATTGTGGAATTCAATCAGAGGGTCCCAGTAGCGGGGTCCATATTCAGCCACTTGCCACATGCACCACTCGTCGAATCCTGATTGGCTCGGTTTGGCACCACGCAGGTGATACTCCGGGTAGAGCGGCGACCCATGTAATTGCCATTTGCCAACCGCCCCAGTTACGTAGCCGGCATTTTGCAAAGTTTGAGCGATTGTGGTCTCGCCAGGATTCATGCAAGTGAAATATTGGTAATTTCGGACATTACTGCGCCCAGTTAATAATTTGTTGCGAGCCGGGGTGCAGGAGGGCATTGCATAGGCGCGATTGAACTTGATGCCATTTTCCGCCATTAGGTCTAGGTTTGGGGTTGCGTAAGACCGGCCTCCGTAACTACCTAGACACTCAGCACCTACGTCGTCTGCCAGAATTAAAATGACATTTGGCGGACGGTTTTCTGGCGTTATTTGGGAAACCGCCTGATGGCAAAAAGCCACCAATGCCAACGCTATCAAGTAGATGTTAGGGGGGAGTAGTCGCATTAAACAACGCTCAGGGATTGTCCTATTAGACTCTATTTCAGAGTGATTTGTTCAACTATTTTTGATGATTAAGCACATATTGGTTTTTTGCCGATAAAGGTCTGAATGAGGGGAACAGAAAGGCCCCTCACTCGCTCAAAAAAGTGTATACTTGCCTAGTAAGTCGCAAATTGTGAATACCCCTTTCGCCTTGACTCCATAAACCCACAAATCGTCCTTGTCGCCCACATGAAACGTCCACTGAAACCCCTCAAAAATGCCCTAGGAATTGCTACTACTGTCGCAATTCTAATTGCTCCGTCCCTGCCAGCTAGTCAGCAAAACTGGAAGGAAATGTTTGAAATCAAGGGCCACTTTAGAGATGGTCGCTCGGGCATGTTTACTGATGGTGCTGGAGATGTAAATGCTGATGGGGTGCCTGATATTTTAATGGCATCTTGGGGAGCTAGCCCAAACCACAGCAAAAAGGCTGGTGCTTCGGCGGTTTATTCCGGCGTTGACGGGTCGCTTATTTGGGAATGGTACGGTGCTCAAGAAGGCGATCAAATGGGTCGCGGTGCTTGTCGAGTCGGCGATGTTGACCATGACGGTTTTGATGATGTCGCAGTTGGTGCTTGGCACGCGACCGGCAATGGCCTCATTGGAAATGGTGTTGTTTATGTTTACTCTGGTGCCACTGGTCAGGCCATTCACACAATTTGGGGACCAGTCGATGAATCTTTGTACGGTCGCTTTATGCGAGATACAGGTGATGTTGATGGTGACGGGATTGGCGACTTCATCGTTGGTGCTTACAAGGCCGCCAACGCCGCTGGTGATAATGAAGCTGGTGCAGCATTTGTAATTTCAGGTGCAACTGGTGCTTTCATTCACTCCATATTTGGTGAAAACGCCTATGACGGTTTTGGCCGTTCTGTTGCTGGTGCAGGGGATGTTAATAACGATGGCTTTAATGATTTCATCGTCGGCGCATGGTGGACTGATTACTCTGCTGTTGATGCAGGAAGTGCATATCTTTATTCAGGTGCCGATGGGTCTTTGATGCACCGCTGGGACGGGTCTCACGTTCACTCGGGTATGGGTCGCGGAGTTAGCGATGCCGGCGATGTAAACGGCGACGGTGTCCCAGATTTAATCGTTGGAGAATACTTAAATGAAACCAACATGATTCCAAGCAGTGGGGTTGTATGGGTTTACTCTGGCGCTGATTATTCAGTCTTGCATGAATTCCATGGTGAAGATCAAGGCGAGACGCTTGGTTGGTTTGTTGACGGCCCTGGCGATGTGGATGGCGATGGCTTAGCCGACATTATTGGTTGTGGTTATCAAGCAAGCCCTTATGGATTAAAGGGCTCTGGCCGCACCTATATATGGTCTGGCGCCGATGGAAGCGAAATTCAACGCTTCATGGGCAATCAACTTGAAGGCGCACTTGGACGATCTGCTTCGGGTATTGGCGACATCGATGGCGATGGTCTTTCCGAAGTTGTCATTGGTGCTAGCAATATGCACCACGATGGTTTGACTTCTGCTGGTTCAGCTTTTGTTTACGCATCAAATCAATCACATGATAGTGATAACGATGGCCTAAGTGATTACCTTGAAAATTTGCTTGGTTGTACGACTGGCGATGTTGATAGTGATGACGATGGTTTGCTTGATGGCGAAGAAGCTACAAATTGGACAAGTGATGCGATGAGTTTTGATACGGATGCTGATGGCATCAGTGATGGTGTTGAACGTGGAGTTAGTGCGCCATCGCCTGGCACAGATTTAAGTCTCTTTATACCCGATGCCGATCCGCTTAGCAGTTCATACGCGTTCTTAATCGACAGTGATCAAGGTGACGCCCCTGATGGCGGCGAAGACCTTAATGCAAATGGCCGTGTTGATGTCGGCGAACTTGACCCGATGGATGCAAGTGATGACCTTCTTGTTCTAGTCGTGTCACCATTGTCCCCCGGACAACCAGTAACTCTTGATGTAAGCACAGCGATACCATCATCTCAGATCTACTTTTTGTGGTCAGAAGTCGGAACCGGACCTTTGTATTTACCAAATAAGGGCGTGACCCTGTCGTTGAGCTCACCGGTCAACACAGTCGGAATCGTGACCGCCGATGCTGCAGGAACGGCTTCGTTATTGCGCACCCTTCCGGCTAGCACCTTGATTGGTAAGTTGTTGTGGTTCCAGTGCGGAGAGATATCGCCGGTCGGGGTAATTCGCCTGAGCAATATGGTGGAAGGCTCAGTACTTTGAATCTGACCCCTAGCATGGGGTAGTGCTGCTGCGTGTTTTCTGAACCCCACTTGTTGGGGCAGAGTCCCTATTTGACTATGCAACGGCGGCAGGTCAAACTTCCCGCATGCAAAAAACACTCCCCTTCCTACTGCTGAGTTTAATTGCCGCTTGTGGCGGTGGCGGTGGTCCCGCACGCACTCACGCAATTTTTGACACTGAAACTGGAAACATTCCTTTGCCAAATGATTTGGCGCAATACGCGCTTGGTGGCGGCGATGGAAGTTTGAATATCGACCCGCTGGACCCCTTGGATCCGGCCGATCCATTTGGTGCGCTTTCAGCTTTGGATGGCTGGTCAACAGTTGCTCCATTTACGATTGACTTTGACGGCAAATTAAAGTCGGCAAGCCTTGTTGCGGGAAGCGCCATTCGCATTTTTGAAATGCAAACATCGCAAACCTTTGGCGACCATGGTTGGCCGGTAACAAATGTTGTACGCGAGTTGGGTGACGATGAATTCTCAGTTGAGCTGGCTGCTGAAGATGCTAGTGAAAGTACTGTTCGGGTTAAGCCAACGGTTCCGTTTGAGGAAAGCACTACTTATATGGTGGTGGTAACTTCAAGCCTGAAGGACAAAAATGGCAAAGGCGTTGCGCGCGATACCGATTATGAAAATGGTGCCAATGGCACTGATTTGGGCCTCTCGCTGTTTATTGGACCGATGTTGGACGCGGCTCTAAGTCGCGGCATTTCTGGGCCAGATGTGGCGCTTTCATATAGTTTCACAACCCAATCAATTTCGCCAGTTTTGAATGCGGTGAGCATGGTCGCCGATGGCGGCGAGCAATCTATTATTGATGATTTAGTTGCCGCTGGAGTGGTTGACACTTCCGCCGGTACTGTGGCCGACACTCAAGCTGCTTCGACTGGCATGGTCGTCGCCAAAGGTGATTCAACAGCTTGGGGTGGTAGCGGCGAAGCCAGCGTGTGGTCATCTTCCTTATCTGCACCATATTATTTAGACGCTGCCAGTAACCCGTCTTCCACGTTGGTTACTACTGATGATATGCCGTTAGTTAGTCACTGGGATGCGCGCTTTTCCAAAGAGAATGAAAATAACTTAACTCGTTGGAACTACTTGCCTGTGTCAAATGGCAATGAACAAATGCCGGTTCTGATTACAACTCCGGCAGACATGGTGACTTACCCACCACCGTGGCCGGTGGTTATTTTCCAGCACGGCATTACCGCTGACCGTGAATCATTAATGGGTATTGCCGATAAGTTTGCCCAAAATGGCATGGCGGCAGTTGCGATTGATTTGCCACTGCACGGATTGCCGAGCACCAACGTTCCGTTGTTTGCTGGATTTCAAAATGGCACGGTTCGTGAGCGTACTTTTGGAATGGATTTTCTGGATAACACAACCGGTGATGCCGTGAGCGACGGAATCGCCGACACTTCAGGAGCTCACTTCATGAACTTAGCGAGCTTTTTGACTTCGCGTGATAATGTACGCCAAGCGATTAGCGATCTGTGTCATCTACATTCTGTTCTCAGTGATTTTGATATTGACAGCGCCTCTTTCGATACAACTCAGGTTTATTACATGGGTCACTCGCTTGGTGGAATTGTGGGCACTGGTTTCTTGCGCATTGAGGAGGATATTGATGCGGCGGTGCTGGCGATGCCGGGCGGCGGAATTCCAAAGATGCTTGAGGCATCGGTTAGTTTTGGCCCCGACATTGAAGCCGGCCTCGGCTCGGTTGGCATTTTGCCGGGAACTTCAGATTGGGAAGATTTCATGTGGCTAGCGCAAACAGTTACTGATTCTGGCGACCCGATTAATCATGCGGTAGCTCTTGGCGCCAACGCAACCCCGGTCTACTTAATTGAAGTTGTCGGTGATGGGGGAGCAAACCTGCCTGATCAAGTTGTGCCGAACAATTCCGCAGATGCGCCGCTTTCAGGCACCGACCCGCTGATTGCCAGCCTAGGTTTGGACATCATTAGTACAACTACCAGCTCATCGAAGGTGGCAGTCCAATTCACCGAGGGCGACCACTCATCGATAATCAACGCAGCCGGATCAGCCGCCGCTCTGGCGGAGATGCAGAATCAAGCAATTGGATTTTTCCTGTCGGGTGGAATGACATTGACGGTCATAGACAACTCAGTAGTCAAATAAGACTCTGACCCTAACCGCTGGGTCACTTTCTTCTTCGAGCATCTGTAAGTGGCTTGAATAAAAGAAGTTAAGAGACTGAAACAAAGTTGAGCGCGCCCTTTAAAAAAGGACGCGCTCATTTCTTTTTAAGCAAAGACTTTACGCTAACTGGATGACCCAGCGTTTGGGGTCAGAGTCCCTTAGCGGGCCCCAACGTCTTCCCAATCCCGCATTGTCGCTCCCGTGTAAATCTGGCGTGGTCGGCCGATTCTGAAACTTGGATCGCGGCGCATTTCTTGCCACTGGGCAATCCAGCCTGGCATGCGCCCCATGGCAAACATTACAGTGAACATGTTTACCGGAATGCCAATCGCCTTGTAGATAACCCCAGAGTAGAAATCAACATTAGGGAAGAGTTTACGCTCAATGAAGTATTCATCATTTAGAGCAATCTCTTCAAGTTCCATGGCGATTTCCAATTGCTTACTTGAAATGCCGAGTCGTTCAATCACCTCAGTGCATGATTTCTTAAGAACAGCGGCCCGCGGGTCGTAATTCTTGTAAACCCGGTGACCAAATCCCATCAAACGAGCAGGGTTGTCACGGTCCTTGGCGCGCGCCACAAATTCTTGGGCAGTTTCGCCACGCTTGGTAATGGCATCCAGCATCTCGATAACTTTCTGGTTTGCACCACCGTGAAGTTGCCCCCAAAGTGCTGAAATACCAGCCGAAATCGAAGCGTACAAGTTGGCCTGTGAACTTCCAACTAAGCGCACAGTACTTGTAGAACAATTTTGCTCATGGTCGGCATGCAAAATCAACAGCATGTCCAAGGCCTTGGCAATTACTGGATCTGGCTCGTAGTCCTCGCAAGGAGTTGCGAACATCATCCGCAAAAAGTTGGAAGAGTAATCTAGGTCATTAACCGGGTAATTGAACGGCTGGCCAATCGAATGCTTGTAAGCCCAGGCCGCAATGGTCGGGAACTTGGCAATCAAACGAATTGTCGTATCGCGAATGCTGCGCTCAGTTTCCTTCTCTTGGTAGAAAGTTGAAAGTGCGCCAACAGTCGCCGCTGTTATCGGCATTGGGTGGGCGTCTTTTGGCAGTGCCGAAAAGAAACCGCGGTAGTTCTCATGCAACATCGTGTGGTAGGTCACACCAGTGGTGAACTCCGTCAAATCGTCCTTAGTCGGAAGTTCGCCGTAAATCAGCAGCCATGCGACCTCCAAGAAGGTGCTCTTCTCAGCAAGTTGCTCAATCGGGTATCCCCGGTAGCGCAAAATGCCTTTCTCGCCATCAATAAAGGTAATCGAGCTTTGGCACGCCCCTGTGTTGGCATATCCTGGGTCATAACTCACTAAACCACTTTGAGAGCGTAGTTTAGAGATATCGATGGCCTGCTCGCCCTCGCTGCCCTCGACAATTGGCAGTTCAAGTTCCTGGTCTTCGAAGGTGATTTTTGTATTCCTTTCAGTCATTATTTTTGTTCGCATGGCCTTGCGGCATCTAAGCCCTTTTATTTTAAGGATTAATCACGGTTGTGGGGGCAAAACAATTCCCCAAACTCCCATTCCGATTAAGGATGGTGGTCACGCCAAGCAATAAGCTCTTTAGGCTAAATTACTAGGGTAATACGGTAATTTCAAATGGCCAGCTAACCGTTTCAATCGAATTTGATGAGGAGCTGGTTTTTACCAAAAATTCTGCCCAGAAAGTTTTATTGATTAAGCTTGGGTTATTGGGAATTGAAACCGAAACACTAGCTAAGCCATTACTATTCAACGCGCCGGAAAATCCAGTTTGCGCCGATGACCAATTGAAAACTGAATCTGAGGCCAAGGCCAAAACATATCCAGATCCAATTGGTGTTGAAAATGGAATGGTGTTGCCGGACATGTACATTTGAAACCAATTATTGGAGTGGTATCGCGCATCTAAATTAAAGGTCACGTTAGAACCGATTTTTGGTGACCCAGTTAGTGAAATCATGCCCTCACCACTATCAATTTTGTCAGACCAAGCCAAACAAAATGGTTCGCTAGTTCCATTAAAGCGCTGACGAATTAAGCGCACGGTGTACATGCCGCTCACCGTCGGAGTGAATTTCAAAATCTCAAAGGCATTTTTGGTATTTGCGCTTTGAGCAATTGAAGTTCCCTGTGGGTCAAGCACCGCAATATCCAAATCCATATTTAGAACATCGGTACTGTAAGCGCTATTTGCTGTCGAGAACCAAAGCCCACAAACGCGAGTTTCCTGACCAGCCGCGGCCGGAATTTGAATGTCGTAAGAGTTGAATGAATTCTGGAAGTCTGCCGCGACAAATGTTTTGGAGACGTAGTTGCCACGCTTTAACACACTGTCCGCGGCCAGTGCATGTACGCCGCCTGCACCATCTTTTTCTGACAGGACATCATCGCCCTCAATGTTGTGCCACGCCGAGGCCATCAAGACAGATTTGACCACTTCAGGTTTAGTCATCAAGGCGTTGTCGCGCGTGGCCATTAAAGTTGCAACACCGCAGGTCAGTGGGCTAGCGGACGACGTTCCATTAAAACCGTTGTAGTAATTTGATGTCCCGGTGGTGTCCACGTCATCGCCAGCATTTGCCAATTCAGGCTTTTCGTGCCCCTGTGAGGGGTCTAGGTAGCTTGAGTAAGAAGCCATGGTGTCATTGCCCCAATTACTATCATTGCCGTCGTTGTAACAGCCAGAGTTAGTCGAGTTGTAGCCATTGCCAGGTGTCGTCGTAAATGCCCCCGAGCCCGGCCCCTGGTTGCCAGTCGACTTAAACATCATTACTGAATAATTTCGAATGGTGTAATCAAAGAAGCGGTCAAGGTAAACGATGCTCCCCTTGCTTCCGTTCCACCAAGAACAGTTCCCAAAACTTACTCCATTACTAATCGCTGCATTCCAACTGTTGGGGGCATTGGTGTCGCCGGTACCATCTGCAGAATAAATTTGTGGGATGCCATAAGCGGCGCCTTTGCGTTGTGAATGGTTCATAGCAATGTTGCCAGCACATGCCGATGCGTGCGATCCCGTTCCGCCATTGCCGTAAATTTTTACGACAGTTGGAAGATATGGATTTGATGAACTTACATGGTCAGGGTCATTAACCATGGTCTTGACCGGGGAGTTGGCCGCAGTCAGTCCGCTATCCCAAATTATTGGTGTGCGCATCGTTGCTTGGGCATTGTCCAACTCAAGTAAAGTTTCAGGGAAACAAAAGTAAACTTCGTCAACTAAATAGTGTTGCGCGAATTCACGAATTGCCGCTGCTGGCAAGTTGCTATAAACAACTGGCCATGCACCCAAGCTTTGCGAGACTTCAAACCCAGCGTCAAGTAGATGTTGTGCAAACTGCTCAATGCGTCCGGCAAAAAATTGTTCAGCACTGTCGCGAGCAAAAATTCTCGCGTTCTCGCCAGTCATACCACTGGCGATTTTTTCATCAAGCAAGACGCGCCAATCTGGTGCGTCGCGCGTTTCCAACCAGAAGACTACCTGGAGTGATGAGTCCGGTGCAGCATTGGCAATTCGCTCGGCAAGTTCGGGGGAAATTTTTCCAGCCGCGTCATGCCCCAATGCAAAATCGCGTTGGCGAATTTCATTAACGTCAACCAAGCTTCCGTCGGGCAAGCTAGCACTTGATTTTATGGTGCCACTTGCGGAATCCCACCAGCGCAACTCGCGGACCTCGGTCTGCAAATTGGGTAATTGCCAGGTAGTGTCTGACAGAAATTGTTGTTGGGGGAGAGCGAAACTTAACAAGAGAGGTGCGAGCATCCCTCTAGTCTAACCTAAAAATCGCCCGCTACATGTAGGGATTGGCGCCGGTTGCGTGGTCAGTTGCGTCAACAATCTTGCCAATTTCGGGGATTGAGTCACGAATCGCCACTTCAACTCCCTGGGACATTGTTGAGGATGCCGAACTACAGCCCTGGCACCCGCCGCCCATGTTTAAAAACAGGTCTTTGCCTATAGATTCGACAATTTCCACAAATCCACCGTGCGATGCCAGGCCGGGGTTTAGCTTGGTATCGACCACATCTTGAGCGCGTTGGCGCAGAAGGTCGTCACCAGTTTGGTTTTCAAGAGCATCTTCCTGGAATAAATCTTGGTCATTCTCTAGAAATTCACGAGTAGCGGTGCCGACGGCACGCGCCATCTCGCGCCAATCATCGGGCTTTGCACCCATGCTAATGAGAAGTTCAGAATTGCGGATTCGCACTCCGCGAATTCCCTCAATTTGCAAAACGGCGCTGGCGAATGGTGCCCATTCCTTGGCCCATTCAGCATCTGATGAATAGAAGGTGCCGGCGAATAGGGTGCGGTCATAGCGGAACAAGCACTGGTCTGGTCGTGCTTGCGGCTCGGCGGTGATTTGGACTTTTTGCTCGTTCATGGGTTCTATTTAGTCGATTGGGGAAGCTTATTCTAGCCGGTTGTCGGGAATTTAATTAGCCGCCATTGCCATAATTCTTCTAGGCGACTAAAACAATCTTCAGCATCCTCTTGATGCTCTTCGACAAAATAATTAATTATTTCATCAAGACTGTTTTCGCCATTGCACGCTTCCCAAAGCGCCAATTGCAACTGGTCTGAGTCGAAGGTCTTAGCGCCGACCATAAAGCGTACCGACATCGCCTCGCCAGTTTGGTCGCTAATCATTTCGGCACTTGCCGCTAAGTGGCTTGGGTTGTTTTTTAGTTGGGCTTCCCAGCTTTGTTTGCGAATGAGGAAATCCCCAAGTACTAACAAGTCCAAATCAGAATCGAGAAAGGTGCGAATGGCATCTTCTGGAGTTTCGACAAGCGGTTCGCCGGCAATGTTGAAGCTGGTATTGAGCACCATCGGGATACCAGTTTTCTGATGGAAAAGTTCGATTAAACGGCGATAGCGTGGGTTGTCCTGCGAATCCAAAGTTTGCAAGCGGGAGGAACCATCAACGTGCGTGACCGCAGGAACTTTGTCATTAAGGCATTTTGCGGTGCGTGACATGTAGTCGCTATTGCCGGCGCGGTCGAACCATTGATCGGCGTGCTCGGCAAGAACGCTGGGCGCGAATGGTCGAAAGGACTCGCGTTTTTTAATGGCTGCATTAATGCGCTCGACCATGTTTTTATCACGGGGGTCGGCCAAGATTGAACGGTTGCCAAGTGCGCGTGGACCAAATTCTGCGCGCCCTTGAAACCAGGCAACAACTTTATTATCGCAGATTGCTTCGGCCGCCGCAGAGCAGACATCGTCGCCGACATAGCATTCAATCCAAGCTTCGAATTGATCTATCGCCGCCAAGTATTGGTCTTTTGAAAACTCAGTACCAAGTAGTGGGGAGATTGCTTGGCGACACGCTTGGGCTTGCGGTTTTTTTAAGTGGTGGGCAAATAATGCACAGCCAATTGCTAAGCCTTCATCGCCTGGCCAAGCTGGAATGAATACATTTTCAAAACCAGCTTCGCGCGCCAAGTGTCCGTTCATGGCGCAGTTGAGAGCCACTCCACCAACTAAACAAATGTTTTTCTCGCCAGTTTTTTGGTGCAGCTCCTTGAGGAAGCTGAGCGTGATTGCTTCAAGATTATTTTGTAAATCAGCAGCCATCGCAGCTTGGGTTGCTTGAGCTTGTGGCTCACCCCATTGAGCGACATAGGGTGCGTCGCGCAGGCGTGGCCAATTTACTTCGAGGCGTTCCAACGGGCCGCGCATTATCCAGTCCGATTGACGTTCTGGAGCCCAATGGGGTGCCCAAGGAGCCATTCCCATTACTTTCCCACAAGCATTCCAGTCGCCAAAAATGTGCGAACTTACCCGCGAATAAACCGCCCCCAAGGATTCCATATTTTCAAAACCATAGTTGTATAAAAGGGTGGGCGTGTGTTCGCAAACCCACCGCTTGAAAACGCGAGTGAGATTTAGTCCATTGAAGCGAAAGACACTCTCGCCTTCGCGCCAACCTTTCAGGTTGTCGCGATCTTTAGCGGGAGGAACTTCACTAAAGTTTGCGTCCTCTTCTAGGTGACAGTCCGAGTGATAATTTGTGCCTGCGCGATGGGATTCTTCGTAGGTAGTGCCAATTCCATCCATCACCACAATTAACCCTGAATCAAATGGGCACATGGGCAGCACTGACCAAGCGTGGGCAAGATGATGGCTTAGTTCGTGCTTCTCAATTCCTGGCAGTAAATTGTAATCACTTAGGTAGGACGGTTGGTATTGATCTAAAGCTTGCGCCCACTTTAGAGTGGATTCAAATTGGTCAATGCGAAATAGGTGGTTGTTGGCAACGACTAAAGAGATGTCGTTAATTTCGGCATCTACTTCCTGCAAGCAATGTTTAACTAATTCGGCGGTGTCGCCGCCGTCAAACTTTTTGCGGGTGAGACGTTCTTTGCTTAATGCGAAGGCCACTTCACCATTGGCATCAATCAGACAAGCTGAGGCCGAATGGGTGTATTGATTTAATCCGAGGACGAACTTGCCACTCATGATGGTTATTATCTCAGCGAGTCGCCAACCAAGTAGTTAAAACTTGTTCACGATTGCTGGTCCGCGGCAAACCCATTAATTTGATGCAACTGCTTAACAGTTCTGCGGCCAAATCAGGGGCAACCACGCGGATGCGTTCCTTGGAGCCGGTGTCGAGAATTTGCTCGTTAGGCCACGGCAGCATTGCACCGCCGACCGAGCAACTAGCGCATAAGCTCTCGGGAGAAATGACATTGTTGGACAAACTGTTGCGGACCAAGCGAATGTCTCTTTGATCGAATGTAAATTTGACCCCAGATTTTTTGTCGGCGCTGGCAAGTACAAAAATAAATGCGCGCAAACTGTCAAGCGGTGCATAGTCGCGCAAATTGGCTACAACAATCAGGCGCCGAGAGTCGCTGCCGCGCAGTAAAGATTGGGTCCACCAGCCGACCGCGCCGCTACCCCAACACGCTTCAGCAGCTTCGGCATAGGCATCGCGAATAAATAAGTTATTGCTAACGCTGCCCTCCAATAGGGCGGCAACTAATTCCGGTTCAGCAATTCGTTGCTTTGCGCAAAGTCGTGCGGCGGTGCGGCGAACAATGGCCGATTTGTCTCGCAGGCCGTGGCGCAATTGTTTAAGGCTCAATTTGCGAGTTATTCCCGAATTGGAACTGTTTACTTCGGCCTCTTGAAATAACGCTCCAGCGAAAAGTAAGGCGCGCGAGTTGTTGTTTTGTTGAACTAGCTCCCATAGTTTTTCAATTCGTTGATCGAGGTTAAGGCGCGGGTCGAGCGGATCAATTTTTGCTCCCCAAGTCTCAAGGGCCGAGGCGCTATGGGTGGTTAATGGGTGATTGGGGATTTGCAATAGTTGGTCGTTTAGTTCAACAAGTTGACTAATCTTTCCGTCGGCGTTTAGGTTAGAAATTTCTTGCTCGAGTAATTGGAATTGTTGTTGTTGCAAAAGTTCATTCCAATTGCTCGTTTGCGCGCGAAAACTATTCACAACTGGGTCAGTTGGGGTGTTGTAGGTGCCAAATTGGGTCTTTATCGCCAGCGCGCCCTTGATGGGGCGGTCTATACATTCAATTCGCGTGCCTGCCTTGGTGAGCGCAATCCACTGCTCGACCGCGGGGGCGGGAGCTTGAATGGCCGTGGCTAGCAACAAACTGAGCATCTCTTAAGACTATCGTGGCTAGGCGCTTGTGGTTGGGTTAGAATTATCGGAAATGCTGAACTTCTCATGTTCATGTGAGGCTGGAGTCCGCGGCGAAAAGGTGCGTGGCGATGTTTGGATGGGCTTTGCTCCGTCTGAGACTGCTTTGAAACTGGATTTTTCCAGTAAATTAGATGGAATGTTTGGCGAAACTACTCGCCGAATGTTGCTGGAGTTGTGCGCCCAAATTGGGCTTGAGACTGGCATCATTAGTGTTGAAGATAAGGGCGCTTATCCTTTTGTTTTGCGCGCCCGTCTTGAATCCTTATTGCGCAAGGCTTGTGGCGATGCAGGACTTTGCATTGAAGCGGAAGCTCCACTTGGCGGTGATTTACGAAAGCCACAACCGGAGGTCGATCGTCTGCGCCGCTCGCGTCTTTACTTGCCGGGCAATCAGTCCAAGTACATGTTGAATGCATCTTTATATCAAGCCGATGCCGTGATACTGGATTTGGAAGACTCGGTAGCACCAAGTGCTAAGCAAGATGCCCAATCTATGGTGCGCCATGGTTTACTGAGTTTGGATTTTGCTAAATGTGAAAGAATGGTTCGCATTAATCAAGGCACCGCTGGACTAGATGATTTGAAAAGTTTGCAGGGCACTCCTTTTGAATTAGTTTTAATTCCAAAAGTTGAGAGTGCCGAAGAAGTCGTTGCCGTTGCGTTGGCCGCCCCTGATAAATTATTGATGCCAATCATTGAAAGTGCGCGCGGAGTATTGAATGCCGATGGCATCGCTGGGGCGCATGAAAATGTGGTCGCACTTACCTTAGGTCTGGAAGATTTGACCGCTGATTTGGGAGTGCTCAAAACAGTTGCAGGGCGCGAGACTTTGTTCGCCCGTTCGATGGTTGTGCATGCTGCCAAGGCGCATGGACTTCAGGCGATTGACTCGGTTTACGGAGATGTAGCCGATGAGCAGGGGCTCCGCGAATCAATTCAAGAAGCCAAGGCATTGGGGTTTGAGGGTAAAGGTTGTGTTCATCCACGACAAATCCAGGTGGTGCATGAAGAATTTTCACCAAGCGATAGTGAATTGTTACGCGCCCGCAAAATTGTGGCAGCATTTGAAGATGCTCAAGCTCAAGGGCTTGGTGTTGTTTCCATGGGGTCAAAAATGATTGACCCACCAGTAGTAAAACGCGCCCTTAAGTTGGTTCATCAATACGACCAGCAGCAAAGTTAATAAAGTAATAATAGAAATGAGTTTGCCTACTGAAAGTTTTCGCAATGCCGCAGGCCGCGACATTCCGGCTGAAATAAATGGCCGCAAGGTTATTCCCTATCAAGGGGTGGGAATGTATCAACCTGATGGTCGCCGCGCGGCTCCAGTAATTAGTAGTTGTGCTAATTATCCAGCGGATGGTGATAAACGAGTTAAGGCTGACGGTGATTTGGTCGCACGGATAAAGGTGGCGTTAAGTAATGCTGGCCTGCGTGACGGTATGACCATTTCAACTCATCATCATTTCCGTAATGGTGATCTAGTTGCGAACGCAGTCTTTGATGCGGCCAAGGAACTTGGTGTTAAGAAATTGCGCTGGGTGCCAAGTGCAAGTTTTCCATGTCATGCACCTTTGCTTAAGTACTTAGAGGATGGCACAATCCATCATATTGAAGGCTCGATGAATGGACCGCTTGGAGCTTATTGTTCCGAGGGGAAAATGTCAGGCCTTGGTGTGTTACGCTCTCACGGAGGGCGTTATCAGGCGATTCAAGACGGGGAGTTAGAAATTGACATCACCGTAATTGCCGCCCCTACGGCTGACTACTTCGGTAATGCAACTGGTGATCGTGGTCCGTCGGCCTGTGGCTTGTTGGGCTTTGCTTTGGCCGATTCTGAATACGCAAAACACGTAATTGTTGTTACTGACAACTTGGTTCCGTTTCCGTGCTTGCCGTGGCAAATTCAAGGGCAGCGCGTTGATCAAGTTGTAGAAGTTGAGCAAGTTGGGTTGCCAGAAAAAATTGTTTCCGGCACAACAGTTGTAACCAAATCGCCAGAACGATTGTTGATAGCCGAACACATTGCGAATTTTGTCCGTGATAGTGGTATTTTACGCCCCGGTTTTTCTTTCCAAGCAGGTGCCGGTGGCATTAGTTTAGCCTTTGCAATGTTTTTGAAAGAGCATATGAAAAAAGCTGGCATTAAGGCTGGATTTGTGCGCGGCGGTTCTAATCAATATTTAGTTGAAATGTTGGAAGAGGGGCTCACTCCGGTGATACTTGACGGACAAACTTTTGATTTAGAGGGTGTTCGTTCAATGGCCGAAAATGCTGGCCATCAAAACACTTCTCCTTTCACCAGCTACAACTACCACGGCAAGGGCAATTTTGCCTCGATGATAGATGTGGTGGTGCTCGGCGCAACCGAGGTCGATGTAAACTTCAACGCTAATGTAGTAACCCATTCTGATGGGCGTTTGTTGCACGGGATTGGTGGTTGGCAAAACTGTCTATTCTCAAAATGCACGGTGTTGGCGGTGCCTAGTGTGCGCGACCGAATCCCGGTAGTTGTGGATAATGTGACCACCTTGGTGGGGCCTGGTGAATTAGTTGACGTGGTTGCAACTGAGCGCGGCCTATGTATTAATCCTCAACGTAGTGATTTAATTGAAGCGATGCGGGGATCACGAGTGCCAATTTTAGACATCCGTGATTTGAAGGATTACCTTGACCGATTATGCGGCGGTGAGCCGACCAAGCCAGTGCTTGGCGATGAATTCGTTGCGGCAATTCAATGGGTTGACGGCACTACTATTGATGGAGTGCAGCAAGTTTTACCAACTGCTTAGATAGTGCCGCTGAAACCTTTAACGCGCCAGATGGCGCTAGGTGTCCTGCGTTGAAAAAATCTCCGGCTTGTAGCTTTAGGCGCGGGTCACTAATGCTCGAATTGAAGTCGTTAGGGTTACTCCAATTAATAAGTTGAGTATCTTTAGTGCTTTGCCGGAGCCATGCTTTGAATTGATTATCCGCGGCCACGTCTTTGTTCTCTAAGTAATCAAAGCCAAATGGAGTGGCCAGTAAAATAAGTTTGGCGTTATGAGCACGGCACTTTTCTTTTGCATACTCCAAGTGCCTCTGCCAATTTTGACCAATTTGAAGTGGCTGGCTACGCGCTAATTGTTTTCGCAGTTCATGACGTGCGTTTTCCTGAGCTTTTTTAGTTAACACACCTCCGCGTTTTAGGTCTGCCGAAATTTGAGCATTGGTCCAAAAGCCTCCGCGTAGGTTTTGGGAATTGCTCAGTCGCTGTTGCCAGGCTTGCCAATATTTCGGGTAGGGGATTGTTGAGGCGACGCGCCATAATGATTTTTGCCCATCAAATATTCGGCCTAGGCCGAGTTTTCGTTGTTGCCAAGTGGCGGTTGATGAAAAATCAAAACTGCTACTAATAGGCGCGAACCATTCCCAATATTGATCCACGGTGTCGTCGTCGCGTAATTCATTCCAGTAACTTGAGGTGGCCTCGATGATGACAACTTTGGGACGGCGACCATTCGCAAAGCTTTGGTCGATGAGGGTGTCCAACTGTGGCGCAAACCCGCCGTGAATGCTCAGACTCCAAACCTCAAAATCATCTTGTTGTTGACCCAATTGATCGGCCATAAAGCGTGGTAGGGTGCCCCAACGCATGCAGGATGAGCCCAATAGAACGACCTCCGGCTGGGTCTTGGCATGGTTTAAATAGGTCGGGAAAATTTCATAACCTCGTTGCTTGCCGCTGGTGTTAAACCAACGCAATTCAGTGTAATCCCGCACGAATAGGCAGATCCCGCAGCATATAGCAGCCCCAATTATGACCCGAAGATGGAAGTTTAGAGCAGTCGACATTAGAACTGAAAATAGATGAAGGGGGTTGCTGAATCTTGTAAGACTGCGACTAGACCCAATAGAAGGGCCAATAGTGCCCCAATGAATTCTGGCCTCAATTGGGCGACTGCGCGTTCGAGTTTTTGACCAGGAATTGGCGATATGCAGAACCATGCAATGCAGACCAAAGCCAACAGGGTATGCGCTCCGTCAGCGTGGTCTCCGCCGCGTCCGCGGAGAATCGCCAACCAAACGTCTAGTGCTTGTTCAAAGGATTCTCCGCGAAAAAATGGTCCGGAAAAACACCAAAAGCTAAATGTGGCAAACTTTTGCCAGGCCATAGGTAATGGGGCATCAGAAAGTTGTCTCCCCTGTGCCTTACGTTGTGCTGCTCGAATGCTTGAGACCATTAAACCTAATCCGAAAATTAGGCCCCACACCGGGTAAGTCCAGCCCGCGCCATGCCAAAGACCAGCTAAGAACATGGTCATTACTACATTAAATAAGGTGCGAGTGCGCCCGCGGCGGTTGCCGCCCATCGCCGAATAAAAATAATCGCGAATCCATTCGGTAAGTGTTATGTGCCAGCGTGAAATAAGCTCGCTGATGGTACGCGCGGTGTAGGGTGAGCGAAAGTTTTCAGGAAGTTTGAAGCCAAGCATTCGCGCACAGCCAATGGCGATACGACTATAGCCATCGAAGTCGCCGTATAGTTGGAAGGCGTAAGCATAAATCGCCAAGATCGCTCCGTAACTTCCAAAAGCACTGGGGTCATCATAGAAGGGGTCAACAATTCCGCGACCGATGGTGTCGGCAATGACTACCTTTTTGAAAAGGCCCGACATTATTTCTGTTAATCCGCGCGTGAAGTCTTTGTACCGCGGTATAGCTTTAGCTGAATTTAATTGCGGCAGAAATTCTTTTGCACGAACGATTGGTCCAGCGACAAGTTGTGGGAAAAACGCAACGAAAAGCGCAAAGTCGCATATTGATTTGGTAGGAGTAATTTCTTTTCGGTAAATGTCAATGGTGTATGACAAAGTTTGAAATGTATAAAATGAAATACCAATTGGTAATATAAAATTAAGTAAGGGGAGATGAACTCCTAATAGTTGGTTCAAGCTCTCCGCAAAAAAATCATGGTATTTGAAAATCCCAAGTAAGCCTAGGTTGCCAATTAAAGATAAGCCCAGCCATCGGCGGCGGTTTGCCTGCTTTGAGCAGTTGAAAATTTTCTGGCCAACAACATAGTCGAGGGCGGTTGAAAAAATAATTAGCGACAAAAAGCGCCAATCCCAGCATGCGTAGAAGAACCAGGATGCTGCCAATAAAAATGGTTTCCGCCCACGGCCTTGATGCCGAAGAAACATGTCCACAAAGAGGACCCCGCTGAAAAACAGCAGAAAGGCGGTGCTATTGAAGCCCATTCCCTAAAGATTATGCGGGATTGGGCAAGTAATGTGAATGCTTAGTTGTAGTTTTCCCAGACGCGTTGCAGCACGACTCCGCCATTGCTGTCTACCATGTGGATTCCATCAGGCTCATTGTTGATTAGAGTTGGATCTAGAATTACCTGCGCATTCGCGAAATCAGTTAGTTGATTAACCACTACCAGTTGACCATTCACCAATAAACTCCGTAGGCCTTCACCGCTATTCCAAAAACTGAACCCATGAACCTGACCGCCGCCAATGAACGGGTCGGTGGTCACTTTTGCGCCAGGTGCCAACAGGCCAACCTTCGAGGAACTTCCTGATGTCCCAATTTGGCACGATGAAAAGTAGACTGTATTCCGTGGGCCGGAACGGAGGTCGTACTCAGGTTCGCAGTAAACCACAACGCCGCCAAGTAGTTGGCATTGATTAATCGTGAGTGTGTCGCCTGGGTCAAGAATGAAAACGGCGAGGTCGTTAACTATAGTTTGGGAAATCGTGTCCACATGGTCAAAGATGGTGACTCCGGCTTGTGGGGTGAGGTAGTCGTCTAGATTCCAAGATGGCATGCGCACACTTTGGTCGATGATTTGTTCGTCAGTTCCCCATCCAATGTAAACGTTGGATGTGTATTTGAAAATCGTGCCAGTAACTTGGGACCATTGAATCCACATGTTTCCGAGTAAGCCGGGGCCGCCGGGGATCCAAGTTCCAGTGCCGGTGGCGGGATCGTATTGCCAATCTTGAATAATTCCGAGTGCGTCCGGCATCAGCAGGTCGCCAACAATTTGCATTGATGTAATGTCAAAGTCACTACCAAGAAAGAGCAGTGCTTTGTCTGATGTGGAAATGCTGGTCGCTGAAGTTAGCTCGGCGGTGATTTTGGATGCGCCTGCGCCGGCTTGGCCATTTATGTCAAGTGTTGTGAGGCCATTATTGTCGGACCGAGTGATGTCGAATTGCAAATCACCTAAGTCGATTCCTCCGCCGGTGGTGCCTTGCCAGTTTGGGTCGAGAAGCAGTTGGCGTTGTGCAAATTCGAGGCCGGATTGAGTAGCTAGGTCAGATTGCAATTCTTGCGTTGCGTTATTGGCGACCTGCATTTGGAGTTTGATAGATGAGCCGAACGAGGCGGCTAGGGTGGCCACGATTCCGGTTAGCACAAGGGCGAAAAGGAAGACCGCGCCGCGTTCTTGTTCACGGCCACGAAGATGTGGCCCAAATCCTTGTGGCAAATGATGTTGTGCTTTTATCTGCATGACACATTTGCGGATGAAAAAAGCGAAAATATTACTTTATTGGGCCTGTTTGAGGTAGATTTAGGCATGCAAATGCCTGCAAAGAAGTCGCTGCCAGTCCTGGTTGTTGCTCTAAGTTGTTTCTGTTCATGCTTTTACGTGAGCGGAGTCGGCGGCGGTAATTCTGGAGAGGGCTCAGATCCACCGGTTTTGGGAGGTGTTTGGGCGTTTCAGTGGGAAAATATGGGTGGCACTTGTGGTGCTGGAGGTGGGTATGAAGTTGTGGCCGCCAAGTTTTTGCAGAATGGCTGGGATTTGAGCATTTTGCTGGATGTTGACGGCAATAGTGCATTTGATGACGGTGTTTCGCTGGATGGCAGTATTAGTAAAAATGGTGATCAAGTCTTAGTGACGGGTAGTTATGAATATGGAGGAGAATCGATAACTCTCAATGGCTCCTTGGAATTCATGACCTTTGGATATATGACTGGAATGTTGACAAGGGAAATTGATGGTACCTGCTCCGAGGATTTGGGTTGTTCTGTCTTATGGACAAGTAATGCTCCAACATATGACCTGAGTGGAGTGTGGAATATGGTCTCAACTATTGCGTGGGTAGATGGAAGTTGTTCACTTAGTGCTGGGTCCAGTGTTACAGAAGAGTGGGTGATAGAGTCAATCGATAGTGGATTGACTCCTGGTTTAATAAAGATTACGGTTGATGGTGGAGTCGAGTTTATTGGGGTAATGAATTCTTCTCAGTTAACGTTTGGGAGACGATATGAGTTGGGCTTTGAGACAATTATTTGGCAGTACACATCTATGAATGTAGACGAGTGGGGTGGGAGCAATGGGACGGGTGCGATGTTTGGGACGGTTCTTGGGATTGTTGAGGCGGGGGATATGTGTACGTTTGGGATGGATTTGTCGAGTTCACGGAGCTAACCAACGGGACACTGGCCCAGTTCGCTGGGTCAAGAATTACAAAAAATAGGA
>CAZWVI010000016.1:0-65754 GCA_964637165.1 uncultured Planctomycetales bacterium
ATCGTGATTAATCAAAGAAGAACATCTGGGGCCTGCCACTTCAACTCTCTTTCTCAGGGGTCCCCCCATGGGGGGACCCCTGGGCACTGCAAACTGACCGCGAAGAGCTGGCCGTGTGCAGAGGTGCGAGGGAATTTACAGAAAGGAAGTTACGCTAACTTTTCGAAAAACATGTCGCGTAACTTTTAGGCGAATAAGTTGTAGTACTCAATAGCAAATAAACTGTTCCCTTCGTTAGGATAACTAAGCCATGAGTTCTCTCCCTCGCACTCTCTTTGTAGTTGTGGCATTGTTGGCGCCAAACCTTCAAGGCTTTCAAACAGCTGCCCCAGAATCCCCGCTCACTGAACGCGAGCGGGCCGCGCATTTATTGTCGCGCTTTAGTTTCGGTGCTGGGCCGGGCGATATTGCGCAAGTTTTGGAGTTAGGTGAGGCCGCCTGGATCGATAAACAATTTGCTGCAAAGTCTGATCCAATTTTGAACGACATGTTAAGTGTTTACAGCTCAATAAATATGGATATCCCTGAGCTCCATGAAGAGTATGTGTTGCCAAGTGTCGAGGGTGAAAGCAACGAAGAGCGCCGCGCACGTCAGCGTTTAGAAAATGTTCCCCGCCGGGAATTATTGCAAGCAGTAGCGATGCGCGTGGTTCATTCGCGTAATCAACTTGAAGAAGTGTTGTGTGATTTCTGGCGCAACCATTTCAATGTTAGTTTTACTAAAGGCGGGCCTTCGAGATTTTTTATTACTGACTGGGAGAATCGAATTATTCGCGATAATGCGCGCGGCTCATTTCCTACTATGCTGGCACTGAGCGCGCACCATCCGGCAATGTTGCACTACCTAGACAACGCTTCATCACGTCGTCCACCAAGCGAGCAAGAGTTAAAGCAAATTGAACGGCGCACTAAGCGTCGCACCGGGTCAGTCGAACAGGGCGAAGCAGCCGTGCAGTTAGCCTTGCAACGCGGACTAAATGAAAATTACGCGCGCGAACTTTTGGAACTACACACTTTGGGTGTAGATAATTACTATAAGCAAAAGGATGTAGTTGCGTTGGCCGAAATATTAACTGGTTGGACTTATAGTGGTGGCCGCAATGGCACCTTTCAATTTGTTTTTCAAGGAAATATGCATGTGCCAGATAAAAAACGTTTCTTAGGAAAGACAATTAAAAGTGATCAAAAAGAAGCGCAACAAGAAGGGGAGAAGGTATTGCAAATTTTGGCCGAACATAAAGGTACTGCGGAATTTATTGCAATGAAGTTGGTGCGATATTTTGTTGCGGACGAGCCTCCGGAGAGCTTAGTCAAAGCGGTTGCAAAAACATATCGCAAGACTGATGGTGACATAGAACAAATGATCCGCACCATCATCGCTAGCGAAGAATTTTGGTCGCGCGAAAATTATCGCAGTAAATTCAAAACTCCTTGGGAGTTCTTGGTCTCGGCATTGCGAATTGTTGGTGCACACACCGACGACATGACAGTAATGTTGCGCGCTTGTGAAGAGATGAGCCAGCCGCTTTATCAGTGTGATGACCCAACCGGTTGGTATGACACCGCCGAGGCGTGGCTCGACCCAGGAGTAATGGCGCTACGTTGGCAAGCCTCGCTCGACTTCGTCTCCGGAAAAGTGAAAGGTGTTTCCGTTCCAGATGAATTCTGGGACGGCATTCCCGATAGTATTCCGCCGCGATTGTGGCAGCATCATCTAACCCGCCTAATACTTCCCGGCGGAGCTGGCGAGCGCACTCGCGCCGCACTTAGTTACACCACTGATAATTACTTAACAAAGGCGAGCTTGCCAGACGTGCGCGAGCTCGGCCCACAACTTTTAGGACTGCTCCTTGGATCCCCAGAATTTCAACAACAATGAAAAAACAAACACGACGTGATTTCATCCGCACTAGTGGCGTTCTAGGCGCAAGTCTTGGAATTCCGGGTCTCAAACTTTGGGCCAATGATGCGCGGGTTCTTAACTCTGCAAAAAGTTCGCCAGCCTTGTTGGTTATTTATTTACGCGGAGGAGCGGATTGGTTGAACATGGTGGTGCCATGGAAAGATGCAACCTATCAAAAGGTGCGACCGACAATTGGCCTAAACGAAGAGCATGGAATTGTTCCCCTAGATTCGCGCTTTGCTTTGCATCCCGCTTTGGCACCATTTAAACAGCTTTGGGATTCACAGCAGTTCGCGCCGATCGTGTGTACAGGGTCTCCGCACGGAACACGCAGCCACTTTGATGCGCAAGATTTCATGGAGCGCGCGGCACCTGGTTTGCGCAACATTACCAGTGGTTGGTTGAACCGTTATCTGCAACAAAGTTCGCCTAAGGAGACCAGTGAATTCCGCGCGTTGGCAATGCAGGAATTATTGCCACGGTCTTTGCGCGGCGACTTCCCGGCCTTGGCGGTTCCAACTAAAATGGAACGCAAGAAGGGACGCAAAACTTTGGATACTTTTGAACGCTTTTATGGCGACGCCAATGGCGACATGATGGGTAGTGATAATGATGAAGAAGTTGTTGAATCTGGTCGCATGACGATTGAAACTTTGCGCCGCTTTCAGGACATAGTTGGCGCGGATAAGTCAAAACAAGTTGCAGCTTACCCAACATCTAAGTTTGGCAAGGCACTAAAGACCATGGGCACCCTAATTAAAGCTCAATGCGGTCTCGAAGTGTCTGCAATTGATTACAACGGATGGGATCACCACATTAATCAGGGCAACATCGAAGGCAATCAAAACCGTATGTTGGCCGATTACGCCGCCTCACTTGCCGCTTTTTGTTCGGACATTGGACCACTACTAGATAACACCTTAATTGTGACCATGACCGAATTCGGCCGCACTGTAAAAGAGAACGGCAATAACGGTACCGATCACGGTCGTGGAAGCGGCATGTTCTTGATGGGTGGCGGGGTTAAAGGCGGCAAAGTTCACGGAGATTGGCGTGGGCTAAAGCCTGAAGTATTGGCCGATGGTCGTGATCTTCCGGTGACTACCGATTTCCGCGATGTAATGTCTACCTGTTTGCGTCAGTGCTTCGATTTCAAAACACCAAAAGATTTCTTCCCCGGCTATAAACCAGGGAAGTTAAGTCTGTTCTAAGCGCTTAAAGGATTTTTAAGGTAAAAGGATAAGTGTAATCAGTACCTTTATTGGTGGCGATAGCCGCCACAATTGGCATCACGAATTGGGCAATTCCAATTGCGAATAAAAGTGGAATTCCAATAATAATTACGATTAGTATCGCACCTGCAATTCCCCAAAGAATAATCGAAATTTCAAAATTCAGCGCCGCGCGGCCAGCTAAGTTGACTCGTGGGTGTGTGTCTTTAAAAACCAAAAACATAATTAACGGGCCGAGGATAGGAGCCAGGAACACACTTAAGTGAGTCAAGGTGGCCATCATGCGGTCGTCATCAGGGGCAGCTCTATTGGCCTGGGTGTGCATATCAGAAGTAGCTTCGGGTGTTGCCGTCTGGTTCGGCGGCGATTGGTGTGGGGGCGGCTCGCAGTCATTCGAAAAATGTTCGCCGTCAGGGCCGGACGCTGAGTATGGGTCGGGGGCTTCGGCAAAAGGGGGTTTATTTTCAGTCATGGGAGTTGTTTATTGGTATTTCTTCGTTCAATATTTCAGTATTTGTCCAAATTGCCAAGGAAGCGCCGATTTCGCCACTTAATCCACGCAGTTCCGCCAAACACTCTCCCTCTCGATTTAGTATTTTTTGCCATTCAGGTTCACTTCGGCAAAAAACCGAACTAACTAGTTGCTCGGCAATTTGTTCGCCCTTCCAATTTGTCCAAGCTTCTAAGTATTCAATAAATGAATCCTGTTTAATAATTTTGCGCGCAAGATTGCTTAGTAGGGGATCCTCCTTTTCTGGTTGAGGCGCTGAAATTCCACCATCGATTCCGCGTGTCATTATTAAGTTGCTTTCACTTAAATCGCAACAGGCCAATTGTTGAAGCAGTCGCTGGCTTATCTTTAGTGTAATTTGCTTGGGAATATCCTTGCCCAACTGCTCGGAAAATGATTTCGCCATTTGCTTCAAAGCGTCACCCGCCTTTGCGACCTTTAAATCGCTATCAAGTAACTCAGCTAAATGCACATCACAATCATGACGAACAGGGCTCGCCGCATCACGTCCAAGCGAATGGCCAAGGTGCTCCCATAGATTATTCCAGGCAGGCTTAAGTTGTTGGTGCATGACCGAGCCGCTGGTTCCCGCCGCCGCTTGCAGTTTGGGTCGTAGTGCGCATGAAAGTTTAAAAAACTTGCGCTTTAACCAGCACTTTAACTTAGTGAAGTTGCCGATCGCTAGCGGACCCTGCACATCCATCGCTTGTTTGACAATTGGTGCCAAAGGGATTGCCGCCGCCGCGCAACGATGCGCACAGCCATACATTAATTTTTTTGCTTCAGCGTGTAACTCTCTTACATGTCCACAACGTGAGGCGAGTTCAGCGGCCAAGCCTTCAAGGTCGTCGCGTAAAAGCGTAATAGCCGCATGCAAAGCGCGCGACTTGATTTTCTGTTGCCCCTCTTCACTGCCTAGGTTAGCTAATAAATCTTGATAGGTGGCAGGCTGATCACTCGTTGCTAAATGACTTGGCGGATTGGCAAATGGTGGACTTGAGTACTCAGCAAAAAAACAGGCGAGTGGTTGAGCGCCAATATCGAGGATTAACTTTTTAACATTTTCGTGATCTTGTTGAGCATCTTGCGATTCGTTGTAAAGCAAAATCCACGGTCGTCCACAATCAAGCCAACGTTGTAAAAAATGAACTACCTCGCGGTTTTGATAGGAGTGTCTTGTAACAACTAACACTGCCAAGTCAGCGACCGCCAAAAATGACTCTGCAGCCAACCGATTATCTTCAATGACACTATCGAAATCCGGAGTGTCAATTAACAACAAACCATTTGGCATTCCAGGATGATTCATCAACGCCAACTCGTCTGGGGAGTTCGGAAACTCTAGTGCGGCTTCACCCTCGCTAACTTGATTAATAGGAAAGCGTCGCAGCTCAGGGGCTTGTTCAAGGGTTGCAATTAAATCGCTATGGGCAATCCCGAGTAAAGATTTGGTAAGTCCACCCTCGGCCCTCGAAGGCGAAAGAGTAGCTTGGGCAAGGTAATTAAAAAGTGCCGACTTGCCAGAGTTGGCGGGTCCGATTATTCCGGCAACCAAGTATGGCGAATTGCCAATCGTGCGCGGGAGGAGGTCTCGGTCCAGCAAACTGCGCGCCCTAATTGCCGCCGGCGAGTCGATTGCGCGTGGCAGCGAATCCAGTCGCTGGCGGCAATCTCGTAGCAGTTGGGGAAGGGAGAGGGGCATGGCAGCCTTAAGATTATGACATCATGGCTAATGCTTGGAACCTTCCGCGTGGATGTCGCGGAGAAAATTGGCGCAGTGACAAGTTGCGTCCTCTCGCCGAATCGGCAATTGAAGCGGTTCTGGCTGAACCAACCGCTCCTTACCACGAACAGCTGCCGGCGGCGGCAGTGCGCCAGTGGTGCCGCGCCCGCAAATGGAGAGTTAGCGAGGACGACTTCGGCAATTTGGTGGTGCGGGTGCCTGGTAAAAAAGGTGGTCGTCCAAGCATTGCCTTTGAAGCGCACCTAGACCACCCGGCGATGGTTGTGACTGCGCCGCTGAATGATGAGGGGTTAATCCCAGCCAGTTTTTACGGCGGCCATCCGGGCGAACGCATGCCCGGCGGCAAGGTATTGTTAGTTTCGCCGGATGGCAAGCGACGTGGGCGTGGCAGAGTTGTAGTGGTCGGCGAGAAAAACCCGCGCACCGGCGAATTGAAATTATGGATTGAGGCGGCGCCCCGAATCGCTAACGAAGTGAGCAAGGGTTGGATTGCAACCTGGGACTTGCCGCTCAAGTTGAGCGATAAAAAAATTCGCAACGTGGTGTGTGATGACCTTGCCGGTGTCGCAAGTATTTTGGCGGGTCTAGATTTGGCTTGGCGTTCGGGAATGGAGCGTCCCGCTTTGGCTTACTTCACGCGCTGCGAGGAAAATGGATTTGTTGGATGCCTACAAGGAATTCATCTTGGCAGTTTCCCAAAAGATGTTCCAGTGGTGGTGCTTGAGTGTTCCCCACGTTTGCCAAATGCCCAACCTGGTGACGGACCAATCTGCCGTGTTGGTGATCGCCTCAGCATTTACGATCCATCGTTGTTGCAACTTTTAGAAGACGCTGGCGATGAATTAAAACGTCGCGTCCCTGGTTTTAACTGGCAGCGCAAACTAATGGACGGTGGTGCTTGCGAGGCCACGGCTTTTTGCTCGGCAGGCTTTTCATCGGCGGGCATGGCTTTAGCTTTAACCAATTACCACAATGTTCCTGATGATCGAAAACGTAAAGGGCCTGCTCACGAAGAGGTGGACCGCGGCGACCAAGAGAACTTGGTGTTGTGGTTGGCAACTTTGGCAATGGGTAGAAAAGCAAAAGCGCCGGCTCCGGGGCCAGCGCTTCGTTTGGAAAAGTTGCGCAAACAACGCGCGAATTTATTTCCGCAAAACTAAGTAGTACATCCGACCTACCGAAAGCACGTGGCCGGCTTTTTGCATGGCCTCGGGGCCAGTTCCTAGAAAGACATCACAACGGCCAGCCGAACGAATGGCGCCACCGCGGTCTTGGTCAAGTGCGAAGAAGCGTTGTGGGCGTTGCACCAAAATCCCGTCTTCATCCAGGACTGGAAGCCGGACTTCACAGAAAACTAAACCGCCGCGCGGGAAAACATCTTTGTCGGTAGCCAATGAGCGCATTGGGGTAACTTGGCGGCCAAGACAGCCAAACGGCCCGCCTTCGCTAGATTGGAAAAATACAAAAGACGGATTCTGCGGGAGTACCCGGCTAACTTCCGATGGGTGGTCGCGGAAATATTCTTGTAGCTTCGTGAGCGACAAGTCGGCTTTGGATAGCCGCCCTTCGTCGATTAAAAATTTGCCAATCGATTGATATTCATGGCCATTTTTGCCGGCGTAACCAGCTTCCATGAACGAGCCATCTTGCAATTCAATTAGCGCGGAACCTTGCACTTGGGCAATGTAGGCATCGAATGGGTCGTCAAGCCAAACGAACTCCTGGCCAGCCAACATGTTGCCTTCCATTAATTCGCGGTGCGTGTAGTACGGAACAATTGTGCCGCGCGCAGTTTTGCGACCGAGAATAGAACCATCTTTGGCCTTGATTAAATCTTTCGGTAATCGATAGAGCGGCCATTGGTGCTTGCCAGTTTTTTGTTTAGAGCCACTAAGAATTGGACGACCATATCCGGTGAACAAAACTTCGCCAGTGTTGTCGTGGCCGCGCGACATCCAAACTTCAAATTCAGCGGCCAAGCTTTGAGCAAATGATTCGGCCGAGGTCGAGGTTTCGAGCAAGTCTAAAAACCGCTCCAACGATGCAACCATTTGCTCGTGAGTGATTGGCCCAAATGGAAAGTATTGCTTAGAAGACGGCGCCGCAAGATATGACAGCGAATTCAAAACTGAAGTCGCCAAGTCGTCGCGTTGATGCCAGCCGGCGCTGAAGTCGGGAGCTTCACTGGCGCTTAATCGTGAGAGCCCTAATTCACCGGGAGCCAACTCGACCGCGAATTGGTCGAGCCCAAGTGGCGCGGCTTCTTGGGGCGCTTGGCAGGCGGTGGCAAAAACTGCCAGCAAAGTAGAGGCGAACAGCGGCTGATGGAGGGGACGCATGTATTCAGGCTAACCGCCGCAAGGGTAGGATTTCAATCATGTCTCTGGTTTACGAGCGTCAAATTGGTGGAGCGGTTTTGAAAAACTTCGCTCACGACTCACAAGCATTGATCGGCAATCCCTTGGGAGACCCGTGCCTGCGCAACAATCCTTTGCTAATCCCAGAGGGCGGGTCAGCAGGACTGCCTTTGGTGGTAATGTTGGTGGGCTTTACTGGCTTTGGACAAAAAGTAATGAGCAAGACCTCTTTGTGGGGCGAAACAGTGCCCGAACGATTGGCGCGCACAAGCGCAACTGGCGACATTCCTCCAGCGGTTTATTTGTGGCCATCATGTGAAACTAAATTTGGCGGAAGTCAATATTTGAATTCCAGCGCGACCGGAAATTATCAGGATTATGTGCAAGAATTAATCGCGGCGGTTGAAGAGCAATTCTCTTGTGGCGGTGCTGCCGGCCGCTTTGTTGCCGGCAAATCGAGCGGAGGTTTTGGCGCATTAACATTGTCGATGCGTTTGCCCGGATTCTTCAACGGCTGTGCTTGCCACGCCGGAGACATGGGTTTTGATTCCGGCTATCGCCGGGAATTTCCCGATGCTCTAAGTTGTTGGCGCAAGCACGGCGGCCCTCAAGAATTTTTACAAGCCTTAAACGCTGGTCAAATATCTTTAGGCAGCCCTGAGCACGCGGCTTTAGATGCGCTGGCAATGGCCTCATGTTATTCGCCTAATCCACAAAGTGAATTGGGTTTCGATTTGCCGGTTGACCCTGAAAGTGGTGAGCCTAACACCGAAGTGTGGCAGCGTTGGCTTAAACACGACCCGCTTTTTATGGTTGAGCAAAGTGCCAATGTGGCGGCCCTTAAACAGTTGGACTTCTTATACTTAGATGCCGGCGAATATGACGAATTCGCCCTTCAATGGGGGCTTCGGCGCCTGTTGCCAAGATTGGAAAAAAACCAAATTAACCACCACGCGGAGTTCTTTGACGGCGGCCATTTCAATATGGACAACCGCTTTGAAGTCTCGCTACCCTTGCTCCTGAAAAAATCATGTTAAGTTTTACTACCCTTCTTTTAGCCTGCCCGCAAACTCTGACCCACGCGCAACAACCTTTGTCGTGGTTCCCGGAACAAACCGCGGCGGTAGTTGAAATAAATCCGCAAGTTTGGAATGAATATGGCGAAACAACCTATGCCCATCAAATGTTTGACTTGCCGGCTTGGGAAAAATTCATGCCACCAATTCAGGGATTGCTGGAGGAGATGGAGCACGACCCAGAGTTTGTAATCATGTCAACACTGTTTGACTATTGGGGCAAGTATTCGATTCGTGCGGGCATTCCGTCGAACTTTTTAGATGATTCGCGATTTTGGATTAATATCAAGTTTGCTGATACCGAGACCGCAAAAGTCATTGAATCCTTGTTCACTGGAACTTCAAAAAAGGAAATCGAGGGCGGTCGTCTTTACACCGACCGAATTAATGGCACATGGTTTTTTAAAGACAACTTTGCAACTGCAGTAATTCGTGAATACGTAGATGATGAAAACCTCGCATTGTCTCAGGCGGCCAAAGATGCAGCCTTTTTAATTAATCGTTTGTATACATTAAATGGCGACATTAGTTTCGCCGACCGCCCCGAAGTCGCAACTTTGCAAGGACACCTCGCAACGCAAAGTGATTTCTTGGGAATATGGGTATCAAGTGATCTTGGCAGCGTTGCCGGCGTATCTGAATTTCTACAGGAAGAGATTCCAGAAGAAGTAGATGCCTTTTTGGAGGCTGTCGGTCTTTACAAATTCCGTTCCTTTGCTTGGACGATTGCGATCGAACCGCCTTACTTGGTGGATCGCCTGCTTGCCTATGGGCCGGGCCTCGGCGAAGACTTATTCCCAGCTGACTTGTTGGCCGAGAATAATTTAGTAGAAATGGTTTCCGCCAATTCAAGTGACAGTTCAGTTGTGTCGGTTAACACCATCGATTTTGTAGCGATGTTTGACATGTTCTTCGAGGCCTACGAGGCTATGAACAAGCTCAGCGCGCTGCCAACACTAGAAGCGGAAATTTTGCAAACGCTTGCTGAAGCGCGCGTGGCCTTAGGTGGACTAGGGCCAACGATTCATACCCAAATGCTTGCCGAAGATATGTGGAATGGCGGCAATGGAAGCATTTGGATAAGCGTTTCAGATAAGTCCCTAGTTGAGGCTGGGTTGGATTTACTTCCAGATGATTTGCGCAATATGATGGCCATGGGAATGATTATTAACCCAGCTGGCGAACGGGCGAATCTTAAGTTAGAGGATAATCGCTTGCTTTTACTAACAGGAACTAAAGCCGAAGCCGATGGCGTTTTGGCTGAGACTATCCCTTGGCAAGAGCAAGCCTTGTGGTTGGAGCAACTTCAATTAGGCAATAATGTGAGCCGTGTCGATTGGTTTGGTCCCGAGGTTATCGCCAATGCTTTTGAAATTGTTCGCGAGATGGACGAGTTAAACGATGAATTAAGTGTTTACGGAATCGACCTGGAAGATTTGCCAGACTTTAATCAAGTCATAAATGCCACTTGTGGCTTGGCGACTGTTCATCAAGTCAAAGCCGATGGCTACTTCATCGAGGCACGATCTCCGTTGGGAATGATTCTTACCAGTATGTTTGCCGGTGTTGCACAACTCTCTGGAATCCTCGCCGAAAGCGACGAAGAAATGTTTTAAGCGTCCTTGGCCGCGGCACTTCCTGCTAAGCGTCCGGTAAGCCAAGCCCAATGGAAGTTAAAACCTCCCATTCGGCCAATGCAATCAAGCACCTCGCCACACAGGTATAAACCTGGAGTGTGACGGCTCTCCAAAGTAGATGGATTGACACTTTCAAGCCGCACTCCGCCACCGGTAACTTCGGCAACCTTCAATCCTTCGTTGCCATTAATTGGTAGCTGAAAGGAATTTAGTGTTTGCAGTAACCGGATTCGTTGACCTTTGGTCATATTTCGTGAACGCATGTCCGGTCGCAGGTCGGTTTTTTCCAACAGCAAGTTAGCGAGCCGGCGTGGCAAAATATCGCCCAACATTTTTCCAAGTTCGCGACGTTCTTTTTCGTTGAAGATTTTGGCCCACTCTTCATCGCTGCCATCTCCCCAAGCGATCAAAATGTCTGCCTTGTCGCGCACCGCCCAATGGCTGGCGTCCAAAATTGCTGGCCCGCTGAATCCACGGTGAGTGATTAGCAAATCACGAGACCGTTCCTCGACAACTTCGCGATCAACAATTGCCCGCCAACGCACCTCGACTGCGACTCCGGCTAGTTCGGCAAATTCCTTGGAGTTGGAGGTTAGTGGGACCAGTGCTGGGTAGGGGTCGTTTAGTTTGTGCCCAAGTGATTTTGCTAGACGGAAGCCATGTCCATCGGAGCCAGTCGCGGGAACAGAACTGCCACCGGTGGCAATTACAACCTTTTCGGATTGTATTTCACGACCGTCCCCATCGCTAATCACGAAAGAAGAGTCCCCATCTTTACTGATGGTGTCGACTCGCCAGTTGTAGTTGAATACAACTCCCGCCTCTTCACAAGCGCTAACTAGTTGGTCGCGGACTGTGCGCCCACTTTGGCATTCGGGGAAAATACGCCCGTCGGCCTCAGCCTCGGCAAGCGGAAGTTGCAGATCCCAGGCGAAAAAATTCTTTAGATCAGCAACTCGCCAAGTTTTTAGCAGGCGCTTAAGAACATTTGTCGAGCCTTGGGTGTAGAAGTCGCCGACCTCAACTTCTTCGGGCAATACGTTGCAGCGACCGCCGCCGGCAGCAACAATTTTGGCCCCACATTTATTGCTGGATTCCAAAAGGACAACACTTTCGCCGAGCGCGCGCGCGGCCCATAGAGCAGCCATTAATCCAGCGGCGCCTCCGCCAACAATGGCAAGTTTATGGGGTTCGGTCATTAGGGTATTTTATGCTAGCCAATTGCATCTTGTCTGTTGCTCTTGAAAATGTTAAAATGGGAATTAGTCTCAATAACAAATGACACTTCCACTTGTCGGTTCCCGTGGTGCTCGGGCTTTGTTTGCTTTCGGTTTTGTCTTTATGACATTGGCCGCAGGGCATTTATGGGTAACTGCTCTCATGGGTGTTGGTTGTTTTATGTAATGCTGTTGTGGGCTTATGACGCAACTCAACTGTCAGCAAAGAAATTACTGAATCTTAAGCTTGAGCAATCTTGCCAATTCACTTGGCTGATTGCTTGGTGGTAAACAAGTCGCACCTTTGCACAGGTAAAGAGTCGCCGCGGCTTCGCGCGCGTTTCTTGCGGTGAATATTTCTAAATCACTTTTTGTTTTTGCGTTAAGACTGAACACTGGCAAAACTTCTGCATTAGCAAATTGTCCAAATGCGGTTTTCCACTCGTCCAGAGAGCTTGAATCGCCAGTTCCAATTACGACTGCTACCGATGGCTCGGCGACCGCCATCCATAGAGAGCGCAAGGTGCCGCTAAACCCGCGTGGCCCGCGATCGATGATCCCCAACACAGCCGCATAACCGGCATCGGCGATTTCTTTCCACTCATCTTTATGGGTAAAAACGTAAAGCACACTTAAACATTCAAGTGCGATTGCATTCGGGCTTGGAATTGCTCCGTCCCAAGGAGAGCTGCGACGATGCAAAACGGTTTTGTCACTTCCATCGGTATCAAAGAACACGCCGGTGTCGGGGTTCCAAAATGAATCAATCATTAGCCTAGCGATTTGCTCCGCTTCGTTGAGCCACTGCTCATCGCCAGTTGCTTGAAACAACGAAAGTAAAGCGCGACAAATGTATGCATGGTCTTCGAGAACCGCATCGTGTTGGGCTTTGCCTGAACGCCAAGCACGCAGCCAGTGTCGATCGACTTTTAATTCTCTTAATAAAAACTGCATCGCGGTTTCAGCGGCCGTGGTGTAGCGTGGTTGGTTCAAAATCCTGCCGGCTTGAGCTAGGGCATCAATCGCCAAACCATTCCATGCGCTTAAAATTTTGTCATCGGTCGCCGGGGCAATCCGGGTGCTGCGATGGTCTAACAATTTGGCACGCACTTTTTGGAAGCGTTGCGGATTGCCGAGTTGTAATTCATTTCGTAAAGTTAAGGCCGAAGTTCCGTGTTCGAAATTTCCTGCGGCACTTACTGCAAAAACTCGAGCGGCCCATGCGCCGTCTTTTGCGCCAAGCACATTAACTAATTCGCTTGGCTTCCAAACAAAGTACTTCCCTTCTTCACCCTCAGAGTCGGCATCGGTGCTCGACCAGAAACCGCCCTCGGGTGATTGCATTTCTCGAAGTAAGTAGTCGCATGATTCACGCGCGATGCGCGCAAAAAATTCATCGCCAGTTTGTGACCAGGCTTCTAAATAACATGGGATTAAAGTTCCCTGATCATAGAGCATTTTTTCAAAATGTGGAATGAGCCATTTTTCATCGGTCGAATAACGAGCGAAGCCACCTGCGAGTTGGTCGTAGATTCCACCATTGGCCATTTTGCGCAGAGTGTGGATTGCCATCTCACGCGCTTCACTAAGTTGGTGTCGCTCGGCGATTCCTAACAAAAATCGAATGTCATCAGTGTGTGGAAATTTTGGTGCTTCGCCAAAGCCACCCCAGACACTGTCGTAATTATTTGAAAATGACTTCAGCCAACCTTGTTCGCGTTGGGCAAATTTTTCCGGGCTTGGAAGCGGCTGCGAGCTGGCCTCGGGTAAATTTAGCGCCAACATTTCTCCGAGCTGATTGGCCGACTTAGTAATTTCATTGCGGCGGTCGCGCCATGCATTACGGATATTTAACAAAATGTCGAAAAATCCAGGACGGCCAAACTTTTCACGTGGAGGGAAATAAGTGCCTCCGTAAAAAGGTTTTAAATCTGGGGTCAAGAAAACCGACATCGGCCAACCACCGCGCCCAGTCATTTTTTGGACCGCGGTCATGTAAAGGTCGTCCAAATCAGGACGTTCTTCGCGATCGACTTTAATACAAATGAAATGCTCGTTCAAAAACTCGGCAATCTCGGAATCTTCGAAAGATTCCCGCTCCATGACGTGGCACCAATGGCAGGCGGAGTACCCGATTGACAGAAAAATCGGCTTTTCTTCGAGTTTTGCTCGCTCAATAGCCTCAGCTCCCCAGGGAAACCAGTCCACGGGGTTGTAAGCGTGCTGAAGAAGATAGGGGCTAGTTTCAGCGACAAGGTGGTTGGGGTTGCCGTGGTGGGTGCCCTCTTGGGCTAGTGGGAAGCTCATTAGAATTGCCGCAAGCATTGTGGTGGTCGGGATTTGGGACTTTTAGGACAGCTTCCTAAGGGTTTCATGGATTGTCTTCCATAACAGCATAGGAATCTATTAGACTTTGGGCACAATGGGCTTCCTCCAACGCCTTTTTTCTGGAGCGGACGCCGGCGACGAAAATGCCGACCGCTCCTCGGAGATAGCTCGATCTGCCGCCGCTGACAGCGCGGACATTCGGGCTCTTACTGATGAAATCCGCCGCCTTCGAGAATCTCTCGGAGACGGGGGAGATGCGTCATTCCATGATGGCCGCAATCGTCGCGGCGGCCACGGGCGCAGATCGGGTAGTTCTCAAGGGAACTCCCGTCACTCAAACTCAGGCAACCGCGGTGGTCGCAACGGCGGTCGCCCAGAGCCGCGCCGGGGACTTCCCAAGGAAGTACCCGATGATGCACCAGTCGGACCATTGGTCGACTACCTTAAGGAACACAAAGTTGTGGTCTACGAGGGTCAAGACGACTTGGCGCGCAACGAGGCATTCGAGCACCTTGCCCGTCACATTGGTCAGCACTTCAATCTAGTCGGTCCGTTCTACGAAAAGATGAAGCGTTGCGTGGCAACTGGCCACGGAACACGCATCGACATTGGTAGTTGGTCAGATCATCAACGGTCTGCCGCTGTGCAGTTGGGCACCATGCTCCACCGCCACGGATTGCTGAAGGACTTCTACTACCATCGTTCGCCGAAGAAGCAATTGCGCGTCATTCCAACTAAAGATGGTTCAACTGCGCAATTCTTAACTGGCGGATGGCTGGAAATTTACGTCGCTTGGTTGTTGTCGCGCAAATTGCGCGCGCGCATGAGTGCCGCCAAGTTCCAGGTGTTGTTTAACGTGAAAGGCACCTTGCCTGACATGCGTGAGTTTGAAGCCGACTTAATGGCTTGCGTCGACGGCCGCATGTTGTGGGTCGAGTGCAAGACCGGTCACTGGCAGGATTACTCCGCGCGCTTTAAGGGCTTGGTTAAGGTTTTTGGTACCGACAAAACTTCAGCAGGTTTGTTGTTGTTGCGCGCACCTGATGCCAGCACCCGCAAACGCGCGACTTCAATGTTAGACATGACTTTGTTGCCGCTCGACGAGGTGTCGAATTTCTTCAACCGTTTCTTAGGTGTTGAAGAAGACGCTCCAGCTGAGTTGGTGGTTGATAAGGACGATCGCACTGCGCCGCTTCCATTGGGAGTTGTGCCACCACTTGGTGATGAAGAGGTTCCACTGAAAAATGTGAAACCGGCGCGCCGCTTGGGGCACATTGAAATTGACGGATCTGGTTCAAGTGCGAACTTGGACGAGGAAGGGAACCCGCGTCGTCGCCGTCGCCGTGGCCGCCGCGGTGGACGTGGCCGTCGTCGTGCGGGTGAAACCGAAACAGCTGAATCAACGAGCTCGGATAACAACACCACTGCAAGTTTGCATGAGGCGGTTGAAATTCAACCTCTGGATGATGTGCCAGTTGCGGAAAAGCCTAAGGTCGAAGCTAAAGCCAAGAGCGAAGCAGCTAAGTCTGAAAAGCCGCAAGCTAAAACAGAGGCAAAAGATTCAAGTGATGAATCTTCAGGCCGCCGTCGTCGCCGCACTTCCCCGTTTGAGGACAGTGATAAGGCCGGCAAAGAGGAGGTTGCTGAAGTTAAGTCGTCTGATTCAGATGAAGGCGAAAAGCCGAAGGCCGAAAGTGAAAAGCCAAAAAGAACGCGTCGTCGTTCAAGTGCTAAGCCAAAGGATGACAGCAAGACTGAAGTTAAGGCAGAAACTAAAGATGATGCCAAGCCAAAGTCGAAGCCTGCAATAAATGTTAAGCCGAAAGCAAAAGCCGAAGCCAAGCCAGCCGTAAAAGTTGTGCCAACAGCCGAATCGAAGCCGAAGCCAAAAGAATCAGCCAGCGGTGTAACCATCGCTCCCGATCTCGCGGCAATGCTCGCTAAGCCTAAAGACAAGTAAGCTTCCCGCTTTCCCTGACTACAAAAAAAACCGCCGCAAGCATTAATTGCCTGCGGCGGTTTTGTTTTGGTGGGCAGAGGCGGAATTGAACCGCCGACACATGGATTTTCAATCCATTGCTCTACCAACTGAGCTATCCGCCCTGGTAGGGGCGAAAAGGATACCCTCGCCGCGGGGCTTTCGCCACCTTATGCAGTGGAGAATTCTTGAAAAATAATTTTGGCACTTTCAATATCGCGATTAATTTGCTCAGATAAGGCCTCAGGACCACTAAATGTTCGTTCCTCGCGAATGTGTTTTAGAAAATGTAGTTCTAGGGTGCGCTCGTAAAGATCGCCTGAAAAATTAATCAAATGCGCTTCGATTGTTGGCGCCGCTTGGTCAAAGGTTGGGCGGTCTCCGATATTGACCACTGCTGGGTGAAATTGTTCACTACCTTCACGCTCCAACTTGCCGATTTGAGCGAAGCAGGCGTAAACCCCCTTGGGTGGATACAACTCGTGGTGGGGTGCTAGGTTGGCTGTCGGAAAACCGATCAATCGCCCACGGCCATCGCCTGGCACCACCGTGCCTAAGATTGAGACTTGGCGGCCAAGCATTCCTGCCGCGCGTTGCAATTCCCCAAGACTTACCGCCTCACGAATCGCGGTGCTCGAAACGGCTCGGTCATTTACACGCAAGGCTTCGACCTCAACTAGCTCAATCCCGAGGCCTGCCGCCAAGGGTCTCAAACTCTCAAGATTGCCGCCGCGGCCATGTCCAAATTTTGAATCAAAACCTAACACCAGCCCCTTCAATCCAAGCCGCGGAATTAAGTGCTCGCGCAAAAAATTCTCAGCACTTAAATCGCGAAGCTGTTGGTTGAAACTTAAAACTAATACAAGCTCAACATCGAGTAATTCGAAGAGGCGCAAGCGGTGCTCCAAGCTAGTCACGGTTGACGGTGCTTGGCCACGTAACACTTTTTTGGGGTGTCCCGAAAAAGTAATTACACAAGATTTTAGATTCCTTGTCTTGGCCAGATTAACGACTTGTTCAATGACCGATTGGTGGCCTTTATGTACACCGTCGAAGACACCAATCGTCGCTATGACTCCACAACTTTGTAGTGCTTCAATTTTTGCGGAAGTGACCGCAAGAGCATCTAAACCATCAATTACTAGCACGTTCTTGAAATTCTTCTTGGAGGTCGATAAGCGCACCACGGACCAAAGTTTTATCGGCCGGAGTCATGCGGTCAATAAAAAGAATGCCATCAAGATGGTCAAATTCATGTAAGAAAATTCGCGCTTCCCAGTCATTAAGTTCTAAGGAAACATCTTCGCCATCTAAATCTTTGGCTTCAACAACAACACTAATTGGTCGCGTGATTGAGCCTTTGATTCCAGGAAAACTTAAACACCCTTCTTCGCCAGCTTTTTTGATTCGATCCTTGCGAACTATGCGCGGATTACACAGCACCAATTCTTGGTCGGCGTGGTCACGGCTGCCTTCAGGGTTATAAACCAACAACTGCTGATTTATTCCAACTTGAGGCGCGGCTAAACCGACCCCTTCTGTTTGGTACATTAGGTCGAACATTGCCCGTGCGGTGTTGCGCAGGGCTTGGTCCCAAATCGTAACCGCGGCGTTCTTCGCGCGTAAGCGTGGGTCGGGGTAAGTGACAATCTCCAAGGAGTTCATGCTTCGCATAGAATACCCTCACACCCGTTAATACGCAGATGGACCTTAAAAAGCATTTAGACCGAGCCGAACAAGCTCTCAACCGCGGCCAAGCCGATTTCGCGGTCGAGCTTTGTGACCAAGTGATGGATTTTGCTCCCGGGGAGGAGCGTGCCGCCAATCTTTTGGCCAAAGCCTGCTTGCAGCAAGGCGCAGGAAAAAAGTCACTGCTTAGTAAATTAGGTGCCGGTCCAGCCGGTTTAGCCGCTGGTTTGAGCAAATTGACCAAGAACGCCGATGGTGAGGCCAGTGCTCGCCGCCGCGGATTCATTAAAAACCCCAGCAATACTGAAAAGGGCTACGTGTGGGGCGATGCACTCGAACGTGCTGGTTACGCTGGCGCTGCGCTCGGAGTGTTTTCCGCACTATCTGAAAGCCACGGCGGTGCTGCCAAACGTGCCGGAGGTTTAGCCGCCGCCCAAGGCGATGTCGATGATGCACTTGAGTTCTACCAGCGGGCGCTTGACGCCAATCCGCGTGATACCGAGGCTATGCGCGCACGTAAAAATTTAGCTGCCGAGCAGGCATTGCGGGTGAATCGCTACGAGGAGGTTGACTCCGCACTCGATTTGGCGGTCGATCCCGAGGCAATTCTGCGGGCCGCGCGCGGCGAAGAAGAACTTCCCAGCGACGACCCCACTTCCCAAAACAACTAATCTTAGAATTGAGGGCTTGCCCGCTTTTCAGGATTGGTTAGAATGTTGGGCCGCAGTGGCGTAATCACGCCCATTAAAGAAGAATGCCAAATACCCCATCCGCTAAAGCCGACCTCAAGATAAACGCGCAACGTCGCGAGCATAACCGTGGTCGCAAATCCGCTATGCGTACTGCTGTCAAGCAAACTCTTGCCGCCGTAGAGGCTGGCGATCTTGCTGCTGCCGAAACCTCTTTGGTTCTTGCACAGAAAATGATCGACAAGAACGTTAAGTGGAATCAATTGCACGCCAATACTGCATCACGTCGCAAGTCTTCATTGACTCGCGCGGTCGCGGCTTTGCGTAGTTAGATTTTGCGCCCGGCCTTTTTGTAAGCGCCGGTTACTAACAAAACAAAAAAGGCGGGGAGGTCGAAATGACCTCCCCGCCTTTTCTCTTGTTGGCTCGATTAGCGCGCGCCAAGCACCTTGCCGTAACGGTAGTACACTTCAAGAATCAGTGCCCCAATCGCGGTGGTGTAAACTCGGCCGCCATCTTCACCCCAAGGGCAGTATGGGTTCCATGAGCCGTAGTAGTTATCTTTCGAGTCTTCCATGCGTTGGTTCTTCAACAAGGTTTCTTCAATGGCCTTCTTCCACTTCTTCCAATGAGTTCCGCCCCATTGGTTAAGTGCAAAGGTTCCGTAGTACCAGTAGTAGAAGTCAATGGTGCCACCTTCTTCATCCCAAACAGGAAGCTTGTTCATTAACAAGTCAGCTTGCTTCTTCATGATGTCGTAGTTTGGGTGATCTTTCCATTTCTTAACTTTGCTGGTGTCAGTCATGAAAATGCGACACAACAAAGCCACCGCTGTTAGCGCTTCTGATTCTTCAGCCGGGAAAGTTTCAAGGTAGTGGCGCGGACGTGATGGGCGTGAGCCAGGACCGCCGCCATCGCCAAAGGCATAGCCAGTACGTCCGTTTTGCGGATCAGTCATGCTCGCGAACCAGTTTTCAGCGTCGTCCCAAATCTGCTTATCAACTGGAATTTTTGAGTCGTAGGCAGTTTTAAGTGCGAAGATCATCCAGCCAGTAATCGAGGTATCGTTGTCGCCGTTTGGTTCGAGACCGTAACGCCAAACACCGTAAGGGTTGCGCGAATTCGCGATTAGGCCAATCGCTTTTTTGAGCGGGCGGCGCAACAAAGGTGAGCGGTTGGCAAAGTAGTAAGCCTCGCCCATAGCCATTGATGCAATCGAGTGGTTGTATAAAGTTGGGTTGCCAACTTCGTCACCAAACAAACCGTTGTCCAATTGGTTTTTCTTCAACCAGTTGATGCCCTTTGAAACATCTTCCTTGTACTCGCCGCTACCCATGGTGTTGCCGTGACCCATGAAGGCCAGCAAAGACAATCCAGTTAGGCCAGTATCGTTGACGGGTGAACCCGGGCCGTCTGATGCAGGCTTATCAGGGTACTTGTCGTAGTACATGAACTCGTCGGCATCCCAGAATCCTTCGGGAGCTTGGTGATCGTGCAACCACTTAAGTGCCGCCGCCACCGCTTTTTCTGAAGCAGTTCCGCGCTTGCCGCCACGGCCACCACGGCCACCATATTTGCCGCCAGCGCCGCCGCCTAGGCCAACATCGTTGTTCCAGGACTCGTTATCAAATGGTGAATCGGAGTCGAAGTCAGGGTCGCCTGTTTCTTCGAGGGACTCTTGAGTCTCCTCAACTTCTGCCTCTTGGAGAACAGGTTCTTCAATCGGCTCTTTGATGATTTCCTCTTCAGGTTCTTCCTCTTCCTCGACCTCGGGAGGTGGCGGTTCAGCAGCCATTTCAATGGTTGGCGCAACCGATTCTTCAGCACGTAAGAAGGCAAGTCCCGCCAACAAAACGGCAAACACCAAGTGGATACCTAGGGAGACTAGGAGGTACGGTGCTTTGGCTAGGGTGTCAGCGAGGACATCGTTGAAAGAGGTTTCCTCTTCCCAGGGCCGGTGGTAGTCGTAATCGATTGGGTCAAATTCTTCTTCGCTCATCGTCGGTAAAACGCAAGGGGTGGGGGGTGGTTCAGGCCGATTTGGAATTCTACAGCTCTTCTTCAGGCGAAACGCCGATTATGGCATCAATTACCCCGTCAAGCTCCGGCGCAGTCCAGATATAGCACTGTTCGGCGATGCGGTTCAGTGCTTGTTGGTTTAAGTCCCTCCGCTGTTCGCCCACCAGAATGCTGGCGATTTCTAATTGGGCTTCTTTGAACGGCGTAAACCCTGCTTCTTGAACGTCTTCGGCAAGAACTAATGCCCAGCCCACGGCCAGCTTAATAGGTTTGGACAACTGTTTTGACGTTGATGAAACCAAGAAATCGCGGATTGGCTGTTGAAGCGACTGATCGGTTGGGCGAATATGCCCAGTGGAGCCACCAATAGTGGGCTTATATAGTGATATATTCCGAGCTGTCTCAGCGAAATCAAGCTCACCGGCTGAGATTTTCTGGTGAAGTTCACTAATTCGCTGCTCAGCACTGCCACTTTCATCGTCGCGAAGCAAAATTAGGCGTGCGCGCACGCGGGCCTCGTGCTTAAATTCACTTTTATGCTCTTCGAAATACGCGCGCAGTTGGAGAGGGCTTACATTTACGTTAGCTTTGACCTTCCCGCTAGCACCTGGTAAGCGGCCGAGTTCAACTTGCATAAAGTAAATTCCGGCATATTCACGTCGCAGTCGGCGCGTTTCTTCAGCGATTGTGCGGCCTTGTTGGGCAAGGCGGGCACCAAGTTTAGAAAGTGAGCCAGCGGAATCGGCCATGCGGCGAATTTCATCTGCCGCCATGCTGTCGAGCATTGCCGGGGACCCAACCGACTTGCGAAAGCCAATATCGAAGAATGCGTCACGAATAAGCCCCTGTAGAGCATAATTTTGTTCATAGGCGTTAGGCGTGGAGTTTTTGGTCATGCGTTGCGCCTCGCGCACCATATCTTGGAAGGTGATAACGGTGTCGTTAATGATGACTAGAGTGCGGTCAACAAAAACGGGATCCTGGACATCGGCCTGGGCAAATGCGAGGAGTAGGGTCGGGAGAAAAGCGGCGATGGTCATGGTTTAGTTTGGACGCTTAGATTTTCGCTTGGCGCGTGGCTTAGGGCAAGCGGCGGCAGTCTCGAACAAGTGCTCTAGGACTTCGGTTGGGTTAGCCTTGGGGTCTGGTAAGACCCAGTGAGTTTGGCGTGAAGTTAACGTCCGCAGGTCGATGTTTTGATTTTTCAAAGCGCGGTGCAAAGTTTTTGCATTGCGCACAGTGCAGATTAGTCGATCGTCAACACGATGTAGGGATTCGAGGCCAATTGCCCCAAGCTGATGTTTTAAGTAAAACATTTTTGCTAGTTTTGCAACCTCGGGTGGTGGTGGCCCGAAGCGGTCGCGTACCGCACTTAAGATGCTTTCAACGTTTTTGGCCTGCCGCAACCCGTCAAATTCACGTAGCAATGAAATACGTGTGGTTTCATCAGGTACATAGGTTGGAGGAAGCGCAGCTTTTAAGCCAATTGAAATGTCCGCCGCCGGAGTTGGTGCGGCAAAACTGCTGCGCTTGAGGCGAGCAACCGCTTGCGATAAAAGTCGTCGGTAAGTTTCATATCCAACCGCGTTGATGTGTCCCGATTGAGCGGAGCCCAATAAATTCCCGGCCCCACGAATTTCTAAATCGCGCATTGCAATTTGAAAGCCAGCACCCAGAAATTTTAATTCTTCAACGGCTTTTAGGCGGCGGCGTGCATCGCGAGGAAGTGGTTTACCTTTAGCGATTAAAAGAGAACACCAACCACGTTTAGTGGAGCGACCAACGCGACCGCGGAGTTGGTGAAGATCGGCCAATCCATAGATGTTGGCGTCATCAATAAAAATAGTATTTGCGTTTGGAATGTCTAAGCCGCTTTCAATAATTGTTGTGGCGCACAAAATATCGGCATCGCCACGCACAAAAGTTAGCATGGCTTTTTCTAACTCTTTAGGTTCCATTTGGCCGTGGCCGGTAACGATGCGCGCTTCTGGCACTAAACGCTGCAAACGTGCCGCGACGCGATCAAGCGACTTGACCCGATTGTGCACAAAGAACACTTGCCCGCCGCGCGCCATCTCGCGGCGAATTCCATCTTTGATTAAAGCATCATCATCGCCGTGGCGAATTTCAGTGTGGACTTCTTGGCGGCCTTGCGGTGCAGTTGAAAGCGAAGAAATATCGCGCAATCCGGACATCGCCATGTGTAGGGTGCGCGGAATAGGTGTTGCACTTAAAGTCAAGATGTCAACCTCAGCTCGTTTTTTTGTTAGCTGAGTTTTTGCTCTTACTCCGAAGCGTTGTTCTTCATCAATAACTACCAACCCAAGTTTGGAAAACACCACATCTTTAGAAAGAATTCGATGCGTGCCAATAACCAAATCGACCGAACCAGATTTTAATCCGGCTAAAGTTTCTTTGCGTTGCTTGGGCGTGACGATGCGTGAAAGTTGTTCAATTCGCAGCGGCCAATCAGCAAAGCGTTGACGCAAGCTGCGAGTATGTTGCTCAGACAGCACGGTGGTTGGACACAAGATTGCAACTTGCCATCCGGCCTCAAGCACGGCAAATGCGGCGCGCGCGGCTAATTCGGTTTTTCCATAGCCAACATCACCACACAACAAGCGGTCCATTGGTTTTTCGGTGGCAAGGTCGTTAAGGATTTCTTGGGTGGCTTGGGCTTGGTCGGGCGTGTCTTCCCAAGGAAATGATTCGTTAAATTCAGCTTGATCTTTTTGAGTTGGAAACGCAGTGCCGATGTTCGCATCACGCGTCGCTTGAATCTCTAAAAGTTCGGCGGCCATATCTTCAACCGCTGCTTCTACTTTTAAGCGGCGGCGGCCGAATGACCCCGAACCCAAGCGGTCAAGTGTCGGCGAAGTGCTGCCGCCGGCGCCGATGTAACGCTCAACTAAATCAATTCGCGATACTGGTACTTGTAATAAGGATCCGCCATCGAATTCGAGAATAATTACATCTTGCTCACCGGCTTCGGCTCCAGCACCACTGCCAGCGCTTGGTTCGCCTTGGTCAATTCCGCGAAAGCAACCAATTCCATGAACAGCGTGCACCACAATGTCACCAGCCTTTAAAGTCGAAATAGCGTCAATTGGAGTGGTGTCGTGGCGGCGTCGCCGTGGCTTAGGTCGATGTACACCATGGCCGGGTATTAACTCCCGATGATGAAGGATTGTTAGACGCGCTTCGGGAATTCGAAATCCGCGGTCAAGGCCTCCTTTGCGCAACTCAATTGCCTTGGGGTCCAATTTGCGATCTTGAAATAAATGAGTGAGGCGTGTTTGTTCCGCTTCGGTGGAGCAATAAATAATTACTTGCTGGCCTTGTTTGGCGCGCTCGTGCAAAAGTGTCGCGCCATCAACAACTCCACGGCAATATTCTTCAACTGATAAAACATCGAGTGTCCCATGTTGTCCAGGCAAAGTCGCTAACTCTAGCCGGGTGGTCCAGTTTTGACTGTTGGCGTTGCGTTGTAAGGCTTTCGACCATTGGCCACCGTTTAAACGCAATCGTTGTGCAGCTTCATCGACTAAGCCCGGCTCCCAAACGATAACACGAATGTCATCGTCCAATTTTTCTAGTGGAATGGTGTCGTTGTCACTGGCGATTTCTGAAATTTCTTTTCCCAACGGAACACGCACATGTTTTAATACATGACGTGTGCGTTGACTTGCTAAATCAAAAACGCGAATGCTTTCAAGTTCGTCATCGAAAAATTCAAGGCGTAATGGTTCGCCAAGTGCTGGCGCATAAAAATCTAAAATGTCGCCGCGCATTGCAACTTGCCCAGGCTCGGTGATTGCCGGAACTCGTTCAAAGTCGGAGTCAATTAACTTGCGTAAAAAATCTTCCGCATTTAATTTTTGTTCTTGCTCAAGTGAAAAATAAGCACTACTGTCATTGGCGTTTGGTACCGGTTGCAACAGTGAAGAAAGCGGCGCTACTAAAATTCCGGTGAAGCCATCGCGCTCAGCTAAATCGAGTGCGTGAAAACGTTCACGCAAAACTTCCGCGTCAGTGTTTAAGCGGTTTTCGCGGGCTGGAAAAGCAACGGCTCCTGCGCCAAAACTTTGCAGATCGTCAATGGCTAAATCCATCGCGGCACTGTCGGCAACGACCACTACAATTGGTCGGCCAGATTCAGCGGCCAAGGCCGCGCTTACTAAGGGTTTAGCAGAACCCCAAAACCCTCCCCAATGTAAAAGGGTCTTGGAGCTTTTCCAGGAGTTGGCAAGTTGTCGAAAACTTTTGGTCGCGGCTAAGGTTTTGATCGACATCAAATATTAAGTTGTTTTGCGACTCTTGGGTTGTAGTTGCTGAAGAGCAAGCCATGCGGCTTCGCGTTCAGCATCTTTTTTGTTGGCGGCCGCTGCTTGCGGAAAGAGCTCGTCGTTTAGGCGAACTTGGACGGTGAAACGTTCAGTGCTTTCATAATCAAGCGCATTGATGACTTCGTAAACCGGCAACACTCCACGTTCCCGTTGGCACCAAGTCTGCAAATCTTGTTTGGCGCGGGTGCGCTGCCAGCGACTTTGCAATTCATTGATTTCTTTTTGTAGCCATCTCAATGCTAGGTGGCGCGCGCGATGCAGACGAGTGTCAGCCGGGCAGTCCAAATAGATTGCGCCGAGCAAAGCTTCTAAGGTGTTGCCAGCAATTGATGGAGGAAGTTCGTCGCCGCTTGGCAATCCCGAACCAGTGCGAACAAATTCAGCAATTCCTAAATCCTCGGCGACCCGCTTCAGGGTCGCGCGGGAAACCAGCACTCCTTTAAGTTCGGTTAACTGCCCTTCGTCATGTTGCGGTAAATTTCGATATAGCGCTTCCGCCACGACGAGGCCTAGGACCGCGTCGCCTAGAAATTCGAGGCGCTCATTGTCAGTATCTCGGGCAGAAGCATGGGTGAGGGCTTCTTCCAGAAGTGCGCGATTGCTAAATCGGTGACCGAGATTCTCCTCAAGGCGGGCCAAATCTGGTGATGCTGCCATTAGGAAGCGAGTATTTTAGGCGTTGTCCGCCATTTGCGCGTACCGTTAGTTAAGTAATGATTGTCAGCCTCCTGTTTTGTTTTTGCGCTTTGCCGTCACCGCAAGCTACCGCCGAGTTGCCGTGGCAATTTGAAGAATTCCGCAGCCACCAAGGTGCCGTGGCCGAACAAGCCATGGGTTTTTACGTCCATACTTGCGGAGACCTAAATGGAGACGGGGTTGGTGAATATTTAATCGCTTCGCCAGGTGCCGTGAAGGGCACCAAGCATCTTGGTGGGGTTGAAGTTCGCAGCGGCCGTGATGGAAAGTTGTTAAGAGAATTTTTTGGACCGCATGAATCAAGTAATTTTGGACGGATTGCTTTAAGTGTTGGTGATATCAACGGTGATGGAATTGCCGACCTTGCAATTGGCGCAACGAAGGATTCAACTAAAATCGAAGAAGGTGGCAGCTTAAGTATTTATTCTGGTGCTGATGGGGAGTTAATCCATCGCTGGTTTGGTGACGAAGCTTTCGATAAATTTGGTCGTTCCTTGGCGCTGCTCGAGGACTTGGATGGTGACAATGTCGCCGAAATATTAGTCGGTGGTTATCAGCCAAGTGGCTTGCACGCCAAGGGTCGCGGATATGTGCGACTTTACTCAGGAAAGAGTGGCAAATTGTTGCGCACAATTACTGGTCAACGCCCACGCGATATGTTTGGCGTGACCCTAGCAGGTAGTGGCGATTTGACTGGCGACAAATTCGGCGACTTTGCCGTTGGCTCTTTTTTCGCACGCTTAAAAGAGGCCGGCCGCCAACCTTCTCAGGGAAGCGTTAGTGCTTTTGATGGCAAGAGTGGTGAGTTGCAATGGCGAACTTTCGCCAGCGATTTCATGGAAGCTGCGAGCGCGAAAAACAATCCAACATTTGGTCGCAAGGTTTGTGCGATTGGCGACTTAAATGGCGATGGCTTGTTCGATGTTTTGGCAAGTGCGCCGCTGTGGGAACCGGTTGGGAATGCTAAAAACGACAATCGTGGTTTAGTGGTGGCGCTTTCGGGAGTAGACGGCCAACCCATTGAGGGACTGCGCGCCGAAGGATTCCGCAAAGGCTCTGGGCTTGGACATTCGCTCGCCCAAGTCGGAGACGTTGATGGTGACGGCCACTCGGATTGGCTTGTCGGAGCCATGGCCGGAGGCTTTGTTGAATTGCGCTCTGGATCAGACTTTTCGGTGCTTGCCCGAGTGGTGGGCGATTCACCTAAGAGTATGTTTTCTCAATCTTTACGTTCGCTGTCCGACCTCGATGGCGATGGCTTTATCGAGGTGATAATTGGTGAGCCTGCGCAAAGAAGCGGAAAATTGGAAAAAAGTGGCCGAGTGCAAATTTATAGCATTAAACCATCTAATGGCTAGATTTTAAGCGTGGCGAGGGGGAATCGTGGTGTAATGTGTCATGTGACGAAACCTCGGTCACAACGCGCAACCTAGCCCAGATTCTCTCGGTTAACTTTTAATCCATGGCCGCACGCTCTGATTCTCTCGCCCAGTACCTTCTCAACTCTTGGCATAACTCCGTCGAGATTTCCATCGAGTTGTATGGTGAACCGGTAGATCCAAAAAAACAACGCGCCTCGCGTCAAGCATTATCGCGATTGCGTGAAGCCATCTCCGCCGGAAAACTTCCGCTCGATGTTCCAGCTGGAAAAACCATGGTTTTGGATGAACGATGGCAGCGCAAAGCCGACGGTCGTGGTTCGGAAAAAAACTTCCGAATGCGTTTACAAGATTCACGGCCAGAACCAAGTGCGGCCGCCGCCGGCCCCGGCCCATCATGGTTGCAACTTTGGTTTCCACCATCTTCGTGGACTGGTTGGATTGTTGAGGGCTTTGCCACTTTGCATCGCGACCATTCAATAAGTCACAAACATTTATACACCGCCTCGCGCGGGCCGGACAATTGGCTGACGGTGGCGAGCAGTCCGGTTTATAAACAAGCCGAGGCCTGTGCCGGCGAAGCGATTTACGATGAAATGAATTCCGGCAAAACCGAATGGGTGGCGCGCGAAATGATTTATTTAGGTTTGGGGACTGGTTCAGGAATGGCCGACATTCGCGTTATTCGCGAACTTTTAGATCAAGACCGCCGCCGTATTGTGCGAGCAATTCCAATGGATTTTTCACCGGTGTTGCTTTCCGAAACCGTGGCCAATTTTTATCAGGAATTTAAAAGTGAAATAACTGAGGGCAGATTGTTAGTGCAACCAATTTTGGGCGACCTCGAAGAACCGACTGAATGGGTGGGTTTGTTGCCACAAATAACACCTGAGGCCGCGTTGGTGATTGGCATGTTTGGCAACACAATCGGTCATTTACAGTATCGTGAACGCATCACCATTAAGCGAATCTTTCAGCAATTGAACGCTTGGGCGGCTAAACATGCTCACGCGGATTGGACCACGCAGAATTCACGAATGTTGTTGGGGATTTCATTGCAAAGAGCAGGTGGCGCGCCGCACGGAAAAACATTGGAGAGCAATCGCCGCTGGTTGAATTTGGTAACTGACCCGTTACGCACTTTGTTGGAACGGGTCGAAGGTGAATACCACACCTTGCCACTGGAGGCGGGGAATTGGGACGAGGATGAAGAAGGTCGTCGTACGATTGCCGAGCTCTGTCGTCGTGATGCCAAAGGTGGTCGCGCTGGCGCATTCATGCACGAACGACTTCCTTACAAACCTAACGATGGACTGACTGGGGTGGTCCAGCGTTATGTCTTTGTTTTTGAAAAAGATCTCAAGCTTGAGTCGCGAGAAGTTTTTGAGCGACACCATTTGCCAAATTCGCGATGGAGCGAGCAGGGCGACTTACATGCCAGCTTTGCGGCCGGCGAAGACGAGGTGGTGCTCTGTGAGGTGACTCAATTTAAACTTAATTCCTTGCGTCCGGCCATTCGTCGTCTCGGCATGAGCCACACCGACTCACAAGTTCATGAAGTAAAAGTTGGCAACACTACTCCTTATGCGGTTTTGGCCTTCGCCCCGGAGCTTGCGCGCAGTTAGAATCTGCGCATGCTTAAGGGCAAAAAAGGAGTCATTTTCGGAGTTGCGAATCGCCATAGTTTGGCTTGGCACATTGCAAAGCAGTGTGTAGAGCATGGTGCCGAAATCGAATTGTGTGTGGCTAACGAACGCTTTCGCGAGAAGGTTTCGCCGTTGGCTGCGGAACTCGGTGCCACCGAACCGCTTATTTGCGATGTGACTTCTGACGAATCCATCGGAGCAACATTCCGTGTTTTGAAAGAACGCATGGGCAAAGTTGACTTCATGGTTCACGCGATTGCTTTTGCAAATCGTCAAGATCTTGAAGGCCGTTTTGTTGACACTGACCGCTACGGTTATCACGTTGCTCAAGATGTTTCTTCATATTCTTTGTGCGCGATGTCGCGTGAAGTTGAACCATTGATGGTAGATGGTGGCAGCATTATTACCCTTACCTACATCGGTTCGGTGCGCTCAGTTCCAAACTACAACGTGATGGGAGTTGCCAAAGCCGCGCTTGAATCAAGTGTGCGTTATCTTGCCGCAGATATGGGCAAGGAAGGAATTCGCGTCAATGCACTTTCGGCGGGGCCAATCAAAACACTTTCTAGTTCTGGTGTAAAGGGTTTGCGCGACAAACTCGATCAACAAGCGGCCAAGAATCCATTGCATCGAAATATCACAGGAGAAGATGTTGGTAAGTCAGCAGTCTTCTTGTTGTCGGATTACTCTTCGGGGGTAACCGGCGAAGTGCTTTACGTCGATAACGGTTATCACTCCTGCGCAACTTGGGCTTAAACCAGCCGCTTGTTCTATGCATTGGCGGTTCCGATCCCGGAGCCGGCGCCGGCCTTGAAATGGACCAACAAACAGTTGAGTCACTCGGCTGTCGGTTTCATGGCGTTTGTGCAGTGGCGACGATTCAAGATGAAAATGGTTTGCACGCCGCGACCCCACAAGCCACTGAAAAAGTTGTTCATCAAGTTGAAAGTATTCTTGCACAAGAAAAAGTTTGTGCAATAAAAACTGGAGCCTTGGGCACGATAGAAATTGTGCGCAAGCTTTACCCAATCCTTAAAAAATATCCACAGATTCCTTTAGTGATTGACCCAGTGGCAACCGCCAGCAAATGCGCTCAACCGGGTTTACGACTTTTAGAAGATGGCGGAATTGAGGCAATGCTTCAAGGTCTTGGCTGTCTGGCAACAGTTGTTACCCCAAATCAATTGGAGTTTGAGCCAGCAGATTACAGTGAATGTCGCGCAGTTTATTTAACTGGTGGCCATAATCTTGACTGCGCAAATGCCGATGTCGTTTGCGATCAACTCTTTGTTCCTGGTGAAATGCCGGTCAAGTTTAAGTCGCCCCGAATTGCCGGGGCAGAAGATAGTCACGGAACTGGCTGCCGTTTGGCCAGTGCATTGGCGGCCTTTATGGCTTCTGGAATTGCTTTAAACCAAGCCTGTGCCGCGGCTCATGCCTACGTCCAAGGTTGCTTAAGTTCTAGCGAGTGAAATCGGCCAACGCCTAGTAGTTGGGCAAGACGCCCATTTCGCGCGCGGCAACTTCTACGTAGCGATCGGTCATACCTTGTAGGTAATCGCAGATTGCGCGTTGGTCGCTCTCAGCATTTTCGTGAAAACGGACAGGAATGCTTTCTGGATTTGCGCTTAACTTTTCAAATAGGTGGTCAAGCAGGTCGGTGGCGCGGCGAACGTGCCAATTAACTTCTTCTCGAAAGTACATGTGTTCGTATAAATATTTATGCAGGTCGCTAACCATCGCCTTAAATTTTTCCGAGTGGCCAACCAGCCGCCGCTCGCAAGCTTGGGCGGCGATAGAACTTTCCGGAGCGTATTTGTCGAGTCGGCGACAAGTTTCTTCTCGAATATCTTCAATCGCTAATCCTAAAAGTTCATTAGCACTGCGCCGCCATAAAAGATGGCCATCACAATTTGGGTGTCGCTTGCGCGAAGAGGCTACGGCAAGTTGCCAAATTGGAAGGTCTTTTTCCATTTGAATTGGATCAATAATTTCTTCGCGAATACCATCATCTAAATCGTGATAGTGGTAAGCCGTGGAGTCGGCCAAATCGACTAACTGTGCCTCTAGGAGCGGGAAGCGCAAGGTCTCGCCAGTTGCGCAATCGGTCAATACTTCATGCTTTTTTAATGACTCCTTAGTTTCATGAGTTAAATTAAGCCCGCGGTAATCAGGAGAGCGCCGCTCAAGAATATCGACCACGCGCAGTGATTGGCGATTGTGCGAAAACCCACCAAAGTTTTCCATGTGGTTGTTGAGCATTCTTTCGCCGGCATGCCCGTATGGTGGATGACCCAAATCATGTGCCAAGGCAATTGTTTCACAAAGTGGCTCATTGAAATTGAGTGCCGCCGCCAGCGAGCGCGAAACTTGCAAAACCTCCAAAGAGTGGGTCATGCGGGTGCGCTGATTATCTCCAACGTGATTAATAAAAACCTGAGTCTTGTACATCAGGCGCCGGAAGGCTGAACTGTGAATAACTCGATCACGGTCGCGCTCGAAGCGGGTGCGCCATTCGTCGGGAATCTCCTCATAGGAGCGACCCTGCGAGTTTGCCGACTTCATCGCCGCCGGATGAAGGCGTTCCTGCTCTTGCTTTTCTTTGTCCAAGCGATTCATTATTGAGGAGGATATCGGCAATCACCGCATATATGTTCCAAAATGCCCGCTTTAACTTGCGAAAGCGAAGAATTGTGGATTGACCCAAGCCCTTGTATAGACTACGATTTGAGGCCATTTGTGGGGCTTCACCCCCACGGAATAAGGGTTTTCCTTTTCACAGTGATTGTCCTCCTTGAATCAACGCTAAGCGCCGCCGCGCGCGACCAAACCACGGCCCTTTTAGGTGAGTGGTGTTCGGCCAATGTCTTTGAAATAGGCGGAGCCGGTTCCGGGTGGGGCGATTGTCTTAAATTAACAGCGCTTAGCCCTGAGGCGATGCCCGAGGCCGCGGCCTCCGCGCAACTCGAGCAACTACAAGGAGTTGAGGCAGTTTTAACCGATGATAAACCACTTCATCATGTGGCCCATCGCGCCGAGTCCAGTCAGATCGCGCTTAGCACTGAGCTGGCCGGGCCGAGTGCCGCACTGTTTGGTGCCGGCGCCTTTTCGGTAATCGCCGGCCCTTGTTCGGTCGAGAACTACCAAGGTTTATTGACCGTGGCTAAACAAGTTCGCGCAGCTGGAGCGACCGCCCTGCGCGGCGGTGCCTTCAAGCCGCGCACCTCCCCATATTCCTTTCAAGGCTTGGGTGAGTCCGGCCTAGAAATGATGGCCGCCGCTCGCGCCGAAACCGGTCTCGCACTTATTACCGAGGTAATGGACACTCGCCAAGTTGCTTTGGTCGCCGATTACGCTGATGCTTTGCAAATTGGTTCGCGCAACATGATGAACTACTCCTTACTTAAGGAGGCCGGCGCCGCTGGCAAGGTTGTCATGCTTAAGCGCGGGATGAGCGCAACCTTGAGTGAGTTTTTATTCGCCGCCGAATATCTTGCCCATGCTGGCTGCCAACAAATTCTCTTGTGCGAGCGCGGCCTGCGACATTTCGACCCGGCCGTCCGCAACTTACTTGACCTTTCGGCGGTACCTGCGCTGCAGCAACGCACCCACCTTCCGGTAGTCGTCGATCCTAGTCACGGCACCTGTGATGCTTCATTGGTCGCCCCAATGATGGCCGCGTCTGCCGCGGTCGGAGCTGACGGCCTAATGGTCGAAGTTCACCCACGTCCGGCGCGCTCGGTTTCCGACGCAGGCCAGGCCCTTTCGCCATCAGAATTCACAAGCGCAATGACTAGTACATCTGCCGTGTTAAGTTCTATTGGCAAAAATCTACATCAGCCGTTAGCGGCCTCCCTTTCACTTTAATCCCTCAAATAAAACCGTGACCCGTACCCCAATCATTGCCGGCAACTGGAAAATGCACCTGACCCGGCGCAAGTCTTCATCCTTAGCACGCGACGTGGCTGCCCGCCAAGGCAACGCCACTACCCAGAAATGCATGGTTTTCCCAACCTTTGTTCACCTTGACCATGTGCGTCGAAACATCAAGGAAAGCAACGTCATTTTAGGCGCGCAAAATTGCTGGCCGAAAAAAGAGGGTGCCTTTACTGGTGAAATTTCCCCTTACCAATTGCGTGATATGGGTGTGAAGGTGGTGCTACTCGGGCACTCTGAGCGTCGTCATGTCATCGGCGAAGAAGACAACTTGATTGCCGAAAAGGTCAAACTTACTTTGCGCGCCAAGCTCGATATTGTGCTGTGCATTGGCGAAACTCTTGACCAGCGCGAGTCCGGCGAAACATTTAAAGTTCTGTCCGCGCAACTTAAGTCATTGAAAATGGTCAAGCCAACCCAAATCGATCGAGTTACCGTGGCCTACGAACCAGTTTGGGCGATTGGCACTGGCGCAACCGCCACCCCTGAGATGGCCCAAGCTGCACATGCTGAAGCACGTTCTCAAATCGCGGTTATCCTAGGGGACGAAGCGGCCGCGCAAATCCCCATTCTCTACGGGGGCAGTGTTAAGCCCTCCAACGCGGCTGAACTTCTAAGTCAGCCGGACATCGATGGCGCCCTAGTTGGCGGTGCAGCATTAAGCATCGAACAATTCGGACCCATCATTGACGCAGCCTCAGCATCCTAAAAACTAGCCATGGAATTCTTCCTCTACGCCCTGTTCTTCTTGTCAGCAATCTTGCTGATCTTCGTGGTTCTTATGCAAGAACCTAAAGGCGGCGGTTTGTCCGAAGCCTTCGGTGGTGCTGGTGCCGAAACTTTCGGCCCACGCGCTGGCGGCATTAACCGATTTACTTTCGGCTTGTTCGCCGTTTGGATTGTTTCAGCTCTCGGCCTTCACTGGATGGGAGGCGACCCAGATGCCGGCTCCGTTGGTGCGACTTTAAACTCCACCCAACCGGTGCCACCGGCGATTTCAACTCCGGTTGTTCCTGATAACAATCAGTAAGGCTAGTGGTGGCTACCGCTTCCAATCTTTACAGCGAGCGGTTATTGCAATCGCTTCGTGATAGCGCGGCGCTCCTCGAGGGGCACTTTTTGCTTTCATCAGGACGGCACGCAAGTCGCTACGTGCAGTGTGCAAAAATGTTGCAATACCCACAACGTGCCGCGGCCGCTTGTAAAGATATTGCTGACATGGTGCGCGAGCGTTTTGCAACGCAACCGTTTGATGTCGTAGTTGGACCAGCGATGGGCGCAGTAACTCTTGGCTATGAATTAGCGCGCGCTTTAGATGTGCCTGGAATTTTTGCTGAACGCGCGGCCGAAGGTGGCTTCACTTTACGCCGCGGATTTGAAATACCCGCCGGCGCTAAAGTTTTAGTTGCTGAAGATGTTGTCACGACTGGCAAAAGCGTTAAAGAAGTTTTAGCAATGCTACATGAAATGGGCGCCAGTGAAACGGCGGTCGCCTCATTGGTTAATCGCTCAGGTGTAGAAAACCCATTCGGGGATAAGCACGACTACTTCCGGCTTGCAGATTTAGAAATCCCATCTTGGGACGCCGACGCTTGTCCGCTATGCGTTGAGTCAAGTAATGGTCCGGCAATTAAACCGGGTAGCCGTCCAGGCTTAAACTAATTTTATGTCTAAGTCAGTAGCAAGCTTGAGCAGTATGACGGGCTTTGGTCGTGGCAGTTTTGCCGACAACCGTTTTGCTGCTGAAGTTGAATTGCGTTCAGTTAACGGCAAAGGCCTTGGTATAAAATTGCGTTTACCAAGCGAACGCATGGAGTCGGAAGCCAAGCTGGAAATGTTGATTCGCAAATCGCTTAACCGTGGAACAATCCAGGGTCAAGTTCGCTTACGTAGTTTGGAACGCCGCGCTTCAGCAGTCGATCATGGTTTAATGAGTCGCTACTTAAAAGAGTGGCGCGCGCTTGAAAAAGAGTTGGGCTTAGAGCAGAAGGATCCCGGACTTGCTGAATTGTTAGCAATGCCCGGCGCCTTGGAGCAAACTCCAGAATCCGCCAGCGAAAAGCGTGCCGCCGCGCGCGTGATGACTCAAGCATTCAGCGCGGCACTTGAGCGTTTATGCGAGTCTCGATTGAAAGAAGGCGCGCGGCTTAAACGCGAACTATTGCGTCTAATCGGCAAATTGGCGAAGAATTTGGCTGCTGCTAATAAGCGCGTGCCGGTTGCTCAAAAAGAAAGTTTTGCGCGAATGCAGAAGCGCGTTCAAGAAGCTTGCCAGTCGGTCGGAGTAAATGAACCGATTGATTTGAGTCGTGAACTTGTAGTTTTGACTGAGCGAAGTGATGTTCAAGAGGAAGTCGCTCGTCTCGAAATGCACATTCACCGTTTGCGTTCTCTAATCGACCAAGGTGCATCATGTGGTCGTGAACTTGAATTCATGATTCAGGAGTGCCACCGTGAAGTCACCACTTTGGGCAATAAATCATCCGACGTTAAACTTTCAGATTGCGTGGTGCAAATGAAAGTTTTGGTCGGCCAGCTTAAAGAGCAGGTTGCCAATGTCGAATGATCGCGGACGACTAGTCATTATTTCTGGCCCAACCGCTTCCGGCAAGTCGACCTTGTGGCGGCATTTAGTTGGGTTCCCAAATATCACCTTTTCAATTTCAGCTACTACTCGCGCAATTCGCGGCAACGAAGTTGATGGCCGTGATTATAAATTTGTCAGTAGTGAAGAATTTGATCAACTAACTAAAGACGGTGAGTTTTTAGAGTGGGCCGAGGTGCACGGCGAGAGATATGGAACTTTGCGCTCTTATGTTTTGAAGGCAATCAATGCTGGCAAGGACATCTTGTTGGAAATTGATGTGCAAGGTGCCGAACAACTTCGTGACTCTGGCTTGCCAGTGGTTTCATTGTTTGTCGCGCCACCATCTATTGAAGTGTTGCGCGAACGTTTGGCCGCACGCGGCACCGAGTCTGCCGAACAAATGGAAAAACGTTTGTCTATTGTCGAAGAAGAACTACGACATACTGAGCAATATGATCACGTGGTAATTAACGACCATCTTGATGATATGCTTGCTGAAGTTGAATCAATTCTTGGCTTGGAGGTTACATCATGAGCACCATAATTGTTGGAGTGTCCGGTTCCGCTGCATGTTTTAAAGCAGTAACTGTTTGTTCGGAATTGGCTAAGCGCGGCCACTTGGTGCAACCTATCTTGACGCGTGCCGCGACCAAGTTGGTGCAGCCTTTGCAGTTTTCGTGTGTGACTGGCAATCAAGCTGTTTGGGATGAGTGGTCGCCGCAAGATCCCGGAGGCATGGACCACATATCAATTGCGCGCGAAGGTGAGTTACTAGTGATAGTGCCGGCGACAGCTGACCGTATCGCGCAACTTGCCCTCGGTACCGCTGGTGATTTGTTAGGCTCACTAAGCTTGGCTTTTGAGCAAGACAAACCGCGGATGTTCGTGCCGGCGATGAACCCTGCTATGTGGCGTCATCCAGCAACTCAGCGCAATGCAATTCAACTGGAGGCCGATGGTTGGAAATGTGTCGGCCCGGTTAATGGATCGACTGCTTGCGGTGAGGAAGGCGACGGCCGCATGGTCGAAGCTAACGAGGTTGTCGAAGCGATCGAACAAATGCTGGCCAGCTAATGCGCGTACTTGTGACCGCCGGCCCGACTCGGGAAGCCATCGACCCGGTTAGATTTATTAGCAATCAGTCGAGTGGCCGCATGGGCTACGAAATTGCCCGCGCTTTATTGCGGCGCGGACATCAGGTGGTGTTGGTTTCAGGGCCAACCGCCTTGCGGCCGCCGAAGGGCGCCGAGGTAGTTGAGGTGCAAAGTGCTCGGGAAATGCTTAAGGAGTGTCGGAAAGTATGGCCCAAGTGCGGAGCCATGTTCGCGGTGGCGGCAGTTGCAGACCATCGTCCGGCTCGGGTTTCGCGCAGTAAATTGAAGCGCGAACAGGGCCAAGGAAATTCAATTGAGTTGCTCGCAAACCCAGATATCGTAAAGACTTTAGCCAAGTTGGCTAGGCCGGAACAGCGCCTGATAGGCTTCGCTCTAGAAAGTGGCGGGCTACGCGCCAAGGCTGAAGCAAAGCGTAAGATGTTGGAAAAGGGGCTGGATTTCGTTGCATTAAATGGCATTGCCGCCCAGGGTTCTGAAAGTAGCCGCTTGCTACTACTTGGCGCTGATGGCAGCGAACAGATTATTGGTCCAGATTTCAAGCCAAGGCTTGCTACTAAAGTAGTGGCAGCCACAATATCTAGTGTTAATTAAAGATATTTAACCACCAACCGAAAAAAAGCAGCAAATCAACCAATTACCTCCTTGGAATAAGGGCAGGCTAGGCATTAGGATTTGTATTGTTAATCGTGGCCGCCGCTTCCCGCAAAAAAAACTCCGCTCGAAAAGCTTCTTCCCGAAAGGGTGGTAGGCGTAAGGGATTATCCAATAAATCATCTGCAGCAAATCAAGCCGGCTTCGTGGCGGAAGGTCTGCGTGCGGTCATGGGTGCTTTGGTTACGGTGGTGGTGGTGGTCTTTTCGGCCGTCAAGCTAACCTTCGAAAAAGCCTTCGTTGGGTTGCGCGGCGAACGCGCGCGGCAGCCAATCGGAATGACTTTGGCGGCGGTTTCAATTTTTACATTTGCGGCATTGGTTGATTATCAAACTGGTGCAGTGAGTGACAACATTTGTGGCACTGTTGGATATGCGACCGCCAACATGTTGCTAAACTTTTTTGGTCTCGGCGCATTTTTGATTCCGGCCTTCGGAGCTTTTTGGGGAATCGCCCGACTAGTTCGTGAGTCCGAAAGCAATGCTCTACTTAAGTGCATTGGCGTTTTCACATTAGCGTTAACTGTTGGCACCATTGCCGCAGGCTTTTCGCCAAACAGTTTGCCTAGCGACGGCTTTCCATATGGTCGTGGCGGATGGTTTGGTCACAGCGTTTTTCCTTCTTTAGCGGAAACACTCGGTGCCTTTGGTTCTTCGGTGTTGCTAACACTGTTGGGTTTAGTTGCATCGTTGCTGGCCACCGAATGGGCCTTTGTGCCATTGGTCAAGGAATTGTTGCGTCGCGGTCGCGATGGTTTAGTGCAAGGCAAGTTGCCGCTTGGAGAGTCAAAAGGATTAGTTGACGAAGCTAGTCAAAATAAAGACAAGGCATTTCGGGGGCTGCGGCGTTTTTGGGCTTATGTCATTGGTGCCAACCAACCCTATACACCAGGTGGTGAAACTGCCACACCAGCAACGACGGCCGGTGCAGGTGAGTCATCGTCGATTCCGTCTAATTTAAGTCCGCCAACCGCAGTTGAACCGCCGCCGACTGTAAAACCAGCCGCACAACCAGCCGCACCTGAAGCGCAAACTTCAAAGCCGGGTGCGACTACTCTGCCGATTTCGAAGCCAGTTTCGCCCAGCAAGCCTAACCCTGCTGCTACTGCAGAGAGTGGGGCAAACACTGACGAAGCTACTTCAGGTCCACTGCCAGGTATTTCCGATGGTCCAAGCCTGGGTCATGAAAATACTGCTAAAGAAGAAGCCCCGGCCAAGCGCCGCCGCCGCGCAACTCCGCAGCTGAAGTCTTTGCCACCAATTTCGCTTTTGTCGGAAGGTCAAGTTGTTGACCGCTCCAAGATGCAAGCCGAAATTGACTCGTCAGGCCGTCGTTTGCAAGCTTGTTTCGACGCATTCAATTTAGATGCGCGAGTTGTTGGAGCCGAACGTGGTCCGACCTTGACCTTGTTCGAGGTTAAATTGGGAGAGGGTGTCTCAGTACGTAAACTTAAAAACGCCCGCGAAGATATTGGCGTGCAACTTGGCAGCCATGGAGTGCGAATTGTTTTCCCACTTCCAGGTCGCACTACGGTTGGCATCGAGGTGCCTAACCTGATTCGCGAAAGTGTTTTCTTAAAAGATGTGTACCTTCAGGCCAACACCAAAAAATCACGCTTGCCAATGGTTATTGGCCGCGACACTTTAGGCAAGCCAGTAGTCGAAGATTTAACCGCAATGCCCCACATGTTGGTGGCCGGAACAACGGGCTCTGGTAAGTCAGTGTGTTTGAATAGCATTTTGATGACCTTGTTGCTTACTCAAGGTCCAGAATTGTTGCGCTTGATTTTGATTGACCCTAAACAGGTGGAATTGCAACTCTATGCTGATATTCCACACTTGGCTTGTCCGGTAGTGACCGACATGAAACGCGCCCCTGGCGTTTTGGAATGGTCGGTGCGCAACATGGAAGATCGCCTACATCTTTTCAAGTTGGCGGGTGTGCGCAACATTGCTGATTACAATGCTTTGGGAGTGAGCGGTCTTAAGGAGCGATTGGGTGAAGATTACGATTCGGAAGAAACTCCCGATTCGATGCCTTTTATTGTGTTAGTAATCGATGAACTTGCCGACCTAATGATGGTAAGTGCTAAGGAAGTTGAAATTGCAATCTCACGTTTGGCCGCCAAGGCGCGTGCCGCGGGAATTCACCTGCTGGTTGCAACTCAACGACCATCTACTGATGTTGTAACTGGATTAATCAAAATGAACTTGCCGGTTCGAATTGCATTCAAGGTAACCTCAGGAGTTGATAGTCGAGTCATTTTGGATGATAGTGGTGCCGACATGTTGCTTGGTAACGGTGACTTCTTGTACCGTCCACCTGGTGCCGCTGGAATGACGCGTGGTCAAGGTGCTTTTGTTGAGGAGCAAGAAGTTCGAGCCGCATGCGACCACTTGCGAGCTAACGGCAAACCTGAATATATCGAAGACTTGGTGCAACTTAAATCAACTGGCGGCGCTGGCACAAGTGAAGTTGACGATCCTTTGTTTGACGATGCGGTGCGTATTATTTTGCAAAGCGGTCGCGGTTCAGCATCACTTTTGCAACGCGCATTATCAGTTGGCTACACTCGTGCAAGCCGCTTAATTGACATCATGACTGAGCAGGGTGTACTCGGCCCATTCATCGGCAGCAAGGCTCGCGAGGTGCTGTTAAGCCTCGAAGAGTGGGAAGCACAAAAAATAGGCAAGTAGCTGCAAAACACTAGTTTGCACGAAGAACTGGTCCCAAGACTAGGCTGGCAAATTAATGCATCGGAAAAACCGCGAATAACGAGTGGTTCCTTTGGTTTGAGGAGTAATCCCGTAAAATTAGGGAATGTGCTACCCAAACATAACCGTGGCCTTGGTGCACCTTGGCTGCGCGCGCAATTTAATTGACTCGGAGACGATTCTCGGCCGCCTTGGCGCTGAAGGCTACGCTCTCACCGGTGCAGTTGAACAAGCAGATGTTGCAGTTTTAAATACTTGTTCATTCATTGGACCGGCGCGTGAGGAATCGGAGCAGGCCATCAATGAATTGCTCGACTTGAAACGCCGTGGCCAACTGCGCGGAGTGGTGGTGGCTGGCTGTCTTCCACAAAAGTTTCGTGCTGAGGTAGAGAAAGCATTTCCTGAAATTGATGCTTTGCTTGGGTTGTCAGATTATTCGAATGTGGCACGAGTTGTCGAGGGCGTTTTGAAGGGTCGCAAAGTCAAAGAAGGTGATGGGGGTCGACCCATGACAGGATCTATTGTCGAGGGTCAACGGCTTTTGCAAACGCCACGCTCCTACGCATACATGCGCCCAAGTCACGGTTGCGATCACGAGTGCGCATTTTGCATTATTCCCGAAATCCGTGGTAAGCAAAGAAGTAAGCCGATTGAAAACGCAGTCAGCGAGGCAGAACAATTAGTCGCTCAGGGGATTAAAGAAATTGTTTTGGTTGCCGAGGATTCAACCGGCTACGGAACGGATTTTGGAACTGGTGGGCCACGCTTGCCGGAATTGGTGGACGCTCTTGCGGGGGTTGAGAAGTTATCTTGGCTGCGGATTATGTATGCCTACCCCAATGCCTTCCCGTGGCGTTTAACCGAAGTTATTAACCAGCACCAAAACGTATTGCCATATTTGGATATACCAATTCAACACATTTCCACGCCAGTTTTAAAACGCATGCGGCGTGGTGGGTCTTCCGAGAGTGTTCGGCGAATTCTTGACCGCTTACGCGACGAAGTTTCAGGCATCACTTTAAGGACTACGGTTTTAGTTGGTCATCCGGGCGAAGGCGACGCTGAATTTGCCGAGTTGCTCGAATTCTTGCAAGAGTACCGAATTGAACGCCTAGGAGCATTTGCCTACTCACCGGAAAAAGGCACGCCGGCCGGCGATGATTTGGATCGCTGTTCACCAGAAGAAGCCCAATCCCGCTTGGAGCAAGTCATGGAAGTTCAGGCGAAAGTTCATGCTGATCTTCAGAAGGAGCAAGTCGGTAAGGAATTAGAGGTGCTTGTCGATGAGCGCGAGGGGATTTACGCAATTGGTCGCACCAAAGGTGATGCTCCCGAAGTTGATGCAATTGTGCGAATTAAGGATGGCAACGGTAAATTGTTAGCAGGCTCCATCGCCAAGGTGAAGATCACCAAGGCTGAGGGCTATGATTTGCAAGGGAAGTTGAAATGAACGCAGCGCAAATACCGAACATCTTGACCATAGCTCGATTGTTTTTGGCAATTGTGTCTTTTTACTTTTTGCATCAGCTAACTCAATCGGCTGGTGATGCGGCGGCAATCCAATCAACGGCCTTCACCGCATTTTGGTTCTACTTGATTGCGGTCATCACTGATTTTTTAGATGGCCGAATTGCCCGCCGCTATGGCTGGGTGAGTGCGTTTGGTCGTGTCGCCGACCCAGTTGTTGATAAAGTTTTAACCTTGGGCGGAATGATGTTTTTGGTGGCCGCTCCATTTTTAACTACACCTGACCACCATATGTCAGTGATGCCAGTGTGGGCAGTTGTTCTTGTTTTGACGCGCGAATTTTTGGTGACAGCATTGCGTAGCCTAGTTGAAAGTCGTGGAATGTCGTTTGCCGCGGAATCCGTCGGTAAGTGGAAGATGGTTGCGCAAAGTGTGTACATCTTGATCCTAATTGGTACTCCCGCCGAAATTCCTCAATTTCTACACCTTCCTCCCTTGGAATGGATTTGCCACCCAACCTTTGTAGTGGTTTTATTTTGGGCAGTAATTGCGATGACCGTTTGGTCTGGGGTGGATTACACAATTCGCGCAACGCGGATGTTGTCGAGTACTAAAGAAAGTTAATGCCGCTTCCCGATCCAATTACTGAAGTACATTCATTTTTAGCATGGCTTGATGGTCAAGACCCGAAGTTGCGTGAAGAATCATATGCACTGTTAAGTGACTGGTTGCGCGCACATGAAACTACCCCGGTGAGCGATTTCACATCCGAAGCACTTGCCGAATTGCCAGGAAAGTTTGGCATGATTGGCGTATCTCCCGCGATGGAAGAGGTGTTCACGATTTTGTCAAAGATTGTTAGGACCGATGTCCCAATCTTGGTCTTAGGTGAAAGTGGTACCGGCAAAGAACTAATTGCTCAGGCGCTGCATAATAATGGACCTCGCCGCAAGGCGAAAATGATGGCGGTCAATTGCGCAGCGATATCGCCACATCTTTTGGAATCAGAACTGTTTGGCCACAAGCGCGGTTCTTTCACTGGCGCACATCAAGATCGCAAAGGCTATGCGGTCGAGGCAGAGGGCGGCACTTTATTTTTGGACGAGATTGGAGAAATGGCACCGGAGCTACAAGCCAAGTTATTGCGGTTTTTGCAAGATGGTGAAGTTCGTCCGGTTGGTGGAAATGAAATTATTAAGGTGAACACGCGAGTTGTTGCGGCGACTAACCGCAACCTTTTACAGCGGGTTAAGGATGGCAATTTTCGCGAAGATCTTTATTACCGATTGGCGGTGTTGGCAATTGAGCTTCCACCATTGCGCGAGCGTCGCGAGGATATTCCACACTTAATTAAGTTTTTGATGGCGCGCAACAAAATGGAGGGGCTTCCATCTGGAGAGTTGAGCGACGAGCTTATCGCCGAATTATGTAAAAAAGATTGGCCTGGAAATATCCGCGAGTTGCAAAACGAAATCACTCGTTTGGCAACATTTACCTAGAGCATTATTTGAATTAACTTTGGCGCCATAAATAATAATCCGCCAAGTAGTGTGCAGAGAATTATTAAATCAAAGCTAAAGCGAAAGCCCCAACGCGCGCGACTTCGATAGAGGCGTTCAATTTCTCCGCTATCACGAAATTCGCCGCGCCATGGGAAGCGGCCCTTTTCGCGTTCAAATGCCGCATCGCGACGTAAGTCGTCAGTGAGTTGTTCTAAGCGGATTGCCCGATAGCGGTCGAGTAATTCCTGTTTACGCTTACTTTCTTGGCGAAGAGTGCTCATGACAGAATTGCTGCGAGCGAACGCATTAACCACAAAGTAAGTGCTACTGCGCCAAATCCAATTAGGGCCCCGGCCAAAATTTGAAACAAGAGTAGTAATAATTTTCCAACTATAGTATCGAATAAAGGCTTTGGCGATGGCGGCAAATCGCCAGCTTCCACGGCTTCTGCATGCAGAATATCCAGAACAGCAATGCGCAATTCTTGGTCGATGCTTTGCCGCACCGATTCCGGAATCTCTTCAAAGAGGGTGGCGTCTACCATGGAGCGCGCTCCCGCCATTCGCTAATGCGTGTGCTTAAAACCGCCAAGATAATTCCCAACAATAGGGAGAGTGCCAATGCGATGCCTAAATTTAGGTTTTGGTTTGGAAACCACGGAGTGCTCGCCGCAGTGGCGAACTCAGTAACTTCAAGATAGTTGTGGGGGTTGTTGGAGGTGGACCGAAAGCGCGCCTGGAATAATTCAAATTCAGCATGACGATCGCGTAACTCACCAAGGTCTTTGCGCAGTTGTCCCAAGTCGCGATCAATCACGGTTAGTTGCGATTGAAATGATGCCAAGCCATTCCATTCCGCTTGGGTTAATGCAAGTTGCTGCTGACAAGATGTAAGTTCTGCAGCAATGCGCATTTCGTCCAGCTCAAGAGTAGTTATTTGCTTTCCATACGCTTCGCGCAAACTATCAAGTTGGAAGGTTCGCGATTTTTCACGTTTTTCCTCTTCCGCGGCTAGGTTGTTGCGCACTAGGTCTAACTTGGTTTGGGCGGCAATAGCATCGACATGACTTGACTGAACTTTAGTTAAAACCGTTTGCAGTTCAATTTCAGCACTAGCGAATTCGCTCTTTAACTGATTGATGCGCGGGTTGTTTTCTTCAACCCAAGAACTTTCAATGAACTCAGGGCGCGCTGCAAACTCAGCTTTGATTTTTTCTAATTGACCGCTGTTGCGGATTTGCTCAGCCTGCAAGCTTGCCTGTTGCTGACGGAAAGCCGCCAAACGACTTGAAATTGCATCACTCTCTTTAGGGTCGCCAAGTGATTTGTTTTTTTCTATAAAGGTCAAGCGTTGCTCTTCTTTTGCCGCCAGTAAAGATTCATTGGTCTCAACTCGGCTGAGTAGTAGTTCAAGCTTTGCTCCGACCTCAGCTTCAGTTTTTTGCCGCAACATGCGTTGTAGTTCAGTGACATAACGTCCTGCAATATCCGCCGCAATTTGTGGATGTTGGTCATAAGCTGTAACCACCGTCATGTTGAACTTGTCAACATCAACATCAACGTTTTTGCGCAACGCTTCGCTGTTAAGATGGTCGGTGTTTTGCAATCCCTGTAAATCGTTTGCAATGGTAATCCGAAATGCCGCGGAGCGCATAAGTCCGAGCAAGGAATCTTGTTGTTCCGTATTGGAACTCGGCAGCTTGGGGCCGGTCGGAAAGTTTGGTTGTTCGCTTCTTAAACTAAACCCATCAAATTCAGCGGGCATAAAAAAGCGCGCTTGAGATTTATAAATAGGGGTGAGCTGTCCACCAATCCACCACGCCGCCGCCAAACCAGCAGCCATGACTACTAACACCACATGTAGGCGCGAGTAAACAGCTTGGACGAATCCTTTAGGTTTGTTGTTCATTAACTATCCCTATTGTGCGCTTTTGGGCTTAGTTATTCCAATTCGCAAGCAAAGATTTTGCGGTTGAACTGAATGTTTCGCGAAATTCTTCAACGGAGAAGCGTTGCGCGGACTTGCGCAACACCTCGGAGTCCCACGAAATCTCATTGGCGCGCTGAATAGCTTGTTCAAGTGAAGCGCTGGTCTGTTCCGAAAAATGAACTCCGGTTATTCCATCGCTAACCGTTTCAAGCGCCCCAGCGGCTCCAAAGGCAATTACTGGGCGACCAGTCGCCAAGGCTTCAACCGGTGCGATCCCAAAATCTTCTTCGGAAGGGAAAATGAAAGCCCGGCATTCGGCGACATGGCGGGGCATTTTCTCAGAAGGCACGAACCCTAAGAATTCGACCTTGGGCCCAGCAATTTTTTGGAGCGCGTCTTTCATTGGTCCTGTGCCCGCAATTTTCAGAGGAATGTTTAGTTTGGTGCAAGCTTCCACCACAATTTCAACCCGTTTATAGCTTTCAAGTCGCAAGGCGGTGAAATAATAATCGCCACTTTGAAATTCTTGACCAGCCTTTAGAAATGCCGTGGTGTCCACCGGGGGGTAAACAACTTCAGCTTCTTGGCGATATAACTCCTTAACTTTAGCAGCAACATATTTTGAACAGGCCACGTATAAGTCGGGATTCTTGGCGCCTGCCTGGTCCCACTGTTTGAATTTATTCGACGCAAACTTCATCACCGGCCGCATCAATGGTGAGTAGCCGGATAAGAATTCTGATTGCCGATCGTAGGCAAACATGGCCGGTCGATAAATCATGCAAAGGTGAGGAATATTTGATGGGGCTTGTAGATTCTTCATATAAGAAACAGAAGAACTAATAAGCAGGTCCACATTCCATTCGATTTTTTTACTGAGGCGATCAACCATTCCCGGATAAAACAGCATCGGCCAACGATATTTGTCTTTGGGAAGCCAGCTTTGCAAAGATGATGAGTGAATATCCCAATCCTTATAAGCCGGATTGTCTTCTGACAGCAAGGTGTGAATTGGTGCTTGCGGCCAAAGGTGCACAATTTGTTCGAGGACTTTTTCAGCTCCGCCATGGCGGATGAAGTCGTGTGCGATTGCAACTTTCATTTTTTCGCGCGCTGATTGAAAGCCATTTTCCATCCATCAAAGCGACCACGAATTGATGGCAGCAAAAATTTTATACCTAGGAGGTGGCGGTTGCCAGTAAGTGGTCGTAGAACTTGTGAACAAATTGCCCAAACGAGGCCGGGGCAGGAAAAGTTTCCGACAACAATGGCGAAGAGAATGTGGAAAGTTCCACCAATGCCGAGCCCCCAGTGTTTAAGAAGAACGTAACTCTCGTTGGCGGCGTTGGCGCGCACAGTTTTTGGTTGGTTACGTACATCGTCAGTCGTACGTGGCGCTTCATGGTGATCGACCTCCGCGGCCGGTTCGAAAATCAAGCGGTAGCCAAGTGCTGAAACACGCAAGCATGCATCCATTTCAAATCGATAAGCATCTCCACGCAAAGTCTCATCAAAACCACCACACTCTTTTAATGCGTCAGCGCGAAAGCTCATGTTTGCTCCTCGAAAATGATCAACGCGAATTGAACTATCGGTGTGGCGGGTACTTTGGTCTAAGACGATCCCAGGGAAAATAATGCGATTGCGAAAGCGTGCGCGGGCTTGGCGGGGCTTTCCGTTAATTACATCAATCGCAGGTCCTGCAACGCCGCCAACTTTTTTCTCAGAGTAATGGCGACATAAATTGTCTAACCAAAATGGTCTTGCAATTGCGTCATCATCTAGGAAGCAAACAATATCTCCAGTACTTTCTTTAAGCATGGCATTCTCGGCAGGAAGAACGCCGGGGACTGGGACTGCGACTTTAATAACTTTGAGTTCCGGGTGCGCGGTGTGAAAGTCAGCCACCGTAGAAACACCCAGTGGATCTTCAGTAACGCGTAGGGCGATTAAAATTTCATCGGGCTTGCGCGATTGCAGCGCGAGAGCTTCTAAATTTCTGCGCAATAATTCAGGTCGCTTAAAGGTCGGGACTAAAACTGAGACTTTCATAAATTGTAAACCTCAGCAAATGCTTCTCGATAAGTTTCAAGGTGAGCGCGCGCGCTATTTGACCAAGTAAATTCGGCCGCGTGTTCTATCCCGCCGCGTATTACTTGTTGGCGATCTGGGCCGAGTACCAACACCTTGTTTATGCCTTCTGCAATGGAATGGTAATCCCAAGGATCAACAATTTCAGCTTTCCCGCCAGCGACTTCAGGCAGTGAACACGAATTTGCAACTACTGCTGGTGCGCCACAAGCCATTGCTTCCAAGACTGGGATTCCAAATCCCTCCAACACTGAAACTAAGGTGAAGCAATTACAGCAACTATATAAACGTGGAATGTCCTCTTCCTCGACATAGCCTGGACGTAAAACTCCTTGGTGGTTGTTGTTGTCAACAATACGTTGCCACATTTCATCAAACAACCAACCCTCGTTGCCAGCTAAAACTAACTGACCTTGATAGCCGTTGCTGCGCAATTCCTGAAAAGCGGCGCATAAGTTTTCAATGTTTTTGTTTGGCTGAAGAGTACCTAAATACAAAATGAAATCGGTGCTTATGCCGTAACGCTCCCCGATTATTTTTTGGTCAATGAGTCGGTCGGCACTTGGCGTAAATTGTTTACCAACGCCGTGTGGAATTACATTAACTCGTTCAGTCGGAATTTTTAACCATTCAACAATATCTGCTTTTGAAAATTCACTGCCAGTAATTATTCGGTGCGCGCGCTTTGCGGATTCCGGGACGGTTGCAGTTAATTCTTCTACCCATGCTTTAGGCATGCCCTTAGGTGCGCGCAAAAAGGCAAGATCTTGAATTGTCAATACCCGAGCTGAATCTTTGGTGTGAAGTAAGCGGTCGAAAGGACCATGAAATACTTGGTGCTCTCCAATACGTGATTCGACAGGAATTTTCAATGAACGCATCAGGCGTGGATGCATGCGACTAACAATCGAGTCCAAGTCTCCAGCAGCAGCAATGGTCTCTTGCATGCGCGGCACATGATGTGCGCGAAAAAAATTGAAAAACAATTCAAGCTCTTCGTCGCTTTTTAAATGCGCTGGCATATGTCGCAACACTTCTAAACCATAGCGGTATGCACCGGCTTTGGTGTAGTTGCTGAGTGCCATAGCACTTGCATCGAAGACAAATTTCATCGGTGGAGTTTTAGAGCGCGTTGGTATCCCTGCAAACTAAGTTCGGCGCAGTTCTGCCATGTGAAGTTTGCCGCATGTTTGCGACCCTGCTCACGCATATTGTCGCGTCTCTGTGGATCAGAATCGACACTTACTAATAAGTTGGCTAATCCTTCTACATCATCTGGGTCAAAATAAGCGGCGGCAGTTCCGCCGGTGCTTTCCAAAGCCCCACGCTTAGTGCAAAGAACCGGTGTGCCGGCCGCCATTGCCTCAACTACAGGAATTCCAAATCCTTCGTAGCGTGAAGGAAGAACTAAACCACGACTTGCCGCGATCAATTGTGGTAGTTCACGGTGTGGAACAAAGCCAACAAATTCCACGTGATTTTCAAGGCTCGAGTCTTGGCGCATCAAATTAGCAAGTTCATTTGACTGCCAACTTGCGCGACCCACAATTTTTAACTTCGCTTGGAGACCAGATTTTTTTGCTAAGCCAAATGCTTCGACCAGCATTGGTAAATTCTTTTTAGGCTCAACAGAGCCAACGAATAGAAAATAGGGGTCGGTGGTGTCTTCATCTTTAGAGACATTGAAGAATTTTTCCCCAACTCCAAGCGGGGTGACCAAGGTACGTGCCGGCGCAACTCCAAAAGTTTTTATCAAATCTGATTGAGTGTGTTGGCTGTTGCATAGCCAAAGGCTGGCGCGCGCGACGGATTTTTGAGTGCCTAGCTCCAATCTTTTTGCACAATCTGGCGCGACAAATTGCGGGTAGTGATGAAACATAAGATCATGGCAGGTCACAACCAGTGCCGCATCGCTCTTAATATCCCAATTTGGTTCACAGGCATGGATTAAATCGTGGCTACTACCCATCCACGCCGCCGGAATGCCCCAGCGTCCTAAAGCTTGAAGCCAATTGGGGTTGGCCCACCAGTGGCGAATGTGCGCACCTTTTTTGCGGAAGGCTTCAATGGACTTAGTTTTCTTGGGGGAAAGAAAAGCGCTAAGGATTGTAAATTTAGTCTCGTCGTCGGCATGACTCAGCAGGGCCGGAATTAATTGTTGCCAATACGACCCGACGCCTCCGATGTTGCGGTTTTGAGCCAACCGCCAGCCTTCTAGAAGTACCTTCATTTACTCAGTTGCGAGTAATGGTACTCAAGCTGTTCCCAGTGCTTCTCGGGATTATGCTTTTCTTGGACGTATTCCTTTATCCGTGCTCCACGCTGCATGATTTTTTCAGGCTGCTTGCCGACCTGGTCGAGCAACTTGCTCAATGCACTCTCGTCTTTGCTAGGGAACGTCCAGCCACGTCGATCGCCGATCATTTCACAAATCCCGCCAAGTTGGCTGGCAATTGCTGCCTTGCCGTGGGCGGCGGCCTCCAAAATAACTAGCGGTGAATTTTCTGGTACACGCGATGGGAGCACGAGCAAGTGACAGCGTTGATAGGCTTGAGCCATTTCAGCTTGGTCCAAATTACCTAAGAATTTAACTCGGTCGTTTAGTTTTAACGCTTTGCACAAGTCTTTAAGATTGTTTTCCTGTTCGCCCACCCCAGCCAATTCTAATTTAACATCGATTTCACACTGCGCGCTGGCTTTAAGTAGTAAATCGACCCCCTTAGAAGGATAGAGGGAGCCTGCAAAAAACAACCTTAAAGGGATAGTGGAGCGATTGGCAGGATAAGTAGGGCATACAGTGACCGGTAGCCGGTGAATATGAGCTTTTTCCTTAGGCAAATGAAGCTCGTCAATTAGAGCTTGGCTGGGGCACAGGAAGCAATCCACCGCTTGGTGCGCCGCAAGTAGCGAGCGCCGCATCGCCCAAGCGTCTAATGCGCGTCGCACCGGAGCTAGCGGCCCAGTGCGCGGAACCTGATTTGGGTTAGGGTTTGTCAGTGAAAAGTCGTGCACGGTCATTAGCACCGGGATTCCCATGCGCTGTAGGCAGGGGAACAGTGTGGGGCGAAAGACGGACCAATTTTGAATGTGAATGAGATCAGGTGCGAAGTGGGCTACTTCCTTGGCGATGGCCGCTTGTAATGGTGGATAATTGAAGCTGAAATCGCGGCGACGAACGATGGCGCTCTGTGGGTGTTGGTACTTAAACACGCGACAGTTGTCCTCAAAGCCCACAAGCGCTTGATCAATGCAAAATAGCCTAGAGTCGTGTCCACTAGCATTTACGCGCTGCAGAAGCTGGCGCAGATAGTTGCTAGCCCCACCCTGTATGTGTGGAGCGTCGTGAAGGTGGAGGATTCGCACCATGATTAAGCAAATGATATGCGCGGCAATAGGTGAAAAAGAAACAAGAAATCCGAAAATTAGGTGAAGCCGCGCCTAAGTCAGTAGTTCCAAGGGGTTTGCGTTAACGGAAATCCTAGAAATGCAAAATTGGCAGAGGCGTTTTTTGCGCCGAATCAGTCATAACTCTTTTGTGCGCCTAAGTTTAGGGCAACTTGAAGCTAATAATAATAAGCCCTGACTTTCTGGAAAACTACCCCAGAGCATGCCGATTTATTCTCCAAGGGATTCAAAACCCTTCGGTGGTTCATTTTTGGAAAAAGTCTTTGCGAAGCAGAGGCGCAACCCGACAATGACTCGCCAAATTTCACCGCGGCCCCCTAAGCCGCTTTGGAATTTAATCTGACAACTCGACCCGCAACGTTTAGCGAAAGCAAAACGACGCGGTGTAACAACACCCGCAACTGCGGGTCCAACCCCCCGGTTCATTAGAACCACCTAGGAGAAAAATAAATAAGATGAAAGTGCGCTTGCTAACTGTTGCAGCTCTTGCTGCCGTTGCTTTGGGTACTCAAGCTACCGCCCAACAGGGTGATCTTGAGCGAGCCCTCGCCGACCTAAACTCTGATGTAGTTGCCCCTTCAATGGGCGGCGCATCTGCCTCTGGCTCAACCGGCCTTGACATCTCTGGCGACGCAATCGTGCGTAGCACTGACTGGGATGCAGCTGGTAACGCTGTTGATACTCGCGTTCGCATGAACATGAGCTTCTCAGTAAACGAAGCTAGCTCTGCCTTTGTTCAAATTGCTGCTACCGAGCAGTGGAACGCTGGCCAAGGTAACACTAACCTTTTCGGTACAAGTGTCGCTCAGGCTTACTTTAGTACTAACAACATGCTTGGAACTGGTGGCGACTGGCAAGTCGGCCGCAGTTACATGACTGTTGGCTCAGGCCGTATTCTTGGCACTGACGACTGGGACATGGGTGCAACAAACGCACCTTCTGCTTTCAGTGGTTGGTCATACGCCAATAACTTCGGTGGTGTTGATCTTGGTCTTTCTTGGACCAACAACGACCTCGGCGCCTTCGCCGGCTCTAATGATGGCTGGTGGACAATCTCCGCTAGCTTTGACATGGGTAGCGACATGATCAATGGTATTGATTTTGCTTCTATCACTCAGGAAGATGGCCAGAACGCATGGTGGGAAGCCACTACTGGCGGCGCAGTTTCTATGTTCACTTGGGGTGCAACTCTAGGTAACTACGACGACGGCGTTAACTCTTTCAGTGCTTCTGCTTTCAACGTTGGCATGAACGCTAGCGATTGGAGTGGTGGATTCATCGGCAACGTTGGTTTCGAAATGACTGACTCAGATGGTGGTTTCACAACTATCTCTGCTGCTGACCACGGTTCACTTGGTATCGCTGATGCTCTAAACGCCACTGGCGCTTGGGGTGGTGGTGCTGACCTTTCAAGCACAACAATCTCACTTGACCTTAACGTCATGGAAGGCTGGAACACCGGTCTTGCAATGATCTCCACCGAGCAAGGTGGCGTTGATGGTGATGAGATGGACCTAACTGTTGGTCGCAGCTTCGGCGGCGGCGTTGACGGTTGGTTAGGCTACGGCGATGGCGATGCATACGGCACCGACTTCACCGTGTACTACGTACAACTCAGCTTGGCCTTCTAGGTTAAGTTAGTTCGCGCTTTGCCGGGGCGGTCAACTTTGTTGGCCGCCCCGGTTCTTTTTTGTATAAACACATTTTCCAAATGAAAACTACTACTGCTTACCAGCCTTTAGTTCAAAGGCTATTCACCGGAGAACTTGATTTGATTGGCGATGTCCACGGCGGCTTTGCGGCCTTGCAAGTATTACTTCGAAAGTTGGGCTACAACTCCGATGGAGAACACCCAAGTGGCCGTCGATTGGTTTTTCTAGGCGATTTAATTGACCGAGGTGAAGACAGCCCAGCGGTATTTGAGTTAGTTTCTAATTTGTGTGCTCACGAACTTGCGCAATGTGTTCTTGGTAATCACGAGTTGAATATTTTGATTAAGGAAGAGCGTCAAGGTGCCGAGTGGTTTTGGGGTGGCACACGAATTTTGAAAAACCATGGTGGTTGTCTGCCCTATGCACCTTCAACCGCTAACCAACAGCAGAGCTTTATTAAGTTTGTTAGTGCTTTGCCAGTAGCTTTGGAGCGCGACGACTTGCGGGTGGTGCATGCTTGTTGGCACAACGAGTCAATAAATGCTTTGCGCGGCAAGAGTCATGGTGGTCTTGTTCATGATCAAATTAATCAGCAGTTACTTCCGTTGAAAAAAAATGCCCAGACCATAGTGGAGCGTTGTTTAATTGATCAAAATGATAATCCAATTAAAGTTGTGACAAGTGGCTTGGAAAAAATGGCGAAGAGTACGTTCTTTGCCGGTGGAAGGCCGCGCAAAACGGAACGCATTCCTTGGTGGGAAACTTACCGAGATCATCAAGCAGTGGTTTTTGGACACTATTGGCACTCAAAGTCACCACTACAACGCTTGAGCAAAATCCCGTCACCGTTTCCTCTTCACCACCGCGCTAACACTCCGCTCGGCCCTCGCCACAACGCTTGGTGCATTGACTTTTCTAATGGCCACCGGAACGAAGAAAAAATTCGCCGACCTTGGCAACCCCAAACGGTTGCCGCCCTTGCGGCCTTGCGTTGGCCAGAACAAGAGGTGCTAAGTATTTAGGAAATTTTCTTGTGCGCAATTAAACTGCGCGAATGTTTAACCTTGTACTGCTCGCTGGATTAACGACCTTAATTAGTCCTCCTCAATCAACATCCATTGATGTTGCTGCGCCGATTGAGTTGCCGCGCGAAAGTGTAGTAAAAGTGTTTGCCAAGGTGCGTTACCCAGATATATCACGCCCGTGGACCAAGCAATCAACCCAGGAGTCAACAGGGTCAGGGGTTATTCTTGACAATAATATTATTATTACCAATGCCCACGTGGTTAATTATGCAACGCGGCTACACGTCCAACCCTACGGAGCGGATGAACGCTTTGAAGTCGAAGTGGCTTTTGTCTCTTACTTAGATGACTTGGCAATTTTGACCCCCAAGGATGATGATTTTTTTGCTTCCTTCCCGGGCACCTCACTCGACTCCACAATTCCTTTGCCTGGAACTAGTGTGACGGTAATTGGTTTTCCTAAAGGTGGCAACGAGCTTTCCACAACGGAAGGAATTGTTTCTCGTGTTGAGTACATGCGTCAATCAGGATTCAGGGGATTATCGATTCAAGTTGATGCCCCGATTAATTCTGGAAATTCGGGCGGCCCCGCTTTTGTTGGCAATAATGTGGCAGGAATTGCCTTTCAAAAAAGTGCTGCATCAGATTCTGATTCAATTGGTTATGTAATACCTGCAGAAACTGTTGTGCGTTTCATTGATGATTGTGCTGACGGCACTTTTAATGACTTGCCCCGCTTGCCCTTGCGTTGGTCGAAGGCTGAAAACCCTCAATTGCGTAAACGCGTCGGTATGAAAAAAGAGCAGAGTGGAGTTATTCTGGCCCCACGTTCTGGCTGGACCGAGGCGGAAACTGCCGTACAAAAATGGGATGTGTTGACCGAAGTAAATGGTTATGCGGTTGATAACTTTGGAAAAATTGAATTGGAAAATGGTTTGAAGCTTGAATGGATTTACGCGCTTGCAAAAGCTCAAAATATTTCTGAAGGGCTATCGTGTGTGTTGCTTAGAGAAGGTGTCAAAATAAATCACAAACTATTGCTTTACGATAAGTCCACCTTGCCACGTTTATTTGCCAACGATAAAGGCAAATACCCTTCTTATTACATTTACGGACCAATGGTTTTAATTGAAGCTAGTGATTTGTTGATAGACAACATTGGCGGTGGCACTACCGCCATGTTTACCGGCCTAGGGCACCCCTTGGCAGCGCGTATGTCGCAGCGGCCATTGCAGGATGGTGAACGGATTATTTTGGTTTCCGGGAAGTTGCTGGATCACTCGATAAGCAAGGGTTACGAGCAAATGATGCTCCCAGTCATTGACTTGGTTAACGGTCGTCACCCATTAAACTTGCGGGAGTTAGTCGGGTGGTTGGAAAACAACGAAGACCAACAAGTTGTGTTTGAGTTTGATGCCAACAACTTAGCTGACCCAATGCATTCTAGGCGACCGGGAGTACAAGACATGGTCTTTGATCACGCAGATGTTCTCGATGCGCGCGAAGAGATGCTTGAAGAAGCGGCTATCCGCCGCCACTATTCCAAAGATTTTGAATCGTTAATCTCCGAGGATTAACTTTTACGATTTGATAGTTAACTAAGCAACTGGGATGTCGACTTCGTTGGCGTCGCACCACAGGTTGTCAAGGTCGTAGAACTCACGCGCGTCAGCGGTGAGAATATGAACCACAACATTGTCGAAGTCGAGTAGTAACCACGGTGAGCGATGGTCGCCTTCGATGGTGCCTTTACGTGGGGCACCGGCTGCTTTGGCTGACACATTTAATGACTCAGCCATTCCGCGAGTTTGCCGCGGAGTTTGGGTTGTAACAATTACAAAGTAATCAGTTATGAAAAGCAGGTCCGCGACATCTAAGACACGCACCTGCTCACCCTTGAGCTCCTCCGCAGCATGCGCTAGCACGGTAGCTAGCGCACACGCAGTCTCCTTCGAGTTGTTGGAGGAGTTGGTCATCGGTTTAGACAAAGAACGGAAGCAGCAACAAGCTAACTACCGACATTAGCTTAATCAGAATGTTTAGCGATGGGCCGGAAGTGTCCTTGAATGGATCACCAACGGTGTCGCCAACAACTGCGGCCTTGTGAGGCTCAGATCCTTTGCCGCCGTGGTTGCCTTTTTCGATGTACTTTTTAGCGTTGTCCCATGCACCACCAGCGTTGGCCATGAAGATAGCCATCATTACGCCTGCGGCAAGCGAGCCAGCCAGAAGACCACCAAGCATTTGTACGCTGTACAGGCCGACCACGATTGGTGCGGCGATTGCCAGCAAGCCAGGAAGAACCATTTCACGAATCGATCCCTGAGTAGAAATCGAAACACATGCGGCGTAGTCAGGCTTGGCCGTTCCTTCAAGGATTCCTGGAATTTCGCGGAATTGACGGCGAACTTCAGCAATCATTGAGAATGCTGCGCGACCAACGGCTTCCATGGTCATCGCACCGAACAAGAATGGCAACATTGCTCCGATTAGAAGGCCGATAACGACATCGGGCTGAGTAATTGAAAGGCTGAAACCATCTCCTAGCAAGATTCCAGCCTTCGTTCCGAAGGCCGAGAAGAATGCCAGTGAAGTCAGTGCAGCTGAGCCAATCGCAAAGCCTTTACCAATTGCGGCAGTGGTGTTACCAACAGCATCGAGTGCGTCGGTACGCTCGCGAACTTCCGGTGGTAGTTCAGCCATTTCTGCCATGCCACCAGCGTTATCAGCAACCGGTCCGTAAGCATCAACACCAAGTGATATTCCCAATGTTGAAAGCATGCCAACCGCAGCTAGAGCGATTCCGTAAACGCCAGCCATTTCGTAGGCGACACCGATTGTTACACAGATAACTAATACCGGCAGAGCAGTTGACTTCATGCCAACGCCTAAACCACCAATGATGTTCGTGGCCGCGCCAGTTTCTGATTGCTCGGCGATGCCTTGAACCGGCTTGCATTCGAATGCAGTGTAGTACTCGGTAATCTTTCCGATGACAACACCAGAGGCAAGTCCAACAGCAATTGTCCAGAACAAGTCCATGTCGTTTAGCGTGCCAAAATCAAGACCAGCCAAATTGGTGAGGTAGTAAGCAGCACCAACCAGAATGATTGATGCAATCATCAAACCGCGGAAAAGTGCCGAGTGAATTTTTTCCTCGTCCTCAGTCTTCACGAAGAAGGTACCGATGATCGAAGCAATGATGCCGACGCCAGCGATTGAAAGTGGCAGTGAAATTAAGCCAGCACCGCCGCCGATTGCAACTGCGCCAAGAGTCATGGCTGCGATAATTGAACCAACGTAGGATTCGAAAAGGTCAGCGCCCATTCCAGCAACATCGCCAACGTTGTCGCCAACGTTATCAGCAATAGTCGCAGGGTTGCGTGGATCGTCTTCTGGGATTCCAGCTTCAACCTTGCCTACCAGGTCAGCGCCAACGTCAGCAGCTTTGGTGTAAATACCACCGCCAACACGAGCGAACAATGCGATTGAAGATGCACCGAAACTGAATCCAAGAACCTTTTGTAGGCCAAGTTCAGTTACGCCGTGCAGATGGACGAATAGTGCGACACCGAGAACTCCAAGGCCCACAACGGTTAGACCCATTACGGTACCGGAGCTAAAGGCCACGGTAAGTGCTGGGGCCAAGCCCTTGCGCGCAGCTTCGGTGGTGCGAACCGCGGCGCGGGTTGCGGTGTACATGCCAATCCAGCCAGCGAGGGCGGAGGCAAAAGCACCAGCAAGGAAGGCAATCATGGTGTCCATTCCGCCGCCCATGTCGTCACCTAGGGCGAAGAGAGCAGCTGCGACAATTACCACGAAAATGGCAAGTACGCGGTACTCAGTGCGGAGGAAGGCCATTGCACCTTCTTGGATTGCGCTTGCAAGGTCTTGCATGCGGTCATTGCCAGGTGAGCAGGACATCACCTTGCGTTGGAAGAGGAGGGCACCAAGTAGCGCGAGGCCGGCACCGATCCATGGGAGGTTGTTGAGGATTAGTTCCATCTTTGTCTTTATGGGGGTACAACGCTCCCCACAATTTGTAGGGTTTGGCGTTGGAATTTAGCCACGCATTGTACCGTTATTTGGTCAATGCGTTGTCTTCAATTAATCGTCAGCCGAGTCACCTAATTCATGCTCTTTTTGCAGCCTTCTAGTGCGAAGATTTATTAGGTGTTTTAGGCGTAAACGGCGCTTGCGACCAGAGTTCCAAAGCATGAATGCGAGCACTCCGCCGCCGAAAATGGCGAGTGGAATTTCAAATTTTCTGATTAGCGCAATTGCCTGGTCAAGGTTTTCAGAGAAGACCTTGCCAATCCACACCGAAATTGGCACGGTTAGGAGGGCTCCAATTGAATCTAGCACCAGAAAGCGCAAGTAGCTCATGCGTAGGTTGCCAGCAACGAAATAGGCGACCATGCGAAAGCCTGGGATAAAGCGTGCGATGAAAACCGCCTTGGTGCCCTCGCGGCGGAAGCGACGGTTGAAGCGCGCGCGTTGCTTGAGACCCATATGGCGACGAAGCAGGGGCCATTCGTAAACCCTTTCCCCAACGTTCCTTCCGAGCACATAGATGAGCGAGTCGCCAAGCAAAATGCCAAGCCAGCACCAAATAAGCGCTTCTTCGTAGAGCAGTTCACCCTTGGCAACAAAGTAGCCACAGCCCAAAATAATGATTTCCTCCGACCAAGGTGGCAGGCCAAGACCGCATAAAACTAGCAATCCAAGGGCCCATATGCCTGGGCTTTGCGCTAGGAGGTCAAGGATTTCAGTCACAGGTAGATTCTAAAGATTCTGACCCCAAATGGTGGGTCATGTTAGTGAGGTCGCTTCGCTACGTCGGCGTAAACCGCCAGCGCACGCCAACTTTGGTTCATGATCGCGCGCCGCTGGTTTAGGTCAGCCTGAAGGTACTCCACGTATTTATTTGCATCCTGCCCGCGATGCCCGCCAACGGCAAGGAGAATAGAGAGCGGTTCTGGCAATGGTTCAACAAGTGTTACGCCTTGTTCACTCAGTGTTTCACGCAACGGGAGGTAGCGCATGCCGTAAATGATTACCGCTTCAGATAGCGCCGGATAAGGGTCGGGCATCCAGGAAAAGGATGCATAAAGTTGAGTTAGCGAGTTGCTGACCTGAGAAAGTTGCTTGCCACTATCTTGATTGAGATGTGGGGCGGTGTTGCTGATTGCAATTTGGTGGGCCAAGGTTGGCAACCACGAACTTGCCTCAGTTGGTGAATACTTGCTTAAATCCTTAACGCTGGCAATTGCAGCAAGATTGTCGCCGCGCCAAATTGCATCAAAGAGGTGGCGTTGAGCGGACCATGATTTTAATGTGTTGCCGATTTCGCTGCCTAATAAATGCGGCCCACCGGGGATTGGTGCCACTACTAAGGCGATGAGAAGGATTGCCAAAGCTTGTCGCAATTACTCAGCCTCCCATGATCTGCATCGTGTGCTTGCCGCCAAGGCAAACATCCCGAATATTAGCCATTGCAAAATATCAAGGCTCGAAGATTGGCCGACGCGTAATTCGAAGTTGAGTCCAACCGCATAGAGGCCGCTTAAGTCGGGTAAAACAACTGGCAATTCCCAAAGCCCAAGTGAAGCAATCGAGAGGCTAGCGAGGCTGGCAAGGAAGGCGCGGATTTTTAGGCGCACAAAGAGTAGATTTAAGCCAAAAATTGAAATGAATAATACCCACTGTAGAAAGAGCAATAAAAAGTAATTATTAAATGCTGGTACCGGCACCGCGACTCGGGCAAATTCAGCATTGACCCGTGCGCCGCTTGGAAGTTCCAGCAGGGCTTGACCTAGTTTTAACTCTTCGGCAGTTAGCTTGCGCACGAATTTTTCACCAGGCGTAAAACCGTGGTCATCATCAGTTAAGTAATCCCACTCAATCAATAATGAAAGTTGACTGTTGCTTGGCAGAGAACCTCCGAGGTGTTTTAGTAAACAATGATTATCTTTTTGCGCAACGATTAGCGGATGAAGCGCGCTTGGTGAATTTGCATAAGTTGGCGAGTTGCTTAGTTTGCTGAAAATAGCTGGCGCGCAACTGATTATTAAAAATAAAGCGCAAGCAAGAATTGCCGCGCAGAATTCGGCAAGCGGTAATCGCCAAGCATTTGGGTTGCGTAAACGCTCTTCCAGAAGCCAACCACTGCGGCGCCTTTGCTCGGCTAACCCGGCGAAACGGAATAACAGCAGGATCGGTGCGCCAGATGCCCAGGCAAGATAATCTCCGTGGTGTTGGATTATTAGTCCACCGGCACCTATCCATAGCAATAAACCAATCGTTGGCCATGGCCATAGCGCCTGAATAAGGGCAGCGCGAATTAGCCGGTGCATAGCTCCTCTAAGTTGAAGTGGCGTTGAGCAAATTCAAGGCTTGGTGCAAGCGGTGGAGCGAGGATTAACCCGTTAATGTTGGGTGCGGCTAATGCTCGACCAAGTAATGCTAAGCCATCTGGATCCAAGGCTGTATGCGGCTCATCTAATATCACCAATTGCGGTTGGTTAAGCCAGGTGCGCGCCAAATTTAACCGTTGTTGCCATCCACGCGACAGCGTGCGAATTTTTTTATTTGCATATTGATTGAGGACAAATAATTCTAAAGCTTCTTGTGCGCAATTTCTTTGTTGGCGATGGGCGACACCGCTAAGTGCCGCAAGTTGTTCCAAATAATCTTGGCATTCAAGATCCAATGGGAAGCGTGGGTCTTGTGGGCAGTAAGCGACCTGGCCGGTTGTGGTGATGCTTCCGTCACTTATTTTTATTAATTTGCAAATCGCTAAGCCTAGTGAAGTTTTGCCACTTCCGTTATTGCCGACGCAGGCGACTACTTCGCCTTGTGAAATTGTAAGTTGAAGATTTGAAAATAAACACTTGTCTCCGCGAACCAACTTAAGTTGGTGAATGTGCAAGGCTGTTGGGCTTGATTCTGCGTTAGACATTGCGCGATTGGGAGGGGTTCTCAACTTGGCGTTGGCGGGGATAGGATACGGGTATCCATGCAACTTAGGCGTCGTGACACCGGTGAAGAATTTGCCTTTGAACTGCCGGCCATTATTGGTCGTCAGGATAGTTGTGTTGTAGTTGTTGACCACGCCTCTGTTTCACGCCAGCACCTTGAACTGTCTGAAGCAAAGAGCGGTGTATTGCTTAAAGACCTTGGCTCGTCTAATGGGACTCGCCGCAACGGGCAATTGCTAAAGGTTGGAGTTCTCCATGATGGCGATTTGTTGACGGTTGGTGCAGTCGCATTCGACGTGCTTTTGCCGCTGGCCACTGACGGTGATTTAAAAGTTGAGGAGGCCACTGTTGCCGAAACTGTTGTTGAACCTAAGCCCGCAGGTCATAGCGTGCGCAGTGAAAGAGCTCGCCATGAAGCGCGCGCCGCAAAAAAATCGAGTGGCTTAGGCGACTTGAGCCAACAGAGCACTTTTGTGCAAATATTAGTGGCGATGTTGGGTGTCGCTTTCGTCGCGGGGGTTGCTTACTTAGTTAAGTGGCTTGGCGGAGCGTTGTAAGCAAAACTTCATGCATTAATTTGCAACTGCGGTTCCAGTTATATTTTTGTGACTGGGCGCATAATAAATTGGAAGCGATAGGGTTTTCAATTGCTGCACACAATGCATTTTGCAAACTAAGTTCATCGTTTAAAGTGAAAAAGTGTGCGGTATCTTTGGCGACTTCTCGGTGAACTGGAATATCACTGGCCACTACTTGACAGTTTGCGTGCAAAGCTTCGGCAAGTGGAAAGTCGAAGCCCTCGTAGATTGATTCGCAAATAATTGCTTTGGCATTTTGGTAAAGTTGACTTAGTTCAATATCCTTAGCTTCTCGCTGCAGCACCCATTTCGGTAGAACGGTTGTACTAGGCGCACCAACAAAAACCAATTCGATATTGTGGTACCGCGGAATGTCTCTTAATTTATCGACAGCTTGAATGATTGCCGACCAATTCCGAAAGCGGTCATTTGGCCCGACCACTAAAAAATAATTTTTGTCCGAGGCGTTTACGCCGCTTAAAGGCAAATGGTCGCACCCATTGGGGATTACCATTGCTTGGTGTTTGGAAAAATATTTCTTAAGTCGCTGTGCTGAAAAATCAGAAACAGTTATCACCGTGCTTGCTTGGCGAAGAGCCCTTGGCACACACGACTTTCTCCATAGTCGGCGACCCCTAGAACAATGTTCTGGCACGTCCCAAACCGCCAAGTCGTGAATCGTAAAAACAGTTGGCGTCTTGATTCCAAATGGAGGAGTTTCGCTTAGTAAGATTTGACATTCAGCATTTTTAAAGGCACGTGCAAGATGTCTATTGCCTTGAATTGCTCGCAGTGGTCCAGGCACTAGATTGATCGGTAGTCGAACAATATTTACGTTCTTAAGTTCTTCAGTATCACTTAGTGCTGATTTAGTTAGGAAAAGAGTCACCGTCCATCCGTATTCCGCCAAACGCGGCACTAACTCAAGCGTTCGCCGCGCGGTTCCGGTCATGGTTGAAGAGTAGGATGTTCCATCGACAGCGATGTGTCCAAGAGTCATGCGGAAAACTCCTCCCAGGTGCTAATTAAGCGATCGACGGTTTTTGCCACCGTGTATTGGCGCGCATTCACTAAACCATGTTCGCTTAAGGCAGTTTTCTCACCTTGCGCACGCGAAAAAACAGTAGCAGTATTTGCCGCATCTGAAAAGTCGCAGATCATCGCGGCTCCGGCGCAAACTTCCTGAAGTGCACCGCAGTTGTTGGAAACAACCGGGCAACCAGATGCCATTGCTTCCAATGCTGGGATTCCGAATCCCTCGGATTCACTTGGCATAAGTAGTAAATCTGCTTGGGCATATAAATCCAATAAGTCCTGGTCAGAGACATGGCCAAGAAAGCTGACGGCGGACCCAATGTTTAGCTCTTTTGCCAGTTGCTCGAGTGCGACCATTTGCTGGTTATGTTCACCAGCAAAATAGAGATGTTGAAGATTGCTTGAATCAGATTTGAATTTGGCAAATGCCCGCAACGCATTGGCATAGGCCTTGCGCTTTAATGGTCTGCCCACACATAAAAAGAATGGCGGTGTGCCCGGAGTTTGGCGTGTCTGAAAAAACATTTCGTCAACACTATGGTGAATAACACAAGTTTTGTCGGTGGCCTTGGGGTTTTCAAGCAGAAAGTTATTTCGGGTGTAATCGCTTACGCAAATAATTTTATCTGCGCAGCGTGCGACAATCTTGGCAAACAACTTGCGCTTTATTATTGAACCTTCATCTGCAACATCTTTTGAATCAAGCCATGAAAGTTCATGCATGGTGGCAATTTTTGGGCAACTTGCGCGCAAGGGAATCGCTTGCACGTGCGAGTGCCAAAGTTGAATGCCAGAGTCTTGACAAAATTTTGGAACGGCTCGCTCGCGCCATAACCAATTAGAGCAATTGAGTGGCGTAAAGATGAGTGATGAATTTAATAAATGCTTAAATCGATCCTGTTTTAAGAGCATTGGTAGGCAAGGAGCTACCAGTTGAGCTTTGAAATCACGTTCAGCTAAGCAATTAAGTAATTGCAGTAAAGTTCGCTCAACCCCGGTTACGTATTCGCGGTTGAGTGGCGAAACATCAATAGCCAGCCGCAATCAACTAGCAACTAAATCGTTGCGTTCGGCAAACAGGGTGACGGCATCTCGGTACACGTCCAAAGTTTTTTTGGCGGCCTTGTCCCAGCTGAATTCTTTGGACCGATTGTAGAGCACTGCTGCTGCTTGTTTGGTCCAAGCAGTTTCAGTGAGAACTCTTTCAATGCCATATTGGATTGAATCGGTACTCGACGGATTAACGCGCATTCCACCGTCGCCGGCAACCCAGGATGGCGCTGTGTTGTCGCCGACCACAACTGGTTTGGCGCAAGCCATGGCTTCAAGAACCGGTAAGCCAAAGCCCTCATGCAAAGATGGGTAGACCATCGCGGTGCATTCTTGATAAAGCGCAACAAGTTCAGCATCGCTGGCGTCGCGCACCCACTTAATGCGTTTGCGGTGCCGTGAGTTTCCCATTTTGTTTAGGAAATCAGTGAAGTCCCATCCGGCATTACCAACAATTATCCAGTTAGGAGCCAAGTCTTTATCCCATAAGTTTTCTAAGGCTTTCAAAATGCGCGGGAAATTCTTGCGTGGCTCAATGGTGCCAACCGTTAGCAGGAATTCATCCTGGTGTTGGCGCGGACTATTGTCCGGAGCCGGCTGGAAAATTGGGCTAACCCCGTTTGGGATAACTCGCACTTGTTCAGGAGATGCCCCGAGCAATTCAGCATCAGCAATCCCCGGTTCACTAACTACGATGATTATTTCGGCGCGGTTGATTGCGTTACGAACGCGGTCGAGCAGAGTCGCAGTATTCCAACCGTGGAAGGTTGGGTCGACGGCGAAGGCGGCATCGTGCAAGGTCATTACCCGCGCGGCTGATGTGACTTTTGGATACATGTAGTCGGTGTAATGAAAAACATCAACCTTTGCTGGCCAGCGTCCGGCATCAAAACCGGGTACACGATTGAGCATTTGCATTCCGCGCGCTGGCAAGAAGCCACGATGCATTTGGTAGCGTCCAGTGGTGAATGAGTCCGTGTCAACCAAACCACCGCGCCAAGTTGGAGCGAATAACTCCAGAAAGGGGCCGTCTGGCATGGCCGTAAAACATCGGCACAATTCACGGGCATAGCGTGCGATGCCAGCATTACCGAAGAGAGCGGGACGGATGTCGAAGCCAACGTGCATGCTATTAGCCTAACCTTGCGGACTTCTTTTGCGTACGAAGTAAATCGCTGCGAGCAGGGCGGCAAACTCCGTCGCGAGTCGCGCTAGTGCGGCCCCAAATACATCATGCTCGGGAACCCATAAAAGATTGCCAACAATGCACGTACAGAGGGCAATTGCTGAAACTATTAACGCCTGCCTGGCATCGCCGCGGGCAATAAGGGCGGTAATGAAAACACTAGTTGGGAAAACAAAAACCGCGGCACCGATTAACACCCACATCGCTTCGACACCTTGCGCGCCGTACTCGGAACCAAAGGCGAGATCTAAGTAGAGGTAGGCAAAAGGCCAAATAAGTAGCGCGGCTGGGATTACGAAGAGAGTTAAGTTGCGCGCGAGAACTTTTACATGCTTTGAATATTCATCAACCGCACTTTTAGCTTGCGAGGCCAATGATGGCATTGCCACGTTATTGATGAAGGCCGGCACTTGCATGGCGAGAGTGAATGTTTTGCGAATCGGCGCATAAATTCCGGCCGCGGCTGGACCAGCAATTGTTCTTAAGGCAATGATGTCGAGTCGCCCATATGACTCGCGAACAAACCAACCAATGCCCAGCGAGATTGCTTCCCGCTCGAAACCGATTAGTGAAGTTGCTGGGGAATGGTCGGGGCGTTTATTGATCAAAGGCCGTGCGCCAAGCCATATCGCTAAGTTTCCAAACATGCGTGCGATTGCAATTGCCGCTAAATAGTCGAGTGGGTTAAGGCTGTCGTGTGAGAAAAGAATAAGTGCAAAACTTAGCCCCAACACCGCGCTGCTGATGCGCACGATGGAGGGGAAGCGAAAGTCTAGATTTAAATTGAAAATGCACGCGCTGGTGCCAAACAAATGAAACCATAGACCAATAGTGCAGATAAGTAAACTTGGATCGCTAGGTGAAATGCGCGAGTCAAGTTGCGCAACTGAAAAAACGCAAACACTTGCTAGGGCCGCCGTCACAATTCTAAAACGCAGTGCTCTCTTTAATAATCCTTTTATGGCCGAGGGAGTTGCCCCGCCGCGTCGCACTATGGCATTCCCGCTACCTCCGTCCACAACTACATCGAGTAAAGTGAAAATGGCTTCCCAACTAGCGAAAACGCCGACGGCGGCGATGCCCAGTTTGCGGGTGAGAAGTGCCATGATTGCCAAGGCTGCGGCTGCTTGCCCGCAGCGTCCAATTATTTGAAAAGCCACCCCCGCGACGTAGCGCTTGGGGGTGGCTTGTGGAACGATAGCGTTCACATCCGGCTGTTGTTCCGGTGTGCGTTGCTGCGCCTGATTATCCGGCGAGTCTGGACTGCATGCTTTCGCAGACTGCTTTGGTGAATTCATCGGTTGACAGATTACCGCCGAGGTCGCCGGTGGTTTTTCCTGATGCGATAGTATCGCGCACCGCGCCGTCAAGTATGGTGCCTAATCCACGAAAGCCGCAATGGGTTAGCAACATCGCAAACGCCCAAAGTGCCGCTGTTGGATTACATACGCCTTGGCCGGCAATGTCGGGTGCGGTGCCGCCGGCGGGGTCGAACATGGCCAAAGTAATGTCGCCGGAATCGTTGAAGGCGTAGTTGGCGGAGGCACCTAAGCCAATCGAGCCAATCATTCCGCAGGCAGCATCAGACAAGAAGTCGCCGTATTCGTTAGGGGTAACGATTACATTGTATTCTTCAGGAGCCATGATTATTTTGGCAAGTAGCGCATCAAAAAGTTCCGCGCGGTGCGGGACATCTGGGTGTTCGCTGGCAACACCTTCAGCAATTTCCTCAAAGAAGCCATCAGTTTCTTTTTGAATGGTGTACTTAGATGTTGAAACAACACCGACACCAATTCGCTTAGCTAAGTGGAAGGCAAATTGGTTTGCGTGATAACTTGGTTTGCGTTCAATTACGCGCACTGACACCGCCGCTTCGGAGCCGATTCGGCGACCGGCGTCGTCGTAAGTTCCACCAACAGCCATGCGCACAATGTGTACATCGAGCTTGCCCCTGTGCATGGTTTTTACACCCGGGATAGTTTTTACTGGGCGGTGAATAACCGAAAAGTCAAAGCGCTCACGTAAAACTTTGTTGGGCGATTCAGCCTCGGTCACGGTTGGATACTTAATAGCAACCCCGTGGGAGCGAATGCCTGATTCTGCATCTTGGTAAGCAGCTTCGGCGTTTTCGCGGCGACGTTCCAAGCTCAAATCAGCCGGGTGGAAGCGCACTTCCAATGGTAGGCATTTGGCAACATTGTGGACGGCAGCAGAGAGTTCTGCGGAAATTCCATCGCCGTGAAATTCGGCGACATCGAGTACTTCGCGATCAGTCATTTTGGTAGTTTTTGAGGAATTAACCGTTTGGTTAAGTAAGGCATTGTAACCGATTTTTGATCTAGCAGATACAGACTCTGACCCCAAACATTGGGTCATAAAGACCCAAAAAAAGGATGGCGGAAAA
>CAZWVI010000017.1:0-63455 GCA_964637165.1 uncultured Planctomycetales bacterium
AACCGAACACCGTGAAAAATTTGCAGCCTTCATTACTGAACTTTGCAGTAAACGCGATTCCAAAGGGTTTCCAGATGGGTCTGGCATGGCTGAAACCCAACGTTCAGGCTTCAAACGCCATTTCGGCTGGGACATTAATCAAGCTGAGCGCGAATGGCGCAAGTGGGTACTTCAAACCTATCCTGTCAAGTGAGTGACCCCCGCGATTTTGTCGTCTTTGATACTGAGACCACCGGTATGCCACCAAGTGCACGGCTGGTTGAAATCGGCGCCTTAAAAGTTCGCGGCAACACTATTGTTGATCGTTTTGATCAACTAATTTTTCCAGAGTGTCCGATTCCACGTGAAGTAATAAACGTACATGGAATTACCGACTCTGATGTCGCTGATGCCCCAAGTGCCGCCAAGGTTATCCCCGATTTTTTAAAGTGGGTGGACGGGCGGCCTTTACTTGGACACAACGTAGCCTTTGACGCCGGCATGCTTAGTTCTGAATGTGCCAGATTGGGGCTTACTCCCCCAAACAACCGCACTTTTTGCACATTGCGCGCGGCACGCAAACTGCTAAAACTGAAATCGCATAGTCTTACATCTTTAGTAAGTGAGCTTTCTTTACCAGCCGCAGCCCATCACCGCGCGAGTTCAGATGCCAGCCACACGCTAAATTTGTTGTGGCATATGCAAGAACTATTCGGGGCCAAGGTATTGGTCGAGGGTAAAAGTATTGCCGATTACTACCCTGATATTCCTCAGCTGCCTGCATCGAAATTAATTCTTGGCGAACACGCAAGCAGTGGCGAGGCCTTGGAAATCCATTGCCGCTTGCGCGACGGGCGAGTTATTCCGATGCGCATAACCCCACGCTTTTTCTTTCGGCGCAAGGACACCATATGGATGGAAGCTTTTTGCCATCATGCCGGGTACTACAAAAGCTACCGAGTTGAGCGAATTGGTGCCGCCCATCCAGCGCCAAACCTACCGCCAGCGGTAGTTGAACGGAATCGTTGGGGATAATCGCGCCGATTGCGCCAAATCCGCAAATAAAAGCATATTGCCTATTCAATTAACCAAATAATGCCCTAAAATACATCTCGGCCTCGTAGATATCAGACTATCAAACGGGGTGCAATCTCCGTTTGGAGACTAAAATTTTAACAAAAAAAACCCAGCATCATGCCAGAAACTGAAACTGTAAACCAAGAGGATCAGCCAGTTGAAGAAACAGAAGTAGTTGAGGTGGAAGCCTCAGTAGAAAGTACCGAAGAAGAAGGTGAAGAATCTACTTCCGAAACTACCGCAGTCTCTTCATTCCGCGGTTTCTCACACCCTGAAATTGACCAAGACGAAGTTGTCGAAGATCTCGAACGCGAAGATCTAGAAGACAAGTACTTGGACATGAAAGATGAAGTTTGGCGCTTGCGTCGCAACCTCAATCTAAACCCTGCCACTGGCCAACTACCAAACAATGGTGGTTACGCCTCACCTGGTGGATTCCTAAAGCGCCAACGTGTTGCTTGCTTCATTGATGTACAGAACATGTACCACTCAGCGAAGAAGTGCTACGGCCGTAACCTTTCTTACTCAAAAATGCTGCGCTTATGTGTTGGCAACCGTCGTCTTGTACGCGCGTTTGCTTACGTCATTGACCGCGATGGCATTGACCAAGTTTCTTTCTTGGATCACCTACGTTACTGTGGTATCGAAGTGCGCAAGCGCGAAGTTATCGAACGCGTCGATGGTTCACGTAAGGCCGAGTGGGAAGTTGGAATCTCAATGGACATGCTTCGTATTGCCCAAAAGGTAGATGCAATCATCGTTGTTTCTGGCAACGGTGTGTTCGCTGACATTGGCGACACCATCCGTGGCATGGGCGTTAAGTTCGAGTGCTGTTCATTCCGCGAAAGCATGAGCGATCTGCTCGTACGCGGCGTGGATCAGTACCACGTCCTTCAAGAAGAGCACCTCTACTAAATAGTCGTAGCTTTGCTTTACCGGGTTGCCGTTCCCACGACGGCAACCCGGTTTTTTTGTACCTGTTCGCTTTACTGCGCTTATAGTAGGGCATGCATAATCCCCGAAAGTTGCTCCATTTAGCTATTTGTGCACCGCTCATGGCATTATCCTGCCAGTCGGCACCCGGAATTGCCCCGAGCAATCCATCGCCCCAAGAGCTTGCTTTCTTTTTTGATAAGTTCTTGCCGGTAAATGTGGCAAGTGATGCGCCTGATAAAACTTGGATTGTTGACACTATTTTGTTGCGCGCGGAATTCGGTGATGGGAACAGTGAGTGGCAAACTATGTCCACTCCGCGATTGGTTTTTCTAGAAGGTGAAAATGCCAGTTTAAGCAGTAGTACCGAAGCTAGTTATGTGGCTGACATGGAAGTTAAAGAATTTAACGGCACTTTCCTTGCCGACCCGCGCATAGACCAACTTGGGGTAGGATTCCAACTCGATGCAATGGTTCACGGTCATCCCGATAACCTTGAATGTGCTATTGATTTAACACGTGTGAAATTAATCGAAATGAATATTCAAAAAGTTGCAGCAGGTGAGGCCTTCGTAGAAGTGCAAGTGCCGATGGTGGCGAACAGTAATAGTCGCATCGAGTTTCCGATAAGTGAATCCGGAATTCATCTTTATCAACTTCCGGTTATGCCTGGGACAAACTCATTTGAGCTGCTAGCCGTGCGAACTTTTCGGGTTGGAGAATCGCCGCCAAGTGGGCCGGTGTTCAGCAATCGACTTGCACCACCAGCAATAAGAGCTACTGCATCTCCAATCGATTAGGGCTTAACGCCCCATCCGGCACCACCGCTCGACTCAAGTAAAAGTCGATCGCCCGGCTTTAAGTCGAGCGTCTCGCCGGCGGCGATTGACCGCCAACGGTTGTTAATTCTTACGCGGTCACGGCCGGGCTTGGCCGCTCCGCCGCGGTTGCGGCCCGGTGGGCTGGAATTACGCCTGGTGGCGATAACTCCCAGTCGCACTGCTTTTAGGAATTCGATTTCTTTGATTAAACCATCGCCACCACGATGTAACCCGATGCCACCAGATGCGCGGCGCTTGGCGTGCCGCACTACTCGCACCGGCAATTCACTTTCAAGCACTTCAACTGGGGTGTTGAGAGTATTGGTCATGTGCACCTGCAAGACGCTCGCACCTGGACCATTGGGCCCAGCTCCACAGCCGCCGCCCAAAGTTTCGTAATAAACAAAAGCACTGCCATCATTGCGTTCACCGCCAAAACACACATTGTTCATACTGCCATGCGAAGCGGCAGGAATTTGCTTGGGAAGGAATTTGGCACAAGCTTCAAAAAGGACATCGACCAATCGTTGACTTGTTTCAGTATTACCAACTGCCACGCCGGCTGGAGCTTGCGATGAAAGCAATGAACGCGCCGGTAGGTGCAATTTAATCGGGCTTAATATTCCGCCACTTTCAGGCAACTCTCCATTGGCAATAGATTGCAAAACATAGGCGACTGCGGACAAGACCACCGCTCGGTGAGTATTCCACGAAGCAGGCACTTGCGCAGATGTTCCCGAGAAGTCTAGTTTGAGATTTCCACCTAGCTTAGTCATTTGCAGTTGGATTTTGGGGCTACCCGCACCGTCTAAAAAATCTTTAACTCGCACTCTTTTGTCGGGCCAGGACTTAAGCATTGCACGACATAGTTTGCTTGCATGAGAATGGAGTTTATGCATTGCTTGAGTCGTGGGCCCTACCCCAAAGCGCATTAAGAGTTGATCGAAACGATCAGCGCCACGATGCAATGCGGCGCATTGAGCTTGCAAGTCGCCGACCCGAGCTTGTGGTTCGCGCATTTGTTGTTCAAATATTTGCCATACCGATAAGACCTTTTGGCCTTTTTGAACTAGCAAACAAGGTGCAATGCAAATTCCTTCCTCGGCTAAACAACTGGCCCCTGTTAAACCGCCTGGCTCCAAGCCACCAACATCATTGTGATGGGCGCGGTTTAGCAAAAAACCGACACGACGATTTCCCACAAATATCGGAGCGACCACCGTCACATCGTTTAGGTGAGTACCGCCTCGATGCGGATCGTTAAGAACAACTACATCGCCGGCTTGCGGGTCAATACTTTTCAGCACCGCCGGCACCGTCAAGTGGGCGCTGCCAAGGTGCACTGGAATGTGGGCGGCGTGAGAAATTAAGCGACCACGTTCGTCAAGTAAGGCGCATGAAAAATCTCGCCGCTCTTTAATATTGGCCGAGACTGCTGATTGGCGAAGTGCCTCGCCCATTTCTTCGGTAACACTTGCAAAGAGATGACGAAAAACGGTTAAGGAAATGTCGCGAGTGCTCATTTGCTGGTCACTTTCTTAAGACTTAAACAACCCCAAGCATCCACTCTTGCGCACCAATTTGGCGGAACCACGGTAGTTGAAGAATATTCTGCAATCACGGCCGGGCCAACTATTTGAGCACCCGCTTTAAGTTCTTCGCGTTGATACCAGCTGCAGTTAAGCGGCTGAATCCCACCGCATTCAGGGAATTGGGCGGAGCGCCGTTCAAGCGCAGAGGCTGTATATTTCCGACATCGCTGCCTAGGCCAGGCACTTGAACTCGGGCCGTCAGCCTGCACCCTAATTGCTAATAATTCGATTTCGGCGGCACGCTGATAACCAAAGCGTTGGCGATGCGCGGCATGAAATCGCTTTTCAACGTTTGCGCCTTCGGCCAAGGCAAAAACTGCCGATTGCCCTTGGCTGCGCAATTCCAAAATTCGTTTTGCTTTTATTTTATTTCCAGGAACACCCTCCGCTTTAAGGTCGGCAACAACTTTGTCCATCAGCGGTACAAATAATTCTTTCCGGAGTTTTGACGGCGGCAATAAAGTTAAAACTGTTTTACTAAGACTGCGGCGCGCCGGAGCTGTCAATAATCCTAAAGCTGAAAAAACTCCAGGCTTAGGTGGAATTACGACTTCTGGCATTCCTAAACGTTCAGCCATCCATGCCGCATGCAATCCTCCCGCTCCTCCAAAGGCATAAAGGACTAAACGGCGGGGATCATGCCCAGCCGCCAAACTGACCTTACGCAAAGCACGTTCCATTTCGGCACTGGCAATTTCCAATATCTCACAAGCAGAACGCTTTAATTTTTTCGCGGCAGTAATGACGCTTGGCAAATCTAATTTAGACTTTCCGTCAAGGAATCTTCGTGGATGCAAGCGTCCACAATGGAGATGGGCATCAGTTACGGTTAGTTGTTTGCCACCTCGCCGATAACAAATCGGGCCGGGAACTGCGCCGGCCGATTGCGGACCAACTTGCAATTCACCGGCCGCATCTAAATGTGCCAAACTACCGCCGCCGGTTCCGATTGTATGTAGCGGTAATCCGCGGGCGAGCAATGGCAAGCCGGCCATCGTCAATTCACTTAAGGCAAGTTCGCCGCCGAGCAAAAGTGCGACGTCGGTGCTGGTGCCACCCATGTCTAAGGTCAAAATATCCCTGTCACCACGTGCATCAGCCAAAGTCCGCGCTGCAGAAAGCCCACCCGCTGGACCAGAAAGTGCCAAATGAACTGGCTCGGCGGCGGCGGCTTCGGCACTAGCAGTGCCGCCATCCGAGCGCATTACGCGTAAACGGCTTTTGGAATTCCAACCTTTAGCGAGCTCGCCAGCAAGTTCACATAAGGCCGGTGCCACCACCGACTGAAGGCCGGCATCAGCCCAAGTAGTTGTTGCTCGCTCATATTCACGTTGTTCCGGCGCTAATAAGTGAGACTGCACAATTGGAATCTGCAACTTTTTAAGCGCGCGCGCTAGGCGTTTTTCATGTTTACCCTCGCGCCATGCATGCAAAAAACAAATCGCAATCGCTTGCGGTTTTTGACGTTTAACTAATTCACAAACTCGATTTATTTCAGCGCGGGTTAAATTGCATATGGTCTTCCCTTCGGCGGACAGACGTTCATCAACTTCAATGATGTGTCGGCGTGCTTGTTGTGGACGCGGTGGGCGTGGCTCTAATGCATAAAGCGAATCGCGCTCTTGGCGGCCAATTTCCAAAATGTCGCCATGCCCCTTAGTGGTAATAAAACATACTCTTCCCAGCTTGCCAGTTAATAGGGCATTGGTGGCGTGAGTTGTCCCATGTACTAACTCGACAAAATGTTGCCCCTTGGGGGTTAATTCAGCAAGTGCATGAATAACCGCGAGCGCCGGCGCGTGTTGAGTTGTCGGACATTTATAAATTTCCCAACCACCATCGCTACTGGCAATCACCGCATCGGTAAAAGTTCCGCCAGTGTCAATTCCAGCTCGTTTAATCATTAGCAAGCAAAGCTTACACTTCGTACAAGAATGCACCGCTTTCCAAGCGTGCACCATTTGCATCACAAACGGCGAATGATTTGCGGCCTGGCGCACTTAACATGCGAGCAGAACCATAAAGACCATCTTTACGGATTGCGTAAAAAGACAAGTTGAAAGATGGGCGGTTTTCTTTTTCGTTCCACAAAGACTTCTGCCAATTCCGCTGACGCTGTACTTGTGAGGCCACCCTTTTAAGTGCGTATAAGCAGGCTTCTTCGGGGGTGTCGCCCTCGCGCATACGCTCAACGACTAACCACGAGCCACCCGAGTGAATAGCCGATTCACCGCGACCGGTGGCTCCAGCCGAACCAACTTCGTTATCGCAATATAAACCACAACCAATAAGTGGTGAATCGCCAATGCGACCAGGAATTTTAAACGACAATCCAGAGGTTGTAGTAGTGCAACCAAGGTTGCCTTCAGCGGACAAAACTGAACAATGAATCGTTCCATATAAACGTTCGAAGTCAGCATTGCGTACTTCATCGCCAGTTGGTGAAAGCCAATCGTCATCATTGGAACGCGAAGCGCGCCACTTCAACCAAATCTTGCGCGCGCGATCAGTTAATAAATTTTCCTCTGGAAAACCATACGACTTGGCGAACTCCGTTGCACCACGACCAACAATATTTACATGGTCGGTATGGTCCATGACAATTTCTGCGACTTGCGCGGGGTGTTTAATATCTTCAATGCAGGCCACTGAACCAGCATTATGCGCTATTCCATCCATGCACGCGGCATCAAGTTGCACCACGCCAGCTTCGTTGGGTAAACCGCCATAGCCAACTGAAATATCATTGGGGTCGGCTTCAACTATTGCCACACCTTTAATTGCGGCAGACACTGGGCGCATCCCTGCTTGGGTTTGTTGCCAAGCTTCGGCGACGGTGCGCAAACCGTTTGCCGAAGAAATCACTACCGCTGATGCTGGTGGGCTTAAGCTTGGCTTAGCCAGCAAGTTACGTGGAACGGCAGCACTGACTGCTGAGATTGCGGCTGCGCTGAGGAGTGAGCGGCGGGTAAGCATGCTCTCAAAATAACGTGGGCGGCTATAAATAGGAAAATCCAAAAGTTCTGGGACGGGGTCAAATGAAAAAACCCACCTCCCGAGCGGGGATGGTCAACAGACATTAAACTTCGAGGAAGTTGTCTGGTGCCCGAGAGGCGGATCGAGTCCCTGTCTATTTATAGGACGCTACCACCCCACCTTTGTTCCGAAGATTCCAGCTTTTGTTCGTCGTTTTCAGTGATTACTTGGAATACCAGCGGTGAAGCCGTTTTGGCGAAACACCCATGCGATATAACCACGGAAAACTATGCCAACATAAGAAGGTTCGCCAAGGGCGTTCACAGAAACGCCGACCACTTACTTGGATTGCCGCGGACAAAGTTTGAATTGGAGCAAGACGGTTTAACCGCTTAGCAAACTCAAGGTCTTCCATTAATCCCTGTTTTGGCATTCCACCACATTTTTCATAATTTTTACGAGTACAAAATATTGCTTGGTCGCCATATGGAAAACGACTTCGCCGCGAACGCCAGTTGGCAGTTTTCAAAAATAACTTAACCAATGGACCGGCATTGGCGGTGGGATTATTTTCAATTTGGAAGCAGCCGCCAGAGAATTTCTCTTCCGCTAAGGTCGCCTCAATTAAATCTTTGGCGTTACTCGGCAGACGACAATCTGCATGCAGGAATAAGAGATCATGCTCGGGGACCGATTGAGCGGCGGCCGCTAACTGTTGTCCACGCCCGGCTTGGCACTTAACTATTTGCTCAACGCCGCTAGCTTGCACCAACTTAAGCGTGTCGTCACTGCTTCCTCCATCAGCAACCACGATTGTCCATTCAGGTGCCAAGCTTTTGACACTCTCAATGCAATCGGTAATTTGATCTGCTTCGTTAAACGTTGGTATGAGTACGGCAACTGCCACTCAACCATTATGGCAACGCTCGAATGCCATCAAAAGCAATCGCCTGACCTTGGCTTAATTGGCCGATTACCTCGACCTCAATTGCCTTACGACTGCCTAAAGGTGGGGTGGCAATCACGATGTCTTGCACCGAGCCGCCGGGCACGTGTAAATCAGTAAGCGTTTCAGACAGAACCGCTCCCGTCCAGAAGTCTTTCACGCGCACCAAAACCTCGCCCATCAAACCGCCGCTAAAGCTGCGCACTTCGACCGAACTAGCGTAGCCTTCCCAAACAACCTTGGCTCCGTCGTGGAAGGAATAAGCCACGTCTAAACCACAAACGTTGATGTCTTGACCGGGAATGCGTGAGGCTTTTAAGGAATCCCAAGCCCGTGGCCGCATCGGGTTAGGGTTGCCTGGTTCATTGGGATTAAAGTAAGTTAGCCAAGAAGCAGAACTATCGGTGGTAATTGGCGCGGCTAACAATTCCCAACTACTACCCAATTCATCTTTACCCAAAATGAAACCGTCGCGACAACCGGCAATGATGCCGCCGTCGGCAGCAAAGTCTGGAGACAAGGCGATTGGCCAAGTTAAAACGGATGGAAAATTATTGCCGACTTGTTGCCACTGTGGACTACTTGCCGACTTGTCAATCTTCCACACTCCCTGGGTTGTGGTACTGGCGAACAAAACCCCACTGCTAGCAAAGTCGCTTGGCAGAGCTAATTTCTGCAATTCATTGCTAAAGGCAGGAATGGCCAATGGTGTCAAGATTGCATCAGCAGCGAGCGGCACTTCGATTTCTACGACAACTCCAGTTCCCTGTTCAATCGCGTAAAGCAAACGTTGGCTTGGGAAATCCGGGTGTGGCTTTAGGTCAGAAATATAGGCCTGCGCCTCACCAATCACCGTCCACGTCAATCCGTCCAATCTGAAAATAAAGGGGCCAGCGGTGGCGTAAACACCACCCAAAGTTGCTGCTTGAGCATCAAACTCTTCGGTGATTAACAAGTTATTTAAAAATGGCATATCTCCGCCGCCAGTAACTGTGTCAAGTGCTTCATAACTACGGCCACAATCGCGCGACAACCAGGTGAAGTCAATCGGGCCATTCCCGTTGCTTCTGGTTGAGAAAATAATAGTCTGATCAAGAGAACCCTTCAGTGCACTAAAGTGTGGTGATAGCTCAAGAGTTTTCACATAACCAACCGTGTTCTGAATTGGTTGCACCCAACCCTTACGGCCCCACACATTGGTCGATGTTTTTGCTGGATCAAACCACATCACAACTCCTTCGGAACCCGAAGCCACCAACAATCCATCGCGTGCGAAATCTGCTGAAGCGCGACACGGCTTTTGATAAGCCACTTTAGTTGAGTCCAAAACCGTCATGGATTTCAATTCCAAATCACCAGCTTGGTTGTGTTCCAAGCGACCGACCAAAGAACCACTTCCATAAGTGCCGCCAAAAATTGTGATGTCACCATTACTATCACGTTCGACATCTAGACGCCTCACAAAGCCTTCGTTGCGTAAACGCAATTGACGCCAATAACGACCACCACTGTCCGAACGGTAAATACCTTCGGCGCGACCATGAAATAATCGACCATCGCTATTGTAATTAGGCGAAGCCACCAAGCCCTGTAAACGCGCCATCCGTGCCGGCACACTGGTGTCAGGAACTTCCAACAACATATCGCGGAAATTTTCTTGAGCTTCCCAACTAACTCCCCCATCGACACTGCACAATACACCGTTATGCGAGTCTGGCGAGTTTGGTTCTGGGAATGATTCAAAGGAAGCAAATGCATGACGGCGACCATTTGCTGCAGGTGAAGTAAACAATAAACTACGCACACTTGAACTTGCCGACAGACTCAAACTAAAGTTTTGCGCACCATCGAGGCTACTCCAAATTTCACCTTCATTTCCAGTACTCGTGCTCAACGACTCACGGCCACGGCCAATCAGCACCTGACCCGACCATTGGTAATTGGTCGAAACCGCTAAAGCTGTAATACTCCAATCACTTTCGCTTTGGGCCGCCGTATTGAATTGCGGATGTATTGTCCAACTACTTCCCCCGTCTTCAGATTGATGCAGAACTCCGCCAAAGGCCGCAAAAACTGCTTGCGAACGGCCGGGGCCAGCACTTTGGTCAAAGTCCGGAGCGATTACAACTTGACCATACTTATCTTGTTCGGCACCACTTAGTAATGTGGTCCAACGATTTGAACTTTCATCCCAGGCCATTACCTTGCCGCCTTCAGTTGCTGCCAACAATGGTCCGTCACCACTCAAAGACGCACTTAAATCAACGACTGCACGTTTATTATTTGGCCAACCTTGACCTTGTTGTTGTACTTCCCAAGTTTCAGGATTAAATGTATAAACACCTTTTTGAGTTCCTATAAAAAAACGTGGATTGGTTGGGTGTGGATACCAGACTGCTTTTACCGCGCGGCTTTGTTGTAAACCTTCGCCATCGATTAAGGTCCAAGTTAAGCCCAAGTCATCAGAGAACTGAGCATTTACTACAGTGTTACCGACCGCCAACAAGCCAGTGCGCCCATTACTAAGCGTGCAGGTGGCGAGATCGTGAACGGAATCGTGTGGCAGGTGGAAACCACCAACCATCAGTGAAGCAATTATTGTAAGTGTAGGGGTAAGCATTTATCTCGCAACCTTGGAACGCGATTATGCCTTAAGGTGTAATCATTAAGGCATCAAAGGCGAAGGCCTTGGCACTAGCGGCAGAAAGGTCAGCCGTAACTTTTACGACTACCTCCATGCTATTAGGCAAACTCAGCTCTATTAAGTGATTGGCGGTAGCTCCGCCGTTTAGGTTTTCAGTAGTTGATGCCACCAAGGCACCTGTCCAGAAGTCGAACACTTCTAGAGTTGCGTTGCCCATTAATGAGCCGCTAAATGTTTCAAGGCCAACTTTACTGGCAGTTCCTTCCCAGCGTAAAAAGGCACCATCATCAGTTGTCCAAGCAACCGCAGTTCCATGAGTTTGAACATGATGTTTACCTTCAATTTTGTAAGCAAAGGTCTCGTCCCAATCCCAAACACGAGTTGCTTGAGTATTGCCGCTGGCATTTGGCGAGAAGTATGCGAAGCCTGGGTCCCGGTCGTCACTGTTTCCGGCAATTGAAACAGATTGCCATGCAACAGCCGGATCATCTTGACCGATGACAAAGCCGAACTCGGCTCCGGTGAATAAGGAGCCATCGCTAGCAAAGTTTGGCGAAGCCACCATCGGTAAAGTCACGTGGCGTGGGTAATCAATTCCGACTTGCTCCCAACTACAACTTGCAGTTGGATTAGCGAGGAATGCGTTAAGGTCAATTTTCTTCACCGCCATTCCCGTTGTTGAGGCATACAACACCGGGGTTGTTGCTAAAGTACTTGGCACTGCGATTCCTTTAACTTCCGAATCCATACCAGTAGTAGTGATCTCAGTGATGTCAACGCCGGCAAATCCACCATTGCGATCATCAAGTACGGCAAGATACGGAGGATCAACTAATGTTGCCCAAATACGGCGATAGCCGTCGCTTCCAGGCACATTCCAGTTTGGGTCCAATCCGATTGCAGTCATACGCGAAGAGGTCGCTCCAAGCCAAGTCCAAACTGGAGCTGCGCCACCTAGTGGGTCAAGTCCAAACCTGAACAAGTGTGGTCCGGCTGTCCCGTAAACATCGGTTTGGTTATTTACCGCATCGTAAGTCGAAGCCACCGCCATGTTGGATAGGTGCGGTAAGTTGACATGGCTGTTGGTGTTGGGGTCATAACCAGTGTCGATTAATTCGGCGCTTGCACCGCAATCCATACTGCGATAGGTTTGCTCATCGACTGCACCTAAATCTGAACGAGTGCTCCAGTAAAAGGAACGGTCAGTGCTTTGTGGTGTGCTCGCGTCAAAGTGCGGAGAGATTGTTAAGGCTCGAACGTAGCCATACGGGTTACGATCAGTTTCAACCCATCCGGTTACACCGAATTGGTTTTGCCCATTTTTTGCTGGATCAAACCACACCGCAATTCCATTTGAACCACCAACCACCACGACTCCATCACGGGTATAACTTGGCGAAACCACTACCGGTTTTTGGTAAGTAATTTTTGAATCGGCCAAGGTTTTTGTTTCAACCAAAGTGAGGGCACCATTTTGTTCCCGAAAACGCGCCATCAATGTTCCGGAACCATAACTTCCACCAAAAGCAACTACGTCGGTGCCACCTTGGTCGTTGTCGTCAAGCCCCACCGCCATGTGCCGCACAAAGCGTTCGCCACGCGAGCGAGTTTGGAGCCAATGATTACCAGCATCATCGGAACGGAATACTCCTTCTGAGCGACCAAAGTAAATAACTCCATCAGTTGCGAAGTCAGTTGATTCGGCAAAGGCCATTAATGGCTTCCAGCGCTCGGCGGCACCACCTTCAACCTCGGCCTCCAACAAGAAATCTTGCCAGTTGCCAAAATCGTCCCAAGTCAAACCGCCATCATCACTGCGCCGTAAGCCGACTGCCGCGGACAAGTTGGCGAGATCTGGGTAATAGAAAATTGACATAAAGAAATGGCTTTGTCCGGCGGGGCTGTTGCCGGTTGCATGCAAAGCTGTGATACGTGATTCAACCGAACGCACGAGGTTGAATGAATTGCCACCATCCGTCGAACGCCACACCTGACCTTCGTCTCCCCATGGAGTTCCAGCGCTCGCATTTTCACGACTTTGTCCGACTAGCAGGATGCCATCGTTTACAAAATTAGGCGACATAGTCATTGCTGAGACTGCCCAATCAGTTGGGCCGGTGGCCGCGTTAGCGAAATTACCGTTTAGAAAAAACTGATTCCCAAAGTCACGGCTAATCCACAACTTACCAGCAGTTGCTACCACGATTTGTTTTTCACGCTCATTATTTCCATTCGGATTATAATTAGGTGAAATTTTTATTTGGCCATAATCATCAGCCAAACCAGTTTGGAAAATTTCATTCCAAGAGCTGGCACTTTCGTCCCAAGCATAAACCCCACCTTTATTAGTTAATAAGACCACAGTGCCAAGCCCACTTTGTGGAGCCGACATTGAAACAACATAGTTATCAATTAGTGGTAGGCCTGCTGAATAATTAACAACAGTGTCGGCGATTGGGTCATAAATCCAAACACCTTCGGTGGTGCCGATGAAGTAACGAGGATTGCTTGCATCACCCCAGTATTCAACTTGGGTACATTGGAATTGCTGCAACTCTTCCCCGCCCAAAGCTTCCCAAGAAAGCGCGTTGTTGTAGGAGCGAGAAACTTTTGAAGCAGCGTTGGCGCACAAAACAACTTCATGGCCAATTCCATCACGAAAATTGGGACCGACGGCGATGTCATCTACTGGGTCGTGCGGAACATGGAAAGTTCCGCCTCCAAGCAGGACGAGGGCAGGGATGCTGAGGCTAATCATTTAGGTGCCGGTGCGACGATGCGAGCGCCACAAAGGGTTCACAGGTTTTTCGGCTATCTAGGGGGTAGAAATTTGTACCATAAAATCAACATTTTTGCTGACTTTCAAATATACGAGACTATTGTAAACAAAGGAACTTAGGTTAATTTAAGCGGGTCTAGTCAGCGTCCACAGTTCGAGCAAATTTTCCAATTCCAGGCCAAAAACGCCCAGTCCTTGATGCCCAAAGGAGATAGGAACGCCCAAATACCCTGACCAGGTGCGGTTCCTCGACTTTGAGCACCTGAATCGCAAAAGCAAATTGCACCAAAATAATTGCAAAGAATGTAGCGAAATTTGGACATATCAAGGCAATTCCCAGCAAAGACAAGACATCGAAGCTGTAAATTGGATTGCGAACCCAGCGAAATGGTCCAGTTGTGACCAATTTTGTTGGTTGAGAATTGTGCTCAACGCCGAATCTCCATGAGGATCCCATCGAATCTTGCGACCACAATGCGCCGAGCAGGCCCAGTAACCATATAACACTCCCAAGCCCAATCAGTGGGCTTCCGACCTCGGGAACTAAGCCCACATATTGCAACAGAGGAGCGATGGCCGCAAAGATACCTGCCAGTAAAATCCCACCGCCGCCCACAAGGTTGGGCGCCAGTTCATTGGCCAATCCAAATCGTCCGTACTTACGCTGGTGGCGTAAGCAACGAAAGCCCAACAAGAACCCAATTTGGATTGCGTACAAAGAAAAAGCAATGATTGGCATGACCCAATAGTTTACCCTAATGCCATGCCGTCTTCCTCCCTTCGCTGGTGGCGCCTGGCACAATCACTTGTTTGGTTGGTTGGCGCGTGGATTCTCCTGAGCTTATGGCTATGGCCTCAAGTTGGCATTCACGCTTTTTGGGATGTATTAATTCCAGTAGCACCAGCACTCTTAGTTTTCGGCACTGGAGTTTGGCGCAACATTTGCCCGATGTCTGGAAACGCATTAATCCTTCGTCATCGCGGTTTATCACTGCGGAAAAAACTTGACCATACCACCCAACTAAAATTTCAATGGATTGGCTTTGGACTGCTATTACTAATCGTCCCCTTGCGACATGTTTTATTGGACACCAATGGTCCAGCAACGGCTGCGGTCATTTTGGGTTTGAGCTTATTGGCTATTTGGGCAGGAAGAAATTGGGAATGGAAAAGTGCTTGGTGCTCTGGTCTTTGCCCAGTGCATCCAGTTGAAAAACTTTATGGCAATGAAAATTTAGTAAGTGTTGCCAACACTCACTGCCACGCTTGCGAAGAATGTGTGGAACCTTGCCCTGACTCCACTGAAAACTTCCACCTGCAACACCCACAATTAAGTGGTGAGCAACGACGACTTGGAACTTTTGTGGTTGGTGGTTTTCCAGGATTTATTTGGGGATGGTTTCAACAACCAGATTATTCATCAAATAATGGTTGGGATCACCTAGTTGAGATTTACGCTTGGCCATTTGGGGCGATGTTGTGCAGCTTGATTTTGTTTTTGATTTTACGCACCGCCGGAAACAGCAGAATCAATCCCGAACGTGGCCCAGAACAACTCACGCGCATTTTTGGTGCACTAGGAGTTGCCTGCTATTACTGGTATCGCCTACCAATGCTATTCGGATTTGGACTCTTCCCAGGCGATGGGATGCTAGTTGACTTAAGCACAACTCTCCCAAGTTGGTTTCCAATTGCCAGCCAAATCACTACCACCTGCATCTTTCTTTGGTGGATGGTTTTGCGTTCCTCTAAAGCAAAGTCCTGGTCTATTCGCCCTAGTTACTCTGAATAACCGGAAAGTCAACGTCAACAATACCGCCACTTTGAACTTGGTAAGTCGTGTTGCAACAAAAGTTTTTACACGAACTCTAAAGCGTCGCGTGGGCAGGCGGCGAGACATGCGCCGCACCCGATGCATGGTTCTTCCATGCCAAAAGAACCTTCGATTGCTTTGCGATCATTATGAGCATAGCTTGCGACATCGATTCCCATCGGACAAACCGGAGTACAAACTCCAATTCCTTTACACTCATCATTTGCCTGCAAGCGATATTTAGATCCAAGCCCGCGGCCGACTAACTGCATTCCCTTGGCAAGTGGGCAACCATAACGACACCAAACGCGAGTGCCCAGAAAAGGATAGGCGGCAATGCCAACAACTGAAGCGAGCATAAAGTCCACTGAAAAATCTTGGATTGCTTGCAAGCGCGCAGGCCAGCCAGTTACGGCAGCGATTGCCATGCCATCGAGAAACAAAATTATCCCAAATACAATTGCAAAAAGAAGTACCACGGTCGATGCCAATTCAAACCTTTTGGCAGTTTCGCCGCGGGGAGTTTGCTTGGCCACCCACTTTTTTCCCCACGCAGTAACGCTCACTGTTTCTGCCAAATTTCCACACGCACAAAACCAACTGCAGTAGCGTTTGCCATGGAATTTAACCACCACTACCAGAATAAACAACAAGTAGCCAGCAACCCCCCAACTGGAAAAGGCCGGCCACACATAGACGTGCGCAGATTTCACCGGGGCGAAAGCGGCATCATTGAAGAAATCGGCACCGCTGGCAAGTGGCGCGATAACAAACGGAACCAGGAAGAAGGCAATTGTCTGCACCAAGAAAATTGCCCAGAATTTTTTGCGCTGATAGTTTGGCAAATTACCGGGATTTTTCTTATTGACACTATAAACATTAGTGTTTTTCAACAACACGTTTAACGCAATCACATCGACGATTGCGGTGTACAGAAGGCCGTACCAAAAGGACAAACTCTTGCCGAAAAAAACTAGAGTCTGTGAGTCGTCAACAAATAGTAATGGATATTTATAAAGGGTGTAAAACAAACACACCGCCGGCACAAAAACAATCAGGAATATCTTTTCAGCTAGGCTGCGTTTAATCGCTTTGATCAAACTAGCTCACCTCCACACGAGGAGCCACAGCCTGCAGTACAGGCAAAGCAATGGTCTGCGGTCAACACCGATTGGCCAGCAAACTGCTCCACATTCAAATCCGCCAAACTTAAATTTGGAATCTCCATATTTTGCACCAAATTAAAGTCGCAATCAAATAACTTCCCATCCCAACGCAAGGAAATTGCGCTGCGACACATTAAGTTGTCGAGCGTCTCAGAGTTGAAATTTTCAACTAGCAGTTTTTCATAACCGTATAACTGTCCAGAACGTTCCAAGGCTGAGCGAAAGCGATGAATTGGTTGATTGGTAATACATAACAAGCGATCGAAATGCAGATCAAAGCGTTCACGTAATTCAGCTTTATATGCGGGTTCCAATTCCGCCGAAGGGGCTGGCAAACTATTTCCAATTGGGTTGTAAACCAAATTCAAGGTGAAGCTACCAGTGCCATAGCCAACTTGATTTAAACGTCGCAGCCCGACAATTGATTGGGCGAAAACCCCTTGCCCGCGTTGGGCATCAACATTGTCTTCCAAGTAACACGGCAATGAACAAAACAATTCGACTTGATTTGCGGCAAAAAATTCAGGCAAATCAGAATGCCCTGCTTCGCCTTGAATCGTAATGTTATGACGCACCAAGACTTGGCGATTAAGCTGGCGAACACCTTCAACCAAACTGCGGAAATTTGGGTTCATTTCTGGCGCGCCGCCGGTCAGATCCACAGTTGTAATTGATGGATTGTCTGCCAAGAAACTCAGCACTTGTTGGCACAGTTCCGTTGAGGCATTATCTTCGGGTCCGGAACGAGCCGGAGAAGATTCAACATGACAATGCAAACACGCTTGATTGCACAAGCGACCCATATTGAATTGCAAGGTAGCTAATGCACCACGATTTACCGCAGGAAAACTTGCCCTAGTGGTTGAGCTTAAGTCCGGCACGTAATTAACAGCAACTCCCACCAGTGCTGCCTGGCGCACAGCAATCTTCTTTGGCGTTGGGCATACAATCACTTGCCTCGCCTTTCCATGCGGCCAAAGTGACTGAACGAAAATCTATTCCTTCAACAACTTTCCAAGGTTCGGCACCACGCGCAAGTAATTCGATTTCACCAAAACCAGCATCGACAAAGGCTTGGGCAAAGGCTGCCTCTTGAAAAGCGCCACTTATGCAACCAGCCCAAAGCTCAGAATCTTTTTGCATTGCTTCTGGCACTTCAACGCTTGAAACAATATCGGAAATGACCGCACGACCACCAGGCTTAAGAACTCGGAAAATCTCCTCGAACAATTGCTTCTTTAAAGATGGTGCGACTAAGTTTAATACACAATTGGAAACGACAACATCAATACTGTCATCAGCAATCATTGCATTGCCATCAACATCAACCTTTAAGTTTTCGATTTGGCCTTGATGGAATTCGACATTGTGCCAACCGATATCATCACCCACTTGTTGCTGGTATTTGCGTGCTAGATCCAGCATATCCGTAGTCATATCGACACCAATCACGCGCCCTTCTGCGCCGACAACCTGGCTAGCGATGTAACAAATTTTTCCACCACCTGAGCCAAGGTCCAGAACAGTTTCGCCAGTATTCACATACTTTGACGGATCGCCACAGCCATAGTCGCGATCGAGAATTTCCTGCGGCAATACTTTCAAATATTCAGCGTTGTAGTCAACCGGACAACACAATTCAGGTTGCACCGCATTGGCTCCAGCAGCGTAAGTTTCAGTAACTGCATCGGTGACGCAGGAGGGGTCGAGGGATTTCATTTTTTCGGAAGTCATTGCTCTGGGTTTTTACCTATTGTAGATACGTTTTGATTCAGCATCCGTTTGGCTCTTCGAGTAATGAGCAAGGTTAGCAAAATTGTTGCCAGCAATCCGACCCACTTTAGGATTGTTGCGGTAATACTTCCGGTTGGAAGTTCGCCGCTAGCGAGGGCCGCGACATCTCCGACGGCGGCACCTAAATAGACATACATCAAAGTACCTGGCAACATGCCTATAAATGAACCAAATATATATTTTCCAACACTAATGCGCGTTAAGCCAAAGGCATAATTCACAATTGTGTAAGGAAAAATTGGACTCAAGCGAACTAAGGCCAAAACCTTAAAACCGTCGCGTTCGATTGCTGACGACAATGCGGCCAATTTTGGATTGTGGCCAAGCTTTTTTTCCACTTCTGAAAATAGCATGCCGCGGCCAAGTAAAAAGGCTAAAGTCGCCCCTATCACAGATGCTGGCGAGACTATCGCCAAACCCAACCACGGTCCATAAACGGCGCCGATTGCAAGGGTCAGCATTGACCCAGGGATCAACAACACGGTCGCAAGCGCGTATACGCACCCAATAAGAAGTGCGCCGCCCAAACCCCGACTCCGCACCCACTCCATAAGTTCAGGCAATTGCTCGATAGGCGCAAATTGCCACACTGCAATCAGGCCGCCGAGCAGGATAAAAGAGATCGATAATTTTTTCATTACTTAGCCATCACGCTGGTAAATAAATTGCTGTGCATAAATTCATTTAGCCATTTTTGTAACGCTGGATGATTTTGAGCATCAAAGTAAGCGCGACCTGCGCCGGCGAACTGACGAACAAAGGGCGCAATTGCAAGATCGGCAAGGCTTTGCCGCTCACCGAATAAAAATAAAGTCTGAGCAAGGCGGCCTTCCAGTATTTGTAAAAATTCAGACGCTCGGAGGCGGTGTTCGTCGGCAACAGCACCTGGGTAACGATTAGCATATTTATAGCGATCGAGATGGTGCTTAAAGTCACCGTCACACTCGGCAATCAAATTTTTCATGGATGTTATGTCCCCTATCTCTGGTTTTAAATAATCCCCAGGGTCATTTCTCATCAACGCCCATTCCATGATTTCTAAACTCTGGTCAATCACCGTGCCACTAGGCAGTACTAACACCGGCACCGTGCCCTTTGCCGAAACCGCATAAAGTTGCTCGGGGCGGTCCCGTAAATCCACTTCAAAGCGATGGTATTCGAGCCCACTCAAGGCCAAGGCCATGCGCGCCCGAATGGCAAAAGGACAACGCCTAAAGCTGTAGAGAAGTGGATTTGACTTTGCTTGGGTCACGATTAGTACCTATTATGGCGGCTCCATAATAAATTGGAGCAAAGATGGCATTCATTCACCAAATTGAAGTTGAGCAAGCCGACGGTTTGCTAAAAAAAATCTACGACGACGCGATTACTCGGGTTGGTCGCGTTTGGAATATTGTCAAACTGACTGGCATTAATCCACGAGCTACGCGCGCACATTTGGGTTTGTACGCCTCGTTAATGCAACGCGACAGTTCGCTAAGTCAAAAAATGCGCGAAACGCTAGCGGTCGTGGTTAGCAAAGCTAACGATTGCTTTTACTGAAGTAAAGCACATGCGCACGACCTCCGTGTTGAGGTTGGAGAAAAAGAACTAGCTGATTGGCTAGAAACAAGTGGCTGGCAAACCGCGCCACTGAGTGAGGCCGAAACCGCCCTTTGCAAGTGGGCAGACAAACTGACTCGCACCCCTGGTGAAATGTCTAAGTTAGATGTTGAATTATTGGCCCAACACGGTTGGAGTGATCTAGAAATTCATGATGCCGCACAAGTTGTCGCGTATTTCAACTACATCAACCGCATCGCTGATGGCTTGGGAGTTGATTTAGAAGAGGAAATGAATTGAAGCTAAAACCAATCGTTTGTGTTTTTGCAAAGATGTGGAATCGCGATCAAGTCAAAACTCGACTCGCCGCCGATATTGGACAAGCGCGTGCGCGTGAAATCTATCGACAAATCGCTGAGCAAGTTTGGTCACAACTTAAATCACCTGACTTTGAGCGATGGTTGTGGATATCGGAACTTGACGACATTGAAGATTCAGCAAAATGGTTAAGTGGCGCAGATGGAGTTTTCCCTCAAGACGGTGACGACCTGGGCGAACGCATGCAGTACGCTATGGAATGCTCGTTTTCGTCACCGATTCCGTGGTGCGCGATTGTTGGCACTGATGCGCCAGCGATTGATTCGCAGGTGATTCACATAGTTGACCAAGCATTTGAAGACGGAGCAGATTTAGTTATCACTCCCGCTCTTGATGGTGGCTACGGATTACTTGCGGCAAAAAAAGTTCACCCTGAATTGTTTGAAAATATGAATTGGAGTACCGACCAAGTTTTAAGCTCGACCTTAAAGCGTGCCGAACAACTTGCACTTTCAGTCCGCACCCTCGCACCAGTTCGCGATATAGATACTGTTGAAGATTTAAACTTCTTTGAAGCTAACTCCGACGGCTTTTTCCCGCAGTAAGTTCTTCATCACTTCAGCTTCCGGTTTAGCTAATTCCAAATATCCCTGCCAACCGCGGCCATTGAAATCGCCGTGAAATTTAATACTTGGACACAGGGCTTCAAGTTCGGTGCGCAATCCCATTAATTTAAATGGCAATTCGATTTGATATTTAACGCGTGGGATTACCAGATGACGAGGAGTTTTTTCAAGTGCCTTAGCTGTGGCACCGGCGTAAGCGCGCACCAACCCACCCGTGCCTAATTTCACACCGCCGAAGTAGCGCACGCAAATCGCCGCAAGGTTTTGCATTCCAGATCCTTCTAGCACTTGCAACATTGGGCGGCCAGCAGTTCCACCGGGTTCGCCATCATCATCAAAGCGATAGTTGCCGCCGATACTCCAAGCACTGCACCAGTGGCGCGCTTTATGGTGTTCGACTTTTATTTCACCTAAGCGTTCAAGAAATCTTCCTTCGTCGGGAGAATGAAAAACCCAAGCCAAAAATCGTGAGCCGCGGTCCTCATATTCGCCATAGCCTTCGGCGGCTGGAATATATAGTTCTTCGCTCAATTCTCAAACAGCGCGGCGGTGCGCAATTTGGCGTCAGGAGTAATTAAATCTGGTGAGGTCATCACCGCGCCGTTCAATACCGATCGCCAAGGAGAATCGCCGAGTTCGGCAATATGCGGAATGGCCCGAATCACCAATTCCTGCACGTTGCGAGCGTTTTGGTGGGCAATTTTAATTACTTGCTCGACATCGACATTGTCGTGCTCGGGATGCCAACAATCGAAATCTGTAACCATTGCAATACAAGCGAAGGAGATGCCAGCTTCGCGCGCGAGTTTGGCCTCGGTGACATTGGTCATGCCAACGATCTTGGCACCCCACTTACGAAACAATTCGGACTCGGCACGAGTTGAAAATTGCGGCCCTTCAATGCAGACGTAAGTACCGTCTTGATGAAGAGTGGTTTGGCATTCTTGGGCTGACTTGGCCACAGCTTGGCGCATGTCATCGCAAATTGGATCGCCAAGTGGTACGTGAGCGACAATTCCATCGCCAAAAAAAGTTTGCGCGCGGCGATAGGTGCGGTCGATGAATTGATCAACCATTACAAACACGCCGGGCGTGTATTCGTGGCACAACGAGCCGACCGCGGAAACCGAAAGGATACGTTGCACTCCAAGTGAACGCAGTGCGTAGATGTTGGCACGGTAAGGAATTTCGCTCGGCGTGAAGCGATGGCCGCGTCCGTGGCGTGGCAGGAATGCAACGGTTTGCGCGCCGACTTCCCCGATTAAGATTTGGTCGGATGGTTCGCCAAATGGTGTGGCAACAGTTAGGTGGCGTTTGTTTTCAACGCCACCCATGTCGTAAACACCACTTCCGCCGATGACGGCGATGCTTGCCTTTTCGTTCATGGTTTACGAATCGTCGCCGTCGTCACTGTTATTGCGACGTTTGGCATTATCCCAAGGTGACTTTCCGCTGCTATCGTCCGATGACTTTTTCCAGCCACCTTCCTTGCCTGAGTTGCGGTTGTTGTCGCGTGAGCCGCGGTTGTCGTCGCGGGATTTCCAGCCGCCACGACCACTGCGGTTGCCATCACGGGATTTCCAACCACCGCCACCGCGATTGTTGTCGCGTGAGCCGCGACCATCATCCCTAGAGCCGCGATAACCTCCGCCATCACGACCGCCGCCATTATCATCGCGACGTTTCCACCCACCACTAGTGCGTTGACGATTCTTGTCAAAACTAACTTGGTCAGGCGCATCCATCCGACCTTGGTCATCAGGGAAAGTTAAGCGGTGACGCGAAATCCATAGACATGGCTGGAAGCGATCGCCCAACTGAGTTGGCATCGCCAATCGCTTAATCACCAAGGTCGAATACTGACCGCGCGGCAAAGTAAAACGCAGGCGCATTTTTTGTGACGAACGATACATCTCATCACGCTCGGCCGGGGCCGCGCGCAAGAATTCAGGAATCATTAACAAAGAGCGATTCTCTGTTTTCGGACGGAATCCCGAAATGTCCAAGTTCAGGAAATCGTCAGCATCAATTCGCTCGGTTTTGAAAACAGTGCGATAGTAACGTTCCACTAAACCATCAAGCTTGGCGCCTTCGCCAAACAAAGGCAAAGTCTCGCCACGTAGGGAAGCCAATTGATCCGGCTCAAGCTCACGGTAAACCGGCAAGGAGCCATCATCACAAGGCAACCAACCTAAATTTTCACCTTCGCCAATAACGCCGCGAATCCACATCGCCGCAACTCTATTCCAAAGGTGTGATTGGTAGGCGAACAAGTGAATAGTGCGCTCGCGAGTACTAATCCCGCGCTCCAAAGCACCCCTGAAATCATCAGGATTATCCTTCAAGTATTCGAACAAGCTAGCGCCGCGACGACCGCGACAATAACTCGTTAATTCAGCCCAATCGCCCCAGCGGTGCGCCATTCCGGCTTTAAATTTCTCGACCTCTTCGCCACCGTAGGGACTTTTAGCGCACATCAAAGATTTCAAAGCACCTTCAACGTCGCCGCGTAAAAGTTGTCGCACAACAAATCCTTGCCCGTGCCGCAAACAACCAAAACGTTGGTCGTCAAAGTAGTTTGGCATTCCCCACTCCTTAGCCTGCGCCAAGTTATGACGAATCCGCCCCATCTCTGCTCCTTCCAAATCACGCAAAGTTAATTCGAAAGAGTTGCCGCCCAAAAGTTCGGCGTTGACTGCTTGGTCGTGTGAACCAATATGACGAATTGTTAATTGCTGGGTCTTTAAATTAACTGGCGACCCACCAACAACCGTCAAATATTGACCGCAAACACCGTTACGGTCTTTGGTCCCAGCAAATGCAATGGCATCCATATCGACACCAGCCTGCTTAGCCAAAGTTTCCGCTGCTTCGGCAGTAGTTAATCCTTTCTTTGTTATTCGGTGAACAGCAAACTCACCGCCGGCGAGTTTTGATTCATCGAGTTGTTCAAAGACACGAAAGTCATCTTGAGTTCGTTTTAGGCGCACGTCGCCACTTCTCCATTTTGCTGAGGAGGATCCGTAGATCCTTAGGGTATTGCGCTTCAATGCGCAGTTGATTTCCATCCGGGTCGCAGGCGGTCAAATTTGCCGCGTGCAAGGTCAGTCGCTCGATTAGCGGACGTTCCTGCCGACCAGCTTTTGGTCGGTAGCCTGATTTCATTTCAGACAACAGCATTTTATCACGTCCGCCGTATCGTGGGTCGACTGCTAAAGGATGGCCAATACTTGCCAGGTGAATGCGAATTTGGTGGGTACGACCAGTGCGCGGGCGACATTCAAGCAATGTGTAACCGCGAAACACCTTAATTGGCTTGTATTCGGTCACAGCGGGCTTTCCGCCAGGAGCCTTAACCGTTTTCATTTTTCCGCCTTGCTGTGGATCCGGCGCCAAACGTGCATCAATTACCCCTTCACTACGCACCTCGCCCACCACTAAAGCGTGATAGATTTTTTCAATGTTGCCACTTTCGAACAAACTGCGGAAATGCCGTTCAGCTTCTAATGTAAGCGCGTACAACAAAACCCCGCTGGTCCCAAGATCTAATCGATGCAAGGCGCGCGGTCGAAAGGCCGGCAAGCCATCTTTACGCCGACTTCCTTCAGCCCAATCTAAAAGGGCTCCAGTTAAATTTTCTGGATGTTCACCCCAACGGCTCGGCTCAACCGGGAACCCTGCCGGCTTATTAACCGCAACCAAGTTTTTATCTTGATGCAAAATATCAACTTTAAAACTGGCATGGGCAACTTGTTTAAGTTGACTCATGTCAGCCTCAACCAGCACCACATCAGTTGCGCGCAAACGGTCGGCCGGCAAGGCTACCGAACCGCCGATGGTAATTTCGCCACTGCGTATAAGTTCGCGCAACTTCCCCTTGGCGACGCGCGGCCAATTCATTGCGAGGAACTCATCCAGTTGGATACCGGCCATGTCCTCCGAGACTGATAAAAATTCGGTCACTACGCTGTGGCTTCTTTTTCAGAAGTGGTCGAGCTGTCTTGGCCGTGCGGTTCCAGCGCCAATAAGTCCGGCAAGTTGCGATAGCGGCCGGCTAAATCAAGACCAAAACCGACTAAGAATAAATCTTCGTTCAAAACCATTAAGGCATCGTCGGCGACAACATCAGTTTGACGACGCACCGGCTTATCGACAAAAACAACCACCGTTACTTCAACGGCACCCATGTCCTCAATCAGCAAACGCCGCGCTTCTTGCATGGTGCGACCGGTGTCAAGAATGTCGTCCAAAAGCAAAATATGTTTGCCGCGCACGTTATCGGGGTGCGGCAACCAGTCAGCACTAGCCTCTTTTTGCGGTGACATTTCATCGCCGTAAGTCTGAATCCGCAGGAAATCCATTACCAAACCAGCCGGTAGGCGACGCACTAAATCGGCGGCGAAAATCATTGCTCCACCGAGGATCGGAATAACGGTAACTTCTTTGCCTTCAAGGCCTGGCGCAATCCGCTCAGCCAGAGCATCGAGACCTTCCTCGATGCTTTTGCGATCCAACAATGTACGTCGATTGAAGCCTTCCATCGGCTCATTGTACGACACAATTGACCAACCGTAAACTAAGCAATATCCTAAGCAATTGGCAAGATTTCTATAAAAACTAGAATAGCGTACTCCTAGAATAAGCCATGCAGTGGCAAACATTTTCAACACCACTGCTTCCCCCAACACTTACAAATGTCCCCCCAAGTCGAGCGCGAACTTTCAACCAGCCGAAAAGATGATGTCCAACCTGGTTACGGATTTTCCGTAATTGTCATTGAGGACAACGAAGATGAACTACTTTTAACTTCCGCACAGTTAAAAAAACAAGGCTTCGAAGTTACTGGTTGTATAGATGCCGCCAGTGCTAAAGCACTAATGGCGCGTCAGCAATTTCACGCGGTAGTCTGCGATTTCAGCTTACCCGATGAAACCGGCGGCGATATTTTGTTGCATGTACGCCTGCACTATCCATTGATGGCCTTCGTTATGTTGACCGGCCATAAAGATGTCGGCCGGGCGGTCGAATCGATGCGCAATGGTGCCGATGAATATTTACTCAAGCCAGTAACGCCAATTGAATTGCGCACCAAAATATTAGACGCAATTGAATATCACGAACAAGCATTACGTACCGCGAAGAAATCTGAGTTTGAAGATTTGGTACGCAATATGAAGGGCATCGTGCGTAGCCTCGAAATCAAAGACCGCTACACCTGTGACCATTCCATTAAAGTTGAACGAATTGCCATGGCCATGGCCGACAAAATTGTCGAGTTGAGCGAATCTGAAAAATTGCACATTCGCGTCGGTGCGCGCCTGCACGACGTGGGCAAAATTGGCGTGCCGCTAACTATTTTGCATAAGCAAGGCCCACTTGATGACGAAGAATGGAATGTAATCAAAGAGCACCCACTTCACGGTGAACGGATTGCAGTAGTTCTTCCTCGTCCAGTTCGACAAATAATTCGCCACGAACATGAACGTTGGGACGGCAAAGGCTACACCGAAGGTTTGGCCGGTGAAAACATTCCACTTGGTTCACGGCTGGTAATGATTGCCGACACCTACGATGCAATTTGCTCCGACCGTCCTTACCGCGATGCGATGAGCAAAGAGGATGCTGCGGGAATTATCCGCGAGGGCGCAGGCACCCAGTTTGATCCGCAATTGGTGCCGGTGTTCGAGAAGGTGGTCGATTCACTAGACCACCCACATGAATAAGCAGCTCCTTCGTTTGCTAGCTTGTGCGTGCTTGCTGTTAATGGCAGCCAGCCACCCGATGTCGGTGTCACGCATGCGCTTAAATTTGCATGATGCCAATTTAGATTTTACTTGGCGCATGCAGGTGCAAACCTTGCGTGAAGTTGAGCAACTCGGTTTAGACCAAAACCAAGATGAGCAAGTTAGCAATGAAGAAATTCGTTCTCAATGGTCAGCCTTAAAAAATTATCTAGAAGAAGGCGTAAATATTCAGAGCAACGCCAATGATGGCAGTTTTGAAATCGCTGGGTGGCAACGGCTAAACGAAGATATTGATTGGTTAAGCGTGCATGGCTCTGTTGAATTTAGTGAACAACCTAATGCCTTAACAATCAGTTCCAATGTTTTCTACGACCACGGCAACCCCGACCATCGACTCGACATCGAACTTAGCGGCTTACGCACAACTCCGATGTCGGTGCTATTAAGTAGTAAGCGGCGCAGTTGGGATTTCACCGCACCTGCGGCGTTCACTGATTACCTAAAATTTGGCTTCACCCACGTTCTTGAAGGTTATGACCATTTAGCATTCTTATTGGCACTGCTCTTTGGAATTGCCAGCGCCGGCGCAATGTTGTGGGCAGTCAGTGCTTTTACCTTGGCCCATTCAATTACCTTGGCCTGCTCTGCGCTTGGTTTTTTCGCATTAGCACCAAGCATTGTTGAACCCGGAATTGCCATAAGTATCTGTTTAACTCTTTGGTGGCATCGCCGCAGCACCAAAGTTCATGCATGGCGACTAGCAATGATGTTTGGGCTAGTCCACGGTTTTGGTTTCGCCGGAGTGCTTGGCGAGATTGGCCTTCCAAGTTCCGCAAAAACTACTGCACTTCTATCTTTCAACATCGGCGTAGAACTTGGCCAACTACTATTCATTGTGCCAATCGCGTTAGTTGTTTTATTAATTAAACGAAAAACAAGCACTACTCAATTTTCAGAGTTCTCACGCGTGACGGCAATTTGTTTGGGCGCTTTTAGTTTGAAAGTATTTTGCGATCAAGTTGCGGGCACTAATTTCTTTCCACTGGCTGCGGCATTCAACGCGCTTATTCCTTGCTTACTCGGTTTGGCAATCGCCCGCAAACAGTGGCGCGAAATTTTCTACTCCTACGGATTATTCATCATCTATTTAGCCGGACAAGCGATCCCTTCGATGCTCAGTAGTTGACGCTTTAAGTCGAGCGCGCCGCTGACTCCACCGGCGAAACCGCCCAACTTAAAGTTCGCCGCCAACACTCGGTGGCACGGCACTAAAAGTGGCATCGGGTTTAGCCGCATAGCGGTGCCGACTGCGCGCGCCGCGCCGGGCGAGCCACACACTGCGGCAACATCCCCGTAACCCATAGTTTGTCCAGTTGGGATTTTGGCCACGCATTCATAAACCTTGCGATAAAACGGACTAGTACCTGGCATCCGCCATGCACCTGGCCAGCTTGAAGACTTCCCGTCCAAAAACTTTTCCAACCATGCTCTCACCGCTTGATTGCTTGGAGCTTTTTGGGGTCGCGACATTGAAGCTGGTGATTTGGGAGTCGGGTCGGTAATCATCGAGATTGACACCAACTCCCCCACTGAGGTGAATTGAAAGGCCACCGGCCCTATCGCTGAGGGCAAAGTTTCCACAAAAGTCGCTGCATGATGGATGCTCATCGCCAAGGTAGGATAGGGGCATGATTGAGGTCAATCTTCGCAAACTCGTAAAAGTTGATCATCAAGATGATCAGATAATGGTCCTTGAGGAGGCGAATAGTGCAAATCCACGCACAGTGGAGTTGGGCATTTGCTCGCCCGAGGCAAATGAGATTATTCGTTTAGTTGACAAATATCACCCCAACCGCCCTACAACCCATCAAATGTGCTCGCGGATTATTTCAACGCTCGGAGCTGACCTTGAAAGCGTCGGGGTAGTGAAGAGAATTGGCCCTAATTTTTACGCAGAATTAGTTCTGTGCGGAAATGATGGCAATGTTGTTGTAGACTGTAGGCCAAGCGACGCCGTAGCCCTCGCCATGCGAGTCGGTGCTCCGATCTATGTGAAGGCGGATATATTTGACAAAGAATAATTGAAGACTAAATGTGAGTCTTCACGAGCGGAGAGGTGCCGGAGCTGGCCGAACGGACTGGTTTTGAAAACCAGCGTCTCGAGAGGGACCCAGGGTTCGAATCCCTGCCTCTCCGCCATTTTTATCTGACCCACTAATTGGGGCCAGAGTCCTAAATGCAAAAGAGGCCACCACCTCTACAGGCGATGGCCTCGAAAATCAGCTTTTATTAGCCGATTACAGTAGCAATTGGGTTTGTCCAAGCACCTGATGAAACATCTAGGGCATGGAACCAAATTGATACGCCAGTTGCGTCAACCGGCACCATGTGGCTGGACGTGCCTTGACCTGAAGGGTCAGCAATCAATGATGTTGTGCGGTATGGGTCACTTAGCATCACATTACCAAACACGGTGGCAGTTGGACCTGCACCAGCGATGGACCAGCCGATTATGACTTCGCCACCAGGAGAGCATGATGCGACTAAAGCATCAGCTTGAGTACCGGCAAGTAAATTCACAACCGTCAAAGATGGCATTCCACCACCTGGGCCATTTACAGCGACATCATCAATCTGAACACCATCAAGGGTTCCAATCCTCACCAGTAAATTTCCAGTTAAGGCCATCGTCAGAAACCCAAACGCCATCCCAGATGTTTGATTCTTCACCGTGGTCAATAATTTTGAAGTCAAGAGTTAAGTCACCTTGACCTGTTCCATCAAGACCGATGATTAGTGCATTCCAAACATCGTGATAGTTGGTTGCATTCGGGTCGAGACCCATTTCAAGTGATTGCGTACCACTGAATGCACCCAAGCCAGACACACCTTGTTGTCCAACATTGCACCATGCATCAGGGTCGTTTGCGCCTTGAAGGCCGTGGTTAGTTGCCATTGCCGCCTTGACAGAGCGCGCGCACAGTTCCTGAAACCAAAGTTACGGTTGTGCTGCTGTAAGCAAGACTTGCCGTAAGTGGATCGTAACTCATAGTCTCAACGTGACCACTGTCGTTACCGACGTGCAACAAGTTGCCAGCCTCATCGGCTTCCATATCACGGCCACCCCACCCACCAGCGTTGGCGAGCGAAATATTTTGTGGGAATGAAGCGACGTAATTGCCAGACATGTCGTACTGGTGAATCATGTAGTTATCACCAACAGCGTTATGACCACGACCGGTTACCCAAAAGTAGCCCCATGCTTGTTCGACACCAAGGCAACGGTTGTCGTATGGAGCAGTTTCGACATCGAAGGGGCCAGCGACTAGGTCGCCAAGACCTCGAGCACCAGAACCATTAGAAGGAGTAATCATGCCACTAGGGTCGACGTCGGCGTCTTGGGCGTATGCGCTTGAGCACACTCCAGCCAGTAGTAACAAACTTAGAAAGCGATTTGTTTTTTCACTTTTTGAGGGAGGAAAGGGGGAAAGGAATCAGGGTGTACGGACGCACTCCCAGTAATTAAACAGAGTCTAGGATATAGCATTTCACACTTTATTTGGTGATTTTTTTGGCACTTTACTGTGCTAGGCCTAAAGAATGGGTAAAATCTCCGCCCGCGGAGAGGTGGCAGAGTGGCCGAATGCGGCAGCTTGCTAAGCTGTTGAGTCAAATACTTGGCTCCGAGGGTTCAAATCCCTCCCTCTCCGCCATTTTCACCTTTGAAAACCCCTCCCAATCCGCGTGATTTGCAGGACCAAGCGGTCCTCGTCCTCGGACTAGGTTCCTTTGGAGGTGGTGCTGGTACTGCTCGAGCTTTGCACCGACTGGGAGCCAAAGTGGCAGTCTCCGATCTGCGGCCAAGAGTAGAACTCAGCGAAGCTTCTGCCATTTTGGCGGAATGCGAGGGTATTGAGTGGTACCTTGGAGGTCACCCCGAGAATATCTTTTGTGGGCAATTAGTGGTGGTGAATCCGGCGGTTCCTCGCGAGGCGGAGGTCCTCAAAATTGCCCAGGCGGCCAATTGCCAATTAGTCTCTGAAATCGACTTGGCGCTGGCGGCTCGTTCCGACCTGCGCTACTTGGCGATTACCGGTACTCACGGCAAATCGACCTGCGCATCTCTGGCGGCTCATTTGCTTGAAAATGCGGGGATTCCCGTCCTTTTGGCGGGTAATTTGGGCGGATCCTTACTCGAGCAAATCCTCGATGCGCCGGCTGACACGCGAGTGGTTCTGGAACTGTCCTCCTTTCAAACTGAAGCTATTCAGGCCCCCATCGGCTGGCCGGAAGTTTCAGTTTTGACCTGTCTTGGCAGTGATCACCTAGATCGCCATCAGAATCTGGATAATTACTGGCGTGCTAAAAAAAGGCTGTTAATTGCCCAAAAAGCCGATTCTTTGTGCTTAGTGCCAATTAGTGGCAAGGGCATTGAGGAATGGACGGCGGCCTGTAGAGGTGAAATTCAGCGGCTTGACCCCAACTCTGATTGGGCCAAGGGTTTACTAGAGAATGCCCCATTTACTGAAAGCTATCGGCTCCCGTCTTTATTGGCGGCGGTGGCCGGTGCTATTCGTCTCGGATGCCCTCAATCTTCAATTTCAAACTCCCTGCGCAGCTGGCCGGGACTGCCCCACCGGATGCAGTCAATGTCCAATTCGCATCCCAATTTGTGCATTATCGACAACGCCGTTGCCACCCACCCCGACCCCACTACCGCCGCCCTCGGCGAACTATCTGGACGGGTTATTTTGTGCGCTGGCGGATACGATAAAAAGCTCGACTTGACCAAGCTTGCAACCGCCGCGAGCAAGTGCCACCAAGTGCACTTATCCGGTCCAGGTGGCACGCGACTTGCAGAACATCAAATGATGCAAAATACTTCCTTTTACCTCCACGACAATTGCCGGAGTGCCTTCAACGATGCGCTCTTAGCGGCGGTTCAATCTGCGGAGCAAGAAGCCACTACCCTGCTGTATTCGCCGTCCTTTTCGAGTTTTGACGAATTTCGTAATTTTCGCGACCGCGCTATGATGTTCCATGAAATCGTTGCAAAATCCTCAGAACTTTTTTTAAAAGAAGATATTTCATAGAGTGACATTAATGACTACGCGTACTAATAAGTAAGAAGCATGAAGCACCTCTGCCAAATCTGTAAATCCACTCCTAGCAGTGTTCACCAATACACTATCTTCGGCGCCGGCCATCACACCAGTTCGAAGTTGATCCACATGTGTATTGATTGCGCTATCGCCACCGGCTTGAATATTGTGGCACCAGGTGTACCTGACCTTCCTCAGGCAAAATCGCCCAAGCAACTACTGCTAGAAAAATTAGGCCAGGGCATGCTCGAGCCAATGAAGGACCTCCTTGCAAAGCTCAGTAATGACGAGGACCTCGACGCGGATTTCCCAATGGAAGAGCAGGAAATCGCAGATGAGGGCTTAGTTTGCCCTGATTGCGGCACTACCGAGCTCGATTTTAAGTCCACCCAACGCTTTGGCTGTCCTAAGGATTACGAGATCTTTGAAGATTTAGTTGGAGATGTGCTTGAGAGCATTCACGGGACCACCGAGCACTCCGAAATTTCCAAATTGAAATTACTAGATAGCCTAAAGAAAGATCTTAAACAGGCTACCGATGATGAGCTTTACGAGGAAGCTGCCATGCTCCGAGACCAAATTCGTCTCATTGAAGACGAGCTAAATAACCAGGAAAATTAATAATTGAGCAGTTTTGCTCATGATTTTAGGGCGACTCGTCCGATTAAAGGCTGTAACCCCGCCTAAACAAAATGTTTGACCGATTCACAGAACGCGCCCGCAAAGTAATGGGATTCGCCCGCCGCGAAGCCCAAACTTTCCATCATGAGTACATTGGTACTGAGCATATTTTGCTTGGACTGATCCAGGAAGGCCAAGGAGTAGCCGCTAACGTCCTTAAGTCGATGAATGTCGACCTTGACAAGATTCGCCACGAGGTGAATATAATTGTTAAGAAGGGGCCAGCCCATGAGCCGTCGGTGCAAATACCTTTCACCCCACGCGCCAAAAAGGTCGTCGAGTTAGCGCTCGAAGAAGCCAACGAACTTGGGCACAACTACATTGGCACCGAACACGTGTTGTTGGCACTTTTACGCGAACAAGAAGGAATTGCCGCCCACGTTTTATTAAAACTTGGCATCAAGCTTGAAGAAGTTCGTGATGTCACGATTGACTTCCTTGGCGGGCCTCAGCCTGGCGAGGACGAAGATGAAGGCATAGAAGAGATGGAAGGTGAACCTCAGATTACACCTAAGGGTAAGTCAAAGACTCCCGCTCTTGATTCCTTCGGCCGCGATTTAACTGCGCGCGCCAAGCGTGGCGAATTAGATCCAGTCATTGGACGCGCCAATGAAATCGAACGCGTGGTACAAGTGCTGTCACGCCGCACTAAAAACAATCCTGTTCTTTTGGGAGAACCTGGCGTTGGCAAAACTGCCATCGTTGAAGGTTTAGCTCAGCAAATTATTACTGGCAACACCCCGGAAGTTTTGCGCGACCGCCGCATTGTGGTTCTTGACCTGGCAATGATGGTTGCTGGCACCAAGTACCGCGGCCAATTTGAAGAACGCATTAAAGCGGTAATGACTGAAGTTCGCCGCACCAAAAATGTAATTCTTTTCATTGACGAATTACACACTTTGGTTGGCGCCGGTGGCGCTGAAGGTGCCATCGATGCATCAAATGTTTTGAAGCCAGCGCTGTCACGCGGTGAAATTCAATGCATCGGCGCGACCACTCTTGACGAGTACCGCAAGTTCATTGAAAAAGATGGTGCATTGGAACGTCGCTTCCAATCGGTCATGGTTGATCCGCCGTCGCGCGACGACACTGTGGCAATTCTAAATGGACTGGCTAGTCGCTACGAAGATCATCACAAGATCACTTACACCAAAGAAGCGCTCGAGTCCGCCGTGGACCTGTCAATCAAGTACATCAATGGTCGTTTCTTGCCAGACAAGGCAATTGACGTAATCGATGAAGCCGGTGCGCGCATGCGTTTGCAAACTATGGTGCCGCCGCCGAACACCGACGAGCTGGACTCAGAAATCATCGATGTCGATAAAGAAAAAGAAGAAGCCGTGCGTTCGCAAGAATTTGAGAAGGCTTCCAAGTTGCGCGATTCGGTTTACAAATTGCGTGAGCAACGTGATCGAGTGCTAGCCAAATGGCGTCAAAGTGAAGGTGGTGACAGCGATACTCCGGCTGTTGTCGATCATGAAGTAATCGCCGAAACAATTTCCAAGATGACTGGTGTACCGGTCACTAATCTAGGCAAAGAAGAGTCCGAACGGTTGCTGCAGATGGAAGCTGAACTTGGCTTGACAGTTATCAACCAAGATAAAGCAGTTACTGCAATTTCCAAAGCTGTGCGCCGTTCACGCTCTGGCCTCAAGGACCCGAACCGCCCATCTGGCTCCTTCCTTTTCCTCGGCCCAAGTGGTGTAGGAAAAACTTGGCTCTCCAAACAACTTGCCAAGTTCATGTTCGGTGACGAAGAATCATTACTGGTCTTTGACATGTCCGACTACATGGAGAAGCACAACGCTTCACGTCTTGTTGGCTCGCCGCCCGGATACGTCGGTTACGACGAAGGTGGCCAGCTAACCGAAAAAGTACGACGCCGTCCCTACTCCGTCATTTTGCTTGACGAGGTTGAAAAGGCGCACCCCGATGTCTTCAACATGCTGTTGCAGATAATGGAAGAAGGTCGTCTTGTCGACTCCCTGGGACGGAATGTCGACTTCCGCAATGCAATCATCATTATGACTTCTAACATTGGCGCTCACTTAATTCGTGAAGGCGGCGGAGTTGGATTCACAACATCTGATGAACAAACTGCAAAACGCGTTGAATCTGGAATCCTCGAGGAAGTTAATCGCTTCTTCCGTCCTGAATTCCTAAATCGCTTGGATGAAATTGTTTCCTTCAACCCGCTTACCAAGAGTGATCTTTACCGGATTATTGATTTGGAAATGCACAAGGTTGAACAACGCATTGCCACCAAGAAGTTGGTCCTGCACCTATCCGATACAGCGCGCGACTTCTTAATTGATAAAGGCCACAATCCTGAATATGGTGCGCGTCCATTACGCCGCACGATTGAACGTTTCGTGGAAGATGCACTCGCGGAAGAATTGCTAAAAGGAAATCTACCGCCGGGATCATTGGTTGAAATGACTTGGGAAGAAGGTCAAGAAACATTAGGTTTCTTGGCGATACCTCCAAAGGCAGAGCCGACCGCCGATAGCGAAACGGAAGAGCCGACTACTTCAGAATCTTAAGCTGACGCACGCAAAGCACGGTGCATAGTGAAGCACCTGCTACGCCGACTGTCAGACCAATTGCAGCACCGAGTGTTGGCTCCATGCCGCGCTCGGTCGCTACTTTTATACCGATCCACACCAGCGGGCCGACCAGCCCGAAGGTTCTAACTAGTGCAATGAAAAGTGCCGGCCGTGGTCGCTGAAAGCCGTCAAAGACTGCGCGCAAAATCATTACCGGGATCATTGCAAAAACAAAGATTGGGATTAGGCGCATGGCGCTAACCGCGGCGGATTCAGTGGCCGCTTCTGCAGTCAGCCAATGGGCAATTGTTGGGGCAAAAAATACCGCGGCTGGCCATACGAAAAAGACAACGTATGCAATAGCAAAACGCATACTGGTAGATATTTCAATTTTTATTCCAGCAATGTCCTTTGCACCGGAGCGTCTTGCCACCAACGGAAGCATTGCCACACTTGCGGCAATTAAAGGCATCGCCAAAAAGCGGGTGGTGCGGTCAAAGATTGACCACGCGGCCAACTGCGAAGTCGAATCGGGCATACGCACTAACATCCAGTTAACTAATTGCGATTCAATTGCCAGCAACACATAGCCCAATCCGCTCGGGATCGCGATTGATAAAATTCCCCAAATTGGTTTTTCGAGTTTGATATTGGGATTCTCGTCACTGACCTGAGTTGCCAGTCGCGCAACTTCATGTTGACGCGCGCGCATGCCGGCGTAGGCGAGTCCAGCCAAGCGGCCCAACACTGTGGAAAAGGCAATCCCAAAAATGCCCATCCCTAATACAAAGGTAAAAATTGTATTTAGTAATACGTTTAAACTTGAAGATAAGATGCCCGCCCACATTGTGGTCTTGGTGTCTTGGTGAGCTTTAACCAGGGAGTCTGGCAGTATTGACCAAAAGGAAGTGAAGGCCGTTCCGGCCACGACCACAGTCGCATATATTTGAAATTGAGTGGCAACGGCAGGGTCTAATCCAAGCTTTGGACTTAGCCACCAAATACTTCCAGCCAAACACAAAAAGAGTCCATTCAACGCCCAAGTTATTTGACGAGCGGCTTTTTTAAGTTGTTCAAGTTGGGCATTTTCGCCGGCGGCGATGGCCTTGGCTAAGCGTGAAGTAAGGCCGTTCGATGTGCCAACCCAACAAGCAATCATCATAAACTCGAAGGGCAGTGTTAGGCCGATTGCGGCCATCGATGGATCGCCAATTAAATTGCCAAGTTCGTCAGTTAAGTTGGCCGCAAAAAATGGGTCAACCCATCCGAAGGCTGAACGCAACCAAAAAGAAATGATTAGCGGACCGGTTAGAGCGATGATGCCCTTCGACTTAGGATTCGAATTCAAGTCTTATCCTTCTAACCACTGATAAAGTTTGGCCGCTTGAGCAGAACGGTATTGAGAGTGGTCTTCACTCGATTGAGCGCGCGATAATTTTTGTAATGGGCTTAAGCTTTGTTGTTGTTCACACTTAGCAAGCGTTGCGACTAAGACTTCATCGATGTTCGCTTGCTGGTCTTGCAACAACTTCATTAATCTTAACGCGGAACGGTTATCAGTTTTAATTTCGACAAATGGAAGTGCCGCAAGTCGTTCTTCATTCCAGAGAATTGACTCAGCCTTAAGGCCGGCCCCATAAGGGAAAATTTGTTCGCCGGACAATTCGAGAAAACTACTATTTGCTCCCGAGATATTGGCGTTGGTGTTGAGTAAGTCACCAGGCATTTCTACGCTCATTAAAAATCTGAAACTTCCGTGACCAAAATCGATAAAGAGGGACGGACCAAACAAGCCACTTAATTTGGCAAACTGAATCTCAGCCCAATCATTTGCCGCTTCTTCGCTGCCAAATTTGCGTAACAAATGAGCCTCGAACAAATCCTCGAAGCGTTCATCAAATTCCAATTGCTCATCGTTCAAATTGATTTCCAATTCTAATTCACGCATGGCATTATGAGTAATAACAATTAGTTGCTCTTCGATGTCTTGCGCGGCGACACCATACTTGGTCGCGAGCAGTTGCCATACTTGCTCAACAGCATCTAATAAAATCGTTTTGATTTCTGATGGTGATCGTGAACTAAGTCGGTGTTGCGCCCATTCATCGGCCCCGAAAAATTCGGGCACGGCGGTTGCCAGAACCTCCATCGAAACTTCCACAATTTCTAGTTGCGCCTGCTGGATATCATCTTGATTTATTATTTCTTTAACATCTTCCTGCCAAGTGAAGTGTTTTAATAAAAAGCAATCTATTATTTCTAAATGATGTTCAATAATTGGTGCAGTCCGTACTCGCTCCAATTCAAAACTCAATGGTGAGGGCGATGAATTGATATCGTTAAACACACCAATTGCCTGTATGAATCCTAACCGTTGTTGATTGCGAATATACACATGCGGAATCGTGCACATAGATTTAGGATGTTCAGCGAAACTGTTTCCGTCCTTGGAAGTGACCAGCAATTCCCGTGCCCCGCCACCATCGGCGGAAATTTTTGTGTGCAACTCAAACTGGGTCTCCAGACATGAGTTAAATGCGAACGCCAAAACTATTAGGCAGAGCTTAATGCGCATCATCAGAGGATACTGGATTGACCTTTAGATTCGCTAACCTATGTAATGTAATCATGAACTACACCACAGCCACCCTAGTTTCGATGTGTTTACTGGCCGCTTGCATGCAGGCCCCCGACCCCAGCATGGCCGGAACGCCCCAGCATTCTGCGGCGATGCCCCACGCTCAGGGTGGGCCTCCGCCGAGTTCTGGTGGGCCTAGCGGCGAGTCAAAATCTTCAGGTGGGCGGGAATTGGCCATGGCCGTGCCCAGCAACTGGAGTGAAGCAGACGGTGGCAATGCGTTTACAGTGGCGCGCTGGACGATTGAGGGCGGTGGACAATGCACTGTTACCGCCGTTGGCGGAGATATTGCCGCAAATTTCCAACGCTGGGAGCAGCAGTTCATAATTGAGGAAGCTTTGGCAACTGAAGATGTTGCCGATTCGCACTACGCCGCGACGATGGCAACCCTGAGCGGTACTTTGACATCCACCCAGCAAATTGGCGGTGGAGCACCACTCGAAGGCTGGATGCTGATTGGCTTCGCTATTCCCGAAACTCCTGCTGGCCCGCTTTATGTAAAAGTTCTTGGGCCAAAAGAAATGTTGAGGGCACAACTTGAAGAAATCAAAAGTGCGGTCGCTAAGTTAGAGATTCTGTAATTTCTTGCGTAATACTGGTGATGGATAATCGTCAGTAGAGGGTGAAGAAATCAAAGCTCGCGGCCTTAGTCGCCCTTAACGCAGTGCCTGGTCTCGGGCCAGTTCGTTTGCCCGAATTGGTTGCGCGGGCTGGTGACCCACGCAATTTAATGCAAGGTGGAAGTCTATTCAAAGGATATGCTGACGGCTGGGACCTTGCTCAAGAGCAATTTAAATTACTAAACAATTTGGGTGGCAAGGTGCTTGCTCCAGACATGACGGAATGGCCACCGAGCTTAAATAACTTAGCTCAGCCCCCGCCAATTTTGTTTGTCCAAGGGGATTTTCGATTACTTGATGATGGGGTAAAGCGAGTGTGCATTATTGGGGCGCGGGCGTGCACTCCATATGGTCGCGCCCAAGCAGCGCGATTTGCCTCTGGCATTGCTAGTGCTGGTGGGATTGTGGTCAGTGGTGGCGCGCGCGGAATCGATCAATCCGCCATGCGGGCGGCCTTAGATGCCGGCGGAAAAGTCATAGCGGTAGTTGGTTCTGGTTTGGACTGCCCCTACCCACCAGAAGCGGCAAGCCTTTATCACAATATCGTGTCCCAAGGCGGCGCGGTCATCAGTGAATTTGCTTGTGGCACGGCACCAAGACGCGGTAATTTCCCCCGCCGTAATCGTTTAATGGCAGCACTTTCGCCGGTTATTTTGGTTGTGCAGGCAGCCCTCAAATCTGGAACATTCACCACTCTTAAATATGTAGAGGAATTGGGCAATACGGTTTGCGCCATACCCGGCCCAGTAGATTGTGCTGTTAGCCAGGGGCCAAACTATCTAATTGCCGATGGGGCAAAATTAGTGCAAAACCCCAACGAAGTGATAGAAGAGTTTTCCACCTGGACCATGCCCGAAGATGACCCAAATGCACATCCGGTTTTGCTTTGCTTGGCAAATGGAGATAAAAAAGTAGAGCAAATTTCTGCTGAGACGGGTGAGGCGATTGAAGCTGTGCTTTTCGAATTGGCTGACTTGGAAATACAAGGGCGATTAATCCGAATGCCCGGGGGGATATATCATCGTTGTTTGTAAGCTTACAAAGCTCCTAAAAATGAAACGCCAACTACTTCTTCGCTGTTTGGGATTGCTCCTAACTTGTGTGGCCTGCGCCCCGAGCGAGGAGGATTCGCAAAACACTAGTGCAAGCTCCATGCTTGCAGGTGCACAGCTTAATTTCATGATTGGAGAGGGCGAAGAAGTACGTTCGCATTTTTTAAGCAAGTGGTTTGGAGTGAGTAGCGATCATTTTTCTGATGAAACACCACCGCAATTAATCAGTGATCTACGCGATGCACTTGAGGTGCAAACACCTAGCCACTTTTCGATTGAACTACCCTCCTCTGTTAAGCAACTTAACTTAACAACCGCGGTCAGGAGGATTCCAAATCCAAGCGACCAACAGCACAATTTGGGTGCGGTTCATTGTGAAATTTTTCTACGCAATGGGGATTCACTGAAATCTTTGGCTTCGACTAATCTTGACCTGCCAAGAATGAGTGAAACCCCGTGGACTAAACTTGATTGCAATTTCACGGTCGGGGGCACTGATGACTCAGCTGCACTAAGCTTAGAGTTTGTAAGTCGTTGGAATGGAACAGGTCTTGCCGCGCAGGAAGGGCCGGCAATTGCTTGGGAAACTCCACGCATGACTAGTGTCCAAAAAAACAAAGCGGCTGATGTTTTATTAATTAGCATCGATACTTTCCGCAGTGATGCACTTGAACACGCCCCGTTACTTGCAGACACTCTCTCCGAGTTTGCGCTATGGCCGCAGGCGGTGGCCTCCTCAAGTTGGACCTTGCCAGCCTATGCTTCGCTATTCACAGGAAAACCTCCACAAGTCCACGGTGCTGGACGTGGGGCTTTTATCGGAGAAATCGGACAAGCTAGTGACCGCCTATTTCATGGGCTTGACCCCCAGTTCGAGACCTTAGCTGAAAAGTTCGCGGCGGCCGGATATGTCACTGGGTTAATCCATCAAAATCCCTTTCTTGAGCCGTGGAGTGGGCTCGATCGCGGTTTTTCCAGTTATCAAAGGTGCAGTGATGACTCGGCCACTGCAATTACACTTGCCGACGAATGGTGGAGTCGCCATCAACATCAACCGCGGTTTTTGGTTTTACATTTAATCGGACCACATTTACCTTACGCTGAAGCCACCAGTTTAGACGACTTAGCGTGGCAGGACTTCTTCAACATTGAACACACTCCGGCCCAGCGGCGAGAATTTTTCAAGTTAAATGCCGCGCAAATTAGTGGGGTACGCGAAGCCTACTACAACAAGGTCCAAGCTTTAGATCAACAACTTGGCCCGTGGTTATCAGACTTTGTAAAAAAAGGGCGCGCCGATGTGATTGCTTTTCATGCCGACCATGGTGAGGAACTTTGGGATGATAATTCTTTTGAACATGGGCACAGTTTCGATGATTCGGTGGTGCGAGTTCCAGTAGGGATTTGGACTCGGGAGATTGAACGATCAATTAACAATGCACCGGTTAGTGCCCATTGGCTGGGTGCAAGTTTGTTGCATGCGGCAAGAATTCCGCAGCTTGGTAATTGGCAAATAAGTTTGCAGTCCCCTGCCGATGAGTCCATATCAGTTGGTAGTTTATACCGAACTAAAATTGGCGGGCGGGCGTTTGATGTCGTAGCGAATACGAGTCGCGACTTGCCGCTCACTGAGGCGGTTAGCGGACAAGGTCCTGCTGCGGCCCCGGGCCGCGATTTAGAAAAAGCGCTTAGCGAGCTTGGATATTATTAAGTTGGCACTGGTTTGCCTTAACTTAACCACCAACTTAACGCCCATGAAATTGTCGCCACTGTTACTACAGCGCCGGTAAATTTAAGGCCGCGGCGAACTATCCCAGTTAAGACTTCTTGCTTGGTGTCGTGGCGATATCCCGACACAACAATCGCTAAGGACAAGCTAAAAATAATTAGCAGAATCGAATTCCCAAGAATTAAATTCATTTGCGGGCCTCTTCTAACCAATCAGTTTGACTGCGATGAAATACGTCCAATGCCAAAATCGCTTGAAACATTCCGGCGGTGGTGGTGAACAAAAGCCCAGCATCTTGAAATGGCATCACTTCTTGAAAACGGCGGGGCGCAACTGCCAAGCTGCTAAGCCAAACGAGTGGACCGCCGGCCATTTGACCACCCCAGTAGTAAGGGTGCCGGATTCGCTCGAGGTCGCAGAAATCTCCGAGCAGCATTCCAATAAAAAACAATGAAATTACGGTGCCACCCATTAATAAGGCTTTGAAGCGGCGGCCGATAAGCCAATGCCCCAGACCTGGGAAAATCAAAGCGGCGAGAGCGGCATTACCGGGAGTAATTCGTGAACTGTTTAGAGGCTCGTCGCGCTCAAGTTGAGCTGAGGCGGCGTGGGCTGCAGCAAAGCATGAAAAAACTCCTGATGCGGCTGAGAGCAAATATCCAAGATGGCGCCAAGGAAGTTGGCTGGGGTTGATTCCCCCACTCTCCACTGAGTGGTACATACGGGCCGCCATTTGCAGGCCGCCAATGTTGCCAATTTCGGGCAGGCTAACGAATATCCACTGTCCACCCCCAAAGCCTAACCACCGACCAAAATCGAGTTGGGTATTTCCGGCGAGGGCAAATCCGCCAAAGAGCAATCCTTGGCAGAATACAAACCAGAACAGTGCCCAGCCGCGGCGTTCGCAGAGTATGTGGCCAAGTCCTGGAATAATCAGAGACGCCGCGACCACCTTGCTGGTCCGGGCGCGAGTGTCTTCAAGAGGTGCAAGGCTGGTCATGTGGGTGGCTATTCTAGACTGTCTAAGTGTCAACGCACCGAACCACTTACCGCATTCTCTACCGGGACACCGATTCGATGGGTGTTCTCTATTACGCTCGCTATTTTGAACTTCTGGAACTGGGGCGAACCGAGTGGCAGCGTGACGAGGGCCTACGCTACGCCGACATGGAAACCGAAGCCGGCCTAATGCTCCCCGTGGTAAAAGCAAATTGCCAATATCGCACCCCACTGAAGTTCGACGACTTGGCGATTATCGAAACCACGGTCAGCGCATGGTCCGCAACAACGATCAGTTTCGCGAGCAAGGTCCTCCTGGGCAATGACGACGGTACCGAAAGACTATGCGCAGAGGGAGAGGTAAGCCTGGGGTGCATAAGAAAAGACAACTGGCGACCACATAAGCTTCCAAACAACTACAGAGACTTGTTAGAGGAGAAGTTTGAGAGCAAACAAGGACGCCACTAGGACACTGACCTAATCGGCTGGGTCACTAAATTTTCTAAGTGCTTGTTGGTAATTGGCTTAGCTTTTTTATTTTGTTCAGGCCTTGGCCTGAACTCTTTTTTACTCCTTAGTTTCGTAGCTTAAATACCTTAGAGAGATCAGTGACCCAACCGATTAGGTCAGTGTCCAAAAAGTGGAGGTTGAATTAGCACCAATTTAGTGCTACATTAATGGGATGCTGCGCTTCACCAAACGCTCTGAATACGGGTTAATGGCGCTCGCCTATTTAGGCGACCGTGGCAGGGAATATGTCAGCGTCCGCGAAATTGTCGAAGTGATAAATGTGCCGCGCCGATTACTGGCCGAAGTGCTGAAATCGCTCAGTCAGGCAAAGCTCGTCGAGGCTATTCGCGGCCCTGGCGGCGGCTACCGTTTACGCCACCGACCGGAAGAAATGAAGCTCGCCGAAGTTATCGCCGTTCTTGAAGGTCCCCTCCAGATGGCCGATTGCACTAACGGTGGAAATTGTGACCGCGAACCTGTGTGCATCATTTCAAGTGGCATTGGCCGGGTCGCCGATCACATCCAAAACGTTTTACATCAATACACCTTAGCCGACATTTCATCCTTAAAACCACAGGTCAAAGTATGAGCAACAATCTCATCTACATGGATAACCAGGCGACTACGCCGGTTGACCCGCGCGTCTTGGAAGAAATGCTTCCATGGTTTTCGGAAAATTTCGGGAATGCCGCCTCGCGCAATCACGCCTACGGTTGGACAGCGGAAAAGGCCGTCACCAACGCGCGCAAAACTATTGCCGAAGCGATTGGCGGCAACTCACGCGAAATCATTTTCACTTCTGGCGCGACTGAATCAAACAATATTGCACTCTTAGGAGTGGCGCGCATGTATCAAAGTCGTGGCAAGCATTTAATAACTTGCACCACCGAACATAAGGCAATCCTCGACCCGATGAATTACCTAGCCAATAACGGTTGGGAAATTACGGTATTGGAAGTAGATGAATTCGGCCAAATAAAACTTGACGAGTTACGTGCAGCAATTCGCCCCGAGACAACTCTAGTTTCAATAATGCATGGCAACAATGAAGTTGGCACTCTGCAAGCTGTTGCCGAAATTGGCGCAATCTGTCATGAATCAGGAGTTTTATTTCATTGCGATGCGACTCAAACCGTCGGCAAAGAAATTGTCAATGTCGAGGATATGCACATCGACTTACTTTCTTGCTCTGCCCACAAAATGTACGGGCCAAAAGGCGTTGGCGCACTTTACATTCGTCGCCGCAATCCACGCGTTCGCCTCGAGGCCATCATTCACGGTGGCGGCCACGAACGCGGCTTCCGTTCGGGAACTTTAAATGTCCCAGGCATTGTGGGCATGGCCAAAGCATTAGAACTTTGCCTCGAAAATCGTGAACAAGAACAAGCACGCATCGCGCAACTGCGTGATCGCTTAGAAACTAAATTAAGTGCCGAACTTGACTTCATAAAAGTTAATGGCCATCCGCAACAACGCCTCGCCACAAACCTCAACATGAGTTTTAAATATGTTGAAGGCGAATCGATGTTGATGGGGCTTGACGGAATCGCCGTCAGTTCCGGATCGGCGTGCACCTCGGCCAGCCTTGAGCCGTCCTACGTGCTACGCGCACTTGGGCTCGGTGACGACCTCGCCCACTCATCCATCCGTTTTAGCTTAGGCAGATTTAACACCGAAGCTGAAGTTGATGAAACTGCTCAGAGAACCATCGCCACGGTAAAGCGTTTACGAGAAATGTCTCCGCTTTACGAAATGGCCCTTGATGGAATTGACCCGTCGACCGTTGATTGGTCGGCACATGCATAAAGCCAAGCACCATGGCATACAGCGACAAAGTAATAGACCACTACGAAAACCCACGCAACGTTGGCTCCCTTGATAAAGAGGCAGATGATGTGGGCACTGGAATTGTTGGCGCGCCTGAATGTGGCGACGTCATGAAACTACAAATCCAAGTTGATGATGAAGGTGTAATTACCGACGCCAAATTCAAAACATTTGGATGCGGTTCAGCAATTGCTTCATCAAGTTTGGCCACCGAATGGTTGCGTGGCCGCACTTTGGATGATGCCACCGAAATTCGCAACAGCGACATCGCAGAGGAATTAGCTTTACCACCAGTAAAGATCCACTGCTCGGTACTAGCCGAAGATGCCATCAAACAAGCGATTGAGGACTTCCGCAGCAAACAGAATAAGGACCAGTAAATCCTTGGAAAACGACATGGAGACCAACAACACAACCGAAGCCAGCACCGGCCCCGAACTTTTAGTCACCCCAGAGGCGGTTAAAGAAATAACCCGACTTCTTGCTCAGCACGAAATGCCCGACACGGCCGGCGTTCGCGTTGGAGTTCAAGGTGGCGGCTGTTCCGGCTTTACTTACTCCCTAAACTTCGATTACAAATCCGCCGCCGGCGATCACGTAATCGAACAAGACGGCGTCCGTCTTTTCTGCGACCCCAAGTCATTGATTTACTTGCGCGGAACGCAACTAACTTTCTCCGACGGCCTCCAAGGCAAAGGCTTCCAATTCATAAACCCGAACGCGGCCAGCACATGTGGCTGCGGTGAATCGTTTTCCGTTTAGCTAGACCGTCATGACTGACCGGTCAAGCGACCCGTTTGAACTACTGGGGCTTCCACGTAGTTTTCAAATTCGGCGTGAAGAGCTAGATCATGCCCACTTACAGGCAAGCATGCTCTGGCATCCTGACCGTTTTGTCTTGCGTCCCGAACACGAACGGCTCACGGCTGAGGACAAGATGGCTAGCATTAACGATGCCTATTCCTGTCTTAAAGATCCGCTCGCGCGCGCATTAGCTTTACTCAAGAGCGAAGGCTTCAGCATGACTGAAGGCACCGACACTACCAGTAGCCCTGATTTTTTAATGGCGATGATGGAATTGAAGGAAGAAGCAGCCAATGCCGTCGGCAGTAAATCGAATCAAGAGGTTGAAGTGATCATGGCCAATCTTTCGTCTTTGGAAAAACAAGAAGTTGCGGCGACTGAAGGTCAGTTTGAATTGGCAGCCAGTCAACCGCAAAATCGCCAACAGCTTTTCGAAGCTGCACGCGGCCACCTGCAAAAAGCCGCTTACTATCGAAAGACTCGCGAAGATTTAAATCGACACTTTCATTAAACATGACTCCACTCCCCGAACTGAACATGCTCGGTCAAGCGGCCCCGACGCCAGTACTCGGCATCGACCTTGGAACCACCAACACCTTAGTTGCTGTTTGGCAAAACGGAACCGCCACGGTTTTGTGTGGAACAAATAGCCAAGCATTAATTCCTTCTGTGGTAAGTTGGACTGACGAGAACAGCGTGGTTGTTGGACAAGCGGCCGTTGACCGTAGCCGAATTGCCCCCAAGCACACCGTCCATTCCGCCAAGCGTTTAATCGGTCGCGGAGTCAATGATTTAGGCGACGACCTAAAGAATTTTCCTTTTGACTTAGTCGACGCCGAAGATCGCGAAATGGCGTTAATTGATTTAGGGCACCGCAAAGTTTCACCAATTGAAATTTCAGCACAAATTCTTTCCAAAGCGCGTAATCAAGCAGCGGTCGCTTTAAATCGCCCGGTGTCAGAATTAAATCGTGCGGTAATCACGGTACCTGCTTACTTTGACGATTCACAGCGCCATGCAACTCGGGAAGCGGCCAAGCTTGCCGGCTTGGAAGTTTTGCGCATCGTCAATGAACCAACCGCCGCGGCCTTGGCTTATGGTCTCGCCGAAAATAAAACCAACACGGTCTTGGTTTACGATCTTGGCGGCGGCACCTTTGACGCTTCACTATTACGCTTAGACAAAGGGGTGTTCCGGGTACTTGCAACCGCCGGTGACACTTGTTTAGGCGGTGATGATTTTGATCGAGCCCTATCCGAATTAATCGCTCAACAATTTGGCTCGCCAAAACTTTCCGCCGCAGCGCGTAGCGCATTACGCCTAAGTGCACAAAAGGCCAAGCTTGAACTTTCACAAAGCCTTAGCGCTGAAATTAGTTTTAGCGACCATGATTCCGGCATTGCATGGCGAGGAACAATTACTCGCGACCAATTCGAAGCAGCCATAAAATCAAAAATTCAACTGACCGTTGATTGCTGTAATAGGGTTTTGCGCGACGCAGAAATCGACATCACAGAAGTTGAGAAAATTGTTCTAGTTGGCGGAAGTAGCCGAATTCCATTGGTGCGTACCATGCTCGGAGAATTCGCTCACTGCGATTTGCACACCGAGCTAAACCCCGATCAAGTTGTGGCACTCGGTGCCGCTATTCAAGGTGGAGTATTAGCCGGCAACGATGTGCAAGCTTTGTTATTGGACGTAACTCCGCTTTCGCTTGGCATTGAAACTGTTGGTGGCACGGTTAGTAAATTAATTCATCGCAATTCATCTGTTCCTTGTCGAGCTATCGAAGGCTTTACCACTTTTGTTGAAGGACAAACAGCAGTCAAGTTCCACGTTGTCCAAGGAGAACGCGAGATGGTTGAAGATTGCCGCAGTTTAGGCGAATTCATTTTGCGGGGCATTCCCCCTATGCCGGCTGGACTTCCCAAAATCGGGGTTGAGTTTATTTTAGATGCGGACGGAATTCTGCGCGTCAAAGCTAAAGAAGAACGTAGTGGAATTGCCGCGACCATTGAAGTCAAGCCCAAGCACGGCCTTAATGATGAAGAGGTTGAAGACATGCTCAAGTGCGCTTGGGCGAACGCGGAAACCGACATGAACGCGCGGCGACTGGCCGACCTCAACACCGAGCTTGATACGGTCAAGCGTGCGATTAATAAAAACCTTCGCGTGGCTGGAGAAGAGCTTGAAAAACAACAACTGCTACGTTTAGAGGAAGCGTTAAGCGCCGCCGAAGATTGCGAAGATTTAAAAACACCCAGCATGTTGCAGGTCATCATCGATGAACTCGAAAAAGCTGCCTACCCACTAGCCGAGGCACTCATGAACAAGTTAGCCACAACGACCGTACGCAATCGCTCTGTTGAAGAAGTATTAGGAGAGGACAAGTGAGTAGTTATCGAATCAAATTCTTGCCCATAGATGAAGTCGTTGAAATCGACTCCGAACAAAATGAAGCGGCGCACGATGGTTTAGCCGGTAGCATTTTGCGCAGCGCACTAGATGCCGGAATTGAAATTGATCACGCCTGTGGCGGAGTTAGTGCTTGCTCAACTTGCCATGTAATTATCCGCGAAGGTGGCGACTCAATTCCTGAAGCTAATGAGAAGGAAGGCGACATGCTCGATTTAGCGCCTGGTCTTTCGTTGGAAAGCCGCCTCGCCTGCATGGCTGTCCCTAACGGCAGCAAGGACTTAGTTGTTGAAATTCCAAAATGGAATCGCAACTTAGTCAAAGAGGAACATAACTAATGGATGCAAATAAATTTTCCTGGGGCGACATCGATGAAATTGCCGTGCAACTGTGGGAAACTACTCCAGATAAAAATCCATTAAGCGTTAGCTTTCCTGATTTAGTAGATTTAATAATGGCGCTCCCTAATTTTTCAGGCGAACGCAACAAGTGTAATGAAAAAATCCTTGAAGCCATCCAAATGACATGGCTTGAAGAATTTGAAGCCTAGATTTTTCTTTCTAAAAAGAGCAGTCGGCATCTTCGCCCATCTGCTTAGCAGACAGTTGTTCTTGACTCAAGACTTCACGCGCTAAACGCAATGCCGCATCTCTTGGAATGCAGTCACTACTCTTTGCCAATTCCAATATTTTACTCACAGTCGTACCAATGTTCCTTATCTCAGAACTGAAATTGGTGTTACCGGTTTGCTCATAACCAACGCCTTCAATTAGCGCGCCGGAATTTACCACGAAGTCAGGAACATATAATATTTTGCGCTCAAACAACATTTGCGCATGTTCGGTGCGCGCCAAAGTATTGTTTGCCGCACCAACCACAATGCGTGCCCCCAATCGTTTAATCGTTAAGTCGTGAAGGACTCCGCCAAGCGCACACGGTGAAAAAATATCAGTCTTCAGCTCATAAATTTTCGCAGGGTCGACCAGCTTAACGCCAGCGGCGCCAGCAATTGCCGCAGCATCGGGATTTGAATCGGCTCCAAACACTTCACAGCCGGCAGCAATTAATTTTTTAGACAATGCAAGTCCAACTGCACCAAGTCCTTGAATCGCAACCTTACGCGATTTCAATTTTTCATCTCCATCTAAAAACTTTAAGGCCGTACGCATTCCATAAATTATTCCATCGCTGGTCGCCTCGCCAGATGCGCGCAGTCCACTCATATGATGAGCAAGATGTTGGGTAGTGGAAGCTAGAGCAACTTGGTCGGCCTCAACGAAGCCGACATCCGGACCGCAACGATAAGTTCCACCGAGGTCTTCAATTATCTCGCCGAGGCGCGCCATGGCCGCAGAGCGATTGATTAATCGATCCGACAAAATGACCGTCTTGGCGCCGCCACCGGGCACCCCAGCCAGGGCACATTTCCACGTCATCGCCCGCGAAAGACGCAGCGCGTCCATCATTGCGGCATTTTCATCGCGATAAGGCCAAACCCGAATTCCGCCATAAGCTGGGCCGCGCGAAGTGTTGTGCAGCGCAATCCACCCCCGCAAACCACTGGCGCGGTCCTGCACGGCGATTACACGGTCGTGGCCACCTTGGGCCATCAGGTCAAGAAGTCCCAAAAGCTTTCCTAAAGACGGGAAGAAACAGAGGGGGGGGCATGTCTTATTATTGTAAACCACTAGTCAAATGCTCCTCCCTCACCCCGCTCCAACTTCGCTTCGCTGGCTTCTCGCCTGCGTTTTTCTTGGCCTCGTTCCCGCCTGCGCAAGCTCGGGCGACTCCGGAATTAAATTAATCAGCCAACCGTATCGACCTAATGAAGTTCAAAGTTCCTTGAGCACCGGTCAGCTTATTGTTGAATGCGAACGGCACTTGCGCACCTGGCAAAGTGCATATGCACAACCGCGGACTCAAGCGAGCCGCGATGCCATTGAATTTACTGAACGGGCTATTGTTACTTTAGTACACCGCGAGCAGGCCAAGCTTGAAGTTGAAGTGGTGGCCGGTTCGCCGCGCAATCGAGGGATTGCCAGCGCCGCACTTGGATTTAGTGGAGATCCAGAAGTTCTCACTTTAATGGCGAGCAATGTTTCATCGGAAGATGAAATGGTTGCTAGCAATGCGATTCTTGGTTTGGGAATTATGGCCCATCAAGATACTCCCCTATCGCCGATTTATGCGGCGGTAATGGACCGCAATGATTCCGTACCGATTGTGCGCAATGCAGCCTACGCAACCTTGCGCTTAGCAGACTCGATGCGCGAAGATAGCAGCGGCACGATGTCGTCAATTTTCGTGCGATTGTTGGACAACCAAGATGGCAAGGTTCGGGGACAGGCAATTATTGGTCTTGGTTTATTGAAAGCTGCGCATGCATTGCCACTCATCACTGCGGTTTTGGTGAACGATGATGTTGCGCGAGTGCGCACCGGTGCAGCTTGGGCGATTGGTGAAATTGGAAACTTAGCAAGCATTGATGTTTTAATTGATGCACTCGACGACCAAGATCGAATTGTGGTCGGTACTGCCCGTGCCGCTTTAGTCAAATTACATGGTCGCGATTTTGGGAAGGATCCGGAAGAATGGCGACAGGTACTTAATGGCCAACGATAAATTTGCTTTCATTGCAGGGCTGTTAGGTACAGTGTGCTTAACTGTGCCGCTTACAGGTCAAACTGCCGAAACAGAACCAACGACCGCGCCACAAAGCTTGGTCCAAGCTATTAGCTCAGCACGCAAATTTGGCCAACTACCTGCTGGCCCTGCACGTGGCTATAAATTCTCCGGCACGATTGCATTCAATTTTCCGAATGCTGATGTAGTAACACGCGATTACGAATCTTGGGTAGGCGGCCACGGCCGACTTCGTTATCGTTTAGGAAATAAAACTGATGCGCATATTTTTCTGTTAACCAATCCCCAAACGGCCTGGCTAAAGAGGCAAAAAACCGACACCTTTACTAAAACGGAAAACCGAGAATTGTCGGTGCAAAATTGGATGCGCTGGACTATTTGCACACTGCCACGTGGACTAGAAACTATCCTAAAGAATTTCTCTAGCGATACGCAGCAATGCAAATTAAGTTCGCCATTCGGCACATTCACTTTGGAATTTAACGAGTCGGCATTGCCGAGTAAATTAATTCATCACGAATTAGAGTTAACGATTAGCGATTGGCAGACGGCTGCATCTGGTGAGTTAATGCCCCGCACTTGGGCGTGGAAAACTGAGTTCGGCACGCAAGTTGAAAAGATTGAACATGTAGATGAGCAAATCCTTCTTTACGACCGCAGCTTTTATCCTCCCCGCAAGGACAGCGATTTAGCAGTTGCCCACTCGCACTGGGAAGGAACTGGGTCATCGTTCGCTGGCGAGGAATTCGGAATTTTCAAAATGCCAGAAGTGGAACTTGTTTTACTCTCAGGCATCAAAGAAGAACGACGACAACTTCGCTTGCAAGATGCCATCGGCAACTCTGAATGGCGCTTGGTCGAACAGGCGCGCTTACCTGGCCCCTACGCAATTGTTCATAAGCCGGAACTTTTACCTCAAGATGCTTTTACAACTACTTTCAAAGCCGGGCATTACTTACGCTGGGTGACTTTGGCCGACAATGATTTTGCCGATGACCACCGCGCGTTTTTAAATATTGCGCGCGAAAATGGCCTTAAGGAAATTGGGACGGTGCGCGCCACTGGCTTTAAGAAAAACCCCAGGAATGGTCGGCGCGAACTTTTGGTTCCGATTACAGTCGAGTAGTTCCACCGGCTGGCTGAAACCATTGAACCCGAGTCTCGCGGCCCTGTTGTTCACGATATATTTTCGTAACGCATTCTGAGAATTGGGTTTGAGCCGAGGGGTGAACTAGAGCAACGATACATCCACCAAATCCAGCGCCGGTTAAGCGCGCACCATAGCAGCCGTCAACGCCAACTGCGGCAGCTACCAAACAATCTAATTCTGGAGTTGATACTTCATAATTAATGCGCAATGATTCATGTGCTCCGGTCATGCATTTTCCAAAGCTAGGCAAGTCTCCATCACGCAAAGCGCGCGAACCTAAATTTGTGCGCTCAACCTCACTTACCACATGTTCAACTCTGCGTTGCAGAATTGGCGACAACCTATCTTTTCCATCAATAAAATTTTGTTGAGTAACATCGCGCAGGCAAGTTACGCCAGGCAGATTTTCTTGAAGAATCGCGAGTGCTTGTGTGCACTCAATAACCCGCTGATTAAATGCCGTGGAGCCAAGTTCGCGTTGCACCCCGCTATCGACAATCGCAATTGAGGCCTCGCCAGCTGGCAGGGGAAGGTGCTCGCGAGTAAATTCGAGACAGTCCATCAACAACATCGTGTTGGGTTTGGCCAAGCTAATCGCTGCTTGGTCAAGAATTCCGCAACGCACGCCAACGTATTCATTCTCGGCCCGATGAGCTAAACGAATTATTTCATCGGGATCGGTGTTGATGCCAAGTAAATGAGCCAATCCAAATACTACAACACACTCGATGCTGGCCGACGAAGACAAACCACGCCCCATCGGCAAATTGGCGCAGAACGCAATATCTAATCCTGGCAATTTGCCCCACGCTTGTTCCGCACAATAAATTGCCCCTTCGGCATACGCTGACCAATTCTTGGTCCGTTTAACTTTCAAATCGGCGAGGTCGAGTTCGACTAGCTCGCCACCAAATTGAGCCGAGCACATCCTTAGTTTGCGGTCAGAGCGAGGGCGCACCGCCATAATTGTGCCGCGCGACAAAGCAACTGGCATAACTACGCCGCCGTTGTAATCCATGTGGGCACCCAACAAGTTAGCCCGACCGGGAGCAAAAAATAATTCGAGCTGCTTTTCATCGACCGGGCCGTAGGCTTGATTGAACAGCTTGAGCACTTCTTCTCGGAGGGCGTTAGTTACCTGCATCGCACTCAAGGTTACGATGTCCACCAAGCTCGCGCACTCCTCCCCCATGTTGATTACCGCAACCTGCCTCCTCGCCGCCACGCCTCTACTTCAAGTTGATGCGCAACCACACGCTATTTCGCAACAACTACTTAAAACAGTTGTGCTTGAACACCAGTCTGAAAAATTTACTGCGCGGGATATTTTATCGGCCAACAAATGGGGTAATGATGCACTGCTTGAGGCTCTTCAGCGCGACCCACAACAAGCGACATTGTTTTTAAATTCGCCAGCATTTTTAAGTCGGGTGCGCAGCTTTGCCGATGCACGCAATTTAGATTCTGCCAAAATTACCCCTGCCAGTGAAGAGCAAATTCAGCTTGAGGCTTCGGCGTGGGCAAAAGACCGGCAACGCAAAACTCCTCCTGGCTCGGTGTTAATCAATCATGGTATTGAGATTTCCAATCGGGCGCGAATTTTGAATGCACAACAGAGCCGCTTTGGAACTGCTGACCTACGACAGCACATGTTGTCTTCAGTGCCAGAATTTTTTGGCGAGATTTCAGTTTCTTTATTACGAATTCCCCTTGTCGATTTTTCCACCGGCCATGTGGTTAATCCCGAACAGCGTGAAAAAACGTATCAGCAATTAGACCAAATCGCCAAGCAGCTTGGAGAAAATGAAGTTGACTGGGAGACTGCCGTAAAAACTCATTCAATCAAGAGTGATCACAAAAAATCCGGCTTTATGGGAATTATTCGCCGCAATATGAGCAATAAATTTGAAGAGCCTTTATTGCGCAGTATTTTTACAGACTTAGGATTCAAAATGCCTACTCAATCAATTTTGCGTGGCCCAATTATTACTGAGTCTTGGGCCTACTTGGCGCGTATTGAAACTGTGCGAACTCGTGGAGTAGTAGACTTGCAGCAAGTTCGCGACCGCGTCGAAAGATCCTTGCGTGAAAAATTACTTCAAGAAAAATTGAGCGCGCTAAGAAGTGTCGGTGATGCCAAATACCTGCTCCCGATAACCACCACTAAATGACCTCGCCAGAAGCACTGCGACTCGAACAGCTAACCGTCAAATACGGTAAGTTTTGTGCGTTAGATAACGTTAGCGCAGTTTTTTCGGGAGGTGCGCTTGGCTTGCTAGGACCAAATGGAGCCGGCAAATCGACCTTACTTCGCAGTATCTTAGGATTGGTTGCGCCACACTCAGGCAATGCAACATTACTTGGATTAAACATCGACAAAGATGGCAAGCTATTGCGACGCCGCATTGGCTACATGCCTGAACGCGATTGCTATATTGGCGGCATGTCGGGAGTCCGAGGACTTGCCCACCTTGCCGAAATTTGTGGTTTTAGAGCTGATGACGCAATGCTTCGGGCACATGATGTTTTACATTTTGTTGGCCTCGGGGAAGAACGCTATCGCGAGGTAAGTGACTATTCTGTTGGAATGCGACAACGCTACAAGTTGGCTGCAGCACTGGTGCACGACCCTGATATTTTGTTTTTAGACGAGCCAACCAACGGTCTTGACCCGCGCGGTCGAGCACGCATGCTTGAGTTGATTGACAAAATTCGCCACGAACATGGTCTGCATTTAATCATTGCCTCGCACTTACTGCCGGACGTTGAAAGGCTCTGCAATGAAGTTTGGGTACTTGACCATGGTCGCCTAAAACATTCGGGTAACCTGGCGGATTTAACCGCTGCGGCGCGTGGTGCTAGTCGAGTAAAAACTGCACTGAGTGATGCGAGCAAATTAAAACGCGTAGCTGAAAGCGCCGGCATGCAGGTTAGTGCGGGCGCTAACCCTAGTGAAATCATCATTAGTCGCAGTGAGGAAATTATCGCCGCTAAAGATATTTTCAAGCTGGCAAAATCTTGTGAGCTCAATATTCAAAGCATCAAGCCGGCCGCACGTTCTTTGGAAGATGCCTTCCTTGAAGCGTTGGAGGCGGAAGATTAATGGCCTTTAAAGCTCCTGAGTATCAACGCTTCACTGGCGAATTAGGCAAACATCCAGTTTGGTGGCCGGTTTGCAAGGCCTCAATCACACGCGGCTGGAAAGTCACCTGGGTGCGACGGATTTGTTTGGGATCCTTAGTGTCGGCCTTTGGTTTAACCTTAATGTTTTACTTGCTATACAAAGTAATTCCTGGTTGGAGAGAATTACTTGAGCAGTTTGGGCGCATGGTTGACCCCAATCAAGAAATGCCATTCACAATTGATGCCCGTTTTTATGGTGGGCTCCTAAACATGTTTATTTACCCGGTCTTGCTCCCATTAAGCGTTTTGTTTGGGCAAGACTTAATTGCCGCAGACATGCGCACGCGGGCGCTTGAAGCTTATTTTGCTAGACCGTTATCACCATTTTCATATTTACTTGGCCGCACACTTGCCTTCGTAGCAATTTTATTAGGGGCAACTTTAATTCCACTCATGTGGGTTTGGGGCTTCGATGTCTTAACAGCCCCTAGCGGTCACTATGAAGAGGTAAAGATTGTTCCCAAGGCCATGATTTTTTCCTTTGGGTGGATTTCATTAGTCCTGGCGTTGGCGGTGCAAGCAATTTCGTCAGTATCAAAAAGTGCCATCTGGACGAGTTTAAGTCTGGGAGTAATATTTGTAATATCAGCTCCTATCGCCCACATCCTCCATGAAATAACTGGCAACAGTTCCTTTTTGGCAATCTCACTACCGGAGTCAATTCCAGTTATTGTTCGTGACGCACTAGAACTTGAACAAAGAACTGGTGGCCATCAACCGACGCCGGAGCAAGCGTCATTGATTTACATGGTGATAGCCCTCATTTCAATATTAGTTCTATGGCGCCGCGTTCTCCGCAAGGGCTTGGTTGGATAATGAGTAATAGTGAAATGAAAAGTGCACCAATTGTTTGCCGCGGGCTTTCGCGCTGGTATGGCGAGGTTCAAGGATTGTCTGGGCTCAATGCCGAAATTGGACCTGGCGTGGTGGGCTTGCTCGGGCCGAATGGTTCCGGCAAGTCAACTTTGATGCGATTGCTCACTGGCCAAATCCGGGCCAGTCGTGGGGAGGTTTATCTATTTGGTAAACGACTTATGCCTGGGGTATGGGAACCATTTACCAAGATTGGCTACGCACCTGGTGAGGATGTTCACTTTGAAAACGAAACTGCTTTCGATTTTTTAAAGTTGCTCGCCGGCATTGCGGGAGACTCAACTAGCGCGGCGAGGGATCGCGCACATCACGTTTTATTGTTAACGCGCATGGATGAATTCGCAAATAAGCGCTTGCGTGAAATGAGCAAGGGAATGCGTCAACGCATAAAAATTGCGCAGGCTTTGTTGTTCGACCCAGAAGTGTTGCTGCTTGACGAACCGCTAAACGGAATGGATCCAATTAGCCGCCGCGACACCATCGACTTGGTTCGCGAACTGGGCACGAGCGGCCGCACAATTTTGATGGCTTCACATGTGCTGCATGAAGTTGAAGCAGTAACTGATCGTATCTTGTTGTTGCATCACGGCCGTTTGTTGGCGGAAGGACGGCTTGATGAAATTCGCGCATTGATTGATTCGCGGCCGCGTGAGGTGAAGATTAAAACTTGTCAGCCACGCAAGGTTGCGGGAGTTTTATTGTCCGACAACCTTGCAAGTGGTTTGCGTTTTGATGAGCAACAGCTTATTGTTGAAACCGGTCAGCTAGAATTACTGCTGAGACGCTTAAATGAATTAGGCCTCGATGGTGACATTGAAGGACTGGAAGTTGAGGATTACAATTTGGAAGCACTCTTCTCATTATTAGTTGGAGAAGCCGTATGAGCGCCATCAGTGCTGGTCGCAAATGGGCGTTCAATAGTTGCTTACGCAGCAAACGTTTGATTCCAATCATGCTCGTGGCATTATTGCCGGCCATCATTTCGGCGATTGGTGCTTGGGCTGGAGCATGGGACAGTGATAGCGGTGGTGCTTTCAGAGATTTAGGGCGATTTATTGCGCCGCTGTGTCTTTACTTTGTACTTCCGATGATGTGCATGTTTACGATGTTGCCAAACATTGGTGAACTTTATGAAGGTGGCGCCATTGGTTATTTTTGGACGCGTCCATGCCCTCGTTGGCAACCAATAATTGGGGTTCATCAGGGGAGTGTTCTGGCGTTGATTTTGTTATGCGGCATTGCAATTGGAGTGAACATGTTCATCATGATGTTTACAGAATCAATCTCTTTTAATGCTGAGCTCAGTAATGAAGCTAGCACCGTTCCTTTTAGTGATTGGTTAGCGCGTTCGGCTGGACTATGGGCAGTCATGAGTTTTGGAGGAATTGCCTATGGTGCGATTTGTATTTTCCTGGCAGTCTGGTCGAAGCGGGCCGCCTTATGGTCGATTGGAATGCTTATTGGATGGGGCGCAATCGTTGGAGCATTGCCCGGTTCTTTGCGCAACACATCCCCCCATCGGTACTTATTTGGCTTATTGCGGGAATGGTGTGAAATTGAGAACACTTGGTCGGGCATGTTCATTCCCGATTCCGACCCGCCTAGCACTCTTTTATCGCTGGCGACTTTGATGGGAATTACCGTAGTGTTTTTAGGCTTTAGTTACATCGCTGCCCAAAACCGCGACGTAAATTAAATGTTATTTTCTTCGTTAAGCACCGAGTGTCCACAGATTCGTGATACTCCGCAGGTTTCGCTACTGACTAAAGTGTTGATGGGCGACCCTGAGTTCTTTGACGTGGTCGAATCGATTAATGTTCACATGAGCGACGCCAATGGAAAATTGCAAAAAATTAACCGGCGACTGGCGCAAATACAGTGGGAAAATTTAGCTATAGCCTATCGTAATATTGGAGTTGAAGTTGTGACTCTACCGTCAGACCCGAGCTTAGTCGATATGGTTTTTACCGCGAACCCGTGCTTGGTTTTGCCAATGCCAAATGGTGAACGCGAAGTGTGGCTCTCGAAAATGGCCCACCCATCGCGCGCGGCCGAGGTCAACTTTCATGCACAATTTTTTGCCGACAAGAACATCAAGATGCATAGTTTTTCTTCGGCGGTAAATAAATTTGAAGGATGCGGAGATGGGATTTTACACCCGGGAAGATTTGTAATCCATGCGGGTACTGGACCACGCACTACAACTGGTGGCTGGCAAGAGCTGGAGCAGAATTATTCAAACTTAACAATTTTTCAATACCAACTTCAAGATGCCCGCTTTTATCATTTGGACACTGCGCTAGCACCACTAAATGAACACACCGCGATGTATGTACCATCTGCCTTTAATGAACAGGGTGTAGAATTGCTCAAGCATTCCTTTTCGAAACTAATTGAATTATCGGAACACGATGCGCTAAATTTTGCCGCAAACGCACACTGCCCAGATGGAATTCACGTGTTGATTCAACAGGGAAGCCGGCGAGCAGAGGAAAACCTGCAAGCCTTGGGGTTCACCACGATCCCACTAGACACATCAGAATTCATGAAGTCTGGAGGTTCGGTGTTCTGCATGAAGATGGGTTATTAGGCAATAACGCCGAGCATCATGACCCAGCGGATCGGGTCAGAGTCTGTTCGCGCTGTTCGCTAGGCTCCACGGGTCTTGGTGCTTCCGTCATCTTCGGCCGGTTGATTGCCTCGTTAATTAGTCGCGTGCACAACTCTGGGAATTCAATTCCCGCGTGAGCCATTAGCCTTGGATACATCGAAATTGATGTGAATCCTGGAATGGTGTTTATTTCATTTACCGCTAAACGACCTGTTTTTTTGCCTAAGAAAAAATCGATGCGCACCATGCCACTTAGGCGTAACACCTTGCATGCGCGGCGGGCGGTATCTTGCATTCCCTCGATCATTAAAGGTTGAAGCCCTTCCGCGGGCACCAACAATTCAGCGCTGTCATTTTCATACTTAGTATCGAAGTCGTACCAAGACTCTGAAACGATTTCGCCGGGCGTGGAATAAACTTCATCCACACCAGCAAGTACCGCCAACTCTAACTCGCGCGCATCAAGCGCAGGTTCGACTAACAACCATTCGCCATATTTAAATGCCAATGTCATTGCGGCAATCAATCCATCTTTATCCTCAACGCGACTTATTCCAATACTTGAACCCTGAGCGGCCGGCTTTACAAAGCATGGCAGCCCACGCTTTTCAATTACCGCATCGGCAATTGAATTCGGATCTAATTCAAAGTCACATTTATTTACCTCACTCCATGAAACAACTTCAATTCCAGCATCTCGCAAAATCCGTTTACATATAGACTTGTCCATCGCCACCGCGGAACCCAAAGTGCCCGACCCAACGCATGGGATTCCACTTAACTCCAACCAGCCTTGCAATGCCCCATCTTCACCCCCTGGTCCGTGAAGAACTGGAAAAACACAATCAATATTTATTGGCAAGGACGGAATACCACCTTCACCAGTCAATGGCCGCCCTTCCAAAAGTACTAAAGAATTTTCGGAATCATGCCATGCACCACTTTTATCAATACCACAAAGTTTCACATCGAATCGTAATTGGTCCAAGTTGTCAAGGACCGCACGGGCTGAACGCAGACTAATTTTGTGTTCAGAAGATGTGCCGCCAAAAACGAGGGCGATGCGTGCTCTGGAGGGGTTGGACATAGGTAAATAATAAAGTTTTTGGTGGTTTTTTTGCTAGTGCTATGCAGAAAAATTCTTTTTCCGCATGGAATGCCAATCTAAGGCCCTGTGGCATTATGCTAGATGCAATGTTGGCCCCAATGCTCCTAAGTTTGGCACTTCAAGTCGTTACTCCGCAAAGGGCTAACACGATTGTTGCGATTCCTGATTTGGCCACACCTGATCGTGGAAATGCCGAAATCAACGTTTTGGATTATCAACTTGAACTAGCTCTCACTCCACCGGCAACGGCAATTCAAGGATTTGCGTCAATTAATTTGCTCAACTTAAAAGATTGCCGTGAATTGAGTCTTGATTTGCATCCAAAATTATCAGTAAGTAATGTTCGAGTCGATGGCTTGCAAACTAAATTTTCGCAACAACAACACAAGTTGCGAATTCTTCCTTCGCGCCGCTTAAAAGCCGGGCAAGAAGTAAGACTGGAGATTCAATATGGCGGACAACTTGCCCAAAATTATCATTCACATGGAGACGCGGTTGGGCTACTGGGCGACGGAGTTGGCTTGGTCGCTTACCCTGAACCCGATGGAGCCCACACTTGGTTCCCGTGCAATGACCATCCAAGTGATAAAGCAAAATTTTCTTTGGCAGTTTCAGTGCCCTTGGGAAATATTGTGGGTGCAACCGGAGTGTTGAATAGTTGGGGAATGAATGGAGGGTGGCATCGCTTCAAATGGGAAACTGATAAAGCCTGCGCAACTTATCTACTGTCACTTGGAGCTGGGCCATTTTTTGCAATTACCCGGCCCGGCAAAGTTCCAATCATTGATTTGGCGTTACCGGGAGACCAGATAAAAGTTGCCGCTAATCTTGCCAGCGTCGTTGACATGGTTCCGTTCTTGGAAGAACGCTTTGGGCCTTATCCCTTTGAGCGTTATGGACATGTATTTACGCGGCGATGGGTTGGAGGCTTGGAGTGCCAAACTCAAACAGTACTTGGGCGGATGGCGGGTTTAGGAGGTGATCAAGGTTTACTCGTTCATGAGTTGGGGCACCAATTGTTTGGTGATTGGGTTAGCCCAGGCAGGTGGCAAGAATTATGGCTGAACGAAGGCGGCGCGACCTACTGTGAATGGCTATGGGAAGAACAAAGAAGTGCCAAGAATGCGAAAAGGTTGCTGCGGAGTTGGCGGCGAAGCACCATTAACTTGGCGCGCAGTAAATCCTCACATTCTCTGGCGAACCCTGACCCTGAAGAACTATTCGACCCTGAATTGGTCTACAACAAAGGTGGAATGGTGTTGTTTTTGCTCGGTGAATATTTGGGTCGCGATAAATTTCACGCCACCTTACAAAAGTGGTTCGCCGAGTTTGGTGGCTCATGCGCCTACACAGATGATTTCGAAGCGACCTTAAGTTCGGCGAGCGAAGTTGATTTATCGCAATTCTTTAAGCAGTGGATATACGGAACTGACATTCCTCAGGTCACTGCGAGCATGCACCGCGTGAAATCTCGCCAAAAATGGAAAACCAAAGTAACGATGCGACAAAACAAGAAAAACTGGTTTCCATTTGCTTCACAAATCAAATTTCAGTCTAAGGATAAAACAAATTCCAAGACGCTAGACTTCAAAGTTGATGAAGCAAACACAGTTCTTGAAGTGCTCTTAGACTTTAAACCTGACACATTCACCATCGACCCCGATGCAATCGTGCCAATCTCCGTAATCAAAAAGTAACGAACATGAATTTTCTTAGAGATAACTGCCACTGGAAAATCCCAGCATTGGCAGCATTGCTTTTGTTCTCCCCTATCCTTTTTGCGGATTTTGTTTATGACGATTTAGTTTTGCTGCGCGACAATCCCGCGATATCAAATTGGTCGATACTATGGGAAAGTTTTACGCGCCCGATGTGGGAGCTCGTTGAAGACCAGCGCACCCACACTGGAGGGTTTTTCAGACCCTTAGGCACTATTAGTTTTTCTATCCTCTGGCACCTCGGCGATGGCACCGCCTTTCCTTTTCACTTAGCGTCGTGGCTGTTAAATGCACTATGTGCAGGCTTAGTCGGCAGTTTAGCTCTTGCCTTAATTGGAACTACGCGCACGGGAATGCTAGCGGGGCTGCTTTTTGCGGTGCACGGAGCCCATGCGGAGCCAGTTGCTTGGGCGTCATCTCTAACCTATTTGCTTGCGTGTAGTTTTTCCTTACTCAGCTTGCGGGCAATGTTAGCGAGTCGATTTTCTTGGTGTGCGATTTGGGTTTTTTGCGCGATGCTGTCTCAGGAAAGTGCGGCCGGGACGTGGCTGCTATGCCTAGCTGCGATGCTATGGAAAGATCAAAGACTTCAAGCGATCCGTGAACGCTTCATTAATTACTTGCCGCTCTTGGGTGCCTTGGCATTAGTTTGGGTTTTACGCACAAATGCCTTTGATAGTGTTTATGCCGGACTCGATCGTCGTATTACTTGGTTTGGGCTAGAACTACGGCAACATCCTGTCTTAGAGGAACTGGCATTGTCGATGCAAATGCTGGCCGACTACTTGCGCTTTTTGGTATGGCCGTGGCCGCATGCTCCGTTTCACCCCTTAGCAGTTGACGTCGGAATTTTTGATGCACAACGCTTCGTGCCGGCCATTTGTGGTCTCCTATCCGCTGCTTGCGCGATGTTCATTTGGTTGCGGCGAGGAAATCGTTCCGGCAGTATTTTGATTGGACTAGGATTAATGTTTATTGCCTTGGCTCCTGTCATGAAAACATCCAGCCTTGGGCAATTTCCTTTTGAGGAACGCTTCCTCTACTTGCCAAGTGCGGGCTTCGCTATATTTCTAGTTGGACTTGTTCCGCGACGCTTCACAGCTATTTTAATTGTATTTGTGACAGCCAATATTGCCTCTACAGCTACAACAATCGGTCATTGGAAAAACGAGCAGTCATTATTTAGTTGGGCACGTGATGCTTCACCGAATGCCATGATGTCGTGGAATGAGAGTGGACGAATTTTACTGACTGAAGCGCAAACTCTTCCCGGTGGCGATATTCGTCGCCTTAAAATGGCCGCCCAAGCGGAGCAATTTTTTGCTCGTGGGTTAGATTTAAATCCTGACAAGTGGTTTATTTCGGCTATTGATCGCCATAATGGCAACGTTGGACTTGCAAATGCTATTCTAGTTTCTGGAGATGTCCAGACTGCAAAATCCACTTTTGAGAAAATCGTCGAACGTTGGCCAAGTTCTGCGGAAGCTAACTCTGGGCTCGGTTTTTGTTTAGTCAGTATTGCTGAACAAGAACTCGAATTAGGTATGGAAACCGAAGCTTTTGGCAAGTTGACAAAGGCAATCGATTATTTCGCGGTCACGTTAGAGCAAACACCTTACGTTCTGGAAGTCGTATACGGGAAAGGGCTCAGTTTGTTTTTGCTCGAGCGGTTTGAAGAATCTGTGCCCCTTCTAAAAAAAGCCTTTGAACAAAATCAGGCAGATCAACGCTACGCTTTCTACCTGGCCTCGGCTTATTTTGAATTACAACAGCTGCACTTAGCCCAACAAACATGGGAACGCTTTTTAGAGTCATCTCCGAGTGGTGATAACCATAAGGACGTTGAAGCAACGATTACATACTTAAAGGAGTTACAAAAAAATGGATGAAATTAAAGACGTTAGAAAATACGATGTCGAGCCGGGAGATTTTTTGGTAGCAATGACATCAATGGACGATCCTGATTTTAAAGAGAGCATCGTCCTAATCTGCCACGCGAATGAGGACGGCCATTATGGCTTAGTTATCAATAAGGAATTCGATTTGCCAGGCTCAACAATTGGCGCCCTTCCAAGAGATTGGCCCAAGTCAAACTACCCTGTTTGTTGGGGTGGACCAGTTGGAAGGGACCACGTTCAAGTAGTCCACACCGACGTTGAGCTTAAAGTAGGGACGACTCCCATCTGTGAGGGCCTAGTGTTTGGTGGAGATATTGAGTTCCTGAGATATTCCGATGCTCAAGGTGATAACTTAAGGATTTTCATTGGCTATACAGGCTGGGAACCAGGCCAGTTAGAGGAGGAAATTAGGTTAGAGAAGTGGTTGTGTGCCCCAAGAGATTCAAAAGTACTGTTTAATAAGTACTATAAAACGCTGTGGGAAAGTTTGATTGATTTCTACTTCCCGGGGAATGACCGATGGTTCGACGCTAGCATGAACTAGGGACACTGACCGCATCCGCTGGGTCACAAAGTAGCAAAAAAAGGATGGCGGAAA
>CAZWVI010000018.1:0-54708 GCA_964637165.1 uncultured Planctomycetales bacterium
CAATGGTCTATTGCGGGCTTATTGAGATGGCGGGTTTTCCGCCATCCTTTTTTTGTGTTTTTGTGACCCAGCGGATGCGGTCAGTGTCCCAAGGGGTTATCCTCCGTTATGGCTCATGTCCCCCTCCATCCTCTTGGCTCTTCTCGGGAGTTGTTTTTGGAATCTGAGGAAATTGCTCGGAATGGTGATTTCTTGCAGTTGAAGGAAGAAATTCTTTCTGCTCGGCGGGATGAGGTTCGGGCTGGTTGGGGAGAAAAATATACTGAGCGTGTTCACCAGAAAGGTAAATTGACTGCTTGGGAGCGGGTTGAGCAACTTAAAGATCCTGGGGCGGTGGTTCACCCGCTTGGAACATTTGTTAACTATGGCGTGGAGTTTGATCAGGCTGGCCGAAAGTTGCGTTCACCAGGTGCGGGCGTAGTTACGGTCATGACCAAGGTCGAGGGACGCTGGGTCATGGTTATCGCCAATGACAACACGGTGGCTTCGGGCTCTTGGTGGCCCCAAACTCCAGAAAAAATCGAACGCGCCCAAGAAATTGCGATGCGTTTGCGCATCCCGGTGGTCTACCTCGTTGACTGCTCGGGCTTATTCCTCCCCGAACAATCTCGTTCATTCCCCGGCCTGACCGGCGCCGGACACATCTTCAAAAAAAATAGCGAGCTTTCCGCCCAAGGGGTCCCGCAAATTGCCGGGGTGTTCGGCGATTGCATCGCCGGCGGTGGGTACATGCCGATCATCTCGGACCGCGTCTACATGACCGAACAGGCATACATGGTGATTGCCGGCGCGGCCCTCATCAAAGGCGCCAAATCCCAACAGCTGACCTCGCTCGGAATCGGCGGCCCCGAGGTCCACGTCCACCAATCAGCCTGTGCTGATGTCCGGGTCCCCGATGACCACGCCTGCTTGGCCGCAATCCGCGAAGAAGTTAGCCGTACCGCCAACTGCGGGGCGGATTTCCGCCGCGGCGGGGTCGCTCCCACCCCTCCGGCCTTCCCGGCCGCCGAACTCGATTCAATATTCCCGCCCGACCACCGCACCTACTACGACGTCCGAGAGGTCGTCTCCCGCCTAGTCGACCGCTCGCTCTTTTGGGAAATCCTCCCAAATCGCGGCCAAGAAATCCTCACCGGTATCGGTCGAGTGAACGGCCTTTATTGCGGCTTTATCGCCAACGTCCAAGGGCCCATCGACGACCCCACTCACCAAGGAAAAATTAAACCAGGCGGCATCCTCTATCGCGAAGGAATCGCCAAGTGCTCAACTTTTTCCCAAGCGTGCAACGCCGACGGCATTCCCATCGTGTGGCTGCAAGACGTTAGTGGTTTCGACATCGGCACCGAAGCCGAAGCTCACGGCCTCCTCGGTTACGGATCAAACTTAATTTACACCAATAGCACCAACGAAACACCAATGTTCACCGTGCTACTGCGCAAAGCATCCGGCGCCGGCTACTACGCGATGGCCGGCCTCCCTTATGAACCGGTAGTACAACTTTCCACTCCAATTTCCCGCCAGTCGGTTATGGAAGGTCGCACTCTTGCCATTGCCACTTACAACACCAAGCTTGACGACCAATTCAACATCGCCTGCGACGACCCCGCCGAACGCGAAGCCGTTGCAAAAGGCATGGCCGCCGTCGAAGAACGAATCGAGGGCGACATGGATCCCTATCAAGCCGCTAGCCAACGCGACACCGATGAAATTGTTTTGCCATCTGAACTTCGCCCCTGGCTTGAATGTTTAGTGGAAGCTAGTTACCAATCTCAAGGAACGCGCCGCGTAAAGAATCCGCGCATCTGGTCCTTGCACGACATCGACGTTCTCAACAACAGTTAACAACCAGCTCATGACTAAGCATCTAGAACTTATTGCTCGTGCACTCGCTGATGGAAGTGGTTGGGAGTTACTCGCCCCAAGCGTTGGATACTTCGGTAACGCACCACAGGCCGGCGACCAACTAAGCGGCGGCACAAGTGCCGGCACCCTGACCATCCTCAACCTCACACATCAGCTAAGCCTTCCAAATGGTGTAACAGGATGGGTTGATAGCCAGCCCTCAGCGATACAAAATCTCGCTGTGCAACACGGCCAAACTCTTTTCACCATAAAGCGCTCAAGTGCCGAGAACCTGGTCGAAATAACTGATTCAAGCAAAAGCTCTATCGATGGTTTAATTTTTAAATCACCACAAGCCGGACGCTTTTATCGCCGCCCTGACCCCCACTCGCCACTCTATTGCGAAGATGGCGACTTAATTAAATCCGGCAAAACAGTCGGGCTATTGGAGGTTATGAAAACCTTCAATCCGGTCAAGTATCAAGCAATCGACGGACTCCCAGAAAACGCCACCATCAAACGCTTCTTCGTTGAAGACGGTGCTGATGTTGCCGAAGGAGAAATCCTGCTTGAACTTAATTAAGGAAGTCGAAAATTTCACAGCGGCCGATGCCGTCGAAGAGTCTTATCGCAAAGAAATTCTGCAACATCTTCAGATTAAAAAATTATGGTGGCATCGTGATACCATGCCGGGACACATCACAGCCTCCGCATATATCTTTGACCTAGGTTTTCAGCACCTACTCCTCCATCATCACCGCAAACTTAATCGCTGGTTGCAACTTGGTGGTCACTGCGAGGCCAATGAAGCACCCCATCAATGCGCTCTGCGCGAATCCCGAGAAGAAAGTGGCCTGCAGAATCTTGAACTTATTTCAAACTCTTTCTTCGATTTAGATATCCACACTATTCCTAGCCGCGGCGCAATGCCAGAGCATTTACATCTAGACATTCGTTACCTAATAAAAGCAAATCGCGCTGAGCCATTGCAAATGGATCAACGCGAATCATTGTCCTTGCGCTGGATTGAACTAGCACAAGCGAACGACTACTTAAACGACTCAGCCGCCCAGCGCGTCCTTCTCAAGCTCTTCAAAATATCCGGTGAAGTGAACTCGACGTACTAGTTCATTATTATCTTCATCGACGAATTTATATAGCATCACCATCTGACTGTCTTGGTCAAAAACTGGCCCAGTAACCCAAGTCATCGGTGACGGCAAACTGGCAAACTTTGCATCGAACACCAAGCGTCGTCCATTGCGCCCAACTGACTCCAACCAGACGCGATCATCATCTGAGGACTTACCTGGCAAGTAGTCATCTTCCATGGTCCACAAATCGGTCAGCACAAAGCGCTTTCCGTGCGGCACGACCAGCAAGGTAGTAGCAGAATCATTTCGCAAGGTGAAAGTGTTCCACACCGGAGTCCTGGCCGGCGGAACCAAAACCACCGTGGTAGTTTTTTCTGCGGCTGGTTCCTGCGGACTAAAAGCTTGCAAAACAGCAGTTGCAAGACTTAAGCAAAGTACGGCGATGGCAAAGTTTTTCATGTTGTCTCTGGTGGTGTGTTTAGGTGAACAAGTAGAGTTGTTACAGTTTAACCTCGGCACGGTTAATCTGTATTCGTGCCGAAGCATCTCATCCTCAACGCAGTTGGCCTCAGCCAAAAGTTGCTCAACAGTGGGCACATGCCACAACTTGCCGCCTACGCTAAAGAAATCGGTGGCGCCCGCGCGTGGACACCACAAATTCCTGCGGTGACGGCCTCGGTTCAAGCTGACCTGATGACCGGGGCCACTGCTTGTGAACACGGAATCGTTGGCAATGGTTGGTACTGTCACGAATTCTCCGAGGTCAAAATGTGGCCGCAATCGGCCAATCTAATTGATTGTCCAACAATTTTCGACCACTGGCGCAAAGAGCATCCCGACTCATCGAGCGCCCAATTATTTTGGTGGTGGAATTTGCCAAGTCGTGCCGACTTTAGTGTCACCCCGCGCCCCACTTATTATTCTGACGGCCGCAAGGGTCCAGATATTCACACAAATCCACCGACTTTGCGTACACGTTTACGCGATCGCCTGGGCGACTTTCCACTTTTTAATTTCTGGGGGCCAGCCGCCAATATCAAATCAACAAAATGGATTGTCGATGCAACTCTGGATGTATTACGCGAAGAACAACCCGGCCTCTGCCTAAGCTATCTTCCACACCTCGATTATGACCTGCAACGCTTTGGCCCCAATTCTCAGCAAGCGACAATTGCGGCTAAACAACTTGATGACGAAATTGCGCGACTCCTTAAGTTCGCTAAACAAAATAACATTCTACTAAGTGTTGTTTCGGAGTACGGAATAGAAGAAGTCCAAAGTGCATTTTTTCCTAATCGGATTTTGCGCGAAGAAAATTTACTAAGCATTCACCCGGCACAAAATGGCTCCTTGCTCGACCCTGGCAATTCGCGCGCATTCGCCATTTGTGATCACCAGTGTGCCCACGTTTATATACAAAACGAACAAGACATTGGCCAAGTGGAGAGACTCTTCGCCGCGCACCCTGAAATTGAAGAAGTGCTAAATCGTGCGCAAATGACCGAATTGGGCATTAACCACCCCCGTTGTGGCGAGTTGCTCTTGGTCGCAAAAAAAGGTCATTGGTTCGCTTATCCCTTCTGGCTTGCTAACGAACCAGAACCAGATTTTGCGCGCAATGTAGATATTCATCAAAAAACTGGCTACGACCCTTGTGAACTTTTCTTGGATCCTGAACTAAAATTCCCCAAGTTAAGAATTGGCCTAAAACTAATCGCCAAAAAACTTGGAATGCGCGCACCGATGAATTTTATTCCGCTTGATGCTTCCCTGGTAAAGGGTTCGCACGGGCGCAGACCATCTTCCCCTGAAGAAGGTCCAGTATTTATAGCGGCCGCTGATTGTCCATTAAAAGTTACCGAGTAATTTTTAACTGAACTTTCGCATCAACCACTCAAGTGGTCCGTGGCGGAATTTCATCCGCCATAAGTTCGACAGTAACACCGCCAAGACTACAAATTGCAAAGTGCGCCAACCAACTTGTGACACTCGCAACTCCAAAACCTCTGCAGAATTCAAATCAACAAAAACAACATCTGCGTCATACAGTCCAAACAAAATATGTGAGATGTATAAGGTCAGGGCCATCTGACCGGCCACAACCAATGGTTGGCACAACTTTGAAAGCGTTGCGTGACTACAAATCCACAAGCACGCACAAACTCCAAACAGCGCGGTAGAGGCCGCAGACAGCACATAAAGCGGGCCCGGCGGGACTGAACTAGTTCCCCATAATGCTTGAGGAGACAACCACCAAGAAGTTATTTGGGCACCAATCGGACGCGTATCTTCCAGTGCTGTTGCCCACTCACTAAGATGGGCGACGAGGAAATACACGACCAAGGAAATCACCATTAATGGTTTATAAATTTTCGCTTGTTCTAAGTTCAACTTACCCAAAGCCATTCCGAAAAACAAGAAGCTCAGCCAGGGCAACAATGGATGCCATCCATTAAACAATAAATTCCTCAACTGACCTACCGGTGTCCAAAAGTCGCGGTACTCAAGTTTGGCCCATTCCCAACCCGCTCCATAGGCAAAGCCAGTACCCTCCAAGAGAAATGCCATAAGCGGAAAAAGTCCACCACAGATTACTGCAAGTAAAAGCAATTTAGACTTACTTAAATTTAAGCACCAAGCACTGCACAACAAATAAAATCCATAATAATGGAGAATGTCACCACTCCAAACAATTTGCCATAGGTATCCAATGACCAATAAGAAAAGTGCCCTGCGCACAATAACTATTCGAGAATTTAGTAGGCTCAAGCCAATGCCAGCGAGTACAACAAATAAGGCCGCAGCTCTTCCGGTAAAGTGATTGGCTAAGTCAAAAACCCAACTGTCTGGTTTAGCCGAGTAGGCCAGCACGACTCGGTAATTCACCAGAACCATTGCCACTATCGCAAAAAATCGGGCGAGGTCGTAACCGACAATCCGCGCAGGCGAGGCCTTTGTTAGTGCATTAGGCACCTCCACAGCATAGGAAGTCGTGCCTTATTCTGCTAACCAGTGCAGAGAATGGGTTTTAACCACAACCCAAGCTTTAGCACCAAGCTTAAAACCCAAATCATCGACCGCACGCCTAGTCAGACTGGCCACCCACTCATCGCCCGTATTCACTTTAACCAACAAGTGGTCCCCACTACTTTCAATTGCAGCAATTGTTCCTGCGAAAATATTTCGTGCCGACAATCCAACCGGCTCACAGTTGGCCAAAATCACGTCATCGGCTTGAACTGCCAGCCAGTTACTTTCGGTGTTCGTACGCGGCGGTGCTGGCGCAACTAACTGACTTCCATTAAGTGTTTCTACCAACAGGGCATGACCTTGACGACGCTTTTCTAAGGCGCTAACGCAAAATACATTTTCGAAGCCAAGTCTATCCAAGAAGCGCATCGCATTAACGTCCGCCAACAATTCTTGCGGCGTACCAATTCCAACTTGTTGCCCACGCTCAAGGAGTACAACTTGATCGGCAATCGCCAGCACCTCGGCAGGATCGTGACTCACGTAAAGAATCGGCAGGGCAAATTCTCTACGCACTTGCAGTAAGTAACTGAAAACGCGCGCGCGACGTGGTAAATCAACAGCCGACAACGGTTCGTCAAGCACCAACATCTTGGGGTCGCTACTAAGCGCGCGTGCCAAGGCTACTCGCTGACGTTCGCCGCCAGAAAGTTGAGAAGGTAAGCGATTTAGTAAATCGCTAAGACCGAGGACTGCAACTGCATGTTGATTAACGCCCTTTCCGGCGAAGGATATATTTTCCAAAACGGTCAGGTGTGGAAATAGAGCAGCATCTTGGGGAACCCAACCAATCTGGCGTTTGGAGGCCTCCAACGCCACTTGTTCGGACATCATGCAATTCCCATCGAGCTCCACTTGGCCCGCTGCTGGCCGCACTCCGCAAAGTGCTTCGACCAAAGTGCTTTTACCGCAACCGCTCGCGCCGAACAATGCGACCACCTGAGCATCCACCGCAAAATCCACCGACAATAAAAAGTCATCAACTTGCACATCCAACTTTACCTTCCATGCGACATTCATGACTTCTTCTCCTTGCGCAAAAGAAATTCACTGACAAACACGACCAGTAAGCCGATGACAATTGAAATGATGGCAAGACTGATGGCACCCACGTCGTCGCCACTTGCCAGGCGGCGGTGTAAACCAGTGGCGAGTGTTTCGGTGCTACCTGGAGTCACTCCGGCGACAACTGATGTCGCACCAAATTCTGAAACCCCACGCGCAAAACTTAAAAGTATCCCAACCACAACTCCGCGCCGTGCCAGGGGCAACTCGACTCGCCAGAAAATATTCCAATGAGAACTGCCAAGAGTTGCCGCGACGTCACTAAACCGTTTAGGAATATTGGCGAATGCTTCCACGCAGTGGCGCAGCAGCAAAGGAAATGAAATCACAGTGGCGGCAAGGGCTGCGGCAACTTGGGTGTAAAGCAGGTTTGGAAAAATTCCACCTAAAGCTCCAGTCGGGGCCAACAGCAATAACAACAACAAACCAACTGCTACCGGTGGTAAAAACATTGGCAGCACTAGCACCGATTGGATTAAGGTCTTGCCACGAAATTCATGTTGCGCCAAAAAACGCCCCAGCACAATCGCCACCGGCAATTGAATTAAGGTGGCCATCAAACCGATGGTTAGAGTGCGTAGGACGATGGCGAAGAGTTCGATTATTTCACCTCTTTGGGGGCTCCTGAAAACCAGCCCTAAGCCAAGCGTGGTGCTGTTGAGCAAGCCATTCGGCCAGGGTTCGGGCAGTTTGTTGATGGGCGCTTCCGTGTAGGACCGCTATTCCATAAGCCTTCACTAAGTCTAAATTCGCGCGCGCCAAAATCTGCAATTCACTCCGACCATCTAAGTCAGTTAAATACACAAATCCAGCCGCACAACTTTGCTGCTCTACGGCGGCCAACACCGAACGTACATGCGGAAACTCAACTAATTGGGCGGTCAACTCTGGTATAGAACTTACTATCCACCGCCGCGCGTAATCACCAGCCGGCACCCCAATACTTCCAATCGCCAATTTCGAACTATCTAAATCAGCAAACCGAAAATCAGCATGCGCATTATTCTCCTTAGTTGAAGTTACTAAAACCAACTGATTACTTGGCCCAACAACACATGGTGGAACTACCAATTGCTTATGTTCAAGTTCTTTCACAAGTTCCCAGCTCGCCAAAAATAGTAAATCATAAGTCGCGCCATGGCGGACTTGTGCGGCCAACTCTCCTGAACCGCCAAAGCTGACTTGGTATGAACAGTCATTTAGGCGCGCAAACTCATCTAATAGCGGCGGAAGTACATCACTTAAAGAAGCTGCGGCGGCAATTCTTAAAGTAGCTCCCATTGAGTTGCCGGAGTTGTCCTGACTGCAACTACATAACAAACAACTCAGCACTCCAACACCGAGCAATACAAGTTTATGCATAACTTAGTCGCTGCTCGGCCGGTGGTAGTTGGTCGCCCGTTGACTTCCAAAACCAAGTGTCCATTGCACCCCAAGTGCGTAGAACTTCTGCACTCCGGGACCCGGATTAACATGCGAAAAGCTAAAACGAATTCGATGTGAAGATCCAAACGAATGATCGACAAAGGACGACAAGTAATGTCCACGCTCATTGCTGGCGCTTGGGAAGTGCTGCCAAGAGGAGGCTAGGCCCCCAAAGGACCAAGTTTTGTCCAGGCCGAAAGATGCCTGTCCACTCCACCCCCAAGCTTTTTGATTGTCAAGCTCAGTTACTCCAAACAAAGGTGGCACCGACTCTAAATAACTATCACCACCTTTCCGCCAAGCTTCCAACGACCACTGGCGCCAACGATCACCGCCAAAGCGGCGCAAACTGCTCAAATCAACTCCTGCGATTAAGGTTTCAGTTTCCAAAACCCCACCACTGGTTTGGTGCATTTCGCCTGGACTGTAATACGAACTTAAACCGAACATTAATTCTGGACGGCCACTATGAAAGCGACCGGTAGCGGCCCAATTGCGAATGCCGGTACGCGCACCTGGCCCGCCAATACGACTGAGCCCGTTACCTGGAACATCGGGGTCATGGGACTCAATGTCGCCAGCAATACCGACTGACCATCCACTACCATCGCGACTGCGGCCGCCATGCAATTCCAATCCGGTCAAGGCAATGTTGCCGCCAAAATATGCGCGCCGCACGCCATCAATATTTAAGGATGGCAAATCACTTGCATAAACGCGATTCCAACGACCAAGGTCAGCATAGTATTTTCCCGCGCGCAAGTGAGTACCACCCGGTAAACCTGAAAACCACGCCGCGGCTTCGCGTAAAACAAATTCCGAGCCATTACCTCCATCGCTCAAATCAGCGACTACGTAGCCGTCACCCACGCCTGACAATTCACCAGCACCATGGAATTCAAGTGAGCGTACCCGCAGTTTATTTAAACGGTCAACATCATCGGCTTCGGAAAATTCACCGACGGCATCTAACAACACTCCGTACAACAAGGCGCCATCAAAAGCCTGGCCGAGCTCTTCCTTGTCCCCCAACAGCCCGTTGGCTAAGGATTCGAGGGGGTTCAATTCACCCTGCTGGCCATCTACAGGCTCGGCGATTTTAGTGGGTGGCATTACCGGGCGACCAAACCAGGATAAATCTGGCTGGTCTTGAGCCGAGACTGCTGGGCAAGCGGTCAGCAACAGCAAAAAGGCAATCAGGGGCGGCGACAAAGGGCGCATTTTTATCCATTGTACAGTTAAGCCAGAATTGTGGTTGGAAGGTAAGATATGCCACTGACTCGGTCGAGCCCCACCGCATGAATAATCAATCCGACAAACCGGTTTACGGAAACTCCTCCCAACCACCCCAGCACAACGAGCGCCACACACCTTCAAAAGTGACCGCGCCGAGCATTCGCGCCCGCAAAGGGACAGCGCGCAAAATTCTCGCATTAACTGCCTATGATTCGCCAACCGCGCGCTTGGTCGATGAAGCTGGATTCGATTTAATTTTGGTGGGCGACAGCATGGCCAATGTTGTTCTTGGGCACGCAACTACCCTCAAAATTTCTCTCGACCAAATCATTTCAGCATGTCGTGCCGTAAAACGTGCCGTTGACCGGCCTCTAGTTGTTGCCGACATGCCTTTTGGCACTTATCACGTTAGCGTTGAAAGCACTATCGTCAATGCCTTACGCTTGGTCCGTGAAGGTGGGGCTCAAGCGGTAAAACTTGAAGGTGGGGCCAAACGAGCACATTTAGTAAAAGCCCTTGTAGATGCCGACATTCCTGTTTTGGGACACATCGGCCTACTGCCCCAGTCATACAACTTGCGTGGTGGCTATCGCATTCAAGGCAAAACTGCCGAAGGTGCGCAGCAATTATTAAGCGACGCACATGCACTTGTTGAAGCCGGTGCCTTCGCTTTGGTTCTTGAAGGAGTACCGAGTGAAGTCGCTGAAATGATTAGTGCCGAAATTGCAATTCCAACTATCGGCATTGGTGCTGGAGGTGGGTGCGACGGCCAAATTATGGTTTTCCACGATGTGGTGGGGCTTTCAGTTGGACCTTCACCAAAGTTTGTCCGGCAATACGCTGATGTGTCTTCAATTATTCGCGATGCATTAGCCGAATTGGCCAGTGACATTAACAGCGGTGACTTCCCGTCACAAAAAGAGTGCTACCAGTTTGACGGTGAGCTTCCCGAAGCGGCAAGCCCTAAAGAAATAAACTAGAACTCTTAGCCTTTGCCAAGGAAATTAAAAACTGGCAATCGGTCTTGGTCCAAAACTATTTCTTGGATGACCACCGGTTTTTTCGGGTTTCCGGTATTGGTTGAGGCAAAGTCAATTGTGCCACTAACCCCCTTGGTGAAGTTCAGTTCGGACAAGTAGCTACGCACGGATTCCGGATCACCATTAGTTTTACTCACCGCCTCCACGGCAATCCGCAAGGAGTCGTAACAAAGGGCCGCCGCTTGCCCAGGATCATGACCGAACTCGGCAAAAAACTTTTCTTGGAAATCGCCACCGCTGACCACCGATGAAAAATCGAAGTGATTACTGATAATCATTCGAAGGTTCAGGCCTGCTGGAAAAATGTTTGAACGAAACTTGGCGGTGTCCCAGCCGTCAGAACCGAGCAAAGTGATGTCGCCCAGAGACTCATAACTTAGTTCGACAAAATCGATTGCCGCATCATCGTAACCAGGCAAAAAGATTGCATCGGCACCAACAGATGATAAGTCCGACAAAACTTCTTCAGCCTGGGTCAACAAATCACGGTAATAAACACGCTTAACAATTTCTCCTCCGAGCTTACCGAAGCGGTCTTCGAAATCACGACTCAATCCAACCGCATAAGCTTCTTGTAAGTTGGTAACTGTCATCATTTTCTTCAATGACAATTCCTTCCACGCATATTCGGCCAAGGCATGGGCCTGCATGGTGTCGGTGAAACACGCCCTAAACACGTAATCATTATTTCGATTTAATTCTGGCAAGGTCGCCAAGGGGGTCAACATCGGCACGCCAAGTTTCTTGGCGGCTTCTGCAGCCGCCTGGGAGTTACTTGAATAGAGTGGTCCGACAATCATTGATGCGCCACCAGCATATAGTTCGTTTACACATTCAATACTCTGGTTTGGGTCGGATTTATTATCCAACACCACAAAGCTAAGGTCCAAGCCATCAGTTCGCGCTTGATGTTGAACGAGACCAATAACGGTAAAGGCTTCTTGACCGTCTGTTTCGAAATCGCCGGTCAAAGGCAGGACCACACCGATTTGATAATCGGATTGAGACGCTCCGCAGGCAATTCCCAAATAGGCAACTATCACTAAAAGAAAGTTAATCTTCATTTTTCATCCTAGTTAAAAACCGTTCGGCAAGCATGCGCGTTTCAGCGTCCTTGGCGATTTTGGAAATTCGTTCGAGCTCTTGCGTAACACGGGGATCACTCTGAGAAAAAAGCCCCCGCACTGCTTCACGACAAACGCTAGGGTCATCATGTTGAGTAAGACTGAGCAAGGCTTCAAAGGCCGACTGGTGGTCAATTAAGCCGATTGCCTCAACAAAGTCAGCTCTCAGGTGAAGCTGCGAGGAATCCTGTTCTTGAAGAAAGTATATCGCATCAAAAAGTGCCGCCACCGCTAAGTTGTCGCCACTTCGCCCCAACGATACCGCGGCATTTTTTGCCACTAAGGAATCGCGGTCGGAAAGTAATTTAGCTAAAGTGCTTCGCGATTTGGCAAGTTTTCCCAACTGAGGCGAGTCAGAATAAAGTGCTGCCAACATTTCAGATTCAACTCCGGAAATTAATTTAATTTTATATTCTGCAATCTTTGGCAAATACATCCGCGCCTGCGGTCTACTTTGCTGTAGGCCAATGCGTAACATCAAATCAAGTTGGCTAATTAAAGCGGTGGCTTTGGGATAGTTGTTGCGGGCCAAAGCTTCATCAACCAATTCCAATCGCAGTAATATTTGAGATTCATCGTGCGTACTACCGTCAAGTAATTGCTCAACAGTATCCACTAGTGAGGCGCGGCCATCGCCTCCCCCCCCTTCAGTGACCACATTTTTAATATTCTTCAAATCTAAAGTTCGTCGCTCAGCTTCTGTTTGTAAATATTGCCAGATGGCCAAACTACCAATTAGCAAAGTGACTATCGCCAAGCTGGCAACAGTGGTCGAGCGGTTATGGCGCATAATGCGGGCGGCCTTGGTTAATGCTCCAGGTGGTGTAGAACTAATCGCCTCAAAGTTCAAAATGCGGCGCAGTTCACCCGCGAACTCCATCGCCGAAGCAAAACGACGGTCAGGATCTTTATCCATCGCCTTTAGGACCACCGTTTCAATGTCCTTAGGCAAACGCGGATTCAACTTACGCGGCGATTCCGGCTGTTTAGTCAAAATTGCCCGCAATGTTGCCTCAAGGGTTTCAAGCAAAAATGGTTGATGTAAAGTTAAAAACTCATACAGAGTTACACCAAGCGAATAAATGTCGGTGCGGTGGTCAACATTGATTCTTTTAGCCATGGCCTGTTCAGGGCTTATATAACCTGGCGAACCGATAAATTCACCGGTCCGAGTAATGGTCAGATTACTACTCGACTTAGCAATTCCAAAGTCTGTCAACACCAATTGCCCGCTCGAATCAAAAACCAAATTGCCGGGCTTAACGTCGCGATGAATAACACCACGTTCATGTGAAGCAGCCAAGCCATCAGCGATGTTGGCAATCAATTCAATTGCACGATAGACATAATTGTTAACCGAAAAGCGTAGTCCTGTTTGGTCGCTGGCTGGAGCGACTGCAACGGCTTCGCCAGCGGTTGATGATTGGACCGCAACATTACTGCCATACAGATCAATAATCAAAGTGCGGCGACCATCATCCTTGGCAACTCGCAGTTCCTCAATCAACTCTGCCAAGTTTGGGCCAGGCAAATAACGCATGGCGAAATAGTTCAATCCCCGGCTGGCGCCAACCGCCCACACGGGGATAATATTATTATGTTTTATCTTTGCAACAGCTTCTGATTCTCGGTGGAAGCGGCGCAATGTACGTACCGAACTTGAAAGAGCCGGGTACAGAACTTTAAGCGCAACTTGACGGTGCAAACTTAATTGCTCGGCCTCAAAAATAACGCCCATTCCGCCGCGGCCAATTTCACGAATAATTTTAAAGTCTCCGATAACCTCGCCAGGGGCTGGCTCACGGATACTATGAGGAGACTCGCCAGGCGGATTATTTTCTTCGTCGACTTTTGCTCGCTGAACGGCTTCAAGAAGAGCCTTCAGGTTCTTTTTTTTGTTCTCTTTGTCCATTGAGTAATGCGCAAAAACCCAACCAGGAGGGAGGCGCACTTCAGGGGGGGGTACGTGTTTATCATAGTAAACAGTCCCGCAAACGTATCCTCTTGGCATGAAAAGTACTTGCAAGCTCAAGTCCAATTCGGCAAAGCCGCTACTACTGGCTGGCAAATGGCATCGCTGTGAACAAAGCATCGCGGTGCGAGGTCCAGAGGCTGGAGACTTCTTAGCAGATGTATCCCTTGCGGACACCAACCTGTGTAATCAGGCAATTTTGGCGGCGGATTTAGCGCGCGCCGAATGCCAAGCCGAGAGTGCTGAAATTCGTTCTCGCCGATTAACTGAAATTGCTGATGCAATTAGCCTTCGAGCCGATGAATTTGCGGCAGTTATCCGCGATGAAGCAGGCAAACCTCAACAATATGCCGAAGGTGAAGTGCAGCGAGCGATTGTCACTTTTCGTCTTTGTGCCGCGGCGGCCCTTAGCCTAGACAATCATCACGTTGCAAGTTTCAGCAACAAGACGGCATTTTTGAAGCGCTTTCCGGTTGGTGTTTGTAGTTTTATTACGCCGTTTAATTTTCCACTCAACTTAGTCGCGCACAAAGTTGGGCCAGCCATAGCCGCAGGCTGTCCTTTCGTTTTGAAGCCCGCCGAAAAAACTCCGCTTTCAGCACTATTACTGGCTGAGGTCCTAATGGAAATTAACAGCAAATTAATTCCCCATTCATGGTCGGTCCTTCCCTGCCTACCCGAACAAAGCGGGCCACTTATTACCCACAAGTCGGTTCGTCACTTATCGTTCACCGGTTCTGCCGAAGTTGGCTGGAAGTTAAAAGCCCTAGCCGCCCACGCACGGGTGACTCTAGAGTTGGGTGGAAACGCGGCCGCAATTGTGGCTCCAGACTGGGAGTTAGATGACGCCGTCAGTTCTACTTTCACCGCCGCCTTCGCTTACTCGGGCCAAATTTGTATTTCCCTACAAAGATTATTTGTACCCGAAAATTGTTTTGATGATTTTTGCAATAGTTTAATCGAAAAGGTTGCGCAACTTCACTCTGGGAATCTCAGCGATCCGACGACCAACTTCGGACCGATGATTAATCAAGCGGCCGCACAACGCGCCGAAGATTGGATTAATGAAGCTCTCTCCGGCGGGGCGCAACTGCATTGTGGAGGGCAACGCAGTGGAAACTTCTTAAGTCCAACAATAATCAGTAATGTGCCAGAGAATTGCAATTTGTGGCAAGAAGAAGTGTTCGCACCAATTCTTATCATCAGTCCTTGGAGCGATTTCACGGCCACTATCGACTCAATAAATAAAAGCAAGTATGGGCTTCAATCGGCGATTTACACCCACGAGCAGGCTTTAATTGACCAAGCCTTTAATCAACTAGAAGTTGGACAATTAATAGTTGGTGGCCCCACCACTTTCCGCTGTGATGACATGCCATACGGCGGAGTTAAAGCCTCAGGCTGTGGCCGTGAAGGCGTAGGCTGGGCAATCGAATCGATGCAAGAACTGAAAACTTTAATAAAAGCTTAGAAGTCCTTTTCGATAGTTATCAATTTGCCGTCAACAAAGTGTCCGGCCTCGGCCACGTCTTTGGCAAGCAACACCACTTCACCTAAGTCGTGCACTCCCTTGAGGCGTGCGTGCGCGGAGCGCAGACCACCCAACCACTTGCGACTATCGCACAGATAAACCATATCACCTTCATCGCCGGCTAAGCCGCGCAAGGATTCGGCATCAACTACCACAATTCCTTCCGCTAGATTTGGGTCAACTTTCCAGCGTAACGGAAGGGTAAAACCAGGGCGGTCGTTCGGCTCGCTGCCTTTAAACATCCAGCGCGCAACTTCAACAGACCACAGGGTAAGCCCTTTGATTTTTTCCTCGGGCTCAGGTTTGGTGAAAATAGTCACCACAATTCCAATCCCGAAACACGCTATCAAATTCCAAACTGCGCCCATGTATTTCCATGGGTGTTCGGGGTCCATGTCGACACCGTGCGCAAATGGCTTCACAAAGATTTCGGGGTTGGCTTGGCCGACCACGATTAACAACATCCCGCCCACGAAGGTGGCGATGGCTGCTTTGGTGGTGAAGCGTTTCCAGAATGCTCCCAGGAACACCGCCGCGACCAAGGGTGGCGTTACCGTCCCGTGGAACTTGGCGTGGGCCTCGTAAAGAGTGTCAAATCCGCGGAAAGGATAGGTTGCCAAAACACCAATGATGGTGGCCGCGGCCGAAAAAATCATCGCCATTTTCAAGTAGTGGCGGTCATCTTTACCCTTAACCAAGGGACGGTAAATATCGTTAATCGTAATCGCCGCCACTGCGTTAATCAGGGTGTCGACGGTGGACATCAATGCCGCGACTACAGCCGCGATTAAAAACGAGAACACCGCTGGGGATGACACAATCGCAGTTACGCGCGTGAAAATTTCATCGGGTGCGGTGTCGGGTGGAAGAATGTCTGGGCGTGCGCCTGAAATTGCCCGACCGACCCAACCGGCATTACACACCACAATTGTTGAAATTGGCAACAAAAACAAGGTGTTGAAAGCGGCGGCCTTGCGCCCCTCCTCTACTGAGCGACAGGCCATGAAGCGCATCAATAGACCCTGGTTCAAGAACAGGAAGCCGATTGAACCAGCAACACCGTCTTGCCAAAAGATGCCGACCGTGTGAAAGTCTTGCGGTTGATTAAGGTGCGCCAAAGGCAATTTAAAATCTTGCGGCAAGGCATTCCAGAAAACATCAAAACCGCCTAACCAGTTTAGGCCGAGCAAGAAAAGTAGAGAACCACCAAATAGCAAGATGAAGCCTTGCAGCAGGTCAGTGAAAATTACCGCAGTTTGCCCACCGAAGGTGATGTAAATTCCCGAAACAATCGCAACTACCCAAATAATGCCGTCGAGTCCGACATTCCAGCCCATGTAATCTTGTAAGACTGGCTGCAAAGTCTTGGCCATCGTCAAAAAACCGATGGCGATATAGCCGAGCATATAAACCAGTAATGCCATGGTCGCCAACTTGCGCACACGTGAGTCAAAGCGGCGTTCAAAATACTCTGGGATCGACTTCACTCGCGTGAAGTAAATAATTGGCAGCCACCCAAACATGAACAATGGCATAAAAAACCAATCGTTCAGGTAAGTCATTGAAGAAGAAAATCCGTGTTGAAATCCTTTCGCTGAATATTTGAGGAAGGAGTGAGAGCCAACTCCGGTTGCCACAATCGACATCGTAATCAACCACCACGAAAATCGCCGACCGCCAAAGAAAAAGTCGTTGGTGGTTTTATTGAAACGCGAAAACCATGCGCCAAATCCTAAGACTACAACTATATAACCAAGAATAATGGCTAAGAACAATGGCGCCGACGGACTTGAACGACCATCTCGCGTGTCCAGTTCTGCTTGTGCTGATTCGCTAAAGCCCGCTTCGCTGGGCGACATCACGCTGGCACTAATTCCGCTTGCATGTAGGCCAGCAAACCAAATAAAGCCAAATGCTAAAACACCCAACCAAAAACGGTCACGGCGCACATTGGTACGGCATGCTCGACTGCGCAACACTAAGAATAGTGCTGACAAAAAGAAGATTCCCCCTACTCCGTAGAGGTAAATGTAAGGTGCCCAAACGCGCATGAACTCCATCGTGCCGAGAATGATAACTGAGCCCTAGGAAGTTGTCCCGACGACAGCTGTTTGAGCTGGTGCCTGATGCATCAGGCCGAGCAATAATCGCGGCAAGGATGTGAGGTGCGAAATGAGGTGGTCAACCTGATGATCGGCCTCGCCAATCGAGTTCACCACCCAGCCGGGAGTCTCCCGCCGCCAAACTAGGGCAACTTCCCGCGGCGCGCCCAGCGCTTGCTTGCTGCGCATGGCTAAAGGTAAGGCTAAATCGAGAGACAACACGTCGCCCACAACCAAGTCTGGTTGTTCCGCCTGAAGAATCTTTCGGTACTCCGGTCTATCCACCAGGACCTTGCGCCCATCGAAATCCAATTCTTCACCACTATCTCCAAGCCATTGCTTTCCAGCGCGGCCGAATACTCTAAGTGGCGTTTCGCCCAACTTAGTTTCACGAGCATTAGCTACTTCAAAGCCATGGTGTCCAAACCAAGTAATAATTTTTTCTGCGGGCGCGTTGGTTGCCCAAGTCACACTTATTTCATGATCCAACATCCATTGCAGGACTTGTTCTGAACCGTGGGTTAGGTCGTGATCAACTTCGCTACGAAAATTTGCGCAGGTGCTGTGAAAACAGTGGTCGAGCATTTGAATGACCGATTCGAAACGGTTAAGCAGCGCTTTTTTAACCATTTGTGATTCGAGTGAATCTCCATGGTCAATGTACTGGCCAATTGCCGCCGGCAAACAAAAATAATCTTCGTCAACATAAGACGACAAACGCAAATCATTTGGGTCGGCTTGCCAACCGTACTGCTCGGGGTGCTCCATTACTGCGGCCGCGTATTCTTCATAGCGCCGAGCAGAACGCTCAGGAGCTTCGCTCAAGGACTCGGCGAGTTCAGCGACAACCTTGGCCTGAACCGCGGCGTACTCGCGCGCCGGCTCGGTCCAAACGCCATCGAAATCACTTAGTAGGTGGAGGGAACTCATGGGGAGCAATATCCTAATTTGGCCTAACTTCTTGAACAGAAATTGTGCTTAATTAATTTCAAAAGGCAGGGCTGGGGTGGCCGCGTAAAACTGCGAGCCCGCGCCATCGTGAATCACTCCCGAAGCGTGCAGATTCATGCCTGCTGCAGCGTTTGGGATATTAAGGTAGGGCGTAACCGCAATTCCATTTGCGGCAATTGAAGATGACATTTGCGCGGCATTTCCAATGCACCATTGCACCACGTAATCGTTGCTTACTGGAACTGAAATTGAACCGGCACTCATGCTGCCACCAAATGGCCCACCACCACTAGCGCCCATCACCACCGAAACTGTTTGGCCAGCATGACTTGTTGCCCCATTTAAAAAGAAACGAATGTTATTGCCGACTGCAGGATTTCCATCAAGTGCTAACCAAGATTGATTGTTTGCTTGCAGAAAAATGTTTTTTTCGAGGCCGCCAGCAACTACCTCCAAGTTAACTTGCGCGGACGCATAGCCAGGTGCCGAAAAAGTGAAATCGTAATTTCCATTTCGAATCCATGAATGCCAACGCCCGGCATTACTCGCGCGACTTTGGCGAGTTTCGCCTTCATATAAATTGAGGCCGGCAATCGTAAAGTCAGCGTTCAATGGAGCGCCCGTTAGTGCATCGTAAACGTGGCCACTAGCCGGCACTGATTCGCGCAACATTTGCAAATACAAAGGGCGCGCCCGCTGAATTTCTGCAAGTGATTGCGACCAACTTGGAAAGAAGGTCGTGTCGAGTTCGATTAAGTATGAGAGCGAACCAATTTCAGAGTATTCCCATTCGAAATGTTCTCCGCCGGCAGAGGCATAACGGTCCGAATAGTTGGCGGCCGCGGCCAAGCGATCGCGGACTGCCCAAATTGAATCTTTGGCCTCGTTATCGATGGTACCGCAGGCAAATGGGTAAAGCACTTCTTGGCCAGATTGATGGACATCAATCACTTTCACGAAATTCATTTGGCGGCCAAAGGCGAGCATGGTTTGCGTTTCAGGTTCCGAAGCTGCCGAAGGTCCGGCATAGACATCCGAAGATGGGCTATTTGAATAACTGCCACAGTTGGCCCAATCATGCAAGTAGTTGCGGTTTAAATCAACACCGTAAACTCCACCACCATTGTTGCGACGATTTTTGCGCCACCATTGATCACTATTCCAAACGTGCTCCAAACCATCGGGGTTCCAAGTTGGTGCAATCCATATTTGATATTCATTTAACCACGCAGTGATTTCCGGATCACTTCCATAGTTTGCGCATAAGTATTCAGCCAAGTCGAGCATGTGAGCAGGCGTGGCAATTTCACGACTATGATGATTACCCACGAACAAAACATTTTTTTCGTCTTCTGCGATTGCCGGATTGTCCGACAACATAATTGCATAAATGTTTCGGCCTTGATGAGTCAGCGAGGTTCCCAGCATTGCATTTAAATCTTGGCGGCGGGCGATGTTTGGATAGTTGTTGTTTAAGTCCAACAACTTGGCGTTAATTTCACTCCAGTCATAAAAACGCGAATCAAGTGCGCGACCGTTGGCAACAATTTCACGTAATGGCCGCGAGTGCTTTAAAACTTCAAAGCTGTGGCCGGTTTTTTCCAAGCGTGGCAAATCACTATCGGGAAGAATTATTTCAATGTGTTGGACTGCCGGTGCCAGCGGCTGCAACACAAAACCATTTGCCTCCAATTCACTAGCGGCACTGGAATTGGGAGCCACCTCAACTGCGACCCACGATGATTGGGCGCTGAGTGGACTAAGCAAGCAAGACAAAAGAAGGATGCGAGGGAAATTCACCCCTCCATCCTACTCGAAAACTCAATTATTAGTTCTTGCTTAAGCTGAAGTAAACTTGGCCGTAGGTGGAGTGAAGAGCTTTTGCACTCAACATCTCGCCGGCCTCATCAACTAGCATTAATTCCATGTTGAGAGCACTGCCATCGATCATTGAAAAACTAGATGATTGCAATCTACCAACACTGTCGATGTCGTAGAACAACGGCAAACCTGCGGTCCAATCGACAAGATTTAAATCAACGCCGTTAATATTTCCGGACACAATGTGGTCAAATTGGTTTATTTCCAAACTAACTGCCAGCATTGAATCGTCAGGCAATTCCATTTCCCCACTCCACAGGCCGGGAAGTTGATCGCCCACGCTAAAGGTGCCGGGGCCGCCTGAAATTACTGCCGAGAAATGGCCAGTGCCGCGAGAATCTCCTCCGACGACTTTTTGATAGCGACCTTCTGCAATCAAACCTCCAGCCCGTAAATCACCCTCAAAAAAGGTCAATTCATCCTCCCTGATGATTGAGATGGTGAATGCGCCGCTTTCCCTCACCCACGAATAGGTGGTATGGTCCATATCCGACCAATCTGAATCGCGTGAATCAGCCCCGGCAAAAGCGAAGCCATCTGCGCCACAACGAATGTAGTAAAGGTATTCGGGTTTGGCGGCATCGGGCGAAATCGTGCCAATCCAATCACCGGTCAGGTATAAGTTGTCGTAACCGCCTTCTATGGGCGGCCCACCAGAATTTGCTCCAGCACCAGTAGTTCCCCCCTCGCAGGCAAGTAGCGACACCATGAGGCTTAGCGGAATTAGCGACTTATGATTAAGTTTCAACAACATTTTCAACAACATGGGATTAGCAGGGAAGACTCCCCTACCCCCTTATCGGTTCCCAAATTTAATTAACTTTAGTTAATGTGAATATTACTTCGTTGCCATCACTGAGGCCATAGCCCCCAAGGCGCGTGCCACTTTCATCGACGAGCAGGTGATTAATACTCTGCACGGCTCCATCCAACAACTTCATATTTAATGAACCTAGGCGACCAACTGTGTCGTTTTCCAACATCACGGTGAGGCTACTTTGGGTGGTGTCAAATGCCACATTATCAAAGTTGTAGCTCACAATATTTCCCACTGAATCGATTTCAACATCAACTGGGCGGATGGCACCACTACTATTCACTGCCGTACCACTCCAGCTTCCGGCGACTTGATCGGCAATGGTGAAGACACCTGGAGCCGAAAGAACCGCACTGTAGGTTCCTTCTCCTTCTAAACGCCCCTCGTGGAGCATTAGATAATCGCCGCTAATGGTCCTGCGTCCTACGTCAATAAATCCATCAAAGGTATAAAGGTTGGTGCAATCAACAATAATCATGCTGAATTCACCGTCTGGCTTCACTTTAGAGTAGGTGTAAACCGTGGGCATAGACCAATCACGAGTTTTAGCATCGGCACCAAGATAAGGGGCACCTGTATCGTCACAACAAATGTAGAAGGAATAAGGAAGCTTACCTAAGACATCTGGTACCAAAATTCCAACCCAGTCACCCCTTAGATCTTCAGTTAGAAAATCATCTGGTGGTGTGACGGTGCCACCGCCACCAGCGGAGCCTGTGCCTCCACCCCCGCAAGCAAGCAGAGTGAATGCACATACCAACAAGGAAACCGTCAGCAGCAATAGATGTTGCTGGGGAGCGGTTGCTCCGCCTAAACTGGCAGAGGGGAGTGCTTGCGCGGTCATTGAGGCTTCTTAAAGTGAAGGTGCTAGTTAGAGGGCAACCAAAAGTCGCCTAGTGTCCAATTATTTTAAGCGCTAAATACAAACTCTCAAATGCAAAATGCGCAATATTTTCTCTGCTATTCCTTTATTTCACGGAACTAAGGTAAATTTCTCACCGTCACCCATTTTCTTTCAATACCAAGTTACTGACACTTTGGTATAAATAGTAAGTAGAAAAGAAGTTAATTCCACCCGAACCACCCCCACTCAGCCCATGATCCTCGCAATCCCCTTGCTGCTAAGTGCAGCGCTTAGCCCACAAATCACTTCCCAGACTCCTCAGCTAGAAGCTTGGGAGCTCGTAACTGGCTCAAATTGGCGGCTACGCCAAGACCCTGCCACCGGAACTGCCCGTTTTCTTTATGGCGGCTCTAAGGCGGCAACTTTTGCCCCTTCCTCCGACCCTGAGTGGTTCGAGTTAGGTCGCCAAGCACTTGACGCAGCCTTCCCATTATTTTCCATTGCCGACCAAACTCTAGTGGACGAGGAAGTAATCCACTTACCGCTGGCCCAAATCGGTGGCCAGAACAAGATGGCGGTGCATTTTACGCAGAAACAACAAGGTGTTCGGCTTGTTCGCGGCGGTTGCTCAGTGCTTTTTGCCGAAGATGGAACTCTGTTGGCAATCGACACCACTGGCTTGCCCGGGATTGAGAATTTCTCAACCGCGCCACTCGTTGACCAATACACTGCAATCAGTATTGCGAACACTCGCTTCGTCAGCGACAACCAACGACGCGCGGAAAGTATTGAACTTCCTGAGCTTGTAATCATCCGCCACCAGCCAGGCAAAACGGCTGAGCCGCGCCTTGCTTGGTCAATTGAAATGCGCGCTGAATCGGGCAGTGTTGTTCCGGTCGGCAAGCGTATTTTTGTCGCTGCTGATAACACTCTTCCTGAAGTACTACAAGTTGATGAGTTAGTTCACCATCAACAAGTAAGCGGCAATGTTCAAGCTTGGGCCAGCCCAGGAACTTTGCCTGATATGTCTTCAAACCCTGAAGCATTATTTACCATGGCCGACATGACGGTTACTTCACCAGCAGGTAACACCACCACCGACAGCAATGGTGATTTTTCAATCGCGACTTCGGGAACTAGTGCCGTCGATGTGACGATGAAGTTCACCGGAACTTGGGCACGGGTGCTGGACGACAGCGGTGCCGAATACAGCATCACCACCAGCCTCACTCCCGGCAACCCCAAAAACATTGCGATGAACCCTAGTAAAGGGGCAGCTGATACTTCTGAAGCCAACGCCTTCCGCGGACTCGGCGACTTCCATGATTGGGTCAAGGCACAAAATCCTAGCGACACCAAAATGGATTTTCGGGCAACTGCCAACGTGATGCTGTCATCGACTTGCAATGCTTACTACAACGGTAGTTCAATTAATTTTTACGCTGCCGGTGGCGGTTGCAACAACACCGCCTACTCGACGATTGTTGCCCACGAACATGGACACTGGGCAAACGACAAGTATGGTTCAGGAAATGGTAGTGATGGTTTTGGAGAGGGCAATGCCGACGTTTACTCAAACTACATTTACGACACCCCAATCACCGGCGAATACTTTTTCACTAGTGGCGGTTACATTCGTACCGGCCTGAACACCCGCCAATACTGCGGCGATGGCAACGGTGGTTGCTACGGCCAAGTTCACGCTGATGGTGAAGTGCTAATGGGCGCGCTGTGGAAAGTCCGTGACCGGTTAAACAACACCCTCGGCAACGCCGCCGGTGATGCAGTTTCTGACATGCTGCACTCAGCTTGGATGAACGGCTACAACGATGGCCAAATCCACAGCATTGTTGAAGAACACTGGCTTGCTCTTGACGACACCGATGGCAACATTTGGAACGGTACTCCAAACTTCCAAGACATTGATAACGGTTTCCGTGATCAAGGTTTTCCAGGCGTTGACTTGCAATTGATTGATATCGTGCATACCCCACTTGGCGATACCCAAAATGAAGCTGGCCCCTACCTAGTTGATGCGCAAATTTCATCATGGGTTGGCGCAACAATTACTGGCGCTGAAGTTCTTTACTCAGTTAATGATGGCCCTGAGCAAACACTCAACATGAGCCAAAGTGGCGCTACTTGGTCAGCAAATATCCCTGGCCAAATTTCACCGGCGAAAGTTGAATACCACATCTTGGCCCACGATAGCGTTGGCAACAACGTGCAGGACCCACGCACTGGTGAGTACTCATTCATCGTTGGTGTTGTAACCCGCCTCTACTTCAACGATTTTGAAGCAAGCACTAATGAAGGTTGGACCCACGGACAAATCGCGACCCAAGATGATTGGCAGCGCGGAACTCCAACTGGGGCATCTGGAACTAACTCATGGGGAGTTGCCTGGCAAGACCCGAACACTGCCTACAGCGGTTCCAAATGTTGGGCCAATGACCTTGGCAATAGCGGTTGGAACGGCTCTTACATGCCGGATGTAAATAACTGGCTGGAATCAGCAAGCATTGATTGCACTGGTGCCATTGGGGTTAAGTTACGCTTCCAACGCTGGCTTTCTGTTGAGCAAGGCATTTACGACAATGCGCGCATCTACGTCAACGGTAGTTTGGCATGGGAAAACCCTAGCGGTACCCACATTCAAGAAACTGGCTGGAGTGAACAAGAAATTGATATCTCCAATTGGGCTGACAATAATTCTTCAGTGAAAATCAAATTTACTCTCGAATCTGACGCAGGTCTAGAGCTTGGCGGATGGGCGATTGATGACCTTGAGTTGTTAACCATTGGCTCAGTACCTGGCGGCTCCAACACAATTGTCCTAACTGGACCGACCACCGCCTTTGCTGGCACTAGCTTGCCCTACGACATTAACTCGGCACCGGCCAACTCGATGTTCTGGTTTGCGTGGTCAACAAACTTAAATGGAAGTGTGGTCAATGGTCATAGCTTCGACCTTGGCGCTCCCTTAAGTGTCGCGCTACAAGGCACGACTGATGCCGCTGGCACTGCTAGCATTACCACTCCAGTATTACCTCCAACATCTTCTGGAATGGTAATCCACCTCGAAGTCGCCGCACAAGATAGTTCTGGCGCTTTGTTTGACTCAAACTCAATTAGTTTGACCGTCCTCTAAACACATGCAAAAACTCCCCACTCTTCTTTGCTTGCTCGCATTCGCTAGTGTCCTGCCTGCGCAGGGCAACGGCGCGACATTGCTAGCAAAGGTTAAGCAATACTCGGAATACAACGACATTTGGGGCTACACCGCTCCTAATGGCGATGAATACGCAATTGTTGGCACTACCACCGGTACTGCTTTTTACAACTGCACCGACCCGACTGCACCTTACAACGTTGGCTTCATCAATGGCCCCAATTCAATTTGGCGCGACATGAAAACTTACGATCACTACGCCTACATTGTTACCGAAGGCGGTGGCGGCGTGCAGATTGTTGACTTGGCCAACCCTGAAAACCCTAGTTTGGTGAAGACTTGGGGAACTAACAACTGGACTAACGCCCACAACATTCAAATCGATGTTGCTGATGCCAAGGCCTATGTGTGTGGCACCAACAAGGGGCTGCGGGTGCTTGATTTAAGTAACCCCACCACTCCAAGTTTGTGGGCAACCAAAAGTTCGCCTTACATTCATGACTTGCATGTGCAAGACGGCTTCGCTCACCTTGGTGAAATTTACGACGGCAAGTACCGCATCTCTACGGTGCAATCAAACTTCCCGACTAAAGACACAATCACCACACCGGGAGTTTTTACTCACAGCACTTGGGTAAATGCCAACAACACTGTTTGTGTAACTACTGATGAAGTTAACGGTGGCTCAATTGCCACTTACGATATTTCCAACATGAACAACATTCAACACTTGGACACTTGGACTTTAAACGCCAACTCCATCGTGCATAATGCATTCATCATTGGCGATAAAGTTTTTGCTTCGTGGTACACCGAAGGTTTTGTGTGCGCGGACATTTCCGATCCGAGCAACATTAATTTCTTAGCTTCATATGACACATCATCATATGGTTCAGGCAGTGGCTACCACGGCGCTTGGGGTTGTTACCCATTCTCACCTTCGGGAGTGGTTTACATTTCTGACATTGAGGAAGGATTTCACATTCTGCAAGTAGACGGTCCAAGCTTTGAGTTTGCCCACTCACCACTTGGCAATACCCAGAATGAAGCTGGTCCTTACACCGTAAACGCTAATTTGATTTCGGTTAAGCCCAACGCTTCAACCGCTTCGGCGCAACTCTGGTACCGCGTGGATAGTGGGTCTTGGCACACCGCTGCGATGACTGCAACCGGCAATGGTGATGAGTGGACTGGCGATTTGCCAGGCACCCCAGCACCAAGTGTGGTTGAGTATTACATTCATGCCACCGATAGTGCTGGCAATAGTGGTTGGCTGCCAGAAACTTCTTACCCCGGCGATGATGTCTTTTCATTCGCCGTGGGCCAACTAAATGTTGTTTACACAAATGACTTTGAAGGTTGGACTGACGAGGGTTGGACTCATGGCACCATTAAGGGTGCCGACGATTGGCAACGTGGCGCGCCGCAAGGCAAGTCCGGAGATTCAAGTCGCCACGAAGGCACATCTTGGTACGACCCGCCCACTGCCGTTTCTGGCGGGCTATGCTGGGGCAATGACCTTGGCAATGGCAGTAATGGCTCCTACCCATCGAACGTCAATAATTGGCTCGAATCTCCAAGCATTGATTGCAGTGGCAAGACCAACACCAAGTTGATTTTTCAACGTTGGTTAAGTGTCGAAGCTGCGCCTTACGATAGTGCGCGAATTTTGGTTAACGGCAACGTCGTCTGGGAAAACCCAGTCGGTTACGGCGGCGACGCTTTCCACATCATTGATTCATCGTGGCGGCAACAGACCATCGACATTGCTCAATGGGCTGATGGCAAGTCAAACGTGAAGGTGCGCTTCGAAATGAATTCCGATCAAGTGATGGAACTTGGTGGTTGGAACATTGATGACTTTGAAATCATTTCATTGCAAGGTTTGGATCCGACCGACACCATCAACTTAACTGGCCCAGCGAGTGTGAACGCCGGTTCATCAGCAACGCTTAGCATTGATAGTGCGCCAGCAAATGCCCCATTGTGGGTATTGTGGTCATTCAAGAACAATGGCTCATCAATTAGTGGGCATAGCTTTGACATTGGTTGGCCAATGAATGTTGGTGCTCAGTTAAACGCTGATGCTGCTGGCGCGGCCGGACTTAATACTCCGAACATGCCTGGTTCAATTGCTGGACGCACCCTCTACTTAGAAGTTGCTGCGACTGATAACGGTAACGTGTTTGACAGTAACTTACTGTCTATCGACATTCTGTAAGTTCGCTTAACAATTCAGCATAACGCGCCGCCGCCGCTCCCCATGAGTGGTGGCGGCGCATCACTTCCCGCCCCGCTTTTCCAAGTTGGGCGGATTTTTTTTGATCTTTTAATAGTTGAACGGCGGCCGCGACTAACTCTTTATTTGTGGCGGCTTGAACTAATAAGTTGGCGGCATCTGGATGCAACGCCGAAGCGGTGTCAGGGCTGGTGATAACCGCGCGACCACAGGCCATAGTTTCTAGAATTTTATTTTTTATGCCAGCACCAAAGCGCATTGGTGCAAGTAAAAATTGACTCGAGTTAATAATCGGAGTTAGGTCAGGCACTTCACCAGTAACTTCAACACCTGGCAAATTATTTAATGCGCGCACCTCTGGAAGTGGATTAGTTCCAACCACAATTAAATGCGCCGCGGGCACTTGTTGGCGAATTTTTGGCAGCAATTCAGTTGCCGAACGAATCGCGGAATCAACATTTGGCAAAAAATCCATGTTGCCAAAGATAAGCATCCGACCGGCTTGTGGTGGATTAGTTTCTATCGGGGCAAACTGTTCAGTATCGACCCCGTTGGCGATAACTTCAACTTCCGCAGTGGGGTTCATTTTGCGCAATGCATTTTGGTCGTCTGGAGAAACCACCGTTGCCAGCGAATAATTGGCCAAGGAAAAGCTTTCAATATCTCTAAAGCGGCGTACTAGTTGTTGGATTCGCAAAGCACTTAATTCGAAGAACTTTTTACTGGCCAACTGACGCTCGTAAAAGAGCGTACGACTATCGCAAATGTCGAGTAGACTCGGAATTTCACGACTAGCCTCGGCGAAGAGCACTTCGACCCAGGGATCGAAAATATATGCCACATCGAGTTGGTGGTGTTCCCGTAATTCCACCACTTTTGCTTTAACTTGTTGCCCGAAGCCCGGATATTCAGCAAGCAATGAATTGGCACCATTCATTCCAAGATTTGTTTTTATGCGGCCTAACAAATTGCGCGGCGGAAAATCAAGGCAATGAATGCTGGTAAATAGGTTGTGCTTTTGCAAATCAGTCAAGCATTTCCTTTGGTCCAAGTTATTGCACAAAGCCAACAGATGAACTTCATGACCGGCCGCCTTTAAATGCTTAAAAATATGCAGGATGCGCAGGTGGTACCCCTCCGTGATTGGCCAAGGCAAACCACGGTAAGCAAGCAGGATGTTCATCAGCGCTTTTTACGAGAACTCTTTAAGCAGTTTCAGTTGATGCCCCTACGCCGGGACCGGTGCCTTTTTCAGCACCACTTGGGAAGTGATCAACGCGGCCCGCATGAATAACGTTAGCACGCATTTGAAAGCCAACAACTTCTTCGGCACGCTTACCAAGTGCTAACAACTTGTCGATATCGATTCCTGTCTTGACCCCGCATTCTTCAATCATTGCGACAAAATCTTCCGAACAGGTGTTGCCCTTAAAGCCTAGATGATAGAGTGCCGCACCCGATGCCGGCTGTCCGCCAATCGCCCCTAAAGAGCCGTCAACCCAGCGTAATCCCATATTCACTGCAGTCATTGAATTTGCCACTCCGGTCCCACGGGTGTCATGAAAGTGAGCTAAAAAATCGCCGTTGGGGAATTTCTGCAGTAAGTGTCCGAGGATTCGTTCAACTTGGACTGGGTTCGCTTGCCCAGTTGTATCGCCAAGCATTAAAACCTGAGCACCTTCCTCTAAGTAAAAATGAGTCAGCTTGTCCACGTCTGCTTGAGGCACATCGCCCATGATGGCACAACCATAAACGGTGCCAACACAACCAATTATTTCAACGCCCTTTGCGTGGGCGCGCTTCATGATTGCGGCGTGATCTTTCATCGCCTCTTCGTGGGTGGCACGAAAGTTTTTGGTATTGTGAGCTTCCGAAGATGAAATCATCAAAATGATTTTGTCGGCACCATATCCGGCATCGATGCATTCCTCAAGGCGTTCCCAGCCGCGCATGTTAGGCATCAAAATACGAAACTTTGTATTGTGATTATCGCGACGAATGCCTTTTAGTACTTCGACCGCATCTGCGAACTGCGGCAATAATTTTGGATTAGAAAATGATGTCACCTCGATTTCGGGAATCCCGGCATCAATCATTCCGTTGAGCATTTCGATTTTTTGTTCAGTCGGAACTTGGGTTGCAATTGACTGGAGGCCATCACGGCACCAGCATTCGCCAAAGGTAATTTCGTCGGGTCGCTTCGAAGTTGACATACGCAGATTTTACCCTATTCTCATACCGTTTGACTCGGAGGATATTAACAAATGAGAAGTTACACTACGCCTATGGCAAAAGTCGAAATCTACTCAAAAACAGTCTGCCCATACTGCACCATGGCCAAGCGCCTAATGGAGTCAAAGGGGATCACTTTTGAGGAAATAAACCTAAGTGAGGTGCCCGAGCGCACCGACGAAATGATGGAACGCAGTGGCGGTCGTATGACCGTTCCAGAAATTTTCATCGACGACAAGTTAATCGGCGGTTACGACGATTTGGCTGCTCTTCAAGAGCAGGGCAAACTCGACGAATTGCTCGGACTTTAGGCTAAGAGGAGTCGCTTAAATCAAGAAGTGGACAATATCCCCTTCTCTCATTAAGTATTCCTTACCTTCGGTGCGCAATTTTCCAGCGGCCTTAACTGCGGCCTCTGATTCATGTTCAACTAAGTCTTCGACATTGAATACTTGCGCCCGAATAAATTTATTTTGGAAGTCGGTGTGGATTACACCGGCGGCAACCGGGGCAGTGTCACCTTGCTTAATCGTCCACGCGCGAATTTCAATTTCGCCGGCGGTGAAATATGTTTGCAGGCCTAACAGCGCATAAACGGATTTAGTTAAACGACCGAGGCCAAGCTCTTGCATGCCAAGCTCATCCATGAACATTTCTTTTTCCTCGTCGTCCATGCGGCGCAGTTCAAGTTCCATGTCGCCACAAATTGGCAACCACTGACTATTGTTTGCCTGTGCGTAACTTGCCACTGCTTGAGCATGCTTGGATGAACCGTCAAGATCATCATCGGACACATTGGCCACATATAACACCGGTTTCAAAGTCATCGGGCACAAGGGCTTTAAAGCTTTGCGTTCGTCTTCCCTCCATTCAACTGAACGCAGTTGCTTGCCTTGCTCAAGTAGTGCTTGGGCTTTTTTCAAAATTTCGACTTCGGCCAATGCTTCCTTGTCGGCCTTGGCCTTTTTGATACTGCGTTCGACAGCACGTTGCACCGTAGCCAGATCTGCCAGGGCCAGTTCAAGTTCAATAACTTCAATATCACCGACTGGGTCCACCGCATCTTCGCGTAGCACTTTGTCGCCCTCAAAGCATCGCACCACATGCATAATCGCCGAACACTCTTTGATGTTGCCGAGGAATTGGTTTCCCATTCCTTCACCTTCAGAAGCACCTTTCACCAAGCCAGCAATATCCACCACTTGCACCACGGCCGGGAGCACGCGGTCAGTTTGGATGTACTTATGGATTACTTGGAGCCTGGAATCAGGCACCTCCACAACTGCCATATTTGGCTCGATGGTACAAAAAGGAAAATTCCCCACTTCAGCCTGAGCGGCAGAGAAGGCGGAGAAGATGGTGGACTTTCCAACATTTGGAAGTCCGACAATGCCACAGGAAACAGCCATTTAAGCGAGGAATTGTAGCACTCCCAGACTCTGACCCCAGCGAATGGGCGAGACTTTCCTTCAGACTCTGACCCCATTTAGTGGGCGGGTTGTTCTAGCGCAATTTCACGCGATAAACCCCGTCATCTGTGACATCGGGGGTCGTGACCGCAGGGTCACTCCAACGGACCGTGGCAAAGGCGTAGCTGAGATCGGCATTGAAGACAATTCCGGCGGCGGTGGCTGCGGAATATCCAAGAGTTGGGGAAACATCGAGACCTGAATCCCAATTACCTAGCCAGCCTGTTTGTGCTGAATCTAGCGACGCGAATATTTTGGCGTTGTTAGCCGCTGGATTGCCTTGGTCTGTTCCAATCGATCCAATCATGACCGCGTTTTCAGAGTTGCCGGTTCCGACAGCGACCGTTCCGACTGAAATGCAATCAACAAACTTAGTGCTTACTCCTCCGCTGGGCGGCGCAGTCCATGAAGAAACGTAAGGCAGGCCAAGATTACGATCTTGCCAGTTACCATTCTTTGTATTGAAAGCCCCTTGACCGCGGTTAAACACTAATGCATTTCCCAACAAGTCAATGTCAAAAGTAAGTCCGGTGTGGCTCGACCAAATGTCAATCGAGTTACCAGTCGAGTTACTCAACATCATGATTGATGATGAAATACGCGCGACACTGGTGCCGAGACTGACTCCCTGCTTTATGTCTGTTGGCAAGCCATTGCTAACTTGAGTGAAACTTCCATCGCCGAAATTCGCGCTGTAATAAGCGCGGCCCTGCGTCTTGGCGGTTTTACTACCGAATAACAGTACGGTGTTTACATCAACTTCGGCCATTCCTAGGAGCACGTAATTCGGTGCTTGCGGCAGCACCACAATAGATGCAGCAACTGCCGTTTTTGAATGGCCATCACCAATGTTGTCGTAACGTGATGGCAGGCCGCTGTTGTTGGAATTCCAAGTACTTCCGCCATCATGGCTCCAATAAAAACCTGGATGGTCAGGTGATAGATTGAAGATGTCCAAGCCATCTGTCTGGGCAACACTTAAATAAAGTTTGTTAGCGTTTGTCGGGTCGACGGCAATTGCCACTGCGGAATGGTCGGCGTTAGGAAATGGGAGTCCGCTATTGATTGCTAGCCAACTAATGCCCCCATCAGTTGATTTAAAAACGCCGTGCTGTTTGGTGGCGGCGAATAAAGTATCTGGCGCAGATGCACTAATTGCCAATCCAAGAATGCTGAAATCTGCCAGCAACACAGAATCGCTAAGAATGCTCCAGCTATTCCCTAAGTCATCGCTTTTCCAGATTCCCTCAGCCGGGCCTGGGTTGCCGCTAAGTGGATCGATAGCGCTCATCGTGCAAAGATATATCGTGTTAGGGTCAGTTGGATGAGCCACAATTCGCCCAAAATCGGCGGCCAAACTATTGCCAGTTAAAGCAGTCTGGTTCCAGGTATAGGCGCGCTGAGCAGCACTGATTTGCGGTACAGTCAAAAGCAGGGCTAATGAAATTTGGCCAATGAGGGGAATTCTCATTTATCCAGAATAGCAAGGATTTAGCGAGAGAATGCAACTCGGCTAGAATAGTTAGCGATGGATGTCACAAACAAAACCAAGCTCCCAGTAAAAGTGAAGCTCCCCGGCGGAAAAATCCTGCGCTTAGGCCCCGGCAATACTGGGCAAATAACCCCCAAGGCGGCCGCTCACCCACCGGTGCAAAAGCTCGTTGAGGAAGGGGTTCTAGAAATCAGTGACGGCGACGGAGGCTCAAGCAAAAATGAGCAAAATTCCGGTGGCGGCACCAAAACAAGTGGTGGATTTTCTGGTGGCGGTAATATCCGCCGCACCGGGAACCGCTAGGGACTCTGCCCCCGTCCGCTGGGTCACACAGAGCATAAACCACGCACAGCAAAGAGTTTGCACAAATAAAAAGTGTTAGGCCTAGGCCTAACACTTTTTATTTATTGTTCTTTTTTCCCTGTAAGAGATTAGAGAAATCGCTCGCCCACTACTTGGGGTCAGAGTCCCTAGTCGACGTCAAAGCTAATCCCTTGAGCCAACGGCAGTTCATCACTCCAATTCACCGTATTCGTTTGCCTGCGCATATAAGCCTTCCAGGCATCTGACCCAGATTCGCGGCCTCCACCAGTTTCCTTCTCGCCACCAAAGGCGCCACCGATTTCAGCTCCGGAGGTTCCGATGTTTACGTTTGCGATTCCGCAGTCAGAACCAGCCGCCGACAGAAACCGCTCAGCTTTGCGCATATTCAAAGTAAAGATTGAAGAACTCAATCCTTGCGGCACATCATTGTGAATGCGAATTGCGTGATCCAAATCATCAACTTCCATGATGTAAAGTAATGGACCGAAAGTTTCATCCTGAACAATTTGCCATGAGTTATCAGCCGTTGCAATTGCCGGGGTCATGTAAAAACCACCCTCGCAACCTTCCGGCTTAACCTGCTCGCCACCGCAAAGAATTTCGCCGCCAAGTTTTTTAACTTCGGCGATTGCGGCCAAGACATCGTCGCAAGCACCTTGATCAATCATCGGGCCCATCAACACTCCATCTTGAAGTGGATTACCAATAGTCACCGCCTTATACATTTCCAACAAACGACCAACCAACTGTTCGCGGACATCTTTGTGCACCAGAACTCGACGCGTGGAAGTGCAACGCTGACCAGCTGTTCCAACTGCGCCAAACATAATTGCTCGCGCGGCCATTTCTAAATCAGCATCTTCCATTACCACAACCGCGTTGTTGCCGCCCAATTCCAAAATGGTGCGGCCATAACGACTGGCCAAAGTCTCAGCAACGTGTTTCCCCATTGAACATGAGCCAGTCGCCGAAATTAAAGGGACGCGCTTATCGTTGAGCATAATCTCACCGACTTCAGAACCGCGGCCAACAACCAAAGAACAAACCGCACCCCAACCTTCCGGCTCAAGCACCCGCGCCGCGACCTTGGTCATGGCAATCGCAGTTAGCGGAGTTTTCGAACTTGGCTTCCATAAAGTTGAGTCGCCGCAAATCATCGCCAACATCGAGTTCCAAGCCCAAACAGCCGCCGGGAAGTTAAACGCCGAAATAACTCCAACAACACCAAGTGGGTGCCATTGCTCGCGCATCGCATGCTCCGGACGTTCGGAGTGCATTGACAAGCCATACATCATGCGCGATTGACCAACCGCAAAATCAGCAATGTCAATTGCTTCCTGAACCTCACCAAGACCTTCTTGGTAAATCTTGCCCATCTCCCACGCAACCAACTTACCTAATGGCTCCTTAAACTTGCGGAACTCTTCGCCAATACGACGCACATATTCGCCACGCAGCGGTGCTGGCAATTCGCGCCACTTCAGAAAGGCCTCGTGCGCAGCTTGTGCGACCTTTTCGTAATCATCTGCATTGGCTTGCTTGATGGTGCCAATTTGTTCGCCAGTCGCTGGACTAAAAACAGCAAGTTCAGATCCAGAACAATCCATCCATTCGCCACAATAGGCGCCACTTTGAACTCCAGTGAGCCCAAGTTCATCTAGGAAGGAAAGGTCAGTCGCGGGGGAGGAGGTAGTCATCGGAACGCAGATTTTAGCCAATTCCCGACCTTACAACCCCTCAACTTTCCCCATTCCCCAATCATTATCCCACCAGCCGGTGGCAACAATGGCGGCGTCGCCCTTTTGCAAGATGGCGGAATTGAAAACAGTGTAGTCGGGGTATCCGACACCTGAGATAAACGGGGCTAGGGTGTAGCCGAGGCGCGCGCCGCGGGTGCCGGTACTGGCAAAGGCCGCGACTAGGGTTTCACTTTCACCCTGGCGCGGCAACACAAAAGTAGCCGCCAAATCATCCCCCTTCCAACTTTGCTCCCCCACGGTGATTTCGCCGGCTAGCACATTAATTGGCGCATTCACTGGCACAACTGAATTCCACGCGGCATTGTTGTCGGCGTTGCCGTAAAGAATCACATTGCGATTGCTGAAATCTTCCTGACTTTCAGGGTCAAGAAATTCTGCATCCGAACATAAGCGCGCGTGGCCATTGGCGCGGTAAAACCAAACTTCCGAGTCGTAACGGGCGCGCGCCAAAAGTTCGTCGTCTTCTTGCGCTGATCCTTGGGTGCCAAAAACTAAGACGAAGGACTTTTCAAAAGCGCGCTTAAATGGCCCAACTCGCGCTGGGTTTTTCTGCTGAGCCGATGGGCGGCCGTGACGCAACTCCCAGTGAAAACCTTTCTTAGTCTCGGAGTTGGCAACTCGCGCAAACCACAATCCATGGGGCCCGATCTCAATTTTTCCAAACTCTTGGCTATCGATGTTGGCGCGCTCAAGTGGTAAATCAACTTTGAAATATGCGATGTTTTCCGTGGTAATAGCCACGCCACTTCCGTCTTCTGAACGCTTGGCCAGAATTTTTGACTTTTTCGCGTAATCAAGCGCCTGCTCAATCGTCAACCAATGGTGGGTGGAATCAATGCCGATGCCGGCGGTGATGAAATCGAGCTGAAGGGGAGATTGGGGAATGGACTTATCAGCGAACATTTCAAAAATACCCGGCCAATCCATGCATTGGTTCCCCCACCAGTGGCCGGCCCCTTCCTCAAGGTGCATGTCAAATTCGATTCCTCGTTCTTTACAGGCTGTGGCCATATTTTTGGCCTCGCTAACGGGGACCGTTTCATCGGCATCGCCGTGCAAAATGTAAAGTGGTTTGCCGCGCAGATTACTTAACAAACCAAGCGTGTCGGACGCTCCATCAGCGGCGTGCCATATCTCGCGCAAACTCCCTTCAGGCCGCGACCCATAAGTATCGAAAGAACACCAACCCGCAGATGGGGCAACCGCACTCCACGCGTCCGGATCGTTCACCGCCAAGTGCCAAGTTCCGTGGCCGCCCATAGAATGACCGGTTAGGGCAACTTTATCCTTCGGCAACTGAAAGCGTTCAAGCATCAAATCACGCACTTCATAGGCATCTTTACGACCCCAATCTTGCCAATCAAATCCATAAGGTGAGCGATTGGTCGGGCAGGCAATCCACCAAGCGTCCTTAGGAGAAAAACAATTTGCCTGGTTCATCGGCTTTACCGACGCCCCGTGCAGAGCCATCACTAAACCGCGCTCCCCTTCCATTTTTGGATTATCCGTTGGCGGCACTAAGCCAAACTGCTGAACCGAATTATCAATTCCTGAACGAAATGTTTGCAAGTGCGCTTGGTGACTATTTTTCATGCCAACATTTAACCATTCAACTTGCGGGTCTTCATTATTTGCACCGCCAAGACTTAGATAAAGTTTTTGTGTTTCCGGAGTTGTTGGCAATGAATGTCCATCGCGTGCAACCAGCGAAACCGGCACACGAGTAACGCCCAAGGGTTCTAGCCCCCAAGTTACTAAAGACCGTTTGCGCGCAAAGGGTCCAACCCCGCCGGCAACAACGTACAACAATGGAATACTTTCTTCGCTCAAATTCATTATCGCAATCGAAGCTTCACCGGCAACTTTGCCATCCGCCAACAGGTGGGGAGTGGTGCTTGTCCAATCGGCAAAAATAAGTTTGCTGCGACGTTGATGAAAAACTAATTGGAAATTGCCACGCGTACCAGTAACAAAAATATGATTGTCGCCTTTCTTTAAAGCGACAGGCACTCCTTGATATCCAAAGCGATAAGGATCCCCGGCAAAGGCTTGACCATTCACATAAAGAGTTGAAGCGCCCTGCAAATCAGCCAGCAAGACTTCAGCATTTTGCACATTCAAGTTGGCATAGGCCCAAGCATTCGATGATTCACCCTGCATTCGCCCTTGCTCATCAGCAGTGGCCTCTTTCCAAGTAGCTTCGCCATATTCTCCGAACAGTTGTTCGCCCGCCTTCGGAGCGGCTGACTTAGCGTCCAAAAGATATTTGGCAAACACCGCGTCCGGACGAAAAGGCCGCCGCCCGCGACCATCAATCGCCTCCAACACCAACCAATCTCTAAGCACGAGATCTTGGGCGCGAGGATGGACATCTAAATTAGTAACACAAAAAGCTAGTAGGCTCTGTACCAGGAACATGCCCTAACTTAACTTCGCGACTACTCAAAGGGTATTAATTGAATTGGGTTTAACAAATCACCCAAATTGAAGTCAGGCCAATAACCCTTAAAGCTACGCACTCGCCAGCCCTTTGGAACGCCTGGCACTTACATCTGAACTAGTGCAGGTATCAGTAGTCGCGGGTTTTTCATTTACAGGTTGTTCGATGAAGGAGCAAGAAAAATGAAATGATATTTCTGCTAATTGGACATTAGTTTTCCGTTCAATTAGACTTTTTCAATGCGCACTCATCGGTTGGTCGCAATTTTCGCAATTTTCTTGGCCAGTGCTTGGCTTTGGATTGGGGGTCCTCCGTTCACCGATGGAGACTCCTGTCTTTATGCGGCAATGGGTCGCGACATGGCTGCCTCAGGAAATTGGGCGGCACCAACTTGGGCGCACAATGGAGTTGTTGAATTCTTTTATGAAAACCCGCCCGGGGCGATGTGGCTTAGTAGCCTATTCCAATACTTTTCCTTGGACGGCTTTAGTGGAAACTCTGCACCGCTACTTGCGAATGTTTGGTGGCTTGGTTTGTTAGTGGCCTCGGTTTGGCGATTGGCGGGCGGCCGCCGTGGCGCCGGCGCGCTAGCGGTCTTCGCCTTAGTGCTCTGCCTGCCAGTCAGTAAATACGCTTTGCGCGCAAGCTTGGAAATCCCCTTTGCCGCTTGTGTGTGCGCCGCACTCGAAAGTTTGCGCGCGCGCCGCCGCCGTGGGGCAATCTTAGCTGGAATATTTTTCGCTGGCGCAATCCTATGCCGAGGAGTGTTCGGCCTAATGCTTCCATTGTTGTGGCTTGCAGATGCAAGAGTCGGCCATCAACGACCCATGTCACGCGTTTTGTCGGCCAGCGTTCTTGGATTAAGTTTGGTGGTACTCTTTGATTTATTCCATCAACTACAAAGTGGTGGCCCAAGTTTTTGGGTGCAACATTTCGAACAACAAGTACTCCCGTCTTTACTAGGAACGGCAGCGCACCCCAACAGTGGCTCAACTTGGGCCTATTACGCTGGACGGCTGTTACTTTATTCCTCACCGTGGTGCTTACTTATTTTTTGGCGACTGCCAAGTCGTCTGCGCCGGATGCGTCCCGAAGTACCGTTGTGCATTTGGTGGATTGCGGTGGTTTATGTTGGCGCCGCGCTTGGACAACGCGAGGGCAGCCGTTATTTGTTCGCCGCCTGGCCAGCAGTAGCAATTTTGTTTTCAGCATTATGGCGAGAAGACTTTGAAGCAATTTCCGGCAAATGGAAGAAACGCATTAATGCACTTACTCCATTGTTGATTCCCATGTTGTTTTTCATTGGCAGTGCCTCGGCGATGCTTAACTGGAGGAATGACCCGTGGCAACAAAGCGCGCGCGCCCTCAACGAACGCGCAAGTTATGGCTGGGATCAAGGAGTGGCACCGACCTTATTTAGCAGTGACTTTTCTAAGCACGATGACCGCCTCAAACAATTCCTTCGTTGGCACTTAAACACTTGGGCTTTTCATTCTGCCGACCCTGAATTAGAAATCCAAAGACCAGCCTGGAAGGTGCGCCAACTTGACCTAAAAACTAAGGCTGCGGATTCCTATACTTTTTGGTGTCCGGTGATGGAAGCACAAGCTTTAAATTAAACATGAAAATCGCAACTTGGAACTTGAACTCAATTCGCGCACGACTGCCGCGACTGTTGGCCGCGCTTGACCGTCATCAACCAGATTTATTGTGTGTTCAAGAAACTAAATCGATGGACGACAAGTTTCCCCACGAAGAGCTCGCGGCGGCCGGCTATGTAGCGGTTGCCCACGGGCAAAAAACTTATAACGGAGTTGCATTCATCATGAAATCAGGTGCGGGCGAACTTGAAGATGTACGCCATGGTTTTGATGGCAACCCAATTCCTGAACAAGCGCGAGTGATTAGTGCCAAATTCAATGGCATTCAAATTGTCAACGCCTACATCGTCAATGGCAAAGAAGTCGGCGACCCTAAGTTTGAAATGAAAATGGAATGGTTATCTGCCTTTGACAAATGGTTGCGCGCAGAGTTCGACCCGACTAAAGATTTTTTGATATGTGGTGATTTCAACATTACTCCTGACGACCGTGACGTTTGGGATGTTGATAAATGGCGCGATAAAGTTTTCTGCACTCAACAAGAACGTGCTTTTGTAAGTGGCCTCTATGATTGGGGTTTATATGACTTACAAAGAAAGTTTAGTCAAGATGAAGGATTGTTTACTTGGTGGGATTACCGCGGAGGCTCGCATCCACGCAACTTGGGTCTACGCATTGACTTAATCCTAACTAACCAAGCGCTAGAAAAACGTTGTCGTAATTTCGAAGTTGACAAAGAAGAGCGCCGCAAATCTACTGGCGAAGGTGCCCCCAGTGATCACGCGCCGGTGCTGGTCGAATTTTCAGTCTGATTCGCGCCCAGTAAGGCAATCATCAAAGCCACGCCAAAGGCGGGCACTAATTCGTAAATCAACGCCTTTAAACTTGGGGTGAAATACCAAATTAAAGTAATTGCGAAACCGCTGGCCATCGAGGTGAAGGCATAATTCGCGGCGACTTGGCCGCGCCATAACCTTACCAACAACAATGGTCCAAAGGCGGCACCGAGCGCACTCCAAGCGAACAACACCGAATCGAAAATCGATTTTTCAATATAGATTGCGGCCAGGATTGCCAACACTCCTACCACCACCACCGTCAGTCGATCGCTAAAGCGACTGCGTTTTTGAGCGAGGTCATAACTAACCGATGATGCACATACCAATAGTTGGCTATCGGCCGTGGACATAATCGCCGAAAGAACAGCAGCAATAATTACCCCCGCCAACACCGGCGAAAACAATTTGTTAGTAATTAACAACAGCACTGCTTCTTGATTGTCAATTTCATTTAAGACAGCATGCCCGCACCAACCAGCGACCAACATTCCACTATAAATTATTAATGCCCAAGCCAAGGATATCCATGTTCCTTGCCTAACTTCTGCACCGGTCCGCATGGCCATAAAACGATTTACCACATGCGGCTGACCTGGGTATCCCAAACCAATCCCTAAAGTTCCAATTAAAAACCCAATCGCCGCGGGGCCTGATTTGCCGCGCCACCAGTCAAGTAAAACAGGATTGTCGGCGGCCAGCAAACCATCGGCCATCCCTTGCCAGCCCCCGACATGCGTTAGCGCAACTGCCGGCACTAAAATTGCCGCGGCGGCCATCACCAATCCTTGAATGAGGTCGGTAACTGATACCGCCCAAAAGCCACCGGTCATGGTGTACAACATCACGATGCCCCCGCCGGTAGTGATTGCGGCGACTTCACCTACCCCTAAGGTTGCGGAAAAAGTCACTCCAGCGGCTTTGAATTGGCTGGCCACATAAACTCCCAGCGAGAGCAAAATGATAATTGAGGCCAGAATGCGCATTGGGCGGTGCTGGCCACACAAAAGTTCGGTAAGGGTGACGCTGTTTTCGCGGAGCGACAGAGCGCGCAGGCGATCCCCGATAAAAAACCAATTGAAGGCAAACCCCAGCATGCAGGCCGGAAGTAGCCAAATTGCCGACCAGCCCCAGGTGAAGGCCGCCCCCGAGACGCCGAGCAAGGTCCAAGCCGAGGAACTTGAGGCCGCCGAGGATATTGAGGCTACCCACGGGCCTAAGCCCCGCCCTCCTAGGTAGAAGTCGGAATCGCTGTGCGAGCGGCGCGAGGCCCATGCCCCGACCGCCAATAGCAGCAGCTTGTAGACCACCAGAGTTATCACGAGGGAGCTCACAGCTACACCTTAGGCATATTGGCCGCCTTTTCTAGGAGTTTTCGCAAGGAAGTTGCTTTTCATCTAAAGGAAGTTGCTTATTGCTCCGACAAAGCAATAGGGCCGAGAACCGGCTCAGGATAAATAATCCCCTAAACCCAAAAGAAACTAGAAATAACCATGCAAACCAAGAAAAACGCAGGCTTCACCATTGTCGAGATGCTCATTGTTGTGACCATCCTTGCAATGCTCGCCGGAATCCTAATCCCAGTGCTAGAAGATAGCGCATCATCATCACGCGACGCTCGCCGCGCTGCAGACCTCAAATCGGTCTCCTCAGCACTCGAGGCTTACAAGCGCGTAAACGGCTCCTTCCCTACCACTGCTGGCGCATGGTCGGTTGAAGATGGAACAGCTGGCGACTACGGTGCAGCAGGTTACATCGCAAGTTTGGTTCCTGACTTCTTGCCAGCACTACCATCAGATCCAGATGATTCAACCAACTTCGGTATCGATGGCTACGCCTACCGCTCCGATGGCACCGACTTCAAATTCATTGCCAAGAATACTCCTGAATCTTTCCCTGCCGGAAACCCGTTCTACGATAGCAACGTAGAAGGTGCCGCAACCAACTGGCAAGTCTCCTCCTCGGGCGGCTACGGCTGGTAAGCCCACCTAAGCACGACCCAACTTCCAAGCGTCGCTTCCTTCAAAGCGGCGCTCTTTTTCTTATGCTGTGGGTATGTTGTTAGCGACCTTACTGTTGAACTTTGCGGCCCAGCCAGCCCAAGAAAATGGCACCGATGTCATCACCCTTACTTCTGGGAAAAAAATAACCGGAGTATTGCTAGTCGTTAATGATGAGGAAGTGGTGCTTGGCAATGGCAGTAAACGTAAAAGTTATCCGCGCAAAAAAGTTGCTGAAGTTAGTGGTCCGCGTGCCGACTATTCTGAATATATTGAAAAGTTAAACGCCTTGTTCGCTGATGGACTTAGCGCGCAGGCCGCGACCGATCTTGCCGCATGGGCAGCTGACCACGGATTTACCCGCGATGTGCAATTATTGAACCTTGCAGCTCTCAGCGTTGATGCGGATTTTGAAGCCGCCCACCTTGCCCTTGGACACAAACTAATAAGTGGCAAATGGAAAGCTAAAAACAACCGCGGCACGCGCGTCAGTTGGAGTAAGGTCATTGAACAACATAGTGAATTTAGCAAGGGCTGGGAAGTAACTACTTCTCACTTTGAAATTGTTGCGGGATGCAATCTTCAGCAAGTAGTTTTGGCCGGCGTTGAACTCGAACAGTTATACGCAACTTTTTATCAGCAGTTTCAAATGGCTGGTGGGTTTTTCGAATTGCAACAACCGATTAAAGTGCATATTTACCAATCCCACAAGGCCTTTCCTTCCATTTCAAATAACGGTGACGCCTACTGGGATAATGCGCCGCGGATTTTAGTTTCTTATATAAATAATGCCGGTGAGCCGTCGCGCCTCCTACACGAGGCTTGTCATGCAATCATGGAAATGAGTGCGCGCGAGTTGGGGCGCAAACAGGCCAACTTCCCAGGTTGGTTACTCGAAGGGATTGCGACCTGGATGGAACATGTATTTACTGGGGAGGCTGGGGCGCCAAATTTTGACCCACAGCGATGCGACGTGGAGAAATTTAAATTGCACCACAATGCCAATAAACCCGATTCGCTAACACGAGTCTTGAATTACGGACTCGGTGACTTCTTGTCATCAACTGGCCAACATCGCCGCTATGCCCAGTCCTACTCCTTGGTGCATTTTTTCATGACATCTGACTTTGAAGACGTACACCAACAATTTATGGGTTTTTTAAGTTCAGCGTGGGATGGCAAAGGCTCAACCTCGCACTTCAAAAAATCTTTCGGCAAAAAACTCGACAAGCTAGAAGAAGCTTGGATTGAGTTTGTTGAAAAAATTGCGACCCAGTAGATCGCACAATATCGCCTAACCTTTTAAAAAGGCGACTTTCTCAATTGGGGTCCAAGCATCCAAATCAGGATGCCAAACCATTGCCAGTTTATTGCCAAGTTCGTGCGCACGGGCACGCAAACTGCTCAGCGTTAACGGTCCTTCGGGGTCGCCACCAGACACAACGATGTACCACCCGTGGGCTGCTAGAGCGTCATTACTCTTTGCAGTTATTTGAGAATCAACCGCTGGGTTTACTGTTGAATCTGCAGATGGGCTTGTTGAAGATTCAGCCGTCGGGCTTGTTGCCTGAGCTGACGCGGCCGGCTCAACAGTTTCTAGCGGCTTGGCCAATTGCTCCTCCATCCATTGCATTCGCCGCAACATACGTTCACGCTCAAGATCAGGAATGAATGCCAACACTGGGAGGCATAACACCCCGAAGAAAACTCCGATAACAAACCAAAGCAGAGGTCTTCGACCCCGTTGTTGGGCGAGCATTGCTACGACTATTGCCAACAGAAGTTGGATGACGTAGGCGAGGGGTCCGAATTGGGCAGCTAGAGCTTCAGGCACAGTGAGATTCTAACTTGGCAAAAAAATCGCTGAGTGAAATAATTCACTCAGCGTAAATGACTTTGAAAGGGCATTAAACCCAAGCATCCCCACGATGCGTTAAAAACACTCACTACCAACGTAAATGAGCTTCAAAGGTCACAAAAAGAGGGTTGGCGACTTAATAATCACGTTTTTTTTTGAAATTATCCCAAAATTTCCAACATTCGCTTCAGGGATTTTTCAGCCCCTTCACGTAACTCCCCTGAAACACTAACCTTAGGTCCGCGCTCCTGGAGACATTGCCAAAGTTTTTCGGGCGTATTTAATTGCATATAGGGACACAAGTTGCAGGCACAACTTGCCCCGGGCGCGGGTATGTAGGTGTTTTGCGGAGCTTCCTTCTCAAAACGATAGATCATATTGCCCTCGGTGCCGACTATGAAGGTTTTGCCATGAGCCGCTTTTACGAGGCTTAACATACCCGCCGTTCCAAGAATGTGGTCGCTAGCGTCGCGCACTCGCTTGGGACATTCTGGGTGACTGATGGTGATTGCCCCGGGATTTTCATTCTGTAAGTCAACCAGGGTGTCCACCGAAAACAATTCATGGACTTCACAAGCGCCATTCCAGAGGATCATTTCGCGGCCAGTAGTTTCATTTAACCAGCCCCCTAAATGCATATCCGGCACGAACAAGATTGGCTCGTCTTTGGGAATACTGTCAATCACAGCACGCGCATTGCCACTAGTGCAAATCACGTCAACGGCGGCTTTTACTGCGGCACTGCAATTCACGTAGGCGACCGTGGTTGGCCGCTTCCCCAACTTAGTGGTCATGTGCTCTTGATAGCGGAGCAGGTCGTCGGCCTTACATGAGTCGGCCAAAGAACATCCGGCCTCCATGTCAGGCACAAAAACTTCAGCCTGCGGACACAAAATACTCGCAGTTTCGGCCATGAAATGAACACCGCAAAAACAAATCGCAGCGGGTTGTTCGCTGGCGGCCTTGCGCGCGAGCTCTAAAGAATCGCCAACAAAGTGGGCGGCTTCTTGCAAAAATCCCTCTTGGTAACTATGTGCCAAAATAAGGATGCCATTTTCGGTGGCCCAGTTGCGGATTTCCTCTGGTGAAGGAACGTCTAGCTGCGGTTGTTCGGTGGTCATGATGTCAATTAGGGACCAGGTTATTTTATCTTAATCACCTAATTTGGCAGGTAAATGTCAAAGCGGGTGGTTTTGCCTCGGTGGGCGTGATGCACTCCGAGATGCAATGGTTCACTTTTGGCCGGTCGCTTTATCACCACTCGTTTGACCGCTTGGGACAAGGCGATTTTCGCCAATTCTTGGGAATCGGGGTCATTCCCCACTAATTCGCGCAACTCGCGAAGCTCTTGTTTCACCAAGGCTGATTTTTTTCGCGGCGGATGCATTGGGTCTAAGTAAATAACATCGGGTGTGAAAACGCTTGTCAAAGACTTCAACTCGGTTATGGCGTTGGCGTGTTGAAATTGCAATCGACCACCAAGCGCTTGCGCCGTTTCTGGATGAGCTTCGGCGGCCGCAAGAGCTTTTTGCAAGTCTGCAAATATTTGCGAATTTCTTTCTAGAGCCAGGACTTCACAACCGAGACTTGCTAAGAGAAATGCATCGCGACCTAAACCGGCAGTGCAATCTAAAACTCGCGGCAAAGTTGCACCACTTTTTATTCCGACCGCGCGCGAAACTGCTTGGCCACGACCGCCTCCGTGCCGGCGACGCCAACCTAGCGTTCCCGAAACAAAATCAATCTTTGGCATTTCCTAGAACAAGCGTGAAACAAAAACTTCAAGGCCGATTACGTCGAAATCATCACGATCGGACTCAATGCCATCATACAGCCACCAATTGGCGATTAGGCCGACTTCGGTCATTGGATTCCAAGCTTTGGTAAAGGCAAAATAACTTGAGCTCAAATCAGAAGTGTTATCGCCAAGCACTTCAATTAGATCCAATCCAGCGCGGACCTTAAGACTTGAGCTTAATTGAGTTGCGGCTGAAGCGTGCCAGGTAAATGTGCGACCATTAAACATAACTATCCATGGCGAAGGCATTGGGGTGTTGGCAATACTGCTTAGCTCTGAAGCGTATGAACTCCAGCTAGCTCCAGCGCGCGCGCTCAATGAAGCACCGTCCTCCCAGGTGGCGAATAGGTGCGCACGTTGTAGTTCAGAGAAATCATCTCCAATGGCATAACGCACGTCTGAGCGAGACCAAGCACTATCAAAGCCTAATGCTGAAGAGCCTTGCCAACGCACGCCGATTTGATTGCGCTGGCGAGAATCAGCACTGATTACAGTGAACGGGTCAGCAGTTACAAATGCGCGTGAATTCGCTCGTAGGCTCCAACCGTTTAGTTCTTTTGTACGCAGTCCAAACAGCAGGCCGCGGTCCCGGGGTGAGCCAGATGAAGAGCCATCAACACGTAGGCGTTCAGCGCGCAAACCAAAACCGACATCCATACTCAGCCAATCGGCGAACTTGGTACGCGCCAATGCCTCAACGTCAATACCGCTCAAACTATTGTCAAGTTCGGCAAGTTGATCAACAGAGTTGGCCCCCGGATCAGGGTTTAGTGCTTCGCTAAATGGAATAGTTGCATCCTCACTTTCGCGGCGAATGCGGACGCGCAAGTCGGCCACAATCTTTTCGCTAAATTGCCACCAGGCGCTTGATTCAAAGCGTAGATAACGGCCACGAAGCTGGCCGTCGGCACTTAGGCTACCGCTGTAAGGGCCGCCAACAGCGAGTTCACCGCCACTTTCACCTTCAACCTGGTAACTGCGACTTGCATAACTGGTAAACAACTCATTGCCCCAGTGCACGTCATCACCCAATTTCGTATTAGCCGACAACAGTAAGCTCGGATTCAATCCGCTTGATTGACTGCGCAAGTTCTCGAAATCATCTTGACCAACTGCGGCATTAAATTGAGCGAACTCGCGGCGATCGTTTTCTTTCCACCAACGCAAGCTTGGATGGATTGTGAACTGCCAATTACCGAGTTCACTTTTCCAATCAGCAAATATGTTGTCGATGCTTTCACTCCGTTCACCGCTAGCATTGTTGAACAGTGCATTTGAAGGTGGGCGATAACGTGTGCCACTGCTAGTCGAGTCGCGTTCAAACCGCTGCCAGCCAAATTTAACTTCGGCCAAGTCACCGTCAAGTGTTTGCCAATTCAATTCGTAACTATCACGTTTAGTAAACATGTCGTGCAGTTCCGAATCTGGGTTAAACAAAGCTTCGAATCGCCTCCAACTAAAGGAACTTTCGAAACTATCAACCTGCTGCCAACTAACTCGCAGGTTTTGGGTCGATTCACCATATCCGCGGGCTTCTAATTTCAACTGTGAGCCATCGGACAATTCAGTTTCTAGCCCTAGTTCGCGGATTAGGATTCCGTCACCTAATTGGATATTGGTATCAAATCCGGGGTTGGCACCATCCAAAAATCGGTAGCCAAGACTAATCCCGCCTCGCACCGGAAATTCGGCAACTTGCTTTTTGAAATCGCGCGCAACTCCAGCTTGGTGAGAAAACTTAATTGGCGATTGGGTGGCCAGCTTCTGACTTAATTCGTGAAAGTCATGACAACTAATACAAACTGGCCGCTGCTGCCAGTCCACTTTACGGTGTTGATTCATGAACTTATCAGTACGCACCTGGTGGCAATCCACACACAGATTATTGGCTTGTGAACCCGAAAAATTTCGCGGGTGAGGAGCGGCAACTTTGCCCAAAGATTCAACGTGCTGTTGGTCGGCATTCTCGTGGCAATCTAAGCATTGCAAATCGACTTGGCCATGCACACCATCTTTAAAAAGTTGGTGTCGTTGCCGGTGACATAACTCACAAGCGACGTCGCCTTGCAGTTTGAAGGTCGCCTGCTGAGAGTCGCTGCGGGTTGGCAAAGCGGCGAACACAACGCCAACCATTGACGCCAATCCAAGAATGGACACGGTGCCAAAAATTTGTGGAAGAAATTTTTTGCTCAACGGAAGAAAGTGCGGTCCAGATGCGAACCGTGAATTTCGGTGTGACAGTCAAGACAGTTTTGGAAAACAGAAAAGCCTTGCAGGTTATGATTTATGGGTGTGTCGGCATGACACTCTAAACACAAATTACGGATTGGTGTTTGTTTCAACAGGCGGCGATTTGGCGAGCCGTGCCCAGCATGGCAAGCACCGCAACCATCAAAGCGGTCGGCCTCGTGTTCGTAGGCGAAGGGGCCGGCAAACTGTTGGTGGCAAGCTTCACATTCGCTTTGGATTTGGCGGGCGCTGAAAAGGCCATCGCCAGAGTGCACGTCGTGGCAAGAGCTGCAGGCGATTTCATCTTCGCCAATCGGATGATGGCTTGGCAACATAAATTCGGCGGCGGCGGAAGGGTGACAGCTAGCGCACAATTCAATTTCATTTGCCGCAACTGAACGACCTGCTCGCTCCAGTACTTGATGGCAGTCCAAACAATTAAGGCCGGCGGCCGCGTGATCGCCCGTTTGCCAGTTATGCAAGTCGCTGTCACTTTGATGGCAGTCAATGCACATGTTTTGATATTGCTCTTCTGTGGGATTAGTAATGCTGCCCGGCGCGCCACCAGAATAAAGATGTTCTTCACCACCACTGTGGCAGGCACCACAGTCATCGACCAAACTGGCGTGTTTGGATGATAAATGGACTTGCATCGCATCGGCATGACACGACCCACAATCACTAACGGTATAAGGCCCGTCTTCTGCCGGGAAAGCTTGAATGCTGTAAGGGTGAATTGCGTGGCACCATGAGCAGTTATTGGTCGCCGCGCCAGCATGAGTTCCCGCGGCATCAAGGGCGCGCAAATCTTCAAAGTGACAACGTGCGCAGCGTTCAGCCACCGCGGTGGTGGTCATTCTTTCAAAGGAATCGATTTGCTTTGATGAATCTGCTGCAATGTGATTTGCCGCCGGGCCGTGGCAAGCTTCACATCCCCAACCGTCAGCACCGACATCAAGCAAGTCATGGTGGGCGGCATCGGCAAAGTCAGCAACTTCTTCAGCATGGCATTCGATGCATGAATCAATTCCCGTCCATTCACCACGATGCGACCATTTCTCTGGCAAATCACCCATGCGACCTTGCGACCAACTCACGTGCTGGTTTGAGCGGGCGACCTCAATACTGGTGCAAGAGACCAACCACATACCAAAAGCGGTAAGGGTCGCTGCACCCAAAGCAGTTAAGACTGCACGTTTATCAATCAAAAGTCAACTCCGAGAATCCGTTCCATTTCTTCACGATTAAGAGGGCGTGCGCCGTCGTGAGAAGTGTCCTTAATTTGAACACCATCCTCGTCGACGTAACGATCTAGCTGTACTCTTTCTACCACAATTCCGCGTACTACTTTAACGTCGATGCGTCCTGCAGTCACGGGGTGGCGGATGTCGGAGAAATCAATCACTGCTGTACCACCCTGGCCAATGCCGGCAAAGGCATAGAGCATGTTGTAGGGAGGTTCGAAGGCATTACACACCGCCACATCGTAAACCGGCAGTGGTGAAACTTTCTTAGTGATTAGAATTGGATTTTCGGGATCGCCAATGGAGAAGACTTTTAGTCCACCGAAACCATCGGCCAACCATAAGTATTCATGCTCCATTGAAGCGGTGTTCTCATCGCCTAAGTCGTAGTGCGATTTACAGAACACAGTCTGAGCGTCAGTGCTAGGAATAACTGTTAGCACTTGGGGGCTGGCCGGATCGTTTAGATCGACAGCACAAAGTCCATTCACGCCATCTGCAACCCAGGCCACCATGCGAAATTCTTTGGTACCGCTTTCTGGAGGGTCTGAGTAGTGCGAGAACGGAAAGATGTCATTAGTATCGCAACTGGCCTGACCGCCTTGAAGGTCTAGTTGTGAAAGTAGGGCAGGATTCAAGCGATCGCGGACATCGATTATTTTTAGACCTGCGGGACCGTCGGCAACTAGCAAGTTGACACCGTGAATCGCCAAGGCACGAGCTTCAGTGGTGGCCAAACTCGAAAGCAGAACTGGGGTGGACGGGTCGGTGATGTCAAAGATAGAGATTCCATTGGCACCATGGGCAGCGTATAGAGTGTCACCAGCGATTACTAAATCGCGTGGGTCACTGAGTGGCAAGGTGGCATGAATGTAAGGGGCAGTTGGGTCTGAACAGTTAATCACCACTAAGCCTTGCAGGAAGTCACCAACAAAAGCCCAATCGGTGACCCCATGGATTGGGTCAGTATCTACGGCGATGGCGCGCGGCATTGGCAAGGCCACCGAACCGAGCACCCCTGCGCTATCGCGATTTCCACCATCTGGACCTTTGGGACTACCGGAGCCGCCAGAGCCGAAGTCGGCGCCGCGGTCAACCACCGAGAATGAGCCTGCCGGCGAAGTTAGAACGTAAAGATGGCGGCGGGCCAAGTTGTAACTTTCAGTGCCTGTTCCGAGCGCTGCGGGGTTGCGGTGACATTCAACACAACCACGCGGTGTGTCGCGAATGGTGTGCGGCTGTTCAGGGTTTAACGACAAGCCACTTAAACCACTACCACTAACCGGAAGCACCTGTTCCAAAATGAATTCATCATTGGCGTCTTCGACGTTGGTGATAACTTGGCAACCCGTCAAGTATGGCGCGATTTTTCCTTCTGAATTCCAACCCATTTGGAAATTCTTCCAATTCATGAAGTACTTGTCACCAGTTTCAACATGGCCTTGAGTTTCAGCACCTTCAATGAAGTCAAGTTGAGTATCGTCGAGGTCACGATAGAAATGACAGCCATAGCAATTGTTTTGCCAAGCTGCGTGACACGCATAACATTCAAGCCCACCATCTTCTTTTATGTGGTCGGTGTTCATCGCCGCAGCGGCGTTTGAGTTGTAAGAGATGCTACTTGGATCAACGATGTTTTTAACTTGTGGAACAACATGCTCAATGCCGTCAACCTTGCCAGTTAAAATCATTACATCGTTTTCCCAACGCAAATTGTCGTGCACAATTCCGCGCTCAGTTTCCATTGAACCGAACTCGCCGGGAGTTCCGTGACAGTCGGTGCACTCAACTTGAGTGGACTGATCCATGTGTCCATAAATGTTGCCATCACCCATGATTTCTTCACGCACGTGGCAGTCGATGCAATGCATACCACGTTCGTAGTGAATATCCGGTGGGCACAATTCGGCATTTTCGATGTGATATCCGCCATACAGGACTTCATCGCTAATCCCCTCGAAACCGGGTCCTTTAGGGGTATTAGGCGGCAATTGAGCTAGTCCTTGGAAGGACAAACCAATGCGTGCGCCGCGCGTGTGGCAGTGGGCGCATTGATCACTATCAATTCGTTTAGTGATCTTGTGCATGATTGGGTGACCAACCTCGGTTTTATCAATTGTTGGGTCGGCGGTACGCGACAGACCATCGTTGGCATAGAGGAAGTGGCATGCGGCACATCCTTCGGAACGGTATTTACCTTCCTGACCTGTAACGCCACGATCACCAATGCCACGCGACCATAGGTGGCAAACTGTGCAAAGTTTTCGCGGGACATCTCCGTAATGACGTTGCACTGAATTTTCCGGCCAGGCATCGTCCTCTCCGGGCACCTGAATAACCGATGGCAAGGCACCGCGTTCAATTGGGATATCACCGTCAAGGTCAGCGACTGGCATGACCCCCCATTCAGCTTGGCGGGTTTCAACCAAACCTTGTTGGTACGCGCCGCCAACTAAGTGACCAGTTGTGGTTGCCATTAATGACTTCATAACATCATCGGCGTAGCTTGCGTGACAGGCGGTGCCAAGACCTTGGCCACTTTGACCACAGGTAGATTTCACCACGCGCAAGTTTGATGGGTTTATGAAGCGTAGGTATTCAGAGTCGAAATAATCAAGTGGCAGCACCGTGCCGTCACGAGGAATTTCGGCGAGTGCCAAGACGTGAGCTTCTTCTTTAGTCGTCGCCTCGGGATTGCCGCCGTGGCATTGCGCACAACCCAGGGTGAACTTTTCGTGGGCAATTTCGATGCCGGTATGGCACACGATGCAGTTGCCAGTGGCGGCACCGGCCGCAGCACTAGCGGAACTTGAGGAGTTTGAATCTCCGCCTCCGCGACATCCAGATAAACCGAAGGTCATAATCAGCAAGGCACAGCTTGCTGAAAGAAAAAGAAAGAGTCGATTAGTTTGCATTTTGCGCCGAAGCTTTGTGGGTCTTAACTGGGTGGCGGCGACAGTCTTTTGGTAACTTCTAGGTTAACTGAGAACGGAGGATGTGGGCAGCCAATTTGACCACTACTGGGGCTTATTTAGGAAATAAGGAATCCCTGTTTAGCGAGTGTTTTTGCGGCTTCCAGGCCGCGCTCTTGCTGATGGTAAAGGGTTGCCAGAGGCTGCCCCTTAGTGACTTTATCGTCCTTTTTTGCGAGTAACTTTATGCCAACCCCAGGGTGAATTTCCTCCCCAGCCATTGAACGACCTGCACCAAGACGAAAGGCCGCCAAGCCCAGATCTCCGGCATCAACATTTGATATAACTCCTGACCGGGAAGCTAGATAGGTATATTCGCCACGATTAGCGCCGAGCAAAGGGGCGTCTGGGTCGCCGTCGTGGCAGCGCACCATAGTGCACCATTTTTCAAAGGCGGAACCGTCATTTAGGACTCTGACTGCATCCGTTGGGTCACCTGAGAGTTTGCAAACCAACTGACGGAGTTCGGGGTCGCCATCCCCCATTAAAGTTGCCACAGCTTCTTCGACCTCCAAGGAATTGCCGATGGTGGCTCCGAGCGGCTGAGACATATCTGTTATGTGGGCACTGGTTTTTACTCCAGCACCATTGCCGACGCGGACCAGTGATTCAGCCAAAGCTTCAGCATCTTTGCGGGTCTTCATGAATGCACCGCAACCGCATTTAACGTCTAGAACCAAGCTTTCAATTCCCTCAACCAATTTTTTGGAAAGGATACTGGCGGTGATTAGTGGAATCGATGGAACAGTTTGGGTTTCGTCGCGGAGTGCGTAAAGAATGCGGTCGGCTGGGGCGACTTCGCTGGTTTGGCCATTAATAAAACAACCTGCTTGCTGAAGACATGTAGTCAGTTGTTGTTGATTTAAGTCGGTGCGGTAGCCTGGGATTGCTTCTAACTTATCGAGGGTTCCACCGGTTATTCCAAGCCCGCGGCCGGAAAGCATCGGCACTTTGAATCCCATTGCCGCCCATACTGGCGCCAAGACTAATGAGACTTTATCGCCGACGCCGCCGGTTGAATGCTTGTCGATGAATGGACCGGCGATATTTGACCAACTGAGGCACTCTCCGGAATCGCGCATGGCAATTGTCAGGGCGACGGTTTCGGCCTCGGTCATACCGTTTAGGTAAACGAAGGCTAGCCAGGCTGCAGCTTGTGGTCGAGTAACCGAACCATTAACAACACCTTCGACGAAGGCACTTATCTCCTCGGCGCTTTGTTCGCAGCCGTCGCGACGGGCATCTAGTAGTGAATCGATGGGGAATGTTTCCACGACAGAAATCTTAAGGATAAGACAAATCTACGGTGCCACTTTTTACAGGTTTGCCTTTACAATACGTGAAAATGGCTACTGAAAAATCCCCTGAGTACGCACTCCAAGTCATCGGAATTGATAAATTCTACGACCGACACCATGTGCTAAAAAATGTCAACTTGGCATTTTTTGACAATGCCAAAATTGGTGTGATTGGCTCGAATGGCTCAGGAAAGACAACCTTGCTGCGAATTCTAGCTGGAGAAGATCTTGAGTTTGAAGGTGTTCGCATTCATATGCAGAGTAAGACTATGGGATATGTTTCGCAGGAACCGTCCTTGGATGCGGGAAAAACTGTTAAGGATATTTTGGATGAAGCAGTTGCGCACATTCATGGAATTCTCGATCGATATAACGAAATTTGCGGTTTGATGGGTGAAGTTTCAGATGAGGCTGAATTGGAAAAACTCAGCAATGAGTTTGAACATTTGCAAAATGAAATTGACGCGCACAATATGTGGGAAGTTGACCGCTTGGTTGAAATTTCTGCGGCGGCCTTGGATTTGCCGCCGATGGACCGCTTGTGTGGTGTTCTGTCCGGTGGTGAAGCACGCCGAGTTGCTTTGTGCAAAACATTGATTGAGTCGCCTGACATTTTGTTGTTGGACGAACCGACCAACCACTTAGATGCAAGTACCACAGCATGGCTAGAGCATCATCTTGCTCAGTACCAAGGACTGGTTGTTGTCATTACTCACGACCGTTACTTTTTGGACAATGTTGCTGAATGGATGCTCGAAGTTGAAAAGGGTGTGGCAACTCCTTACCAAGGGAACTACAGCAACTACCTTGAGATTAAGGAGGGCGAGTTGGATAAGAGCGAACGTCAACAAGATAAGCGGCGCAAGCGTTTGAAGTCCGAGCTTGAATGGGTTCGCCAAACTCCGAAAGCGCGTGGGCGGAAAAACAAGGCGCGCCTTGCGAGGTACGAACAATTATGTGATGAGCAGGAGAACTTGAAGCCGGACAATATTGATTTGGTTATTCCAGCTGGGCCACGATTAGGCAACAAGGTGCTTATATTGGATGAAGTGAGCAAGTCCTATGGTGAGCAGGTGCTGCTGGACAAGTTGTCGCTGGAATTGCCGCCGGCATCTTTGGTCGGTGTTATTGGTCCAAACGGGGCTGGAAAGACCACATTGATGAAAATGGTGACTGGCTCAGAGACTGCTGATTCTGGAAAAATTGAACTTGGGTCCACGGTGGATGTTTGTTTTGTTGACCAACGTCGTGGTGAATTAAGTGACCAGAAATCTGTGTTTGAGGAAATTACTGATGGCGCTGAGTTCTTGCCGTTTGGTTCTGGTGAAATTCAATCTCGAGCATATGTTTCGCGATTTAATTTTAAGGGTAAAGATCAAGAGAAGTTGGTAGGTAATTTGTCGGGTGGTCAGCGCAACCGTGTGCAATTGGCGAAGATGCTAAGAGTTGGTGGGAATTTCATTATTTTGGATGAACCGACCAACGATTTGGATTTGCCAACTACGCGGGTTCTGGAAGAAGCGATTGAACATTACCCAGGGTGTATGTTTATTGTGAGCCACGACCGGTATTTCTTGGATCGAATATGTACTCATATTTTGGCGTTTGAAGGTGATGGACAGGTGACGTTTTTCCATGGGAACTATACTGATTATGTTGATTGGTTGACTGAGAGGCGTGAAGCTGAGGGGTTGGGGCCGGAGTCGAAGGCGGGGAAATACCGCAAAATCGGACTATAACAACGGGACACTGGCCCAGTTCGCTGGGTCTTCGAGACAAATGTTTCCGTA
>CAZWVI010000019.1:0-24934 GCA_964637165.1 uncultured Planctomycetales bacterium
CAAGCCATTCGAGTCCGATTTCGTTGACCCGTGGAGAGGTAATATCCCAATGTGAAACGCGGTCGCGTATTCCGCGAATTTCTTCGGTGCTCGGGGCCGGCATTCCGGCGGCGCTACGGCGCTTAACCCAAGCATTAATGTGGCTGGCAAGCTCGCTTGGCGACAACATTGCAGATGCCCATACATCAGCCCCGCGTCCAAACCCGTACTTAGGGTCTAGGTAAGGCCCCGAATAAAATCCGGCTACTTGAAATCCTCCATCGGAGAATGCTTCGGTAAGCAGTTTTCGTTTTGGGTCTAAGCGGTAGTGATCAGCCTCAACCGCGTGGTTGCGGTCGCTTAAACCGGTCAGCATCGACATGTGCGCCGGTAAGGTCCATGAACTTGTGCTCCAGGCATTGTCAAAGACCACGGCCTGCTTTGCGAAATTGTCGATGTTGGGGGAAACGGCCACTTCCGGTGCATACTGAGGCCGGTTGCCATAAATCCCAAGACGGTCCTGGCACAGGGAATCAATGCTGATAAGAACAACGTTGCGTTGAACTTTGGCGGCTGGCGGCGCACAGGCTGAAATCCCGCCAAGTAAGAAACTACACAGTAGAAGGCGCAAGGTGTTTTGGGGCCGCTTCAATTTTTGCTCTTTAGCAGAATGATTGGGGTTGCGATTGCAGGGTTTTCATCCAAGCCGGTGTGCACAATTAATTTGGCACCGTCGAGAACAGCATCTTTCGGAATGCTAAGTAAAACATCGTAACGTTTGCCAACTTCAACTTCACGCCTCTCTATTTTTATTGCGTCAACTCCAGCTCCTTGAAGTTCAATTTCCGGTGGGTGCGGAAATACTAAAGCAGTGGCGCGGGCATGAATTTGTAAAGTAGCGGTAGTACGACCTTGTTCTGGCGCAAAAATTAATCGCGAGGGGCTGAGTACTAAATCCGGCAGGACATTTGCCTGGACGCTGAATTTAATATGTTGAGCTCCTTGCACGTCAGTTGCTAAGGAAAAGGCTTTAGCGAAGGGGCCCTCGGGCATTTGTGCGGGTGCGGTCACATCGATTCTGTAACGCAATTCACCGTTGTCGCGATTTTCCAGATAGCTCAATTCCCAACCGTCAATATTTGTTGGAGCCAAGATTTTGAATTCCTCAATTTCATTAGCGCGCACCATGAGGAATCCACTGGCGCGATCATTGCTGCCAATCTCACCAAGCTTTATCAGCCATGGCTCCTGCCAAAATGGCGTCCAGATATCGGCTTGGAAGTCCAATCCAATAAACCCATCTTCGCCCAAGCTAACCGGAATGCGTCCGCTTTTCCAAGTGATGGGTTCGCGGTAGCGCGCGGTGTCCAAATTGAGGCTTACCCGCAACTTGCGCCCTGTTGCAAAGGCTAAATTCATACCGCGGGCGGAGGTCATTAAGGAAATTCCCGGACGGTCTAGCCATTCAGCTTCAGCGACGACGCAATCGCATGAAGTTGGCCCAATGCCGGTGATGTTTAACTCGCGGCCACTGATGTTTTTTAGGACAAATTCACCGCTGCTCGAACCACCAAAAGGAGTCAGCGGTAATTTGAGTGGATTTGGGCTGATTTGAATCAATTGGCTGACCCCTTCGGTTGGGTCAACAGAGTCCTGTGCGCAACTACCAACTAGGGTGGCCAAGATTACCCAAGCTAAAAATTTCAACTTGGATGCAGTCAAGGGTTGGGGGTTGTCTAGCACAGCTTTAAGATACACAAGTATGAGCGCCCCGTACCCGATTGTTTCGCAACAAGACCCTGAAATTGCCGCCTCCATGGAGGCCGAGCTTAGTCGTCAAGAAGCCCAGATTGAATTGATCGCCAGCGAAAACCACACCAGTCCAGCGGTGATGGAAGCACTTGGTTCAGTGCTTACTAATAAGTATGCCGAAGGCTATCCTGGTCGTCGCTATTACGGTGGTTGCGAACACGTTGACGTCGCCGAAAATATTGCCTGCGAACGCCTGTGCAATTTGTTTGGTGCCGACCATGCCAACGTCCAACCTTCAAGCGGTTCCCAAGCCAACCAAGCAGCAATGCTGGCCTTGATTGAACCGGGCGACACGGTATTGGCAATGGAACTTAATCACGGCGGTCACTTATCGCACGGGCATCCTAAAAACGTTTCGGGCATGGTTTATAACTTTGTTGCATATGGTGTTGATTCGACTAGCGAATTGATTGACTATAAGCAAATCGAGGAACTTGCCAATCAACATAAACCTAAGTTGTTGTTGGCTGGCGCAAGTGCTTACCCGCGCAGTATTGATTTTGCGCGACTGTCTGAAATCGCAAAATCAGTAGATGCGCATTTCATGGTCGATATGGCCCACATTGCCGGATTAGTTGCCGCTGGCCTGCACGAATCACCGGTTCCATTCGCTGACGTAGTCACCATGACTACTCATAAAACATTGCGTGGACCTCGCGGTGGGGCGATCGTTTGCAAAGAAGAGTGGGCTAAGAAAATTAATTCTGCGGTTTTCCCCGGAATGCAAGGTGGTCCACTGATGCACGCGGTTGCGGCCAAGGCAATTGCCTTTGGTGAAGCAGCCGAAGTTTCATTTAAAACTTATCAGCAAGCGGTTTTGGATAACGCTCAAGCTTTGGCTGAGGCTTTAGTTGCAAGAGGTTATCGTTTGGTTTCCGGTGGAACCGATAACCATTTAATGCTGGTCGATTTGCGCGGACCCGAAGGTCCAGGTATTACTGGCCGAATTGCCGAGGACGCTCTGCACCATGCGGGGATTACCGTTAATAAAAACTTAATTCCATTCGACCCAGAAAAGCCACTGCAAACTTCTGGAATTCGGATTGGCACCCCAGCAGTAACAACTCGTGGCTTCACTTGTGATGACATGCGTTCGGTTGCTGAATGGATTGATCAAATTTTGCGTGCACCAGAAGACCAAGATGTTTGCGCAGAAGTCGCAACCAAAGTTGCAAAACTTTGTGGCGAGCGCGAAATCTATCCCGGCTTAAGTTAGAGCTGAGCCAGCAGGCTTTGTGCGCAGGGGTCGATTAGGACTCCATGCTCGGTAATAATCGCGCTAACTAATTCTGCTGGCGTTACATCAAAAGCCGGATTGCGGGTGCTGACTCCATCTGGGGCAAATTCTTGTGTGCCAATCTTGGTTACTTCGCTGGCAAGTCGTTGCTCAATTGGAATATCTAAACCCGTTGCGCAATTAAAATCAATGGTGGTGCTCGGTGCCGCTACGTAAAAAGGCACTTTATGATGATTGGCTAAAACAGCGAGCGCATAGGTTCCGATTTTGTTGGCGACATCTCCGTTGGCGGCAATTCGGTCAGAACCCACAACTACTGCGTCAATTAAGCCGTCACTAAACGCCGAGGCCGCCGCAGCATCACATTGAAGCCTTACATCAACTCCGGCTTTTTGTAATTCCCAACAAGTAATTCGTGCGCCTTGCAGCAAGGGTCGCGTTTCGTCGGCAATAACCCGGATGTTTTTGCCCATTTGATTGGCTACATAAATAACAGCTAGGGCGGTGCCCAGTCCGCCGGTTGCAAGAGCGCCGGCGTTGCAATGCGTAAGCACACATTGATTGGGCTTTAATAGCGTTTGACCGTGTTTGCCAATGGACTGACATAAGCGGGCATCTTCAGCATGAAAGTCTATTGCCGCATTCAATAAATTATTTTGCGCGGTAGTCAGACTTGCTTGGCAAGTAGGGGAGTTTGCTAACGCAACTTGCAGCATGCGATTAACGCCAACTTGTAAATTTACTGCAGTCGGTCGCGCCGCACATAGTTTTTGGGCATTGGATCGTAAATCCTGCTCCCAATTTCTATAGCCATGAACTTGTTTGCCCGCAATCACCATCCCATAGGCGGCCGCACAACCAATCGCAGGGGCGCCGCGAACAGCCAAACGTTTTATCGCTTGAACTAATTCTTCAACGCTTCTTATTTCAAACCACAATTCTTGATTTGGCAGTAGGCACTGGTCAAGCAACATTAAGTTGCTATCCCAGTACAGCGCCCTTGGCGGAATGAATTGCTTATTCAATTAAGCTAGACGCTCTTGTAGCGCGGCATCTTTTGCCAGCACCTTTTCGCGCTGACTTGCGCGGAAGCCATCTAGCTTAGTGGCCATTTCGGCGTCTTCAATACCAATCATTCGCAAGGCTAAAAGTGCCGCATTGGCGGGGCCGCCACCACCAACTCCAACGCTGGCAACTGGAACTCCACCGGGCATTTGTGCGGTCGCTAGTAGGGCGTCCATGCCGCCTAATGGTGGATTGTCCATCGGGATTCCAATTACTGGCAGGGTGGTATGGGCGGCCACAACTCCGGCAAGGTGGGCAGCACCGCCAGCGGCGCACAGCAGAACTTTGATGCCGCGTTCGCGCGCAGTACTTGCAAAATTACAAGCTTCCTCAGGGGTACGGTGGGCGGACAAAACCCGCACCTCAGGATTTTCACCAAAATCGCGCATAGTTTTTACAGCGGCTTCAAGGCGTGGGTAGTCGGAGTCGGATCCCATTAACAGGGCAATGCGTGCGGTCATGATTGATTGGCAATTGAAAGTGACAGGCGGAGCAAGTCTTCAAACTCGACATTGGTGCCAAGTTGCTTGCAGGATTTTTGCGCAGCTTTGCTGGCTGCGACTTCAGCGAATCCAAGTTGCATCAGCACCTTAACCAGGTCCAGTTCAACCGGCTCGCTAATGCTTGGGCTGGGTGAATCAGCGACAACGAATTGCTTCAGTTTGTCGCGCAATTCAAGCACCATGCGTTCGGCAGTTTTTTTGCCGATGCCTTTGACGGCGCAAAGCGATTTAATGTCGTTGTTTAATACTGCAGTGACAAGTGCCGCTGGGCTGGCGTTTGATAGTAAAGCCAAAGCTGAGGAAGGGCCGATGCCACTAACCTGTAATAGGTGGCGGAAAACCCCGCGCTCTTCGCCGTCGAAAAACCCGTACAAGCATAATGCTGTATCGGAAACGGCAAGATGAACTAACATCCGCACTTCTTGCTGCGGCTCGACTTGGGCGGCACAATTTTCAGTGACCAGCATTTGCCAGCCAACGCCGCCACAATTTATTACCAACACCCCTTTGGTGATGGAGTCGACTTGGCCTTGGATGAAGTCGTACAACTCAGCTTAATGTGCGGGCCGCAACTTACATTTCGGCGACGTACTCATCGCCACGTCCACTGCGTAGATGCAAGTTGAGTTCGTGTAACTTTGAAGATAATTCGTTAAGCGAAGTGATTCCAAAGTTTGGCATGCCGAGTAAATCTTCTTCAGAGAAGCGCAAGATGTCAGAAACCTTTTGTAGGTTCAAGCGCTCGACCAGAGCACGGTGACAACGCACGGACAAGTTCAAAGTTGAAATTTGTAAATCTAAAGCTTCGCGCATTTCATCGGTAAGCCCGCCAAGCCAAGCAAGATCCTTGTCAGGATCATAGTTGTCGTCAGCGTCAAATTCGTCAGGAATGACGAAGGTGCCATCTTCGCGGCGAATACCAAGGCGTAATCCTTTGGCAACCAAGACCCGCTTGATTTCATTCAATGATGTTTCACCAAAGTTTTTGAATTCCAACAGCTCTGGTTCTGAGTGAGAAACCAAATCGCCTAAAGTGCGAATGTCCATGTTGGTTAAACAATTGCGCGCGCGTACCGACAATTCAAAGTCAGAGATTGGAGTGCGCAAGACCTGCATCAAGCGATCTTCCTTGCGCTCCAGATCCTCATCGTAGAACATGTCTAGAGATTCGTGAGAGTCACGGTAGTAGAGCCGTGCTTGTGGGTGAGTCGGATCAACCCGCAAAACCGCACCAAAACATCCGCAAGCTTTTTCGTATTGGTTCAAATCTTCGTAGATTAATCCAAGATTTAAAAGCACAGGTGCCGGAATTGGGACGTGCTCTAGCATCAACTCGTAGTGGCGTTTGGCGTCGAGCGCTTCGCCGTGAAGATCACAACGAAAGGCCAGCCGAAAGCGCGCTAGAAAGTTAGCAGGGTCGTTTTCAATAATGTCTTCGTACTTCTTGCAAGCCTCGGCGATTGAACCTTCAAGTTCTTCCCGACGGGCAGCGAAGTAGATCGCATTGTTTCCAGTGAGCTTGGCCTTGGCGATTGCCGCGAAGAAATCTTCTTGACTGCCACCGGCATCGATTGCGTTAAGTGCCGCGACTACCAAAGCTTCATCGTTAGAAGATGCGTATTTGGCGAGCTCTCGGTTGGCATCGATGTGCTTGCCAAGTTCGTAAGCTGAGTTGCCACGAATGAAACAGGCCAGTTCGTCATCGCCATCAGCGAGGTCGAAGGCTTTTTGGTATTCGCCACATACCCAACTACCAGCGGCCGCCGGGCCACGGTTTCCACCATCGCGGGCATCGCGCACCGCGTCTTGGAATTTGGCAGCGGTATCAGCATTCGACAGCAGCAGGCTGCGAGCTTCAGCTAGTTCGGATGGGCTTGCCGGGGGGGCGGCAAAAAAGGCAGCAGGATTTGAGCTTGCGGACACTAGGTTTTCGTTTTAATTTTCCGGATTAAGGGGGGTGTACACCGAAGGGTTTTATATCCTAGTTCTTCGCATGCAGAATCGTCAAACTGATACATAATGGATTGCTTTCGAATAGTAGGTGGAAAATCCTTGCGCGGCCAAGTCGAGGCTTCGGGGGCTAAAAATGCTGCTTTGCCGCTGTTGGCCGCTAGTTTGCTGTGCCAAGGTGTAACCCAATTATTGCGGGTGCCAAGCTTGCGCGACACTAAGACTATGGTCGAATTATTGAGTGGGCTAGGCCTTGACTGCAGTTGGGAGCAACAGAGCTTAAATATTCGCGGAGGTGGCGGCGCTGGCCCGACAGAAGCTCCCTACGAATTGGTGCGCCGAATGCGTGCTTCGGTGTGCGTGCTCGGTCCCTTGCTGGCCGCCCGCCATCACGCAATCGTGGCCCTGCCCGGCGGCTGCGTTTTTGGCCAACGCCCAATCGATATTCACCTGCGCGCGATGGAATCCTTTGGAGCCGAAATTAAAGTGGCCCACGGCGCAGTCGTTGCCAAGGCTCCGGTTGGTGGTTTAAAAGCCGCCATGATTGATTTGATAGGACCATTTGGCACCACAGTTCTAGGTAGTGCTAACGCTTTGATGGCTGCCAGTGGCATAGACGGGTTGAGTGTCCTGCGAAATGTCGCGGTTGAGCCAGAGATAGTTGACCTGGCCAAATTCTTAGTTGCGGCCGGTGCCTCAATTGACGGTATTGGAACTGCAACTTTAGAGGTTCGAGGTGCGCCACAATTAACCGGCCCGAAGTGGCAAGTTCCGGCCGACCGCATTGAGGCCGGCACCTTGCTCTTGGCGGCGGCGGCCACCCGCGGCAAGGTGCGGGTAAAGAACTGCGTTCCCAAAGACTTAAGCAAACTAATTGACGTGCTCAAAGCGACCGGTGTTGTGGTCGAACAGGGCCCCGATTGGTTGGAGGTCTCAGCTGATGGCCGCTTGCGCGCAGTCGGTATCAAGACCGCCAGTTACCCAGGATTTCCAACCGACCTGCAAGCCCAATGGATGGCCTTTGTCGGCACTTGCGAGGGGAGTTGTGAGGTTGAGGAAACGGTATATCCAGAACGGTTTATGCACGTCGACGAGTTGAATCGCTTGGGTGCACAAATTAGTCGTCATGCTGCAACCGCCTCGGTAACGGGGCCGCAAGCATTAAGTGGCGCGCCAGTAATGGCTTCAGATTTGCGGGCGAGTGCGGCCTTGGTGATTGCCGCTCTGGTTGCCAGTGGAGAATCAATTGTGCGCCGGGTGTACCACTTGGACCGCGGCTATGAGGCGCTCGAAATGAAATTACAAAGTTTAGGTGCCGAAGTTGTCCGATGCCTAGACCAACAGTCACCTTAATCACTACAATGCATGGCTTGACCGGCTGTTGCCCCCATCATTAATGCTCGAAAATCTAACCCAATCATTTGGCCGGGTTGTTGATCGCTTCCGCGGTCCCGGCAAACTTTCTGAAGCCGATATTCAGGAAGCCCTACGAGATGTGCGCCGCGCGCTACTCGAGGCAGACGTCCATTTCAAAGTCGCTAAAGATTTCACCAAACGAGTTGGTGAGGCCCTGGCTGGCGAACAGAAATTAGGCTCCGGCGTTACCGGAGCACAACAAGCAATTCACGCTTTCCACCAAGGGCTGGCGGGATTGATGAAGTCCGAGGTGCCGAGCCTGCCGAGTAATCCTGGGCATCCAATGGTGCTTTTGCTCGCTGGATTGCAGGGTGCTGGAAAAACCACCACGGTCTCGAAGTTGGCGGTGTGGTTGCGGAAGCGCAAAAACTCCAAAGTTCTACTGGCGGCTTGCGACTTGCAGCGGCCAGCCGCGGTTGAGCAATTGCAAACGTTAGGCCGTCAATTAGATGTTGACGTGCACGCGCAAATTCCTGCGCCGGGCTTAAATCCACAGCAAGTTGCTGCCGCCGCACTTGAGCAAGCAAAAAAAGGTCGTTACGACGTTTTGATTGTTGACTCGGCCGGTCGTCTTCACATCGATGAAGACTTGATGGACGAGATCAAAGCAGTCTCAAAAGCGGTCAAGCCCGACGCCACTTATTTGGTGTTGGACGCAATGACTGGTCAAGATGCCGTCGAATCCGCCGGGGCCTTCTCCCAGCAACTCGATTTGCACGGGCTGATTTTGACCAAAATGGACGGCGACGCGCGTGGGGGAGCGGCTCTTTCTGTCCGCGAAGTCACTGGCAAACCAGTCTGTTTCTTGGGTGTCGGTGAAACCGCCAAAGACCTCGAAGAATTTGATGCCGAGCGTCTAGCAGGCCGCATTTTGGATATGGGCGACGTGGTAGGTCTGGTCGAGACTGTTAAGGAGGTCGCCGACGAAGAGCAAGCTGTGGAGGATTATGCCCGCATGATGCAGGGCAAATTGACCATGGACGACCTACTGTCTCAGTTCAAAATGATCAGAAAAATGGGTTCCTTCAAGAAGGTACTTGGCATGATGCCAGGAATGGGTAAAATGTCTGGCCTTCTTGACCAACTTGACGACAGTCAATTTGCGCGCATCGAGGCCATTGTTCTCTCCATGACTACCCTCGAACGCCTCCACCCCGAGGTGATTGACGGCAGTCGGCGTAAACGGATCGCTCGCGGTTGCGGGCAGGAAGTAAGCGCTGTTAATCAACTTCTGCGCTCCTTTAAGGACATGCGGAAACAAATGAAGTCCATGAGCAAAATGCTCAAGGGTGGTCGCTCTAAAAAGCGCATGCTCAAACAATTTGGCCAATCCAAAGGTCTTCCCAATCTCCCCGGCGGATTTCCCCGCCGTTGAACCCCAAAACAACACTCAATAATTCGTCAAGATGGCAGTAGCCCTTCGACTTAAGCGCACAGGCCGCCGCAATCGGCCGTGCTACCGCATTTGTGTCATGGACACTCGTACCCGCCGTGATGGCCGCGCCATCGAGGAGCTGGGTTTTTACGACCCGGTTGTGGCCGCAGACAAGGAAGCAACTTTCACCCTCAATGAAGAGCGTGCAAAGTACTGGTTGTCGGTAGGTGCTACACCTAGTGAGACTGTTGCCAGCCTTTTGGTGCGCAAAGGTCTTGAGTTGCCTTCCAAGAAAGGCAAGAAAAAGTCCGCTAAGGCCGCAAGCTAGTTAGAGAGATGGCCGCATCCAGCGCGGACAAAACCGCTAAACTTGACGCTTTTGTCAAGAAGATTAGGCGGGACATGTTGCTGTTAGGACCGCCACCCGAAGGGTGGACCGTTCTTGAGCGCATGATGTCACTTGTTATTCAACTTGACGACCCTTTGGTGAAAGCCGAGGCTCTAGTCGAGATTCTCAAAGCAAATTACAGCAACTGGAATGAAGTGCGCGTTGTTCGTGCCTTTGAATTGCGTGATTTGTTGGCGCGCAAAAAAGTGACTAAGGTCGCCGAGCGTTCTGTTTTGGTGCAGGAATTCCTGCGCCGAGTATTTGGAATGCAAAATCACCTTGAGCTTGATTGGATGCTTGACGCGACCAGTGAACGTCGCCAAAAATTGCTTGATGCAATGCCAAGTGTGCCCGATCAAATGGGGCCAGTCCTAGACATGGATGCTTGGGTTGATGACCAAGACGAACCGATGCCAGTCGGGGCCGAGTTTAAATTGCTCTGTGCTCGTTTAGGTTTAGTGAAAACTAATCCTAAAGAAGCAACTGTTCGAGAAATTATCGAACCATTATTAGGTCAAGACGTGGGCCGTTACCAAAACTTCGCAACTTTGCGTTTGGTCGCATCCTATGGATGTGTCGGCCATAGTGTCAAAAGCACGCCGGCTGAGAATCTGACCAAAGCTTGGAAAGATAAAGGATCCTCGCCAACCGCCACATTCGAGGCAATTCTTGCTGATTTAGGTTTCCCAGAAATCGCCAAAGCTAAGCCTGCTAAAAAGAAGGCTGCTAAGAAAAAAGTAGCTAAGGGAAAGGTCGTCAAGAAAGCGGTAAAGAAAAAGGTGGCTAAGAAAAAGGTCAGCAAAAAGGTCAGCAAGAAGGTCAGCAAGAAGGTCAGCAAGAAGGTCAGCAAGAAGGTCAGCAAGAAGGTCAGCAAGAAGACCACTAAGTCTTCGGCTAAATAATTATTGCAGGTGGGGGCAACTCCTCCATTTGTGTTGGCGAGTACATCTCCGCGGAGAAGTCAACTGCTTGCAGATGCAGGTCTTCAATTCTATACTTTGGACCCGGGTGACGAACCTAGTCTAGTCGGACTTGAAGTTGCTGAGTTAGTTTCTGAATTAGCCTTGGCCAAGGCTTTAGCGGGGTTGGCCAACTTGCCGGTTGCTTGGCGAAAACGTGGAGTGATTGGTGCTGACACCTTAGTCGCGGCCGGCGATTTGATTCTGCCCAAACCACTCGACCACAACGACGCCCGGCGCATGCTGCAGCTTTTGAGTGGTTCTCAGCACCAAGTTCTCACCGGTTGCGCTTTGGTTTTTGCTGATGGCCGCCACTTTCGGCGAACCGATATCGCTCGCGTGGAGTTCGCTAGTATCCCGTCCGCCGCCCTTGAGAGCTACTTAATGGGGGAAGAATGGGCGGATAAGGCTGGTGCTTACGGCATTCAAGGTTGGGCTGGCCAGTGGGCAAGTTTGGTCTCGGGAAGCTTTAAGACTGTCATGGGTTTAGACCCAAAGGCGGTTATTGCCTTATTTGAACAATCCAATGCTTGCCCACCGCCATCTAGTTAGTACAATGTCTAGTTCCTAGGGGCTTGAGCCCCCTGTGTAAAGATGAAGGACGGAATCCACCCAAAATACGTTGACTGCGCTGTAAAGTGCGGTTGTGGCACCGAGTTTAATACTCGCGGCACCATGCAGAGCATTCAAGTTGAAATCTGCTCCCAGTGCCATCCTCATTACACCGGCAAGCAAAAATTTGTTGATGCTGCTGGTCGTGTAGATCGCTTTAACAAGCGCTACGGCGGCAAGAAGAACGCTTAGCTGATGGCGGCCGCACCTACACCCGAAGAGGGTGGTGTATGAGCCTTGCCGATATTTTAGCTGGCCGAATGGCGCCGCTTGAGGCGCGCTATGCTGAATTGCAGGAAGAGATTGCCGATCCTGCCGCAGCCACATCTCCGCAATTTCCAAGTTTGTTGCGCGAACTTGGTTCCTTGGAAAAAACCATGGCGCCGTGGCGCGAATACTCAGAGCTCAATCAAGAGTTAGCTGAGACTCGCGAGTTAGCTGAATCCGATGATGAAGAAATGGCGGCCTTGGCCGCTGAGGAACTCCCAGATTTAGAAGATCGCGTTAATGCCTTAGAAGATAGTATTCTCGACCGCGCTTTAGAAGACGACAACGATGGCGACCGTCCTGCGATTGTCGAAATTCGCGCCGGCGCTGGTGGCGATGAAGCGGCACTTTTTGTTGGTGACTTGTTTGATATTTACAATCGCTATGCAGTAATTTGCGGTTGGAAAATTCAAGTTGTTGACAGCAGTCAAGCCGACCACGGTGGCTTTAAGGAAATCAGTTTCAAAGTAACTGGTGATGAAGCATTTCGTAGAATGCGTTTGGAAAGCGGTGGGCACCGTGTTCAACGTGTTCCTAAAACTGAAACTCAAGGACGTATTCACACTTCCGCCGCGACCGTTGCTGTTTTACCTGAAGTTGAAGAGCTCGACTTTAAATTAAATCCTGATGACTTGGAATTTCAGGCGATGCGTTCTTCAGGACCTGGTGGCCAACACGTGAACAAGACATCTTCGGCTGTGCGCGTGACACATATCCCGTCTGGCGAAGCGGTTAAGTGTCAGGAAAGTTCGCAACAAGGCCAAAACCGTGAACGCGCTTTAGAACTATTGCGCGCGCGACTTTATGAACGCGAAAAAGCTAAACGTCATGCCGAACGAGCTGGCGCGCGCAAGGAACAGATTGGCAGTGGCGACCGTTCGCAGCGGATTCGAACTTACAATTGGCCCCAGAACCGTGTGACCGACCATCGTATTGGGGTTAACTTTAGTTTGGAACGCGCCCTTGAAGGTCGCATGGAAGAAATTGTGGTGGCTCTATTGACTGCCGAACGTGAAGCTAAGTTGGCTGCTTTGTAGCGGCTAACTCAAACCTAATTAAGACCCCCCTAAAAATGAGCAAGGACAACGACGAAATAATCGATCTCGGAAGTGATTTCGAGGTTATTGAGGATTTGGGCAATGATTTCGAGGTTATAGAGGATTCAGCACCTAAAGCTGAGGACTCGAAAAAATCCAAAACTAGTGCACCCAGTAAGAGTCCGCAAACTGCCAAAGCACCAATCTCAAGTACGCTAGCTTGGCAGGGATTCGGCTTAGCGATTGCGCTTGGCGGATTGCTCGGCCCGTGGGGTGAGCCGAGCATGGCCGGCATACTTCAAGGCTTGGCCTTGGCCGCAGCGGTGTGGCAATTATTGACTCATGGCATAGCCGGAACCAGCCCAACAGTTTCATCTGGCAAGCCAATTGCGCCTGCTTTGGTAGCCCTTGCCGGTGGCGCCGGTCTGGCTCTAAGCTCTGGCGAGCTTGGTCCAATTCTGACATTAGTTGGCGGTCTTTTAGCATTGGCCGCACCAAAACTTGGTGCTAAGAAAGATGCCAAAATGCCGCTACCGCCGGCGCGTGATTTGGATCCGCAATTTATGCAAAGCTTGGCTGTTTACCTTGCAGCATTCGTCGGCATCATGATGCCATGGGGAAGTGGCGGTGAACGCGGAGTAGATTCCATTTTTGGTGTTATTACTTTGCTTTGTGTATTGATGTCAGTCTGGGGCGCTTGGGTTGGGTCTTGGAAAATGTGGACACTGCCAGTTGTTACTGGAAAACTTGGCATCTTGCTGTTCTTGGCACCCGTCGAAATTTTGCTCCTAGGTTTGTTTGGAGTGATTCGTTTTGCCGCCGACACTAGTAGTGGCATCGGCGCCATGACACTAGGAGCCTGGCCGCAAGCTCTGGCGGAAACTGATTCTGGTGAATTGGTTTCTGGTGAGTCTTTACTCGTTGATGGTGCTGGTGCATTGCTGACCTTCTTTGCCGGAGTAATGGCTTTGGTGGTTCTCGTAAAAAGCGCCAAGACAGCGATGGCGATGGCGAAAGACAAGAAAACCGCAGAAATTCAAGCGCGCAAAGAAGCACGGGCAGCGCGCAAGAAATAATCGCAGGGCTTAATTATGAGCCAAGCCAAACGCCTTTGGACTTACCAAGAAGTCCGGAGGCGTTTTCTTGATTCGGCGGTTTCAGAGTTGCGTTTTGGCTGGGAAGAAGAAGCCCAACGCCTAGCGCAGGAACTGTGGTGCTTAGCCTGTTCCTGTACGCGAACCCAACTACTCACCGGCAACTCTTTCGAGGCAACATCTGAGCAATTAAAGTGTTTTAATGATTATGTTGCCCGCGCAGTAAAAGGGGAATCCTTGGCTTACATCGAGGGCTGCGTGGGCTTTTACGGACTTGAATTTTTAGTCACCCCAGCAGTTTTGGTCCCTCGTTGTGATAGTGAATGTTTGGTTGAGTGGGCTTTAGAACTTTTAACTGATAAAACGAATCCAAGAATTCTTGATATGGGAACGGGTAGTGGCTGCTTGTTGTTGTCGATTTTACATAACCATCCCTCAGCAGTTGGAGTCGGTGTTGATTTAAGCAACCAAGCCTTAGTGGTTGCCCAGCAAAACTCAGTAGACCTAAATGTCTCCGAGCGTGTTGAATTCATTCAATCGGATTGGTTTGAGGAATTGCCAACAACTCCTCAATATGATTTGATCTTAAGTAACCCGCCCTATATTGAACCATCTGAGCAAACTGGTTTTGGTGTTCGCGACTACGAACCAAGTCTGGCATTATTTAGTCCGGCTGGCGACCCATTCGAATGTTATAAAAAAATTATTGCCGGAGCTGCTTCGCACCTAAATGATGCGGGCGAGTTATTGTTTGAAGTAGGAATAAATCGCGCCCCAGAACTTAGCGACTTACTGCAGCGAAACGGCTTTCAAAACCTGCGAGTGCGCAAGGATTTGGGTGGGGTCGAGCGAGCTGTTTACGCGTGCTTGCCTGCGTCAATTTGACGGGCGACAAATGCGTTAATCAATTCGCTCATTTCCGAGTTGATGTCCTGGAAGAACACCGCGACCTCGTAATGCCCCATGGCTGAAGAAAGCCTTTCGCAGCGGACTACGACTCCTTCGCCGTTGGCTTGAATCGACTGGCTTTGATCGAGGCTTGGAAGTTCGAGCGAAAAGCCAACTCGTGACATAACCGGCAGGGGTTGCTCGGCGAAAAAGGCCACACCTGATTCGGAGAGGTCGCGCACACGAAGTGGAGAGGCCCCCTCGGTGAGAATAATTGGGAGACCCTCTCCTTGTACACGAGGGTGTTGACGGCGTTCTTTGGCGGGTTCAGTCACGGTGCTCATTTTAGCGAGTGAGGGTTTGGGGGATTGGCCTCTCTATACTAGAATGTTATCCGTTCAGCCCCCTTCCAAGCAAATACTGGATTTCTGTCAATATTGACAGCTTTGTCTGGCTTGTTAGAAGTACGCCAAAACCACAAATCAAATAGTAAAAACACCAAAGCAAAAAATTAAAAATGGCATCCTTTAACAAAGTAATCATCATGGGCAACCTGACCCGTGACCCTGAAATGCGTCAAACCCAAAGCGGTCGTTGTGTAACTAAAGCAGGTATTGCGGTCAATGAACGCATGCCCGATGGCCAAGGTGGCTACCGTGATCAGGCGCATTTTTTCGAAGTCACCTTCTTTGGTAAGCGAGCTGAATCCTTTGCGAAATTTTTCTCAAAAGGTAAGCCGGTTCTTATCGATGGCCGCCTTGAGTACTCTTCGTGGGATGACAAGGAAACTGGCAAAAAACGTAGTAGCGTTGGAATTGTTGGATTGAGTTGGAACTTTGTCGGTGGTCGCGATGACGCTGGCAATGGTGGTGGAGGCGGTGGTTACTCAAGTCAAGCCAACACTCAGCAGCCAGCCCCTAACTTCCCAAGTGGTGACGACTTCGGAAGTGGTAGTGACGTCCCGTTTTAACTAAACGGAGTAATTCGGCGTGAGCATCAAAGTGCTGTTGTTTGCGGGGCTGCGTGATGTCGTGGGCCAAGATTCAGTTGAAATAGAAACTGCAGTCACAACTGTTGCTGAACTTTGTGTTGCGCTGGAAACAGAATTTCCTCAGCTCGCCGGTCAGGTGTACAAGCTGGCCATCGATCAGGCCTATGCATCGTCAAAAAGTACGCTTGAAGGTGCAACTGAGATTGCTCTAATACCTCCGGTAAGTGGTGGATGAGTTCACTCTTTAAATTTAAGATGAGCGAGGGCCCGGTCGGCGACAATTGGGTAAAAGATACGGTGCACGGCAACGACGCTGGCTGCACGGTGGTTTTCCTTGGTACTGTTCGCGACAATTCGCAGGGCAAAAATGTTGTGCGACTTGAATACCAAGCCTATCCGGCGATGGTTGAAAGCGAATTGACCTTAATCGCCGATGAAGTACGGCAGCGCCATCCTTTTCTGCGGTCGGCGGTGGAACATTCAGTCGGCGTAGTTGGTGTCGGAGAATGTTCGGTTGCGCTAGCGATTGCCGGCGCGCATCGCGTTGAAGCAATTGCTGCTATCGAAGAGTTCATGAATGAACTGAAAGCGCGCGTGCCGATTTGGAAAATGGAAGTTTATCCTGACGGTTCGGTTTGGAAAGGCCAAGGCTCATAAAGACTAATGTTAGAAATTCACGAAGTTCCAGTTACTCCTTACCAACAAAACGCCACCATTTTGGTGTGCACCAAAACTAACTTGGCGGCCGCTTGCGATGTCGGCGATGCCGGTCCGGTTTTGGATAAGCTTGACGAACTTGGGTGCAAGTTGGAGAAGATAATTGCCACTCATGGGCATCTCGACCACATCGCTGGTACCGCTGAACTAAAGCGTGCTACGGGTTGCGAATTTTGGTTTCCGCAGGGCGACGATTTTCTAAGAGAGCAATTGCCCACTCAAGCTGCAACTTATGGTTGGAGTGAAATTAAAGTGCCAGCGGTCGAGCATGATTTAAATAAATTAAAGTCACTAATGGTCGGTGAACAAGAACTGGAAGTTCGCCATTGCCCAGGGCACACACCTGGCCACGTGGTCTTTTTTCATGAGGCTAGCGCGAAATTAATTGCCGGCGATGTTATTTTTGCTGGTTCGGTTGGCCGCACCGATTTTCCACGTGGCTCATGGGAAGACCTGCAAAATTCCATCCGCACTCAGCTTTACACCTTGCCGCCGGTTACTGAAATTCACTGTGGTCATGGACCGACCACCACGGTGGCATTCGAAAAAGCAAACAATCCTTTTGTGCGCGCCTAAAAAGCCTCGGTAGCGGCTAAGATTCCTGCATGGATGAGCGCGAAACCTTCCCTGTTGATGTGCTAGTCGTGGGCGCTGGTCCCGCGGGCTTAGCCTTTGCCATAAAACTTGCCCGCCAAATTGAAGAGCGCGGCTTAGATAAAAGCATTATGGTTTTGGACAAGGCCGGCGAGCCTGGTCAGCACACGCTAAGTGGTGCGGTGCTTGACCCAAAGTCAATTCTTGAACTTTTCCCCAATGCTCTGGACGAGGGATTTCCATTAGAAGCTAAAGCCGACCATGACGCTCTTTGGATTTTGAATGAAAAGAGTAAACGCGAATTAAAGGGAATGTTACTGCCAAAACCATTCCGTAATTCAGGTAAGTGGATTGTCTCGGCGAGCGCAATGAGTGCTTGGCTAAATGAAAAGGCCGATGCCTTTGAATGCGTTGATGTTTACCCTGACACTTCTGCAGCCGAGGTTTTGTATGACGAGTCCGGCAAAGTTTGTGGTGTGCGCACCGTTGATATGGGCCGCGGACCAAATGGTGAGGAAAAAGCAAACTTCGAACCTGGCATGGACATCACTGCTGACTTGGTGGTCTTTGCTGAAGGAACACGCGGCTCATTGTCTAAAGATTTAATCAGCCGCAAAGAACTCGACAAGGATAGCAACCCGCAAATATGGGGGGTTGGCGTTAAGGAAATCTGGGAAGTTGAGCACAATCTTGAGGGCGCTGTTATCCATACCGGAAGTTGGCCGCTTGATAAAAACACCTACGGTGGCGGCTGGATTTATGGCTTGCCAAATAATCGTTTGTCGATTGGCTTCGTGGTTGGAATGGATCACGGCGATGCAAGTTTCGACTACCACGCGGCAATGCAAACCTGGAAAACCCATCCTGATATAAGTGGGTTGTTAAAAGGAGGTAAGTTGGCTTCTTATGGTGCGAAAACCGTGCCCGAGGGCGGCCTCTACTCCATGCCGAAACTTTCTGGAGATAGTTTTATGATTGTTGGCGATAGTGCCGGATTCTTGAATGCTCAACGTTTAAAAGGATTGCACTTAGCTATTAAATCTGGAGTCTTGGCCGCTGATGCAGCTATCGATGCGCTTGCTACCGAAGATTGTTCTGCTGTTAAGTTGGCCGCTTACGATGCTGGCTTTAAAAATTCGTGGGCCTTTGATGAGCTTAATGAAGTGCGTAACTTCCGCGCCAATTTCCAGAAAGGCTTTATGAAGGGCGTGTTCGGTGCCGGACTAGGCTTGCTAAGTGGTGGCAAGTTGGCGGGTAGTAAAGTTGAGTGTGAATCAGATCACGACCGTTACCGTTTGAAAACTAAGGTGCGTGTCGCTGCACCAAAATTTGACAACCAATTAACTTTTGACAAACCAAGCAGTGTTTTTCATAGTGGAAGTATTCACCCAGAGGAGCAACCGTGCCATTTGTTGATTAGCGATCCAAACATTTGTGTCGAGCGTTGCACTGAGGAATACGGCAATCCCTGCCAGCACTTTTGTCCTGCCGAAGTTTACGACTGGCAAGAAGATGCTGGCCTACAAGTTAATTTCAGCAACTGCGTCCATTGCAAAACATGCGACATTGCTGATCCATACCAAATAATTAATTGGGTTGCGCCTGAACAAGGCGGCCCAATCTACTCAGGAATGTAATCCCTGATAAAAAATAAAAAATGAAAACTACTCTAAGTACCTCACCAGTTAGCGGACGCAATAGCCTTGTTGCGGTAATTCTTCCGGTTGGCAAAAAAGTTGAATTGCCAAGCACTGCTCCAGCGAGCACCACTTGGGCATCTGATTTTGGAAAAGATGCCGGCAAACAGGTTTTGTTGCGTGGCGAACGCGGCAACCGATGGTTGCTGCTTCGTGTTGCCAAGAACGCCGACGCTAATGATATTCGCGAAGTTGCCGGTAAGGCGCGGCTGCAAGCCGAATCTTTGGAGCGCACTACTTTGTGCCTTGACTTGGGCGCACTTAAAAATGATGCAAGCTTGGCGCGCGCTGCCGCCGATGGCGCTGGCATGGCTGCTAATAGCCCAGCTTTAATGAAAAGCGAAAAGCCTACGGTTTCAGTTAAGAAAATTATTGTTTGTGGTGTAGGTTCAGCGCGGGCAACAGCCAAGGCGGTAAAAATTGGCGCGCTCAGTGCCGCTGGTAATCTCGCCGCACGCGAAGTGGCTAACTTGCCATCTAACGTTCTGACTCCAAAAGATTTCGCCAACCGCGCACGAAAAATGTGTCGCAAATCAACTCGTCTTAATTGCAAGGTTTTAGGCCGCAAAAAAATGACCGAGTTGAAGATGGGTTCATTGTTGGGAGTTGCCCGCGGCAGCTATAAAGAACCTCAATTGGTGCATATGAGTTACAAACCAAAAGGTAAAGCTAAAGGAAAAATAGCCATCGTTGGTAAGGGACTTATCTTTGACACTGGCGGAATAAGCTTGAAGCCAAGCGCCAATATGTGGGACATGAAGTTTGACATGTGTGGAGCGGCGGCTGTCTACGGAATATTCCATGCGCTTAGTCAGGGATTTGATTGTCCGTACGAAGTCCACGGTGTGATGGCCTGCGTTGAAAACATGCCCGGCGGCAATGCCCAAAACCCCGGCGATATTGTTACGGCAATGAACGGAACAACCATTGAAGTGCTCAACACTGATGCTGAAGGTCGTTTAGTTTTAGCTGACGCATTAACTTGGACTGCTCGCAAAATTAAGCCAGATTGCATCTATGACATGGCGACTTTGACAGGCGCTGCAATTCATGCGCTCGGTCGTAACTCCAGCGCTGTTTTGGGTAGCAATCAGAAGTTAATTGACAAAGTGATTAAGTCTGGTGAAGTTGTTGATGAAAGGTGTTGGCAGTTGCCCTTATGGGATTGCCATAAGGAGTTAGCTAAGGGAACTTACGCTGACTTGCAAAACATCTACAACGCTGGCGAAGGAGCTGGCACGATTGCCGGCGCAAGCTTTCTCTCGCACTTTGTTGATGACGTTCCTTGGGCGCACATTGACATCGCCGCCACTGCCTGGTCTGGTCCTGCACGTTCCTACTACACCAAAGGTGGACGTGGCGTGGCAGCTCGCTTAATGCTAGATCTAATTAGCGAATAATGTTGACCGCATCTTTGTTGTTCGCCTGTTTGTCGCAAACACCGATTGCGCTGCCTCAAATGGGCGACTGGCAGGATGCTGAGTTGAAAGGTTTGGTGGGCTTTTATAAGGAGCTCCACCAAACTCCCGAACTTTCTTTCCAGGAAATTAAGACCTCGGCCAAAATGGCTGCGGTGCTAACTAAGCACGGGTTTGAGGTTTTTAAGGGAATTGGCGGCCACGGTGTTGCGGGGATTCTACGTAACGGTGATGGGCCAACAGTTTTGGTGCGCGCCGATACTGACGCTCTTCCAGTTAAAGAGGAGACCGGCTTAGCCTACGCAAGCACGGTGACAGCGACTGAAGCCGATGGTCAAGAAGTTAATGTGATGCATGCTTGTGGCCACGATATCCACATGAGTGTTTGGGCCGGATGCGCTTCCTTTCTTGCTCAAAATCAAAATCTATGGAGCGGCACTTTGTTGTTCATCGCCCAACCGGCGGAAGAACGCGGTGCTGGTGCACGCTTAATGCTGGGCGACCACTTGTATGAAAAAACAGTGCGCCCAGATTATTGTTTAGCCTTTCATGTAGCACCGGAATTGCCAGCTGGCGTGATTGGTTCATGTTCTGGATATGCCTTGGCCAATGTTGATTCTGTTGACATTACCGTGCACGGCAAAGGTGGCCACGGGTCAACACCGGAAAAAACCCACGACCCGGTTGCTTTAGCGGCACGAATTGTGATTGGTCTACAAACTTTAGTTAGTCGTGAGGTTGACCCACAGCAAGCAGCCGTGGTTACGGTAGGTTCAATTCACGGCGGAACTAAGCACAACATTATTCCGAACCAAGTCCAGTTGCAATTGACTGTGCGGTCATATACACCTGAAGTACGTCGCCAACTACTGGATGGAATCGCTCGTGTTGCTAAGCACGAAGCGTTAGCGGCCGGTTTCCCTGAAGAGTTGGTGCCAGTTGTTACCTTAAAGGACGAACACACACCTTCGGCATTTAATACTCCTGAGTTAGTGTCCACGGTCGATGAATTCCTAGCGGCCGCTATTGGTCAGGAAAATGTAATTACAACTCCGCCAGTGATGGGCGGGGAGGACTTTGGACAATTTGCGCCAGCGGCGGGAGCGAAAAGCTACATCATGTGGTTGGGCGCCTGCAATGCGCAAGTGTGGAAAGCCGCCCAAACGAAGGGAACTAGCTTGCCGGGGCTTCACACTAAAGATTTTGCCCCAGACCCCGAGCCCACAATTGCCACTGGAGTTGCCGGGATGAGCGCTGCAGTGCTCGGACTCCTGCCTAGACTCTGACCTTAAAAAGTTAGCGTCTTCTGCTTGCTGGAGGCAAGTCGCGTAACTCTGGTCCGCCATAAAGTTGTCTTGGGCGGACAATTCGTTGTTCAGGGTCGTTCAGCATTTCGTTCCAGTGAGCAAGCCAGCCGGGCATCCTTCCGACAACGAAAAACACCGTAAACATCTCAGGCGGGAACCCTACGGCTGAATAAATCAGTCCGGAGTAGAAGTCGACATTTGGGTACAACTTGCGGGTACTGAAATATTCATCATTTAAGGCGGCTTGCTCTAAGGCTTGGGCGACATCTAATCGCGGATCACCCTTTATGTCGGCCAGGATTTCATGGCAAAGATCGCGGATGACTTTGGCGCGCGGGTCATAATTTTTGTAAACACGATGTCCAAAACCCATTAGTCGGCGATCTCCGGCTTTGCACGACTGAAGAAATACATTGACGTTATCAACGGTGCCAATTTCATTCAACATTTCAAGTACCGCTTGATTGGCGCCACCATGCAGAGGGCCATGCAAAGCAGAACAGCCGGCGCCGACTGCGGAATAAGGATTCACTTGGCTGCTGCCAACACTTCGCACCGCGCTTGTTGAGCAGTTTTGCTCGTGGTCGGCATGCAGAATGAGCAGGGCATCCATGGCCTTGCGTACAGTTTCTGAAAGTTCTAATTCTTCGCCAGGTTTGGCCAACAACATGTGCAGGAAGCTACCCGCATAGCCCGAATCAGGATTTGGGCCAACGGCCGGCAAGCCTTGGAAGCGGCGAAAAGCTAGTGCAGCTAGGGCCGAACATTTCGCCAGAATTCGCAACATTTGGGTGCGGCGATTCTCAGCATTCAAAACATTGTCAGCGTCTGGATATTTTGCGCCAAGTAAGGGCAGGGCGGCACTCATCATCGACATTGGATGTGCACCCTCTGGAAATCCATCAAACATTTCAACAATGTCTGCACTCAGAACTGATTCGTTAGCCAGTAACTGCTTGAAATTGTCCAAGGTCTCAGTGTCTGGCAATTCGCCGTCCCACAACAACAAACAAATTTCTTCAAAGCTACAGTTGTTGGCCAACTGTTCAATTGGATAACCCCGATAACTAAGTATTCCAGCTTCACCGTCAATGAAGCAAATATCACTACGGCAGGAAGCGGTGTTCGCATAGCCAGGGTCATAACTTAAAACCCAAGGTAAATCTTGACCTAACAAAATTGGACGCAAGTCGGATGCACGAATCGATCCGTCAGAAATCGGCATTGCGAACTCCTCCCCGGTGTCGGGACGGAGCAAAGTTAATTGGTCAGGAGTGCTGGGGGATTCAGGCATCTTGAAGATGACGCGGTGAGGGTTGGTAGGGGAAAAGGGATTCGAACCCTCGCTGGAAGGATTTTAAGTCCTTTGCCTCTGCCACTGGGCTATTCCCCCACACACACGTCGTGCACAAGTAATGTACAGTAAAGAAGAAGAGCTGGAGCCGGCACCCAGATTCGAACTGGGGGTGATGGATTTGCAATCCATTGCCTTACCACTTGGCCATGCCGGCGTTTCTCTCTCCGTCGAGTCCTATAATTTAAAGGAATCCTTGCCCTTTGTCCACAATGAGCATCGCTTTGTCCCTAATAATCTTGTTAAGTCTGTTGCCCTTCCTTGGAGGGCAGCGATTAAGCACATTGCTATGCGCGATTTTCTTTTTTGGAGCCCAACTCTATGTTGGCGCAAGCCATATTGACATGATTGCTTCGACCACAGCTGTCGTCTGTTTGAGTTTGATTTTCTCAAATGCGCACTGCCGCAAAATATCCAAGGCTAAAGTCGTTCTTTGTTGGTGGGGCCTTATGCTGCTCCCATGGTGGGGACAATTTGCCGGACAGACTCTGACTGATTCGACCCCCAATTACTCTAATTTCTTGTGGCAACTCTGGCCTGGGAATTTAATCCAAATCCCCGACTGGCAAGTGCTATTGTCGCCTGCTCTATATCAGGGGTGGGGTAGTAATACTCCTATAGATGCCAGCTTCCCATGGCCATTCTTGGTTGGCCTATTCATTATTACCGCAGCTTTATACTTAAAGCCTCAGTTAACCCCACCAACTGACCAAAATTGTGATTAAACGCCGCGTCTACTGCACCGTCCCTCAGGCCATCATCCAGGAACCACTCCTGTTTACCATTGGCACCCGTTTTTCAGTCATACCCAATTTGCGGGGCGCAAGCGTGACAGAAGAAATTGCGGTTTTAACTCTTGAGCTCGAAGGCGACGAAGACTCCGTGCAGCTTGCAATCGACTATTTGATTGAAGCCGGGGTGACAATTGAAGAACTCAACGCAGAGTCTTAATCCACGTTGAGTTTTTACTAAGCGACGTTTAAGTTAATCGTCGAACTCTTCGTCAAAACTAGGGGCCACATCTTCGGAGCTGGCCTCTTCTTCTTTGGGCTTTGTTTTCTTTTCAGCAAAACCGGCCCACTGCTTGTCGTCATTGCTGAATTTGCTAATCCACTGATTATACCAAATTGCCACAACCTTTTTATCCCAAAGGATTGCCTTGGTCCATTGATCGCTACCAACTTCGTGTTGGTCAATGGACTCCCAGCCGAAGTTTTTGCCACCGGCACTCATTCCGGTAATTAGATTGTTGAGTGCGCTGCAAATTCGGAAACTGTCCCCGTCGTTCCAGTCGGTGGCCAACATCGCATTGACTAAGGCTGGATAGGCCGGACGACCGGCTTCGGTAAGTCGATTGCCGGCGCGATTCGACATTGCACCAGAATCTTCTAAGTAAAGTTCAAGGTCTTCTTTGATGTCAGCCCATTGCGCATCGTCGCAACCACTCCATTTAGGAAGTCTTGGGACCAAATCTAGAGTGATCAATTTAGGATCGGTTACTCCTGTGTAAACAATCGTTTCGCCTTCAATTGGCAAGTCAAATGGTGCCGACTCAGCGACCTCAACAATTTTTGGAGTTGGCGCTTCAACAACTTCAGTGGCGCCATCATTGGCCTCAGGAGCGTTGCCAATTGGTGTTTCACTAACTGCGCCTGAGAGTTCAGTATTGTTGGCAGCCATTTCAGCTTCTCGATTTTCTTGAACTAAACTCGCGCGTTCAGTGGCGGCGGCAAAGTCATCGGCAGCCTTTTGCTCCTTGGCCTTTTGCGCGTTTGTGATCATCATAAGACCAGCGCCTGCACCGCCTAAAACAACCACAGCAATAACCGTCATTAGAACAGGGAAGCCCTTTTTCGGATGAGGATGTTCACGTTTTCCACCAGCGTTAGGCTTGGCTGCTATTTTACGCTTTATTTTTGAACCAGGTCTGGCTTTGGTGGCCGTTTTCCGTGGCGGCATAGCGCCGATGGCTCCTGCGTTGTGGACGGCAGGCTCAGCTTTTTTCTTTGACTTTATTTCGGCCAATAAATCAGCACCGCTTTTCTTTGGAGGAGTTGGTTTTGCAGCTTCTGTTGTGCTGCTTTCGGCGGCTTTTTTAGCTCTTAGGTTGGCCAGGAGGTCTGCTCCGCTTGGTTTTGGTGGAGTTGCTTCTTTGACAACGGGTGGGGCGACGACCCGAGGCTTGGCCGGAACCACTGGCTTGGGCTTGGCCGGAACCACTGGCTTGGGCTTGGCCGGAACCACTGGCTTGGGCTTGGCCGGAACCACTGGCTT
>CAZWVI010000019.1:25034-39742 GCA_964637165.1 uncultured Planctomycetales bacterium
CTGGCTTGGGCTTGGCCGGAACCACTGGCTTGGGCTTGGCCGGAACCACTGGCTTAACGGGGCGGGCAACTTTGCGGTCGACCGGTTTGGCCGCCGCGGGCCGCTCGATAGCGGCTTTTTCAACCACCGGCTTGGATTCAAGCTTGCTCGGTGGCGTACTAGCCTCAACCTCCTCATTCAAAGGGGGAATATTCACCACACCAGCGCATTTTTTGCACTTTACCTTGGTGGCGGTCAGGCTGTCAGGGATGTTGCCGTATTTGGCACCACAAGATTCACAAAGTCCGATTCTGTCGTTCATTCAATTGGGGGGTTAGGGACCTATATTCTAGTCGACTTATGGCTACCGGGTACGGCCTGCTTGGCGTTGATTTGGGTCAGGTAGGCCAGTTTTTTCCCGCCAACCCTTCCAATTGTTAGCCCACATCTTCCACCAAGTAAACCAAGCAGCTACCGCCGCCTCTTGTTTGGGCAGTAATTCATCGATAGAACCGCCGCCAAAAGTACGCATTGGGATGGTCGACACCCGGCCTGAGATGGTTTGAAGGATTCGGTCTAGAGCAGCAACCTCTGATAAGCGGTCGTCAGTACCATCTAAGGGCAACATTACAATTCGATTTAATATTTGCGGAATGCACTGTGGCGCGTGCTTTTTCAAATCTTCGCGGGCTAGCTTAGATTCAAGTCCACCCTCAGAAACACCAACGTCAATTAAATCTGAAATTGTGTTTCGCTCAGAGCCACTTAACTCTGGCCATTCTTTAACTTGCTCTATGGTGCCCGCCAAAATTCGACCACCATCATTGGTTTCAACGTAAGGCCCTTTGGGCTTCTTGGGCGCGTCAGCAAGCGTTTCGGTATTTGTGAGGGCATCATCACGAACGCCACGAAACGCAAAAACTAACCACTTATTTTGCGATTGACGAAAACTTGCCAACCAACGCATTTCGGGATCTTCACTGGTGCGAATCTCAACCGCCAATTCAGCTTGTGGGTCATCGCGATAGTTAACGTTTACTATTGTTTGTTGGTCAAACGTCAAGAACTGCGACTGTTGGTCCAGCCACTTGAAAAGTAAAGTTTCAAATTCTTGTTGTTCGCGTTTACTTAGGAAAGTTAACTTGCGTGTTTCTTTGGGCAGGATACGTGGCAGCCAGCTATCTAAGTCAAGATAGTTGAGGGCAATTTGATGGTTGGAGTTTTTTAATGCACGGCCCAGAAAAACTAAACTACGCATCGCCGGATGGGCGGCGGCGTCAACCATCACCGACTCGGTTGCCGTAGTACGAGTGACCGGCCGGTCGCTAGAAGTTGGGTTTTGAATTGGTGTCACCGGTTCTGGCCACATCGCCCAAATTACTGCAACAATTCCTAAAGCTCCAAGCCCCAACACAAATGGTAGCGCAGACGCTTTTGGTTTTGGTCGACTACGTCGGCTGGCATTATGCCCGCCAGATTGTGCTTGGGGTGGCCGCGAAGAAAGTGGCGAAGCAGTCTCTTTGGCTAGGGCCGCACAAAATTTTTCAGAGCAGGCCGGACAGCGAACATCGTTGCCAATTTTTGCGTCAGGCAATTTGAGTTTGGTTGAACAGTGGGGGCAGATGGTATGGGCCATGTATCCTTAGGATAACCTGATGTTGCTTACATGAGCTCCTGCTTCCGTCTTTGTTCAAAATTCCGCCCAAGCGGCGACCAGCCAGCCGCAATAGCTGGCTTGTTGGACAATTTTGCGAATAAACTGGACCGCCAAATATTGTTGGGGGTTACCGGTTCAGGGAAAACCTTCACTATGGCTAATGTGATTGAAGCCTTATCGGTGCCAACTTTGGTTTTAGCACCCAACAAAACATTGGCTGGGCAGTTGTATGGAGAGTTCAAGGAATTGTTTCCAGACAATGCCATTGAATATTTTGTTAGCTACTACGATTATTATCAACCAGAGGCATACTTGCCGGCTAGCGATACCTATATCGAAAAGGACGCGCGCATTAACGAGCGAATTGATCGCATGCGCAATGCCACCACCGCGAGTTTGCTTCATCGTAAAGATGTAATCGTAATTGCCAGTGTTTCATGTATCTACGGATTGGGTGATCCTGAAACATATCAAGACTTGGCTTTGTCGATAGATTCCGGAGCCAAGCTTTCTCGTCAAAATTTAGTGCGCGGCTTAGTTAGAACTCAACATCGCCGAGCGGAAAATGATTTTCGCCCAGGTAGCTTTCGCGTGCGTGGTACTAGTGTTGAAATTTGGCCAATTCAATACACTGACAAAATCCTAAGTGTTGAATTGGTAGGAGATAAAATCGATTGCATTCTGGAGTGCGATCCTTTGACTGGAGAAATCCTTTGCGAAATAAATTCTACTGTGGTCTATCCCGTTGGTCATTACGTGCAACCTGAAGATAAACTTCCGCAGGGAATGCGCGGAGTTAAAAGGGAGATGGAAGTTCAGGTTAAGGCGCTGCGCAAGGCTGGCAAAGAGCTCGAAGCAGAACGCCTTGAACGCCGAGTATTGGCTGATTTGGAAGACATGGAGGAAATTGGCCATTGTCACGGGATTGAAAATTATGCGCGCCATTTCGAAGGCCGCAATCCGGGGCAGCCGCCGTTTACTTTGTTGAATTACTTTCCGAAAGATTTTCTTTGTGTTATTGATGAGAGTCACGTATCTCTACCGCAGGCATACGGCATGGTGCGCGGTGATTTTGCGCGCAAACAATCTTTAATTGATTATGGTTTTCGCTTACCTTCGGCGATTGATAATCGTCCATTGAACGAGGCTGAATTCGAAAATTTGGTCGGCAAGGCGGTGTATGTTTCTGCAACACCAGGCCCACGCGAACTTAAATTAGCCAAGGGTGCAATCGTGGAACAAATTGTTCGCCCCACCGGTTTGTTGGACCCCCTTTGCACCGTTGTTCCGGCGACTGGACAAATTGAAGACGCCTTGGTGCGCGCGCGCGAGGCCATTGAAAAGCAAGGCCGTGTTCTGGTAACTACTTTGACCAAGCGTAGCTCCGAAGACCTTACCGAATTTCTTCAAGAGTCAGGAATTAAGGCTAAGTATTTACATTCCGACATTGACACGATTGAGCGCGCCGAACTCTTGCGTGATTTGCGCTTAGGTGTGTTTGATGTGTTGGTAGGAATTAACCTGTTGCGCGAAGGCTTGGACTTGCCCGAAGTGCGCTTAGTGATGGTCTTAGATGCCGACCGCGAAGGGTTTTTACGATCAACTACTTCCTTGATTCAAACCTGCGGTCGCGCCGCACGCCACCTAGAAGGCCAAGTTGTCTTTTACGCAGACAAAGAAACTAAATCGTTGCGCGCCTGCCTGGACGAAGGCGATCGTCGTCGCGATATCCAACGCCAACATAATCTTATCCACGGAATCGAACCGGCACAAGTGGTTAAGAAAATAACCGGCCCGCTAGGTGAAGCTGTTTCCGAGGGTGAACAAGTCGCCGAACAATACCATCAACGCAGTGACGTCATTAAGCGTATGGAGCAAATCCAACAAGAAATGTTATTGGCGGCACGCGATTTGGATTTCGAAAATGCAATCAAGTTGCGCGATGAGTTAAGACGTCTTGAAGCATTGGAAATAGAGGTTGCTTCATGAGTGCTCAGGACTTTCAAGAACAATTACGCACCTCGCCAAATTACCCTGGTTGTTATTTATTTAGGGATACTGATGGACAAGTGTTGTACGTTGGCAAAGCATTGAATATTCGCCGCCGGGTTCAGGTATATCGTCGCGAGGGTGCCGATGGTCGCAGCCGTTTTAGCGATTTATTGAACTTGGCCGATGCTGCAGAGTTTTTCGTAACCGACAACGAACGCGAGGCCATACTGCTTGAGGATAAATTGGTGAAGCTTCACCAGCCGCCATTAAATATTTTATTAAAGGACGATAAATCCTTCCTGCTATTAAATATTGACACGTCTAAGGCCTGGCCCCGATTAAGTCTGGCGCGCAAAAAGCGAGTTGGACGTGGAATGTTTTTTGGTCCGTATCCGTCGGCCAGTTCAGCGCGTCGAGCCAAACGCTTATTGATGCGTGCCTTCGGTTTGCGGGATTGCTCTGACCATACCTTGAACAATCGTGCGCGTGCTTGCTTAAAATTCGACATTGGTATGTGCCTTGGCCCATGTGTTAATTCGGTCACTGCTGACGAATACAACGACGCGGTATCCCAGTCACAACGTGTGCTAAACGGCGAGGTTGCTGGGCGGATAAAACTGGAGCGCAAGAAAATGCATCAAGCTTCAGAACGCTTAGATTATGAAGTTGCCCTACGTAGCCGCGACCGAGCAATTGCCCTAGAAGCCTTGTCGACGCCTCAGAAAGTCCGTTTAAGCGGCGACTTGGACTTTGATGTAATTGCGATTGATGTGCGAGGCTTTTTCGCCATTCTTCAATACCGTGATGGCGATTGGGTGCATTCGATTAAAGGCCAACTTGCTGTTGTCGAGGAACACGAAGATGCAATTTCCGCTTTGTTGAGTGCGGCCTACCGTGGCGCCAATGCCGACATTCCAAAACAAATATTAGTGCAACGCTTGCCGGAAGATCATGCACAGATTTGTGAATGGCTTTCTTCCAAAGCTGATCTCAAAATTAAGATTTTGGCCCCAGCGCGCGGCGAAAAGAGAGCATTGGTACGCATGGCTGAACGTAACGCACGTTCTCAACGCGGTGAAACATCTGGTGCAACTTGGCAAGTAGTAGCTCAAAGAATTTCGGAGTTAACTAATTTACCAATCCCCGCTGTGGTCGATTGCATTGATATTTCGCATCTTCAGGGAGAACAGCGAGTGGCATCGAAAGTTCGTTTTGTCGAAGGAAGACCAGAGCGAAGCCAATACCGCCGTTATTTAGTAGGTGGCGGTCGCGGCAACGATGACTACCAAGCAATGCGCGAAGTTGTTGGTCGAGTGTTGGATAGGAGGCCCCAAGAAGGTATTGCCGATTTAATTATCTTAGATGGGGGAGCACTTCAACTAGGAGCCGGCCTTGAAGTTTGTGAATTGAAAGGACAACAGGTGCCTTTAGTCGCCTTAGCAAAAGCCCGCAAGGGCCGTGGTCCGATTGCCGCCGAAGAGCGATTGTTTGTGCCAGGCCAAGACGCTGCAAGCGTTTTGCAACGTGGTGCTCCCGAACGCCTTTTCTTTGAACGTATTCGCGACGAAGCACATCGTTTTGCTATTTCTTACCATCGCCGTTTGCGCGAAAACTTACGCTTAGTGCTCGAGGACGTACCTGGTGTTGGACCGGCAAAACGGAAACGACTGCTTGATTGGGCAGCTGGTAATTTAGATTCGTTACGAGATTCGCCGCCGGTTGAATTAACCGCAATAGATGGTATTGATTTGGATTTGGCGGAAAAAATTCAAGTCCATTTACGAAACACCTTGCCCTAATGTTTACTTCATCCGCGTGGATGATGTAAGCGATGCAAGGCTTGTAGTTCATCAACCTCGACATGGGTATAGCGTTCAGTTGTACGCAAATCAGCGTGCCCTAAAAATTCTTGGACTGAACGCAAATCACCACCACCGGCGAGTAAATGAGTAGCGCATGAATGCCGCAATGTGTGTGGGTGGATATCGGCGCGACATCCAACTTCAATTGCCCAGCGCCGCACAATGCGAAAAATTCGATGGCGGTCTAGGGGGTTGCCACTTTTAGAAAGAATTACTTGCTGACAATCAGATTTTAAGCTGGGTCGACCTTCGTTCAGCCAAGTCTCCAATCGTTCGCGGGCTAAGCCACCAAAAGGGACCAAGCGTTCCTTTCCACCTTTGCCGAAAACCAAGAGTAGCCCCGGTGAATCATCTCCCTTGACACGCAATTTAAGGTCGTTGATACACAAGCCAATACACTCAGAAACTCGTAGGCCACCGCCGTAAAGAAGTGCCAAAAGGGCGCGGTCGCGCAGCCCAATCCAACTGTCTTCAGCCGGAGAACCCAATAATTCGAGAGCGGTATGGGGCGCAATAACATCTGGGAGGCGTTTCCATATATGCACCTTTCCGGCGAAGCGAGTGGGATCATTTTCACCCAAAAGGCGCTCGTCACGTAAAAAACGAAATAAAGCCCGAAGGCTTGCTAGCATTCGCACCTGGCTGGCAGGAGCCGCTCCTGTTTGCCGCATGAGTGCCAAAATTTCTGCCAAATGCTCGGAGCTAAGTCCTTGCCAGCAAGCGACTTTCATCGCCACCATGCTTTTGGAAGCAGCCTCTAAATCGCGCCGATAGGCAAGTAAGGTGTTGGCCGCAAGACCAGATTCGGTCGCGGCGACCGCCAAGAAGTCGTCAATAACTCCTTGTAGTTCGTTGCTCACTTGACTCGAATTTGCCTTAGTCATTAGAATGTCGTGCCTTAAAACAGATACAAGCATAGTAAAGATGCCCAAACCAACCAAAGCTCAACTCACTCAATCCCGAACTTCCTTGCTGCAAATTATGCAGCATATGGGCGCCAAGCTCAGTCATATGGAGGAGTCGGTGCTCAAAGCAGATTCCGATGGAGGTGGCGACCAAGGAGATGACTTAGGTTCCGAGGCCACTCGCGAACTGCAATTGGGCTTAATTGAAAACGAGGACGAGATCCTTTCTCAAGTGCGCGATGCACTGGACCGGATTAAGCGAAAAATATTCGGTAAATGTGGTGCCTGCAGTGATTGGATTCCACCACGCCGACTTGAAGTTTTGCCTTATGCAAAATATTGCGTTGGTTGCCAAACAAAGGCTGAAAATGGCGAACTTGACGATTAATCTGTGAATCAAGACCCTAACAAGTCGACTTTGGCCAAGCCCTGGTTTTGGTTCACTATTGCGATTTTGGTGTGGGCTGATATTGCTTCTAAAGAATGGGCTTGGCAGTTTTATGGCTTAGGAGTTCAACCGGTTTTGGGAAATGTCCTCTCTTGGCAAACAGTTCATAATCCTGGTGGAATTTTCGGCATGGGGCAATCCTTCACAATTGCCTTGACCATTATTCGCGTCTTTGCGGTCGCCCTAATTTTTATTCTAGTCCATAGACAGTCCGCATCTAATCGACTCGGTATTGCAACCTTAACTTTGCTGGTGTCCGGCGCACTTGGCAACCTTTACGATAATCTTTCTCCGTGGATGCCATGGACGGGCAATGGTGAAGTGCGAGATTTCATCAGGGTCTTTGTGGAAACACCAACGTGGTGGCCGGGTGCTATTCCTTGGCCATTTGCTCCGTGGCCAATTTTTAATATTGCCGATGCATTGATTTGTATTGGGTTCATTTTCCTGATTAGTGGCAAGGCGGTTATTAATATGCAATCGCCAGAAACCACAACTGATGACGATGAATAGTCAATTGCTAGCAACTCAGGTAGCCTCCTTGAAGTTAAGCAGCCCACTGCTTACCGCTTCTGGAACCTTTGGTCACGACGGCGAAGCCCTGCGCTTTTCTAAGGTTGACGATTTGGGCGCATATGTTTTAAAAACTGTTACCCCTCAAGCTCGTCACGGCAATCCAACTCCCCGTTTAGTTGAAACTCCTTCGGGCCTACTTAATTCAATCGGTTTAGAAAACCGCGGCCTAGCCGACTTTTTACAAAATACCGCACCCCAGTTAACTCAAATCAACTCACCCATAATTGCGAATGCAGGTGGAAAAACAATTGATGAGTATGTTGAAATGGTCGCGGCACTAAGCGAGCTCAAACAAATATCAGCGATTGAAGTTAATTTGTCCTGCCCAAATGTGGAGGGCGGATCTTTGCCATTTTCCACATCCAGCGATGCCGTAGCCGAGGTCATAGAACGCTGTCAGGCCGTGAGTACTAAAGAACTTTGGGCAAAGCTAAGCCCGAATGTTACAAAGATTGCTCCAATGGCAGCCGCTGCCGAACAGGCGGGGGCTAACGCCCTCACGGTTTGCAATACTGTTTTAGGCTTGCAAGTGGATTGGCGGCAGCAAAAACCCGCGCTAGGAGTGGGTTATGGCGGACTTTCTGGGCCGGCAATTCACCCAATTGCGATGCGCATGGTTTGGGAAGCAAGCCAGGCTGTGAAAATCCCAATTGTCGCATCAGGTGGGGTGGCCAGCGCCGACCAGGTTTTACAATTTATTGTGGCTGGAGCTAGCGCGGTTCAGATCGGCACCTCAGCTTTACGTGAACCGGCGATATTTACTCGAATCGCCGACCAACTTCGAGTGCTTTTAGCTGAGCAACAGCAAACTATTAGCGGTCTTGTTGGCAGCCTTCAATGGCCAAGTTAAAGAGCTAGCGTAGAGTTATACTGTTAGGCTTGATTCGACTCAGACTTTCCCCGTTAGAGTTGTACTAAAAATGGTTGACCTCGAGAAACTTGGAGACTCCCTTGGCGTAATTGGCCAAGGACTAGGACGTGGCATGCGCGCGATTTTTGGCTCGCAAAATGCTCGTCGTTTAAAAAAGATGCGGCCGCTGGTCGAGCGCATCAATCAACGTGAAAGTTGGGCGCAAGCACTTAGTCAGGAGCAAATGCAAGCGCAGACTGCCGCTTGGCGCAAAGATGTCGCAGCAGGAACTTCGCTTGACGAAATCCTAGTCGATGCTTTTTCAATGGTGCGTGAGGCAGCTATCCGCACTCTTGGTTTACGTCACTATGACGTTCAGTTGATTGGTGGAATTGCCATGCACCAAGGAGCCATTGCCGAAATGGCTACTGGTGAAGGAAAGACTTTGGCTGCGACTTTGGCCGCATACTTGAATGGAGTCGGCGGAAAAGTTTATGTTGTTACCGTTAATGATTACCTAGCTTCACGTGATGCTAATTGGATGCGTCCGGTTTATGAATACGTGGGTTTGAACGTTGGTTCGATTCGTTCATCGATGATGCCGGCTGAACGGCACCCAGTTTATTCCTGTGACATCATTTATGGAACCAACAACGAATTTGGTTTTGATTACTTGCGAGACAATATGAAGTCGCGGAGTGAGGACCAAGTGCAACGCAATCTTGATTTCGCAATTATTGACGAAGTCGATTCGATTTTGATTGATGAAGCGCGTACACCACTTATTATTTCAGGACCAGCCACTGGAGATGCCGAAAAGTACCGAGTCGGTATGCAGGCCGCGCGCAAACTAAAAGCAGAAATTCACTTTGAATTGAAGGAAAAAGAAAAGCAGGCCATTCTTACTGAAGAGGGAATTATCGCTGCGCAAAAACTTTTGCAAATTGATGATTTCTATAGTGGGGCAGCCAACATGGAATGGCCGCATATTATTGAAACTTCCTTGCGCGCCATTCACCTCTACCGACCTGATGTAGAGTACGTGGTCAAGGAAGGGCAAATTATCATCGTTGATGAATTCACCGGACGTTTGATGGAAGGTCGTCGCTGGTCTGATGGTCTGCATCAAGCGACTGAAGCTAAAGAGGGATTGCGTCCGCGCGCGCAGAACCAAACTTTAGCTACTATTACCTTCCAGAATTATTTCCGATTGTTCACTAAGTTGTCTGGCATGACTGGAACGGCGATGACCGAAGCCGGCGAATTTGCATCAATTTACAATTTGGACGTAGTCTCAATTCCGACCAATAAGCCGATTGTGCGCGCAGATGATCGTGATGTCATTTATCTAAATATGGAAGATAAATGGAAGGCTATCGCCCAGGAAATCGAAGACGTAAATGCCAAAGGGCAACCGGTTTTGGTCGGCACCATCAGTATTGAAGTTTCTGAATTGATCAGTGGTATGTTGCAGCGCCGTGGAATTGCTCACGAAGTGTTGAACGCTAAGCAACACGACCGTGAAGCGGATATTGTTTCGCAAGCAGGCCGTAAGGGTCGGGTCACGGTTGCCACCAACATGGCCGGCCGTGGAACCGACATCGTGTTGGGCGGAAATGCTGAGAAAATGACCGAGTCTCAACTTGCCCAAAATGGTTGGGATTTAGAGAACAACGCCGAAGAAATTGAAGCACTAACAGCTGAACTTACTGAACAGTGTGCGCAAGAACGTGAAACAGTACTAGCAGCTGGCGGCCTTTATGTTTTGGGTACCGAGCGTCATGAAGCGCGCCGTATCGATAATCAGTTGCGTGGCCGCTCTGGCCGCCAAGGCGATTCCGGTCGTTCTCGATTCTTCCTGTCTTTGGACGACGATCTAATGCGTCGTTTCTATAAGGATTGGGTTAAGAACTTCCTTGGCAAGGCTGGCATGGGCAATGGTGAGCCGGTCGAATCCGGAATGGTTTCGCGGGCAATCGAGAAAGCCCAGAAAAAGGTTGAGAACTACCACTTCGAAATTCGCAAGAACTTGCTTGAGTATGACGAGGTCATGGATAAGCAACGTCACCTCATTTACAACCATCGCCAGGGCGCACTGGAGTCGCAGAATTTGCACGAGCGCATCGTGGCGATGTTTGAGGAGGTCGTAGATGTTGCACTTGAACAATGGGGCGGCGATGGTCGTGACATTGCTCCTGACTTCGAAGCCATATCCTTGTGGGCAACCCGCAAGTGGGGTTACGAAGGGAATGCCTCTGACCTCGAAGCGGTTGGGGTAGCTGAATGCGCCCAACATCTAATGGAAGATGTTGCAGTTCGCACCGATAAGCGCAGCCAAGAACTCGGCGACACTCTCGGAGAGTTAGAACGTTTCTTAGTGTTGAATGCAATCGACCAAAAATGGAAAGATCATCTTTTCAACATGGACGCATTGCGTGCCGGCGTTAACTTGCGCGGCTATGCCCAAGTCGACCCTAAAAACGAGTACAAGCGCGAAGGCCTGGAAATGTTTGAACGTATGTTGACCGGAGTTGCTGAACAAGTAACCGACTTCATTCTCAAGGTGCAAGTTAAGGAGGAAGATCAACAACGAGTCGGTAGTGCCTATGAAGGCGCTCAAGCTAGCCACCCTGACTTTAAAGGAGCGGCCTCGCAAAGTACTGGCCCTGTCAATCAACAAGCTCCGCCAAAGCGGCAAGTCGCGGTTGGCTATCAAGCACCTAAAACTCAGGGCGCCAAAGTGAATCCTTTGCAGCAATTTGCTAAGGATCGTCAGCAACAAGAAGCGGCGAGCGTGCCGATTGATGCGGAACCAACCCAGCCTGCTCAGAAAAAACCTGCACGTAACGCGCCATGTCCGTGTGGATCTGGCCGTAAATACAAGCAGTGTTGCGGCCGTAATGCTTGATGGGTAGTGGTCGCGGCTTTGCGTACCTAGCATACGATTTGATTTGGTACTTGCTCGGCTTGTTGGTTTTGCCGTTTGGTCTCCTGCGCACCTTGGTGGTAGCTGAGAGCCGCAAGAATTTTTTTCCTCGGCTTGGTTTTGTCAAAGTGCCTAACGAATGTCGAGGCGGTTTGTTGCTGCACGGGGTTTCAGTGGGGGAGATTACTGCTCTAAGACCACTGGTTCGTGCGATACGAAAAGAATATCCTGATTTGAAAATGGTTATTTCGGCGACAACCTTAAGTGGTCAACAAACCGCTAGTCGATTATTTCCTGAATTGGCGGTGGTCGCATTCCCGCTGGACTTCCCGTTTGCCGTATCCAGTTTTTTGCGGCGCATTAATCCCCAAGCAGTAGTGCTAGCCGAGTTGGAAATATGGCCAAACTTTTTACGCTCGGCCGCACGCTTGGGAATTCCGATGGGGATCGTAAACGGGCGTATCACCGAAGAATCATTGACTGGCTACCAACGAGTGCAAAAGCTTCTTCCGCAATTTGATTGCATCAATCTTTATGGGGTGCAAAATAAAACTTACGCTCAACGATTCGCCAAATTGAATGTTCCCGAAGAGCGCATTAAGGTGACTGGGAATTTGAAGTTTGAAAATTTGCCCGACATCAGCGAGTCGGCCAGTGAAGAGTGGCTCGCTTACTTGGGTGAACGCAGAGTTCTGTGTCTTGCATCTACGCATGAAGACGAAGAGTTGCAACTATGCAGCGAGTTAGTCGTTGATTCATCTTTTGAGGATGTGGTGGTAATGATTGTGCCACGTCATCCGCGCCGCGCTAACGCAATATTAAAACAGCTAGCGCCAGTTTTGGGTGAGCGCCCTTTAATTCTGCGCTCATCATTGAAGCCAGGGCAATCAATCCCTCCTGGTAGCTTTGTCTTGGTCGATAGTTTTGGAGAGCTCGAAGATTTATACCGCTTAAGCGCGTGCGTCTTCGTTGGCGGCAGCTTGGTTGCCCATGGCGGTCAAAATATGCTTGAGGCTGCGGCACTTGCAAAGCCGGTGGTGATGGGACCATATCATCGCAACTTCCGCGATGAAGTTGCCTTGCTTGAGAGTGTTGCGGCATTGCGTACTTCGCCAAATGTGGCCACTTTGTTAGGATATCTGCGCGAATGGTTGGATAAGCCACTCCTAGGTCAACAAGCGGGTCAGGCTGGATTAGTCGCCATGGCTGATGGGCAAGGCGCAACAGCTCGCACCATGCAGTTGTTAAAAACCGCAAAAATCCTACCAACCCAATAAATCCCCCCTGCTTAAATTAAATGGAAAACAAACTGTTCACTTCTGAGTCTGTCTCAAAGGGGCATCCTGACAAGGTCTCTGACCAAATCTCGGACGCTTTTTTAGACGCATGTTTAAATGTCGACAGTAATTCGAAGGTAGCTTGCGAAACATTAACCACAACTGGTTTAGTTGTTCTTGCTGGTGAATTACATACCGAGGCATTTGTGCATGCTCAAGATGTCGCGCGCCGCGTGTTGCGAGACATTGGTTACGTTTACGAAGGTGTTGGTTTCGAAGCCGACTCATGTGCTGTCATGTCAACCCTGCATCGTCAGTCTTTTGAGATTCGTCAGGGTGTTGATAACTCTGCCGATAAGGGCAGCACCGGCGCCGGCGATCAGGGCATGATGTTTGGTTTTGCCTGCACCGAAACTGAATCATTGATGCCCGCTCCAATTTATTGGGCACATCGCTTGATGGAGCGCCATGCCGAACTAATTAAAAGCAGTGAACTGCCATGGTTGCGTCCGGATGGTAAATCACAAGTTACCTTTAGCTATGAAGATGACCAGCCAGTTGGGATTGAAGCAGTTGTATTGTCAACTCAACACGCTGCAGAAGTTAGCATTGAAGAGGTTCGTGCCGAAGTTGAAGCGAAGATTATTCGTCACGTTCTGCCGAGCAAGTGGTTATCTGAGGAAACGAAAATTCACATCAATCCAACCGGCGGCTTTGTCGTAGGCGGCCCTAAAGGTGACGCCGGCCTTACCGGTCGCAAAATCATTGTCGATACTTACGGAGGAATGGCTCGCCATGGTGGTGGGGCATTCTCCGGAAAAGATTGCACCAAGGTCGATCGCTCGGCTGCTTACGCAACTCGATGGATTGCTAAAAACATCGTGGCCGCAGGCTTGGCGGAACGTTGCGAAGTTCAAGTCGCCTACGCAATTGGTGTATCTGACCCAGTTTCGGTTCGCGTTGACACTTTCGGCACCGCCGCCGAAGGCTTGAGCGATAATTGCATTGCCAGTTGTATTCGTGGGCTTAAGCCGTGGTCCGACAACGGCCAAAAACATGCGCCACTAACTCCGGATTGGATTATCGGTCGCTTGCAATTAAAGAATCCTACCGGGTTCCCGCTTGATGAGGATGGGCGACCTAGCAACCCAAATGGTTGGACTTACCAAATGACAGCCGCCCACGGCCACTTTGGTCGTGACTGCTTCCCGTGGGAGAAACTCGACCTAGTTGCTGAAATAGAATCCCAAATGACTGCCTGCAAACAGGCAGAATAGCCGAATCTCGATACAATCCAAGATTCCTCCGTCCCCCCTAAGACCTTAAAAAAAATGACCACTACCGAATTAATGGACCACAAAGTTGCCGATATTTCTCTGGCAGCCGAAGGCCGACTCCTGATCGACTGGGCTGAAAGCCGCATGCCGGTACTAATGGAACTGCGCAAAAAGTATGAGCAGACCAAACCACTGGCCGGTCAAAAAATTGCTGGCTGCTTGCACGTAACTAAAGAGACTGCAGTTTTGATCCGCACTCTAAGAGCCGCCGGAGCCGAAATTGCCTGGTCAGGTTGCAACCCGTTGTCCACAAATGATTCCGTCGCTGCTGCTCTTGCTGACGAAGGTATCAGAATGTATGCATGGTACGGCCAAGACACCGAAGGTTTTTACTGGTCGATTGATCAGTGCATCGCATTTGGTCCAACGCTTACTCTTGACGATGGCGCTGATTTGATTTTCCGCGTTCATGCTGAATTCCCTGAAGTTGCCAAGAGCGTTTTTGGCGGTTCTGAAGAGACAACTACTGGTGTGCACCGCCTACGCGCAATGGGCGCAGATGGCAAACTTAAGTACCCAGTTATCGCCGTAAACGACGCCGAGACCAAGTGGGACTTCGATAATGTATACGGAACGGGCCAGTCCAGCTTGGACGGTATTCTGCGGGCAACTTCAGTGTTGCTGGCGGGTAAAAACTTTGTAACTGCGGGCTACGGTCACTGCGGTAAAGGTTGTGCCATGCGCGCCAAAGGAATGGGCGCCAACGTTATTGCCACTGAGGTTAAGCCAACCGCAGCGCTTAAGGCGACTCTTGAAGGAGTGCGCGTAATGACCATGGACGAAGCGGCTAAAGTTGGCGATGTGTTCATCACAACTACTGGCATGAAAGATGTAATTGTTAAGCGCCACTTCGAATCGATGAAGGACGGAGCAATTGTCTGCAACACCGGCCACTACGA
>CAZWVI010000020.1:0-20967 GCA_964637165.1 uncultured Planctomycetales bacterium
CAGCCGTTGCAGACAGACCGCCGCTTCGCGTCGGCTGCTGAACGGCAACCCCGTTGGGCGGACATTCGCGTTCTCCGCGAGTATTGTCGGGGCGTTGGGCAACTTCTGCTTCATCCAATCCGCATTTGGCCATACCAAGAAAGCGCAAGTAAAACCGCCAACACTTTCGACAGAGAAATTAGCCAACGTTTAGCAGTTGTTGTCTGCACCTTCGATGGTTTTGAATTTTGGTTTTGTTGATTAGACACAGCCTAGTTTTTTCATGAAGATGCGGTCACGGCGCCGCTCGGGAAGTAGCCGCGCGAACCACAACAAACGCCGCATTCCGTTGCCAACTAAATAGCGCGTTTTCGGTTTTCTACTTATGAGCGCAGTTTCGATTGTTTTGGCAACTCGCGATGCTTCAATGCCGTATCGCTCAGATTCTTCTGCGCCATTCATCATTGCGGTCATCAATTGGCCATAATCTTTTTCGGCGGCGGTATTCATAACCTCCATACGTTTGCGTCCGGCGGCGGTACTGCGTTGCCAAATTGGTGTTTTTACCGGACCGGGTTGCACCACAATTACATCAATATCGTGGGCCAGCAGTTCCATGCGTAAACTATCGCTTAACGCTTCAAGAGCAAACTTGGACGCGCAATAAGCTCCAAGTGCTGGATAGGCTATTAATCCACTAACTGAACTTACGTTGACGATGCGCGCTTGTCGCGCAGAGCTTGCAGTGGATTTTCTAATGAGTGGTAAGCATGCTTGAGTTACTAAAAGAACTCCTTCAACATTGACCGCCATTTGATATTTAAAATCGTCGATAGGAATATGTTCAAGTGGGGCGGCGGTCGCCAAGCCGGCATTGTTTATCAAGTAATTAAGTCCATTATCACCCAAGGAGTTTTCCAGTTCAGCGATTGCTACAGAGATTGCTTGGGGATCGGCTACATCAAGGTATAGCGGAGTGCAGCCAAGTGCGGCCAAGACTTGGCCGTCTTCGTCGGAGCGATATCCGGCAAATACTTGCCAACCTTTGCTTTGGAATAATTTAGCGGAAGCCAAGCCAATGCCGGTCGAGGCACCGGTGATTAGGATTGATGGTGAAGACGTAGTCATTGTCTATGTATCAAGATTTTTGCGATCGCGCTTTAATTGACCGCGATGTTTCTTCTTATCGAGGCGTTTTCTCTCTGCCGAGTGCGGCTTTTTGGTGGCATTGCGTTTCTTAGGACGATGGTTTTTAATTTTCAATTTGGCAATCAATCGTTCCCAGGCAAGTTCCTTGTTCTGTAATTGGCTGCGCCGTTCAGTCGCGCTAACTCTAACTCCAGAAGGGGGATGGAACAAGCGTACCCCAGTCTCAACCTTGTTGCGGTGTTGGCCACCGGGACCTCCCGAGCGATAGAAAGTGCAGATAACTTCACTTTCTAGGGCGTCTCGCGTGGTGGGCCAAGTCTTAGGCATAGGGCTATTGTTACAAAATCCTATAAAATCTGAGTTCCTAGCCCCCAAAGCTCAATTAGGTGTTAATCTTTAAAAGCCAGAAACAATTTTCTGGCCCATCCCCGTAACAACGAGGTCCACCCCCAATGGACAAAGATTTTCCCCGCATCGACCGCTCCGACGGCATCTTGTGGCTAACAATAGCCATCTTGCTGCCATTCGTTTACCTAATGGCAAATTGGGTATTTGAGCAAAATGCTACTCGTCAAGCTTCGGCGGGCCATAGTCAGGCGACCACCATCGCCGAAAACCTCGACTAAATATTAGTCGAAGCAAGTCTCGTAGAAACTTGCCGGTTGGTTTATTATTTGCCAACCATGACATACAACGTAGCCATCATTGGGTCCGGTCCAGCCGGATACACCGCAGCCCTTTACACCGCGCGCGCTGGCTTGGCACCCTTACTTTATGAAGGCATGCAACCCGGTGGTCAATTGACCATCACTTCGGAAGTTGAGAATTACCCCGGGTTTCCTGATGGGGTAACGGGGCCTGAATTGATGGACAAATTCAAAGCCCAGTGCGCACGTTTTGGTACTGAATTTAAAGAGTTCGCCAATGTTAAAAGCATTGATACTTCAAAGCGTCCTTTTGTAATCGAAGACGAAATGGGCGGCCTTGAAGAAGCTCACGCGATCATCATTGCAACAGGTGCACGCGCCAAAATGCTTGGCCTTGAAAAAGAAAAAGAGTTAATGGGCTATGGCGTGTCAGCCTGCGCTACTTGTGATGGCGCCTTCTTTAAGGACGTCGAAATTGCCGTGGTCGGCGCCGGTGATACCGCCATGGAAGAAGCGACTTACTTAACACGCTTTGCCTCGAAAGTGACCATTATTCATCGCCGCGATTATTTCCGTGCCTCCAAGGTTATGTTGGAGCGTGCTCAGCAACATCCAAAAATTGAGTTCAAGTTGTTCCGCCAGGTGAAAGACATTTTGCACAGCGATGAAAAAAAAGTAACTGGTCTAGTATTGGAAGACCCACGTGACGGTTCGGTGGAGGAGATGGATTGCAAGGGATTGTTTATTGCCATTGGCCACGCGCCCAATACTGATTTCCTCGGCGACGAAATAAATAAAGATGAAGTCGGCTACATTGTTCCCGTAGATGGCATGCGCACAAACGTGGCAGGAATCTTCGCCGCAGGCGATGTCAGTGATGCGGTTTACCGTCAAGCAATCACGGCTGCTGGAGCTGGTTGTGCCGCGGCGCTTGAAGCTCAGCGCTGGCTAGAAGAGCAGGGAATTGAATAAGTAGGTTGTTGACCCAATAGTTGGGGTCAGAGTCTATTTATTGAATTTGTGTACGAGTCCGATCCACGCGGCCGCCTCGCGGGCAGCAGCAAATCCTTGGCGTACATCTTCGCGCATACTGATGGCAGCAATTTGCGCGTCGCGCGGGTTGTCTAGAAGTTCCGCAACTTTACGGCGTAGGGCGCGATCATCTTTGAACAATCGATTGCCACCGGGGAATTCTCGATGGGCGGGAATGTCGGTGGCTAGTAGCGGTCGCGCTAAAAGCCCAGCTTCAAGTAATGCATTTGGCGGACCGCCTTCAGACTTACTGGTTGAGATGACTACATTGGCGCGGCGCATATATGCGGCAAGCTGGTCGCGACTGATTGGGCCCAGGTAGCTGGCGAAGTCATCAACTTCGCATTGCTTCTGTAACTCCACGCTAAGTTGTTCATCCATAGCCTCGCCAATAATCATCAGCCGCAACTTTGCTCGGCTAGCTGCTAGCGGGGCCAGCGCGGTGATGGCGCGCATTGGGTCTTTGACCGCCCGCACTCCGGTCGGCAAGAGAATTAATTCAATATCCTCTGCCAACTCTGCAATTGGTTGTGGAATAGCCGCACCACGTTTTTCAGGTAGCGGTGAAACGGCCTGCATAATTACATTCAAGCGTTTTGCCGAATCGTCGAACAAAGTGCGTACCCGCTTGGCTGCAGAAGTACCTAAAGTCACCAATGCCGCGGCTGAGGCAACTGCTTTTTTGGCATCTTCACTTGGTCGGCCATTCAAGTCGGTGCCTGTGAATAAAATCACCAATGGTATTTTTCGCGCCTTGGCCAGTTGGCGTGCGCGCGGGCCGGTTTTTCCAGCGTGGAGCGCGATAACTAAATCGCAATCATCGTGCAGTTTAGTGTCAAGGTCCGCACCGATTGCCAAACACTCAACTTGATGGTGCGACCGTACAAGTCCCCGCATAATTCGTTGCGCAGTTGTGCTATTGCCGCGTAATGCATCAACCTCGCAGGGGAGCAGAATGGAGATTTGCATTAAATTATGAAACCGACAAGTTGATTAAGAAATCAGCGTTGTTGTCAGACTTATGCATGCGGTCAACTAACAGTTCCATAGCTTCAACGGGATTCATGTCGTTGAGAACTTTGCGCAACAACCAAACGCGTTGCAATTCATCAGCGGAAAACAATAAATCTTCTTTGCGTGTTCCAGACTTATTAATGTCGATCGCCGGCCACACTCGTCGTTCGGAAAGTTGTCGATCTAGGACTAATTCCATGTTGCCGGTACCTTTGAATTCTTCAAAAATAACTTCATCCATTTTTGAATTTGTGTCAATGAGCGCAGTCGCCAAAATTGTTAGCGAACCACCGTCTTCAATGTTGCGTGCCGCACCAAAGAAACGTTTTGGTTTTTGTAATGCGTCAGCAACCAAACCACCGGTCATGATTTTGGAATTGCCCGGCGCTTCATTGTTGTAGGCGCGCGCAAGACGGGTGATGGAGTCCAACAAGACCACAACGTCCTGACCTTGCTCAACCATGCGTTTAGCCCGCTGAATCACCATTTCCGCAACTTGGATGTGGCGTGAAGGCGGCTCATCAAAAGTGCTCGCAACAATTTCGCGGTTCTCGCCAGGCACCGAGCGACTGAAGTCAGTTACTTCTTCAGGGCGCTCATCAACTAACAAAATAATTAGGTGGCACTCAGGGTGTTGATTGACAATTGCTTTGGCAATTAATTGCAGCAACACTGTTTTGCCGGTTCGCGGTGGCGCAACAATTAAACCACGTTGCCCTTTCCCAATCGGCGCAACTAAATCAATAATGCGCGTCTCGACTAAATCTTGAGCGCTTTCGAGCCCCAAGCGTTCATCTGGATAAAGCGGAACTAAATCGCTAAACGGCGCATTTGAATATTGTTTTTCAGGATCATCGCCGAATACCGTTAAGACTTCATGCAACATGAATAACGGATCATCTGCTCCTTGTGCCGGCGCTAAAACTCCACTTACATCTTGACCAGAAACTAAGTTATGACTCTCAACTAGTGAACTGTGCAGCAAGGCATCAGTGTCGGCGTTGGCGACATAGTCATTAGTTGCATGCCGTAAGTAGGCATGCCCCTCGGGCATTACCTCCAAAGTTCCCTTGGTGAAAAACACACCGCTTTTTTCCATACGTTGCGCAACAACGCGACGCAACAAAGTGCCGCGCGCCATTCCGTAAGCACCATCTACACCTTCTTCTTCGCCAAGGTCTTGTAAGTCCGGAAGCGAAAGCGAAAGTAAAGACGAAAGATGAAACTCAATTTTCTTGCGCTTGGTGGCAAATGATTTGACATCCTTTTGGTCCCAAGCTTGTTCCGGCATTGGCGGGAATTGTGAAGGTGGTGGAAAAGCTCCAATTGCCTTCATTGTTTGGGCGCCACCACCTCCACGACGGCGGTTGCGGCGGCGGCGAGTTTTCTTCGGCTTGTGTGGGGGGACCATGCGTTTGGTGCTGCTGGGGGATTGGTTCATGCGCCACATATTCGTAGGCGCCAATCCTTGGGGAGGGCTTAGGCCGGCCAGCTATCCCGCAAAGGGCGGGGGGCCAGAGCCAAGATTTGCTCCGAAATTGGAGCGAGCTGTTCATCGAGGGTGTCGAGTGAACCTTCGTTGCGTACCATAGCATCTGCTCGACTTTGTTTGTGCTCAAGCTCGAGTTGAGCTTTTTCTCGCACCATCCATTCATCAGTTTCCCAATCATGCCGTTCACAAGCCCGACGGCAGCGTTCTTGATCGCCAACTTCAACAAAAAGAATGAAGTCGCAAGCTTTATCAAGCCCGCCTTCAAAAAGTAATGGCACGTCAAGAATCGCCCATACAGCTTCTCCAGAATTTTCGAGAACAACTAATTTGTTAAAAATTGCAGCTCTAACCGCAGGATGAATCACATTTTCCATAGCTTTCCGAGCCTGCTCGTCTTTGAAAATAAGGGCGGCAACTTGCCGTCGGTCAATTAATCCATCTGGGCGTAAGATGCTGTCACCAAGTACTTTAGATAGATTAGTTGCAACTTCCTCGGAGGCTAATAGCTGCCCGACCTCAGCGTCTGCGTTTATTAGTAAGGTGGATTTTGGCAGGTATTCAAGCAAATATTTGGCTACGGTGGACTTCCCGGCACCTATTCCTCCGGAGAGTCCAACAATGCGTAACCCTGGCTGTAGCTGATTCGTTACCATTTCGACATCTTGCGCTTTCCTTGACCCTCCGGCAAGGGGAGCGTAAAAAATAGCTTCTGGAAAGGTGCTACACCCCCCCGGGTGAACCCCTGCCTTTCTACTCATAACCCCTGAAACCCTGTCCCCCAAGGTCAAAAAACATGTCCGTACGTAATCGCGGAGCTGCCCAAGTCAGCGTCATTTGGATGATCGCCGTGAGCGTCATCTTGGTTGTAACCGCCTTCTTTGCTTATATGAGCCAGCAGAAGGCCACTCAGTGGGAAGATTCCTACCATGCGCAAGTAGCAAAAGTAACTGCTGCTAATTCCGCAGCTGAGGAAAATTATGACAAAGTTTCAAAGCTGTCTGAAGTGACAGGCTTTGGTGGAGGCACTGCTTCTGGGCACGCCACACCTGAAACTATCAGCCTAGCTCTAGAAGAGTTGAAGGGAACTTTCCCTGGTGCCGGCGCTGCCGCCACCGTTGAAGCTGCTATCCCTGGTGTTGTTAGTGACTACAACGCCTTGGCCGGTGAAAAGCAAAGTTTGGTTAATGACGTAGCTCAGCTGCGTTCAGACTTGGCTGCACGTAACAGCTCACACCAAAGCACTGTTCGCGAAAAGGACAGTTCCATTTCTGACTTGCGTTCCGAAATGGAAGACTTGCGTCGCTCTATGGGTTCAGCCAACGTTGACCTTGAAAGTCAGCGTGACAATTTGCGCGACCAAGTGCGTGACCTCGACCGTCAAGTTTCTGAATTGCGTTTACGCAACGAAGACATGGATCGCAACTTTAAGGAAGAAAGCCGCATTGCACTGCAACGTCGCGACATCCTTTCTGAACGTCTTAACAAAGTTGACCGTCGCGTTGACGGTTCAGATGGTTCAGTCTTAATGGCTAGTGCCGACATCGGCAAAGCTTGGATTGACCTTGGCCGCGTCGACCGCGTTCGTCCAGGTATGGTTTTCGCTGTTAGCAATCCTGTGACTGGTGCAAGTAAAGGCCAACTAAAGATTTTAAGCATCGAAGATAACCGTTCAGAGTGCAGCATCATGAGCATGGCTGATCGCTTTGATCCAATCTCTTCAGACGACTTAATCTCCAATGCGGTTTACGATCGTGAACGCGAACCCGTTGCCGTCCTTTTGGGCAATGGTTTTGGTAAGTACAACGCCGAGGACATGAAGAACATGTTGCGCGAAGTTGGAATTTCAACTAACTCAACAGTTTCTAGGGAAGCCGACTACTTAATTCTCGGAACTCCATTCTTTGATGAAGATACCGGTTCAGTGGTCCCATGGGAGTCGTACGACGCCTACAAGATGTCTCAGTCAATGTCGGTGCGAGTTGTGCCATTCCGCGACGCTATGACTTGGATTGGACTTTAGACCCTACTGAGGTTTAATTAATTTAGAGCCGCGGGGATTTAAGTCTCCGCGGCTCTACTCTTATCTAAGCAAGTTCTACCAAACTCCCCATGTCCAAAAAATCTAAGCCGACCACCGAAGGGCGCATGCCATTTGCTTCTCATCTCGATGAGTTGCGGGGCCGCTTAGTTCGTTCGATAGGGGTGATTTTTGGTCTGTTTTTAATCGGCTGGACCGTCTTTCGTGAACAGCTAGAGACTATTCTCACCGCACCACACCGCACCGCGGTGGCCGCTCTACAGGAGCAGGGCCTGCTTGTTGAGCCAGTGCTCAAAGTCTTTGATCCACTCGAGGCAATTTTTTTCGACATGAAAGTTTCGGGGGTTGCCGCGCTGGTGTTTGGATTGCCATATCTGCTCTATCAAGTATGGAGTTTTATTGCCGCCGGTCTCTACCCAGACGAGCGAAAAATAGTTGCGCGCTTTATCCCTAGTGGAATGTTCTTCGCGGTGGTTGGTGTTTGCTTTGGATACTTTTTTATGTACCCAACGCTACTTCAGTTTCTGTATGGAATGGTTAACTTTGAAATTATGGATCCGGACTATCGCTTGTCCAGTTACTTTTCAACCTTCTTAATGTTTACCTTGTCCTTGGCCTTGGTTTTTCAATTGCCGCTTGTAATTCTCGCCCTCGGTACCGCCGGAATTGTCGATGCGCCAACTCTACGCAAGTACCGCCGCCACTTTGTGCTGGCCGCCTTTGTGCTCGGTGCGATGCTGACGCCACCCGACCCAATGTCACAATTCATGATGGCGATGCCAACCTTGTTACTTTATGAACTTGGCATTTTGATGGTGGCAATCCGTGGTAAAAAAAAGCCGAGTAAGTCTAAATAAATGGACGTTGTTGTAATTTCAATTGGCGAAGAATTACTTCAAGGTCGAATTTTAGACACCAACGCCAATTTTATTAGTGGTGAGCTATTAAAGCTCGGGCTTCCGGTAAATAAGCGTTTCACCATTGGTGATAAGGCTGGCGAGTTAACCACTCTCGTAAATCAAATCCAAAGTTCCAGCCGCTTAATTATTTGTAGTGGGGGCTTGGGGCCAACGGTCGATGACCGTGTCCGCGCGGAACTAGCTGAAGTATGCGGACAACAATTAATTGCTGTGGCCGAGCATCATCAAGATGTTTTACAAAAGCAAGCGATGATTCCCGAGTTAGCCAAAGCTTTACGCAATCGCCGCGGGACTGCTTGGGGTTTTGCCTGCCAATTGAGCAAGGCTACGTGGGTGATTTCATTGCCGGGCCCACCGGTTGAATGTCGCAACACTTTTCTGGACGGCGGCGGCCGCGATATTTGCCGAAGCTTGGCGCAATCTTGCGCGAATGCCTTTGGAGTTTTTCACACCGCTGGCTTACCGGAATCAAAAATTGAGAGAGCGCTCGGCGACTTGCTCGATCGTCCAAATCTGCAAATTGGAATAAACGCCTCGCCTTTGCAGGTTAGTGTTTCGGTGCTAACTCAGTCGCGGCCTGGCGAAATCAGCGCCGAGCATCTTCTGGAAAAAACGGCTGCTGAGCTAAAGCAATGTTTAGGCGAATTGCTTTGGGGGCGGGACCAGCAAAGCCTCGAACGAGTTGTAGTGGCAGAACTGATGCGCCAAGAGCACAGTGTGGCCACAGCTGAATCATGTACCGGCGGTTTAGTGGCGGCTGCGCTAACCTCGGTAGCAGGCGCTAGCCAGGTCTTTGGGCATGGCTGGACAACTTATTCCAATCACGCAAAGCAGAGCCAGTTGAACGTCTCAGACGAGCTCATTGAGCGTTATGGGGCAGTCTCTGCCGAATGCGCCACTGCTATGGCGGTTGGCGCTCGCCAAGGCGCAAATACTGATTGGGCGGTTGCGGCGACTGGCATCGCCGGCCCTAGTGGCGGCACTGAAGACAAACCCGTCGGTTTGGTGTACATCGGTGTAGCCGGCCCTAGCTGTGCCTATGCGGTACGCCGTCGCCAAGCTGCTCGTAGTGGACGTCTGGTAGTCCAGCAACAAACTGTCCGTGATTGCCTCGATGCCCTGCGCCGAGAATTGCTGGGACTTAGTTGCTTGCCCGAGCGACCCTAGACTGTTAAAATCTTCGCCCTAATACCCGATGGTGTAATTGGTAACACTTCAGATTTTGGTTCTGTCATTCAAGGTTCAAGTCCTTGTCGGGTAGCCAAACAACAATCGCCTCAGCACTGCTGGGGCGGTTTTTTTTGTACCCTCAGTTGGCCGCTATTTGGCGCTGGTAAAGGCAAAAGCTGAACTCAAGTTCACTCTCGCAAAACTTCTCCGATTCTTCAATTAGTTGCCATTGGTTTTGATCGGCATCGAAAAAAGTATCGCAATCAAAAGTTGCGTGAACCGCGGTCAAATAAACTTGGTTGCAGTCTGAATGCTGCAAAGCCTCGGCGTAAATAGTGCCGCCACCGATTACAAAACTTTGTTCGCAGGCTTGGCAAAGTTCAAGTGCCGAAGTTAGCGAGTTTGCAAGTTTTACTCCAGCTGGTAATGGCAAATCAGGTTGCCGTGAAATTACAACATTCAAGCGGCCAGCCAGCGGCCGGAACTTGGCCGGGATTGAATCCCATGTTTTGCGTCCCATGATTACCGCATTGTTGCCCGCACCAATGGTTGTCTTTTTGAAATATTTCAGATCGGCCGAGAGCTTCCAAGCAAGGTCTCCGTCTTTCCCAATCCCACCCTTTTGGTCAATGGCGACGATAATTGCGAACTTACTCAAACGGCGACCTCAAATTTAATAAAGGCATCGTGCTGATAATTTTTTAGCACAATGTCGTCAAAAACAAGGTCATTGATTGGCTTGTTGGCAATTTCAACTTGTGGCAACTTGCCTGGCGCGCGACTCAATTGCTTTTGCACTCCTTCGACGTGGTTGGAATAAATGTGGGCGTCGCCAATAGTGTGCACAAAGTGACGTGCCTTCATGCCAACTTCATTGGCGACCATCATTAAAAGTAGAGCGTAGGAAGCAATGTTGAAGGGAACTCCAAGCGCGAGGTCGGCCGAACGTTGATAGAGTTGCAAATCTAATTCGCCTGAGTTGGTAGCATAGAATTGAAACATGGTATGGCAGGGGAGCAACTTCATTTCTGGAAGGTCTTCTACATTCCAAGCACTGACTAAATTGCGGCGGCTAGTTGGGTCGCTGCGCAGCAGGTCGATGGAGTTTTGAATTTGGTCAATTCCGCGGCCACCCCAAGTGCGCCATTGTGCGCCGTAAATCGGGCCGAGTTCGCCATTTTCATCGGCCCAAGCATCCCAGATAGGGGTGTGCTCAGTGAGTTCATCATTGATGTTGGTGGAGCCTCGCAAAAACCAAATCAACTCGTGGACAATTGCCGAAAAAAGGACTTTTTTAGTAGTTAATAGCGGAAATCCATCACGCAAGTCGTAGCGACTTTGGGTGCCAAAAACCGAAATAGTGCCGGTGCCGGTTCGGTCGGCGCGCTCTTCACCATTTTCGAGGACTTGGCGGAGTAGTTCTAGGTATTGCTTCATGCTGTGAGGGGCCACACGGTGGGCGTATTTCCTGCTAGCATAGGTTCTCCCCCTCACTCCATAAAAACCCTCATGTTAAGCCTTTCCTTACTTCTTCTTTCCTTACAAAGTCCGACCCTCCAAAGCCCCGAAGTTCTTGAACATCGTGGAGTTGTTGTCCATAGCTGGCAGCAAAGCGGAGTTCCCCATTACCAAATGTCAGTTGACGGTGGTGAATCCTGGGGTCGTATTCGCAGCTACTCCAATAACTTGTTGTTGCGCTACCAGGAATTTGATCCATTGCGCACTGCTCCGCAAATCGCTCCAGAATTGAGTGTCAGTGAAGAGAGTCATTTGCGCATCGTGCAATTTGTCAGCAAGAGCACTCACCAATGGCGTGAAGAAATCCGTGAGCTCGGCGCCGAACATCGTCGCTTCTTGGCTAACCATGCTGATATTTGGTTAATGGATAAAACAACCGCTGACAAGGTCGCCAAACTTCCGAGTGTGCGTTGGGTTGGACTTTTTCACCCAGCTTACAAATTGGAAAATGAAATCTTGCAGGCAATTCAGCAAGATGAATTAGTCGCTGATGAATATAACGTCATCGTCGGCGAACGGGGCCCGCGTGAAAAAGCAATTCTTGCTAGCAAAGTTCAAGCTTTAGGGGGCGAGATTTTAAATCAAATACCTGACGGTTTTATTGTTGCTGTAAAATTAAATCCAGAGCAATTAATTAAAGTGATTGCTTTTGATGAAGTTTTGGGAATCGACCGTTTAGGTCAGCGTGAAACTGACATGAATATTGTTCGCCAATTGATGGGCGGCGATTACGTTGAAAGTAAAGGTGGTTGGGACGGCACCGGAGTGCGCGCCGAAGTAATGGACGGTAACCTTGATGCATCGACAAACTGGACCTATTCGCCGATTTGGCATGGCAGTCACTCGGGAAGTTCTTCGCACGGTACTTCAACGTACAGCATTAACTTTTCTAATGGAGGAAGTAATAACCAACACCGTGGAATGGCACCAGATGCGCAAGGTGTTTTTGCTGATTACAGTGGGTTCTCTAATCGTTACACCCACACTGCTGAATTGGTTGATCCAAGTGGCCAATACCGTTGCGTCTACCAATCTAACTCTTGGGGTTCTTCACGAACCACTACTTACAACTCAATGTCGCAAGAGATGGATGACATCATTTACCTCAACGACCTCGTGATTACTCAATCACAATCGAATGCTGGCTCCACCGATTCTCGCCCACAAGCTTGGGCTAAGAACGTGGTTGCAGTCGGTGCGCTTTATCACTACGGAAACACCAATAATGGTGATGATAAGTGGAGCTACGGTGCTTCAACCGGCCCTGCAAGTGATGGTCGCATTAAGCCTGATTTAAGCGCTTACTACGATAGTATTCGCACGGTCAACAATAGTTCTTTCGGCGGCACTTCGGCAGCTTCGCCAATTGTTGCTGGCCACTTTGCGCTTTTCCATGAAATGTGGCACTCCGGGATTTTCGCCAACCCGACCGGCGCAACTGTTTTTGAAAGTCGCCCGCACAGTACTTTGGCGCGTGCCATGATGATTAATTCAGCGTGGCTGTGGCCGATGGCGCAAACTGACATTACCCGCATGAATCAAGGGTGGGGTCGTCCTGACCTTGAAGACATGTACGACAAAGCCTCGCAAACATTTTGGGTAGATGAGTCAGCAGTGCTGTCTGATTTGCAATCTGCGACTTACTTTGTTGACGTGCCAGTCGGTGCGGCGGAATTTAATGCGACCATGATTTACATGGATCGCGCCGGAACAACTTCGTCATCCCTACACCGCATCAACGACCTTTCGCTAGAAGTAGTTGATCCAGCCGGCAATGTTTACTGGGGAAACAACGGGTTAACATCATCAAACACCTCAAGTGCTGGTGGTTCGTCTGATACCAAGAACACTGTTGAGCGGGTCATTGTTCCTAGTCCGGCAAGTGGAACATGGACAGTAACCGTGTACGCCGATGATGTGAACCAGGACACTCACCCAGAGAATGGAACATCCGTTCCTGATTGTGATTTCGCCTTGGTGGTTACTCCTGCAATGCCAATTGGTGGCAACGACACCATTAACTTGGTCGGCCCTACTACCGGAATAACTGGTGGTTGGTTTACGTGGAGTTGGAGTGCTGCCCCACCAAGCGGCAATTACTGGTTTGCTTGGAGCTTGGCAAATTCAGGCTTTGTTTGGCAAGGCCACAACTTTGACTTGGGCGCTCCAGTTTCTGTCTTGGCAAGTGGTACGGTCGCTGGCAACGGCACCGGCAGTTTCACTGCCCAAATTCCTTACTCAGCCAGCGGCATGACTATTCATTTTGAAGTCGCCGCTGAAAGTAATGGAAATTGGTTTGACTCAAATATGTTGACTCTGACAGTTTTGTAAAAAGCTGGCGTAATCAAAGCGTGGTTGGTGCGTCTTTAAGGCATGCGAATCACGCTTCTTTTTGTTTTTAGCCTGTTGAGCGCGGCATTGTTGCCAGCTCAACATCTCCGTGAAATCCAAGATCTCACCAGCCCGCTTGGCGGCACGGTGGAGGAATGTGCAATAACATTGTCGCCGAGCTCAAATATGGCGCTCAGTGCAATGGTCGTCGATGTTGGCGGTCTCCAGCAAATTTGGGCGATGCTTGGCGACCGTCGCGACGGTGGTAAGTCGTGGCAACCAGACAGTGCCGCATTGCGTTTGGATGGTGATTTGAGTGGCGCACACAAACATGCCCTGAGGGTGAATTGCACCGGCAATGAATTTCAAATTGCTTGGCTTGATGACCGCAATGGCAGTAACGCTAGTGAACTCTTTATGGTCACTGTTGATGCAAGTCCGGCCGCGTTGTTTAGCGGCGAACAAATAATCCCGAGCAATGACGCATCTTTAATCAAGGATGTAAAGGCTTGGGATTGGGTGTCCTCGGACGATGAGCTGAATGTTTTGTGTCGAAGTTCTTGGACTTCCTCCCGCGAGGCTTTGTTTTTAAGCCATTCGTCCGATGCGGGAACATCATGGGTGACACCATTGTTAGTTAGCAGTAATCCTCCTGGGCAGGACGATGTTGATCATTTCGCAATTGGAATGCAAGACGATGGAAACTTGCTAGTTGCTTGGTTTGATAATCGCAGTGGAAAAAACCAAGTATTTGCTCGTCAAGGCGATGGTCTTTCGTGGTTGGATATCGAGCAAGTGCTTGATGACCCAACTCAAGGCAAGGCGGTTGATGGATTAGTTGTGGGGGCCTCCTTGAGTGGCTTCTCAGTCGCTTGGTGCCAAGAGGGAAATAGCACAACTAATGAATCGCTGTGGTTAAACGTATTTGAAGAAGTCCTTGATGCTTGGCAAGGACCCCAACTGGTTGGTGCTTACACGGTCGGCACTGACGACGTCGATTATCCTAGTTTGGATTGTGTGGACGATTCGATTCTGCTGAGTTGGGAAGACAATCGTTCGGGTAAAGACTTGATTTATAGTTGTCTGTCTGAAGATTTTGGTCACAGTTTTTTGGTCGAAAACCTGCATAGTTTAGAAACTGGTGCCGAACCTCAAGTGTTGTTCATGGATGACACCTTAGTATTGGCTTGGAGAGAAGTTGGAAATGACCATTTAATGTTAGATGTATCTTTAGATGGTGGATTAAGTTGGAATGGCAAACTTGAACTAAGTGGGGGAGTAATAAATAATGATGTTGATGCTTTTTGTTTAGCTGGAGAAAGTAATTGGCGTAATGTGTTGGTCGCTGGTTTGTATGAACAGCTTGGAGTTAATCAAATGTTTGTCGGTGGTTTTCGGTTCGGTAATTTATCGGCTCATGGTTCTTTGGACCCCGGGGCAGCTTTGAGTTTTAGCTTGGAAAATGTCCCACAACACCAGGAGTCGTGGTGGTTTGAGGTTGAATGCTCAAGTGCTAGTGGAGAATGGAATCCACCCTTGTTAAATGGTCGTTGGGCGGAAATATCTGCCAATGATTTTTACTTTGCTCAAATGCGCAGCATGCGTTGGCGTGGCAAAATAATTAATGGGGTGGCCATAACCCCTGATATGGTCGTCCCACAATTACCGAGTGGGCTGAGTTTGCATTTTGTGGGAATAACGCGTAGTGAATACCCGTGGCCTGGTGGAAACTATGGAACGATTAGTGACCCGCTGGTACTTAGCGCTCCTTGAGCAACAAATTAGCGGCGAAAAGTGAAGTCGGGATTGGCATAGCGAGTTGCACTGAACTTTTCGCTTAGTAACAATTCAGCAGCTTCCCATTCGCCAGCTTGAAAGTTGTAATTAAGTGCTTGGCTAAAGCAATTAGCTAAGCACTCAAGTTCAGGTTCACAATTGGTTGCGGCGATGTTTGGTGTTTCTTGCGGTGGCGAAATAACCAAACTACCATGAAATAAAACCCAACCTTGTTGCCGGCGCGCGGCACTTCCTAATAACTTGCGTTGTTTTAGAACTAAGTCCAAGGGGGATGAATCTTCAAAGCACCAGGAAGATTGTTCGCGGTCGCTAGTTAACCGGGTGTCGCCGCGAAGCTCTACTTCACCTTGGCAAAGTCCACTTAAATAATCTTTAATGGCGATATGAATTGTTTGCATCTCTTGGGCGGGCCCGCCCTTTAGTTGACCATCTTCTGGACAGCAAATGGAATAGGTGAGTTCGTGTTCGTGCAGAATGGCTTTCCCGCCAGTGCTGCGCCGAACAATTTCACCGCCGCGAGCTTTAATACCTTGAAAGTCAAGTCCATCGGTCGTTTGAAAGTAGCCCAAGCTAAGGGTTGGCTTTGCCCAACGATAAAAACGCAAACTGGGACAAATTCTTGCGGCAAGTAAGGCCGCATCTCTCGCCATGTTGGTCGCCCCATTTAGTGGAGGGTCGACCAACAAACGGCCAGGCTTCATGCTTGCGACCAAGTTAAGATTGGTTGTTTTACCGCACGTGCTTCATCAACTCGGCTAACCGGAGTGTTCTGTGGGGCGGTGCGCAGTTTTTCATCGCCAGCTTCGGCTTCCATGGCGATATCACACATAGCCTCAGCAAAAGCATCAAGCGTTGCTTTAGATTCTGTTTCCGTCGGCTCAACCATGATGGCTTCGTTTACCACCAGTGGGAAGTAAACCGTCGGAGGGTGGTAACCTTTTTCAATTAACCGCTTGGCAACATCGACAGTATGAATGCCTTGTTCGCGCATCGCTTTAGTTGGTCTTGCCACAAATTCATGCATGCAAATTTGATCAAAGGCAATTCGCCAATTTTGTTCAACCTTCACCCGTAAGTAGTTGGCATTAATGACCGCATTTTCAGCGACTCGGCGCAAACCCGGTGCTCCCAATCTGCGGATGTATGCCCACGCACGTAGCAATACTCCAAAGTTGCCGTGAAAGGCGCGTAAGCGTCCAACCGCCGAATCAGTATCAACTAATCGATACCCGGCATCTTCAGAAATTACGCGCGGGTTTGGCAGATATTTACCTAACTCTTTGGTTACACAAATCGGGCCAGCGCCAGGTCCACCACCGCCGTGTGGCGTGGAAAAACTTTTGTGCAAATTTAAGTGCATCATATCGACCCCAAAATCGCCAGGCCGAGTGATTCCAGCAATAGCGTTGAAGTTCGCCCCATCCATGTAGACCTTGCCGCCTGCTGCATGAACGGCATCACAGATTTCGCCAATTTTTTCCTCGAACAAGCCGAGTGTGTTTGGATTGGTAATCATTAAGCCGGCAGTGTCCGGACCTAAGTGAGCCGTCAAGTCGGCAACATCTAAAAGGCCGCGGTCTGAGGATTTAATTGTGACTACCCTGAACCCAGCTAAAGTGCACGATGCCGGGTTGGTGCCGTGAGCGCTATCTGGAATCAGAATCGTGCGCCTTTGATCATCACCTTTTTCATCTAGCCAGGCGCGTAACACCATTAAGGCACTTAGTTCACCTTGAGCGCCAGCGGCCGGATGCAAAGTTACTTCAGGTAAACCGGTAGCTTCAGCTAAGTCCTCTTGTAGTTGATGCATCAATGCCAAGGCGCCTTGAACTTCGCCGTCATCTTGCCAGGGATGCAGGCCACTCCAATTGCTGTCGGCCGCAATTGTTTCGTGAACCGCAGGGTTGTACTTCATTGTGCAAGAACCAAGTGGATAAAACTCGCTGGTAATTGCGTAGTTCTTTTGACTTAGGCGCGTGAAGTGTCTCACCAAATCTAGCTCGCCAATTTCTGGCCAAGCCACCGGAGTCTCGCGCAACTCACTTTCAGGCAATCCTTGGCGGGCGGCGGCTAAGTCGGCGCCATTCGTGCGCCAGCAACGACGGCCAACAGCTGATTCCTCGTTCAGTAATTCAACATTGTGGTTAATCACAGGCTCATCTCCAGGCTAAAAGTATCCGCAGCAATTGAGCACAAGCGTTTGATGTCATCGCTGCTAATGCGTTCGGTGCAGGCAAGAGTGAAAACACCTTCCATGTTTGGATACCAACGACTCATCGGTAGTGCTGCTTGAATTCCTTCTTTAGCTAAAGCGGCTTTGAATTTAGCTAAAGCCGGCGCACCACCACTTGCCCGGAAGGCCGCTTCATTAAAGAACGGGCGGCCAGGGAAAGCCAAGTCAACGCCGTCAATCGCGCTTAAGTTTTCAGCAAGTTGTTGCATACGTTGTCGCGATACGCAGGCTACTTCTTCGAGCCCCTTAGGCCCAAGTGCTGCCATATGCATACAACCGCGAGTGGCCATCAGGGCATTGTTAGTGCAAATATTGGAAGTGGCTTTTTCACGACGAATGTGTTGTTCGCGAGTTTGGAAGGCCAAAGTGAATGCTTTGCGGCCTTTAGTGTCAATCGATTGACCGACCAAACGTCCAGGCATTTTGCGTACAAGTTTTTTGCGAGTCGCAAAGAAGCCAAAGTGTGGTCCGCCGAAGTTCATTGGAATGCCCAATGGTTGACCTTCGCCAACCACAATGTCAAAGCCGGCGCTACCGGGTGAACGCAACAAACCCATTGCGATTGGGTTTATTGAAGCCACGGCCAGGGCACCAGTTTCTTGGCACATCGCCGTCACTGAGTCGAGTGATTCAACATTGCCCAAGAAGTTTGGTTGCTGAACTAAAACGGCAGCGGTGTTGGCGTCCACAGAACCATTCCAATCAGTTAGTCCGTTACGTAGTGGCGCCTCAATTATTTCAATATCCTGATGGCGCAGGTAAGTGCGAATTGTCTCGCGCGCTTCTGGGTGCAAGCCGGCCGACACAACCACTTTGCTGCGGCGGGTTTGTCCAATCGCCATTAGCATTGCTTCAGCACAGGCCGAGGCACCGTCATACATTGAAGCATTTGCAACTTCCATTCCACACAGCTCGGCAATCATCGATTGGAATTCGAAAATGGCTTGCAGCGTTCCTTGCGAACATTCTGGTTGGTAGGGAGTGTAAGCAGTTAGGAATTCACCGCGACCAGCGATTTGGTCCACGAGGCTTGGCCAACCATGGTTGTAGGTGCCACCGCCAAGAAAACAGCAGCGCTCGCTTGCCGAATGATTCCATTGACCTTGTTTGGCGGCCAAGTCTTTAAGTTCTTGTTCGCTAAGTCCGTCGTCTAGGTTGAGTCTTTGCTCGAGTATGAATTGAGGTGGAATGGCCGTGAACAAGTCGTCCACGGAATCCACGCCAATCGTCTCCAGCATCGCTGCACGATCAGCGTCACTGTTTTGGATGTAAGGCATTTGCTTAACTGTTTGCTTCGACCAAACTCTGGTAAGAGTCGGCGTTGTGGAGACCGTCCATGAAGGAAGTGTCTGCAACTTTAATTTTCAAAAGCCAACCGGCATCGAATGGATCGGCGTGGAGTCGGTCAAGTTGATCGGCCAATTCACTATTTACTTCGACGATTTCGCCAGCAGCCGGTGAGTTTAAATCCGATACAGCTTTCACTGATTCAACTTCGCCAAAAGCTTCGCCAGTTTGGAGCGCGCGGCCGACTTCAGGTAAGTCGAGGTAAACTAATTCACCAAGTTGTTCGATGGCGAAATCGGTTACACCGATGGTGACAACATCGCCATCGAGTTTTGCCCATTCGTGGCTTTCAAGGTAAGAACGATCGTTAGGACGCATTATTTGGGGGATGCTTTATCGCGAGAGCGATGGGGGACAAAAGGAAGTTGTGTGACTTCAACCGGCATTTGTTTGCCGCGGAAGTCGACCGCTAGTTCTTGGTCGAGGTCGCCCTCGATGTAAGCGGTTGCAATTGGGCGGTCAAGTGTCGCCGACCAAATTCCGGAACATACCTCGCCGACTACTTTGCCTTTGCGCAAAACAGCGTAGCCTTCGCGCGGCACACGTTTATCTGCAAAGAGTGCAATCAGTTTACGCGATGGTTCAGCGAGTGCGCCCAAGGCATCGGATCCGACGAATTGGCGTGTTTTCCAGCCACGTATCCCGAAGCGCAAGTTGGCTTCGAATGGGTTGACCGATTCTTTGATTTCATGTCCATAAAGGGGCAAGCCGGCTTCAAGTCGCAGTACATCGCGCGCGCCTAAGCCAACCGGAGTTGCTCCAGCCTTAATTAAGGCCTCCCAAACTTGGGTGGCTTGATTGGCTGTGACAAATAATTCATAACCATGTTCGCCGGTGTAGCCGGTGCGTGCTACAAAAAGACTACCCATTGAGTGAGTGCTTAAATTGGCTAAATCTAAAAAGTCCGGACAGAAAGTTTCATTACTACAAAGTTGGGCGAGGTATTCCTCGGCCATTGGTCCTTGAAGAGCAATGATGCCGCCGCCATCTTCTGTTACATCGGTGCAGTCCGTGGTTTCGAGTCGCGCACAAATAGTGTCCCAGTCACGTTGACGATTGGCCGCATTCACCACCATGAAGAATGCGTCTTTGCCGGTTCGATAGACGATTAAATCATCTAAAATTCCGCCATCTTCCTGGAGTAGCAAGGAATAGCGAGCCTTGCCCACTTCTAGATCCGTCATGCGCGCGCCCAAAGCGTGGTCCAATTCGTCGGCGACATTGCTGCCTTTAAACCAAAAGCGCGCCATGTGTGACACGTCAAAAATTCCAGCATTAGTACGTACGGCACGCGACTCTTCAAGAATTGATCCGTAGTCAAGCGGCATTTCCCAGCCGGCGAAAGGGACTAATTTCGCTCCCGCTACTTGATGCAGCGCGTGGAGGGGTGTGTGCAGTAGGCTTTGAGTGTTAGGCATGGGCGGCAGCAGGGGTGTCACCAGTTTGCTTCACATTCTGGTGTCCCTCCGGCGGGTGGTCCTTTTTACCTGAGAGTTTGGCGAATTATTCTCGCTTGCCCCTTCGGTGCCCATATTGGGTCTCTCCCACTGCCTTTAAACGGGGCAGTATTATCTCTTTTCGCACTTGATTTGTCCATATTTTGCTCAAGAAACTCCAATTGCTTGACGATGTCGGTCGAGAGTTATACGATGTGCGGCCACTTTCATTCAGAAAGTGCCCCATAAAAATGTCACGCAGGTGCGAAGAAACCGGAAAAGGAACACGAAGCGGCAAGAGTATTGCTCGCCGTGGTTTACCTAAAAAGAAAGGTGGAGTTGGTCTAAAGACCACTGGCCATACCAAACGCAAGTTTAAGGCAAATATCCAAAAGGTGAGAGTTCTCTTACCAAACGGTACAGTTAAACGCATGAGACTTGCCACTTCGGTCATCAAAAGAGGCCAAATCACCGTAAAAATTGACGGTGTGGAACAATCGGTGCCATTGGTGAAAGCACTTCGCGGCCGTAATCGCGAGTTCGTAAACAAGGAAAGTTAAGTAGTTAATTTTCACAAATCGCCCGGAAGCCATAATTTTTATAGGTTTCCGGGTGATTTTTTATTTGCAGCAGCCGAAAGACATCTTAAGCGTGCATCATTGCCTCCATGGGCAGGATTGCACATTCTGAATTCAGTACGGAGTAAACATGGCAACCAAAAAGAAAAAAGTTACAAAGAAGGCCTCTAAAAAGAAGGCCACCAAAAAGAAGGCTACTAAAAAGAAAGCAGCCAAGAAGAAGGTAGCAAAGAAAAAAGTTACTAAAAAGAAGGCCACAAAGAAAAAGGCTACGAAAAAGAAGGCC
>CAZWVI010000020.1:21067-39459 GCA_964637165.1 uncultured Planctomycetales bacterium
AAAAAGAAGGCCACAAAGAAAAAGGCTACGAAAAAGAAGGCCGCCAAGAAAAAAGTAGCCAAGAAAAAGACTACTAAGAAGAAGGCTGCAAAGAAGAAGACCACCAAGAAGAAGGCCGCTAAGAAGAAGGTCACTCGCAAGTAATGCTAGCCATTACTAACCCGATGCCGGAAACGGCACTAGCAGTCAACTGACAGCTCATCAGCCCCGAGGTCACACTGTGATTTTGGGGCTTGCTTCATACAAGAAATAAACCACCATCGAACCAACGACGATGAATAAAAGAGAACTGATCGATTACGTTTGCGAGAGTCTGGAAACCACTAAGTCTAGCTCTGAGCAAATTGTCAACACTGTCCTTCAAGGGATTCAATCTGGTGTTTCCAGCGATGGAAATGTTTCCCTAGCCGGTTTCGGCTCCTGGAATACTCGCCAACGCGCAGCCCGCGCCGGACGCAACCCTCAGACTGGTGAAACAATCCAGATTAAGGCCAGCACAACTGTGGCCTTTAAGCCTGCAAAAGGCTGGAAAGATCAGCTTAACTAGAAAAAGTTAAGTAATCAACGGCGCCGAAATTGCTCGGCGCCGTTTTTTTTTGCCCTTTTAAGATTGATTTAAAGTCGCGCTTAATTGCTCGATTTCTTGAGCAACTTGTTGGTCATCTATTTTGGCGAACAGAACTTCAGCTTCTCCAAGCATTAGTCCAGCCGCAAGTGAGGCCGGCGAGCAGTCTGCGTCCTCAGCTCCCCATTTACTGCCATCGTTGACGGCGGCGGCACCGAGCATTTCACGCAACTTGGCGGCCGAACTTGGGCAGAATGGCGCCATTCGCCGCGAGAGCAATTCCAGGTATGCGAGGCATCTTTCAACCACGGTCGCGCACAGCGCTTGGTCTTCGGGGCTTTCCGACTTGATTAATTTCCACGGCGCGTGAGTGTCGAAGAATTGGTTCAAATTGTCACAAGCAGCCATTAATGCTTGTGCAGCTTTACGGTATTCATTGCTCTCAATGTGTTGCCCGACTAGCTCAAAGCTCTTATTCGCAGCAATTAATGCTTGGTCGTTGTCACACAATCCCTGATTTTCAGGAACTTGATTGTCGAAGCGTTTCGCCACAAACTTAATAACGCGACTGGCAAAGTTGCCAAGCTTATCGGCGAGTAAGGAATTGTTTGTTGTTTGAAAACCTTCCCAAGTAAATTCACTATCGGAAGTTTCTGGCGCGGTGAGCATTAAGTGAAATCTCGCTGCGTCTGCAGAATATCGGTCAAAGAAAGTTTTGTTGTCAAGGTACCACCCTTCAGATGTCGAAAACTTACGACCCTGCAGGTTATAGAATTCATGAGCGGGAATTGACCAAGGCAAATTTAATTCTTGTTGTTGCCAGTCGTCTTTTTGTCCCAGCAGCATCGACGGGAAAACCACCGCATGGAAAGCGATATTGTCCTTGCCGATAAAGTGAACCAATCGACAATCTGGGTTTTGCCACCAGTCGCGCCATTGCTCTATATCACCTTGTTTCTCGGCCCATTCCATGGTTTGGGAGATGTAGCCAATCGGTGCATCGAACCACACGTAAAGTACTTTGCCCTTTTCATCAGTAACACCCTCTGGCAAAGGAATTCCCCAGGGGAGATCACGCGTAATTGGCCGTTCTTGTAAATCTTTAAGCATCGCCTGGACGTGTCCATTTACGTTTGCTTTCCAATTTTTATGGGGATGTCTTTCATTCGTTCCTTCATACCACTCGGCCAATCCTTCCGCTTGAATCTTTGGTAAGTCTAAGTACCAATGGCGGGTGTCTTTAAGAATGGGTTTTGAACCGTCAATTAATGAAGTTGGGTTGCCTAACTTGCTCGCATCAATCCAGGTTCCACATTTAGGGCATTCATCACCGCGGGCTTGATCATGTCCGCACTCGTGACAGGTTCCAGTTAGGTAACGGTCAGGTAAAAACCTGCCACTTTCTTCGGAGAACCATTGTTGTTCAACGCGATCTTTGACAAGATTGCGGTTAAGCAGGTTGGAAAAAAATGTTTGGGCAGTTTCTTGATGGTGTTTGCAGCGTGATGTGCCACTGAAAATGTCAAAGTCAATTCCAAATTGGTCAAAAAGTTGCTTTATGTCGTTGTGCCATCGGTCCAAATATTCAGCATAATCTAAACCGGCTTGCTCGGCCTTCAAAGTAATCGCAACTCCGTATTCGTCGGTGCCACAAACATATAGAACTTGATGCCCGGCCATGCGTAAGTAGCGGACATAAACGTCGGCTGGCAGGTAGGCGCCGGCAACGTGTCCAAAGTGAATTGGACCATTGGCGTAGGGGAGTGCTGAAGTAACCAGGTATTGGGCCATGTGGCCTATAGGATACGCCCCTCTGGTGCTTTCGCCTTGAGCTTGGCGAGCTTAAAGTAGTCATCGCCTGCGCTTCTTCCCCCCCTGTGAAATGTGGCAAGAGCTGGCACCATGAAAATGGCAAATTTTACCGAACTTGACTTCTACGACCTCTCGAGTTTGCTCGAAGAGGATGACTTAATGGTCCGCGAAATGGTGCGCTCGTACTGCAGCGATAAACTGCAGCCGATTGTGGCCGAGCATTGGGAGGCTGGAACATTTCCAACTCATGTTATTGCGGAAATGGGCGAGCTCGGCTTGCTCGGCCCGTCGGTTGCCGAAGAATATGGCGGCGCTGGCATGAATGGCATTCAGTACGGATTAATTTGTCAAGAAATTGAGCGGGTTGATTCTGGTTTACGCTCCTTTAACTCGGTGCAAGGGTCTTTGGTTATGTACCCGATTGAGGCCTTCGGTTCTGAAGAGCAGAAGCATGCCTGGCTGCCCAAGTTGGCGAGTGGTGAAGCAGTCGGTTGCTTTGGGCTAACCGAGCCAGACTTTGGCTCGGATCCGGCAGGCATGCGCACCCGTTGTCGCCGTGATGGCGATGATTGGATTATTGACGGCCAAAAGATGTGGATAACCAACGGCAGCATGTCGGACATTGCAATTGTTTGGGGCAAGGACGACGATGGTGTCGTGCAGGGTTTCATTGTCGAGACCAACAGCCCAGGGTTCTCTGCACCAGAGCAAAAGCACAAGTGGTCACTGCGTTGCAGTGTCACGAGTGAGTTAGTTCTCGAAGGTGTGCGAGTGCCAGACGCAAATCGTTTGCCAAATACTTCAAATATGAAGTCACCGCTTAGTTGTTTGACGCAGGCGCGCTATGGCATTGCTTGGGGTGCTGTTGGTGCGATGCAATCGTGTTTTGATGAAGCATTGCGCTACACCCAAGAACGTAAAATTTATGATAAGCCGCTGGCAGGTTTTCAGCTTACGTCTGACAAGTTGGCCGAAATTGCCACGGAAATAACAAAGGCACAACTTTTGGTGTGGCGACTTGGCAAGATGAAGGATGCCGGCACCATGAAGCCTAAGCATGTGTCCATGGCCAAGCGTAATAACGTTTCAAAAGCGTTGGAAATCGCCCACACCTGTAGAACAATGCTCGGCGCAAATGGCATCACGCTTGAATATCAGGCGGGGCGGCATATGTGCAACTTGGAAACCGTGCTCACCTACGAGGGCACCCATGAAATCCATTCATTGATTTTGGGGCACGCTCTTTCAGGAGTTGCGGCTTACGGCGACCGCTAATAAATTCTGAGATGACAAATTTCTATCGTTGGTTAATGGAAAATCCGGGCCAAGCAATGGTCAAGGAGGAGGGTGAATTACCAGTCCCAGGCGCGGGCGAGGTCCTAGTCAAGATTGCTGGCTGTGGCGTGTGTCACACTGATATTGGTTTTCACACCGAAGGCGGAGTGCGCACTAATCATCCACTTCCATTGGCGCTAGGCCATGAAATCTCCGGCGTTGTTGAAGCGTGCGGCAAAGGTGCTGAACAATGGCAAGATTCGCCGGTGGTAGTGCCAGCAGTTCTGCCTTGTGGCGAATGCGACCTGTGCGCGGCTGGTTTAGAAACTTCTTGCCGTCAACAGAAAATGCCCGGCAATGATTTCCACGGCGGCTTTGCTTCACACATTGTGTTGCCAGCTCGATGGTTGGTTGATGCATCTGGACTTCCAGAAGAATTGTCTTTAGCGGACGTCTCAGTGCTTGCCGATGCAATCTCAACTCCCTATCAAGCGTGTATGCGCGCTGAAATAACTGAGGGGGATCACGTCGTAGTAATTGGCTCTGGCGGTGTTGGTTCTTTTGGAATTCAAATTGCAAATGCTTTTGGAGCAAAAGTAATTGCAGTTGATATAGACGAAGATAAATTGCAGCGGGCGCGAGAGTTTGGAGCAATCGCTACGGTTAATACCGGCGGTCTAAATTCAAAAGAAGCGCGTAAGGCGGTGCAAACAGCTTGCAAAGAGCAAGGCTTTCCACGCATCAAACTAAAAGTATTGGAAATGAGTGGCTCGCCTCAGGGGCAAGAATTGGCGTGGAATTTAATGACATTCTCCGGAGTTATTGCAATTGTTGGATTCACTCTTAAACGCGTAGAAGTGCGCCTTTCAAACTTAATGGCCTTTGATGCACGCGCCTTTGGTAATTGGGGCTGTCGTCCCCAACTATATGCGCCGGCACTTGACATGATTCGTAAAGGGCAAGTGAAAGTCTTGCCGTTTGTTAAGCATTTCCCCATGGATGAAATCAATCCTGTTCTTGAAGCGGTACGTAATCATCAGATAAGCGACCGCCCTGTGTTGATTCCTTAATCGCACATTAACTCCCTCAAAATCACCTCACGAAATGAGTAAACTCCTAGACGCCGACGAACTTTTTGCGGATCACGAACTCGCCCCAAATTACGAGTTCACGCAACTGCGCTACGAAACCCGCCCCTTGATTCTCCCCAACGGAGAGCAAGTTGATGATTTGTTTAATGCTTGGATTTGGTTAGATAATCCTAAGCAATACAACTCTTACACTACTCGTGCGATGGCCGAATTAATTTTGGCTTTACGCAAGGCCAGCAACGACCCGCGCATTCAGTGTGTGGTATTTACCGCGGTTGGTGACAAAGCTTTTTGCACCGGCGGTAACACCGCGGAGTACAGTGACCACTACTCCGGTCGGCCAGATGAATACCGCCGTTACATGCGTTTGTTTAACGATGGTGTTTCAGCATTGCTTGAATGCGATAAGCCTGTTATTAATCGGGTGAATGGCATGCGCATTGGCGGTGGACAAGAGATTGGCATGGCTTGTGACTTCACAGTTTCATCAGATGTCGCGCGTTTTGGTCAGGCCGGGCCAAAGCATGGTTCTGCGCCAGTCGGCGGCTCAACCGATTTTTTGCCACTCTTTGTGGGCATTGCCAAAGCTGTTGAAAGTTGCACGGTGTGCGAACAATGGAGTGCCCATTATGCACTGCACATTGGCTTGATTAACAGTCTTGCACCAGTGTTGAAAGTTGATGGTGAATTCATTGCCAACCCAATGGTTGAGACCGAATTTAAAACCGATCAGTACGGTCGTTCGCTTTATGGTCAAATGAAAACCGGAGACGACTTCAAGGCTGGTAAGCAAGTGTTTAAAAATGCTGAAGTTGATTTCCAACTTCTAGATCAAGAAGTTGAATTGTTGTGTGGTAAGTTGGCGCAAACTATGCCCGACTGCACTACTTTTACTTTGGAACAATTGCGCAAGCATAAGTTGCAACATTGGGATAAAAACCGGGAAACTAACCGTGCATGGTTAGGGCTTAATATGATGACCGAAGGTCGCATAGGTTTTAGAACATTCCATCGTGCACCACGCGAAGAGCGTGAAGCAAACTTCGTTGAAATGCGCCGGGCCCTTGCCGAGGGCGTGCGTTACGGCGACAAACTTTCAGAGCGTGCTGCTCCTCACGCCGTTAACCGGGAGAACGAACAATGACCACTACTTCAAAAATTGAACGCCGCTCACTGTGTGATGGCATGATAGCAGTACTTGAGTTGGGCCCCGGTCCTGCCAATATTGTTGATCGACAACTAATGACCGATCTTGGCGATGCGCTAGGTGAGGCCGCCGGCGAAAAGGATCTAAAGCTGGTAATAATCACCGGTTCCGGAGATCACTTTTCATACGGCGCAAGCGTTGCAGAGCACACTCCCGACCAGGTCGCCGAAATGCTGCCGGAATTTCACGCATTCTTGTCCAAGATTGATTCACTCAACTTGCCACCGGTGGTGGCCGCAGTCGATGGCCGCTGTTTCGGCGGCGGTTTTGAATTGGCCTTAGCTTGCGACGTAATTGCGGTTGGACCTAAAGCACAACTTGGTTGCCCGGAAATTAAGTTGGGAGTGTTTCCACCAGCTGGCTCGGCATTGTTGCCGCTACGCATTCCAGCCGGTCGCGCGTCCACCATGGTGACATCTGGTGCAATTGTTGCGGGGGTCGAGGCGGCTGGCCTTGGTATTGCCGATTTGGATATTCCAGAGGGCGACCTGTTGGAGGGAATCCAGCAATGGGCAATCGCCAACATTATTCCAGCTTCGGCTTCATCATTGCGTCATGCCCGCCGCGCTTCACGTTGGCCTTGGACTGATGTGTTTGAACGAATATTGCCAAAATTAGAGAAGCAGTACTTGGACGAGTTAATGCAAACAAAGGACGCGGCTGAGGGCATTAACGCCTTTCTTGAAAAGCGCGCGCCTGAGTGGAGCAACGAATAGTGCGCCAAGCTTTGGTCACTGGTGGGGCGGGCGGCATTGGCGCGGAAGTTGTTCGCGAATTGCACGCTAATGGATTTAGTGTAATCTTTACCCACCTTGGCCAAGCTAGTGAAGCAGAACTTTTAATCGCCGAGTTGGGTGGCAATGTTCAAGCGATTGAAAGTGATACTGCAGATGAAACGGCAGTACTCGCTTTGCATGAAAAGATAAGCCCGCAAGTTCTCGTGCATTGCGCAGGGATTGCTCGCGATAAGGCGATTTGGAAACAAGAGCTAGCTGAATTCGATGCAGTCTTAGCAGTGAATTTGCGCGGCGCATGGTTGCAGGCGCGCGCGTGCGCGAATCCAATGCGTGCGGCTGAATGGGGCCGAATCATTTTGATCGGTAGCATTAATGGCACGCGGGGAAAATTCGGTCAGACCGCATATTCGTCAAGCAAAGCCGCTCTGCACGGGCTGGCAAAAAGTTTGGCCAAAGAACTTGGCAGTAAAGGGGTCACAGTAAACGTGGTCGAACCAGGTTGGATTGAAACTCCAATGACCGCACAGATTCCAGAGGAATTTAAGGACGCCGCTAGAGCCGAGACGCAAAACGGTCGACTCGGCATGCCCAGCGACATTGCAAATACAGTGGCTTTTTTAGCCAGCGATAAGGCCAGCCACATCACCGGAAATATTATCCGGGTCGATGGCGGACAAAGTCTTTAGTCGTTAGGAGTTTCGACTAACTTACTGCGTTCAACAAACTGAAACTGCAGGTCAGTGATGAACTTGTCGAGGGTCATAGACTCTCCTTCACTGAGATTGCCTTCAGTTTTTCTTCGCAAAATACTTAAGTCGTCGATTACCATTTTGGCCGCTTCAAGATTTGGTTGTTCTTGTTTAGGCGCACCAGGTACATCGAGTAATCCCAAGGCGTAAAAACCTTGCATGGCAATTTTTTGTAAGAACAGGCGGAAGTCGTCCGCTGGATTTTGGCTATCGGTCATCTGACTAAACTAAATTTCTACAGTGTTTTGGCTGCGGTTGCCGTTTTGTGCCAGGTCAATTGAGGCACGCGTGAAGGCACTAAACAACGGGTGAGGTTGAAGTGGCTTGGATTTGTATTCGGGATGGTATTGAACACCAACAAAGAAAGCTTCGTTAGAAAGCTCAATGCTTTCAACTAAACTACGCGCTTCGTAAATTCCTGAACAGCCCAAACCGGCCTCTTCAAGTTGCTTGCGGTAGTCATTGTTAAATTCCCATCGATGGCGATGGCGTTCAAGCACCATGTCTCGGCCATAGATTTCAGCCAAGCGGGTGTTGGCCACGATTCGGCAAGGGTAAGCACCTAAGCGCATGGTTCCACCTTTGTCCTCGATCGATTTTTGTTCTTGCATTAAATCGATAACAGGAGACGCGCAACCTGGCTTTACTTCAGATGTGTGTGCGTCCTTGATTCCGGCGACGTTTCGGGCAAATTCAATTGCCATGGCTTGCATGCCAAAGCAAATTCCAAAACATGGAATTTGATTTTCGCGCGCCCATTGAATGGCGCGTATCTTCCCTTCGATGCCACGTTCACCAAATCCGCCCGGTACTAAAACACCGTGGACACCTTCGAGGAGGCTGGCGGCATCTTGTTCAAAACAATCTTCAGCAGCGATCTTGCGCAACTTGACCTTCCAACTATGGCCAACCGTGCCGTGGCTTAAGGCTTCGTAAATTGATTTATATGCGTCGTGAAGTTCGATGTACTTACCAACTACGGCAATTTCGACGACACCCTCTGGTTCTGCGTAGCGGCGCCGCAAGTCTTCCCAATCAGAAAAATCACCGGGAGTAGTGTGGCCAATATTTAGGTGGCGTACTAATGAATCATCCATGCCCTCGCGCACCAAGTCGAGCGGCACTTCATAAATTGTAGTGTCGACATCTTTTTCCTGAATAACATCACGACCTTCTAGGTTGCAGAACAAAGAAATTTTGTCGCGCATTTCTTCTGTCATCGCGTGTTCGCAACGACAAACCAAAATGTCTGGTTGGATGCCAATCTCGCGCATCTTGCCAACTGATTGTTGGGTTGGCTTGGTTTTCATCTCACCGCTTGCGGCAAGATAAGGCAGCAATGTTAAGTGTACAAAGCAAACATTTCCCTTGCCGAGTTTGTGCCCGAATTGGCGAATAGCCTCGAGGAAGGGCAGTGATTCAATGTCGCCAGCAGTACCACCGATTTCGACAATTGAAACGTCAGTACCACGTTGGGCACCTTGTTCGATCGCCATTTGGATTTGATTGGTGATGTGCGGCACAACTTGAACAGTTTTGCCAAGGTATTCACCGCGTCGTTCACGACGAATCACGTCCGAATAAATACTGCCCGTGGTCGCGTTTGAGTAGCGATTAATTGGTGCTTGCGAAAAGCGTTCGTAGTGCCCTAAATCTAAATCAGTTTCAGCACCATCCTCGGTTACGTAAACCTCGCCATGTTCAAATGGCGACATGGTTCCCGGGTCAACGTTTATGTATGGGTCGAGTTTCTGAATAGAAACCTTGAGGCCACGCTTTTCAAGCATGACCGCCATGGCCGCAGTAGTTATGCCTTTTCCAAGCGAAGAAACTACGCCGCCGGTAACGAAGATGTACTTTGTCATTTCTGTGGGAGGATTCGAAGGTGTCGAGTAAGAAATGCCTCGTAATCAGCGCGCGTGTCAATGCCCGGAAAGGCCCGTGGCCATTGGCAAACGGTGATGTCGTGACCCATTTCAAGTAGTCGTAATTGCTCCAGCCCTTCGGTAAGCTCCAAGGGGGAGGGAGCGCAACTTGCGAACTCTGCAAGTGTAGCGGTGTCGAAGCCGTAAATGCCCATATGTAATAAGGGAATTGGCTGATGTTGGTGGCGTTGGTGAGGGATTGCTGCGCGAGAAAAATAAAGTGCTCGCCGGTCACTTCTGCAAACCACTTTTACCGCGGCCGGGTCGTCAAGTAGAGTTAAATCTTCAATCGGTGCAGCTAGGGTTGCGACTTTACTGCCGTCATTTAGTGCCGCGAAAACCATATCAATGGCTGCAGGGTCAATTTCGGGTTCATCGCCCTGAACATTTACCACTGCGCCCGAGAATCCTAATTCCTTAATAGCGGCATAAACTCGATCACTGCCCGAGGCTAACTCGGGGTCGGTGAGTACCGCCATGGCGCCACACTCATTGGCGATGTCGGCAAGCTCCTGGTCATCAACCGCTGCTACAACTTGGTCGGCACCACTTAGTCGGCACTGCATTAAAGTGTGCGCCAAAAGTGGCGTGCCAGTTTCGGCCAGGAGCAGTTTTTCGGGGAGCCGCGTCGAGGCCCGTCTAGCGGGTACGACAACCAGCTTGTCCCAATTGCTCATTTTTGAAAAATGTCCTGGGTGCCTTCTTTGAAGAATTCAGTTCCACTTTTGTTGTCAACGCGTTGATAAGAATCGTGAACGTTGTAAACCGATTGAACTGCCAGGGAGCAATTAAATAGTTGGTCGTATTGTTTTTTTGTGCCACCGCTGACGTATCCCAAAGTGTAGAACTGAGTTCCCTTTTGGACTTGAATCGTTTTGCGCGCACCGCGAATGCGCCGTGATGAGCGATTAGCAGTTGTGAAGAAATCTAACTCCTCAAATTGTTTAAGAAGTGCACCCATGTCCAAGTTGGGAATAATTTTGTAGTCAGCGTTGCGTCGCTGTTCGGAATAGTAGTCTGCCTTTTCAACAGATGCTGCATTTAGAAGGCCAATTTTTAACCCTGTGGTGTTATCGACAAAAGTGACGCGCGTCGGAGAGAGCTCCGGATAAATACCCTGGGCAGCGGCTGCCCTAGTTAATTCGTTACTTCCACTGGCGTCATTTGGGGAAAATGACTGATTGGAGGTGTTATTAACGCCCGCGGTGCCACAAGAAAGCAGGCCGAGGACGAGGAACAGGGGGAGGATTTTCATTTCGGGGTTGAATGGTGTGCCGGCGAAGGGACAATTAATCATAATACGTCTGCACACCGCCGACTGTAACCTGAAAAGATGACCGCCTCAAAACGCCCCACTCCGCGCAAAATCGCTGTATACCTCAGTTCCCTGGCTTTGCTTGGACTAGCTGACCCACAGCCAGTTACTTTCGCTATCGGTTCGGCTTTTGTCGCCTGCGCCTGGTTCTTGCGCATTTGGGCTTTTGGACATCTTGAAAAAAACCAAGTGATGGTTACAACCGGACCATACGCACACACTCGCAATCCAGCCTACTTAGGTAGTTTTATTGCTTTGTTGGGCGTGGCTTTGGCGGCTGGGAATTTTGAAACACGCCAAGGTCAAGTGGTGTGGGGATTTTCCTTAATCCTGATGGTGGCCTTTTTTGTCGGCTATTTCCCCCGCAAAATGCAACGCGAGTACCCACGGCTTCAGCGAATTTTTGGCGACCAAGTAGATCGTCACGCGGCTAATGTCCCTGATTTTTGGCCACAACTAAAAGCTTGGCGTTCCGGTGATACACGCCGCTTTAGTTGGAAGTTAGTAACTGAAAACCATGAATGGTCATGGGGAGTGGTGCTGGCAATCGCAATGTTTGCGGTCTGGACTTCGCCTCAGTGGTCACCCTTGCGAAAATTGTTCATTGACGCCGAGTGAAATAACTAGGAGCGACTTCGATGGCTTTGCACGTGAACGTGTTGGTCGCAATTCCTTGCTTAAGCCCGAAGTGTGGACAGCAATCGCGCCACTTGGCCGCATCGCTGTAAAGGACAGTAGCCGCGTAAACATCTTATTGCGTGGTCTAAGCCGTTATTTGATGAATCGCGAACATCGTGCTTTGTCGCGTTTAATTGGAATGCAAGGCGTGCCGCGCTTGCTTGGTAAGTTGGACTGCGATGCTTTTGCGTGCACGTGGTTGCCGGGCAAAGTTTTTGACCGCGCCGGCTTTTTAGCGGACACTCATGGGATTGCGCAACAGATGCGCGTCATGGTCGAAGAGATGAACGGTCACGGGGTCTTCCATTTAGATTTACGCCAGCGCCAAAATTTATTATTAAGCGATGAGCACAAGTTGCAAATCGTGGACTTTGGTGGGGCAGTGGTGCTCGGGGCTTGGGGACAATTTTTTATAGGTAGATTTTTTGCCTGGATTGATCGCCAAGCAGTTTGTAAATGGGTGGCGCGATTTGCTCCGCAAGAATTAAGTTTGTCGGAAGCGCAAACAATCGTGCGCGCTCGGTGGTGGCGGCGCGCCTGGTTTTTGTCGCCACATAAAGACCGGGGTGAATTGAAAAATGCCCAGGCAAGAATCGCCCGCGGATAACAATGTCAAATCTTGTGGTGGTTATGTGAAAAACCACCCCTATATCTTGTACCACAAGAAAATGTTTTGTTCTGAAGTCCAACCACTATATATTGTTAGCACAAGAGAAATGGGTCGACTCGAAAAACAAATAATTGCTGGAGCCTTGGCTTTGGTTGGAATTCTCCTCTCAGTGGTGGTGTATCGCGGTGTAGACCGAACTGATCCCGCCCTGACGATCAATGAAGCAAGTCAATGGAATGATCCGGCTGATACCGAAACGGCATCGTCGGCAGTTCTTGAGGAGGAACCGATCGGTTCGCCGATTGATTTGTCGCTAGAGGCTGATGTTGCGGTCACGAATAAAATCGTGCCGTCGCCGACACCAGCTGAAACTACTGACCCTGCGTTGGTAGAGGACGTTGAAACTGGGCAGGAACTAGCACCAGTAGTTGCGGCGGCAGATGTATCCACCGTCAGCACTAGCGTCGCTACTCTGATTACCTTAGATGATGCTGATCAGTGGGATAACGACCTCCGCGAGTACACCGTTGTGTCGGGAGACATTTTGGGAAAAATTGCTCAAATAGAATTGGGTTCGTCAAAGTTAGTGCATGAAATTCTCATGCTTAACGAAGGCCTGAACCCGAACACCTTAGCGGTCGGTCAAGTGATTATGTTGCCAGGTAAACGCGCTGGTGGGAAAACCATTGAGCGTGAAGTCGTCACAGTTATGGCTGAGGGCAATGCGCGTACTCACCAAGTCGTTTCCGGTGATACTTTGACCGGCATTGCTAACCGTTACCGAGTTGCTGGCGGAGTTGCCGCAATTGTTGCGGTTAATGAAAAGTTGACCACCAAGAGCACCATGTTGCAACTTGGCTGGGAGCTCGCAATACCTGAATAAAGGGTGTTCGCGCCACTTCCTGCGCGTCGACTGCTTGTCGGTCTAAGTTCAGGAACATCTGCAGATGCAGTTGATGTTGCGGTTGTTGAAGCGCGAACCTGTACTTCAACCGGCGAAAATAATTTCTCGTTAATCGGTGGTGGAGAAGTTGCTACGCCGTCAAAGTTGCGGACGGCAATTAATAATGCCAGCTCGTGGAGTATCAGCGAATTAGCTCGCCGCCATTTTCAAGTGGCTGAGTTTCATGCTGCTGCTGCACTGCAAATCCTTGGCCAACTTAAATTAACGCCAAGAGATATTTTTGCAGTTGGCTCTCATGGCCAAACAATTTTTCACCATGATGGTGATTGTAAAGATGGAACTTTGCAAGTCGGCGATTTAAATGTTTTGTCGAACAGTTTGCAAATTCCAGTAGTTGGTGACTTTCGCTGGGCAGATTTGGCAGGCGGTGGACAAGGTGCACCGATTTCGGTTTATGCCGATCAGGTTCTGCATGGTGCAACTGATGCAAGTTTGGCGATTGTCAACCTTGGAGGGATTGCCAACATTAGTTTGTTAAGAAAAGGACACGATGCTTGCGCTTGGGATTCTGGTCCAGCGAATGGATTGTTGGATTCACTGATGCGTTTGGAGACCAACGCTGAATTTGACGAAAATGGTCAATTGGCTGAAAGTGGGCTGGTAAATCCGCAAATTCTGAAAAAACTTTGTGAAATTGAATTTTTCCACAAATCCGCCCCAAAAAGTACTGGCCTGGAAATGTTTGGTAGCGCATTGGTCGAGGCTATTCGCGCTGAGTGGCCAACTATTAGCATAAATGACCTGCTGGCCACCTTTGTTGAACTTGCTTGTTGGGCTATTTGTGGCAGCTTGAGACAGTTTGGAGAGGTGCCAACTCGGCTCTACCTAGCCGGTGGTGGCGTTCGCAATCCGTTATTTGCTAAAGGTTTACGTGGAATGCTCGGGGGTGACGTGGAGATTGAATGCTATTCCAATCTAGGCTGGGATTCAGATTTACGCGAGGCAGTGGCATTTTCTTTGCTGGCCGATGCATTTTTTCTTCACCAGGCTGGAAGTTGGCCAGAAAGCACCGGAACTGGGCAAAAATGTGTTCTAGGTAAGCTTGCTGGTGCAAATTTTTCCACGCTTTCCCAACTCAATTCTTGACCATGTTTTTGTGGCTCCTATTATGTTGCCTTAGACAAGTCGTCGACTAGTCTCTGTCGCGCAACCCTGCGCCTCATAACCCCCCTCCTTTAACCAACACCCCCGGGTTTCGCATGAACAACCGGAAATCGGTCCGCGGCCTCTTCTTGGCTGCCATCCTTCTCGCCCCATCCACTCTTTTTGCCCAAGATGCTGAAACAGCTTTCTTGGAAGGAATGAGTGCTTTCCGCAACGACGACCACGAAGCAGCGATTAGCCGCTTCCGCGAAGTCATTCGCTTGGACCCAACTCGGGCCGAAGCGATTGAGTTGATGAACTCCAGTCAAGATTCGTTAGTACAACTAATGATGGCCGGCGGTGAGTTTGAAACATTCGCAATGTCAGTGATTGAGGCTTCCCGTAACGCTAGTCGCGATTTGGTGACCGACACCGACGCTGCTGCTGAAGCTGCTGCCGCTTGCCTTGAGGGAAGCTACGCAGATCGCGCAAAAGCAATATGGTCATTGGCCCAAAACCATGGTCCATTTGGTGTCCCACCACTAGTTGCTGCTCTTGGCAATAATGACGACGCGCACTTTGCTGCAATCTATGCGCTTTCGCGGATGGGAACTGACACTTTGATTCCGCTATTGGCGGCATCAAATTCAACAAGTGATGACGTCCGTTTGTCAGTTGTTCAAGTGTTGTTGCAATTAAATGATGCGCGCGCCAATGCTCGCCTTGCCGACATGGCGGCCAACGATTCGGATGCACGCGTCCGGGCGATGGCCCAAGTTGTTGGTGGCGATGCCGCAAGCTTGCACTTTGCTCAGGCGAATGCTTTCTACCTTAATGATCCAAGTATGGGTTTGAGCGAAGTTGAAAACTACGGTGTGCTGTGGAGTATTTCAGGGACTGATTTGATGTCCTTCGAGGTGCCTGCGACTTTGGTTTCGCTAGAACTGGCTAAGTATCACTACGCCCGTGCTTACGAGCTCGGCCACAGTGGTGCAGCTGCTGGACTGGCATCTGTTTATGCAGCTGAAGCGGCCAACCTTGGTTCTGCTGGGGAAGATGATGCCGCAGCCGCTCAATCTAATGCGGGAATTGCACTAGGGGAGATGGCTCTGAATTCGGCTCTGCTCAATGCGGTTAATGCTGGCGACCTCGCCGTAAGCATGCAACTTGCCATGATGCTAAATGGTGCATCTGCTACAGGTAGTGGGCTTCAAGCAGCGCTTGGCTCTGAAATGCCTGCCGTGCGCGGCGCAGCTGCGGTTGCAATGGCGAATGCTGGCAGCAATGGCATTGAGGTGATTACCGAGCTTGGAAGTTGTGTCCAACTTCAAGCAGTGCGCACCGTGGTAATTGTTGATGGCAATGAGGCTCGGGCCAATGATCTTGCTGCAGCACTTAACGGTTCAGGTGTTACAACTTTTGTTGCAAACGACGGAACTGATGGTTTGATTGAACTCCACCGTGGACTTGGCGTTGACGCATTCGTTGTCGCAGACCCATTGCCTGAGTTCTACGCTCGTCGCATGGTCAAAGAAATTCGTCGCGATCGCAAGTATGCAGACAGTGCAATTTTGGTAATTGGCAATGACGGAACTGGCGACATTGATGGAGCAGAAGTTATGTCAGCCGTTACGGTGAGCGATGTGACTGCTTCATTCGCTGAACTTGACCGTGACCGCTCAGCCTTTACGGCTGCTGCTGAGATTTCAGCATTGGCTTTGTCCTCAGTAAGTGCTCGGAATGCTGGCTCGGCCGCTCTGGCTAATGAAGGCCTTATGGTCGCTTGTAACCGTGGTGATGCAGTAGCAATACCGGCCATGAACGCACTAGCGAACTGTGGTGGCGAAGCTACAACTGGCACCTTGGTCGCAGTAGTCGCTGATGATTCTCGCAGTGCTGGAGCTAGGGCCGCTGCCGCTAACGCCCTCGCTGGCGTGATTGGTCGTGGTGCCGCTGCACCAGCAACAGCAGGCGAAAGCTTACGCGCTGCCGCGAATGCTGGAGATGCGGCACTCGCTACAGCTTGTGCTCGCGCACTTGGAGCGATGGGTGTTGGTCACTCGTTGGTCTCAGTGTCAGCGCAGTAAGAATAGCTGGTGAAGGAGAAATGCCGGCGGTGTGACGAGAGCCACCCCGCCGGCATTCGCACATAGACACTGACCTAATCGATTGGGTCACCAAGGTGTCTAAGCATATATAAAACAAAAACTTAAAAACCAAAAACGGCTTAGGCCAAGGCCTAAGCAAAAAAAACAACCCAGATTATTACTGGATCTGCACTTAGGTAATTCAGTGACCCAATCGATTAGGTCAGTGTCCAAATGGCCGGTGCTCCGTTCTCGAACTTCTTGCCACTTTCTGGCGGGCTGAAATAATTAAATTTCCGATTGGTGTTGGTCGGGGAGACAGGATTCGAACCTGCGACCCTCTGCTCCCAAAGCAGATGCGCTACCAGGCTGCGCCACTCCCCGACATAAGGTCGCACATTCTAACAACCCATGGGAATTACACCATGCAAAACATTGCATTGTTCTTTGTGGTTGCTTTTGAAAAATAAGTGGGGAGTTTGGGTCTGCATCTTCGAATGGAGAGTCGGTGGGATTGCTGCCCAAAAACCACCTTTTGTCGAATAACTATTGGATTTGGTTGGTACTTGAATTGCCTAGCAATAGTAAAATCTGGGAATGGCAATGGCCGCCAACAAATCTTCTCAGTCGGTGTTCTCCGGACAAACTGCAAGCCCAGGAGTGGCCTGTGGTTTGGCATTTACATCATTTGCCGGCCTGGGCGAGGTCAGTTCCCACAAACTTAGTGATGACGAGGTCGTTGCTGAACTTGGTCGCCTGGATTCGGTTGGTCGTGCAGCGCGCGTTTCCCTGGTCCGCCAACGCGAGGCTTTGTCATCGCAATTCACTTTAGAACAATTGGCGGTGTTTAACACCCACTTGCAACTTCTGGAAGATCCAGTAATTGAAGCTGATGTAAAGGAGCGTATTGCAGAACAACGGATGTCCTTGGAGAACGCGGTAAAGGATGTATTTCATGTTTATGAAAGGTTGTTCGAAGTTGTTCAGACTCAGAGTTTGCGCAATAAAATGAGTGATATGCGGGATGTCGCCTTGCGCTATTTGCGTCATTGCAAAAGAGCAGAGCCCACTCTTGGTGACCAGAATCACAACATGAAAGATGGGGTATTAGTAGTTAAGGAATTGACCCTTTCGGATTTAACGGAAGCTCTTGAGCACGGGATTGTGGCAATTGCCGCTGAGGTGGGGAGCTTGGATAGCCATGGCGCGATCCTCACCCAAGCCGCCGGAATTCCAGCGGTTATTGGAGTTGAAGGGATTCGCGAGGCCCTTTCTGAAGGGCAAACAATCTTGGTCGATGGAAATACCGGTCAAGTTGTGATTGACCCCAGTCCTGAGGCAGTGGGTGCAGCTCAGAACCGCGCAGTCGAGGAAGACACGCCAAATGTCGTGCAGCCAATCCTCGCCGACGGAACAGCGATCAAGTTAACTGCCGCCGTTGCCAGTGCTACTGAAGCGCGGACAGCTGCGCGAATAGGGGTATCTGAGGTAGGCTTGTATCGCAGCGAGTTGCCGGTAATTCAACGCAAGGGCGCACCCAAGGAAGCGTCGTTGGCAGCTCTGTATCGCCAATTAGTTAATGCAGTCGATGATATAGTTTTTCGACTTCCAGATTTGGATTCAACAGTAGACCTTCCCTCAGTCTTTTCTGAACCGGAAACTAATCCAGCCTTAGGCTTGCGGGGTGTGCGTCTTTTGTTTGCGCGACCGCAAATGCTGAACAAGCAATTACGCGCGATTTATCGGGCTAGTGAAGGAAAGGAACTAAAGGTAGCCGTTCCATTTGTAACCGGTCCCAGCGACATTAAACGGGTACGTGAAAATATTGCCAGCGTACGTGAGGAACTCCGCCTAGCCGGAGTGGACGTCTCGGCCAATTTGTTGGTCGGTGCGGCGATAGAAACTCCCGCCTCGGCTTTGGCGGGACGAGAACTAATGGCCGAATGTGATTTTGTACTGTTAGGCATTGACGGTTTCGCTCAATATCTTTTGGCGAGTGATCGAAAAAACCAACACCCAGAGGTTCAAGGTCGTTTTAACACCATCAACGATGTGTGTATTCGCGCAGTACGCAAGTTATGCACAATCGCAGAGGTGCTAGATAGGGAACTATGCGTATACGGTGAAACAGCATCCGCCCCTGGGCAGCTAGAAGCGCTGGTAGCCGCCGGCGTCCGCTCATTCGCTTTAAGACCTGGACTACTAGACGATGCCCAGGAAAGACTAAACGAATACCAGCCCATTAAGACACTGACCTAATCGGCTGGGTCATATTTACACAAATTCGCGTAATC
>CAZWVI010000021.1:0-34578 GCA_964637165.1 uncultured Planctomycetales bacterium
GAGCCCCCGTCAATTCCTTTGAGTTTTACGCTTGCGCGCATACTCCCCAGGCGGATCACTTAACGCGTTAGCTGCGCAAAGGAGGCCCGAAGGCTCCCTAAGCTAGTGACCATCGTTTACGGCCAGGACTACCGGGGTATCTAATCCCGTTCGCTCCCCTGGCTTTCGTCCCTCAGTGTCAGGTATGGCCCAGACAGTCGCTTTCGCCACCGGTGTTCCTCCAGATATCTACGCATTTCACCGCTCCACCTGGAGTTCCACTGTCCCCTACCAACCTCTAGACTGGAAGTTTTGGACGCAATTCCTCGGTTGAGCCGAGGGCTTTCACATCCAACTATCCAATCCACCTACGGACCCTTTACGCCCAGTAATTCCGAGTAACGCTTGCACCCTCCGTCTTACCGCGGCTGCTGGCACGGAGTTAGCCGGTGCTTCTTTACCTGCCTTTGTCAAACTGAAAGCTATTAACTTACAGCCATTCTTAACAGGCGAAAGAGGTTTACAACCCTAAGGCCTTCGTCCCTCACGCGGCGTCGCTCCGTCAGGCTTTCGCCCATTGCGGAAGATTCTCGACTGCAGCCTCCCGTAGGAGTCCGGGCAGTGTCTCAGTCCCGATGTGGGCGATCATCCTCTCAGATCGCCTAGCCGTCTTAGCCTTGGTGAGCCATTACCTCACCAACAAGCTGATAGCGCATGACCCCCTCCCTGTGCAGATGGCCCCGAAGGGTCCCAACCTTTACTTATGGAAACATGTGATTCCATAAGACTATTTGGTATTAGCCGTAGTTTCCCACGGTTATTCCAATCACAGGGGCAGGTTAGCCATGTATTACTCACCCTTTCGCCGCTCTACTCGCAGGATCATTCACCCGAAGGATCATTCACCAAACTTTCGCGCTCGACTTGCATGCCTAATCCACGCCGCCAGCGTTCACTCTGAGCCAGGATCAAACCCTTCACTTTATTGATTTCAAAGCCCGAAGGCTTATTAATCTGGGTTTGAGGAATTGACTCTTCTTTACCTTTTCAGGCAAGGTCATCCTTGTTTTCAACGAACTTGAGGCCACAAAGGGCCCCGCTTTTTTATTTCCCCGACGGGCTTTCTGCGCCGTTAGGGTCGACCAATGTACCCCTTCCTGAGGCTCGGTCAAGCCTTCTTGAAGAAATCTTTTAAAAAAACCCCAATTCTTCCGGAATTGTTTTCATATTCACTGCCGATATAGCGTTCCCAAAACATAATTATAGCGGTTAAGCTCCATTTAACCTGACAAATCATTGCGCCTCACATTCCCAACAACCCCAATATTATTCCAAATAAAAACCCCTTTTCGCCTTCAAAAACAAAGAACTTAGGTCGGTTTAATTTAACTCATCACAAAAAAAGCCGAGCTGAAGGAATCAACTCGGCTGTACAGGCTGAAAAAGAGTCAAAATTAGTGGCGCACAATCACTTTGCCCCCTCTTGGTAGCAGCTCAAATAGCTCCTCAACCTCTGAATTATGCATACGAATACAACCTAGGGACTCGAAACTACCAATTGTGTCGTCTGCATTGGTGTTGCCGTGAATTCCGTATGACGGATCCTCGGAGAATCCCATCCAACGTGTCCCTAGCGGGTTCTCAGAGTTCCCAAAGGGCACAGGGTCACCACCTTGCTGCCAAAACACTGGCTCGCGTAAGAAGTCACCCAAAGTGAACTCCCCTAATGGAGTGGCGTTGCCGTCCTTACCAAAGCTGGCTTCGTAAATGCCGATTAAGTGATTCTCGCCAGCGTAAAGCAGCAAAACACGCTCGTTGCGCCAAGCCTCTAGATGCAGAGGGTCTGTTGGCAATTTTAATTTCTGCCCCAAACGCAAGTTGGTGTTAAACACACTTTTCCCATTAAAGATGTTCACCCACCCATAAGACAGTTGATAACCCTGTTTACGGAACTTGCGGCAAATCAAATTTAAGCTATCACCACCTTCCACTTGATATTCCTCAAAGCCCAGGAAGTCGCGCGCAAAGCCGCGCATACCATCGATGACACTGCTGTAACTCAGCATGCGATCGCGCGAATAACCAGCCTTAAACATCTCTCTACTTAAACGCCCCAGCCATTCGGAAGCTGCCTGAAAGTCTCTATCCACATTTAACTGGAAACTAAGGGCATCCGCCCAGGCCAGCCAGGCGGGAGTTATATGCGCTGAAGAGTTCAAACTTTCCATTAGAGGAGCTGTTCCGCCACTGGCAAATGCCGCGGCGAATTCATCGAAATCGCTGCCCAAGACCTGTGGCAGGTTTTGCCGCAACAGGGCCGAATAAGTTCCGGCACCGTTAGTCCAAATACCTCGAAAATCATTCAAGGCATTTACGATCTCCGGACTATCCGTGGCGCTCCACTTCTCAGCACCAAGCCGGTGCCAATTATCCAGTGCAATAATGCCAGCGCGGGCAGTTCCGCCAGTCGAGGCATTAACCGCCACGCCCTGCGTATGAAAACTCGCACTAGTTGAAGGTGCGGTATCGTCACTATCAATATCTAACTTAATCGCCGAAACAGGTGCGAGCTCTGATTCTCCGCCCGAATCCAAAGGCTCAGGTTGGTGATTCCAAACAGCCCAAGAACAGGCCAAAATTACGAGTGCAAGCAGGTACTTTTTCACTGAGTCATTTTGCCGATTTCAGCACACTGATACAAGTCTCAGAGCCTTAAAAAGCCTGGAAAACTCTAAAAAAACGCCACCCCGTCAAGATTACTCTGAACGGGGTGGTGTTTGTGGCGGCGCGGGGAGTTGAAGTCGCTGGTCCCTGATTTTCAGGGTGGGCAGCAGCCCAATTTGATTTACGCAAATCGGAGCAAGCTCCCAAAAGAGAGGTATCGGACCCTCGGCTCGTGCCTCCCGACGTTAGCCACAAGAGACAGTCCGACTTTACCACGAATCAGAGCATTGTTCGCGATTTTTATTAAAAGTTCACACTTCTAGCTTGGCCAAGCTCACCAGAAGAATGACATCGTCAGGCAATTCGAACTCAGTGAACGGTGCCGAACTATCAACATCCCAAACTGGCGCCTCAGCCGCCAAGACCTCGCTGCCGATCCATTGACCAAACTCCTCAACAACCCCCTGCAGTATTTGCGAGCCGGCAAGCGTTAATTCAATACGGTCACTAACATCCAATCCTGTATCACGACGCAATCCTTGCACACGATTAACTATCTCGCGCGCGAAGCCTTCGCGCTTCAAGGCATCTGTTATTTCAGTTGCCAGTGCAATCGTCACATCGCCATCAGTGGCCGCCTCCAAGCCTTCAACACTAAGCGTTTCAAACACCATATCCTCTTCACTTAATTCGTAAGTGCTGTCCCCGACCTGCAAGGATAGCTTTTCACCGGATTGGAGATTAAACAAACTTGCCCGGTCGAGTTGGGCAATGGCTCCAGCAAGCGCCTTCATGTCTTTTCCAGCCCGCTTACCCAAGCGAGGGTAGTTTGGTTTGGCTTTCACCTCGATGAAGTCGGGAGTGCCATCGATCCACTCGACTTGTTTTACGTTTAATTCCTGCAACAAGCTATCGCCATATTCTTGTGGACTCACCGGTAACTTCTCAGATCCCGCGACGTGCACAATTAACTTTGTGAGCGGTTGGCGAACGCGAATTTGAACTCGCTCGCGGACCGAGCGACCCAAACTTGCGGCGGCCATAACTGGCCCCATCGCACCTTCAAGCGCACAGTCGCGAAAGCCATCTTCACTTGGGAATTCAACAAGATGAACACTTTTAGTTTCGCCGGTCAAGCGAGACCAAAGAGCTTCGGCCATAAACGGTGCGACCGGGGCAATCATTTTGCTCACGTCACCAAGCACTTCCCATAAAGTGTCAAAGGCTGCGTTTTGCGAATCTCTGTCTTCAGCATTCCAAAAGCGACGACGATTGCGCCGAATATACCAATTTGACAGCTCATCATTAATCAATGCTTCAACTGCTCGCAATGCGCGCGCCGGCTCCAATGATTCGAAAGCTTCGATGCAGGTAGCCGCACACGCGGTAACTCTCGATTTAATCCAGCGGTCGAGTGCCGGGCGTTCTGTTAAATCGCTCGGTTGGGTCCTCTGCCAGTTCTCCGTACGGGCGTAAAGTGCGAAGAAATCATAACTTGCAATCAGTGTTCCAAGTACGCGACGGCGCACCTCGCTGATTGCTTTCGGGTCAAAACGGCGCGACAAATGAGCTGCGCCCCCAGTCAATAAACTCCATCGAACAGCATCGGCGCCATGTTCGGCGACCGCCTCAAATGGCGGAACAATGTTGCCGATCCGTTTGGACATTTTGCGCCCATCAGCATCGAGTAGCAGGCCATTAACCATTACAGATTTGTATGAACTACCTGAGTGCAAACGCGGTAATTCTATTCCCCATAATTTTCCGCTTGCCCACAGACTTTCATCAACTGATGTAAGAAAAACGCCAATCGCGTGCAAGGTGTAGAACCAACCTCGAGTTTGGTCCATTCCCTCGGCAATAAAGTCGGCTGGAAATTGTTCGGCCAACAAATCTCGGTTTTCAAAAGGCCAGTGGTATTGCGCAAAAGGCATTGCACCGCTGTCGAACCAACAATCAATCACTTGCTTAACGCGCGCCATAGTTCCATCGCAATCATTGCAACTGCATGGGAATTTAATTTCATCAACGCCGGGGCGATGGGGATCAAATTCGTCGCTTAGTGGGCTGCTCAACTCACCAAGTTCGGCATAAGACGAAACGCAATGCCAGTGACTTTCATTCTTGTCACACACCCATACCGGAAGCGGAGTTCCCCAGTAGCGGTCGCGCGACAACGCCCAATCAATATTATTTTCCAACCATTCGCCGAAACGACCGCTGCCAATTTCACTTGGCGACCAATTTATTTTGTGGTTTTCGGCAATCATTTGCTGCTTGTAATTAGTGGTCCGAATAAACCATGCTGGGGACGGCAAGTAAATTAGCGGAGTATCGCAACGCCAACAATGCGGATAACTGTGATTACATTGACTCTTTTTCAAGAGACGGCCGCGTTGCTTCAGGTCATCGCACAGTGGTTTATTGGCCTCGCGAAAAAAGGTCCCAGCGGTAACTTCAGCAACATCACACAAGAAGCGTGCTTCGCCTCCAACGGCCAGTATTGCGCTGATTTCGTCGCGTTGAGCAATTCGGAAATCATCGGCTCCGTAAGGTGCCAGATGAACAACCCCGGTGCCATCAGTATTAGAAACATATGAGTCAACGCAGACGACATGCCGGCGGTCGCCTTCGTTAACAACTTTGCCTCCGGTGAATTCGAATAATGGTTGATAAGCGAGCCCGGCTAAATCTTGACCGGTTACTTTTCCTATAACATCCCATTCATCTTCAGCAAACAAAGCGGCGGCCTGCACTTCAAGCATCACAAACTTGTCACCTGAATGAGTAATAATTGCATACTCTAATTCAGGATTAACACACACACCCATGTTAGATGGTAATGTCCAAGGGGTGGTAGTCCATGCAATCATTGCCGCACCCTGTAATTCACCAGGGGCATCAATCAGTGGAAAGTTGACCCAAACAGAAGGGTCGTCAATGTCCTTATAACCCTGACCGACTTCGTGACTAGACAGGCCGGTTCCACAGCGTCCACACCAGGGCAACACTTTGTGACCTCGGTACAACAAATCATTGGCAGCGAAACGGCTGAGCAAAAACCAAACAGACTCTACATAATTAGAGTCATAAGTAACGTAGGGTTGTTCGTAATCGAGCAGATAACCAATCCGTTGAGAAAGTTCTTGCCACTCTTCTTTATACGTAAAAACTGAATCTTTGCAAGCTTGATTGAAAGGCCCGATTCCATGTTTTTCAATATCCGGCTTGCCACTAATCCCCAACTGCTTTTCAACCTCTAATTCAACCGGCAGACCGTGGGTGTCCCAGCCAGCTTTGCGCAGAACTTTACGTCCGCGCATGGTCTGAAAACGACATACGGAGTCCTTCAAAGTGCGTGCTAACACGTGGTGAATACCCGGCCGCCCATTGGCAGTTGGTGGACCCTCGTAAAAAACGAATGCATCCGCTTTAGCCCGGGCTTTAAGGGTTGCGTCAAGTAAATCCTGCTCATTCCATTGAGCAAGAATTGATTTTTCAAAGGCGTCAACGCCAGTTTGAACAGCGGAGCTAAGTGGCTCGAACATAACGGCAGATTGTACGTCCGCCTGACCCCACAACTCGCGGATTACCCTTGATAGATGAAGTGAAATTCGGTCGTGACGGAGGCGTCTTTCAATTCGCGAGTTTGGCCTGTTTTCAGCCACCCGCATTTTTTATAGAAGGCATGCGCCCGAACAAATCGAGTATCCGTCCACAGTTCAACGCCCTTCTTATTCTCGAAGGCGAAGTCCACCACTAATTTTTGCAGGCGCTGCGCCCAACCACTACCGCGCAAGCTTGGCTGCAAATACATTTTTTTCAACTCGACAAATTGCCGCCCCATCGATGCCGCCACAGTGCCAACAATTTCATCGTCGCAACAAAGCACCCAGAACATTGCAAAGGAACTTGCCGGAGTACGCAGCTCTGGCTCCTCCTCATCAACTAACAAAACATTAGGTGGGTACTCCTTATAGCAAGCATCAATCAAGGAGATAATGCCGGCACTATCTTCATCCTTCGCCAACCGCAGGGACAGCTCAGCCATCAGCAAGATGACGGATGCCAAATTGTTTTCATTTCGACAAAAGTCTCAATCCAGTACGGTGAACAGCATTGGCGACGATCGTAAAAGTCCACCTTCGTTTGCAATAGGGCATTCACACGCTTAATGTTTTCAGCCGCTCCAAGACGCAGAATCTCGCGCTGAGTATTATCGGCACACACCGCCGAAATTGCATCGACATCACGGTGGTTCGCAAAAATTGGGCACAGTTCCTTGTGCAATCCGCAGAGCAAATTCACGACACCAGCGGGCACATCGGAAGTTGCGCAGACTTCGCCCATCAAGGATGTCGCCAATGGGTGCAATTCAGAGCCAAGAGCCACCACAACATTCCCGGCGGCTAAGGCGGGTGCGATTAGCGAGACCAAAGCGAGTAGTGGCTCATCATCAGGAGCAATTACCGCAACAACTCCGGTTGGTTCCGGTACCGTAAAGTTGTAATAAGGGCCGGCGACAGGGTTTGAATTGCCGAGAACTTGTTGATACTTATCGGTCCAGCCTGCAAAGCAAACCAAACGCTCGACTGCTTCCGAAACTTCTTTACGGGCGCGACGAACTCCGCCAGGCGTGGTAGCCGCAATCAGTGCCACTGCCTCCTCACTTTTACCTTCAAGCATTTCGGCCATCCGATAAAGTATTTGCCCGCGGTTGTATGCCGTTCTATTTGCCCACAAATCACTTGCCTTCCGCGCGGCCACCACCGCATTACGCAAGTCTTTGCGCGAAGCATGACAACTATGCGCCAACGGCTTGCCGGCTTTATCTTTCACCAAAATTGTTCGACCAGATTCAGTTCGCGGAAAGGCGCCGCCAATGAACAGTTTCCATGTCTTCATTATGTTAAGTCTTTCAGCCATCACACTAACTCCAAGTACGCCCGCAGGCCTTGCCGACCACCTTCGCGGCCAAAACCAGATTCTTTAAATCCACCAAAAGGTGAAGTCGCGTCAAAGCGGTTGTATGTATTACACCAAACAACTCCAGCTTTTAATTGCGAAGCAATTTCGAAAACCTTCGAACCCTTGTCGGTCCAAATACCAGCAGCTAGCCCGAAACGGGTGTTATTCGCTCTTTTGACGACCTCGGCCGGAGTGCGAAAGCTCATCACCGCCAACACCGGGCCAAATATTTCTTCGCGAGCAATGGTGTGAGCTGGCTGTACGCCAGTAAACCAAGTCGGTTTACACCAGAACCCTTGCTTGGGTAATTTACTAGCAGAGGCTTGGTGAAATTCAGCACCCTCATCCTTGCCGGCTTTAATATAAGAGCGAATGGTCTGCAACTGGTTAGCAGAATTAATTGCGCCGATGTCAGTATTTTTGTCGAGTGGGTCACCAATTCGCAGAGACTTTAATCTCAGGGCCAACTTTTCGCTTACCTCGTCAAGCACACTTTCTTGAACAAACAAGCGTGAACCAGCGCAACAAACATGACCTTGGTTAAAGTAAATCCCACTTACAACGCCCTCAACCGCCTGATCGATATCGGCATCGTCAAATATGATGTTTGGCGACTTGCCGCCCAACTCAAGCGTGAGACGCTTATCTGTACCAGCAACCATGGCCGCTAATTGCTTGCCAACTCCAGTCGAGCCAGTGAAGGCTAACTTATCTACACCAGGATGGCCGGCCAGTGCAGCACCGGTCGCACCGGCTCCAGTAACAATATTGACGACACCTTCAGGCAGACCGACTTCTTGCAAAACCTCTGCCAGACGTAAAGCAGTAAGCGAGGTAGTTTCAGCTGGCTTTAACACCACAGTATTTCCGCAAGCAAGTGCTGGTGCCAACTTCCAGGCAGCCATTAGCAACGGAAAATTCCACGGGATAATCTGCGCGCAAACACCAACTGGCTTAGCTGAACGGCCGGGAAATGCGTAATCTAATTTATCAGCCCACCCAGCGTGGTAGAAAAAATGCTTAGCCGCTTCGGGCACATCGACATCTCGCGATTCCTTTATTGGCTTACCACCATCCATACTTTCAAGGATGGCAAATTCGCGCGCGCGTTCCTGTAGACGGCGGGCAATACGAAACAAGTACTTGGCGCGCTCACTTCCAGGCAGGCGCCGCCACTTCGGTAATGCCCAACGGGCGGCGGCAACCGCCTGATCGACATCGACCACATCTGCAACGGCAAAGTTGTAAAGATGTTGCTCAGTGGCCGGGTTAATACTGGCCATTTTTTGGTGGGAAGCTGCCGGCGCGAACTCTCCATTAATAAATAGGCCGTATTCAGGGGCGATTTCCACAGGGGTGGTTTCTGGCGCTGGGGCGTATTCCCAAGCATTGGCGAATTTTAATTTTTTTGCCATTTTAAGACTCCGAGACATCGTAACTTGCGGTGTACCCGCCATCGCGCTGCTTGCGAAGTTGCAAGAGCACATCATTTAACAAACTACTGGCACCAAAACGAAACCAATCGGGCGATAGCCATTCATCACCAAGGGTTTCTTTAACCATTACTAAATAATGCAGCGCCTGCTTACTGGTGCTAATTCCACCCGCCGGCTTCATTCCAATCATTTCACCAGTTGCCAGGAAATGATCGCGGATTGCTTCGAGCATGACGAGGGTAACTCCCATCGTCGCCGCTGGAGAGACTTTGCCGGTACTAGTTTTAATAAAGTGTGCTCCCGAGGCTATGGCAATATCACTTGCATGCCGAATCTTATCGTAAGTCACCAATTCACCAGTTTCTAAAATGACTTTGAGGTGAGCGGTGCCACAGGCTTCGCGCACTGCACTTATTTCATCTGCGACTACTTGATAACGTCCAGCCAAAAAATCACCGCGACTAATTACCATATCAATTTCATCCGCGCCGCCATCAACCGCTTCACGCACATCAACCAATTTAGTTTCAATGCTGGCTTGGCCACTTGGGAATGAGGTAGCAACGCTAGCAACCTTAACTCCGCTACCTTTAAGCGCGGCAACTGCTACAGGCACTAAACGTGGGTAAACGCAAACTGCAGCAACCGAAGCTAAATCTGAAAAAGTTTCATCGGGAGAAATTGCTTTACGGCACAGTGCGCGCACTTTATCCGCAGAATCAGCTCCTTCCAATGTGGTCAAGTCTGTCATCGACAAAACCATTCGCAAGCCTTGCACTTTGGCGTCTTGTTTTATTGAACGGGTGGTAAATGATGCCGCACGGGCATTGACCGCGACTTGATTTATCGATCTATTCTTCATCAATCCTCTTAGGATTAGTCAACCAAGGTTGAGCTCAGCAAGAAACGTGACCGACCACCGTTGCGGTTGTTTCGTTCCAGTGAAATGCGCATGGCAAATGTGAGGCCGGTATCAATTAATAGCTGTAAGTAGTTAGGTGTTGCCTGCTGGGTGTTTAACTTCGGCAATTCAATCCACTTACCCTTTTCGTCCAACACTTTGAATGCCGGAGCAATGCTAATTTCAGCAAAGCGGTGACGGCGTAATTGATTTGTTCCGGTGTAAATGAACTGACGATTAACTTGGCACACCCCGGCCGTAATTCCGCCGACTTCACAACTGTGTTTCCAAGCATGGCCAGGTTCAATTGTCCCACTTGGCCTTGGTGTCGAAAGTGCAAAAGATAATGCACAATCAGCGCGCTCAAGCCCGTCATGTCCAAAAAACTCAACCATCGCTGGTGGCACCTGAGATTTAAGTTTGGCGAGTTCTTTGCCTACTTTAAGGTGTAACTCTTCGAGCCCACTTAAACGTGTGACTTGACCATCTTTACCGAGTTCGAAACGCAAATCGGACTTACGCAGCCCAGACGACCAAGCGTACAACAAAGCTCGACAACCGGCTTTTGCTTCTTCAGTATCGGGAGCTTGAGCGCCATCGACCCGAAACTTACCGTCATACCATTCGTAGCGGCAATGTTCTGTTTCCAGGCGCAACAGCCAGTCAATAAATTTCCCATCTATCGAGTAGGAACTATCGCTTTCGTCAATGCAGCGAAGGCGCAATTTATATTCAAAAGTCCACTGACTTTTTTCGCCATTCACATCTAGTGATTCAGATTGAAAGCGAACCTGTTGCCGCCAAACCATTCCAGGGTTTAGGCGCAATGACAAATCCACTTTAGACGGTAAAAATGAAGCGTCAACCACTTGCACTTGGGCGTGAGTGGTGGCTGTGCAAATTAGTCCAAGGAAAAGAGAGGCGAGGATGGCTTTCATCACTAGAACTCCGATTCTAACGACTTAGCATCTGCTATTTACTGAAACTTTTGACGGATGCCCTTCACCAACGGCTGATCAATTTTGCTTTTTCACAAATAGAGCCTCACTGTTTTAGCGTGCAAGCACTACCCTATCGATATGCCGACCCTAACTGTCTCCACTCACCCAGTTGTTTTTGACAAGCTTGCGCGCTTGCGGGACCACAGTACTGGTCCGGAAAATTTTCGACGCTTACTCCAAGGACTATCTACTTTACTCGGCGCTGAAGCCACCGCCGATCTATGTTGCCAAGAAGTGACGATTACTACACCAGTCACTGAAACAGTTGGTCAGCGGCTTGAAAAGCGGATCGGGGTTGTGCCGATATTGCGCGCCGGACTTGGAATGGTTGATGGCATTTTAGATTTCCTGCCCAACTCAGAAGTCTGGCATTTGGGGTTTTACCGAGACGAACAAACCCTTACCCCAGTTTCTTATTATCAAAAATTGCCGCCGAACCGTCCGACCGAAACGGTGCTTTTACTTGATCCAATGCTGGCCACTGGCGGAAGTGCCATTGCCGCCATTTCAACACTCAAAGAATGGGGAGCCGAACAAATAAAATTCCTCGGAATCATTGGAGCTCCAGAAGGAGTCGCAGCTGTTCACAAAGCACACCCGGATGTTGACATTCACCTGTGCGCTCTTGATGACCACTTAAATGAACAGGCGTACATCGTTCCCGGCCTTGGTGATGCCGGCGACCGACTATTCAATACTCCTTCATAAAGTTTTTTTTCTATGGATAATTAATATACTAAACAAAACCAAATCATGTCCTCCGCCTCGCTGGAATTCGCTGAGCTTAATAGCTTCGACCAAGATGAACGCAACACTTTGCGACTGATGGTCGCAACTATTGTTGAAAGTAATTATTCCAACAAGGATCAACTACTGACAATGGTGCGAGAACATGTTGAAAGAGTTGGCAAAGTTGCCGCTGGGCTATCGAGTTATCCCCCTATTTTCAGTGAAACAAGTCTGGGTGGCCGCCAACGAGGACCAGAAACATTAGTCACCTTATTAGAAAAAGCGGACGACTCTAGTATTGAAATGTACTTGCCGACCCAGGCAATAGTCGGCCGTTCATTAGTTATGGCCGAGCTAAATTGTTGGCGACTACTTAGCCACATTTGCTCTGAGCTCAAAATTGACAAGGAACAGGATTTGGTGCAAAACATTGACTTTTGGATGCATAGCTGCGTTTACACCAAGCTTGCCGAAGAAATATTGTTATCCATTTCCATGGAATCAAACGGCCCCGACAAAATTCGTCGAGCAGCTGTTCTTGCCCTATGCAAATTCTGGGAGACACGCCACCTATATGGTGCACGGCACTTTTTCCCAATTCTCGCTGCCACTTGGGGAGCTCGGCGGCGCATTCACGTCAGCGTTGGAACGCTGCTAGGAGTTTCAGAAATAATGCGCCTTCTTCAAGCGGGGTGTGACCCTGAATTTGTCGAGTACTTTGCCCGACCGACCCTAAACGACGAGGAGCATCAAGCATTCCAAGAATTTCTAATCGGCGTTAGCTCTGAAAAGATCCAGTCCTTAGCTCAACTTCTACAAGCGGATGGAAACCAATCGCTATCTCCCGAAGATGCTGGACTAGGCTCGGCTACCGACTCACAAAGTCCACATGAGTGCGTGCGCTTTTATGAATCTTTCCGTGGCCGCTACTTGCAGGCTGCTGCTCGACGACTAAAAGACCTCCCAGGGCCGAAGAAAACCGCGGAAGAATACGTACTGGGATATTTCCTTGACAAGGAAAGCTCGGATGCCTGAGCTACCTGAAGTCGAAACTGTAAAACGCGGGATTAGCCCTCATCTTGTCGGGAAGTTTTTATGCGGCGCGGTAGTTCGGCATAAGCGACTACGCACGCCACTTGACCAAAACCTTGGCGAAAAGCTGGCTGGGCAAAAAGTATTAGCCGTTGAACGGCGCGCCAAGTTTTTACTGGTCAAAACCAAGGCTGGTTGCCTAATGATTCATCTTGGTATGTCCGGGTCGCTCCGCTACGAATCGGTTAACGCACCATTACGCAAACACGACCACGTCGACATCTTATTAGCGAAAGGCAAAGTGCTGCGCTACCACGACCCCCGGCGTTTTGGACTAATTGAGTGGCTGACCGAGCCTCCCGAAGATAATCGCTTCCTGGCGCATTTAGGACCAGAGCCTTTAGAAGAAGAATTCAACCCTAACACGCTATTTGACGCATCCCGAAAAAGAAGCATTGCGGTCAAAGCCTTCATCATGGACAACAAGGTAGTAGTTGGGGTTGGCAACATTTATGCATCAGAGTCGCTTTTCAGGGCTGGAATTCGCCCGACCATAAAGGCTGGCAAATTAAGCCGACAGCGATACCAATCACTGACTACCCTTATAAAGGAAGTATTACTTGAATCAATCGAACGTGGCGGCACAACCCTGCGTGACTTTCGTTCAGCCGATGGCGAGCTCGGTTATTTCGCCCAGTCACTTGCAGTTTATGGCCGCAAGGGTGAGGCTTGCGACACCTGCAACAGCACAATTAAGTCAGCCGTGATTGGGCAACGCTCAACTTTTTGGTGCCCAAGCTGCCAAAACTAGATGTCACTGCCTGACGAAATTAGCCCGGTCGAACTTAACCACCTTCTAGAGGGTGGCACCGAGTTAATTCTGCTTGATGTCCGCGAACAAGAAGAATGGGACATTTGCCATCTCCCAAATGCCACGCTCAAACCTCTCAGCCAGTTCGCCGAATGGAAAAATTGGGCGCTCGGCTTGACCTTGCCGGTGGTGGTTTACTGCCACTCAGGAGTGCGTTCAGCACACATTTGCAAGGTTCTAGAGCGATTAAACGGTCCAAATGCAACAAATTTGCTGGGAGGGATCCATAAATGGGCATTAGATGTGGACCGCAGAATACCGACATATTGAGCTAACATTCGCCAACAAAGGGTTTTACATCATATTGCAAGGCCCTAAAACAAGATTATTATGGACAATATTCGTTTTTAACCTAGGATAGACGGAGCTTTAACAGCTTTGTTCCACCTTTTTTTTAATCCCTTATTATTCCCGACTTTTTCAGAAAATCGCAAATTTTATTCAATATCTACTAGCATTTTCGCCGATTTTGCAATAATGTTGAACATGTTCGAAGGAGTAGTCATCCGGCTACTAATCGATTCCCCACCGATGGGGCCGTCGAATTGCTTCGTTCGCCCCCATCCTCATTCCCTAAATTGGAGATAAACATAACAATGTTGAAAAACATCCTCACTGGCGTTGCCGTTGTCGCTCTTTGCGCTTCAGCTACTGCCCAAAACACTGCAAACTTCCACAGCAAAGCTAACACCCCTGTTAAGTACTTGGGTGAGTACAAGATGGCCACCGGCGAGTGGGCACTTTCAAGCCGCGCTGGAACCCGCGTTCTGTACAACTGCACCACATGGGGCAACTACTTCAGCACTGTTGGTAACTCATGGGCAACCCAAGCCGATCACCTGTGGATTGACGAAGGTTTTGTTCAAGATTCAAACAGCCAAAACCTTGACCAAGTCAACGGTTTTGATTTCGCTTACTGCTCAAGTGACTTCGATCCAACTGGAAACAGTGGTTCAATTCTTATCGCCTTCTACGACGATTACGTACCTTGCACCGCTCCTCCAGCCGCAACTTGCTCATACACCATTGGTGGTCTTCCACTTTCAACTTCCGGTAACCTTGCTTGCTGGGGTGTTGGTATTGACCTAGAAGGTGGAGCTGAGTGTTCTACAGACGTTAACGCCATGTTCCGCACAACTGATGCAGCTGGCGTAATGCGTTACTTTGGTTGGGCTTTCGGTTCAAACCCTGGTATGAGCATGATGAACGACACTGGCCCAATTATGGACCTACCTTGTGCACAGCCTGTTATCAATAACGGTTGTGGTTCAGGTAACGAGAACATGTTCTGGTGGGAAGATCCAACTGCTTACTGGAGTGGTTGCTACTGGTTCGGCGGAATCCCTTACGCTTCATTCTCAATGAAGATGTACGGTGGCGGCGCTAACAGCCTTGCTTACGGTCACACTAACAACACACTTGTTGCTGGTACTACCGATTACGCTCCTGGCACATCTGTAACTTGGACCGTTGCCGGTCACAGCACTGCAAACACTGTTGCAATGGCTGTATCTAGTGGTTCTGGAAGCATGCCTCTAACTGGTGCAGAATTGGTTGTCTCATACCCATTCTTGGTAACTCCATTCGCAATGGATTCAGCTTCAGGTACTCTTACTCTGACTGTTCCAACTGTTGCTCCTCCAACTGTTTACTCACAGGTAATCGAAACTGCAGGTCCAACAGTTCCTGCTAACTTGGTTGCAATGTCAAACGGTTTGATGTTGATTGGCTAATCTTTAGCTAACTAACAAAACTTTCGCTCCACTGCTTCGGCGGTGGAGCGATTTTTTTTTGCACACATCAATATGCGTCTAAACTGGAAGCATGTCCAAAGGTTTTAGCTACCTGTCCCCATTGATTCTTCTTGCATTAGTGCTTGGCCTTGGCCAAGCACTCAAGACTAAAGCGGAATATTTCACAATCGCAGATGGTCAGTACTTTCATTTGGGAGACGACAACACTCCCGAGTGGCCAGAAGCTGCTGAAGAACCCCAAGCTGCCCCGCTGGCGATTACTTTCAGTGCGCCGAGCAACCAAAGTAACTCAGACTGGGTATTAAGCTTGATGCAACGTAGTATCGACAATCAATGGACATTAAGCATCAACGGCACAACCGTCGCTCAACTTGATCGTAGCGGCGACTTGGCCACACACTATTACACCATCCCAGCTGGCACCATCAAGCGCGGCGAAAACCAGTTCCTACTCAGCTGCGACCGCACCACCGATGACATCACCATTGGTGAAATGAAAGTCCACACCAAGTCAATTGTGGATTACTTTGAACTGGGTCGGCTAGAGCTTAGCGTGGTAAATTCCACTGATGGCTCACCGATTCCCTGCCGGATAACAATCGAACCAGAAACTGGTGGCGCGCCGAATATCTACTTTGCCGAGGCCGAGCACATCGCAATCCGGCCAGGCATTATTTACCCGAAGGATGGCAAGTGTTCAGTCATGATTCCAAAAGGCAAATACACCATTTGGGCAAGCCGCGGCATGGAATGGGGCGTCGATTCTAAGCAAACAAAAATTGCCATGAATCGCACGGCCAAGGTTAATTTAATAATTGGACATGAAGTAAACACCGACGGATATGTCGCGGCTGACACCCATATTCACACACTTACCCACTCTGGGCATGGTGATTCAAATGTAGAAGAGCGGCAACTTACTCTCGCTGGCGAAGGCGTGGAATTAGCAATCGCTACTGACCATAACCACAACATTGACTACCGCCCCACTCAGGCCGCTATGGGCTTAAGCGAGTGGTACACGCCAGTTGTAGGAAATGAAGTGTCAACCCCAATCGGCCACTTTAATGCCTTCCCGCTAGGCTCCTCAGATAAGGTCCCCAAGCACTCTGATTTTGTCAGTGAAAAGCCCGAGGATTGGATAACTCTGATTGAGGGAATTCGCAGTAAGGGTGCCCAGGTTATTATTTTGAACCACCCCCGTTGGCCTGACTTTAATAAGGGCCCGTGGGGAAAGCTTCACCTCAATCAACTAACTGGCGAACGTGACGGCAAGACTAAGTTCCTCTTTGATGCCTTCGAACTTTACAATTCAACCACTCCACAAACTAAAACCGAGGAATTACTTAAGGATTGGTTCGCGCTGCTTAACCACGGTGAACACCTGATAGCTGTAGGCTCATCTGATTCGCATACAGTTGGCGACATGGTTGGCCAAGGCCGCACCTATGTGCAAAGCTCCAGCCAAGATCCCAGCGAAATTGACATTGATGAAGCATCAAGCAGTTTTGTTAACGGCCATTGCAGTACATCACTTGGCTACTTCATCGATGTTTTAAAAGATGGTAATTCGGTTATGGGTGACACTGTCGATTCACCAAATGGAATCACTTCTTTGCGAGTAAGAATTGCCGGATCCAGCTGGGCAAGACCTGGCGTATTAGGTGTTTTTGTAAACGGGGAACTTCAGCAAAGTTATGACTTATCGGACCAAGCGCCTGGCCCATGGGATCGCACTCAGAACATAACACTCAATCTTAAGCATGATGCTTGGGTCGTTTTTTCTATGCTCGGCCCACTACCCGAAGGTGCTTTCTGGCAAACTCTAATGCCCGCGCTCGGCGCAACGACAAACCCTGTTTGGATTAATGCTGACGGCAATAGGTCGTGGTCATCACCAAGGACAATTGCCGAGAACATCATTACTAACGTGGGCATTGATGCTGACGAAATATTCCAGGCCACGCTAAAAGTTGACGCGGCCGTGGCCGGGCAAGTCTTTGCCATTATTAAGGAACAGAACATGGACGTTTTTGAAGAACTTGGTGGCTTAAAACTTAAGCATTACGACACCTACGAGGCAGTTGCAGAATGATTATTTCCTGGGCCTTCATTGTTGCAACCCAGCTAAGCGTTAGTGAACTTCCCAAAGTGCACCTTCACACAGGTCAACAGTTGGAGTTTTCTTTAACGGCACCAGCGAATACCCGTTCAATTGGACTCAGCGCGCGCGGCAGCGGCAATCCAGCCCTTTTCAGAACGAATAACTTTTCAGACACTGTTCCCTTTATTTGGAATGAAGATTTATCGGTTGGCGCCGAAAATTTACACATTGCGAGTTTACACCACTGTTATCTAGACACTGGAATCAACGAAATATCTTTAATCTTGAATGGTCCCTGCGATTTCACTGACTTAACAGTTGTTTGGGTTTCTGCGTCAAACAGCATGAGTGCTTCAAGTCTAAACCAAAGCCGTGGCAACTATGCCAAGCCGAATGTTTTTCCGCGAGCTGACTGGTCTGCTGACGCGCCTCAATGCCCTCCAAGTTATTGCAGCACCACCCATGTCGGTGTTCATCACACCGCAAGTTCAAGCGAATTCAATAGCCCAAACTGGAGCCAATGTGCAGCAAACGTAAAAGCCACCCAACAATATCACATGTACACTCGCGGCTGGTGTGACATTGGATACAACTATTTGATTTGTGTGCATGGCGATATTTTTGAAGGGCGTGAAGGCGGCGATGATGTCCGCGGAGCCCATGACGGATTTAATTGTGGTTCGATGGGAGTTTCAATGATGGGTTATTTCCATAGTCCCTATAACCAAATCCCAAGTGTGGCAATGATGAATGCGCTAACAGAACTTACTGCCTGGAAGTGTGACCAACAATCCATTGCCCCGAACGCAAGTTCATACTACTCCGGCTACCTCGGTCAAATGCAAAACATATTTGGTCATCGTGACGTAAAAAGCACCTCATGTCCGGGTGATTTACTTTTTCCATTATTACCGCAACTCCGCGACGACGTGGACGCACTAATTGGATCATCAACAATTATTATGGATAACTCTTTGGCGTTCACCACTGGTAGCTGGAGCCTGGGAACGATGTCAACGGATAAATATGGGGCAGATTACCTGTGGAGCAACGTCGCTCCAAACGGCGGCAGCTTCGCTTGGTGGGCGCCAGTAATTCCGGTCACTGGCGACTGGGAAATATCCATGTGGTGGCCTGAGGGTTCTAACCGTAGCGCCAGCACCATGCTTGGGTTGAAGCAGGTGGGACAACTACACACTGTCACCAAAAATCAACAAATAAATGGCGGTCAATGGAATGTCCTTGGCAGCTTAAGATTGCCAGCTGGAAGTACCCCGCTAATTGGAATATCAAATCAAAGTTCTACCGGCAGTGTAGTTGTTGCAGATGCTATTCGATTAGTTAAGCGCGGTTAAACTTTAGCCAATGACCGCAACCGCATTGCTCAGCAAAACTGCCGCCCTCTTAGTTGGCAGCCTTGGCGTCGCATTACTTGGCAATGCGCTGCATCCGAAGGGAATCGTCCTAGAGCGAGATTACTTCCCTGTGAGCCAAAACACTTTGGAGCACGAGTACCTGACCATTAGCACTGAAGATGCTCATGACTATTGGGAGTACTTAGTTGATGAACCGGGCGGCGTTTATTTCATTGATGCACGGCGCCAAAAGAGTTTTGCCAGTGGTCATATTGAGGGCGCTCACAACATTGATCGTTACCAAGATTTGGATGGTGTTTCCGACGACTTAATTGAGAAGCTTAAAAATGCAGGTATCGTAATCGTTTATTGCAATGGTGGAGAATGCGAGGACAGCATTTTCTTAGCCAATGATTTAGTTTACCGCTGGCAAGTTCCCGCCGAGGTAATTGCTGTTTACGAAGGTGGCATTAGTGCTTGGCTTGAAGCGGAATTCTCCTTAACCGCAGCGGAGGAAAACTAATGTTGAAAGGTATAAAAAACATTTGCTCAATACTAACCGGTATTGCCTTGATTTGGTTTGCTTGGCAAAAACTAAGCGACCCCGTGGGTTTTCTAAAGGCGATTCACACCTATGAAATACTTCCGACTCAACCTCAGCAGTGGCTCAACTTAAGTGCCACCTGGATTCCTTGGCTTGAACTTTGCACGGGCTTGTGCATTTTGTTTAATTATCTAAGAAGACCAGCCGCCATGCTCTCAAGCGTGATGCTAATGATCTTCACGATTGCAGTGTTCGCTCGCGGATTGGATATTCACGGGCTAGGTGAATTGAATTTTTGCGAGATCGCTTTTGACTGCGGGTGTGGAACCGGGGTCGTCAATATTTGCACTAAGTTAATTGAAAATTTCCTCCTCATTGCGGCCTGCATCTGGATTAGTCTTCCAGATTACTTTAGCACTACAGGAGAATGACAACTTCATTTAATGTCATAACCACTGACGGATTGAACATTTCCGGAAGGACTCTTGGGCGTGAGAACGCTCGGCAAATACTCTTAGTTCATGGTTTAGGGGAGCATCACGAGCGGCATTTATGGCTAATGGAACAACTGGCCGACGCCGGCTTTAAGTGTTTTGGATTTGACCTGCGCGGACATGGGAATTCCGATGGCAGACGCGGACATGTTAATGCCTGGCAGGATTATCATCACGACTTGGCAGCGGTAAGCGAATTGATGGAAAGTCAATTCCATTTGTTTGGCCACTCAATGGGCGGGCTTATAAGTTTAGATTGGGCTGTTAATAATCCACGCATCACTAGCTTAGTTTTATCATCACCGCTCTTGGGGGTTGCAGTTCAAGCACCTAAGTGGAAAGTAATGGCCGGCAAGTTACTTTCTAAATTACTGCCAACTTTAGCGATGAACAATGAACTCCCAGCGAGCGATATTTGTAGCGACCCAAATGTTGTCCAAGCTTACTTAGATGACCCCAAAGTATTCGACACAATAACACCTAGATGGTTCACTGAAATGAGCGCGGCCATGGCTCGCGTCCACTTAAGAGCGCCACAGTACAAAATACCAATTTACCTAAATTTGGCTGGCGATGACCGCGCTGTTTCAACAACTGATGCTGAGCAATTCTTCAACCAACTAGAATGCTCTAAGCAGCTTAAAGAATGGCCGGGCCTCTTTCATGAGACTTTAAATGAATGCAATCGCTTAGAAGTTTCTAAAAAGATAATTGACTGGCTGCTCAATCAAGATTGAGCTGTTTAAGAATCAATTCTGATTGTTGGCCGCTGGCACAAATAGCCAAGACATCTACTCTGTCTTCTTTCTCGAAGGAAGACTTTTGCAACCAAAGCAAAGCGCCAAAACTGGAATTGGCGACCAAGATGTCCCCGACCTCTGAAGCTCTAGCGCTAGGATCTGAAGAGCCCACGGCCGCACGAAGTTGTGCAACCAGCTCTTGATAAGCAGATTTCCCATCGCCCCAATCTCCGCAAAGTTCGAGTTCTTGGCCTATATGAGTGCGCGCACCAATGAGCCCGTTGCGCATTCTGGGAGTTCCAAAGGCCGAAATGTCATCTACTACCAAAAGGCCTCCAGAATCATCGAGCGCACCAGCTTCGAAGTCAATCCTGGTCCGCAAATCTTTACGCCCCCACGCCAAGCCCTCGCCACCTGGGATATAGTCAGGCTTAGACAAATCAACAGCTTCAACCACCACTGACCTTACCGTGGAATTGTGGCAAGCACCAATATTGTCAAATCCTAAAGACAGCTTTTGTGGGATAAAAACACAAAGTAATAGCAAAACAACTAGCACTCTTAACTTGCGGCGAGAATTATTTTCAACCGGTTCTTCGACATCGGCTGTTTGTCCATCGGTAAGCATTCCATGAAGGCCAAGAACTAATTTACCTAGTTTTAGCTGATGACCACTACGCCAGATACCCTTAGATTTTTTTACCCCGCCCAACCAAATGCCATTTCGCGAACCGATATCTTTGAATTTAACTTCGCCATTTGGCGCAACAACTAGCTGCATGTGGCGATTGGAAATTGCACTGCCTTCGATTGTAATATCACAATGGCTAGAGCGGCCGACAATATAGCGACCGGCGCGCAACGGAAATAGTTTTCCGTTTTGGGCACCACCCATTATTTCTAAAGTGGCTATAGCACCATCAGATGACGACACTCCTCCCGTGCCGGGCTCATTACGGATAGGACGATATTCCTGAATAGGTGCTGCCTGTTCAGCAACACCAAGCGGTGCAACACCACCCATCGATGGCAAGTCGGCTGGTTTTAAAGTAAAGGGATCGTCACTTTCAAGAACCTTGTGCAAATCCAAAAGCATCTCTCGGGAACTACCGTAGCGCCCTGGTAGGTCTGCCATAGCCCGACGAATCACCCATTTAAGCGCATCTGGGCAAGGACGTGAAACACTACTCAATCCACCGTGTGCAGGAAAATCGCCCTCGACGATTGAGTAAAGGACGGCACCCGCCCCGTATAAATCAAATTTAACTGCATCGACATCTCGAACTTTGATACCTTGCATTGCCATGCGAACCAATTCGGGGTCTCTAAAGTATTCGGTTCCGTGAGTGGTTAGGGTTGCCGATGAGGCGAGTGAAGTCACCAATCCCAAGTCCACTAAAAATGCTCTGTCATCACAGACAACAACATTCTCTGGCTTGACGTCTTTGTGCCACAAACCGCCAAGATGAAATTTTTCAAGGGCCAAAAGAATATCAGAAACATAAGAAATCCCGCGCTTCAATGCTTTACTTTCTAAGCCTTGGCCATTTCTAGCTTGGTGCATGCGCTTACTCACAACCGCCAGATTGTCACCAGGAACATACGGCATGGCATACCAGAAATGCTTTTCATCGGTACCATGTTCAAGTACAAAACCAAGTCTCTTGGCGATTTCTAGCGATCGACTTTCGCGCATTATTTGCGGCAAGCTTGGCCCGCCAGAAAGCGCAAAGGACTTAAGAACAACTTTTGCAACCGGTGGAAACCCTGCCTCTTGCAGTTGAATAGACTTAGCGAAATTGGGTTTAGCAATATATAGTTTTGCTCCAGAGCCACCGCCTGGCAATGTGCCAACTATTTTATATCCTGAAAAGCCCTGTGCTGGACGAGCAGGCTCCAATGGCGGAATAGTTGTTTCTTCTGATGCTAAAAAAGGATCGTAATTGAAAATGTTTAAAAGATTCCCCAGGGACAGTTTCCACAGACTCATAAAAAAGCCACGAACCTCGGCGGACATTGAAACAAAGTAATTTGCCAGATTCTTCTTGTTCAAAAATAGTGCATTTAATAATGTGAGAGGACACAATACAAGAAATGAAATCAAGTGCCCGAGAAGTCTGCCAGCATCGCGCAGCGTATGTAAAAAGAAACGCAATACGAGACCAAGCCCAAATAACACCAACTCAACAACCTTGGCAGCCATAAAAATCAAAGTGATTCCTAGTGCAATTACAAAGATGGCTACGATAGCGGTCGACATGTTTCTTACTACTAATTATTTTTACTCTGGGAGGATCTTCGAAAAACTTCCTGGTTCTTCAGGATTTCAGCTAACGCCGCATCGAAGTGGTTGTCATCTGCCTTATTGGGATTAAGAACTATCCCCTTGCACTCAGTTTCGGATTTTTCTTCTTCAGTAAAAGAAAAGGTGCTCACCACATCTTCCAGGGCTTTACGGATTTGACTGCGGATTTTTTTTAATTGGCGGCTAACTTTTGGTTCAGACAGGCCAAGCGCAGTCGCAACATCCTTTCCGGACATTCCATCTAACACGCGCATTCTAAAAACCTGAAATTCCAAAAAATCAGATTCCTTTTCTACTCGACGAACTGCTGCTTCTACCTTTGAGCGAAAAATTGCCGCCTCGTAATCCTGGTCAGGGGCCGGCTGCCTGGACGGACCCGACCATGCTTCATCAAGTGAAGTTGTGCGCTTACCACCACCCCGTTTTTTTGCGGTCCGCCGGTCCAACTCATCGGTCAGGGTATAGCGGGCAATGGTCAAAAGCCAGGTCGAAAACCTAGCACCCTTACGTGGGTCATGCTTATCAATGCAATTTGAAAGTGCTGCAAGTGTTTCCTGAGAAAGGTCTTGCACCGTTTCAGGGCCAATCCACCCGTAGCCCCATTTGCCAATTTGAGCGCGTAATACTGGGCCGAAAGTCTCCCACAGCTCGAACCAGGCCTGCGGGTCGCGGGCCTTCAGTTTTCCGACAAAACGAGTAGTCAGGTTACTTAGCATGCTTCTATTCTGCACCTTCTACGCGGCAATTGGATACTTTATTCAAGCTGTGTTTTCTTTTTCTCCAAATAAGAGTGAAATCGGAGCAGCAGTTTTCCCAATTACTCCTCGTGGCCGGCAATTTCGCTACCGCAACCTCAACCCAAAGGAATACTCCATGAAAACTGTTCTTCGTTTCACAATTATCGGCGCGGTATTGATTGCCGGTGTCGCACTTTTAGCTGGCACCAATCGCATCGGGGCTGCATTCGAGCAAGTTCAAACTAGTATCGGCGACGCGATCGATTCAACTATCGATGATCCAGTCGCTCTTCGTCGCCAACTTCGTCAACTTGAAAAAGAATACCCAAAGCGAATTTCAACAGTCCGCGGCGACTTGGCTGAACTACAACACCAAATCGGTCAGCTCGAACGCGACCAACAGGTAGCTAAACGAGTTATTGAAATTGCCCGCTCTGACTACTCAACTTATGGTCGCGAATTAGACAATTTCCAAGCCACTGTCGCCAGCCATGCGAGCAATAACACTCAAATCAGTCGAACAATAACTCCAACACCCTCCGCCTTAAACCGCCTGCATGCGAGAATGGACCAGGCGCAAAACACCGCCTTGGCTTATTCTCAAAGAGCCCAAGATGCAACTCGCGACCTTGGCTACCTTCAACAGCAGGAAGAGCGGATGATAGCTTTACTAAGTCAACTTGAAGGCGAGCATGCTCAATTTCGTGTTCAGCTAATGCAACTTGATCGCCAAGTAGATTCGGTTGCACGCAATGAACGCCTAATTTCTCTTATGGAAAAACGCCAAGAAACTATTAGTGAGCTTTCACGCTACGACGCCGGCAGTCTTGATCAAGTGCAAGGAAAATTAAACCAAATTCGTGCTAAGCAAGAAGCCGAACTGGAACTGCTAGCCAACGCTGAATACCGCTCTAGTTACGAAAACCGGGCGCGTTTTGAAATCAACTCTGATTCGATTTTCATAGAAGAAGGAGAATTGATTCTCGAAGAACGTCCTTCTGGAGAAGCTGTACAAACTTTCTAGAAGGTTCATCTGTTAAGGCGCTATTTCGAAAGAGATGGCGCCTTTTTTTGTTTTGGAAACCTCCCACATACAGGGTTTCGAGCTTTCAAAACGTTGTAGCGCTGGCATCCCAAAGATCGCAAATCTACGCCCGACGAGGTAGGTGCCGATTGGGCTGGGTGGGAGCCATCCTCTCGAATCAAGTTTTCATAACCATAGGCGCTAGCCTTCATCATCTCAGGGTCATCCTCACGGGTCCACGTTGAGAACAAAACTACTGAACATTTTCTCCTTGGTGGAGCTTGTAGCTTAAGCAACCGGCAACCCATGTTGCTAAGCACTTAACTGTGAGCAAGGATGAAACATCACCATCAAAAATATCCGTATCCAAAATAGTGAAATCGGCCCAGTAATCAGGAGCGAGGACACCGAGTTCATTAGCTTCGTTGGCGGCCAGCGCGCTGCCGGTGGTATAAAAGCTCAGAGCTTGGCGAAGTCTTAATGCTTGGTCGGGAAACCATCCATCTGGGTTATTGCCATCATTACTTTGCCTGGTGACGGCGGCATGGATATTTAGCCACGGGGAAGGATTTGCGATTGGCCAATCAGTGCCGAGCGCGAGTTGAGATCCGGCAGACACTTGCGACTGCCATGGAAATGCGTTTACAAGTTCTTTCTGCTCGAGCAATTGTTCAATTGAGCGGGCATCATCAGTCAAATGTATTGGCTGAATACTTGCCATCACTTGATTGCTTTTAAAACGTGGAATGTCGGAAGGGTGGATGTGTTGCGCATGCTCGATACGTACAAGTGATTCATCCATTCCTTGGGCACGCAGTTGCTCGATTACATCCAGAGCCAAACGAACCGCCGCATCGCCGATTGCATGAATTAGGACTATTATTTTCTTATTATTGAGTTGTTCTAACTGTTTCAGCAACTCTTCTCGACCAGTCACCAAAACACCTCTACCGCCAGAGTTGCCGCGATAATCATTCAACATAAGTGCTGTTTTGGAGCCGAGGGAACCATCAATAAAAACCTTGCTCATATTCCATGAAATGAGAGGTGTTCCATTTCCATGTTGCTCAATAAACTTAGCGTGCTCTACTTGTTCAGAAAGCGGCACCGCTACACGCAGCCGGATTGGCATCGGTTCTTGCCACTTTTCAATCACCATGGACAAATCTTCCATGGTCGTCCACATGTCATGTGCGGTGGTTATACCTAAAGATGCTAGATGCGCAGCGGCGCGCTCTAAGTCTTGATTGAATTGGTGACTAGTTGGTTTTGGCTGAAGCATCAAATCCATCGCCGTGTCCATCAAAATCCCATTAGCTTTGCCAAATTCATCACGCAAAATCTTTCCGCCAGTTGGGATCGCCGTGTTTTCATTAACGTCGGATTTTTGCAAGGCAGTTTGATTTGCCAAACCCATATGACCATCAACTCGCCTTAGCCAGACGGGGATATCTTGCCGGATATGGTTGAGCCAATCCTTAGTCGGCAACTCCCCTCCCCACAAACTTTGGTCCCAACCTCCACCTAGCAACCATTGCCCAGGCTTTAGTTTTTCACTCCAGTCCAAAACTTTTTGCTCAAACATTTCACGACTGCTGACGCCGTCCAGTTGTAGCGTTCGCATCGAAGCCCCGCCCATCGCTAAATGTAAATGAGCATCAATCATGCCGGGTAGTAGCAACTGACCAGTGGGCACCTCCAACCTTTTAGTGGCGGTCGTGCAAAAGGCCTCCATATCTGAGCGCTTTCCGGTGGCGACAATACGACCTTTGGAAACCACAAAAGCTTCGATCCATTCGTTCACCGTTTGCCCCGACCAAATACGCCCACCAGCACAGCAAACGAGCAGTTGTGCTGGAACCCTCTCAGCTACAAACGAATTAAAGTGCATGAGCAAATAATAACTAGCCGTTCTGATTAAGCAAAAAGACGGTCTCGCTCAAGCGAAACCGTCTAATCTGATTGGTAGCGGGGACAGGATTCGAACCTGTGACCTCCGGGTTATGAGCCCGACGAGCTGCCAGCTGCTCCACCCCGCGTCATTGGGGCAAAGATTGTACCGCTGCGGTGCATGCGAACAAGTTTAGTTTTTTCGCTACTTGGGGACTTCTTCAGAATCGGGCGCAGACGGGTCTTGTTCAGGCTGAATTGGGAGCGGGAATTTGTCAATAAACTTAGCCATAAGCTCGGCCCAGGCCGGATTTTCAGAGTCTTGATTTAATTGCTGTTGCAATCTGGAGCGACAATCCTCAATTCTATTTTCGGCGCCTTTTGGCAATTGATCCTGAAGCAACCATAGGGCAAGGATTCGTGAATAGATACGAGCTCGTATTTGCACCTCAAGCTCGTCAATTTCTGTTTGCAAAGGTGCGTCCAGCAATTTTAACGCCAAAGCAAACTGTGATTTTTCTTCCAAGCCGCGCACCACCGAAGAGAACATTTCTGGATTGCTGTGCGACACTTGATTAACCAAGGCAGAAACGTAACTTGCTGCAAATTTTTCTGCTGGTGAGAATCTAAGCATACTAACAATGGCTTCAGTGCTAGACGGCAAATCTGACAAAGCACTCAATATCGCTTGCTGGACGAAGTCCTCCATCGGCTGTCCTAATTGACTGGCCAACGGAGCGGCACTTGTCGTTGACTTAAGTTCGCTCAAACATTGAACTGCCCGGTAGCGAAGTTTTTCATGGGCGAGCAAGCCATGTAAGACCGCGAGCACATCTTCGGATTCACCACTACTTAAAGAAATTCTAGTTAAGGCACCAAGCGCCGAACTTCTTTCCTCTGTGGCCAATTCTTCATCGCCCGCCCGTGGCAATAAAACTGCGATTAATTCCTGCCAACCTAAGGCACCACTGGCTGCGTAAATATCGTTGCGGGTTTGTTGATTGGGCTCAAGGTCAAGAGCGCGCACTAAAACTAAGCTCAGATCACTGTCGGCGGTGTTCCAGGATTTGGCAACTTCGCGCAAGCCACTCCATAAAGACGAACGGAATTGAGGTGAATCAGAAGGTTCTCCAGATTCACTTAAAACATATACCCGCCTTAGGTGACGGGACACTCCATCTCGCGCAAACTCAACTGGGCGAACTAATACTAATGCGCGCGCGGCCGCCAAGCGTTCGCCGGCGCCCTTGGCCTCCAAAGCTTGATCGAGAAGTGGAATGGCGTTGTCTGCGGCTAGAAAGCGTGGGATTAGAGCAATTAAATCTTGGCGCAACTCGGGGAGGTGCTCCGAATAAAAAGCGGCCAACACGGCCTTGGCAATTTCACTCTGCTCGCCGGTACTTTCCGGTGGGAGCTCAGACATTCGCGTAAAAGCAAGAGCCCGCACTCCGCCAATGGTTGACCGGCTGGCAGAAAGTGTTGCACTTGAATCAACCGCCAACAATTTAGCCCACAGCTCCAGTTCGCGTTGATGTGCAGAATCATACGCTTGAGCCAACCATGTAGCTCTGGACAAATTGCGAGCGGTGGACCACCACTTATTAAATTGTTCGGCGCCGGAAAATTCATGGCGAGTCAAACTAAACAAAGCTTCGCGTGAAAATTCAGCGCTGTCAACTTCATTAAGGCGCGCGGCGATAGCTTCAACCATGCTGACCGAACTGTAGTTGAGCGATCCGGCTGCCAATAAAGCACCATTCAACTTTGCAAGATCATTTTCACTGCGAATGGTATTGTCGAGGTAATTGAATAATTCCGGCCACTCAGAATCAATCCGCAGCCAAGTGCTTGACAAATCAGTGCCCTTGGGGAAAACCGAATTGCCAAGTGCGACGCATAAAAATTCGGCCTGAGCATTTGCAGTCGCAGCCGGCAGGGCCTTTAATAAAACTTGGACAGCCGCCCGGGAAGATTCCATGTTGCCATTTGTTGCAAGCACTTCAACGGCATTAAGCACTTCCGCATCCGCGTTCAGCGGCGGCGGCAAAATGGACAATTCGGGGCCTTGGGCTAGACCAAGGAGCAGTATGCAGTAGAGCACCCTTGAATCCTATCAGGACACCATGTTGTGCAACAATGACAACACCGTTTCAAAGTCTCCATCAGTCGCAATAATGCGGTCTTTTGCAGCTTGCATGTACCAAGGATGGCGGCGCTGGCTAAGCAGCGTAATTTCGTCGGAGAGATTTTTGTCGGTCAAGGCCGGCCGAGGTTGAGAGGATTGACGGTGCAATAAAGTTTGATGCTCTGCATTAAGATAATAAACCGCCGACTGCCTGGCTAACAATTCACGATTGTTGTCACGCTCAACCACCCCACCTCCAAGGGCGAGAACCGCGTCTTGGTATTGAACTAATTCCTCAAGGAGTTCTGATTCGGCATCACGAAAAGACTCAAGGTTTTTTGGAATCCAATCGGATATTTTGATTTGATTTCGCTTCTCAAGCAATTCGTCGGCGTCAAAGAACCGGCGGCCAAGTTGTGCTGCAAGCGCTCTGCCTAAACTGGTTTTTCCAGAAGCGCGCGGACCGCACAAAATAATCGGCGGAGATCCCGGTAGATTTGCCGCCAGATGCTGTTCTAAACTTGTCAACATTTTTGCATCTGGATTCGGACTAACTCCTGCACGGTACTGAGCAATCATTTGTTGGTAGAGCATTTGTGAACCAAAACAAGGAACGGCACCATGATTAATTGCCGCTGCCAGGAAATTAGTAATTACCGGCGAGTAGTGCATTTCCAAAACCAACTGACCTGGTTTAAAGTTCAAGTCAATATTTAATTCTTCTTTGGATGATGTGCCGACGGCAGTCGCTTGCACTACGACTTTGTAGTCAGAAATATTCAAGTCGTCCAAGCTAAATAATTCACAGTCAACTTCTTTGGCAAATTTAGATAATTTACTAGGCGTTCGCACTCCGCAAGAAATTTTTAATCCCTGGCGTTGCGCTTCGGCCATAAAGGCACGTGCTGCTCCCCCGCCACCAAGCACTAAGATGTTGGCCGACTCCGGCATGCCCTTTTTGCGCAATGCTGCTAACGCCCCGAGGCCATCGGTGTTTATACCAAACCACGCCCCTTGTTCGGGTTCACGCAACAATGTATTTAGAGCTGTGGCGGAATGACTGCATTCGCAAGCGGTGTCGACAAAATTGGCAGCTTGCTGTTTTAAGGGGCTCGTAACAGAGAAACCTTGCCAAAACCCTTGTGGGGATTGCTCCAGGAAGCCCGCCAAGTTGTCGCACTCCACGGCCACATATATGGCGTTTTTATTCTCGGCGGCGAAGGCTTTGTTCCACAATAGCGGTGATCGCGAATGGGCAATTGGCGACCCCAAAACACCCCAAAATTGAGTATTTGGCAAGTCATAAAATGGCAATTCGTCCAAATAATCTAAGCTCATTTGGCCGGGCGCAGTACTGGACTGCGGAGTGCCACAGTAAATCCAAGGTGAGCCCATTTTCAAAGCAGCGAGCCTGGTCCATGCGCCAACTTGTCCTTGCGCGAAAGCTAGAAGTCCTGCGTTTGGATTGGGTGATGCCGCATTTAGTTCATACAACTTCATCACAGACAATGCAGCTTGTTGGTTGTTGGGGTAAGTTACAATTTTTACAAAATCATTTGGCCGTGCTTTTCGAGCGAGTTGTTGATAAATATCTGCAAGTCTATGCGTAGGAATTTCAGTGCTACTGGCTTGGTGCCAGGAATGAATAATGGGTACTTGAATCGCCCACGCAGGAATAGATTCGTCATGCGGTAGATCAAGCATTTCACAGCCGGCGGCAATCGCTTGCTTTAATATTTCTTGGCGCTGAGTATCGATCAGTTGGCCAACACCTCCTTCGCGGGCGGGCATGCAGGTCACGATGATTGGCACGTCGATTAATTTTCGGACACGCGCCCAATCAAGGCTGGGATTCATATCGAGCCGCAACTCAATTTGTTGAATTTTACTCTGCCACTCTTCAATAATTTTCACTAATTGACTAAAGGATTCAACGACTACAGAAAGTGTTTTCATTTCTGATTTAACTGTTGCTTTAAGCGTTTACTGCTTTTTTGAGAGATACGTTTACTATCCAGAGCAAAATCAATAACATTTTCCAACATTGGCGTTATTCGGCTTAATTCTTTACTGCTTAACTCGCTCAAGTGTCGAGAAATTGTTTGACTATCACAGCGAGCAATAGGACCTGTCAACGCTTCAGCAGCACCTGATTCCGCACAAGCCAAAATCGATTGGACAGCCAGACTGGCGAGCACTTCAACACCTTGTTCTCCCAAGCTGTCACCGAGAATTTCGGTGGCTCGCCCAAAAGTAGTAGTAATGTGATTTGAAGCCAAAGTTAAGGCCAAATGGTATCGACTTCGTGAGCATGAATTGGATAAAACAACCGGCTTGGCGCCCCACTTAGCAACGAGGGCATTTACTTTCCTTTGTGCTTTATGGCCAAGCAGAAGAGTTGCTGCGGCCCCACCCAACTTAACTTGTGGGGATTCTTTTAGTTTTTGAAAGGAGTAGATTGGATGTACGGCGGCCACATATTCTCCGCGTTTGGCGAAATCATTTAATACTTGCAAGTCATGCGACCCACTTAAATGGACGATTAAACGCTGTTGGTTGCCTTTGCGGACTTTATAAATTTGTTGGACGGCCGCTTCAAGTTGGTCGTCGCTAACAGCAAAAATAATTTGCTGAGCATTTACGCAAGCACGTGCTGGATTTAGTGATGTAGCAATTTGGTGCTGTCGTGCCCAGTTACGCCAAGTACCATGACCTCGTCCCAATAAAGTAACTTGGTCTCCAGCAATTTTATGCAATAGTGCCAAGTGGCAACCAGCACGACCTGGTCCAACCACTAAGACTTTCACGCTAGCGCCTCGATTAACAATTCATGCGGCTCAAGTGTTCTCGCAGGATAGGCGGTAATGCCTTCATCGCTAAGAGCACTGGCAATCAAGTGGGCAAGTGCCGCATCTTCAACGGCAAGAAAATGTGCGCCTCCGCTTCCACTTAGTTGAAAGTTTGCATGCCGACTTAAATGTTGCGCAAATTGTTCGAGGCGCGCTTCAACTTGGAGTGCTGCGGGGTGCAATTCATTGGGACCGGGAATTGCCGGTGGGCTAGCACTAAATTCGAGACTTGCGTCATCAGCAACTAGCGGCTGTTCCGAGAGACTTTTATAAACTTCTGTGGTTGCCACGGGAAGTCCGGGCAGGGCAATCACTAAGTGTTCGGTTCTTCCAGTTGCATCGCAAAGGACTCGCTCGCCGCGACCACCGCGGAGTTGCCAACCGCATCCGTCTAGGAAGAATGGGACATCGCTACCGAGGCTTAAAGCCACTTCATGGCATTTGCTTGCGCCGAGTGGTGATGTGGCAATTTCTTCGAGGATTCGTAGAGCACCGGCGGCATCGGAACTGCCTCCTCCAAGGCCAGCTGACATTGGTATTCCCTTGTTCAAGGCCCAGCCAATTTCAGGTGCCTGACCACCGGCGGCACGCCAAGCTTTTTCGGCTTGCAGGACTAAGTTGTCGGCATCGCTTGGAGTTTGTGGATCACCAAACACGGCAAGTCCAGCGCCACCGATTTCGCACGCGAGTTCATCGCAAAGGGAAATACCAACGAACCATGATTGCAACTGGTGAAAGCCATCGTTGCGACGCCCCAACACGTTGAGGGTCCAGTTGATTTTTGCAGGGCAGAGGAGTTTCATTAGTTTTTGTTTAGTAACAGGTTGTCGATGAGGCGAACACCGCCAATCCTAGCAGCAACAATTGCGCGTACTAAGATGCTATCGCCAGAGCAATGCTGCTCAATTTGATTTTCATTTAAGGGTTCGAAGTTTTCCGAATTAACGACTGTGGCGTATTCAACTTCGAGACCGGCGCGATGCATAATGTGTTGCATTTCAGATTCAACATCGGGCAATTCAAAATTATCGCGTTGGCAAAAGTCTTGTGCAGCAATTAAAGCTCTAAAGATTGCGCTAGCGGATTGTTGTTGGATCGCAGATAACCGGCGATTGCGTGAAGACATGGCTAAGCCGGAAGCTTGGCGCGCGGTGGGCACTGGATTAATTATGGGCGCGTTGGCCATACGTTTGGCAAGCTCCTGAACTAAAGATAGTTGTTGGGCATCCTTTTCGCCAAAGAATGCGTGGTTTGGCTGTACTTGGCTAAATAATTCATGCACAACCGTTAGCATGCCGGCGAAATGGCCGGGGCGACAGGCACCTTCAAAACATTGCCCCATTGCTCCGGGATCTTGCAGTTTAATGTTACGGTCGGGTGGATAAATTGAAGACTCATCAGGTGTGTAAGCAGCATCAACCGACCACTCATTTAGTAGTTGCAAATCCGCATTTAGATTACGAGGATAATTTTCGAAGTCGCTTCGTTCGTCGAACTGCAAAGGGTTCACGAAAATTGAAACGACTACGACATCACATTTTTTTTGTGCCGCTTTAATTAAACGGCAATGCCCCTGGTGGAGTGCGCCCATTGTTGGCACTAATGCAATTGACTTTTTTTGGTCGAGTGCTTGACGCCATTTATTTAGGTCGAGTGATGTACTTAGGATTTGCAATTGTCTAAAGCTTGCAAGCACATAGTTGCCGAACCGCCGGCCAGGGGTAATCGTGGCGCGAGTTCGACCAAGGGTTCTAGGACAAAGCGGCGCTCTTGGATTCTTGGGTGAGGCAATGACAAGGCATCATGCGCCACTGATTGGCCGCCCTGCCATAGGAGGTCCAAGTCGAGCGTGCGTGGTCCGTTTATGTCTTCGCGAACGCGGCCGCAACGCGACTCAATTAAATGTAGCTTGGCCAGAACTTGAAATGGAGTTAGATCAGTTTCTAGGCGCGCTACCGCATTTAGGTAATTGCCCTGATTAGGCCCGCCGACTGGTGCTGTTTGGCGAAAGGCACTTAATTGGCGAAGGCGAATTCCGGGTATAGCGGAAAGTTGTTGGAGTCCGCACTTTAAATTATTGCATCGGTCGCCAAGATTCGAACCGAGACCTATGAAGGCGTCACTCATTAACCGAAACTGGTTTTCCTTCGCGGATTCTTTTGGCGAGCAATTTTCCGCTAGCAATGGCGCCGGGCAGAAGGATGAAGCAGGTAGATAAAATCAGCAGGGCGAATTCAGGCTCGACAAATAAGACGCCGAGCATGATGGTCACGCCGGCAGTGCGCTGAAAAGGGTGGCGTGCGCGCGACAACCAGGACATAAAGTGCGGGAAAGGCAAATTTGAAACCATTAGGACCCCCAAGACAATTAATGTGAAGGGTAGTGAGCGTAGGGTTATTTCACGAACGAGGTGAATTGTTTCAGGGCTGACGGGAATTAAAAATGAAGAGTCTGCGACGCCGAAGTAGAACAACACCATAGCGATCGGCAGACTAGCTGCGGCCGGTGAGGGAAGTCCCACGAATCCGGAACTGTCTTTGGTGCGATCGGAGTCGGCATGATCAACGTTGTAGCGAGCAAGACGCAAGGCTGCACAACATGTGTAGATAATCGGCCCGACGACCATGATGCGAGGGTGTGGGATGATCTCAAAACTAGGGCCTTCGAGTTGGACAAGTGTCCTGATGAGGAAGGCTGGGACCAATCCGAAGGTGACAAGGTCGGCGAGGCTATCTAGTTGTGCGCCAAGGTCGGATGCAGTTTGGGTTAATCGCGCAAGCTTGCCATCGATTGCATCGAAGAAAACGGCTAAGACTAAAAGCCAACCAGCATGGCGGATTAGTTCATAGTCACTATTTTGACCAGCCTCCCACAGCCAAAGTAACGCCCCCACTCCGCAAGCTAGATTAGCTAGGGTGATGAGGCTTGGGATTACTGAAACCGAACGGATTCTGGAGTGGGAGGCCACAAGAATATTCTACCCCCTCCAGACTCTGACCCCACTTATTGGGTCACTTCAGAAAAAAAGAGCGTAATCACCCCCGTCGAAGGCCGTGTTATAGGTATGACTTTCCAC
>CAZWVI010000022.1:0-34345 GCA_964637165.1 uncultured Planctomycetales bacterium
GTGCCCACTTGGTGGGGTCAGAGTCCCTTAGACTTTATCTAGTATGTCTCTCTCCTCCCCGCGTCCGCGCCTTCTCAACACTTCACTAATCCGTGCGAGCTTGGGTACTGTGTTGATGTTCAGTAGTTTATTTCTAAGTAGTTGCGCTATTTTTAACCTTGAGCCGAGTTTGCCAAGTTATCAAGAAGTTTGTGATGCTCGTGAATTAAATAAATCTGAGTGGCAGCAGCTTGAACAAATACTTACCGCATGGGATAAGCAGGGGATAGCGGTGCTGGATAGTTTTGCTTTGGTCGCCGAAGCGCCTGGTACAAGTTTGCGAGTAAGAGCGCTTATTCAAGATATCCAATTTGAAGCTTCACCAAGTAGTCAGGTGCAATCTGATTACTACCAGCAATGGCAGACCACCCATACCGCTGATAACGCCTACTTGGCGGCACGAATCGCTGAGGCAGATTTAGCGATTGTGCTGGCCAATGCAGCGCTAGAACTTGATCCGGAACACTTGTCGGCCAAAATATTATTGCTAGGACTTGGGGCAAGTGCGGACGACATTAGCCCTTTAATGAACTTGGTCGATATATTGGCAGACCATCCGGAATGTGCTGAGGGTTGGCGCTTATTGAATGAGCTTGCACCTTTTTATGCGCGCCCTGATTTGGCTGCGGCGGCGTCCGAAGTCGAACCATGGTTGCCGGTGAAGAAACCTGAATCACTGTTGTTGCTGCGGGCTGAATGTAAACTTGCCGCTGGCGAAGCTGAGCGAGCATTAGCGTTATTAGAAATCTGCCAAAAACGTCCCGGCAAATTAATGCGCGCTAAAGCCTTAGTAGAAACTGGCGATTTGTTGGCCGCTAAAGAACTCTTAGAAGAATTAACTAGTGCGCAAAGCAATGACCCAATTGCTCACTTCAACTTGGGTCTATTGGCCTATGAATATTTAGATGACCGCCTGCTCGCGCAACAAGAATTTGAAATAGTTATGCAGTTACTTGCCGCCGGCGAAAGGCTTCCAGTTCTTCAGCAAACTCAATGCCAAGTTTGGTTGGAGCGATTAACTAAGTGAAGTGTTTACTGCAACGGGTTAAATGGGCTAGAGTCAGAGTCGCCAACGAGGTCGTCGGTGAAATCGAAACGGGTCTTTTAGCATTCGTCGGAGCCGTTCATGGCGACCAATTTCCCCAGGCGATTCGTATGGCCGAACGAATCGCCACTTAACGAGTTTTCCCTGATAATGAAGGAAAAACAAATCTCAATGTTGCTCAAGCAAATGGCGCGGTATTGCTGGTTAGCCAATTTACTTTGGGTGCCGCAACCGACAAAGGACGGCGGCCATCATTTGACCCTTGTTTGGCCCGAGAGGACGCGCGGGTGCTTATTTCAGCTATTTCGAGCCGACTCAAAGAAGTCGGACTAAGCCTTCAAGAGGGGTGTTTTGGTGCAGAAATGGAGGTTGAATTGCTTAATTTTGGTCCAGCCACTTACCTGTTGGAGCTCGAATAGCTAATATTTCTACTTGACGAATCGCCGCAAGTCCTAATACTAGAAAGGCATAGGGACGGTGACGTTCCTCCCCAAGCCCCCCCCCCAACAGCGAATCCACCAATGCCAAAGAACGACTCCCACACAGTTACTAAGCGCGACTTAGTTCAGCGTATTTCTGATAATACTGGCCAAACCAAAGTTTTGGTCCGCGACATAATCCAACATTTCCTAGACGAGGTGTCCAGTGAATTGGTGCGTGGAAACCGTTTAGAGTTTAGAAAGTTTGGGGTGTTTGAAGTTCGCTCGCGCCCAGGCCGTATTGCTCAGAATCCAAAGACCCTGGAAAAAGTCCAAGTGCCTGCCAAGCGGGTAGTTAAGTTTAAAGTGGGAAATGTATTAAAGAAAAAGGTTGAGCATGGCGAGGTCGCCCCAGCGGCAAATGTCAATCCAAGTTTTGGCGCATCAGTTGCGACCAACGAAGAAGCCGCACCAGCGAGTGGCACGGCTCCTAGTAGCAACCCTTTCGGATCCTAAACGAGTTGCCGACTTAGAGTAAGGGCTTGCTCTAGGTCAGTAATCAAATCTTCAGTATTTTCAATTCCGACTGATAGCCTTACGAGGCCATCGTCGATACCGATTTCGCGCCGCTTTTCAGGAGCAACCGAAGCATGCGTCATTGGCGCGGGCAGTTCAATTAAGGACTCTACACCGCCAAGGGATTCGGCCAGCGCAAACAGCTTGCAGTTTTCAACTAGGGCTGTGGCTTGAGGCACGCCGCCTGGTAGTACGAAGGAAACCATGCCCCCGAATCGTCCGCCCATTTGCTGTTTGGCGGCTTGATGGTTGTGGTGGGATTCAAGGCCAGGGTAGAGAACTTTTTCGACATCTTCATGCGCGAGCAAAAAGTCGGCAATGCGTTGGCCACTTTGACAATGGCGTTCCATGCGGATGTCCAAGGTGCGTAAGCCGCGCAAAGTTAAGAATGCATCAAATGGTGAGTTCTGGGTGCCAGCCGAGTTTTGATGAAACCAAATTGTTTCCGCCAACTTGGGGTCGTTGACGACCAATGCGCCGCCGACGACATCTGAGTGTCCGCAAATGTATTTAGTCGTCGAATGCACCACGTAGTCGGCGCCCAGTTCAAGGGGGCGTTGTAGAGCCGGGGTCGCGAAAGTGTTATCTACAGCAATCTCGGCGCCAACTTTTTTGGCCGCGGCCACCGCAACTTTGATGTCAGTTACACACAAGGTTGGATTGGAAGGAGTTTCCAAATACAACAGGCGCGTGTCCTTCGGCAAATTATTAAGGGCTTCGCTGTCGCTGGTATCGATGTAGAGATAACGCAATCCAAATCGCGCTTGGATTTGATCAAAGAGGCGGTGTGAGCCACCATAAAGATCACGCCCCGCGACGATTAAGTCACCCGGCTTAAGGGTTAGCATTAATGTGTGAATCGCCGACATTCCCGAAGAGCAAGTGAATGCGGCATGGCCACTTTCAAGGGCGGCAATCGCATCTTGTAGTGCAAAGCGCGTAGGGTTTTGAGTACGTGTGTACTCGTATCCATTGCGCGGCTTAGCCGGACCATCTTGCACATAGGTGCTGGTCATATAAATTGGCGGCATCACTGCGCCGGTAACTTCGGCGTAGGGATCCCATCCGCAATGGACAGCTTTAGTGCCAAAGGCAAATTCGGAGTAATCGTTGGCGCAGTTACGGTCGATTGGTTCAGACATGATTAATGAGTAAGGCGGGGGAGTGCGCGTAGTAAGTCGTGGCGGCTAAGAGAAGTCCAGCCAGCATCTGTTTTGACTAACACCGCTTCTTGATTGCTAAGAATGCTTAGCGCTTGTTGCCAAGGTGTGTTGGCGTCGATGCTCACAACTGGCGCATCGTTGGAAATATAATCACGGACTTGGCGTTTAGATAAATCGTCATCAGCGGCCAACAAAAACATTAATTGTTGTTCGTCAACGAAGCCCATCAAACTTTGATCACTTGGATTGATCACTGCTAAAGGGCGTACAGCACGGTCGCTGATTTGTTTAAATGCCCAAGCTAAAGTGTCATCAGGATTAACTGTGGCATTGGCTTTGTCTCGCACTAAATCGCTAATTGAAGCGCTTTCGGCTGAGATCCCAGGCTTGAAGTTGTTGTCCATCAACCAGTCGTTTGAGAAAACCTTGGAAAGGTACGCGCGTCCTGAATCGGGAATTAATACCACGACTTTGGCACCTGCTGGCAAATCCTTGGCTTCATTTAGAGCGGCGCATAGAGCCATGCCTGAGGAGCCGCCGGCGAAAATTCCGGTAAGCCGACATAATTCGCGAGTCATCTTGAAAGAGTCGCTATCACTAATCACTTGATAGTCGTCAATTAACTCGGGGTCCCAAGTGCCGGGGATTTCATCTTCACCCACGCCTTCAACTGCGTAGCTCCCAGCACTTGGAAGTTCACGAGTTTTCCAGTAGCCGGCATAAACCGAACCGGGTGGGTCAACTCCAACGATTTTCACCGATGGGTTTTGCTCTTTAAGATATTTTGCCGTGCCACTGATAGTGCCACCAGTGCCGCAACCTGCAACAAATACATCGACTTGTTCACCACATTGCCGCCAAATTTCAGGGCCGGTTGATTGGTAATGAGCCTCGGGGTTTTGTTGATTGCCAAATTGGTTAGCCCACCATGAGTTTGGGGTTTCCTTGGCGATGCGCTCAGCAACTTTGGTGTAGTGCAGCGGGTCGCCAGCAGGAGCATTGGCCGGCGTAACAACAACTTTGGCACCGTAAGCGCGCAAGGTGTCGATTTTTTCTTGTGACATTTTGTCAGGAATCACAATGATACTTTTGTATCCAAGGGCGGCTGCAACCATGCACAAGCCAGCGCCGGTATTCCCCGAAGTGCATTCAACAATTGTTCCGCCACGGGTCAATTCGCCACTTTCTTCGGCCGCACGAATCATTTGCAAAGCAATGCGGTCTTTTACCGAACCACCAGGATTTTGGTATTCCAGTTTAAGTAAAATTTCGCATTTAACTTCTGGGGCAAAGTCGGCGGGCAAGCGCACTAACGGAGTTTCACCGATAGCGTCTAAAATGTTGTTTAGAATTTGGGCTTTTGGCATCAGGGTTGAGGGCTCCATGGGGTGGTCATTCTATGCTCTACGGGCGTGACTTCCACCCCTCCCGCCGCCGAGCTTTTTCCACCAGCCGCCCAACAGGCCTTTGGCTTGGTGGAGGTTGTTAACTGGATAGCCGAAAGTGTCGATACGCCAGCCGGAAATAATGAATTACGCAAGCTGTGTCCTAGCATTGGCGCCGCACGCAGGCAGCGCTTAGCAGCCCGGGGAGGTGAAGCTTTAGCGGCCGTGGCCGGTCAAGAAAACTGTCCCACGCGGCCTTGCGCAGATTTGTCGCAGTTATTGGCATGGTCAGCCCAGCGTGCTTTGGCCGGCGAAGAACTCGCTGCCATCTCGTCGGGCATTTCGCAATTCCAAGAAGTGTTCGGATGGATTTGCATACGCCCACACATGGTGGCACTGAATGCCTGCTGTGAGCAGGCTGCAGACCTCGGGGACTTGTCGAAGTTATTGCACTTAACCGTCGATCATCGCGGTGAAGTTTTAGATTCCGCAGATGTCGCAATTGGCCCCTTGCGAGCCGATATTCGTGCCGCTGAAAGAAAGCGTGCGCAGTTGATTGGTGATGTTGCCGAAAAGTGGCGCGCTCAAGGATTGCTCGAAAGTCCGCGCCCAACAACTCGTGGTGAACGTCCGGTGCTTGCGGTAAAAGCGACATCTGCAGGCCGCGCCAAAGGCGTGTTGCATGACCGATCACGTTCTGGCGACACGGTTTTTATTGAACCTGAAGCGGCGGTTTTTGTGTCGAACAAAATCACCTCAATGCAGGCGCGGTTGGCGCAAGTTATTCAAAGGGTTTTGCTGGAATGCACTCGCTCGGTTTTGCATCGTCGATTCGATATCGAACATTCTGAAAACATATTAGGGAAGATTGATTTGGCTTTTGGGTGTGCAAAGTGGTCACAAAAATGTTCTGCCGCTTGGCCGGACAGCGTTGGCCAGGCATTAGTCTTGCGCCAACTACGCCACCCATTGCTAATTCGCCAACTTGGTTTTGAAAATGTGATTCCATTGGACCTAGAGTTGGGCGGAGACTTTGACTTGATGGTTGTTACTGGACCAAACACCGGCGGTAAAACTGTGGTTTTAAAGACGGTTGGCTTAGCGGCTTGCATGGGTGCTTGTGGTTTGCCGGTGACTGCAGCCGAAGGCACTGTAATCCCTTCATTGCCTGGAATTGATGCCGACATAGGTGATCAACAATCTCTTGAATCAAGCCTTTCAACCTTCTCAGGGCACTTGCAACGGATTTTACGAATTCTGGAAAATGCCCAAGCCGGGAGTTTAGTGTTGTTAGATGAACTCGGCACCGGCACCGACCCCAAAGAGGGGAGTGCACTTGGTCGCGCTTTGCTGGAAGAGTTGTTGGCTCGTGGCGTCTTAGTAATTGCCAATACTCACCTCGGTGCCTTGAAGGTTTTTTCTATTGAGTTAGCGCGCGCCGAAAACGCTTCAATGGAATTTGATCCAAAGAGTTTGTCTCCGAATTATCGATTGCTAGTTGGTGTGCCGGGTGCTTCGCATGCGCTGGAAGTTGCCGATCAACTTGGATTGCCCAAAGCCATACTTGAACGCGCCCAAGAACTTTGCACACGTGAAGGTGGCGCCGAAGATTTACTCGCAGAAGTTGCTGAGGTGCGGCGTCATGCTGAAAATATGCGGAGCAATGCACGGGAAGCGGAGGCCGATGCGCGCGACAGTTTGCGTAGCGCCGAAGAGCAAGAACAAGCATCGCGTTTTCGTGCCGGTTTGCGTGAACGTGAAGCACAGATGGCTTATCGAGATTTGCGCGCGCGTTTGGTGCACTTACTTGAAGTTGAGTCCCAATCAGCACTAGGGCAAATGAGCGGTCCAGCGCGGGCTGCTTTTACGCAACTTCGTGACCAATTAAACCAAGCTTGCCAAGAGAGTGATTTGCAAGAATTGTGGACAACCTTTATCAAAGGCATAAAGCGAGGTGAAACTGTCTACCTGCCACGTTATCGTGAGCGAGTGCGGGTGATTAAGATTGACCGCAAGCGCCATCGGGCGCGCTTGCAGCACGGTCAACTTGAGATCGAAGTTCACCTTTCAGAGATTTCATGGGTGGAACCGCCGCCTGGTGAAGACCCGCCTTCCATAGCATGACTGTTCAAGTTTTAATTCTCGATAATGACCACGCAATGCGCGACTTGCTGGAGTTGGCGGTTTCGCGTAATGGTTGCCATGGCAGGGCGGTTGCATCCTCTGGTGAAGCCGAGGAAATTCTGAGAGAAGGGGAGGTCGACTTTATGTTGCTTGACTTGAATTTAGGCGGCGGTGACTCCGGCGAAGCATTGGCCATCGATTGGGCTCAACGCGAAATCATGCCACCATTTTTCTTGGTGACTGGAACTCCCGAGGATGCGCGCTTGGCAGCCTTGGCAAATTTGCCGTTGGCGCGCGGCATAATCCCCAAGCCTTTTCAAGTGCTTGAACTTAGTGGTCGCATTGTGGCCGAATTGGAAAATTGTAAGGAACAAGAACATGACCCATCAGCGTAGCCCACAAAGTATTGGCCTGACATGGCAAACTGCCGGAGAGTCTCACGGACCGGCTCTAATTGCGATTTTGGAAGGATTGCCTGTGGGGTTGAAAGTTGATGCCGAGGCCGTACAGCAAGGAATGTTGCGGCGTTGGCAAGCGCCCGGACGCGGCAACCGGGCCAAGTTTGAGCGTGACCAATTAAGCGTTTTGTCAGGACTTAAACGCGGCGTATGCATGGGGACACCGCTAAGCGTGATGGTTGCAAATGCTGACACCAAAATTGATGAGTTGCCAAACTTGTCAGCGCCACGGCCTGGCCACGTCGACCTTGCTGGAGTGATGCGCAATAAATGCCGCGACGTCCGAGCTTTGTTGGAGCGAGCCAGCGCGCGTGAGACCGCAGCCCGCACCGCCCTCGGGGAAATCGCCGCCCAATTGTTGAGCGAATTCGGGATTGAAGTGCATGCTTTTGTCTCGGGAATAGGAGGTGTTAATTTCCTTCAACATGATGTCGCAGCCAAAGATTTGGCGGCTTCAATTGATGGCTCTTGCTTTTTTGGCCTCAATTCATCCAAGGATGAAGAATGGAAGGCTTTGATTGAAGCAGCAAATCAGGTCGGAGATTCAGTTGGGGGGCAAATCGAAGTGCAAATATTTGGTTGCCCACCAGGCTTAGGTGGATTTGAACAAGTGGTCGATCGCTTAGATGCTAGGTTGATGTCAGCTCTGGCTTGCTTGCCGGCGATTAAAGGAGTCTCAGTTGGAGCCGGTTTTGCGGCTGGAAATATGTATGGAAGTGATTTCCACGACGGTATTTGCGTTGATAATGACGGGTGGGCGGGCGTGGCCCGCCAATCCAATAACGCTGGGGGGATTGAGGGCGGTTTAAGTAATGGCCAGTCAATTCGCCTGGAGGCGGCAATGAAGCCAATTCCTACAATGCGCCGCGGTGCTCCATCCATCGACTTGGAAAAACACCAAGATTCGCGCGCAACCTATGAGCGTAGCGACGTTTGCGCCGTTTCTGCGGCGTCGGTGGCGGCGCGCGCAGTAGTCTGCCTAGAGCTGGCTTCGGCCTTACGCGCCCGTTTGGGTGGAGTTAGCCTGAAAGAGATGAAGTCAGCATTTTTGGGGCTAGGTCGCGAACAAAAACCGGCTGATTGGTGTGATGACATTACTTTTCTGGATTAATTTCTCAGATACCAACATTTTTAGCCATCGTTTATTGACTCAACTCACGACCTGAGTATCATATGCAACCCTTTCGGCTGTCCAATTCGAAGGCTAGCGTAGCTCAGTTGGTAGAGCTCCGGTTTTGTAAACCGGTGGTCAAGAGTTCAAGTCTCTTCGCTAGCTCCATCATCCGAAAGATCGTTCTTTGAAATCTGCTTCACTAAGAAGTAGATTTTCAATCGTTTTTTGCACCCTGAATTGGGCGCATTTGGAAGTCTTAGGGCTTCCACTGGGGAGATTCCGGAGTGGCCAAACGGGACGGACTGTAAATCCGTTGGCTCCGCCTTCGGAGGTTCGAATCCTCCTCTCCCCACCAATCGCCTTGATTAATCAAGCTCAGCGGGTGTAGCTCAATGGTAGAGCTCCAGCCTTCCAAGCTGGTCACGTGGGTTCGATTCCCATCACCCGCTCCAGCGTGGGCGGTCGCTGCTGTAGCTCAGGGGTAGAGCACCTCCTTGGTAAGGAGGAGGTCACGGGTTCAAATCCCGTCAGCAGCTCCAAACAAAACTAATCCCCCGAATTCAATCGGGGACGCGAGAACGCCACGCGCGACTCGCTCCACTAACTAAACACCGACAATAAGTCAAAACAACCCAGACGGCTCGCGAAAGCGAGAACAAAAATAAGATAATGGCAAAGGAAGTCTTTGAGCGTACCAAGCCGCACGTCAACGTGGGTACCGTTGGTCACGTAGACCACGGAAAAACCACGCTGACCTCTGCCATCACCGGTTACTTAGCCCTGAAAAGTGGCGGTAAGGCAATGGCCTTCGATGAAATCGATAAGGCCCCGGAAGAGAAGGCACGTGGTATCACAATCTCCACCGCACACGTGGAGTACGAAACTGAAAACCGTCACTACGCACACGTTGACTGCCCAGGTCACGCTGACTATGTGAAGAACATGATTACCGGTGCTGCCCAGATGGATGGCGGTGTTTTGGTGGTATCGGCCAACGATGGTCCTATGCCTCAAACACGCGAGCACATCCTTTTGGCTCGTCAGGTAAGCGTGCCAGCACTTTGTGTCTTTATGAACAAGTGTGACATGGTTGACGATGAGGAATTGCTAGAACTAGTTGAAATGGAAATCCGCGAGTTGCTCTCTGAGTACGATTTCCCTGGTGACGACATTCCAGTCATTCGCGGCTCTGCACTTAAGGCAATGGAAGCTGTCGCTGAAGGCGCACCAATGGATGATGAGCGTTACGCTTGCCTCCAAGAGTTGATGGATAACGTCGATTCTTACATTCCTGAGCCAGAGCGTGACATCGACAAGCCTTTCTTGATGCCTGTTGAAGACGTCTTCTCAATCGAAGGTCGCGGTACTGTTGTGACCGGCCGTGTTGAGTCTGGCATCGTTAAGACTGGCGAAGAAATTGAGATCGTTGGTTTTAGAGATACCGTTAAGACTACCTGTACTGGCGTTGAAATGTTTCAGAAGACTCTCGATGAGGGTCGCGCTGGAGATAACGTTGGTTGCTTGTTGCGTGGTGTTAAGAAAGAAGAAGTTGACCGCGGTCAAGTTCTTGCTGCACCTGGCAGTATTAAACCGCACACCAAGTTCGAGGCTGAGGTTTACATCTTGAGTAAAGCTGAAGGTGGTCGTGAAAAACCATTCTTCACTGGTTACCGTCCTCAGTTCTACTTCCGTACTACCGACGTTACTGGTTCAATCTCCCTTCCTGATGGAGTTGAGATGGTAATGCCTGGTGATAACGTGAAGATGATTGTTGAGCTAATCACCCCGGTTGCAATGGATGAGCAGTTGCGCTTCGCGATTCGCGAAGGTGGCCGCACCGTTGGCGCTGGAGTTGTTGCCAAAATCACCGAGTAACATCAAAATAATGTGGTCGCCTTCCAATTCGGATTGGCGGCCACATTCAACACCTTTGTGTCATGAAAAATAAGGAACGCTACGTCTTCCTCGAATGCACCGACTGCCGCAACCGGAACTACACTACCGGTAAGCGTCAGCGCGCTGATTACAAAATTGAGAGGAAGAAGTTTTGCCGCTTCTGCGGCAAGCACACCCTTCACCGGGAAAAGAAACTTTAATTCCAATTAAGACCGACAATGTACCGCTACAAACCTGAAGAGGGACGGAACGCTCGCCAAGCCACGTTTTGGTTGGGTGAGGGGATGATTGTTTTTGGTTGTTTTTCCTTGCGAGGAACCTTGGACCGTTGGGAGGGCATGCGCGCTCCTTTGTCTGAAAGCTTCACGGAAATTCCAATTCTTGGTCTAGCATTAAACGGCTCGACAGTGATCGCGCTCGCTGTTTTCATTCTCCTGAGCCTTGCTTTTACTCGAATGCTTGCAAACGAGAAGAAGGCCGACCACTTAATTGAGGTTGAGGATGAAATGAAAAAGGTTACATGGCCGAGCTTTAAAGAGGCCAGTAACTCTTCCATAATTGTGGTCGGATGTGTGTTGTTGTTGATGGGTTTTTTAGCCTTCAGTGACTGGGCACTCGGATCAATATTCCGTGCGATTCTATGGGACAAGATTTAGCAATGGCAATGAACTGGTATGTGGTTCGTGTCCCAATTAATCAAGAGGACAAAGTTCGTGAACGACTTGATAAGCGTATTAAAGCTGACAAGCTCGAGCACCGCATTCCTCAGGTTTTAGTGCCGATTGAAAGGCTGACCGTGATTCGTGGTGGCAAAAAGAAGGTCACCTCTAAGAAGATTTATCCAGGCTATCTGATGATTCAGATTGATTTGGGTGTAATCGATCCGACTGAAAAAACCGAGGAGGACCAAAAAGTTTGGTTCGCCTTGCGTGAAACAAAAGGCTTTGGTGACTTCGTTGGTGGCGGCAAGGAGCCGACTCCGATGAGTGACGAGGAAGTGCAAGACATTCTTGCGCGCATTAGTGACGAAACAGAATCTCCGAAGATGGCCGTTAAGACCAAGGCAGGGGATTTGGTGCGAATCAAAGAAGGCCCGTTCGAGGGTTTCGATGGTACGGTAGAAGAAGTGGATAGTGGGAAAGGTACTCTGCGTATCTCGGTCACAATCTTTGGCCGCGCGACTAGCGTGGAAATTCAACACTGGCAGGTTGAAGCAATTTAATCCTGCCCGTGAAGTTCATAGTTTGAACTTTACAGCAAACCCGAACGTACCGCTCATGGCCTTGTGCCCGCTGAGGGGGAGGGAAATAAGATGGCAAAAGAAATAACCGCAAAAATCAAACTGCAGTGCCCTGGTGGTTCTGCAACACCGGCACCACCGGTAGGCCCAGCATTGGGTGCTCACGGTGTACCAATCGGTGAATTCGTAAAGCAATTTAACGACGCAACAGCTGATCGTCGTGGCTTGATTATCCCAGTTGAAATCTCGGTCTACGCTGACCGTAGTTTTAGCTTTGTCCTTAAATCTCCGCCGGCTGCAGTCTTGCTGCGCATGGCTGCGGGTGTGGACAAGGGAGCTGGCGAAGTTGGAACCGAAATTGTCGGTTCTGTTACTCGCGCCCAAGTCATGGAAATTGTTGAAACCAAACGCGCTGATATTAATGCTGGCTCAGATGATGCCGCATTCAAAATTATTGCCGGAACTGCCCGTTCAATGGGCATCACGGTAGAGGGCTAATCATGGCAAGTAAACGAACAAAAGAAAATGCCGCAGCAATTGATGGCTCCAAGGCCTTTAGCCTTAAGGAAGCTTTCGATGCTATTAAGGGTCTTAAGGCCGCCAAGTTTGATGAGACCGTTGAATGCGTTGCTCGTCTTGGCGTTGACCCTAAGAAATCTGACCAGATGGTGCGTGGGGCGGTAAGCCTGCCGCACGGTCTTGGTAAAGACGTCAAAGTGATTTGCTTTGCTGAAGGCAACTTTGCAGATGATGCAAAGGAGGCTGGCGCGGCCGAAGTTGGCGGCGCTGAGTTGGCAGAAAAAATTGAAGGCGGTTGGACTGATTTCGACATCGTAATCGCTCACCCTTCAATGATGAGAGTCGTTGGCCGTCTAGGCCGCGTGCTTGGTCCCTTTGGAAAAATGCCTTCTCCAAAGTCTGGAACCGTTACTCCAAACATTAAAACTGCTGTAAGCGAATTTAAGGCTGGCAAGGTTGAGTTTAGGGTTGACTCTGCGGGCAATGTTCACATCCCAATTGGTAAAGCTTCATTCAGCAGCGATAAGTTGTCGGATAACGCTTCAACCTTTTTGGACTTCATCATCTCAATGCGACCAGCGACCGTTAAAGGCGCCTACATTCGCAACATCAGCGTTAGCACAACCATGGGCCCTGGCCTAAAGGTTGACTACAGCCTCTAGGAGCAACAATCATGGTTAGTAAAATCAATGAATGGATTGTCGCTGAGTACTCAGCGATGATGAAAGATCAGGAAGGCGTTGTCGTTCTTACCCTTGAGGGTTTGGATGTCGAAAACGCTGAATCCCTGCGTGCATCGGTACGTGAAGCAGGTGCTGAATTGCGACTCACCAAGAGTCGTCTTGCCAAAGTTGCTTTGGCTGAATTGGAAATCCCGATTGAGTCAGATGCCTTTGTTGGTAAATCTGCAGTTTTAGTTGGCTCTGTTGAAAGCACTATTGCCGCTGCTAAGGCTATTGAAGCTATGGCCAAGGCCCAGAAGGACGATCGTCAGATCTTCTTTCGTGGTGCTTATCTTGATGGCTCTGCGATGGGTGAAGCTGAGGCTTCTACCATTCCAGGAATGCCTGATAAGCACACTCTCCGCGGCATGATGGTCAGCGCCCTTGCAGGCCCTGCTCGCATGCTTGCAACTGTTCTGCGGGAACTCCCCGCATCTACCGCACGTGTGCTTAAAGCTCGTGCGGACCAGGAAGACGCTGCCTAATTCTAGTCAGCAAATCTGAAATCCACAGTACACCCCGTTAGTTCCCCGTAATCGTAAAGAAAAATGTCCGAAGAATCCCAAGCCACCGTTGAACTCGACGCCGACCTCGAAAAGATTTTCGAGCAGGTTGATGCTCTATCCCTCGGCCAAGCTGCACAGCTGGTCAAAGCTATGGAAGAGCGCTGGGGAGTCAGTGCTGCTGCTCCTGTTGCCGTTGCCGCCGGAGGCGGTGGTGGAGGCGAAGAGTCAGAAGAAAAGACTTCCTTTGATGTAATCCTTGAAAACTTTGGTGAGAAAAAGATTAATGTAATTAAAGCTGTACGCGCAATTACTGGTCTTGGCCTCAAAGAAGCCAAAGCATTGGTCGAAGAGGCCCCTAAGGCAATCAAAGAAGGTGCTTCAAAAGATGAGGCGGAAGACCTCAAGAAGCAACTCGAAGAAGCCGGAGCAACTGTCAAGATTGCCTAAACAGCAAGTCGCGGAATCCATCCGTGTCCTTGGTGTCACCAGTAGCCTCGTCACCGCCCATCTCCACGATGGACGGTCACGGGGTCGACTTCGCCTGCATCTCGGCCGCCCTAATTTTGGCGGCTGGTTCACCCTGTTCCATTCAGTCTTCCGCGACTGTCTGGGCGTCCGTGCTCTGATCCCGAGCCACTCCAACCCCCGATAAGGATGACCACTGTTCAGCCTACCCCGATAGACGACTTCGAAATTCGCGATTTCCGTTCCTTCTCTTATAGAGATGAGGAACTTTTGCCAGGTTTATCCGATCTGCAAGTTCGCGCTTACGAAGATTTCCTCCAAATTGGTTCTTCACCAAAGCGGCGCAAAGAAATTGGATTGCAAGCACTCTTTAATGACGTGTTTCCAATTGAGAGTCAGGATAAAACCTTGGCTTTGGAATTTTTGCATTACAACCTTGGTCGTCCCCGCTATAGCCCAAATGAGTGCCGTAAGCTGAAGTACAGCTATGCATATCCTTTGCGTTGTCGCGTTGCATTACGCAAAGGTAGTGAACGCGTTGAAGAGGAAATTTACTTAGGTGAAATTCCGGTAATGCTTGGCGGCGGAGAATTCATTGTTAATGGTTCCGAACGTTGCATTGTGGCGCAACTTCACCGTTCTCCTGGTATTGACTTTTCCGTAGATCTGCACACTGGTGACAAGAAATTGCACAGTGCGCGCATCATTCCTGAACGCGGTTCTTGGGTAGAAATTTCAGTTTCTGGTAAAGGATGCTTGCAGGTCCGTATCGATCAGCAATCCAAGTTCTCGGCGCTAACTTTATTGCGCGCTATGCAGCCAACTGGTGTTGAAGAGGGAACCACCGATGAGTTGTTGCGCCTCTTCTACGATGTGGAAATTGTTAAACGCGGCAAATCGTCTAAGGCCAAGTTCGCTAAAGCAATTGAAACTCGTTTGGCTTTAGGTCAAATTCGGGACATGAAGACCGGCGAGGTCTGGGCTGATCCTGGTCAGGAAATTAATGCCGACTCAGCCGAGCGCATTGCCGCATCCGATCTTAAGGAGGTTGAGCTTCTTGCCAATGTCGAGGACACATTAATCCTCGACTCACTAAAAGAGGACACTTCGGCAACTTACGAAGAAGCGCTAGCCGCGATTTATCAGAAGTTGCGTCCTGGTAACCCAGTTCAATTGGAGAAGGCGCGCGATTTACTGCGCGACCGTTTCTTTGATGCACAGCGTTACAGCCTTGGTAGTGTTGGCCGCTTCCGCATTAGTCGCAAGTTTGGTCGTCCAGAAGAAGCCGATAGCGGTCCTGAGACTATGCAACCGGACGATTTCCTCGATGCCGTTCATTACTTGCTCGGTTTGCGGGCAGGGATTGGCGAGGTCGATGATATTGATCATCTTGGTATTCGCCGAGTGCGCACCATCGGTGAATTAGCTAGTGTTGAATTCCGTAAGGGTTTGGTCAAAGTCGCACGTGGCGCTGTTGACCGGATGTCCCAACAGGACGACACCGAAACACAAACTCCGCGCAGTTTGATAAACGCCAAGGCATTTTCTACGGCTGTTAATCAATTCTTCGCACGCGGTGAACTGTCGCAGGTTGTTGACCAGACAAACCCATTGTCGCAGTTAACACACGAGCGGCGTCTTTCGGCGCTTGGCCCTGGTGGTCTTAACCGTAAGCGCGCCGGTTTCCAAGAGCGCGATGTGCACATTAGCCACTATGGTCGTTTGTGCCCGATTGAGACCCCTGAAGGTGCCAACATTGGTCTTATTTCATCACTAGCACTTTATGGTGTGGTCGATGACTACGGATTCTTGGTGTCTCCTTACCGTAAAGTAAAAAATGGTAAGGTAATCGACGAGGTGAAAATGCTGCGTGCTGATGAAGAGTACGAGCTTGTTTTTGCTCCAGGAGATTCTGACTTTGACGGAAAGGGCAAATTAGTCCCTGACGAAAATGGACTGGTTATGACTCGCCACCACGGTGAATTCCAACTACGTCCACTTAATGATGTGGAATACCTTGACGTTGACCCTGGTCAAATTGTTGGTGTTTCTGCGGCGCTTATTCCTTTCCTTGAACACGACGATGCCAACCGTGCATTGATGGGTTCAAACATGCAACGCCAAGCTGTTCCGTTGATTAAGACCGAACCTCCACTAGTTGGAACTGGTTTGGAACGCGCGGTTGCTCATAACACCGGAATGACTTTGCGTGCCGCGCGTGCGGGAACCGTTGAGTATGTTGACTCCACTAAGATCGTAATGAAAGGCGATCCGGAGCCAAAAAATCTACGGAAGTACCATAAGCTCAATGAGCGCACCTGCTTGAACCAAAAGCCACTAGTTCGTAAAGGTGACAAGGTCAAGCGCGGCCAACTTTTGGCTGACGGTCCATCAACCCACAACGGTGAATTGTCGCTTGGTAAGAACTTGCTGGTCGCCTTTATGTCATGGGAAGGTTACAACTACGAGGATGCGATTATCGTGTCCGAGCGCTTGTTGAAAGATAATGTTTTCTCTTCAATTCACATCGAGGAGTACACCGCAGAGATTCGCGAAACGACTCTTGGCAAAGAAGAATTCACACGTGATATTCCCAACGCCGGTGAGCGCGCGTTGCGCAATCTTGACGAGCGCGGAATTGTGCGGATTGGAACGCGAGTTCATACCAACGACATTTTGGTTGGCAAGATTGCACCAAAATCAAAGACCGAACTAACTCCTGAAGAACGTTTGCTGCACGCCATTTTTGGTCGTGCTGGTGAAGATGTTAAAAACGTTTCACTTAAACTTTCATCTGGAGTAAACGGAATCGTGATTGGCGCTGAGCACTTTACGCGCAAAGTCAACATGACTCCCCAAGAGCGCCGCGATGCCCACGAACGCATTCGAGCAATTGAGCAAGAGTACGACAATGTATTGCGTACTGAAATCGCCGCTGGAGTGATTGAGCTCGAGGAATACCTCGAGGTAAAAATCAAGGATCCTGAAACTAAAAAGCAAGTCAAAGTTACTGAAGCTACTCTGTTTGGTGATTTGATTCGCATCTTGGATTTAATCAAGGCCTTTGCCGAAGGGGTGGAGCATCCATCGCGGCGCAGCAAAGCTGAAGACATTGTGCGTTTGCACTCAGACCGCATTGAAGACAAGGAAGCCTGGAAGGTCAAAATGACTAACCGCTTGTCGCGTGGCGATGATTTGCCAAACGGTGTTCTTGAAATGGTTAAGGTTTACATCGCGACTAAGCGTAACTTGTCAGTTGGTGACAAGATGGCTGGTCGGCACGGGAACAAGGGTGTGGTTTCCATCATCCTTCCGGAAGAGGACATGCCATATCTCGATGATGGAACTCCAGTAGACATCATTTTGAACCCTTTGGGTGTGCCAAGTCGTATGAACGTTGGACAGATTCTTGAAGTTCATCTCGGGTGGGCGGCTAAGAACGCGGGCTTCCGAGCCATTACCGGCGCCTTCGATGGGGCATCTGAAGCTGAAATTGAATCAGCACTTGAAGAAGCTGGACTCCCAACGTCGGGAACCGCCAAACTGAACGATGGGCGCACCGGTGAGTCATTCGAACAAGAGGTCTGTACTGGATACATGTACATGTTTAAGTTACACCACTTGGTTGATGAAAAGGTTCACGCTCGTTCAACTGGTCCTTACAGCTTGATTACACAGCAGCCACTTGGCGGTAAAGCCCGCTTTGGTGGTCAGCGATTCGGTGAGATGGAAGTTTGGGCTCTCGAAGCCTACGGCGCCGCATACTTGCTACAAGAACTCTTAACAGTTAAGTCTGATGATGTCGATGGACGCACCAAGATTTACGAATCAATGGTTAAGGGTAAAAACATTCTAGAACCTAATACCCCAGTTTCATTCGAAGTGTTGATGAATGAAATTCGCGGATTAGGTCTTCACATTGAACTTGAAAAGAACACTACAGAGGGCTAATCGATGATTGAAAGTAGCATGAATACCACTGATAGCAGCAATCCAATCGCGCCGCCACCGCCGCCAGCCATGATGGAGTACGCTGATTACAAAGGTGTGCGCATTCGTTTAGGTTCACCTGAAGATTTCCGTTCCACTTCCTACGGTGAAGTTAAGAAGCCGGAGACAATCAACTACCGAACTTTCCGTCCGGAAAAAGATGGGCTTTTTTGTGAGCGCATTTTTGGCCCTGAACGCGACTTTGAATGTCACTGTGGTAAGTACCGTGGCCAAAAGCACATGGGAATTGTTTGTGACAAGTGTGGCGTTATGGTCACTACCAGTCGTGAACGTAGAAAGCGCATGGGTCACATTAGTTTGGCGGCACCAGTTGCCCACATTTGGTTTTTCTCCGTAACTCCAAGTCGCATTGGCAACTTGCTCGGAATGAAGAAAAACCAATTGGAAAGAGTTATCTACTTCCAAGACTACGTGGTAATCGATCCCGGCGAATCCGATTTCTTGGCTTGTCAGCTGATAAACGAGGACGAGTACCGTCGCGCCCGCGCTCAATACGGAAAATCTTTCATCGCAGGAATGGGAGCCGAGGCAATCGGCGATTTGTTGCGCGCCATGAACCTTGAAAAAATCTCCGTGCAACTGCGCGAAGATATGACCGTTTGTAAGTCACGCCAAAAGATGACCGACATCATTAAGCGTTTGCGTACGGTTGAAATGCTTAAAGATTCGCCAAACGATCCGGCGTGGATGATTCTTGATGTAGTTCCGGTTATTCCACCTGAACTGCGTCCACTAGTACGTTTGGACTCAGGCAACTTTGCGAGTTCTGATTTGAACGACCTTTACCGTCGTCTTATCAACCGTAATAACCGTCTTAAGCGATTAATTGAACTTAATGCTCCTGAAGTAATTATTCGTAACGAAAAGCGGATGTTGCAGCAATCAGTTGACGCCTTGTTTGATAACGGTCGTTGCAAGCGCCAGGTAATGAGTACTTCCAACCAGGCGTTGAAGTCTCTTACCGACATGATTAAAGGCAAGCAAGGTCGCTTCCGCTTGAACCTACTTGGTAAGCGCGTTGACTACTCCGCTCGTTCGGTAATTGTGGTTGGCCCATCTCTTAAGCTGCACCAGTGTGGCTTGCCGAAGAAGATCGCCCTGGAACTTTTCCAGCCGTTCATTATTCGTCGACTTAAAGAGCTAAAGCTCGCTGAAACAATTAAGGCTGCCAAGAAAATGCTTGAGCGCCGAGATGAAGAAGTTTGGGACATCCTTGAAGAAGTAATTAAAGGGCACCCGGTACTTTTGAACCGTGCTCCAACTTTGCACCGCATGGGTATTCAGGCTTTCGAACCTGTTCTGGTTGAAGGTAATGCGATTAAGTTGCACCCATTGGTATGTCCAGCATTCAACGCTGACTTCGATGGTGACCAAATGGCGGTTCACTTGCCACTTTCCTTTGAGGCCCAAGTTGAAGCGGCAACTTTAATGTTGTCACCTAACAACGTGTTCTCGCCATCAAACGGAAACCCGCTAATTTCGCCTCACCAAGATATTATTCTTGGACTCTACTTCATGACTGCTGACAAGTTGGGTTGTAATGGCGAATGGACTGAAGGCAAGTCTGGAGGAACATACTCAAGTACTGAGGAATTGCTCTTGGCATACTCGCATGGCAAGCTCGAGACCCATTCACAAGTAATGGTTCAACTGCCCGCCGGCAGTTTTATTGCCGATAAGTTCAAGGCGGTCTTTAGAACTTTGCAGAATCCTGAACGAGTACTGACCACCCCTGGTCGCGTTTTAGTAAACGATGTACTTCCTGAAGGAATGCCTTACTACAATTACCCGTGGAATAAAAAGGCAATCCACTCATTGATTCACGACTGCCATGATTTGGTTGGCCGTGAAGCTACTTTGAATCTACTTGATGATCTAAAGGCTCTAGGATTCAAGGGTGCTACTCGCTCTGGAATGTCCTTTGCTAAAGATGACATGTTAATCCCAAAGACCAAGTGGGACATCATTAACGAACACCAAAAGTTGGTTGATGATATCCAAAAAGACTTTGTCGAAGGTGTTATCACTGACAACGAACGTTCATCCAAGGTGATTGATAACTGGACCACTGCTCGTGGACGCATTTCAGACGACTTGATGGATGCGCTAAAAGCTGATAAACGCAATGGCCGTCCATACTTGAACCCGGTTTATGTTATGGCCAACTCTGGCGCGCGTGGTGGAGTCGACCAGATTCGCCAGCTAGCCGGTATGCGTGGTTTGATGGCTAAGCCAAGTGGTGAAATTATCGAAACTCCAATTCGTGCGAACTTCCGCGAGGGCCTGCGAGTTTTGGAATACTTTTCATCAACCCACGGTGCTCGTAAAGGATTGGCTGATACCGCTCTAAAAACTGCTGACTCTGGTTACCTAACCAGAAAGCTAGCCGATGTCGCTCAAAACATCACCATTAATATGGATGATTGCGGCACCATCGACGGGCTACCAAAGGAAGCGGTTTACTCCGGTGAAAACATGGTAGTTCCAATGCACGAAGTAATTCTTGGTCGAGTTGCTTGTGATACAATTCGCGACCGAATTACTGATGAATTGGTGGTCGAAAAAGATCACATCATCACATCTGATGCAGCTGCCAAAATCGAAGAACTTGATCTTGGCAAGATTCGGGTACGCAGTCCACTAACTTGTGAGTCAGGAGATGGGGTTTGTAAGCTTTGCTATGGCCAAGACATGTCGCGTGGAAAAATGGTTGAAACGGGATTGGCGGTCGGCATTGTGGCCGCTCAGTCAATCGGTGAGCCAGGTACTCAGTTGACCATGCGTACGTTCCACATTGGTGGTACTGCGAGTCGTGCTGTAGTTGAAAACACTCTCAAGTCGGCCCGTGGTGGAACATTGGAGTACCACGGCCTCAACACTGTTAAGAATGAGAAGGGCAATACCATTGTTCTTTCTCGTACAGGTGGCGTAATTGTTCGTGACTCAAAAGGTCGCGAAGTTGACCGCCAAGAAGTGGGCGTTGGCTCAATCATGAAAGTTAAAGATGGAGGCAAGGTCGTCAAAGGCACTGCTATCTGCGAGTGGGATTCCCACTTCCAACCAATTCTTTCAGACTTTAATGGAAATGTTCAATTTGAAGACGTGGTTGAAGGTAAAACCATGGTCATTGAAAAAGATGAGAAAACTGGAATTAAGCGCCGCAAGGTGGTTGAATCTAAAGGTGATCTCCACCCACAGGTGCTGTTGATTGGTGCTGACGGCGAAGTCTTGTTCTATACCGCCCTTCCTGAAAATGCTTACCTTGCGGTTGAAGATGGCCAAAAGGTAAAAGCCGGAACCATGCTGGCGAAATCTCCACGATTGGTCGGTGGTACGCAGGATATTACTGGTGGTCTTCCGCGAGTTACTGAATTGTTCGAAGCGCGCAAGCCAAAGAACGAAGCGGTAATGTCACGCATTGATGGCATTGTTGAACTTGGCGATAAGCGTCGGGCTAAGCGCATTATCTTGGTCAAAAACCAAGAGACTGGTGAAGAACTCGAGCACTTGGTTGCTCAGTCCAAGCACTTGAAGGTGCACACCGGTGATGTAGTTAAGGCAGGCGAGCCATTGGTTGATGGTTCGAAGTCGCCCCACGACATTTTGGCAATCGAAGGTGATTCCAAACTACAAAAGTACTTGGTCGATCAAGTGCAGAGTGTTTACCGCGCTCAAGGTGTGGCAATTAACGACAAGCACATTGAAATCATTGTGATGCAGATGGTGCGTAAGGTTCAAATCAAGTCTGGTGGCGATTCTAAATTGTTGCCGAACTCATTCCGCGACCGCTACCAATTCAGAAAGATCGTAGAGAAGTTGGTAGAGGAGGGCAAAGAGCCGCCTGCTGCTGATGCAATGGTAATGGGAATTACCAAAGCTTCGGTGCAGTCCGATTCATTCATCTCAGCTGCATCTTTCCAAGAAACCACCAAAGTTCTCACTGAAGCTGCCTTGCGCGGCAAGTTGGATGAGCTGTGCGGTCTGAAGGAGAACGTAATCCTCGGCAACTTAATTCCAGCTGGAACAGGCTGTCGTAGTTTGCTCGACACTCGAGTGAAGAAGAAGGTTGATTTCTCTCAGTTTGGAGAGCGTGACCTCGATCAAATCCCCGGTGCCGATGCCCTGCCATCTGCTCCAGTTCCCGTAGAAGTCGCTGTTGATGCGGCTGAGGGGGAGCAATAAGCCCCAAATTACTGTTTTGGCAGAGTTCACGCTTGACCTCTGCCGGCAAAACGGTAGACTTTTAACCCCTTTTACTGCTAACACCCAAAGCGGAAAAAGACCATAAACACAAATGCCAACCATTAATCAGCTCGTACGCAAAGGCCGTAAGCCAATGCGTAAAAAGTCGAAAAGCCCAGTGCTAGACTCCTGCCCGCAAAAGCGCGGAGTGTGCACTCAGGTTAAGACCATGACCCCAAAGAAGCCGAACTCGGCTCTGCGTAAGGTCGCCCGTGTCCGTCTTTCGAACGGAAAGGAAGTAACTGCCTACATCGGTGGTGAAGGACATAACCTGCAAGAACACTCAATCGTGTTGATTCGCGGTGGTCGTGTTCGTGACCTTCCTGGTGTTCGTTACCACATTATTCGCGGTACCTTGGACGCCTCAGGGGTTGATGACCGGAAGTGTTCACGCTCCAAGTACGGAACCCGTCGAGGTAAATAATTATGCCACGTAGTTACAAATCAACAGCTAAGTATCTTCAACCAGATCCACGTTTTGGATCAAAGTTGGCGATGAAAATTGTTAACCAAATCATGTGCGATGGCAAGAAGTCGGTTGCATTAGAGGTCTTCTATGATGCCTGCGAACAAGCTTCGGCCAAACTTGATGAAGTTAAGCCCGAGGAAGTGTTCGTTCAGGCCTTGGAGAACATCAAGCCGGCTGTCGAAGTTCGCTCTAAGCGTGTCGGCGGTTCGAATTACCAAGTACCGCACGAGGTTGGCGCTAAGCGTGCACAGGCGTTGGCAATTCGTTGGTTGGTGAACAATGCTCGCAAGAAGAAAGGCATGCCTATGGCGCGCCGCTTATCCATGGAATTGGTAGATGCCTGCAATAACACTGGCTCTTCTGTTCAATGGAAAGAAAACGTGCATAAGATGGCTGAAGCCAACAAGGCTTTCGCTCACTTCGCACGTTTCTAAATGACCTTTGGTCATCAACGGTCATCCCCATCTTGGGGGTGACCGTTTTTCAATTTGTAGCGAAGGGGTAGGATTAAGCTATGCAAACTGGTGTCACCTTGGTGAGGCTAAATAAAGAGTCCAAAAAAAAATGCAGTCTAAGTCCTTTGCGTGAACAGCACAGGAATGGCATTGTTTGGGTTGATTGCGCACTAGGACAATCGATTGAAGTTGGCGAAACTACTCTTCTTCATCCTGATGGCGAACTACTAAGTACTGTTGATGCCACTCGGCGCCTAACCCTAATCGACAGTTCGTGGCGCGATTTGCCACGGGTCCTTTTGGGGATATCCGGGGAATTACACTTACGTTCATTGCCCAAGGGTTTAGTTACTGCATATCCACGCAAGTCGACGATTTACGAAGATCCTGAAACGGGCCTCGCCAGTATCGAAGCCTTGCATGCCGCTGCTTGTTTGCTCGGTCAGCGTGACGATTCGTTGTTAGATGGCTATTATTGGAAGGAGCAGTGGCTAGAACTTAACGCACATTTGTTAGCCAATTAAGTCCATGGTCAAAGAAGCTTTGCGGAACGTTGGAATCGTCGCTCACATCGACGCCGGCAAAACTACCGTGACCGAGCGGATTTTGTTCTATACCGGAGTTGAGCGGCGCATGGGCGAGGTGCATACCGGTAACACCGTAATGGATTGGATGGAGGAGGAGCGTGAACGTGGTATCACAATTACCGCCGCGGCAACCCGTTGTCCGTGGAAAAGCCACCTAATCCAGTTGATCGATACTCCCGGTCACGTTGATTTCACGGCCGAGGTTAGTCGTTCCTTGCGAGTATTGGATGGCGCCGTAGTGGTGATTTGTGCTGTGGCTGGAATTCAAGCCCAAACCGAGACAGTGCTCCGTCAAGCCAGAGAAAACCAAGTTCCATGGTTGGCTTTTATTAATAAGCTAGACCGCCAAGGGGGCGACTTTAATGTGGCATTGGATTCAATTAAAAAGCGAATAGCGACGCAACTTGCGGTAACTCAATTGCCCATTGGCGCTGGCTCTGAGTTTGCCGGCATTATTGATTTAGTTGCAATGAAGGTGTTGAGTTGGGATGAAGAATCAAAGGGTTCAAAAATAAAATCCAGTGCAATCCCTGATGACTACTTAGCCAGTGCCCAAGCAGCCCGCGCTGATTTGTGCGCGCTAATTGCCGAACACAACGAGGGCTTACTTGAGGCCTTTATTGAGCATGACGACCTTGAAAATAAAGAATTGCTGAAAGGTTTGCGTAACTCAACTTTGGCCGGCGAATTGGTACCAGTCCTGTGCGGTTCTGCTTTGCGCTTCTACGGCGTGCAACCGTTGTTAGATGCGATAGTAGATTTTTTACCGGCACCAGAAGATTGCTCACCGGTTGTAGGGCACGTGCCAGGAAAACCTAATGAGGTAGTTGAGGTAAATGCCTTGCCGGATCAACTCTTTAGTGCGCTAGTTTTCAAGCTAGCCCACGACCAACATGGCGGCCTTGGGTATTTGCGGATTTACTCAGGGCAATTAAACGAGGGCGATTCACTTATCAATTCGCGCACCGGCAAAAAGTTGCGGGTTCATCAGATTTTGCACATGCATGCCGATCACCGAGAGCAAGTGAAGTCGGCGACGGTGGGCGAAATTGTTGCCCTACAAGGATTAAAGGACACGGTCACGGGTGATACTTTGCATGCCCAGGGATTAGATGTTGCCTTTGAGCCAATTGAATTTGACGAGCCGGTAATTCGCCAAACTATCGAACCTAATAATTTGGCTGACCGCGATAAATTGGACCACGCCATGGATATGTTGGTGCGTGAGGATCCGACCTTAAGGGTCTTGGTTGACCAGGAAACCGGCCAATCGGTGATTGCTGGGATGGGGGAGTTGCATCTTGAGGTGGCTCGTCATCGTCTTGAGCGAGACTTTCGGGTTGAAGTTCGCGCTGGCCGTCCCTTGGTCGCGTACCGAGAAACCGTGCGCGGGGCGGCCAGTGCGAGCGCCAAGCTAGAACGTCCATTTGGGGATGGTCGCCAGGTGGTTAGCGTCGAGTTAGCTGTGCAAGCAAGTTCCAAAGCCAAGCCATCAATCAGTATTGAGCAGGATTTCGCTGCTGAACTAGGTGGCCAATTACGGCAAGCTATCAGCCACGAGGCCCAAAGCCTGCTTCTTGGTGGCGGTGAATTTGGCTATCCATTAGCCCAGTTGAGCATCTCCTTGAAAAGTGTGGAGTATTCACCCATGACTGATGAGCCAAGTGTGGAAATGCTGTTGGGCGCGGCCTCTAAGGCTCTTGACTTCGTTTTAAGGGACAATACTCAATTATTGGAGCCACTGATGGGGCTAAAAGTCGAGGTGCCAGAGGAATATTCCGCCGGGGTCCTCGGCGACCTCAGCGCCCGTGGAGCGATAGTCGAAAACATCGAAGTGGTTGATGGAAAGCGATTTGTTGAGGCCAGTTCCCCATTAGATGGCCTGTTTTCCTATTCAACCAAATTGCGTTCGATGACCAAAGGCCATGGGGTATTCAGTTTGACCCCACGCGGGTATATTGAGGTTTCAGCGCAGAGATTCGATGAAATCATCGATGGCGGGGCATAATTTAAGAAAATTAGAGAAATATTGGTGGAAACGAGGTTTCTGGCCCCCTTTTGCTTGACCTATGCCCTGCCTCATGTAAGATACTCGACCCTAATTTCATGGGAAGCCTTGGGATTGCTTGGACCAAACTGCAAATTGCAGCGGATAAAGCAACTCGAGGCTCGAAGTGTGCTTACACAAAATGGCAAACAGAATCCAAATCCGTCTCGAGGCCTACGACCACGAAGCCATCGACCAGGCAACTGACTCGATCTTGGAGGCCGCGCGTCTCTCTGGCGTCGGCGTTTCTGGCCCAATCCCACTTCCGACTCGCATTGAGCGCTACACCGTGTTGCGTTCACCTCACGTGAACAAAAAGTCACGCGAGCAGTTCGAAATTCGCACCCATAAGCGTTTGATGTACTTGCTTGAGCCGACTCCTCAAACCGTGGATGCACTTAACCGTCTGGTGTTAAGCGCCGGAGTTGATGTCCGCATCAAGGTCTGATCCTCCATTCTCACTGTTCCCGCAAGTTCGTCTGAACCTCTGCGATTCTGCCAATTGGAACAAGGCAATCTGAATCATGTCTGAAAAGAAATTCCTGCTAGCTCGGAAAAAGGGTATGACCCAATTTTTCCGCGAAGACGGCACCGTTGTACCGGTGACCGTGCTCGAGGCTGGTCCATGCACTGTGACAGGACTACGTACCGAAGAACGCGACGGTTATACCGCCGTTCAGTTGGGCTTTATCCCTGCACGTGACAAGCACACTTCCAAGCCGCAGCGCGTAGCTGCTGAAAAAGCTGGGGTTAAGCCTTTCCGCGTTTTACGCGAATTCCGCTGCGCAATCGATGGCTTTGAATTGGGCCAAGAGTTGTTAGCTGAAACTTTTGAGGTCGGCCACGTCGTAGATGTGGTTGGAACCTCGAAGGGGCGTGGCTTCGCTGGAACCATCAAGCGTTACAACTTCGGGCGAGGTCCTGAGAGCCACGGTTCACGAAATGTTCGTGCGCCGGGTTCGATTGGTCAGTGTGCCTATCCTGGGCGCGTTTTTAAAGGTGCGCGCATGCCTGGTCACTACGGTGCCAAGCGTATCACTGTTAAAAACTTAGTTGTCGAAGCAGTGGACGTTGAGCGCGGAGTGCTTTTGGTGCGCGGGGGAGTCCCAGGTGCGCCGAATGGCTTGGTGCAAATCGCAACTTCAAGAACTGGAGCTAAGAAATAATGACCAACATCGCTACCTACGACATGGCTAGTGGAGCCACCGGCGAGCGCAAGCTAGACGGTGATCTTGGCGAGCAGATTTTGTACCGCACACTGAAGGATGCAGTTGTTCAATACCAGAGCAACTTCCGTCAGGGCGATGCCCACACCAAGGTGCGTACCGAAATTAACGGACACATTAAAAAGCCTTGGAAGCAGAAGAAGACTGGGCGTGCACGTACTGGTGACCGCAAAAACCCTTTGTGGCGTGGTGGTGCAACAGTTTTTGGCCCGCGTAATAAGCGCAACTGGAACTACCATTTGCCACGCAAGCAACGCTTGGCCGCATTGCGATCAGCTTTGGCAGGTAAGTTGCAAGATTCTGAGGTGAAAGAAATTTCATCCTTCAGTTTTGAGGCTCCATCTTCTAAGTCAGCACGCAAGTTAATTGCTGACCTCGCGCCTCAGGGAACTGTTGTGGTCTTGCTTTCTGAGCACAATCAAAATGCTTGGAAGTCGTTTCGTAACTTTCCTCAGGTAAGTGTTCGAACAGCAGCCGATTGCAACGCCTACGACTTGCTTGCGCATAAGTGGGTTCTTGCTGAAGAGGGCGCGCTCGGAAACATCATGGGCCGTTTAACCAAGGCGGGAAACTAAGTCATGGCTACATCAGAAGACTACCAAGTAATTCTTAGCCCAGTTCTGACTGAAAAGTCAACTGAAGCAACCGAACGCCTTAACGCATATCGCTTTGAGGTGTCTGGTGGTGCTAACAAGATCGAGATTCGTCAAGCGATTGAATCAATCTTTGAAGTTAGTGTCATCAACGTTAACACTCTGGTGCGGCCCGGCAAGAATCGCCGGCGCGGTGCCAGTTACTTCCAAACTCCGGCGCGCAAAATTGCCGTAGTTACTCTCAAAGAAGGCGACAAGATCGACCTTTTATAAGAGGACAGAGTAATGGGACTTAAGTACTACAAGCCAACATCACCAGGTCGTCGCGGCGGCTCAGTTCTCGATCGTGAAGAATTGACACGGCAAACTCCCGAGAAGAGTCTGCTCGCCCCGTTGAAGAAGTCCGGTGGTCGTAACAACCGGGGTCGCGTGACTTCACGTCACCGTGGTGGCGGCGCTAAGCGTCGTTATCGGATTATCGATTTCAAGCGCAACAAGGATGGTGTTCCAGCCAAGGTTGCCCATATCGAATACGATCCAAACCGTACCGCTTACATCGCCTTGCTGCACTACGCAGATGGTGAAAAGCGTTACATCATTTGGCCGAAGGGTCTGGCTCAGGGGGATGTTATTTCCTCTGGGGCCGATGCCGAGCCAAAGGACGGTTGCGCAATGCAACTAAAGGACATGCCGCTTGGTCTCGATGTTCACAACATTGAACTTCGTCCAGGTCAAGGTGGCAAAATGGCTCGTTCAGCTGGGGCGTCTGCGCGCTTGGCTGCTCGCGAGGGTGGTTACGCACTGTTGGCCCTGCCCAGTGGCGAACTACGCCGTGTGCACGCAACTTGTCGTGCAACCATTGGTGAGGTCGGCAACTCCGACCACCAAAACGTGACCTTAGGTAAGGCTGGACGCAATATCCATCGGGGTAAACGTCCACATGTTCGTGGTACTGCGATGTACCCGGCTGCTCACCCTCACGGTGGTGGTGAAGGTCGCACCATGGGTCGACACCCAGTGTCTCCATGGGGTAAGCCAGCTAAGGGTGGTAAAACTCGAAATGTCCGCAAGACAACTAGCAAGTTCATCGTTCGTCGCCGCAAGAAAGGTAAGAGATAATTAAATGGCACGTAGCTTAAAGAAAGGACCCTGGATTGAACCTCGCCTGCAGCGCAAGGTTGATAAGGCAGACGCCACTGGCGACAAGAAGCCGATCAAAACCTGGGCTCGCGCATCAACCATCCTTCCGGATTATGTCGGTCGTACCTTTATGGTGCACAACGGCAAATCTTTCCTGAAGGTTTTCGTTACTGAGGACATGGTAGGACACCGCCTCGGTGAATTCGCCCCGACCCGCTTGTTTAAGGGTCACGACAAGAAGTAGGACTTGACATGGAATTTCGCGCAAGTCACCGTTACGCCCGCATCTCTGCAAAAAAGGTTCGCCCAACAGCGAATTTGATTCGCGGTTTGCAGGTAAATCGTGCATTGGATCTGCTTTCAGTTAACCAAACCCGCGGTGCGGCACTTTTCCAAAAGGTGTTGCGTTCGGCTGTTGCTAACGCAGGTCAGAACGACGCTGTTGACGTCAACACTCTGGTCATCTCGGACGCCCGAGTTGATGAAGGTCCGTTGCTTCAAGGCCGTATGCGTTACCGCCCAGCTTCGATGGGTCGTTCAATGCCATACCGCAAGCGTACTGCTCACATTAAGGTCATCGTTTCAGAGCGGGAGGCCAGCTAAACATGGGACAAAAGATTAATCCACTCGGGTTCCGTATTGGAATCTCCGAACCTTGGCGCTCGCGCTGGTTTGCTCGCGGTGAAGAGTATGGCGAAAAATTGTTGGTGGACTTCCAAGTCCGAACAATGATTCGCAAGCGCTTCCGTAAGGGCATCATTAGCCAGATTGACATTCAACGTCGTTCTGGTCGGATTACCATCATGTTGTTGGTAACTCGTAAAGGTGAAGTAATCGGTCGTGGCTACGCCACCCGTGACGCCTTGGTAAATGATCTTGAGAAAATGACCGGCTTAGAAGTTAAGTTGGACATTCAGGAAGTGCGCCACTGGGACCTCGACGCCCAAACTGTTGCCGAGAACTTGGCCGCAGCTATCGAGCGTCGCGTTTCTCCACGGCGTCAAATGAAGCGCGTGGTTGAAAACACCATGAACGCTGGCGCAGAAGGTGTCAAGATTCAAGTAAGTGGCCGTATCGACGGTGCTGAAATGAGTCGCACCATGACCCAGCGTCAAGGCCGCATTCCATTGCAAACCTTGACTGCTCGCTGTCAATACGGCTTCTCCGAGGCTCACACCACCTACGGTGTTCTTGGAGTTAAAGCTTGGATCTTTACTGGTGAAACTGTTCGCTAGGAGTAAATGCCATGTTAATGCCAAAAAGAGTTAAGTACCGCAAAGCACAGCGGGGCAAATTAAAAGGAACCTACGGTTGCGCGATTAAGGGCGGAAAGGGTGCTGCTGCAAAGCGCATTCACCGCAAGGATCAACGCAGCCCGATTAAGGGCACCTGTCGCGCTAAAGCAATGCGTGGAAACCGCGTGGCTTTCGGAGACTTCGGTCTTCAAGCACTTGAGTGGTGTTGGTTGAGCGCGCGCACCATTGAAGCTGGTCGTGTCGCAGCAAACCGCGCTGCTGGTGAATGCAAATTGTGGATTCGGGTTTTCCCTCATAAGCCTGTAACCGCTAAGCCACTCGAAGTTCGCATGGGTTCCGGTAAAGGTGACGTTGACCGTTGGGTTGCCGTTATTCGACCTGGCACTGTGATCTACGAACTTGGCGGCGGCGTCGAGGTAGATGTTGCTCGTAAGGCATTTAACCGTGTTGCGCATAAGCTCCCAATTCGGGTGCGGATGATTGAACGGAAACGGATGTAGGAATAGATAGATGAAAGCCACAGAAGTACGCGGAAAAGAAAATTCCGAGATTGAATTTGATCTCGAAAACCTAGAGAAGGAACTCTTCGGAATGAAGTTTCGTTCTCTCACCGAGGGTAACACTGACCCTGCGGCAATTCGTCGCATTCGTCGTGATATCGCTCGCATGAAGACCATCCTTCAAGAGCGCGAAATGCGCATTAACGGACAGGAGCCTCGTTAGAGCCATGACCGAAGTAGAAAACAACCAAGAAGTTCAGGGGGCACGTGGTACTCGTAAAGAGTTAACCGGCGTAGTTATTTCTGATGGAATGGACAAAACAATCGTGGTGCGTGTCGATCGCTTGACTCGCCATGCGCTTTACAAAAAGACCATCAGTGTGCGTAAGAAGTTTTACGCCCATGATGAAGAGAACCAAGCCAAGATGGGCGACAAGGTGCGAATCATGGGTATTCGTCCAATGTCAAAGTCTAAGCGCTGGCGTCTAGTTGAAGTAATCTCAAAAGGCAATTAGAGGAGATAAAAGATGATTCAAATGCAAACTAGGTTAGATGTCGCTGATAACAGCGGCGCTCGAATCGTGCAGTGCATCAAAGTTCTTGGTGGTTCCAAGCGCCGTTTTGCTGGTGTTGGTGACGTTATTGTTGCTTCAGTGAAAAAAGCTTTGCCAGGTAGCGATGTCGGTACCGGTGAAGTTGTTAAAGGTGTGATTGTCCGTACCAGGCAAGCTGTTCGCCGCAAGGACGGCAGCTACGTCAAGTTCGATAGTAACGCCGTAGTGTTAATTGATGCCGATGGCAACCCTAAAGGGACCCGCATTTTCGGTGCAGTAGCTCGCGAACTACGTGAACGCAAATACATGAAAATTGTTTCACTTGCCCAGGAGGTTGTCTGATGCACCTAAAGACTGGAGATGAGGTTGTTGTCACAAATGGCAACCACAAAGGTAAGCGCGGAAAAGTTCTGCATATTTACCAACAGAATAATCAAGTCGTGGTTGAAGGGATTAACCTTCGTACCAAGCGAATTCCCAAGACTCCTACCAACCCGCAAGGTGGGGAGATCGAACGAGAAGTGCCAGTTAGCGCATCAAACGTTCTGTTGTGGAGCGAAAAGGCCGGTAAAGGCGTTCGCACCAAAATGGAAGGTGATGGTGCTACCAAGGTGCGAGTAGGCATACCCTGCGGAACCAAGTTCAATTAAGACATGGCACGTTTAGCAGCACATTACAAGGAAAAAGTAATTCCTCAGTTGACTGAGAAGTTCGGGTTGTCCAACCCGATGCAAACTCCTCGGATTGACAAAATTGTCGTAAGCATGGGGGTTGGCAAAGCCATGGATACCCGCTCACGCATCGACGCAGCGGTGAAGGACATGGCGATTATTACTGGTCAAAAGCCAGTGGTTCGTAATTCCAAAAAATCTGTTGCAAACTTCCGACTTCGCGAAGGTAGCCCAATCGGTTGCATGGTTACGTTGCGTGGCGAGCGCATGTATGAATTCCTGGACCGTTTGGTTTCAGTAGTTCTACCTCGTGTTCGTGACTTCCGCGGTGTTGGAACCAAGTTTGACGGCCAAGGCAATTACAGCCTCGGACTCACTGAGCAAACTCTTTTCCCTGAAATTGACCTTGACCGGGTTGAATTCACTCAGGGAATGAACGTCACAATAGTGACTAGTGCGCGCACCGATGATGAAGGTCGCGCTCTTCTAGATGGATTCGGATTCCCGTTCCGTCGACCAGGAGGAAATAAGTAATGGCTAAGACCAGCGCTAAATACCGTAACAAGAAGCGAATCAAGCTTGTAGCCAAGCATGCCGAAAAGCGTGCCGAGTTGATTAAAGTGATTAAAGATCCTGAATCATCACTTGAAGATAAAGCTGCCGCTTACAAGAAAATTCACAACATGCCGCGCGACGCTAGTTCGGTGCGGATTCACAACCGTTGTGCCATTACTGGACGCCCAAAGGGCTATTACCGCAAGTTCGGTATTTCCCGATTGGTGTTCCGTCGCCTAGCTCACGCTGGCGAACTCCCAGGTGTCCGAAAAGCCAGCTGGTAAGGAGAATAAATCATGACTATGTCAGACCCAATTGCCGACATGCTTACCCGGATTCGTAATGGAATCATGGTTCGCCGTCAGTCTGTAGAAATGCCATCTTCGCGCGCTAAGTCAAATTTAGCTTTAGTGCTCAAGGAAGGTGGCTACATCAAAGATGTTGAAGCGCTCACCGATGAACGTGGATTTGGAGTATTGCGCTTGCATCTTAAATACGACCTAGATGGAGTTAACGCCATTACGGAACTAACTCGAATTTCATCTCCTGGCTGTCGCGTTTACGCCGGCTCCGACGATATTCCAGTAGTTCGTAGAGGGCTAGGAACTACCATCGTGTCAACTTCTCAAGGAATCATGAACGACCGTAAGGCGCGTGAACTTGGGATTGGTGGCGAAATCCTTTGCACTGTTTTCTAAGAGGATTTAATTATGTCAAGAATCGGAAATTCCCCCGTCGCCATACCATCTGGAGTAACTGTTGAAGTTGCTACCAATGAGGTCAAGGTAAAGGGTCCAAAAGGGGAGCTTAGCTTTCCTTTATTCCCAGAAATTGCAGTTGCAGTTGAGGACTCAGTTGTAACTGTGAGTCGTACTGGTGCAGGTGCACCGCGCCAAGCAGCGGCCTTCCACGGTTTGGTACGCGCCAACATTGCCAACATGGTTGAAGGCGTTACTAACGGCTACCAAAAAACCCTTGAGATTCACGGAGTTGGTTGGAACGCCAAGCCTGCAGGGCAGGGCATTGAAATGCAAATTGGTTTCTGCCACACCGTCAAATGTGACCCACCAGCTGGAGTCACCGTTACCCTGAATTCCCCAACCCAAATCTTGGTTGAAGGCTTTGATAAGCAAGCCGTTGGGCAGTTCGCCGCAAACATTCGCCGAGTGCGTCCGCCAGAACCTTACAAAGGTAAAGGCATTCGTTACCAAGGTGAAGTTGTCCGTCGTAAGGCCGGTAAAGCCCTTGCTTGATTGTCATGGATTACAAACAACAAAAGCGTAAGTGGAAGGTTCGGGATCGCAAGTCAATGGGCGTGCGTCGCCGCTTGAATGTTGGCGGTGACCGTCCACGTCTTTCCGTCTTCCGGAGTTCAAAGCACATTTCTGTGCAACTTATCGACGACCTTAAGGGCGTTACTCTGGTTGCTGCAAGCGACATGGAGTCAGGCCTTTCAGAGCTAATAGCCGGTAAGACTAAATCTGAGCGGGCTGCAGTTGTCGGAGCGACAATTGCTGAACGCGCCAAGGAGGCCGGTGTTTCAGAAGTCAAATTCGACCGCGGTCGTTTCCTTTTTCACGGGCGAGTTAAAGCACTTGCCGAAGCTGCTCGCGAGGGTGGCCTAAAGTTCTAATCAGATGGGTAAAAGTAGAGATAAAATCGAATACCTTGACCGCAATGAAGCTGAGAAGCTTGGCGAGTTAAAGGAAGAGCGTCTGAAAGTTAATCGGACAGCCAAGGTGGTAAAGGGTGGACGTCGTTTCGCCTTTTCATCTTTGACCATTGTTGGCAACCAAGATGGTGTTGTTGGTTATGGTTTTGGCAAAGCTAAAGAAATTCCAGCTGCGATGCAGAAGGCTTTCAAGGACGGCCGCAAGCACCTCGTGCGAGTGCAACGCCTTGAAACTAGTATCCCTCACGAGATTGAGGGTACCTTTTGCGCATCACGAGTTCGTTTGATTCCAGCTTCACCTGGTACCGGCATCATTGCTGGTGGAACAGTGCGCGCGGTACTCGAGCTTGCTGGCGTAAAAGACATTCTTACCAAGTCTTACGGCTCAACCAACCCAATCAACCTGGCAAAAGCCACAATTGATGGTCTGGCCCGTCTTCGTTCTAAAGAAGAATTGGCCGACCTTCGCGGAGTTGAAATCTAATGCAAATTCACGACGTAACTGCAAAGGGAGTTAAATACCCAAACCGTAAACGGGTTGGACGTGGTCCTGGTTCTGGAACTGGCAAAACTGCTGGTCGTGGCCATAAGGGACAACGCTCTCGTTCTGGTGACAATCCTCGAATCGGCTTTGAAGGTGGCCAAATGCCTCTCTTCCGAAAAGTTCCAAAGCGAGGATTTACCAATGCTCGTTTT
>CAZWVI010000023.1:0-34186 GCA_964637165.1 uncultured Planctomycetales bacterium
CCGGCTTGATTACGCGAATTTGTGTAAATATGACCCAGCCGATTAGGTCAGTGTCATAAAAAGCCTCCCCGTGTGCTTTCACACGAGGAGGCTAAATCTAAACAGTCGGGTTTAACCGATTGTCATTGCTAATGCGTTCAACATTGTAGCTGAACCGACATCGGCGCCGTGGAACCAGAGGTTCATTCCGGTCAATCCTGGAGGTACTGGCTGTTGCAATTGTGCATCGCCAACCATATCGGCCATCAATGGAATGACGCTGTATGGAGGTGAAACATAACCAGTTCCGAAAGGGGTACCAATTGGACCACCACCGGCGGCTGACCATACAAAGTAAACAACGCCACCAGGGGTGCAGTTATTGCAGTCAACTACAGCAGTCGCACCAGACACCAAGTTGTTAACGGCAAGTGATGGACCACTTGGGCCACCGCCATTAATTACTAGGTCGTCAATCTGAACACCATCAAGGTATCCACATGGGAAGTTGTCGTTTTGAGCAAACATTAAGTAGAAGTCACCTGTGCAATCTGCACCTGCATTAGACAGGTCGATTCCAGTAACTGCTTGCCAAGCTGAACCGAGTGGGTTCCAGTCTTGACCAGTGAAGTGCCAATCGGTTCCGTTATCAGAAACCCAAATGCCATCCCAAATATGAGACTCTTCACCGTGGTCGATGATCTGCATGTCAAGAGTAAGAGCAGTTGAACCGCCACCGTTAAGGCCGACAATCAGCGCATTCCAAACATCGTGGTAGTTGGTACTGATTGGGTCGAGACCCATCTCCAATGACTGTGTACCACTGAATGCAGCGAGACCAGAAGCACCTTGCTGACCAACATTACACCATGCTTCTGGGTCATTTGTACCCTGAAGACCATGGTTAGTTGCCATGTGCCCAGGAACTACTCCACCAAGTGAGTCAAAGTTCTCGGTGTAACCACCGGCAGGAACAAATGCGGTTGGCAAGTTTGCCCAAGCTGGAGGAGGTGTTCCAACAGTATCGTAAACGTAAATGCTATCTGGAGCCTCTTGGGTCAGAGTAGCCATTACCATTCCACCTGCACCAGCGTTTCCACGTGCATCGAAGTAAACATCAACGCCACCTTGTGCACCACCAGAACCGATGAATGAACGACCAGTGCTCATACCAGTTGCAGGGTCTAACTCAGTTCCACCAGCACCAGTGTCTGATGACCAAATAGTTCCCATTGAGCTATCCCAACCGAAACCATAGGCCGAAACCATAGTGTTAGAGAATGTGTTAATCACCGTACCAGTCGCCATATCAAATTCTGAAATGTCGCCGGTGAATGACTTGGTGAAGTAGTTACCAGATCCAGGATCTTGGCAAAGCGCGCGAACCGTTCCTGACACGTTTGACCAAACTGTGTTTGAGTAAGTCAAGGCACCAGTTGTGGCATCGTAGGACATCACTTCAACGTAACCATTGTCGTTGCCAACGTACAACATATTGTTGACCTCGTCAGCTTCCATGTCACGTCCACCCCAACCAGCAAGGTTTGATGAACTCACATTTTGGGGGTAAGAAGTAATGTAAACACCGTTCATGTCGTACTGGTGAATCATGTAGTTATCACCAACAGATGTGTGTCCACGGCCAGTCACCCAAAGGTGACCCCAGGCCTCTTCAACACCAAGACAACGGTTATCGTATGGGGCTGATTCTACATCGTAAGGACCGGCAACTAGTGCACCGAGGCCACGCGCGGAACCACCACCGAGGGGGGAAATCATGCCACTAGGATCGACTTCATTTTCTTGAGCAGTTACGCCAACAGAAAGAGATGCCACAGCCAGTAAGCAAACTAAACTATTCAATTTGTTCATTTTTCGCAATTAAGTAAGGTATTTGGGAGAAGGTTGAGGAACCACGGGGTAAACCGCTTCAACCAGGGATTTCCTTAAATCTAACCTATCTCAGGAAAGAAAATCAAAAAAAACAGCATAAATAATGCAACTTACTATAACTTCCAAATGGCCCAAAAACACCCCTAATTCCCTTATTGGAATAAGCTTAGGTAGGAAATTTCATTTTACTAGGCCGCGCGATTACACTATAAAAATGGAGTTACCGAGCATCCTCGACAATCTGAGCGACGGCCAACGCATTTCTGCGCAGGAGGCAATCCGCCTACATCGACACGCGGATATGGCCACTTTGGGACTGCTGGCCGACCAGGCGCGCCAACGTAAACACCCCAACAACACGGTCACTTACATCATTGACCGCAACCTGAACCCGACCAACGTTTGCGTTACCGATTGCAGTTTTTGCTCTTTTTATGCAAAGCCCAAAGACCTTGAAAAAAGTTATGTATTAGACCGCGAAACTATTTATCAAAAAGTCCAAGAAACGGTCGATGTTGGCGGCGTGCAAATTCTTATGCAGGGAGGGCATCACCCTAAATTAAATGTTGAGTGGTTTTGCGATTTGTTTCGCGACCTCAAACAACGCTGGCCGGATTTGCACTTACATGCAATGTCTCCACCAGAAATTGTGCACCTATCGCATGTATCAAAAATCACCACGCTTGAAGTTTTGAGGCAAATGCAAAGCGCCGGCATGGATTCAATGCCCGGCGGTGGCGCCGAAATACTTGTCGAATCAGTACGCAAAATAATTGCACCACGAAAAGCAACTACTGATGAATGGTTACGCGTTATGGAAGAAGCGCATTCACTTGGCATGCGCACCACCGCCACCATGATGTTTGGTCATGTTGAAAGTGTTGAAGATCGCATCGAGCATATGCAACGACTGCGCGATGTCCAAGATCGCACCGGTGGATTTACCGCATTCATTGACTGGACCTTCCAGCCCGGCGGCAATCCACTTGGCGATCAACTGTTGGCCAGTGGTTGGAAGAAGGCCACCCACGCCGAATACTTTCGCACCACTGCAGTCGCGCGCTTATTCCTCGACAACTTCGATAACATCCAAGCAAGTTTCGTAACTCAAGGTGCCGACGCCGCAGCACTAGCTCTACGCATGGGCTGCAACGACTTCGGGTCAGCAATGCTTGAAGAAAATGTAGTGTCGGCGGCCGGATGTTTTGAACTTGTGGAAGTAAAACAAATCGAGGCAGCTATTAAAGCGGCCGGCTTTATCCCCCGCCAACGCAATCAGGGATATCAAATAATTGATGCTAGAGCTGAAGCTACTCTTGCCGGTTAGCAGTTTGCACGATTAGCTCTGAGCGATAACGGTCAAATAGGGTGGACTTTGACACGGTGCCCACGTAGGCGCCTTGCTTATCAACTACTGGTAGCACCCAAGAATTTGACTGTTCAAACAAATCGGTGGCGCGACTTAAAGTATCATCGCTAAACAAACTCGGAAGTTCACTATCCATAACCGTATCAACTGGAGTCACTCGGCGTAGAGTGTCATCAAAAATGAATGCGCGCAAGTCTGACAAATCTAACATTCCCAAAAGTTGATTGGTTTCAGGCGCGACTACTGCGAAATGATTTCGATGAGTACCTGGCAATAACTTAGCTAGATCATCTAAGGTGCGGCCACTTTCAATTGACACGGACTCTTCATCTAACATCTCGCCTACGAATAAATCGGAAAGAATACGGACATCAGTTCCAGGCCGTAACAGTTTGCCACTCTCAGCTAAATCCCAAGTATAGAAAGAATGGCGAAGTAAACTTTTTGAAACCATCGCACTATGTACGGCCACCAACATTAATGGCAAGGAATGATCCCACCCTCCAGTAGTTTCTAAAGCCAAAAAGATTCCGGTAAACGGTGCTTGCATAGCGCCAGCAACTAGTCCGGCCATCGCGACTAAGGCAAAGAAACCTGGTTCAGCCAATCCAGCATTTGGCATTATTGCCTGTAAGAGGTGGCCAAATCCAAAACCGAGCAATGCGCCAAGAACTAGCGATGGTGCAAAAATACCGCCTGGCGCGTTACTACCCAAAGTCAGAACCGTCGCCAAAAATTTTGCCGCCAACAAGGCCACTAATAATGGGAGAGCAGTTTGCAATGACCCATCGATTATTGAGTTAACTAATCCATAGCCTTCGCCAGCCGCTTGCGGCTGCCACCACGCAATACACCCGACCAACAATCCAGCGGCGGCCGCCATCATGCCAGTACGCCCCAAAAAATCACCTTGCTTTAAACGTCGCGCGGCACTTTCGAAACAAAAGATTGAGCGCACCAACGCTACAGACAACAATCCGGTCAAGCCACCTAAAACAATACAAGCAAACAAGTCGGGCAAACCCCAACTAAGTTCAACGGCTTGAAATGCGCCCTCGGCCCCCATCACACTGCGGCCCGCTTCAGTGGCCACCGCAGCTGCAACCACCACTGGAATTAATGCACCTATGGTCCATTCGGCGAGCACCACTTCCATGGCAAAAATAACGCCCGTTAATGGTGCGTTAAAAATCGCGCCGATGCCGCCGGCAACGCCACAGGCCAACAATAAAACTCGTTGGCGTTCGGCCAACTTCATACCACGCGCAATACTGCTCCCAACAGCAGCCGAACTAAAAACAATCGGCCCCTCCAAACCCGCCGACCCACCGCCGGCAACGGTCATTAAGGAACCGAGTAAGCGACTTAGCATCGAACGCAAGCGCATCGATCCACCGCCGCGGCTAACCGCCTCCAAAACTGCAGGGACCCCATGTCCGCCAGGTTCACGAAACACTTGGCGCACTATCCAAACTCCCAATAAGGCACCTATCGCCGGCAAGAACAGGCCAATGACACTTTCACGCCAAACCGCCAATTGATCGAATAGAAAATGCACACCAGTCCGCAAAGCAACCGCCGACACCGAGGCCGCCACCCCTACTATCGCCGCAATCACCACCATTAGCCAAAGTTGCCCGGCATCTGACCGTGAACGAAATTTACTCATGCACAATCTGGTTCCAACAAGGCAACCATTTCCAGCAACTGTTCAGGGTCCGCGTCAAGCTTCAAGGATTTGATGAAGTTTTCATCGCGCAACAAAAAGGATATCCGTGACAGAATCCTCAAATGGCTTTGCGGATCCGGGTTGAGTAATAAAAACACCGCGCCAACTTCCTGGCCATCAATCGCTGACCAATCGACTGGCTTATTTAATAAAGCTAACAACACTGTTGGTTCACTCGCAAAGTTCCGACTTGGGGTGCGCGGGTGCGGCAAGGCAATTCCATGCCCAAGCCCAGTTGAGCTTAAAGCTTCACGCGCTTGCAGTTGTTCATGCAATTGAATGCGCGTTGGTTCATCAGAAATTGGAGCCAATTCAACCATCGCTCGCAATACTTGCTCAGACGTTTCACCTTCAAAAAAAGGAAATACTCCGCCAAGTCGAAGTGCAGTAGTCAAGGGACGTTCACTTGACTCGACCGCCAACGGCCAACACGGCCGGCTTTCTTCGCGTAAGCGCAAGCCTTGCCGCTTCGCCCAGGCGCGCAATTCCTTTTCCTCAAATTCAATCTCGCCACTTGCCGAACGCATACCGAGAACCCCCTGCCGCGACCAACGTCGCAGAGTTTCCGGAGATACGCCCAATCGCGCCGCCGCCTGGGGGAGGTTAAGAATCATCTTGCCGGTGATTGTATTCTGTTCCTACCTTGCGGAGCACCCTTCTCTCCATCCTTTACTTGTGGTTGGCCGCCAACTTGTGGCTAGCCCTCACCCATGGTGCGCCAATTGTGCTGGCCGCCGATGATCAGCCATGGGGCTCCGAACTACAACAAGAGTCGCGCACCATTCCAGATGGCTTAACTCAACTGGCAGCCGACAATTTGGTGCTTCATTTTGTCTCGCGCCGAGCCAGTTCTTTAGCACCGAAAATTATTTTCTCAGCTTACCCGGCTACCGTTTTGGAACTTCCCCGCCAAGGCCGCAATCAAGAGCAACTTATTGCCGCCGCGCAAAAACTTCACGCCAGCCACGCACTATGGCTTAATCGTGAAGATGGCTGGCAACTATTGGAGCTTGAACGATGATTTCCATTTTGGCCACTCTCGGCACTATCACACTAGTGGTATTCGCCGGACACGCCTTACTGCGACGCTTACGATTTACCTGTTCGTCCGGGCCAGCTTGGTTTGGCTGGGCCTTTTTAGTTGGTAGTTGTTGTTTAGCGACCATGGCGGCGATTCTTTCACCGCTAGCACTTGCCCATCCATGGGCATTGGCAATCGGCCTAGCATTACTTGGTGCCTCCCTAAGTAAACCGCCAACTTCAGAAGTTAACGGCGGCTGGATTGACTTTGCTCCAGTGTTAGTAATCGGCGCGGCAATTACCTGGCAAGCATTTGCCACACCAACTTGGAACCCCGATGCACTACTTCGCTGGGGCATGCACGCCAAATGGTTGGCGCATGATTTTTCTTTAACCCCAGCACTAAGCAGTCAAAGTAACTGGGCCTTCAGCCATCCAAGTTATCCACCGCTACTTCCATCACTTGGCGGGCTTGCAATTGGACTTGGTGGCGATGCGCAAAACTGCTTACGCTTACTAAGCCCAACTTTCTTTATCGCCCTCATCGGCATTGTGACGGGCTTTTGCACTAAACATTGCGGACGACGAACCGGCAACTTATTAGCACTGTGCCTGGCACTCACTCCGTGCTTAAGTTGGATGACGCGCGCCGGAAATTTAAGCGGTATTGAAAGTGTTGGCCTCGGCGCCGCCGCCTTTCTTGCAGACTTACCACTCGCTTTGGCACTAACGAGTGCGGCCATACTAATCCTTGAGGCCGGCCTTGATCGCCGCCAACGAACCCAAGAATGGTGCCTCGCAATCGCCTGCATTGCCGCTGTTTTATCTAAGCAAGAAGGGCTTCCATCAATCTTGGCAATGTTAATTCTTGCGGCCATAATCCTTCCGCAAAAACGTTGGTTGATGCGCCCAGCTTTATTGGCACTATCATCATTTGGCGTGTGGCGCTTAATAACCTGGAACGTGGTCCACGCTGATGGCGAACACTACCTTTCAAGTGGTGGCCTCCAAGCAATTTCAGATGGACTCATGCGCGCACCGCTAATCATGGAGCGCATCACTAGCGAAATGTCCGACCCCACTCGCTGGGGTGCTTTATGGCCGGCGGCAACAATCCTCGTCGCCTGCACTGGTATTGGTTTTTACTTTAAGCGCGAACAAAACTGGCGACCAGCCATTGCTTGCCTCGCTTGGTTAGAAGCGGGAATCTTAATTGCTATTCTTGGTTTTCTGTCAAGCGGTTGGAAAGATGGCAACATAAGCCTGCTAATGGATGTAAGCATAAGTCGCTTATTGGTGCACTTTGCGCCTTGTGCAATATTGGCACTGGCTTGCGCCTTGCACGCAAGTAGCAAAAAAGGATAGCTGCCACAACACCGCCACCACACGGTTGCCAACTTACGCCAGCTTGTTACGACAACTATCCTAAGAATTCACTATCAATTATGGATTCTTGTATTCGGCTTTAGGGCCTAGGTAGTACCACCAATTTAAGATGGCACAGAATGCGTAGAAGGCTGCAAGTCCATACATTGCAACTTCAGGGGTAGTCGCCTTCATTTGTTCACCAATCAACTTTGGAATCAAGAAGGCACCGTATGCGGCAACCGCAGATGTCCAACCAAGGACCGGACCAGCTTGTTCAGCGTTAAATACCATTGAGATGGTACGGAAGGTTGAACCGTTACCGACTCCGGTGGCCGCAAACAGCACCACGATCAACACGAAGAATGGCATGAAGAATTCTTCGGGAGTCGCAGATTGGTAAGCAAGTGATGAGTAGTAACCGACTCCAATTGCGGAGAGAGTCATCACAATCGCTACCCATTGAGTAACAATTGCTCCACCAAGCTTATCGGCAATAATCCCTCCCACCGGGCGAATTAATGCACCGACAAAAGCGCCTACCCAAACGAACATGAAAGTCGCTGGAGCATTCGGGTTGGCCAAGTCGTGAGTCATCACGCCATCCACTATCACGTGTTGGAATCCAAAGATGAATTTAATCGCTAAGCCTACCGCCGCAGAAAATCCGATGAATGAACCAAAGGTCATGGTGTAAATGATTGTCATTACCCATGTGTGCTTGTTGTCAAAGATTTTGTATTGACGATCGAGATTGCTCTTTATCGCTTTTGGCGACAATGCTTTCATTAAGAACACGGTGGATGCAATTACCACCGGCAACACAATCCATTTCACCCAAGTAAGAGCGATGTATTGAATGATGAAGTAAAGGCCGGCTCCAGCAGTTGCGAAACCAATCAACAACAACCACGTTATTCGACCAAAGGCGGTCAATGGGTTTGACAATCCAGGGCTTACCGCCTCGGTTGTAATGTTGTTCATCTTTGTCCAACCGAATACCGCCAAAGGAATCAACCAGAACATCCACACCCAGCCAGCACTTGAAAGCCAAGTTTCCGAACCAGCAGGAATGCGTTTAAAGATTGTTCCACTAGTGGAAGTGAGCAATTCAGGATCACCACTTAACGGGCCAACGATTGCCGCGGTCATACAAAGTGGAATCAAAATCTGCATGGTGGTTACACCAAAGTTTCCAAGACCCGCGTTCATGCCCAGGGCGTAACCTTGCACTTTCTTGGGGTAAAAGAAACTAATGTTGGACATTGAGGAGGCGAAGTTGCCGCCACCGATTCCAGAAAGGAAGGCCAACAATTGGAATTTCCAAAACGATGTGCTTGGGTCTTGCAAAGCAAAAGCCGCACCCAATGCCGGAATCATCAATAGCGCCGTAGTAAAGAAGATGGTATTTCGACCACCTGCCAATCGGATGAAGAAGGTACTTGGAATGCGCAAGGTGGCACCTGTTAGACCAGCAATCGCTGGCAACATGAACAACAAGCCCATGGCCTCTTGTGGTGATTTACCAAAAGTGAAACCAAGGTTCTTCATTTGAACCGTGATAATTCCCCACATCAACCAAACGGAAAACCCGCAAAGTAGTGATGGAATTGAAATCCATAGGTTGCGAGTGGCAACATGCTTACCGGTAGATTCCCAGAAATCCTGGTCCTCTACATCCCATTTATCAATGTTACTCATGAACTAAGTCCAGTTGCGATGTCGCCTTTTGGCTCCATCTCGTCGTGATGTGCGTCAGCAAAAGAACCCTTTGGCTCTTTCAAGAACAAGGAGGCTGCCAAGCAGAAAATTGCACAGCCACTAATGGTCAAAAAGAAGGTACTTGGGCTTACAAAGCTTAAAACCGTCAAGAATGTTACGGCCCCAACGTTTCCGTATGCACCGACCATGCCTGCGACCTGTCCAGTCACGCGCTTTTTCACCAGTGGAACAACAGCGAAAACCGCGCCCTCTCCAGCTTGAACAAAAAATGAACACAACATGGTTGCACCAACTGCTAGCGCAATTGGCCATTCACCGGTGATACGACTCATTAAGAAGTAACCGAAGGAAAGGCCCGCAAGCAGGAAGGTTAAAGTTTTACGGCGTGAGCCAAGGCGATCTGACAAGAAGCCGCCAGTCGGGCGAGCAAACAAGTTCATAAAGGCAAAGGATGCAGCGATTAAACCAGCTTCGGAAAGCGTCAAGTTAAATTTGTTCATAAAGAACAAGGGCAACATGGAAACAACTGCCAACTCTGATCCAAAGGTTACAAAGTAGGCTATGTCAAGAATTGCAACTTGACGAAATTCATACTTGTCGTTCTCGTCGTAGCCTTGCTTGATGCGTGGCATATTAACTGTCCAAGCTTTCCAAGCCTGAAAGACAAAGACCGATGCAAGGATTCCGTAGGTAGCGTGTTTTCCTTGAGTTGGCAGGAATCCAATCAACCAAAGTTTCCATGCCAATACACCCAAGGCCAAAAGCATTGGTAACTGCATGATAATTAAGCCAAAAAGTGATGTCTTTGATGTGACTTCCATCGCACTTGAACGTGCCGGACGGTGATAAGTTTTCCCTGGAGGAGTATCAGTTACATTGCGGTAGTAGATGAATCCGTAAATCAGACACATCAAACCAGTCAAGGCGATTGAGTAACGCCATCCGTCTTCTCCACCGAAAAATGAAACTGCCAAAACTGGCAGCAACATTGCTGAGGCTGCCGAACCAAAATTGCCAAAGCCGCCATAAATTCCCTCGGCTTCACCAACATCTTTTGGTGGGAACCATTCTGCGACCATGCGGATGCCAATCACAAAACCGGCACCGACTACACCCATTAGTAAGCGGGTGATAACCAACTGAGTAAAGCTGGTCGAAAGCGCAAAGATGAAGCACGGAACTGACATCACAATCAGTAAGCCTGAGTAAACCTTGCGCGGTCCAAACTTATCAAGCAACATGCCGATAATAATTCGCGCCGGAATCGTCAGAGCCACGTTGCAAATCATCAAGACTTTGATGTCGCTATCACTTAAGCTCAAATCGCCCTTTATCGCTGCTGCCAGCGGGGCCATGTTGAACCAGGCCATAAAGGTTAGGAAGAATGCAAACCATGTCATGTGCAGGATCTTGTAAGGACCGCTGAACGACAAGAATCGCAGAGGGTTAAATTCTTTTTTATTTTCTTTGGACATTTCCTGATTTCCAATTGGTGGCGGGCGTCAGGTCTGACGAGTGGGGCCAGTTTTTAACTGGCAATTAAGGTCATTTGATGCGGGCGGTCTTGCGATCGCGGTTCCACAGAACTACTTGAGGACGACGCCACAAGTAAGGGTTTGGCACCACTAGCACGTGAACCAAACGGGTGAATGGGAAGAAGCCAACAATCAACCAAGCGTTGATGATGTGCAACTTAACAAGTAGTGGCATGGTGGCCACATATGAGACATCAGGACTCAAGGTAAACAGCGACCACAACCATGGAGATGCAGAACTAGCGAACCAAGATGAACCCCATCCGTGGTTTGTCGCAACCAAAATTCCGAGCACGATTTGGACGACCAACATCGCGTACAAAATCCAGTCAGTCGGAGTTGTTACAACTCGAACCCGGTCATGGCTAAAGCGACGCGCAATTGCATTCACCAAACCCAACAAGGCCATGATGCCTAATGCCAAGCCTGTAACTTCCATTACGACTAAGCGGACCGGAACGCTATTCCACCACAACAAGGTGCTAGGAATAACCAAACCGATGAAGTGAATGGTAAGTACACCCAAGATTCCATAGTGAAATGGAACGGTGCTCCAAAAGTGCTGACGGTTTTCTAAAAACTGCGAGGAAATACTCGAGTAGGTGTAAGGACGCTGACGGTACCTCGCAATGGTTACGAGGAAGAACAAAGCCAAAGCCACGTAGGGCAGGGCGGCAAAGAGAAGGGTGTCGCTCATGATTGAAGGTTGCCGTTAGGTTGTTGGACGTGGAGGTTCAATACCACAAGCACGGCGTCCAAGACCGACTCGTAGGGGTTTTGGTTAGCAGCTAAGCTGACACAGATTTTTTTAACCGCAGGAATGGCGGCCATTTCGGCCATCTCTCTTGCAAGTTCGTTGTCACACTTGGCGAGCACTGCCAACACGTGACTTAAGTGATCCGGAAGTTCATTTGCTTCACTGATTTCGTTATCTCGCAATAACTCACGCATGCGCACTAAGAAGCCGCCACGCTCGTAAGCTTCGCCAAAAACGTGCCAACCAGTTTCCAAAGCGGCACTCGCTGAATTGTCAAAAGTGCGCGAAAAGTGCTCTTCGATTTCTTCACCAGTTTTTGAATTCACCCAAGTAGCAAACTTAGCTAGATGCTCGGCAGTACTTGGTACTCCTTGTGAAACTGTTGCCAACCACTCCTCCGCCGCCTCGCCAAAGCCAGCCTTTGGATAGCTAACGAGACGGGAGAGTGCTTGGTAAACCTTGGCGGCAGGACGCATTGCTTAAACTCGCATTGGACCGTCAATGAAGCCAAAGCCGGTCTCTTTTTTGTGATCAAGCGGATCGGACAACATTTCGATGGCCATTTCGCGCTGTGAAGGTGGAATGCGGAAGCGCTGTTCGTATGAAGCTAGCGATGTCATCTTGTAGATCTCATCTGCTTGCTCTGGTGAACAATCAGCTTCACGCAATGCGCGCATGGCTGATTCTTCATCAACATCGCCAACCGTTAGGTAGCGACGCCACATTCGAACGGCGTATTGCTTGCGCAAGGCGTAACGAACTGGCTCGGTGTTGCCGGCGCCAAACAAGCTGGCCAAATATTGCATTGGCACGCGCGCATGTTCAACTTCGTGGAACAAATCTTCAGTTTCGTTAGTGGTTGGACCGTTATGCGCACTCGACAACACTGGTGAAAGTGGCGGTACGTAAAAGATCATTGGGAAGGTGCGGAATTCCGGGTGCAATGGCAAGCCCAAGTTCCATTCCTTAACAAACTTATAGGTCGGCGCGATTTGCGCGGAGCTAATCACGCCATCAGGAATACCGTTGGCCTTGGCCGCTTCAATCACTTCCGGATCGTGCGGATCCAGAATGATGTCGCGTTGAGCATCAACCAATTGATCTTCCGGCAGTGCCGCCAAACCGGCAATCTTGTCGGCATCGTAAAGCACGTTACCTAAGTAACGAATACGACCAACACAAGAGTGGTGACAAGCTGGTGGTTGTTGAGTTTCAACTCGTGGGTAGCACAAGATGCATTTCTCAGACTTACCGGTACTCCAGTTGAAGTAAACTTTCTTGTACGGGCAAGCTGGCACACATGAGCGCCATGCACGACAACGTTGTTGGTTCAACAACACGATGCCATCATCGCCACGCTTGTAAAGCGCACCCGATGGACATGAAGCAACACAAGCCGGGTTCAAGCAGTGGTTACACATGCGCGGCAAGTAGAAGAATGCCAAACGCTGAATCTCAAACATTTGTTGGCGAGTTTCCTCGTCCAAGCAATCTAAATTTGGATCATTTTCTGCATAAACCGGTGAACCACTGAAGTCGTCATCCCAGTTAGGGCCGGCCTCGATATCAATGTACTCGCCTGAGACCATCGAGATTGGACGAGCGGTTGGCTGGTCGTGACCCTCGGGGGCATCAAAAAGGTCAGAGTACTTGTAAGTCCAAGGCTCGTAGTAGTCATCCATGGTAGGCATGGATGGGTTGTGGAAAATGTTTGGGATAATTTTCGACTTGCTAGTTGACTTAAGTTGCAACTTGCCGTCTTTAACTTCCCAACCACCGCGGTGTTGTTCCTGATCTTCCCAACGAGTTGGGAAACCAGTACCAGGCTTGGTTTCAACATTGTTCCACCACATGTATTCGGTGCCTTTGCGGTCAGTCCAAATGTTCTTGCAAGCAACGCTGCAAGTATGGCAACCGATGCACTTGTCCATGTGGAACAACATCGAGATTTGTGAGCGTACGTCCATTTCTTTATCTCCGTATTACAGTCGGCTCACCAAACGAGCTCAGGTAGTTTGCGTACTAGGATGTGAGTGTCACGGTTACACCCGATTGGGCCCCAGTAGTTGAAGTGGTAGGTGAACTGACCGTAGCCACCGATCATCAAGTTAGGCTTGAGACGGGTTCGGGTCAGACTGTTGTGGCCACCGGCGCGACGTTTGCCGCGCAATGGCGATTTGGGCACTGAGTAAGTGCGTTCTGGCGAGTGGTAGATGATGCAGATTCCCTTAGGGATTCGAGCACTTACCGAAGCGCGCGTAACAACAACTCCATGGTCGTTGTGGACTTCAACCCAATCGTTATCGTTAATACCAATTGAAGCTGCTTCCTTGTCGTTGATCCAGAATGGTTCAACGCCACGTGAAAGAGTTGTCATGCGATGGTTGTCGCCGTAAGTTGAGTGAATGTGCCACTTGCCGTGTGGAGTCAAGAAGTTCAAACACAAAGTGTCGCCCTTACGTTCACCGGTAGTGCTGCCTTCTGGATCTGACATACGCATGTCAGCGTAATCCATTGGCAACGGCTTCGGCTTGTAAGTTGGCAGGTGTTCACCAAACTGGATGTAACCAGGGTGGTCCAAGTAGAAGTGCTGACGCCCGGTCAAGGTTCGCCATGGAACCATCTTCTCAACGTTGTATGAAAATGGTGTGTAAGTACGACCCTCGTCAATCAAGGCTGACCACATTGGCGAGTTATGCAAACGCCGTGGTTGTGATTGAATGTCCTTAAAGTTCATCCGCACACCGCGACTCTTACTGCCAAGTTCATCTGCAAGTGGGAAACCCACCTTCTCTTCCATGTTCTTGTATGAACGGTAAGCAAGTTCACCGTTAGTCACAGAGGCGAGGTTCAAAATCGCATCGACTACGTGGCGACCAGTTTTAAGTGATGGGTATTTTTTGCCATCGACCGTTTCGGTGTCACCATGCTCGACCATTTCATCGTAGAAATCATCAACCATGTAGTGAGTACCGTGAGCACCAATCCCCTGCTCGCGCGCGTTTGGACCGTAAGAAATGTATTGATCGTGCAACTTGGTGTAGTCGCGCTTAACCACTTTCAGGCCGGGCATGGTCTTGCCAGGAATCGCTTCACACTCACCCTTATCCCAATCGAGCATTTCAGTTTGCGCGATTTCGGCAGGTGTATCGTGAGCTAAAGGCAAGGCCACCACATCCTCAACCACATCAGGAAGATGGGTTTTCGACAATTCAGCAATTGATTTTGAAATCTCAGCAAAAATGTCCCAGTCAGACTTTGACTCCCAGCATGGTGGGACCGCTTGCGATAGCGGGTGCACAAAGGTGTGCATGTCGGTGGTGTTGATGTCGTCCTTTTCATACCAGGTTGCGGCAGGAAGCACGATGTCAGAATAAAGCGCAGATGTATCCATGCGGAAGTTGAGGTCAACCACCAAATCCATCTTGCCCTTTGGAGCTTTCTTCAAAAACTCAATCGCTTTAGTGTTACCTTCGGCAACTTCATCAGCAATCTTGTTGTTGTGGGTTCCAAGGTAGTGATCAAGGAAGTACTCATGACCCTTCGCAGAACTCATAAGCGCGTTGCCTCTCCAGATGAACCATAAGCGTGGCCAACACTCTGGGTGGTCAGGCTTTTCAATCGCGAATTTCAAATCGCCACCTTTTAACTCATCAACCACGTGCTTAACAATTCCAGCTTCGTCGGCAGCTCCCGCGGCGCGCGCTTCTTCAGCAACAACTAGCGGACTCTTATCAAACTGTGGGTAGAACGGCAACCAACCATTCTTTACCGCGCGCACGTTGGCATCGATGGTGTGCCCCTGCGCCAAAGTGTTCGCCGGCTGCTTCGGAGGAACAGTTTGGTAATCACCAAAACTGCGCTCGTAACGCCACTGGTCAGTGTTTACGTAGTGCCAACTTGGCGCGTTTTGCAAACGCACGGCTGGAACCCAATCCTTGGCAAAAGCAATGTTGCCCCATGGTTCACCCGGGGCCAGTTTTTCCTGACCAACGTAGTGAGCAAGACCACCACCATTAACTCCAACGCATCCACAGAACATCAATGCGTGAATTGCGGCGCGGTACATCAAGTTAGCGTGATACCAGTGGTTAATACCGGCACCAATAATCACGGTGCACTTACCACCAGTCTTCTCAGCAGTCACACCCCATTCGCGAGCGAACTTAATGATGTTCTTGCGATCGATTCCGGTGTACTTCTCACCCCAAGCTGGAGTGTAAACCGCATCAGCGTCGTAGTCGGCTGGGTAATCGCCGTCCAGTCCACGTGATACGCCGTACTGAGCCATCAACAAATCGTAGATAGTCGCAACAGTTACTTTGCCATCGGCGGTTTCGATAGTTCGAGTTGGAACTCCGCGGCGGCGCGAATCACCCTCGGCAAAATCATCAAAACGAACCTGAACAACTTTTTCATTGTCGTTTAAGAATGTTAATTCAGCATCAATGCTTGAACCATCTTTACCGTCTTGTGGCAACAAGTTCCATTGTCCTTTCTTTTCGGCCCAACGGTGTCCGGAAGAACCCATTGGCATTTTGGGTTTGTTGTCGCCCTTATCCCATTGCAAGAATTTCCATTCTTTGTGCTCTTCGTCGGCATAATTATCCATCCGACCGGCGCGAATCATTTGTCCGGCTTCCCACTCATCGCCATCTTCAGTTAGTTCAACCAAGAAGCCTGAGTCGGTGTACTTCTTCGCGTAGTCCAAGAAGTAAGGAGTTTGCTGTTCGTGGTGGAATTCCTTAAGAATCACATGGTTAACAGCCATCCACCAAGCACCATCTTGACCAGCGTTTAATGAAACCCACTCGTCAGCGTACTTAGCGACCTGGTTAAAGTCAGGTGAGAACACCACCATCTTCGAACCGTTGTGACGTGCTTCAGCGGCGAAGTGGACGTCAGGTGTTCGAGTCATGTTCAAGTTACTACCCATAACCGCCAACATCTTGGCGTGGTACCAGTCAGCAGATTCGTTTACGTCGGTCTGCTCGCCCCAAACTTCTGGTGAAGCTGAAGGAAGATCACAGTACCAATCGTAAAAACTTAGTGCTAGGCCACCCATCAACTGCAACATGCGTGCACCAGATGCGTAACTAACTTGCGACATCGCAGGGATCGGCGAGAAACCGGCAATCCGGTCAGGGCCGTGTTCTTTAATTGTGTGAACTGCTGAAGCGGCAATAATGTCCTTGGCAGTATCCCATGATGCACGACGGAAACCGCCCTTACCACGAGCACGTTGGTAACGTTCGCGCTTAACTGGATCGTCGGTTATCGACTTCCAAGCGGCGACATCATCACCAGGATGTTCTTCTTTAGCCTGCTTCCACAAGTCAAGAATTGCACCACGTACGTATGGGTACTTAACCCGCAGTGGGCTGTACAAATACCATGAATAAGAAATTCCACGCTGACAGCCGCGCGGTTCGTGCGGCGGCACGGTCTTATCTAAAGCCGGGTAATCAACTGCCTGCATCTCCCAAGTAACAATTCCATCTTTAACATGGATTTGCCAAGAGCAAGAGCCGGTGCAGTTAACGCCATGTGTTGAACGCACAACTTTGTCGTGCTGCCAACGGTTGCGGTAGAACTCTTCCCATGCGCGGGTTCCAGGTTCTACTGAATCTTTGATCCAAGGATTTTGAGTACTCATCGTTTTGACGCCTCCACCATTGGTTTACGGGTGGCGCGGAAGCGGCCTCTCCAAAGGAAGCCGAACAAGAAAAGGATTCCAGCGGCAGTGAATGCGCCGGCGGTAAAGAAGGAAGCCATTTGCGGGCTAGGCTCTTCGACACCTTCAAGGGTGGCGAAGTAAGCGGCTAGTGCGCGGATTTCACTATCTTCCATTGGCGAAGCCTTAAAGATTGGCTTCATGATGTCGGAGGCCGGCGATGAAAGCCATGCGCTTAGGCCGCGGGTTTTCCCGAGGCGAGCAAACACTCCGGTTAGGTCGGGGCCAAGTTGCCCGCCGCCAAAGAAGCCGCCGGCATCGGCAGCGTTATGGCAGGAGATGCAAGCAGGGCCGCCGTTAATTAACGACTCCCCACCGACAAACAAGGCCTGGCCAAAGGCGGCTTCAGCGGCAGTGAAAGGAAGTTCTTCCTCGACTGGCTTCGCTGGGCCAGCAGCGCCACCTGACTGTGAATCGATATAGTCAAGCAAGGCGTTGGCCATTGATTCCGTAACGCCCAATGAGGACATTGGAACGCCATTTGATTCGGCAAGGATTTTTTGCGCGTATTCGTCGCCACTAGCCAGAACGGCGGTTGGGTCGACAATGAACTTAACTAGCCATTCACGGCTTTGGCGTTCACTTACACCTTTGAGGTCGGGACCAACCAATTGGCCGCCGCCGATGGTATGGCAGGCAACACATGATCCCTGGAAATATGACTCAGCATCATCCTGCGCTTGAAGCGCGGTGGTGCCAGCCAGAAGCAGGAGCGGTACGAGGAGATTTTTCACTAATGACACGGGGTTTTTCTTCCGTACCTCGCGCAAAGCAAGACCCGTGCCAAAGAGCTACAGATATAGGAGTTAAGAATGAAAGGCCATGATTCACCTAAGGCTCTACACTAAAAGAACTTAGGGGCAAATACGCCATTCTTAAGACTGAGTGTCGATAACTTAGACGCTAACTCGACTATACACCTTGCCATCAATTAGACGTAAATCATTCATGCGAAGGGACTTAGCGCTGGATATTTGAGTTTACAGTAGTGGCAACTCAAGTATCCAAATTAGGAGAAATCCTTGCGATCGATGTTTAATTGGCGCAATATTTTTTGAAATGCGGCCCGTGTCAGACCACAGCAGGCGGCCGCCTGAGAAATATTTCCACTCGTCTTTTTGAGGCATCGTTCAACAAATCCACGCTGAAAATCCTCCACTACCTTGGATTTGGCCGCTGCATAATCGAGGCATTCCTTTGCCTCAGATTCGGGGTGCTCGCCGCCCTGCCACGGGTTGGAGTCGAGCCCCAGATGAAAGGCCTGCACCGGTTCGCCGCCGCCAACAATCACTGCGCGCTGCATCGCGTTTTCAAGTTCGCGCACATTTCCCGGCCAGGGGTGAGATTCCAAAAGCTGAATAGTGTCGCGCGACAATTGGGGTGGTGCAGCATCGGCGCCCAGACATTCATGAGTGCTGCGCAACAAAAAGTGCATCGCCAAAGGCATGATGTCGCGCGGGCGTTCGCGCAGCGGTGGAATGTGCACGCGCACCACTTGCAGTCGGTAATAAAGGTCCTCGCGGAATTCGCCCGCGGCGACCATTTCCGCGAGATCGCGATTGGTCGCGGCAATTAATCGGAAGTCCACTGGGATATCGCTGCTGCCGCCAACTGGCCGCACCGCGCGCTCTTGCAAAACTCGCAACAACTTTCCCTGGAATGCTGGCGTCATAGATGAAACTTCATCTAAGAAAACTGTGCCACCTGCGGCTTCGACAAATAGCCCGCGCCGATCGCGATCCGCGCCAGTGAAAGCACCGCGCACATGGCCGAACAATTCCGACTCCAACAAAGTATCTGAAAGTGCGGCGCAATTGACCGCCGAAAATGGTCGCGCCGATTGCGAACTGCGACGATGAATCGCCGAAGCAATAACTTCTTTTCCGGTGCCGCTTTCGCCCTCGACTAACACCGAAACTGATTGGCCGGCAACCTTCTCGACTAAAGCCATAACTTGACGAGTAGCCGGGTCTTCGGCGACCATGATTTCGCCATGGATATTGGGGCGACTTTGTTGCGCAAGTATTTGCATGCCAAGTCGACCGACCACGCTCAGGATTTCTTGATTATCAAATGGTTTGGTTAAGAAATGCGACGCTCCTGCTTGCAAACATTGAACAGCAGTTTGCACGGTGCCGAATCCAGTCAACATCACCACCGCGGTGTTTTGGTGGTGGCGTTTTATCTCCGCCAACAATTCGGTGCCACTCATGCGCGGCATCATTAAATCCGACAACACCAAATCCCAATCTTGATCTTCGAAAGTGTCGAGCGCGGCGCGACCATCAGCGGCGGTTTGCGCTTTGATGTTCACCATTTCCAACAGACGTGACAAGCCTAGGCGTATATCGGCCTCGTCATCAACGATGAGAACTCGTAAGGCTGACAGGTCGGGGGTGGTCATGCTTTGGATTTGCTCAAGGGCAAGCGCACTTGGAATTCGGTGCCGGCGTTAGTGGAACTAATCAATTCTAAACTACCGCCGTGGATTTCGGTAATCCGCACTGATGTTGAAAGGCCTAAGCCGGTGCCATCGCCCAACGCTTTAGTTGTAAAGAATGGCCTGAAGATTTCTTGGTGTTTATCTTCTGGAATTCCACTGCCGTTGTCGATTATTTTGACGTGCACCGAATCGTCAATTATTTCTGTAGCTAACACCACCATGCCGCCGCCTTCAATTGCCTGGACTGCATTCATAACCAAGTTAACAATCACTTGCCTAATCTGAACTTCGTCGCCGGCAATAAACACATCGCCGCTTAGGAAGTCAGACTTTAAAGCGACTTGACGACGTTCGGCAATCGGTCTTAGAAAACGCAGCACATCATCTAACACATCGTGCACACTTAATTGATCGTGAGCTGGCTCGCCTTTGGCGGCGTAACCAAGTAGTTCACTGATTACACGTTTACAGGTTTCAGTATTACGCTCAATAACATCGACATTTTCTTGAAGCTCCGAATCACTTGGCAACTTACTTTGTAACATTTGATTGAACAAACTAATTGAGGCCAGCGGGTTATTTAGTTCGTGGGCCATAACCGCTGCGACTTCACCTAATACCGCGAGCCGCTCTTGGTGAACTTGTCGTTCATCATTTGAAACGCGATCTGTCACATCGCGGCTAACCAAAATGCGTCCACTTTTGCCATGGTTATTGGACGGCAAAGAAGTTGCGTGGATTTCAAATACTCGTTCGCCAATATCCAGCAAACAAGAGAAAGCACCGGTTTCAGCACCAGACAAGCAACTTGCGCAATTTGAAAATTGGGTGCGATGCTCTTTGGCGCATGGAATGTGACTAGTTGCCAAGCGTTTCGATGTAGTTTTTTCACTGGCCAGAATTTTCAACATATCACCAGCCGCGTGATTGGACAGAACTACTTCTCCCTGATCGTCAAGAACGACTAAGCCGTCTTGCATCGCTGAAATAACTCGGTCCAAGCGGTCACGTTGCGACCGCGCTTCAGCTTGCCTTAGCTTTAACAACTTCGCCTGTTGTTCTAATTCATGAGTACGACTTTCAATTGCCGAAGCCATTAAGTTAAAGCTGTGGGCCAAATCACCAACTTCATCTTGCGTTTCAACAATCACCCGTGGCGAGAAATCGCCTTGACGTATTTTTAAAGCTGCTTTGCGTAACTCAATAAGTGGGCTCGCCAAAAAGCGTAAAGGAAAGTAAAGCACTAACAAGGCTAATAAGGCGATCACCGCGCCAACCACCAAGAACTCTGTTTGCAAACCAGAGACCGGCGCCAAAGCACTGGCGGCTTGAATACTTACCTCGGCGCTCCAACCAGTTTCACCAATCGGATAACTGCGAATAAATAAACGGCTATCAACGGTGTTTGCATTGGCGGTTAGTTGAGTATTGGGGGTGGTGCTAACCAGCAAACCACGCCCCTCAAGAATTGGTGCCGATTGTGCCGGAGGTTTACGGTAATTAAGAAAGGGCGCGGGCACTTCCAAAACTTGGCCGCGACCATCGAGCAAGCGCAAACTTACATCTTCACGCGAACGATCGCGGCCAAGGCGGTCGGTGCGCATCGCTTGAGCAATCCACAAACCAGAACGAATACCGGCCAACAGATGTCCTATCGGTTGACCATCTTGCAAATCATAAATTGGAGTGCTAATGAAAAGCAATGGCGGTTTAGCGGGCGAACCTGGGTAAACGCGACTGCACATCGATGAAGTTAAACCGCGTGACCATGCGCCCAATTCTGTTAAGCGTGTAGCGCCCAACTCTTCGCTGGCAATTGCTTTCGCCCCATCATTTGAAAGCACTGTCAAATTAATAAAGGCCGGTTCAAGTGGCAGTTTATTTACTTTTAAATGCCGAAGAAGTTCTGTGTTAAGTAAGTGTTCATCGGCGATATTTTGCTGGGCAATTATTCTAGATAAATGATCGCGGATGTAGCCGTCCGAGGCGAAGTCCTCACTTCGCCGCATCAAGGTGGCCAGTCCTGAATGTAAATCGGTGGCATAAGCCTGACACTGGAACTCTAAACGGCTGAGGATTTCATCCTCTAAAGTGCCGCGGGCGGAATTTGAAATTAATTGGCCACCAGCACCAAACGCAATTACACATAGACCGACAAAGCCAAGCGCCAGCTTGTATTTGACCGAGATGCGGCTGAGTGGGTCACGCATTGGGGCATTATCCAACATTGACCCACTATTTGCCTCACTATCCTATTCATTGGGTCACTGACCCATTTCGCTGGGTCAAAAAAACGAAGTAGGATATGGGCATGGCTCTCCCCCTCCCAAGCCTTGAGGCACGCGCGGAATCAACCGGACTAGCGGGTATCCCGACCAAAGTCCGCGCCGGCCAACGGCTCAGCGAAACTGACTGCGTGGCAATGATGCACAGCGACGACGTCGGCCTAATGGGTTTATTGGCCAATGAAGTTCGCGAACAAAAACACGGCGACCGAACTTTTTATAACGTCAACATTCACATCAACTACACCAATTGGTGCAATAAATTTTGTGACTTTTGCGCATTTCAGCGGCGGCCAAAAGACGCGGGTGGCTATTGCATGACCCCCGAGCAAATTCATGAGGAGTTATCTGCAGCAAACCCAGAGGCGACTGAAGTTCACATGGTGGCTGGTGTTTGGCCGGCCTTAGCTTACGAATATTACTTAGACATATTGCGCGCCGCCAAAAGTGCGCGACCAGATATTCACGTTAAGGCATTCACTATGGTCGAGATTGACCAAATTGTGAAGTTGCGTGACAAACCGCTCCCGGTAGTCTTAGATGAATTAAAAGCAGCTGGACTTGATTCAATGCCCGGAGGAGGCGCGGAGATTTTTTCCGAACGAGTGCGCCAAGAACTTTACCCGAAAAAAATGGGTGCCGAACGTTGGATTGAATTGGCGCGGGGAATTCACGAATATGGATTCCGCACCAACTGCACCATGCTTTATGGAATGACCGAAACTTTGGAAGAGCGCGCCGACCACTTGAACCGTCTTCGCGAACTGCAAGATGAAACCGGCGGCTTCCAGACCTACATTCCTTTGGCATTTCATCCAGCCAACACCCCCGGCCTTTCCCATTTGCCGCACCCAGGCCCTAATGAACGACTTAAGCAAATTGCCATTGGACGTTTATTCCTCGACAACATCGAGCATATTAAAGCTTATTGGGTGATGCTTGGTTTACCCGTCGCCCAACTTGCTTTGGGCATGGGCTCGAACGATTTAGACGGAACGGTAACTCAAGAAAAGATTTACCATGACGCGGGCGCCGGCACTCCCGAAGTCCTTGACCGCGCCTTCATTCACCGCTTAATTCGCCAAGCTGGCCGCATTCCAATCGAACGCGATACCCTTTATCAAACTTTGCAGGACTTTAGTGACGGCGACCCGGACTTCACATCAAATACTCCAGTGAACCCAGTAGAAGTGTAATGTTAAGAATTGGATCTGTTCCCTATTTAGTTGCGCGGCCATTAACTGCCGGGCTTGACAATCGACCAGATGTTAAATTAACTTTCGCCCCGCCAAGCGATCTAGCTGAGCAACTGGCAAGTGGCAAGCTCGATGTCGCCCTGGCATCTTCAATACTCAGCATTCAAAACCCCGAGTTTCGTTTATGGGATCAAGGACCAGTGGTTGCTTGCGAGGGCGCAGTGCAATCGGTCGGATTCTTTTTGCGACCAGGAATTAGTTCCTTGAATGATGTCAAGCACATTGCTCTTGACCAACACAGTCGCACCGGTCGCGAACTTGCGCAAATTATTTTACGCGAAAGATATTCAGGTGAATTTCAAATAAGTGAAATTGGGCATCAATTTAACCCAATCCAAGAGGCCATGGATAATAACTGGGACGCGGTGCAACTAATCGGCGACCCGGCAGTACGCGCACAAATTGAGTATTCAAATTGGACTTACGTTGACCTCGGCAGTGAATGGTTTGGCCTTACCGCATTGCCATTTGTGTTCGCTGGGTGGATTGGCCGTGAAGGTTTCGACCCTGCATACGCTGCGCCGACCTTAGAAAGTGCCGCCGAGTTGGGGCTCTCCTGCTTGCAGGAAATCGCCGACCACGCCGGCCAACACTTTTACACGGACACACAAGTCGGTGGTTTCGATTTCCACGACTATTTAAATCGTTCAATCAAATATCAACTACCCGCAGAAAAAATCCGTGAGTCAATTGACTGCTTTGGCGACTACTTAAAAATTACCTGTAACGGGTAATGGTCGCTAGCTGATTCCAAGGTCACGCCTGAAACAGGCGATTGATTGATGATTTCGGCACTTGCCACAGTACTAGCCAAGGCTGGAGTGCACATCGCAAAGTCAATACGTGTTAAATATGGCTCGCGGTTATACGTCCATTTTTCAGTCCCCATCATTGGGTCAACCAAACCGCCATCACGCAATTGAATCAAAGTTGGCATGTCTGGGACTTCATTGAAATCACCAGTCACCACTGCTCGGTAGTCTGCATTAGCTACCATTTTTTCATTGACAATTTCCATAATTGCCGCGGACTCTGATTCGCGCACAACATCGGATGCCTCGTCACCATGTTGTGATTTCAAATGAACCACATAAACATCACAATCAAATTCTCCACCTATTTCCACGCACAACAAATCACGGCGAAATTTTTGTTCTTGGCCTTGCGCATCGGTAAATATTTTGTAGCGATAGGAAGTCACCGCATCAATCGGCAAGCGCGTCAATAATGCGACATCAATGCCACGGGTGTCGTTCCCCTCCACCAGCACTACCTGATAGTTCAAATCGGCCAAATGCTTCTCAACGAATTCCTCCAACAATGGCAAATTTTCAACCTCTTGCAAAGCCACAATATCTGCCTCAAAACTGCGCAACACTTTGGCAATTTTTTCCATGCGTGGATCACTTACATAACTGGGCTTAGTTATTTGGTCCCGTGAGTAAGGGTCGTCCCAACGATCGAAAAAGTTTTCAACGTTCCATGAAACCAACTTGACTGGCTCTGATTCAGAGAGCACCGCAATTTCAGATGAGATGGTAGCCGCTTCTCTGGCAACAGAAGTGGTAGCCACCATAGTTACCGTGAGTGGAAGTGCTAAAAGAAGCAGGAGGAAGATGCGCATGGGAGAGGAAGTATAAGACTCTGCTGTGAGCAATAAAAAGAATCAGCCGGCGCAAACACCCCCGCCACCACGTGTTGGTATTTGCCCCGGCCTAGCAGTTTCCTGCATCGCCAAGGGACAGAAAGTGACCCGAGGCTGCTATTAATTAACCCCTTCTATAAGTCCTACAAGGGTAGAACTTTAATGCCCGAACGGACTAACGCAGGGTGATTATTCCGTTGACGTGTAGCAACTTACGGACATCTTCTAAATAACTCCGCTTGAAGGAATCGATGCGCGCTTTTGCCTGTAGGTATTCCGGTGCGAGCAAACGGTCTACTTCTTCTGTCCGCTCAGTTTTGGTATTGTTGTAGGCATCAAACCGGGCTCCTTTCCAACGCTTATATTCAATATACGCTTTCATTGCTGAGCGCAAATGTTCTTCATGTAGCTTGGCTGAGGCATGGTGTATTTCATCAGGTAAACGATCCCAGATCTTGCCACTTAAGTAGGCCGCAACTCCGCGAACATCGACTTGCCAAGTAATTTTGTCGAAACGATACATGTCGAATTGACTTCCGCCGTATGGCCCATCTGCCATGGTTTGCATAGTCTCGTGCAAGCGGCCTAGCACCAACTTCCATTCAAAACAAACTCTACTATTGCTACCCTCCATCCATGGCTCATCGAGTAACCATGAATAGGTTTCAGGATTTCGTTCAGCTAACTTTTGCGCGTACATAGCACACTGGCCGGCATTTCCCATGAAGGCCGGCAGGAGTTCTTGTTTTGAATTTGTATCACGCAGTTGATATTCAGAAATTAATATTTCTCTAAACTTTTCCAATTCAGGACGGCGAGCAAGCAACTCATTAGCCTGTTGCTGGCGCAAGTCAACTCGCGGCGGATCTGCGGCCACCTCAACTTGCGTAACGGCTAATGGGGTGTTGCTATCTTCAACTAATTGCCCCGGTTGATGTTTAACTGAGTTAGCCGGAGATAACCAAAACCACAACAAGGCCAAACAGGCCAAGATAATAATTAAAAAACGCATCGCTTAAGAATCCTCAGGCATTGACTTTTCGCAGCGATTGCACTCAAAAGCCCAATGGTATTCTCCCATTTTTTGCATGGGAGTAGTACTACTATCAAAGACGCCGACTGAAGCGGTGTATAAGCCTTGACAACCAGCAGCGAGGGGGACGTCGTCCACGCAAACTTTGCCTTCCTGGTCAAATTGATGAACTTTTGCCTTATGAATCAACTTGTAACTTGTAACTTGTAACTTGTGCCTATGTTGTCTTGGAAATGGAAATCCACATCCCATCGACAGGATAGTGCAACCGCTGGGCACCCTTCCAGTTGACAGCGCCCCATAACTGAGCCATCGATACTAACTTTTGCAACTAGCAATGGCGCTCCTACAGATGACCAAAGTTAGGAATCCAAGTTCCGTCAATTTCGCCGGAGATAGGATTTTGTTGACAGCGGCAGTCTTCGTTTTCGGAAAGGGGGAAAGAAAAACTCCCCAAAATTAGTACTAGAATTATGTATTTAAGCATCGACTCATTGTACTGCCAGCTAATAAACATGTCAATTTCGCCAGAGGTGGTAGCGAATTATGGCAAAATTATAATTTGTTCGGGGCGATCAATAACGATTTGTGGTGTGCCGCGATGTTCACCAACTTTGCCAATTATTTTCACTCGCTTGTCGAAGTATTTTTGAGCGGGCAAAGGCGAGTAATCAGAATATGAACGTGAAAAAATTACCGCGTGGAACTTACCCTTCCAATCGGTGTCAAAGTTTAGAAAAGTTGCCTTGCCACTGTCGTAACTAGCGACGATTTTTCCGGTGGCAGCAACCCACTTGCCCAAATGTTTTGGCGCGTTAAACCATTCGACTTCAAGTTCAGCGGGTTTGATTACATCTAACCTTTCCCATTGCTTTAACTCTTCAGTGGCATCTGGATCGCGAGACGGATCGTTTAATTTTATTTGTTCATTAGCACAGGCGGACACCGAAAAAGAGGCCAAAATAATTGCCGAAAAAAGAAGTCCGTACTTGTTAATCATTTGCATTCCTCGACTGAGTTAATCACCTTCGCAATTGCGGCATCAGCTCCAATCAGCTCTTTCTCGCCTACACGCGGGCTCCATTCAACATTTCGCTCGCCGGCATCGCGACCGACTACAATGCGCATTGGCACCCCAATCAAATCAGCATCTTTGAATTTTGCGCCTGGGCCAACCTTTTTACGGTCGTCCCAAAGAACATCGACTCCAGCTTCAGTTAACTTGTTTTCAATTTCGGTACAAAGATTATCCTGTGCTTCATTACCAACTTTCATTTGAATGATGATGGCACTGTATGGAGCAATTGGTAGTGGCCAAATCATGCCATTATCATCGTGGTTTTGCTCGATTGCCGAAGCGGCAACGCGACTAACTCCAATCCCATAACACCCCATCCACATCGGGTGAGTCTTTTGCGCTTGGTCAAGGAAATTTGCATCCATCGCTTCAGAATATTTAGTTCCAAGTTGAAAAATGTGACCAACTTCAATGCCGCGAGTTATTTCAATTACGCCATCTCCTTCAACAGTTTTATCACCCGCTTGAACAACACCAAAGTCGGCGCACTCAGGTTGCTCTAAATCACGACCAAACCAAACGTCTAAACAATGAACATCGGTTTCATTTGCTCCACATAAAAACCCTTGCACTCCATCGATTGAATTGTCCGCGAGTAGTCGAACATCTTCAGCTAATCCAATTGGACCGGCAAACCCAGGTTCAGCACCGGTGGCCGCGCGCACTAATTTTTCATCAGCCAACTCAATGTTTAACGCATCAAGATGGTTTAGCAATTTCACTTCGTTGAGTTCGCGGTCGCCGCGACACATAACTGCAACAGTTTGTTCACGGTCATCCCAAGTCGCTTTGTATAAAACAGTTTTCAATAAACGCTCGACTGGCAATTGCGGAAACAACTTAAGTAAGTCGTCACAAGACTTAGCTGCCGGCGTTGCCTCTTTGTGCATGGCAACTTGCTCAGGGTTTTCCGGAGCTGCAGAAATTACCGACACCGCTTTTTCAACGTTGGCGGCATAACCAGTGGCATGACATACTGCGATGGCATCTTCTCCCGTGTCGGCATCCACCATAAATTCTTCCGAACCAGCTCCGCCAATTGCACCTGAGTCGGCCTCGACTGGAGTAAAGCGCAATCCACAGCGGGTAAAAATGTTGCGATAAACTTCGCGCATTTTTTGATATGACTCGACCATTTCATCGGCTGATACATCAAAAGAATAGGCATCTTTCATGATGAACTCGCGACCGCGCATCAAACCAAAGCGCGGGCGAATTTCATCGCGGAATTTGGTCTGTATTTGGTAAAGAGTTACCGGCAATTGCTTGTATGACTGCACTTGTTTGCGCACGAAGTTGGTAATAATTTCTTCGTGAGTTGGTCCCAAGCAAACTTCGGAACCGCGGCGGTCGCGAAAGTTGAACAGAATGCCGTCATTGACATAGCGTTCCCAGCGGCCTGATTCGTCCCACAATTCGCGAGGTTGTAGCGCCGGCATCAGCAATTCCTGGCAGCCGACCTTGTCATGCTCTTCCCGAACTATGGCCTCAATTTTGCGGAGCACTCGCCACATCATTGGACCGTAGACATACAGCCCAGCGCTGAGCTTTTGAATGAATCCGGCGCGGGCCATCAGGGCATGCGAAGGGACCTCGGCATCAGAGGGTTCATCGCGGAGTGTTACGAACAGCTGTTGAGAGAGTCGCATTGGACGCGGATTCTACGCGCTTTCGGCCTGTTTCCCGTAACATCAGTTACAAGATGTCCTCCCGCGCCCTCCTCCGCATTAGTTTGATTGCAGTTCTTGCAGCATTGGCCTTGGTTTTGACTAGCGATCCGGCGACCAACAATGAAGACGACCGAGGTTCAGAGCTAGGCCCGAACCAAAATTCGCAAAATGCGGTTGAATTGGCGGGAAACCCACAAAAAAGTGACCCAGCCGATGCGGTCAATGTCCGAATTGAGCTGCGACCAGATGAGGCCGTACTCCTTGCCACCAGTCAATCGATTGGGATTCCTTCATTCACCGGTAGAGTTTTTCTCCCAGCTGGCGGCCCGGCGGCCAACGCTGAGGTTTCAGCCTTTGGACTTGAAGGTTGGGCAATGTGGATGGATGCCGAAACCGAGCAATCACCAGACACTGTGCGTTTCAACACTACCTGTGATGAAACGGGGTTTTTCAAATTGCCCGAGAGTTCGCGCGACGGAATGCGCTTCATTATTCGAATCAAACACGGCGAATTACCACCTCTGCAGCTTGTTAATATGCCGGCTGTTCCAGGGAGAACTCGCCATTTGGGTGAATTGCACCTTTCGAATGGATTTAAATTGAGCGGCTTGGTCCTCGGTCCGGGCGGCGAAGCGGTCCCCAACGCGGTCGTTTATCCAGTTCTCGAACCCGACACGGCGACCTTTTCGACTCGCCGCCGGCATGACCTGCCGCGTCTGCCAAATTACCAAGCGACCACCAACGCCGCCGGAGAGTTCACTTTCACCCACCTGCCACCGGGCAAGCTCCACCTTCAGGCCGAAGCTTTTTCCTATGCCCCGGGATATTCCGAAGGAGTCCGTGCAGACGAAGACGAGAATGTGCACGGTGTCCAAATTAGTCTCGAAGCATCGCAACAAATTTCTGGTCAAGTCGTCAGTCCGGGCAACTCACCTGTTGTTGGCGCGCGACTTCGCCTCGACCTTGACAGCGACCATCGCCTTTACACCGAGAGCGATGCCGACGGTGCCTTCTACTTTGATGCACCAAGCGGTTTAGCGCAACCAAGTCTGCGCACCTATGCGGTCGGCTTTAATCCGCAGAAAACCAAAATAACTGAAACGTCCACTCCACTGCTTATTCAATTAACCGCTCTGCCGCCACTCAACGGCGTGGTCCTCGACCAAAACGGCAAATCAATCACCGATGCAAATGTGCGACTGGTAGAACTGCGCGGCCGTAGGCGCCAAAGTTCAAACCCGCGGAAGGCCGATTCCTCCGGCGACACCACCACCACTGAAGATGGCGGCTTTTCCCTCACCCCCGACCTGCGCCGCACTTGGGGTCGCCGTTTTCGCCTTGCGGCCTGGACGGATCAACACCTTCCAAGCTGGTCTGATTCTTTCGAATTTAAGGAAGAGGAAAATCACTTACTGCCACCTTTCACGCTCACTTTAGAACCGGGCACTCAAGTGAGTGGTAGCGTCGCCAAGGCCGACGGCCGTTTAGCAATTGGCGCGCGCGTCCACCTACGCAGCATGTACAGCAACCGCCGCGCCAATAGCCGTGGCGCGATTGCCCCCGATAGCATGCGCCCCGGAGCTATCCATTCAACCGCCACCGTTGGTGCAAACGGCCAGTTTTTTTTCACCGCAATTCCAACCGGCGACTATCGCCTCGAAGCGCACTTTGCCAGCGAATCGCCTGCTTATGGCAAAGAGTTTGCATTACTTAGCGAAGCCTACGAAGAACATTTACAGCTGAGTAGATCTTCGAAAATATGGGGGACTGTTATTGGTGACCTATCACTATTCAAAAGATTGCGAGTTACCGCAAGTCTCGAAGGTCACGACGACCTCCACACCACAATCGATGGCAAGGGTGAATACCAATTTGTCGATCTTGCCGAGGGCACCTGGAATTTAATTGTTCGCGAAGTCGATGATGCAATTTCGGCTTCATCATTTGGCATGGGCAATGGTGAGGGTTTAGGTCGAGCTGACGGAATTGAAATTAACGCTGGTGATTCCTTGCAAGTTGATATTAAGCTCGACTTTAGTGGACGCGCGGTACTCTCTGGCACCGTCACGGTTAATGGCGAATTAGCAACGGACATCAACCTTTTCCTAATGCCGCGCGACCTTGGCAGTACCGGAGACCCACGCTTAAGTTGGAGACGTATCAGCCGCAGCATTAAATCTGCGGCAACCGACTTCAAGGGTGAGTATCGTTTTATTGGTGTAGACCCAGAGGATTATTGGTTAGTAATTGACCACGGTAATTCATGGCCCGAAGGATTAATGAATTTCGGCGACCCCGGCGAGGTCAGCACTGGCCCGACCGGACTCCAACGCCACAACATAAGTTTGCGAGCCGACCAAGAACTTGGCTTCGACATTAGTTTGCAACTTGGCTCGATTAAAGGGCAAGCGTATCGGATAAATAACAACGGCGACAACAAAGCAGTTCGTGGCGGTCGTATTGTGGCAACTCCAATTTCGGTCGGCGATGGAATCAGCATCAAAAGTTTTGACATAGGCCGCAAAGGCTCATTCACCGCAAGTAATTTAAGTGCCGGAGAATGGAGTCTTTCCATTAGTTCTGGTCAATACAAATCATCGCCAACGCCGGTGACTGTTTATGCTAGTTCGATTTCCGAAGTTGAAATCGAATGTCAAAAGAAAAAAAGTAAACCCAAAGACTCGAATAAAAAATGATTAAGTGGAAACGCATTGCGCTTATCTTGGCGATTCCTGGGACCATTGTGTTAAACATTAGCCTCGGGCAACTTGACCACCCACAAACTATCGAGGCCTTCAGCCCTCCGCCGCCGCCTGATGTGGCCAGTATCTTGAATGGCGCTAGCATTCCTTCACAACAACAAATGAGTTTGCGTTTTGTAAACGCCGAAGGACTACCCGCACAAAACGCCCTAGTGCTCGCCAGTAAACCAGACCTAGTCAGCGCTTACACCGACGAAAACGGAGAAGTAACTCTTCCATTTTGGCGTGAGCAAGAAGCCAAGTTAATTGCCTGGTTACCTGGCCATAAAGTTTTTAGTAGCGATCCATTCCCACCAACTCAATCTAGAGTTTTTCAATTCACTCCGCTCAAGTCTGCAAACATCGAATTTGCAACGCCATTAAATGAGCGTCAATTGCAAATTATGTGCGTGCGCTCTAAAGACCAAAGCCCAATCAATGGGGCAATCCTTTTGCTCACCGCCGAAACCCCGCAGAGCCCTGATTGGTTGGCGATTAGCAACGAAAACGGCAATGCCAGCTTTTCGGGGCTGAGCCAAAAATCCGAAGATATCCGTGTTTTCACTCCCGGTATGCCCCCTCTAGCCGCGTGGGAATTAACTAGCACTCGTGAAGGCTCACTCATGCAAGTCGATTGTTATGACATAAAGCTAACTGGCCTGAACCATAACGACTTAATCAGTGGTGAACGGTTTTTCGCAGACACTTGGCATCCATTGCCACTGCGGTTAGCAAACCAAGCTGGTGAATCTGAATACTTATTTTTGCCCACTGGCAAATATCGCTTCACATCGAATGCTGAACAATTTGTACTACAAGTTCCGGCAAGTGCTTTAGAGCTCTCGCAAACTATCGAATTCGCGAGTACCGCCGGGGACGAATAAATACAACGGCCGTTGGCCAAGTCCCATTTCTTTAATCACTTGGCGCGTTTGTCTTTCGCCGGGCAACATGCGCATGAATACTTGTTGATGGTCTTCGAAAGGCGGTCGAGTCGTAGCAAAAGATTTTCCAGGGTCGAGCCCTTCCTGCGGAACATAGGGCAACAAAATTAGTGCATCACGTGGAATGTCTTCGCTAGCCGCCGCTAAAGTTTGCGGGGCTGAACGCTTAACACTCTCTTCTTCAATTCCTTTAAAGCGGTGCATGAAGAAAATTATGCCGGCAATTGCTGCGGCCAAAGGTAAACCGCGGCGCCAGGCATCAGGTGCCTGATCTAAAATAACAAACACCCCGATGGTCAAAAAACCAATCGATTCAAAATCATAAAGTGGTCCCAAGTAGGCCCAATGCCCTGGATACCAATGGAAGGCATAGGCAACACATAGCAATCCGCTAAAGATAAATGCGGTGCCGCCATCTCTTTTGCGCGCTCGCCATAATCCCCAAAAGCCCAGAGCGGAGGCACCGATGGTGGCGAAAGTACTGACTCCGAAACGGGCGAACTGTCGCCACCAACCAAGCAAGGCATCGCCATTGCCATAGACATCTTTCATTTCTCCGTCAGCAAACCACGGTCCAAATTTTTCTGCGTAAACATGGTAAGTAGTAGTTAGCCAATCACCGGTCTGGAGTTTGTTCCAGCCAAGAAATACCGCCAGAAAAATCAAACCAGTTGGAATGCCATGTTTTACTAGCAAGCGCCAACGCCGTAAAAGAATTGGTGCGCAAGCAATAGCGAATACCACTCCTGTCAAAGGGCGGCAAAGAAAAATCCAACCTGCACTGGCGGCAATGATGGCCGAGTTGGCATTTGGGCAACCAGCGTTATCGCGAAGCCGCAGCACACTTAAGTATCCCAACAAGGCCGCGGGCAAAGTAAATACTTCCGACTGAAAAGAGGTATGGACTAACAAAAAGAATGGAGTTGCGGCCAGCAATAACGGCGCCCACTCCGGAGTGGCCAAACCAAAACGGCGCGCAACCTTGAGCATTAGCCAAAGGTCAAGTAAGCCCATCAACAAAACCATAATGCTCGGTATTCCAATCGCTGCAAATGGAGTTAATGCTAGCGATGTTCCTGGTGGATATTTTGCGTAGCGGCTAAGTGAGCCGTCGGGATTTGTTCGTTCCATCATTTGCCGTTGATGGGTTGGACAGTGAGCAATATTATCTGGACAACCTGGACCTATAACTTCTTCACAAAGTTGCCCGCTGGCGAACAAATTAGCTTGAGCTAAATAGGCGTGTTCATCATTACTAATGGGGCCAGGCATGCGTAATTGGCCAAGACCACTAAAGACCAACAAAATAACCCACGGCAACCAACTTGGAATTTGGCGGCGCATCGGAAATGGCTTAAAAAATTGTGGCAACAGCAAGGCCAATGGCAAAGCTCCTGCTGCAAACATTAAATCGCCGCCTTGAATTGCGCCCGGCAACCATAACCATGCCGCCACCGCCGGTGCCGCTCCTAAAAGCAGCGCGAGCAGTAAGGTCTTATGGGTGGGCTGGATGGTCGGTATCACTTGGCCATAGGATAGATGAAGGGGCCATAAAGACGGAAGGGGTTTAGTGCCCTTGTTTATGACTTTCCGGTTAAGGAGTGCTATTTATCGACTGCAAGCATACGTTCGCGCGCTGTTGGCTTTCTGCGCCACCATAAACCAGGGCCGACTTACCAGAGTATTGCGGCAACCTGCCCGCAATATTTTCAAGCCCCTTAAAAATACAATTAGAAATAAAGGTTGCCGCGCAAAGGGTGGGTGGCAATATGGTTTTCATTATCTGCGCCCAATAACGCGGCGGGTTGCAAAATACCCACATCGTTAGCCAGGCTTTGCAAATTTAACAGCTGACCAACTCGCCCTGCGCAGAGACGCACAAAACGCTGAAACAACTCTAGATCTTGCACTGCTGAAAGCTGACGCATATCGTGCTCGCGACGGTCGAGGCTTTCTAGATTGACGTAGGGCTTTTCGGGAAAAGTCGC
>CAZWVI010000024.1:0-32668 GCA_964637165.1 uncultured Planctomycetales bacterium
TTGCTCCATTGTTTGTGGTACTTCACCTTTGAACTTTTCTTCAATCAGCCGCGCGCTAGCCTGAATGTTTTTTGCTTTGTTGCGATAGAATCCAGTCGAGCGCACCATCTCTTCAATGTCGTTAAGATTTGCTGCGGACATTTTTTTTGCGGTCGGCCAACGCTTGAATAATGGTGGAGTAACTTTGTTTACGCGTTCATCGGTGCACTGGGCCGACAATATGGTTGCGACTAAGAGTTGGAAGGGAGTCTTCCAGTGGAGCGCAGTAGTTGTGCCGGGATAGAGTTTTCCCAAACGCGCAATTATTTCATTTGCGCGCGCAAATTTTCCCGCTTTGCTCTCACGTCCTTTGAAACGTGGAAGTTCACAATCATCCTTGCCTTTTACTGCCATCTGCCGTAATCCTATATGCGCGTGAAACAACCCGCCCCCGAAAAGTTCCTCCGCGTAACCATTGAGTTGCCCGGCGTTTGGGAGGAAAGCCTAAGCTTCATCTTGCAAGAAGAGGGGTGGGGTGGTGTGATTGCTCAAGAAAAGTATCCAAGTGGCATTTTGGAAGGGGAAAATGAGGCGCAAGCCGTGCCGCGGGGCGCGACCAATTCGCTAACTTTGTTGTTGGACCCGTTGAAGTTGGATAATTTTACGGAACGCTTTGCCGTGATTGCCCAGGAATTTGGATTGCAGGACCGGCAATGGAATTTGCAGTTCGCTGAACACCTCGACCAAGATTGGGAAGCGATTTGGCGTTCGCGTTGGAAACCTTTTCGCTGTGGCAATTTTGTAGTGCATGCCGATTTTCATCAGTTGCCAACGAACTTACACAAGGCCGGCGACCGGCGAATTTGCATGGTGGCGGGCTCGGCTTTTGGCACCGGCGGCCATTCGAGCACGCGCATGGCACTGCGCACCTTGCAACGATGGTGGCGCGAGAAACCGTTTACAAATTTGCTTGACGTTGGAACTGGCTCGGGGATTTTGGCGGTAGCGGCGGCAATGCTTGGGGCCGAGAAAGTATTCGGAATGGACCCCGATCCGGCCAGTGCTCCCCAAGCTATGGCTACTGCCGTGGCCAATGGGGTGGAGAGAAGTTGCCACTTCTGGCGTGGGGTCGGAGATTCGGCAACAGGCCAATGGGAGGTGGTGATTGGAAACTTACAGTCGGACATTTTGTTCCAAGACGCAGAAATTTTGGCAGCACTGGTGTCATCGGGTGGGCGTTTTTTCGGAGGTGGAATTTTGGCCAGTAAAGCTGACCGTACTCAAGCCAAATTAGAGCGATTTGGTCTCAAATTGCAGAAAAAAAGTCGAAAAGGCCACTGGGTGACATTTGAAATGGTCAAAGATTAAGCGGTTTTGAGTGCCTTACACGGCTGTTCGTAGGAAATTGCTAAATAAATACAGTTTTATATGGGATTTATCTGCCCAGCATCCCGAATTAAAAGGTGCTGAGCATGGGTTCTCAAACCCGTGCTAGGAACGCAGGGGATGGCTTCTTAGCGCAATGCAAAGCAAGGGGAAAGGAAACCAGTGATCGCAAGATCACTGGTTTTTTCTGGCCCAGTTAAATAGTTATAATGATATGTCTTGATATTTATATGTATGTGTATTAGTATGTATGTATGAACAATCAAAACTCAGCCATTAGCAATGAACAGCTTGACCAAGCGGCGCCGATGATTCGCGTTTGTGCTCATCCGATTCGCTTGCGGATTATCGAATTTTTGCGCCATGAGGAAAAATGCGTCGGTGAGATAACTAGGGCCGCGGAATGTATCCAAGCGGTTGCTAGTCAGCACTTAGCCACTCTGCGCCAACATGGAATATTGTTGGCACGACGTGAAGGCCAACGAGTTTATTACAAATTGGTGCGCCGCGAAATGTTGGGTTTAATTGATTGCATTCAAGCCCACTGCGAACTCGGTAAGTAAAAGTCATGAAATTTGTTCTTAGTTTACTGCTGTTAATTACAGCTAGTGCTTGCTCCGGTGAAGTAGAAGGAGAGAGTGTTAATCAAGTTGCGCAAGTTGCGGCACCTGATTCAATTGTGGTTGCAAAGCAAACGGTGCCAGTGATTCGCGAAATTGCTGCGACAGTTCGTTCGCTTGATCACATTAAAGTTTCGGCAGAAAGCACCGGTCGAATTTTGCGCATTCATGCTGAGGTTGGTGATCGCGTGGAGGCGGGTCAATTACTGGCCGAGTTAGATGACTCAACTTTGCAAGTCGCTCGCGAAGCATCGGCGGCGGCGTTGGAGTTGGCGACTGCCGAAGCGCAACGGGTGAAGCGTTTATTCGATAATAAGGTAGTGCCGGAGCGTGAATGGGATCGCGCGCAAACTTCTTTGCGTCAGGCTGAAGCGCAATTGCATATGCGTGAAATTGCCTTGGCTAAAACAAAAGTTCACGCTTCAAGTGCCGGGGTGCTTGAAGCGCGTTTAGTTGGCGCTGGTGATCTTGCTGTGATTGGAACACCTTTATTCCAGCTTTATGATCCTGCGCGGATTTGTTTAGAAGCCCAACTCCCGGTTTCAGATAGTGCGCATGCAGAAATAGGCACTAATCTTGAATGGAGTTTAAGTATTTCAAATGGTCGCGGCGCAGTGTCTGAAGTTTCACCTTCGAGTAATGCTTCAAGCCGCACCGTGCGGATTCGCGTGGCGTTAATTGAAACGCCACTAGTCGGTGATCGCGCGCCCGCACCTGGAACTTTTGGCACATTGCGCTACCAAGTAGGTGAGCGCGAACAACTTAGCATCCCCAATGATTCGATTTTCCGTATAGGTCAAGTGGACATGGTTTCGGTTCGTGAGGAACGTGGGTGGGTTCGCCGCGCGGTGGTGCTGGGCCTTAAGCGTGGGGAACAAACGGAAATCATGTCCGGCTTGCGCGGCGGCGAAGAAGTAGCGATAAGCAAATGAAACACCGTCCCGAAAGCGAAAGCCCGCTAAATCCGCAGGGCATGTTGCAAGGAATTGTTGCCAAGTTTTTGACTGGTAAGAATGCCATTCTGTTGTTGGTGCTCTCTTTGGTTTTGGGAGTGGCATCAATAATGTCAACGCCACGCGAAGAAGAACCGCAAATTGTGGTGCCGCTAGCTGACGTTTTTGTTGAAGCGCCTGGCTACTCTGCCGAAGAAGTTGAACGCTTAGTAACAACACCACTTGAAAAGTTGCTCTGGCAACTTGACGGTGTTGAATACGTTTACTCAATGTCCGCCCGCGATCGCGCGGTGGTAACAGTTCGCTTCTTCGTTGGTGAAAACCGCGAAGATTCGCTGGTTAAATTAAGTACACGCATCGAACAAAATATTGATGCTTTACCAGCGATGGCTAAAAGCTGGGTTGTTAAGCCAATTGAGATTGATGACGTGCCGATTGTGACCATGTCACTTTATGGTGATGGCTATGACGAATACTCCCTGCGTAGAATCGGGGAAGAGTTGCAAGCACGCTTAGATACGGTTCCACAACTTTCTGGAACGCAATTGATAGGTGGTAGCACTCGCGAGGTTTTAGTCGAATTAAACCGCGAAAGTTTGCAAGGTCGCGGTTTGACAATTGATGATGTAAGCAATTCAATTCGCGCGGCTTCGGCAACTCACTATGTCGGTGATTATGACTTGCAAGATCAAAACATCCGTGTTTCAACAGGCATGGGTTTTCCCAATGTTGGTGAGTTGGGTGATTTAACCATTGCCGCAGTAGATGGTTTGCCAGTGCGTTTGCGTGATGTTGCAAGCATTAGTAATGGCCCAAGTCAATTAAATTCCTATACGCGTATTGGCTTTGGTGTCGCATCGGATAACTATCCTAGCGAGAGTGTCGCCTCGGTTAGTTTGGCAATCTCCAAACAAAAGGGCACCGATGCAACTAAAGTTGCCTCTGCGGTTATTGCTGAAGCCGAACGCTTGCGCAGTGAAATCCTCCCCGAGGGAGTTGAGTTATTGGTCACTCGAAATTACGGAGCCACTGCCGACCAAAAAGTAAATGAACTCTTAGAGTCGATTGCCTTCGCATTAATTTCGGTGGTCGCGCTTTTGTTCTTCACCCTCGGTTGGCGTGAAGCCTTGGTGGTTGCCTTGGCGGTTCCAATGTCTTTCTCATTGGCATTGCTGGTCAATGGTTTACTTGGGTACACAATTAACCGGGTTACTTTATTCGCGTTAATTTTGTCGCTGGGTTTAGTGGTAGATGATCCAATTACCAACGTGGATAACATTCAGCGTCATATCCGCAAACGCAAACAACGTCCGCGCCAAGCGGTACTAACCGCCGTTGGCGAAGTCTTGCCACCAGTGTTAATGTCCACGCTGACTATTATCGTGTCATTCCTGCCCATGAAATTTATCACTGGAATGATGGGGCCATACATGGGCCCGATGGCCGCCAATGTGCCACTTGCGGTTAGTTTCTCAACTTTGGCGGCACTTTCGGTGGTGCCGTGGTTGGCTTGGGTTTTGTTGCGCAAGTACGGTGAACGCAAAGCGGGCGAAAGCGAAGAGGAAATTGTTGAAGTTGATCCAACCTCTCCCAAAATGCGCAGCTTTTACCGCTGGGCAGTATCACCGTGGGTTGCAAGTCGTAAACGCGCCTGGAGTTTGTTGGCCTTGGTGTTCATGTTGTTTGTCGGTTCAATGTCCTTGGCCGCAATTGGAAAAGTTCCGCTAAAGTTGTTGCCCTACGACAACAAGGACGAGTTTCAATTAATGATTGACCTGCCCGAGGGCAGTACTCTTGAACATAGTGACGCGGTGGTGCGCGAGTTTGAAGACTACTTAGCGACACAAGCTGAAGTGATTAGTTTTCAATCGTACGTTGGAACCGCTTCACCCATGGACTTCAACGGCATGGTGCGCCATACCTACTTGCGCAAGTCTCCGGAGTTGTCGGATATTCGGGTGAACATTTTGCCCAAAGACCAACGTGAAATGCAGAGTCACGCGATTGTTCTTCGGATGCGCAATCAGTTAGATGCAATTGCCACCAAGCACAATGCGGCAATGAGGATTGTTGAAGTTCCACCAGGGCCACCGGTGCTTTCGACAATTACCGCGGAAGTTTACGGGCCTGAAGGGGCGAGCTATCAACAAGTAGTTGCTGATGCTCACTCATTAATGGGAATGATGAGTGAAGAAAGCGGCGTCGGTGATCTTGACGTAATGGCGAGCGGTGTACACAGCCGCTTGCATTTTGAATTGGACCGCCGCAAAGCTGCGTTGCATGGCATTAATGAAATGCAGACCGCCTCAATTATGCGCACCGCATTGAGTGGAACGACCGTGGCTGATTTGAGAGTTGCCGGGGAACGTCAGCCATTGCCAATAAATGTTCGCCTCTCGCGGCCACAACGAAGTGGTGAGCATCAATTGGCCTCATTGGCGATTCGTTCTGGAACTGGAGAGTTGGTGGAGCTTGATGAATTAGGTGAATTCACTAATACAACCGCCTCGCCAGTGATCTATCACAAAAACTTGAAGCCAGTAGTTTTCGTAATTGGTGAAATGGTTGGCCGCCCGCCGGCCGAAGCGGTGCTCAGCTTAACTTCTAAACTCGCAGACACTGCCCTGCCCAACAATTCAAAAGTTGATCTGGCCGGCGAAGGTGAATGGGAAATAACCGTTCGCGTTTTTCGCGACCTCGGCCTAGCCTTTGGCGCGGCGATGATTTTGATTTACTTATTGTTAGTAGTTGAAATCGGTTCCATGATGTTGCCGCTGTTGGTGATGATGGCAATTCCATTAACTGCAATCGGCATCATGCCCGGCTTTTGGTTGCTAAATGTATTCTTCGCCGAACAGGTTGGCGGTTATACCAATGGCATTTACTTCACGGCCACGGCGATGATTGGCATGATAGCTCTCGGTGGAATTGTGGTGCGCAATTCTTTGGTGTTAATCGAATTCATTTCCGAACAACGCTCCGAGGGTGTCGATTTGAAAACTGCAATCTTTGAAAGTGGTGCAGTGCGGATGCGACCAATTTTGCTAACCGCCGGAACTACCGCGCTGGGCGCTTGGCCGATTACTCTCGACCCCATTTTCTCGGGTCTTGCTTGGGCGTTAATCTTTGGATTAGTTGCCTCTACATTCTTCAGTTTGGTAGTTGTCCCAGCGACTTACTATCTACTGGAAGAAGCAAAGGAAAAAGCTAGCGTCGCTTAAGTTAAATCGACCCAGTCGCGTTCTTCCAAACAAAAGAACTGGAAAGTGTTAGCGACTTGGCGCACCGGAATACCATGTGCGCGCAGTAGTGTTGCCCTGCTGATGCCGTCAATTTCATCAGCTACTTGCGTTTCGCAACGCAACTGCAAAAGTTGGCTGGGAGTTTCATTCTCGGCCAAGTGCCACAAGGCAGTCAAGGCTTCTTGGGGATAGCGATTAAGTTGCGAATAATCCAGCAAGCGTTTCCACATGTTGAAGGCTTTGCTGTGCGTAGAGTTTTTGCGAAGAACAGTTTGCGGAAATTGGATCTTTAAAAATTCAAGTTCGGCGGGAATGACTTCGTGAGCACTTAGTACATGGCCCGAGTGGTTGTAGTTGGAAGAGTGCCACTCGCCATTGGCCTGTTGGCAAGCTGCCTTAACCATTTGCATTTCCTTGGGCGGGAGTGCGTAATCAGTTTCCGGTGCATAAATCATTAACGGAACTTTTAAGTTGCGCATAACGTTTACCAGATCAACTTTCACCGGCCGGCGCACGTTAATCATTCCGGCAAACTTTTTGACTAAAGGACCGTGATATTTACCTAACCAATTTCCAGCTACAGTTTCGGCACGCACTGGCGCGACCATAATTATTGCACCTGGTAAATTACTAAGGTCGCGGTATAAACTCGCCGCTGCCAAAGTACCCAAAGACATCGCGCGAATAACAATTCTTGAACTATCACCATTTACGCGCCTTAAAGCTTCGGCGTAAATGGACTCGGCATCAAGCGGCATATTTCGTGGGGAGCGGCGGCCATCGCTTGCACCAATTCCACGATAGTCGACCATTAGGGAACTGAAGCCAGCATCGCGTAATTGCCACAAGCAGGGATATCCAAGTAAATCTTTGGTGCCAAAAGTTACTGAGCCCAATGATTCCAAAAGATGCACCACGATTGGCGCGTCATCATTTTTAGCGGGCACAAACACGCCGCGAATTTTTGTGCCACGAGTTACTTCTAACTCTAATTGTTGAGTGTCCGGCGGAAAACCACCGGACACTAAATCGAGTTGCGGGAAGCCTGCTTCCAGAAGGGCCGGAGGAGTTACCGACCCGACTGATGCGAGCAATTGTTCAAAGCGCACCAACTCAGCCGGCAGGCTGGGCGTGAAGTGATTCGGGGCCGCGAACCTTGGCCAAACGCTGTTCGCGTTCTTGGGCAAACTTGGTAATGCCGGCCAACAAGCTGGCAGAATCAAGATGCGCTTCGGCAATTACTTCCTCTCCGGAACCGCCCGAACGCCAACGGTCATCCCAGTCAGCACCCATTCCATAATCAAAGGAAACGCTGTGCGCTGTCCATTGGCGCATCATTTGGCGGGCACCATTGGTTATGAAAGTTGAATCAATCCAATCAGCTTCGGAAATTACTGAACGGCGATACTCTTCACTTTGTAAGTCGAAGAGTTCCATTGAAATCGCGGCCACAATTTTAATGTTAGGGCCATCACCATCAAGGGCGCCATCTTTAAGCAGCATGTGCACCGAGTTGGTTGATGAAGTTCCGCGCAAGAAAATGCAACCCTCGGCAGGACGCGATGGGTCGTAGTCGCGCATGATGTAGGCGCCCTTTGCGGCATCCATGTATGACGCCATACCCAAGCCTTCGCGGTCTGGAATTTCAACGCCCGGACGTGTTAGGTGCATGGCGATAATGGGGGCATCGGTGCCAAGTGCGGCCATTAAACATGGGCCAACTTCGTTAGGCTCCCATGGATGCAAATCAATTGCATGACCTTTAGGGAAGAATTGAGTGATCCCTGGTGAGTAAATTCCAAAGTGGGTGCGCGAATCTTCAGCTGTTTCAGGACCCGAGTGGCCGGCAACCCAAATTACTTTTCCACCCCTCCAATCGCAGTCCTGCATTTGTTGCGAGTACAAACGCATTGGACCATACTTCAAGTAACTGAAGGAGCCATAGGTTGAGCAGGCACCCCAGTATCCGTTGAAACTATTTTCTGGGTCGTCACTTAAGTTGGTGCTAGCTAATCCGCAAACTAATCCAGCGTTGCCGAATTCGGTGATTGCAGTCGGTAGCAGTGCTCCATTCTCTGATTGACCACGCTTGTACCAGCCGAAACCTTCACTGCCGGCCCAGTCTTTGGCAAAGCCAGAGATGTTAGTTGAGTCGGCCAGGTCGGCACTTGCCGCAATTACTAATGGTCGGCCGTAATTTTTGCGGCCAATCGAATTGATGTACGCGGCAACTTGTGCGAAACCTTTACGGTTGGGTTGGTTGTCGCCGGGCTCGAAGAAAAGATCAGCTGGCAAGTTGCTCGGATCGGTAAGGAGTGGGTCCTTGTTTGGATTTGCGTTACCGTTAGTGATTGCGTTTGGCATTTCGCGCGGCACTGAATCGCCAATTGCAACCAGTGTGTCGGCCAACCATGCGCAGTAATCTTCATCGTCAAGTAATGAAAGAGCGGCCTGCATATTGGTAGCCGTTTGTGCGCGGAAGTCGTCACTGTCGTCGGGGCGGCCTTCGCCAAATCCTTCAAAGTTGACAGCGTACTTGTCGGCGAATTCTTTTTTAGTTGCCCAGAAAACTTCGTTGTTAGCTTTGTGCGCGGCGCCGTGCGACTTGTTGCCAGTCACCCCATAGCCGCGACCTTTAATGGTCTTGAACCAAGTGCAACGCGGGCGGTCTCCGTCGGCATACACTGAGGCCATCATCGCATTGCTTAGTTGCTCAAAGTCGGCGCCGTCTTCAGCACCATTAGTTACAAAACCGTAAGAGTCGAACCATTCTTGCGGGCAACCGTAAACCACATCTGAGAAAGGGCGGTCGTCGATTCCGTAATCATTCCAGTCAAGCAAGTAGTTAAGGTTCGACAAACCCAAACCGTAGGCAGTGTGTTTGGCTTCGTGATGGCAACCTGCAGTGTGCCCACCTTCGCCCTCAATTGCGAATACGCGCACCTCCTCGGCGTTTGCGGCCTTGAGTGCTAGAGCGATTCCGGCGGCAGTTGGCGCGCCGTGACCGGAAGGGCCGGTGTTGGCTTTGAAGAATAAGGTTTTACCTTCGCATTCGGCGTGGCCAGATGGTCCGCCTATGTGGCGTAGGTCAAGTAGATCTTCCCAAACTAACATTCGGTCAAGCCCACCAGGTACGGCGTACTTGTCGTCGCCAGTTTTGGCGTGCATGCGGCGCAGAGCTTCGTTGTAAAGTGCTAACAATGAGTAAGCCATCGGCGTTGTGTGGCCGGCAACTAAAACGAAACGGTCGCCCCAAGGGAGGCCCGGGTTGCGCATATCCCAACGCATTACGCCAGACAAAGTTAGTGCGACCATCGCCGGAACTTTGGAGCGTGAACCACCGGGGTGGCCGCTTTGGCGTAAATTCAACTGCAAGTCGATTAGTTGATCGATAATGTCAGCAGTCTTTTGCCAGTTGGCAAAGTGGGGGCGAAGTTGATCTATTTGAGGAGCAGTGCGGGTCATGTGCTTGGGGGGTTAAGCTTCGACGGCAGGAATTCCAACGCCGTATCTTTCAAAGCCGTGCTTACGCATGGTGGTTGCCGAGTAAATGTTGCGACCGTCGAAGATGATTTTATTTTTCAACAATTCACCCATGCGGTCGAAGTCTGGGCGACGGAACTCAGTCCATTCAGTTGCCAGGATTAGCGCGTCGGTGCCATCGATTGCAACATAAGGATCGTCGCAGTATTCGATGCTATCACCAAGAATTGCGTACGCAGTTTCTTTTGCTTCAGGGTCATAGGCTTTGACGGTGGCACCGCGTTTGAGCAGGCCACGCACCACTGAAATCGCTGCGGCTTCGCGCATGTCATCAGTGTTTGGCTTAAAGGCTAGGCCCCATAAGCCAAAGCTCATGTCACTTAAGTCTTCACCAAAACGCGACACAATTTTTTCAACCATTAAGCGTTTCTGGTTTTCGTTTACATCTTCAACGGCTTCAAGAATGCGGAACACGTAACCATTTTTGCGCGCAGTCGACATGATGGCTTTTACATCTTTGGGGAAGCATGAACCTCCGTAGCCGATGCCGGGGTAAAGGAATGGCGTGCCGATTCGTGAATCGGTTCCAATGCCTTTGCGGATATTGTCTGCGTCAGCGCCAACGGCATCGCAGATTCGCGAAATTTCATTCATGAATGAAATGCGCGTCGCGAGCATTGCGTTGGCGGCGTACTTGGTTAATTCGGCCGACACTGGGTCCATGTGAATGATGGGCTTTCCAGAACGCACGAATGGACCATAAAGTTCGTCCATAGTCTCAAAGGCGTCGGCAGTTTCTGCGCCGATGACTACACGGTCAGGTTTCATGAAGTCGTCAATCGCCGCACCTTCTTTTAGGAATTCAGGATTGGAAACAACTTCAATTGGGTGCTCGGTTTCGCCTTGGGCGGTGGCCTTAACTTTGGCGGCGGTGCCAACTGGAACAGTTGACTTATCGACGATCAAAGTTGGGCCGCTGGCGTTTTTACCGATCTCGCGGGCGACGGCCAAGACTGCCGACAAATCGGCGGAACCGTCTTCGGCGGGAGGGGTGCCAACTGCGATAAATACCACGCGCGCTTTTTGCATTGCGTTGGCGAGGGAGGTCGAAAATAGGAGGCGGCCATCTTTATGATTGCCGACCACCATTTCCGAGAGACCAGGCTCGAAAATGGGTACGACTCCCTTTTCAAGATTGGCAATTTTTTCCGCGTCGATGTCGACACAGGTGACGTTGTTGCCCATCTCGGCGAAGCAGGTGCCCGCGACGAGACCGACATAGCCGGTTCCAACTACTGCAATGTGCATGTCTATTTTTTTGTAACTAGTGCTGGGAAAAGCACTTAGGGGGGTGTTACTGGCGGTTTTCGGCCTTTTCGGGATCGCTGTCCGCGTAGCCCAGGTCTGCCAGTTGCTCGGTCATGGCCGCGCTCTCGTCCATTTTAGCGGGTTTTGGTCCGCTTATGTCAGCAGACTTGAAGGCTTCCATCGCACGTGGGGCAAGTGGCGAGTCGGCGTCGGATTGGACCATCAGGGGCGAGTGCTCGCCGGGGTCCTTTTCGAGGTCGTAAACCATCAGTTGCATCGGCTGCGGACGATAGGAAAAGAGCACCTTGTCCTTGCCGAGCCTCCAACTGTGGAGGAATTTTTTGCGGCCGGGGTGTTGCAGGTCGGTGATGGCCGGCAGGCTGAGTTGCGGGTTGGTTAGTTGTGGAACTAGTGAAGTGCCGTCGCGGTTTTGCCATGGCTCGAGTTGTGAAAGTTCGAGCAGAGTGTGGGCGAGGTCATAGTTGGGTGCGCTGCCGCTGATGCGTAGGCCGGCGGGGACTAGGCCGGGCGCGCGGATAATCATTGGCACGTGAAGCACTTCCTGGTAGAGCGATTTATGGTGGCCCTTTTCACCGTGTTCCCAAAATTCGTCGCCGTGGTCGGAAGTTAGCGCGATGATGGTGTCGTCGCTGATGCCGAGTTCTTCAAGTTTTTGGAAGAGCCGCGCGATGTGATCATCGGTGTAACGAATTTCAGCATCATATAGGGAGATGATGTGGTCGAGTTCATCTTTGCTAAATTCACGTTCGGTTTTGTAAAAGTTGCGGCCATCGATTTCGCCAGTGTAGTTGGGGTGAAATTGATCTACGTAACTTTGTGGTGGTTCATAATCGTAGTGTGGGTCCCATAGGTGTAGAAATAAGAAAAATGGTTGCTCGGCGTTGTCGCCGTATTCGAGCCACTCGATTGCTTGGTTGATTACCTGTTCCGAAGTTTCTTTATCGGTGTCGGCGCTGTTGTGGACATCCTGCATTTGACCGCCGTCCATTGACGTGATGGCGGAAGTTGTTTTGCTTTCGTTAAGGTAAGTTGCCGCGCCGAGGTAAGTGTCAAAACCTTGGTAGTAACCCCATGAAGGGTGCAGGAATGGTGCGGAGTAAAAACCGGCAGTGCGGTATCCGGCGTTTTGATACTTACCTGCGATGTGTCCAGTGTTGTCAGCGAGGCGGAATTGGCGCGTACGCACTTTGTGTTGCATAACGCTCATGCCGGTGACGATTGACATGTGCGAGGGCAGTGTCCACGGCGCGGCGGACATGGCGTTTTCCCAGAGTGTTCCCTCGGCGGCGAGTTTGGCCATGAAGGGAGTAGTTGGGTCGGCTGTGAATTGGGGTGTATAGGAGTGGGGAGTCGTGTGGTCGGCGCGCAGCGAATCGATGGATATGAGAATTACTGGTCGGCCGTTGCCGGCACTTTTCGTTGTAGTGCTTTCAGTTCCGCAACTTGAAAGGAGTGCGAACAGGAGGATGATGCTTGGAAGTCGCATGGTGTCGGTACGTGGGGTTCGGCGTGTGCGGTTGTGTCGTGTACTTCGATTCTGCTGCTGAAGTTATTAGATGTGCTTCAGAACGAACTGCTTCCAATCATTTTCAAACTTTTCCATGTCAATTTCACCCCATGCTGCGGCGGTGGCTTTGTTCCAGATTTCATTCTTGGTTTCTTCGCCGACGCGGATGCGATTACGGAGTCGTTTGAGAGTATCTTCGTCGAGATTCGCTTCGCCGCCAGCGTTTTTAATGTTGTCCTCGATTTCATTGCGTAATCGTTCGCGGGACTCGGAGTAACCTTGGTAAAGGGCGGAGTGGTAGTCAGGAACAATGTTGGCGTAGGCCTTGTCCCAAACTTTGGAAGGTACTTTGCCCTTCATGCCTTGGCGGAGGAAGTAGATGAGGGACCATGATTGGCAATATGATGCGACGCCATTATGTATTGAATTTTTGTTGTACCACTGTGAGTGGTTCATGCGAATGAGGCTCTTTATGGGAATGTAGTTGTCGGCCTTGAGCATTTCCTTGATGCCGGGGAGACGATCGAGTCCGCCGGGCATGTGGGCGGTAACTTTGGCGGTGCGACCGTCCATGTCAAAGCAGCCATAATAATCGCCGTGTCCTTCGTCAAACCAGCGGTGTGCTTCAGCTTCTTCGAAGAGGAAGTGGCAGTATTGGTGAAAGGCTTCATGGGACATGACCGCGTAGGTTTCGTTGCGGTTGCGGTCTCGGCTGTCGTAGAGGACTAGTTCGCGGGAGCTGGGGCTGAAGTAGCCGGCGGTGTTTCCGCCAGTATTGCCATAGCGTTGCATTTCTTCGCGGTTGGAACAGACGCGCACCATTGAAACGAATTCAATGTCTTTAACGGGAGGAAATTCTTTCTCGTAAAGTTTGCGCGATTTTTCGAGGCGTTCAATTACCGCCTTGATGAATTTTTTATCGTTTGAAGAAGTGACGATGAGGAAATTTTTGGTCGGCGTTTCAACGATGCGCCAGCCGGGGGTCTTTGCCGCTTGCTCTTGTTGGTAGGCGAGGAAGGAGGAGTAGTCATCATTGCCCTCAACTTTTTTGAGGAGCTTGGATTCGATTTCGATGAATTTGAGAGACTTCATCGATTTGTAGAATGCGCTAATGTACTTCTTGGTCTTTTTTCCGTCGGGTACGAACCAAAGGAAGGCCAGGTCGTAGTCGTCGCGGGAGACAGTCCAACAATCTATGAGGAGATCTATGCCGTTGGGGTCAAAGGCACGATAGGTTGCGTGCTTTGCGTACATGTCCCTTGAAAGTTTTTTGAGTTCTGGTTCCTTGTAGGGGTTGGATAGGTTGTCCTCAAAGTCGCGCAGTTGGGAGAACATTTTTGGGATGAGGGATTCGACGGAGGGGCGTTTTGTTTCCTCTTCCACGCGGCCGCGGAGTCCGCCACCGGTGTCGCCGGTGGTGGGGGATTTCGGTTCCGCTAGGCGGAAGGCGAAAAGGTTCAGGTTATAGGAGCCAACCTGATTGCCGGCCATTTTTACGGAGAGTGGTTTGCCCGAAACCATTTCCAGAAACTTGCCCGAGTATTGAGTCTCTGAGGATTTTATTGGAGTGAATTCCCAGTCCTGGAGGGGCTTAAATTCGAAGCCAATCTCAGTATTCTCGTATTTTTTACGACCGACCTTTTGGGCGTTGAGGGAAGTGGTGGGGCAGAGAGAAGCCGCGGTGAAGATGGCGAGAAGGAAGAGTGGGCGTTTCAACAACATCATGACCGTAGCCTAACGGACTCTGGCCCAGTTCGTTGGATTAGATTGCCCAAAAAAAGAGGCCGGAAAAACCCTCCAACGCAGAAAATCAGCCACTTTCCATTGCTTTTCACTGACTCCAACTACCATCGCCGGAGTCTCTTCAGTATTAACCACTGTAATTCCCCGAACATAATTCCTCCATGCCATCCAAATCCAAAGATGCCGGTCAATTGAAAATCGTTTCTTAGCATTGCCCCAAGATCTGCGCACTAGTCGGCTAACGCCATCACGCAGCATCGCAAGTGTTTGGTTAATTGGAAAAAGAATACTTCCTGGTATGCGTGGATCTGCCGAAGAAATTGCGTGGTGCATGCCCAATCGATCGCCAAATAACTGTCTAGCCAATGATTTGTAAGTGCGCTTGCGATCAGATTGAATATCGATTATTCCAAAGGCGAAGGAATTCAATTTTTCGAGGGTATTTTTTACAGCTTTGCGTGACCCACTTCGACGTTTTCCATGTAGTGTTTCGTAAGAGATTTTTCTCGCTTTGTGAAAGGGCGTCAAGTGCCCTCTAGCTGGCAAGTCTGCGCTTTCAGCGTGAATAACGAAGTAACTATTTCGTTCAATTAATACGGGAATTGTCACTGGGCAAATGCGGCGGTCGGTCTCGAATGATTCCATTTCATCCAGTTGGAAAATTACATTGCCCAGGCCGCCATCTTGTTTGACGCGAAGAAGTTGTTGTTGATGGAAATCGCGACAATGAGTTGACAGTAATAGAAGCCTGTGCGCGATTGTTTTGCGATCAACTTCTACGATTCGTGCGGATTGACGTTGAGTTACTTTCGAGCAAAATAGTTTGAATACTTGCGACTGTATGCGTAGTAATTTTAAGCGATAGTCGAGGCGAAATGATTGAGTTGAGAAGCCCTTTTGGCAAATAATGCAGTGGAATCGTTGAACTCTTCGCCCGTCACATTTTCGCGGATAGGAGCCACGTTTTCTCCACAAGAATGGGTGGCCACTATTGCTGTGGCATTTTTGATTTGGGCAGTGGGGTGGTGTAAAACTCATTATTTAAGGTGCACGGCATGGGTAGTTGCCTTTTTGCACCTTTATCACGAGTTCAAGGGTGGCTGATTACACTTTTTTTCTTAGTTCGCTCCAGCGAACTGGGCCAGTGTCCTATGGGACTGGCCAAAATGGTCTGTTCGGCCGCACCTCAAAACTCTTCCAAAGCGCCAGCGTGCCATCATCAGTACTAACCCCAAACGACCCCGTCCACCCATCAACATCAAAATCTTCAGGAAGCGTGAACGCATCCTCATCATTGACCCAGAACCTACCATTCCCTTCCGCATCAACCTCCAACCTAAACCGAGTCGATCCCTCACTCTCAAACTTGTACCCACCAACCTGCTCATGCACCATGAACGCGGTACCCGAATCAACATCCGTCCTAAATTTAACCCTATCAAACCTAGTAACATCCATATCCTCATACTTCCCAAACAAAACTGCAAGCTTCGGTTTCCGGCGATGGTCCAGCCCAAAGTAGAGCTCGCCCCAATCCCCATCCACAACAACTTCGCCGCGCATCTCAAACGGCGGCCGCAAATCCCGTAGCGCTTGAACGTCTGTCAATTCTGTCCCCGGCCTCGGTGGACCTTGCGGATTATTGATCAACATTCCATCGTCCTGAAAGGAAATCAGATCGGTAGTCAAATCAGGAGTTATGTACTTACGGTTCGAACTCGCGTCCTTGTTGTAGGCCGCTTGCCACATGCGCAAATCACCAGCAACTCCATCCATCGCCACATATTCTTCCAACCCGACATGATTCATTCCCAAGGTTTCCATTCCATGCAGCGCAAACAACCCCGACATAATCGGATAGTCAGACTCCTTTGCACTTGCGCAGGCACTCGCTAATTCACCAATCGCAAGCTTGGTCGGCTCGATGTATAACTTTAAATAATCCTTTCCGCCGTTCTTCTCCAACCAATCCTCTGCCGCCTTGGCCTCTTGCTCCTTGCCGACCGGATACACCTCCTCCCAATGACGAACCATCCAGAAAACTGCATCCGCTTCACGGTCATCGCCAGCATTTGCCATCGCTAGCAAACGATAAGTCTCCGCATCGCCGGCTCGCTTGTTGTCCGCCTGCTCGGCAGTAATTCGCGCACGTTCAAAATCGTCGGCCTGTAAATACCCCCGACACCGCGCCTGCAAAACATCGGCAAACTCCATCCCCATTTCTTCTTGCTCTTGATACAGGGACGTATTGAATTTCCTCCATCGCGCCTCGAACGCTTCCCAATTTGTCACATCAGGATCTTCAATTTCTTCAACGAAATATTTCTTCGCCATTTCAAGCGCGTAATAACGATCTCCCTTGCAACCACGTTTCGCAAAGTGCATCAAATATTTTTGGTAAGCATCGCGATAAACCAAACGCCCCGCCTTCTTTACTGCCTTGTAATCATCGGGTACTCGTCCATCTGGTGTGATCGGCGTTCCGTAAACGCGCCGGTCATTCTCTTCGTAGTTCAATAAAAAGTAGACCAAAGACCAACCATATGAATAGTACTCACCCTCGTATGACAAACTTCCAGTTCCATCAGCACCCAAGTTGCGCGGGTGCGCAATCAACTGCTCCAAGGATTTGCGCGTCTTCGGATTGGTGTCCAACATGTACCAACTACGCAACCGGTGCTCCGCCGGATTGTTCTTCACAATCGTGCCATCAGCCTTAATCACGCAGCCTTCAAAGTAACAACTTGTTCCCTCATTTAACCAAGTCGGGGGAATGTGCCGTCCCTTGGTTAGCAGCGACATGAATTGGTGGCTCGCCTCGTGAAATAAAGTCTTCCAAAGTGAATCAATGGTGAAACCATCTTCATCATAAGAACGGTCATAGGCAACCACTGACTTAAGCGATGCCACCCAGTAACCGCCAACGCCACGGCTTGGCATCGGCCGCGATAACAACTTCATACTCATGCGATCGAAATCCGACCGCTTACGCATACACCAAATAGTCGCCCGCGCCTTCTTCTTGTAATCATAGATCGACCGATAAAACTCATTAACTTCATCCAAGGCCGAGGCCGCAGTTTCGGCAAACTCCCACGAAATATTGGTGTTTAAGTTGTAGTGTTTGGTCTTGCGTTCAAAGGGACTCTCCCAATGTTGATGCTTTTCATTTTGTTTTGCTAACCACTGCGGAGACTTGCGGCGAATTGAGGCCGCGGCAAATGCACCACCGGACAATTCTTGCCCCGCCTTATCGGCTAACTTTTCATAAGATTTCTCCAGCTTTTTGTCGCCAACATTTAACTTCATTAAGCGGTCCATGAAGTGCCCAGCCAGCCGATAAAATTTCTTGCCACTTGCCTTCTTGGCCGCGGCCTCTAAGTTTGATTCCCATTCCTCAAGAATCAATTCATCTTGATTCCAACCAGTCCACAGTGCCGCAATGCTTTCGGCTGCCGCTTCACTGTCATTTAATTGCCCGGTGTACTTGCGATTCCACCATGACCATTTCATCCAACGCAATTGACCAGCCACATCACTATTCGCCTCGGCGATATCGGCCATCAACTTATAACCATCAAGGTCATAGGGTGACTGTTGAAGAACCGCCATCGCAAGTTCGGCCGCGGCTTCAGTTTCGCCGGCCTTCAATTTGGCGCGGGCGGCTTCGAATTGATCTTCTCCGCTGGGCACAAGTGCCAACAGTGATGAAGCAAGGAAGGGAACAAGTAGGAGCAGGGTTCGCAACATGATTATGATTGGACAGTCTAACGTCATTTTTATGCGGTAAACTATCCGACCATGGCACTTGTCTCCCTACGTCAACTTCTCGATCACGCCGCCGAAAACGATTACGGCGTGCCGGCCTTCAACATTAACAACATGGAGCAAATGCTCTCCATCATGGAGGCCGCCAAGCGCTGCGACGCGCCGGTCATCATGCAGGCCAGCCGCGGCGCGCGCAAATATGCCAACGATGTGGTGCTAACGCATTTAATTCGCGCCGCCGTTGAAATGTATCCTGAGATTCCTGTGTGCATGCACCAAGATCACGGTAACTCATTCGACACCTGCATGTCTGCGGTTGCGGCCGAATTTTCATCGGTAATGATGGACGGCTCACTTGAAGAGGACGGCAAGTCGCCGGCCTCCTATGAATACAACGTCGCGGTGACTAAGAAAGTAACTGATGCTGCACACGCGGTCGGCGTTTCTGTTGAAGGTGAACTCGGTTGCTTGGGCTCACTCGAAACGGGTGAAGGTGAAAAGGAAGACGGCCACGGTTTCGAGGGCAAGCTTGACAAAGAAATGTTGCTCACCGATCCAGAACAGGCAAAAGATTTCGTGGCGCAAACAAATGTTGATGCTCTAGCAATTGCAATCGGCACATCCCACGGCGCTTATAAATTTACCCGCAAGCCAACCGGTGACATTCTGGCCATGGATCGTCTCATTGAAATCAACCAAGCGATTCCGAACACTCATCTCGTTATGCACGGTTCATCGTCAGTTCCGCAAGACTTGCAGGACATCATTAACGCCCACGGCGGTGCGATGAAGCAAACTTACGGAGTGCCGGTTGAGGAGATCGTCAAAGGTATCAAGAACGGTGTGCGTAAGGTAAATATTGATACTGATAACCGCATGGCCATCACTGGCGCAATTCGCAAGGTTTTCGCCGAATCTCCAGATGCGTTTGATCCACGTAAGTATTTAACTCCGGCCATGGCCGCAATGACCGAAGTTTGCGTTGCACGTTATGAAGCGTTCAATACCGCCGGTCAAGCCAGTAAGATTGAGGCCATGCCTTTAAGTGCAATGGCCGAAAAGTACCGCGCCTAATCGGCGCCACACTTACATGATTCCTTCTTGAATTAGGTACTGTTCGAGGAGGAAGCGGTACTCTTCGTTGGCATCTTGAAAGCTCGCCCTTAGGAGTGGTCCCGGGTTGCGGATTGCCAGGCTTCCATTTCCATCAAGTTGTTGAGGGTGTTGTTTGTGAAGCTGTCACGAAGATTAGCAATGTGTGCTTGCTACCCACTACTTAGTTCAGGCGTGCGCCCTTGAACAATATCCGCGAGTAAATATTCAACCGGCCACTTGTGTGGTTCTTCGCGCAGTTTTTCGCGAATGAAATCTGAATCATCATCCTCGGCCAGTAGGGGTTGTTTTCCATACTGTCCCTGTCTTGAATTTACTGCAGAAATAATATTCGCTAATTTTTCCTGCGCCCAGTACTCGGTGACAGTTGAAAAGGCGCCAACTTCAAATTGAAAGTCGCCACGGTTAGAATCTTTTTCGAAGGTTCTTGCAAGTTTCTTTGGATCAAACATGTCCGATACACCTGCCTGATGAGCAAGTTTTTGCTTTACAATCCAGTATTCATCATCCAAGATAGCAAGAACTTGGTCGACTAATTTAGGGTCGTTAATCCAGTGGTACTTCGGATTGATACGCATCCAATTGCCTTCTCTGAGCCAGAAATCTTCAGGTTCTACAGCTGAGGCTTCTTCGGCTACGGTTACGATTTCTTCTCGATTAGAGGTGGCTTCGACTTGAAGAACACCATCCGCTTCTTGAGTAACCTGAATCGGAGCACTTTTCTCAAATTGAATTTCTTTAGCACCATCGGGCCATAGAAGAAAAGTAATCAATCCAGCGACAATTAATGCAATTATAGGTAGTGGTCGCATATTAACAGTCGTTACAAACAAGTTGGAGAGTAACTGACCCGATTACTTGTCCGGCTGAATTAAGAAAGTCAGCAGTTCTTTCATGGTGGCAATCGCAATCCATTTGAACAGTACTTAATTAGAAAGGAGAGTGGTGGTAAGTTTAAGCATACCGCCAATATAACGGGGCGGAATTATGATGCAACGCCAACATAAAGCCAGTGACACTAATCAGTTGCAAGGCTGCAACCCCAAAAGAGTTGTTGGTCAAGTTCGACCTCGGATTGCGCTTGCTTGTGGCTGAATGTTACCCGAGTTTTGTTGTCGCCAAGAATTCGTTTCTTGCGGCCATCGTTGTCACGGTCTGAAAAAACCAATCCGTACTCGAAGGCAGTTAAATAAATAACCTCATTAAACAGAGGTTCAAGCAAAATTAATTTGCCGAGTTTATTCTTTTTCTTTTTGTTTCCCGAACACAAAACGGTTGAAAATTAAATCCACTTGTGCGTTGCCGCTTTCTTTGGTTAGGTGATTGTTCAAATCGTTAGTTGTGCAAGTTTTTAGTGAGTATTTTTTAAAGAAGGACGACATGTATTCGATTAATTCATCTTCTCCCAGCACCATTGCTAACCGCGCAAAAACCTGCGCACCCTTGCCGTATGAATAAGCGGAAGTGATCCGATTCCAGGGATTGCTACTACATAAGGTAATTGCTTTGTCTTCCGTGCTGTATTGGCGGTTTGCGTAGCGGCCGGCATCGGCAAACCATACGTCCCAGGCCTCGTCCCACCACGCGTCATTTTGGCTAGCTGGCTTTACACCGCGTCCAAACCACGAATGAAAGGTCTCATGGCGAATTGCTCCCATGGCGGTACAGGTGCCGCCGTCGTATTCCATGGACCCCATTGAGTCGCGGATATACAGCACATAACGCTTGCCATGCGGCCACTCACCCATGCTTTTTGAAAAATCTTCGAGGGCTTTTTCCACAAGTTGGAAGGCCTTATCAATCTCACCATGGCAGGTTTTTTCTTTAGTGATTTCGACCTTAATTTTCTGCCCGTTCTTGAGTCGTAAATTGCGCGCCTCATATTCAACATCGTCCTCCGGAACGATTACTAACATCGGAGAGAAGGCAGTCGTATGCATCGGCCAAGTTAGCAACCAATGATGCCGCCCCTTCTTCTTGACTGTGGCATTTGTGACAATGCGGTGGGCATTCGCCGCTTTGTTTAATTGCAGGTCTAAAGTGAATTCAAATTGATCATAAATTAAATTTGCTGGAAACCATTGTTCCAAATAACGACCCGGCTTCAAGTCAGTGAAGTTGTTACTGAAAAAGAGCCCGTTATCACGCTTAAGTGCTCCCTTAGATGCGGGCGCCAGCGGTTTATTTAATTCGTAATCAAGGTGCAGAATAGAGTTGGCGCCCGTTCGCACTTCACGTTCAATAATGCGCATCGTTCCACTAGCTGGTCCGAAATCATGTGCCGCTAATTTCTCTACCGCAATTGGTTTCATGTCCAAGGTTGCGGAAAGGATTTCTTGGCGCAGGTCAAAAATCGGAAAACCCGTTTCTAGTGTTTGAAACACCATCTGTGCACTTACTTGTTTCGTGCGAGCCTTCATGTCGAAATTTAAACTTGCTGAAACAGATTGAATGTCTATCGGTACACCGCGCACCCCGTCCACGATCCGCGCTAGTGGCGCCATCGAGTTTAGATTATTATCCGGCACTGCGGATTGTGGGGCAAGCACACTGGTTAATGCAATGGCGGCGGTTAGAAGTAACGACATTCTGTGACTATAACGGAGCCAAAATAATTGCCACTATCCTGTTGGAGCCGCCTCGCTGATATTCTGTCGCAATGCTTACATTGTTGTCTCCGGCCAAGACGCTGGATTTTGCGCGAACGCATCCTCCGGGCTTGAAATTGACCGAGCCGGAGTTTGCTGCCTTGGCGGGGGAGTTGAATGCTGAACTACGCAAGTTGGACGAGACGCAACTCGCGAAGTTAATGAATTTGAGTGCGCCGCTAGCCAAATTAAATGTGGAGCGCAATTTGGAGTGGATGCAAAAACCCAAGAAGGCCAATTGTCAAGCGGCCTTAGCTGTTTTCACAGGGGCGGTATATGTGGCGATGGACTCGGTTAGTTTTAGTCGCGATGATTTTGCTTATGCACAAAATCACTTGGCAATTCTCTCTGGGTTATACGGATTGTTACGACCGTTGGACAAATTGCAGGCCTATCGATTGGAAATGGGGTCACAATTGAGCAACTCCAAGGGTAAAAATTTGTATGAGTTTTGGGGAAGTAAAATTGCTGAAAAGTTGGATGCCAGTGGCCATGATTTCATTCTTAACTTGGCCTCAATTGAATATTTTAAATCAGTTGCTAAACACTTGAAGACTTCAGTCATCACAATTCACTTTAAGCAACAAAAGGGCGATTATTTTAAAGTGATAGGCGTGCATGCTAAGCAGGCGCGTGGTTTAATGGCGCGTTACATTTTGCAGGGGCGTGTAGAGACTATCGCCGGAATTAAGAAGTTCCGCGAGAACAATTATCGTTTCAAGAAAGAGCTCTCATCGCCAACCGAATTAGTTTTCACTCGCTAAGATAGTTGGACATGCTGTGCGCACTACTGCTTAACTTCGCCATGCAGGCGGGGGATCGTCAAAACGATGACCCGCAAATAGAGAATTGGCGCCAGTGGGAGATTCCGCCCGCACCAGCACTCAGCGCTGAAGAGGAACTAAAAAGTTTTAGGGTGGCAGATGGTTTTGAAGTTGAGCTGGTTGCTGCAGAGCCATTAGTGGTTGATCCAGTTGCCGCTTGCTTCGATGAATATGGGCGATTGTGGGTGGTGGAAATGCGCGGATTTATGCGTGATGTCGATGGCAGCGATGAAGATGCACCAGTTGGAAAAATTGTGGTGCTTGAAGATTTAGATGGCGATGGTCGCATGGATAAATCGACTACTTATTTGGATAAATTGGTTTTGCCGCGCGCCCTAAGTTTGGTCAAGGACGGCTTGTTAGTTATCGCACCTCCGCACTTGCTTTTTTGCGAGGATCTTGATGGCGATTTAGTTTCCGACCGCCAAACAATTATTAGCGACGATTGGGGTGGAATCTATTCACCTGAGCATGCGCCCAATGGATTGGTTCATGGAATCGATAATCGAATTCATTTCGCTAAACACAATCAGGAAGCCATTTGGAAAAATGGCAAGTGGCAAAGTTTTTCAGCACCAGCTCAGGGGCAGTGGGGAGTTAGCATGGATAGCACTGGCCGACTCTATTTCAATTCTAATTCATCACTCCTGCATACTGATTTAGTACCGCGAATTTATGCGCGACGAAACCCCGCATACCGCGGATTGAAAGGGCTTGGTGTCAAAATAATGCACGATCAGCGAGTGTGGCCGGGGCGCGTAACACCTGGAATAAACCGCGCCTACCGACCAGGAACATTGCGCGAAGATGGCACTCTATTAAACACCACCGGTGCTTGCGGCCCGGGAGTGGTGCGCGGCTCGGCAATGCCTGACCATGCGGTGGGCTCAATCTTAGTTCCTGACCCGTGCGCAAATTTAATAAAACAATTAAGTGTCAAGGTCGCCAACGGTTCTCTGATTGCGCAGAATTCCCACGGCCCTGGCCAAGATTTTTGGACATCTACCGATGAACGTTTTCGGCCGGTTAATGTAATTGACGGACCTGATGGAGCTACTTACGTATTGGACTTCTATCGTGGCTTTATTCAACATCGACTCTTTGTTACTTCATACTTGCGTAAACAAGCGCTTGAACGGGGTCTCGATAAACCAATCGGCTTGGGCCGCATTTGGCGGGTGAAAAAGACCAACGAAGCGAACCATGGCCTGCCAGCGGCAAACAATGAAATGGACTGGTTAAAATTATTAAACCACAAGGACGGATTTTGGCGCGACACAGCGCAGCGGTTGTTGGTCGATAGTGATGCTGAAAATTTAGTCGCTCCGCTAGAACAAATCGTAAAAACTAGCCGTGGCTTTGGCGGATTGCATGCCTTGTGGACTTTGCAGGGCCGCGGAGAACTAAGCGTCGACACGGCTGAATATGCGCTTAGTAGCCTGCGCCCACGATTCGCTGTTTCGGCAATTAGAGCGTGTGAAGAGTATTTAATGAGTGATGATGGTACCTTGAGTTCGTTGCTTGCAGAGCGTTCTAAATACGCTGATAACTTTTATAAACGACAAGCCCTACTGTCGCTGCTGGCAAGCCCTAAAGAATCTGCCCAACTCGCCGCGTTGGATATTTGGTTTGAAAACTTAGATGATTCTATTTTACGTTCTTGTTTGCCGACAACTCCGCAGGACTACATTCCGTTATTACTTAAATTGCTACAACAAGATGAACGTCTAAATCTGAATGATAAAAAGCAACGAGAGATTTATGACGTCCTTGTAGCTACTGCGACTACATCGAGCCAAGGTGCTAGCGATTTTAGTTCAGAAGTGTTCTTGCGCACTTGCGCGGCTTGCCATGGAACTGATGGCCTAGGGCAAACTGCTTTGGCACCACCGCTTAACGATTCCCATTGGTTGCAACTCCCGAAGGAGAAGTTGATTGAAATCGTACTTGACGGGTTACAGGAAAAAATTGAAGTGAACGGCCAAGAGTGGGACATGTTAATGCCTGGTTGGGGAGCAATACTTAACGATGAAGAAATCGCCGAAGTGTTGAATGCCATTCAGTCGCAGTTTTCTCCAGAGCCGCAAAAGTTTATTCCCGGTGAAGTCGGCTCAATTAGGGGCCAATAGGGTTCCCATCACCCGGAACTGATAGTTGGTATAGGTTTGCATTTTTCCGCTTAGCCACAAGAGACATTTAGGTGTGCCGGCCGGAATGATGGGCCGAACATTGTCTACTTTGGAATCCATGGTTAGTGCGTCCCACTGCCAACTCCCGTCAGGTTGTTGAAGACCTTCATATAACTCACGGTGACGTTTTTGGTCATTGTTACTTAGTAACGGTACTCCGCTGAGTGGGTCAGCATCAGTAGAAATTATTACGCGGCGCGGATTGTCGGGATCAATGGCGGCAAGTCCGGTGTAGTCATCTTCACCGGCATAGAGTCGCGTGCCAGCGTGAGCTATTTCTTGGCATTGCCAAGCGTTACCATCCCATGTCGCATAATAAAAACGATGGTCCATGCCGCTGGTACCACGCTTCATGTTGGCACCATCGACTTGCACACTGAACAGACAAATTGGGAGTTGAGTAGCTGGGTCGATTTCTAAATCACAAGGCCACGCCACGGCATTTTCGCTCCCTTGAAAAACTATGCTCAAATCAGACGGGGCCGGCGGGCTTGAACCAACTTTGCCAATTAAACTCCCATCGCTGGCGTTAATCTCCATTCCGCGCAACACTCCGTGATATAGATTGTTGTTGAAGTCGCGGGGGTGCTGGTCGGTGGCGACGAAATGGACAAGTTCTCCATCGCTTTGATACTTTAAGTAAGGCCGACCTGGCCCTCCTAGCAAGCGGCCCTTTAGTTCCCAGCTTGCCCCGAAATCATCACTTTCAATTAGGGTTGGATTCCAATTAATCCCACGAAAAAAATTGAGCGTGCGGTCGCCGAGTTGAAAAAGATTCGTATAAGTTACTCCAACCTTGGTCTTGGGAATTTGGATTTGCTGTTCAGCTTTCCATTTTGAAAAATCATTAAGTGGGCCACGCCGAACTCGCATTAATGGATCGTTGCCATGTTTGGCGAACACGCTTAGAAGTTGTCCATCATCGTTAACTAAAAGTGCTGGAGCATCATGGTCATCGGCTTGCAATTGATGATGCAACTTTATGCTTTTTATTTCACCGGTGCGTGGATTCCATTTGCTGAGATCAATGTCACCCTTGCGGTTTTTGTTGTGCCAGCCAGTGGCGACGGAACCAAAAATAACGTGATCGCCAAAAGTTACTGCACGTTCATCTTGGAACCAACACCAGCCGCCATCTTCGTTTAAAACTTGGGGCAGCAATGGCCACGGCACTTCATCACCACTCTGGTGATTGCGAGGCCGCGGAGCATTCCAGCTCATAAGTTTGTCTCTTAGTCCGCGGCACAAATCGCGCGCGATTTGTGGCTCTTGTTCAATCAAGTTATGTTGTTCGCTCAAATCATTTGCCAAGTTATATAGTTCAGCGCGCTGGTCGTCCCATCGCCAAACAAGCTTCCAATCGCCGCGGCGAATTGCACTAAACGGTGCCACAACATCAAACTTGTCGCGCAGCCAGCGACCAGCCCAATAGTGCGGCCAATGCCAAATCAAGTCTCGCGTTTGAAGAGCATCTCCTTTTAAAAGTGGCAGAATTGAAGCCCCATCACAATCCCCTTCATAATCACTAAGGCCGGCGGCTTCCAATAATGTTGGCATGAAGTCATCTGAAATAACGGGAGTGTCGATTCGTTGATTCGCTTGCGCATACCCTGGCCACTTAATGACTAACGGAACGCGAGTGCCCCCTTCGCGCATTGTTCCTTTGCCGCCGGCAAGTGGTTCACATGAAGTCGGTGGCCCGGCGTGAGTAACCAGTCCGCCATTATCAGAAAAGAAAATAACAATGGTGTTGTCAGCAATACCAAGTTGTTCAAGTTGCTGAGTAAGTGCGCCCAACGAACGATCAACAGATTCAACCATGGTGCGGTAATCAGGTTGCACGGGAGTGTGTACCGCATAGTGCGACATATTGATGAAGAAGGGCGCACTATGTGAAGTGCTGGCAAAGCTGTCAAGAATTGCACTCGCCTTATTGGTTAGAGCATCTGATAAGTAAAGCTGACTGTCGCGTAAATCATCTAGCCCAGGCACTTGATGGCTACTCCCAACTTTTCCATAAGGTGGGAAGTAACCACCAGGGTGGCCGATATGACTGCCGCCAACGTTTACATCGAAACCTAAATTAAGCGGGTTGCCTCCACTACTATTGTTGGAGCCGAAATGAGCTTTGCCAAGATGTGCGGTTTGATAACCGTGCTGCTGTAATACTCGCGGCAAGGTGGGTGACGTGGAATTTAATCCCGCGCTATTCCAGTTTGGAAGTGCCCATCGTTGTTGCTTCGGGCCTCCATCAGCTTCGCCAGGAATCCAATTACTAACCCCACTATGTGCGGGATTTAAACCGGTCATAATGCTGACTCGGGTCGGCGAACAAACCGGGCTCGCGGCATATGCCTGACTAAATTTGACTCCACTCTCAGCTAGTTTTTGAATGGCCGGAGTTGCGAAGCGTTGATTAAGTTGGTGCTCTTGGTCGGAGAATTTAATTGAAGTGTCTTGCCAGCCGAGATCATCTACTAGGAAAAAAAGAATGTTGGGTTTGTCAATTGCCGCGTTCGCCCTGGGCAGTTGTAAGCCATCACGATCCCCAGCAAGCACACGGCCCGCGATTGAATTGAATCCTCGGCCAGCAGCATATTCGTGCCAACTTTCACCATCGTCCCAAGAAAGTTCACTGCCGTTAATTCCAGTGGTGCGCCAAATCCCATCGCTCCATTGAACACATGAACGATACCCATTAATTCCAACATCGTTCATTAGTTGCCAAGTTCGACCTCCGTCGCGGGTGCGCGCGGCGGTGCGCACCCTTTTATTGGGCTTTTCGTAATCGCCGCCCACTATTAGCCCATTGAGTGGGTCACGCATGTGAATTGAAAAAATTCCACTCCCAGGAGATGGATCATTTAGTGGGGTCTCTACGCCGACCCATGATTGCCCAAAATCATCGCTAATAAAAACCCGAGAGCGACTGCCGCCAGTTGCCAACCAAGCGCGCCCATTATCAAGTAAACAAAGTGATGTACCTGACGCTGCGAAGCAATACTCACCATCTTCCACCTCGGGTCGAGATTCAAGCGGTAGTTGTTGCCAAGTTTTCCCCGCATCTTCGGTTTGCCAAAGGTCGAGTCGGCCATTTATTGGGTCACCAACCAGCAGTCCGCGACCGTTCTTCCAAAAATCAAGACTATCCCAGAAACCCTCTTGGCAACGCGCCACTTCTTGCCATGTTTGGCCACCGTTCGTAGTTCTATGAATTTGCGACAGTTGATTTGGTCCGGCACTCATTGCGATTGCAATCCCGTCTCCAAGGCCATGAATGTCACGCAGGTCAAGATTGTTTGCGCCAGGAATTGAAACATCATGCCAAGTTGCGCCTTGGTCTTTACTAATTTTTACACAGCCTTGGGTGCCCGAAGCCCATATGAAATTCGGGCCAGCTTGAAGTCCCCGAAATGAGACTGCGTTGGTGGTAGCTGGTTCAACAATGTCGCAAGCAATAGTTGCGCATAAAAGCCATGGAAGAAGTATGCGTGGTGTCATCCTCCATTGATTGTAGTTATTCCATAAATGCGTCTTTACGCGACGGCCATGCCGCGACAATTGCCACCGGTCCAATCAGGTGAAGGATTAAACGCGCGGGAATCCCTTTTTGGTGCAGAGCGATTAAAAACCATGGCGTGACTAAAAGAATTAACGCATAAAGTGTTAAGCCACCGATGACCCATAGGGCGATTGTACGGCCATGAAAATCTTGGCTTGCGCGAAAGATTCCGATGGCAAATAACAGCCAAAGTAATCCCCAACTAAGCCAATCAGAAAAGACATTCCAAAAGTAGCGGCCAATGCGCGCTGGTCTCCAGTGTGAGTAATCACTCCATTCGGCCCCGTATAGTTTTGGATTGATGGGGGAGGCATCGGCGGTTTCATCTTCTTGAAAATAGTGGATTACATTTTCAATCGACATTGCTTCAGTGTAGTTCTCATCAATGGCCGGCAATGAAGTGCGATGCCACAACCAACTCCCAGCGCATAAAGTGAAAACTGCCAGGCTAATAATTATTGCTTTTCCTGAATGCTTGTTGGCTTCGAAGCGGTTAATCGTCCAACTTAATCCTGCCGCTATTGCAAAGACTCCAACCATTGCCAAGCCTTCGTTTTTGCACAACACTGCTGCCGCTAGGGCCAAACCTGCCAATAAATTTGCGCGCTTGTTGGCGCGTAAAAAACACGCGGCGGCTAATCCGATAAATGCCGCGACTGGTAAATCACCACGTCCACCGAGCATTTTTTCGGCACCCAATCCCGCTTGTTCAAAGTCTTGCACTCCTTTGTGCAAAAAATTCATCACGTAAAGAATTGGTGTGCAAGCGGCGATTAATGCACCACGTGCGGCGGCTCTTTCGCCAAAACGGCGCATGCCAAAGGCGATTGCTCCGGGCAAACTGAACGACCAAAAGGCTAGCGGGAACTGCACCCAACGATCAGACCACACGCCAGCAAAATGAGCTGACCACGCTTCCAGAATAGGTAAGCCCAGTGGATAGTTCGGGTGAGTCATGATGCGCCCAAATTCACCATTTAAAGCGTTGAAACTTTCACCGCGAATCGACTCGCCGGCGAAGAGTAGCTTGCCCTTCAACCCGAAATGAAGGATTGGATCAAATTCATTCAGTGGCCAAGCGAGGGTCATCGCGACCGACCCAATGCCCAACAAAAGCATCAAGGGTCGCTGTGGAAGGGGAAAAGCACAGGGTGCTAAATGGTGGGAACAAGACCATTCTCGGCGAATTTTTATTCCGCCAACAATTAATGTTGCCAGGCTGAGCGTAGCCGCACTTATGAAACTGAAGGTGCCGAGTGTGAAAACTGCAGCCATGCCCATGACAATCAAGCCGCCGGTGCCAAGCAAGATTGAAGTGGTCAATTCTTCATAGCGTGAGCGCGACAGTGCGTGCCGCGTTGGCAAGAGTGCGCGCCCACAACAATAGGCGCTGAATACAACAATTAGTCCACCAATGAAACCACTCACTCGACTATCTCCTCTAGCGACCAATCACTAAGAGTGAAGTCGGCGGATTGCTTAAACCACAAAATCCAATCTGCTTTTGATTCGTTAATTGCCTGTTGAAGACCTGCATCGCGCAGCAGACCTTGGCGATTGCGTTCTTTTACCCATTGCTGATATTGCGGGGCGGTGCCACTAGCGTTATGCGGGCCAGCAAGTAATAAAGCGCGGGGAGCAAGCGCGTAGTTAAGAAGTAAATACCAGCGCGCTCTAGGGCTGGTGGTAGTGAGTGGTCCCATCGGCAAAAGTAAGATGCGCGCATCACTTGGGGTTTTCTCTTTAACTGACTTAACAAAACTTTGAAATTCTGAATCAAGCCATGGGGGCCAACCGTGTCCTCCAATTGGGAAATGAGCAAAGCCAGCGTCTTTTACTTGGCTAGCGTCCAAGTAAACAACGCAGTCAAAGATTATTTTCCCCTTCATGCTTTTTCGCAGTAAACCAAAATCGGGTTTGTGGAATACTTCAAGGTCACTGTTAATAACTAGGTCGGTGGCACCAGTACTAGCACTATACATGTCTTGATGAAAACTGGCGTTGGGCAGGAGTTGGTGCGCGTGTTCTGCATTCCAACGCGGATCAAAAATTTGCACACTGGCACCTGCTGCGGATAATTTTTCAGCTAAGGCAACGCCAGATGATTCAGCACTCAATTGTTCATCGTGGTCGGCAAGTCCCCATATCGCCACAATCCTTTTGTTGGCCGGCATCGGCTTGCGGAATCCGCCCTGCCACATTCCGACAATTGTTTCAGCGGCCAGAGCTGGGCGATAACGCACCCGAGGATAAGTTTCAGTGGTTGGCTGAAATCCAGATTTGGCCGCCAAGGATAGAGCAATAGCCAGAAACAGCAGCGGCACCGCGCCCGCAAGCAGGTGGAGTTTGTTCAGCCAGCGCATGGTTCTCGCTCTGGTCGAAGAGTCGTGGGCTTCTGCCATTATTTAATTCTAAGATAGTCGAAAGGGAAAGAATTACCCTTGCGTAAAGAAAAATATGACTTAACCATGACATAACGGTTCCTAGCCCCTCGCGTTGGCAAACTTCAATCGGAGATTCCAACAATGTTACTAAGAAATCGTTTGGCTTTTTGTTCGCTACTGCTCGGTGTCGGATTGTTGGCACCAGCGGCCACATCTCAAGATGCAACTGCTCCCGAGGAAACTCAAATTCCGTGGGCTCAATGGCATCGGGTTCGAGTATTTCCATTCAATGACCTTGGCATGCATTGCGTTGACAAAGAGTATTCGGTGTACAGCATTTTGCCGCCATACAACGTCCTGCGCGCTCAAGCGGTGTATCGAAACCCAAATGGCGACCCAATTCTCCTAGATGACACGCATATTAGTTTGCAATATAAAGCGCAGGCTGACATCAACCAGTCTAAAAATTCAACCAGTATTGGTAAGACGGATTTTTGGCAATGGTCATCGGCCTTATTCGGAGTGACCCTTGCGCCCGGCGAAGGCTTGAAGGGTTATTACATGCCCGCAGATGCTCCTGACCCATCAGGCTTAACATTAGAATTTGATGCAACTCATGAATGGTTTAGTGCCGAAGGAGTTCCCATCATGCCCATTGACGATCGGGGTAATTACAACGCTTATCCAATTGTTCGGGTGCAAGCATTGCGCAATAGCAATGGAAAAGTAGTTGGTGAAACAGATGTGGTGTTGCCAGTGTCGTCAGAAACTGATTGCGCTAACTGCCACGCCACTGGCCAAATGGCGGCCACCAATCCAGCAATTAACTGGTCCAATCTTCCTGATTTGGAAAAGCAAACCAAAACAAATGTGCTGCTTCTTCACGACTGGGAGGAAGGAACTGATTTGCAAAATTCGACTCCGGTTCTGTGTGCAGAGTGTCACTACTCGCCAGCCCTAGACCTCGATGCGCTGGGCCCAATCGGTAATCAGATTGGTAATCCGCTGATGTCTGAAACTATGCACCTCTATCACGGCAACTTGACAGACAGCAATGGCACTTCAATTTTTCCTTCCACGGGAACCATGGTTGAGACTTGCTACCAATGCCATCCGGGGAAAACTACTGAATGTCTTCGCGGGCCGATGGCTGCCGCAGGAATGAATTGCAACTCATGTCACGGCGATATGCTTTCGGTCGGTGGCGCGCACCCATTACTGCCAGGTGGAAGTATTGATGGACAAAACGATGGCAACCCGCGTCGTCCGTGGCTTGATTTGCCGCGTTGTCAATCTTGTCACACCGGCGATGAAAATAACTTTTTGTCGGGGAGCCAATATGTGATGGCGGCGGACGGACTTCGCCTGCAGCAGGCTTGGGTTAAAGGCGACCTTTCAGCGTCGCCAATCCCTGCGCCTAATTCACGATTCGCTGAAGACACTGACAGTCTTTACCGCTTAAGTGATGGCCACAATGGAATGGCTTGCGAAGCTTGCCACGGACCTACCCATGCAATTTGGTCAAACCCCGATACTTACACTGCTGATAACCACACAGCCTATGAGCTTCAGTCTCATACTGGAACCATCATGGAATGTTCGGCCTGTCACGCACCTGGAGCTCTTGATTTAGCCAAAGATGGTGGACCTCACGGAATGCATAATGTCAATGACGAGCGTTTTTGGGGTCATAAGCATGAAGATTACTACGACCAAAATAAGAGTGCTTGTAAGGCTTGCCATGGGACCAACTTGAAGGGTTCGCCTTTAGGAAAGGTAGCCGATGACCGTAACTTCAAGGACGAAGACAATCGCCCAACCTTTATTCCTAAAGGAACAGAGATTAGTTACGGAGATTACTCATTCGTGTTATACTCTAAGGCATGAAAAATATCCCCCTCAACCTCCTTCTGCTGGCAACCCTTGTTACTCCAAATT
>CAZWVI010000025.1:0-27006 GCA_964637165.1 uncultured Planctomycetales bacterium
TCCTATTTTTTGTAATTCTTGACCCAGCGAACTGGGCCAGTGTCCCGTTGGTTAGTCTTCCAAGTAGCCCATCGCCTTCAAATTATCCTCATGCATACTCGACTCCCCATCCAACACCCTCGGCACCGGTGGCAGAACAACTCCTCCAGCAGCAACCCTAACCGGTGCACTTTTCAACACCACCGGCCTTATGCCTTCAGTCATCACCCTCCCCGGCAGCTCCTCTGCCACATCCAACCCCATCAAATGGAGCATGGTCGGAGCAACGTCATATAAGGTCGCCCCCTCAATACTCGCGCCTTTTGCGATATCAGGCCCATACATATAAACGACACCATCCAAAGTGTGAGACCCGGTTCGTTTCTCCTCACGAAACAGCTCCCCAACCTCCAACACCTCTCCATTTAACACAATCCTATTCTCAAGATCGGCCAAAATCGCTGGTTTAAAGTCCACCGTAATTTTGGTATCTCCAGCTGAATGCTTCAACAACTCAAACGGATGCTGATCGGAATCACTTTCCATATACGCATCTGACATCACCTCATGCACTCGAGCTAGGTTGGCAATTCCCTCTTCATTACCTACATCTGTTGACAAAATTAATTGCTTGGCGACCACCGCATTGTTGAGCTGGCCTTTTTCCAAATCTAAGGCTTCACCAAGTGCGGCGGCATTCAAACGCATCGTATGTTTCATGCCTCCAGATCGGGTGGCGGCCTCCATTCCATGATCGCTCACTATCATTAAATTGCACGTTGAAAAATCAATCTTGCTCAACAAGCGACCCAATTGGAAATCGGCCTCCCGATAGGCGTCACGGATTACTTCTCCACGCGCCGCTAGTTCAGCTTCATCAACATCATCAAACATCTCTGGTTCATGCCAACGCCAATAGGCGTGGCCCAAGGAATCAACTGGATACAAAATCAATGCTGACAATTCGGGTGCGGTCCGCGCCATCAGCTCAAAGTAAAGGTCGGCCTGCAACCGCGCCTGAATCAGCTTAACCCGCCAATAAACATCATCGCGGCTACCTCGATGCCGAACAATTCCCATGGCATCACGTAAATTTTTCCACACCGCATCCGCCGAAGAAACTGAAAGAGCCGACATTAAATCATTAAACATACCCAACGAAACAAAGGACTGGCCAGTCTTGCCAGCACGTTCTAACCTTTTCAAAAAACTCGCTTCTTGCGGAATAGTTTCAAACCCACGCGCCAACCACGCCGGCACGCCAAAGCCTGGACGGTCATCTGGCGGCCAAGTGATATGCCATTCCATTAAACCGATGCCGGCGCCAGCTTCAGCCGCAGCGTCCCAAAAGCGGCCCTTCTTCAAGTCATAACGGTCGGATTGAAAATCCACAACGCCGTGCTCTTCGGCACTCATGCCAGTCGCCATCACCGTCCAAACCCGAGGCGACATGCTTGGGTTTTCTGACAACAGACGTCCGTGGGCACCATCTCGCTTCAATCGCGCCAAATTTGGCAACTCGCCAGCAGCAATTAACGGATCAATTTCGGCAAAGGTCGCAGCGTCAATTCCAAACACAACTGCAGGCGTGATTACATCGTTCTTCAATGTAATCTGATCATCGCCACCTCCGAAAACAAATAGAACCACGCCTAACAACAAAATAATTCTTTGCACACGCTGTGACTGCTGCCAACTAAAGATGACTAATCCAATCAATGCCGCCCAGCCGATCAATGCGATTCTCGACATTGGTGAAACCGCAGCACCAACAAATGGCGCTGTGCCAATCAAGACACCGATCACTCCACTAAGTCGTGGCCCCCATCCATCGCTTGGCAAAACTTTTTCACTAACCCAAGCAAACACCCAAGCGCCTAGCGCAGGAACTAAAACCAATAGCCATAACGCCGGAACTATTGGCCGCGTTAGAGCAGGCGTTGCCGCCGAGGCCATCCACAATGCAAAAGCGGCAGCCATGCCGGCCGCAAAACGTGGAGTATTAACTGTGCTAATTTGTACTTCAGTGCTCATCTTTATTATTTCCCTTCAAACTTCGGCACGCGCTTTTCAGCGAACGCCGCCAACGCTTCCACTCGATCACTACTTGCAAGAGTTTTTTCATAACAAGCGGCTTCGTGTTTCAAGGCCTCTTCGCTAGACAAATCAAAGCTCGCCTCAATCGCCGATTTAGCGGCTCTCAAGGCAATTGGCCCCTTGGCCGATAATTCCTCAAGTAATTCTTCAACAACTTTTCCATCGCCAACTAAATTAACTAATCCAGCGGCAAGTGCTTGGGTTGCATCTAGACGTCGCCCTAAAAAGATCAACTCCTTTGCCTTGGCAACACCAAGCAAGCGTGGCAAGCGCACACAACCACCCGCGCCGGGAATGATTGCCAACCCAGTTTCTGGCAAACCCATACTTGCACTTGGATGCATCACTCTTAAATCACAGGCGAGCGCCAGTTCACAGCCACCACCTAAGGCATAACCATTTAAATAAGCAACGCAAACTTGTGGCAAGTTAGCCAAGTCATTCATCGCCCCACTAATATTTTTCACGCATTCACGAACCTGTTCATGATTCATTCCGCGGCGCTCCTTTAAATCTGCGCCCGCACAAAAACTTTGCTCTCCGCTACCGCTGAGCAACACCGTCCATATTTTTTCATCTACGGAAATCTCGGCAATTATTCGTCGCAATTCCAGTAAAGCTGACAGCGACAAAGCATTGCGCACTTCCGGACGATTAATAGTCACGCGAGCGAGGTGGCCATCGCGCGTGAATTCAATTAAGGATTGTTCGCTCATTTACCAATTTTCTCGAGCAGTAGAGACTCGAGTCATCCACTAAATTCTACCGGCTAACCGTTCAGCCAAGAAATCAGCCGCCGAACTTAACTCGGCAAGCTGCAAGCTATGCGCCGCGCCTACTTCATCAAGCATCGCAAGCAATTCCAGTGTATCCAAATTCCCCGCCGCACCAGGGGCAAAAGGACATCCGCCACACCCACCTATCGCCGCATCAAAATGACGCACCCCCAACTGATACCCTTTGCGACAATTCTCAATCGCGCGCCCCTCGGTGTCATGCATATGGAGACCGAGTTCCAAGCTCGGATACTTCTTTTTGACTAGATTAATAATTTCGGCAACTTGCCCAGGCTGGGCAACCCCGAGGGTATCGGCCAACACCACTAATCGTGCTCCGGCAGCGACTAAACCATCAACAACTTTTAGCGCATTTTCTGGAGTAACTTGCCCCGCAAATGGACAAACAAATGCCATCGCAACATAAGCTCTAACTTGTTTCCCCGCTGCGATGGTTGAACGAATTAAATCGCCAGCCAATCGCTGAGCATTTTCAAGCCCGACACCTGCATTCGCACGGCTGTGTTCATCAGTTGCCGAAACCACAATTGTCGCACCGGTCAAAGTTGTGGCGACCATTTTTTCAAAACCACGTTGATTCAAAATAAGTGCATAGTAATAATTGTCACTAACATTTAAACCATCAACCACCTCACCCGTATTCGCCAACTGTGGGATAACATCAGCCCGCACAAACGATCCAACTTCGACACTATTCACTCCGCCAGAATTTAAGCGGGAAATTAATTCCAATTTATCATCAACGGACAAGCTGATGCTCTCATTCTGCAATCCGTCGCGTGGAGCGACTTCGTGAACATGCACTTCTGGTTGTAGGCTTAACATTTGACGACTTACTAAGGATACTTGGGAACATGCTTTGCCATGAAATCGGCCTTGGCTTGCACTTTTTTATCCCAAATTGCAAACTCGCGATCGACCTTGGATTTACCTAAGTAGTGCAACAAAAATTGCTGATGAAAATCATCGCTCAAATAATTGCGGCAAGAAAAGCGCAGTCCAGCCAAATCTTTAACCAACCAGCGACGGCGCGGCTTGGGTTTTTTAACGACTCGTTGCAGATCGAGAATGTAAGGAGGCGGCCAATCTGACCCGACCCCGTCTCCAAAATGCAGGTGATTTGCATAAAAGTCACGATGGTAATAGCCAAGGCTATGAAATGCCTTGAGCATATCGGCAAGTTCGAGCCACCAATCCAATCCCGGCACCTCCCCGTCCTCCAAACGGCTGAGCAAAGTTTGCTCGCCCACTGATTGGGTCAGCAAAAAAGACCCAATAATCCCACCAAATCGCTGGTATTCCCCAAAGGCCATCGCTTCAGGGACAGCAAAACCAGCATCGGCCAGCTCCCAGTGGCGCAAATATTCGACTTTGGCTGGGCTAAGCTTGGAAAAACGGCGCATTATCGATGGAAGGCCGTATTTCTTCAAAAAGAAAAACTGGCCGCCGCTTTCGACACGCCAAGTCTCGCGCCCTGGCATTTGCCTAATCAAATCCCCACTTTCGTGGGTCAGGCCATCAGAGCAACTGGAAATCTCCAGCCTCTTAAGTACTTCCTCGGCATGCGCCCCTGAGCATTGCAGCATGGGCTAATTCTGGCGACTTCCATCATTTCACACAAGAGCGCATTTTTTTTCTCAAGAACATAGCGAAAGCTGCTTTAAAGGGTTAATCTTTCGGGTCATTCAGCAGTCCCCACCCCATGGGCTGCCCCCCACTAAATGTCGGAAACTACGACAACTGATGCCGCGAGCCTTGAATCGAATCCCTTTGTACAAATGCAAAGGCGTTTCGAAAAAGCTTCCGGCTTTCTCGGACTCGACCCTGGCCTAGCCAAGGTGCTCGAGACTCCCGCGCAAGAAATCACGACCTCGGTTCCTGTTCAAATGGACGACGGTTCCTTGCGTGTTTTTACGGGCTATCGCGTTCAGCATTCAATTGCACGTGGTCCAGCCAAGGGCGGAATTCGCTATGCGCCAGACGTATCACTTGATGAAGTGCGCGCCCTTTCCGCTTGGATGACTTGGAAGTGTGCTGTTGTAAACGTACCTTTTGGCGGCGGTAAAGGTGGAATCATTTGCGATCCACGCCGCATGTCGCAAAGTGAACTAGAGCGATTAACTCGTCGTTACGCATCTAACTTAATGGATTTAATTGGCCCCGAGCGCGATGTGCCTGCGCCCGACATGAACACCAATGAACAAATCATGGCATGGTTCATGGACACCTACTCCATGCACACCCGCCAAACCAACACCGCTATTGTTACTGGCAAGCCAATCGGCCTTGGCGGTTCGCAAGGACGCCGCGAAGCTACTGGATTAGGTGTTGCCTTCACCGTTCGCGAATCACTCAAACATTTAAACCTGCCCGACACTGGCGCGCGAGTGGTTGTTCAAGGCTCGGGAAATGTTGGCGGACTCGGCGCATTATTCCTACATGAAATGGGACACAAAGTAATTGCCATTTCCGACATGTACGGCGCTGCCTATAACCCTAATGGTTTAGACATGCCAAGCGTTCTTGAATTCCTTGCTGAACATGGCAACTTGGAAAACTTCCCCGGCGCGGAGCGCATCGAGAACTCCGAACTGCTAACACTTGATTGCGATGTGCTAGTTCCTGCGGCAATTGAAAATCAAATCACTTCAGCGAACGCAGCCGACATTAAGGCTAAAGTGATCGTGGAGGGTGCCAATGGCCCAACCACTGCCGACGCCGACCGAATCCTGGCCGAGAAGGGCACATTTATTGCGCCCGACATTTTGGCAAATGCTGGTGGCGTTACTGTCTCATATTTTGAATGGGTACAAAACCGCATGGGTTATTTCTGGGAGAAAAAGGACGTCTTTGACCGTATGGAGAACATCATGGTCAAGGGCTTCAAAGACACCGTTGAAGCCGCCGTTAAATACGACACCACGCCACGCATTGGCGCATACTGTGTTGCCGTCGATCGCGTAGCTTACTGTTTGCAAATAAGAGGTTTGTATGCCTAATTCAGAAACAACAAATTCCGAAGCTTTCGAAGAGCCACAAGCACCATCTCCGATTATGGATCAAGATGATCCATTTTCATCAATGATGGAGCGCTTCGATGAGGCGGCGTCAATGCTTAGCTTGGCACCTGATGCTTACATGGTGCTGCGTAAACCTGATCGTGAATTCAAGTTTGCAATTCCTGTGTGTGACAGTGACGGCAACATTCATGTTTTTAATGGATTCCGGATTCGCCATAATCTTTCCTTAGGGCCATGCATTGGCGGATTGCGCCTTGACGCTAATTTGCGCCGCGATGAATTGCGCGCACTGGCGGCGTGGACAACCTGGAAGTGTGCCGCACTTAACGTGCCCTTTGGCGGTGCAATGGGCGGTGTTGACTTTGACCCGCGTGATTACGACCGCAGTATTACTCAAGCTGTTGTGCGACGTTACACCTCCGGAACCCTGGACTTAATTGGTCCAGAACGCGACATCTTAATCCCCGACCTGCACTGCGATGAACAAATTATGGCCTGGTGCTTGGATACTTATTCGATGCACGCGCGCCAAACTGAAACCGCTGTTGTGCTCGGCAAGCCTGAAGGTTTAGGTGGCACCGCTGGACGCAAATCGGCAGTTGGACGCGGAATACGCGTGTTAATCGAACAACGCCGCAAGGACCTAGGCCTCACCGGTCCAGCCAACATAGTTGTCCAAGGCGCTGGCGTAGTCGGCTCACAAATCATGCGCGAAATGGTCGCCCATGGTCATAGCGTTATTGGCGTTGGTGATGTACACGGTGGTGTTCACAATCCGAACGGCATTGATGTTGAAGCAGTGCTTGCGCATCGTCAAGAAACTGGGACCGTGCATGATTTCTCCGGCGGCGATGCCGTCTCCGATGAACAATTGCTCGAACTTGAATGTGACGTTTTAATTCCAGCCGCAATTGCCAAGCAAGTAACCGGTAAAAACGCGGCCAACATTAAAGCTAAAATGGTGGCAGAAGCCGCCAATGGTCCAACCACTGCCAAGGGTGAAAAAATTCTTCTGGAGCGTGGTATCCCGATCATCCCTGATTTACTTGGCAACTCTGGAGCGGCAATCATTGCCTACTTCGAGTGGGTCCAAAACCGCATGGGTTATAAGTGGACCTTGGACGTTGTTGAAGAACGTCTCGACCGAATGGTTCTTGACGCTTACCACCGCGCCCGCAAAGTTAGTGGTGAACGCAAAGTAAGCCTGCGTTTGGCAACTTGCATGTTGGGAGTTGAGCGCGTGGCCTACTTCGATAAGCTACGCGGAATTTACGCGTAAGCAGATGCGGGTTAGAGGTTTTTAATTCTCTTCCACAAGTAAACCGGCAAACTACCAACTCGGTCGCGGTTGGCAAGCGCAGCCTTGACCACTGAAACTGGGAAAGTAAGGGCTTTCCAGATTCCATATGGATACCAAAATCCAGCGGATTCGCGGCGGTAGCCAGTTGCCGTCATTACCCCACGGCAGATGAACTGGATTGTGCCAATCTCCTGTGAAGACAACCGCTTCTTCCATCCTTCAACCGGTGCGCGATTAATTCCACCTTGGGTGTCGTACTCCTGAAAAGATGAATTAACCATCGGTACTTCCAACATTTTTGGCTGCGGGTCCAAATTTAGCCAAGTGCAAACACCGCGATTAGTTTTATCAGGCTCCAAAACTAAATCCTCATAACGCAACAAAAAAACTTTATCTCCGCCATGTTTCTTCATCGCATTAATTCCCGCATTCACTGCTGAATGCCACATTAAAGTTGCGATAAAAATATGGTACGAAGATCGCGTGCGCTGATGTTCTTTTTCTAAGGCTTTGGAATGTTCTGGGTCGCGATCAAAGTCGTGGCCGCCTTGGCTTTTCCAATCTCGGTAGGAAGCCACCACAGCACGTGGGTCGCGCGCCATGCAAATCACCATGGCGTTTGGATAGGCAGAGAATATTTCATTTATACGAAAAGCGTGACGAGGAGTTTTTTCACCCCAACGTGACTTGCCTTGACGTTCGGCATCGAGTTGGCAATATGCGCTAAAAAAATCGTCTGCCGAACCACCAAGTTCGGCGGCACGTTCAGTTAAATCATTACGCTCCATCCAACCCTCATCGGGGTTTCCCTTATGGCCAAAGGGGCGGTGACTCAAACTCAAAAACCAATCTGCGCAACGAAGTTGAGCGGCATCGTCCAATTCACCAGCTTCCAACATGGCGATGCGCAGGTCATCAAACCAATGTGTTTCGGCAGTGATGTGCACATCGCTGTGATGACAAAGCATGGCCCGTAGCAGGGTAGTCCCTGAACGTGACGGGCCTACAATGAAAATCGGGCTCTGAACAGAATTTGATTTAGTCATTTGTATGTCCATTTCCTGGCGATGCACCCCAATGGAGTTTGGAACGCAAGCGTGCAAAGAAATTACTTTCTGGTTCAACCACTAGATGAAACTTGCGGTTGCTTGGAGTTACGACGATTCTATCTCCGGCCTGCAATCTTAATTCAACGTGACCGTCGGCAGTAAAACCACATTCATCGTGTACCAACAATTTTGCGGTACGGCTACCTGGCAGCACTACCGGACGCTGGTTCAAAGTATGCGGAGCGATGGGCGTCACTACCCACGCTTCAAGGCGCGGTGACAATACTGGACCACCAACTGATAAGGAATATGCAGTTGAGCCAGTTGCCGTCGAAACAATAATTCCATCACCACGGTAAGTGCAAACTGGACGGCGGTCGACAGTCAAGTCAACCTCAACCATGCTTGCTCCCCACTCACGCATGATGACGGTTTCATTCAAAATGTGAGTATCAAGTAACTGCTTGCTGCCACGTTTTACCGCGACTCGCATCATCGCATGAGCCTCGCAATTGCCTTCGCCATTAAGTACGCGATCAATTCCTGAGAAAATGGTCTCCGGTGAAAATGCCGTCAAAAAGCCAATTCGGCCGTGATTGACGCCCATTACCGGAACTGACCGCTTGCCCAAGCGGTACGAACAGGCCAACATTGCGCCGTCACCGCCGAGCACCACCACGAGGTCGGGCTTGGATGTAATCGGTGCCCGACTACGCTTTAAGTCAATTCCCAATATTTCTGCACGCCCTTCAATATGCTTAGCCAAGGCTTTGGCGTTATCGCGTACAAATGGTTTTTGCTTATCGCCCAGAATCAGCACTCGCGGTTTGCGAGATTTCGCAAATGAAATGCGATCCGCCCAGCAAATTGAACGCCGCGCCCTTCCGTTACTACGCCCTTCGCTCATGCCTTATCCACCTCGTTCTTAAGCAACTCAATAGGCGAACTTGCAAACAACTCCTGCCATGCCGCAACCAATCGCTCGACTGACAATCCACATTCTTCAAGTTGTTCTTCACGCGTTGTGGCATGCGCAATAAATTTATCCGGCACGCCAAATCGGCGTAGTGTTGGTTTTAAGTTCAGGTCAACTAATGCTTCAGCTAAGCACGAACCAAAGCCACCATTTAAACTATGCTCCTCAATTGAAGCCATTACCTTATGGCGACGCGCGGCATCGGCAACTGCTCCACGGTCAAGAGGACGACAAAAGCGCGCATCCCAAATTTCTAATTGAATGCCTTGGTCGGACAATTTTTCGGCCGCCAACAGCGCATTTTCGACCATTGCTCCTAAGGCAAAGACAACTCCATCAGCACCTTGGCGTAAACATTCAGCTGTACCAGGGATTAGCTCGGGGCGCATTTCAGCTGGCGAACCTAAACATTGGTGAGCGTTGCCACGCGGCCAACGCAAGGCCCAGGGGCCGCCTAGTTCAACACCTGCATTTAGCATGCGGCCCAAATCAATTGCATCGCGTGGCGAGGCCAAGTTAATTCCAGGGAAAGCCCGCAGATAGGTCATATCAAAAACCCCTTGATGAGTTGGGCCATCTTGACCAACTAAGCCGCCACGGTCAAGAGCAAAGATTACGCTCTCTTCCTGCAGCGCAACTTCTTGAAAAACTTGATCGTAGGCGCGTTGTAAAAAAGTTGAGTAAATCGCACACACCGGGCGCTTACCAACAGTGGCCATGCCACCGGCCATCGCCACAGCATGCTGTTCCGTAATTCCAGTATCGAAACTCCGCTCGGGAAATTTTTCGGTGAATTCACTCAGTCCAGTACCGCTCGGCATCGCCGCCGTAATTGCCAACAAGCGCGAATCGCGTTCACCTAGCTCAAGCATCGCATTTGAAAAAACTTTGGTAAATGATTCGCTAGATTTCACCGTTTCCTGCTTGGGACGAGGCACTTTCAAACTGGCCTTAACGCCGTGAGCCCGTTCATTGTCTTCACCAGCGGGTTGATAGCCACGGCCCTTTTCACTTAACAAGTGGATCAAATGCACACCACCCATTTTTTTCACGCGCTCGAATGCATCGATGCAACCAGCAATATCATGCCCATCTAAAGGGCCAACATAGTTCACGCCCAATTCTTCAAAAACGTGGCCTGGCACCAAAACGTGTCGCAGAACTTCGCCCATTTCATCCATACGCTCGCCCAGCCAAGGAATGCGGTGGGCCAAGGAACTCAACTTTTCAGCAGTGCCTTGAATGGTCCGGGAGGTGCGTACGCGCGAAAGATAGCGCGCCATAGCCCCCACCGATTTAGCAATCGACCATTCGTTATCGTTCAATATCACCAATAAACGCGGTTTACGTTCCCCGGCATTATTTAGGCCTTCAAAGGCTACTCCAGAAGCGATGCTGGCATCGCCAATTAAAGCCACCGCCCATGGGTCATCGTCTTCGCTGGCGGCGGTTCCGCGCATACCTTCGGCCAAACCCATAGCAAAAGAAATTGAAGTTCCAGCGTGGCCGGCAGTGAGCACGTCGTATGGGGATTCAAAGCGATTGCAAAATCCCGACATTCCTCCAGTTTGCCGCAAACTAGCAAAATCTCCGTAGCGGCCAGTCAACATTTTGTGCGGGTAACACTGGTGACTAACATCAAAGACTAGGCGGTCGCGTTTAAATTCAAAGACTCGATGCAAGGCAATGGTCATTTCAACCACGCCCAAGTTTGAACCTAAATGGCCGCCGGCATTGAGCACTTTCTCGACTAAGGCCGAACGCATTTGTGCGGCCACGTCTTCAAGTTCACCCACGCTTAAACCGTGCAAATCGGCAGGTGATTCAATCGCTGAAAGTTGTAGTTTGCTCATTGACTTCTAAGTAACAAAAATTGAGGGATATCGTTCAACACATCTTGATGCCGCGCAACATCTAACTGGGCAAGCGCAAGTTTCGCGCGCGCTGCTAAGTCTTCGGCATAAGTACGCGCCGCCTTTAGGCCGAGCGTTGTAACCAATGTCACCTTGCCGCCCGATTGATCTTTGCCGGCAGTTTTTCCGAGTTCATCGGTGGTACAGGTGGCATCAAGAATGTCGTCGGTAGCCTGAAAGAGCGCGCCGATTAGACCGCCCCATTTGGCCCAGGCTTGTTCATCTCCACCGCCGGCCAAGGCACCGAGGCGTACCGCTGATTCAAGCAACACTCCTGTTTTGGCACGATGAATCGGTGCAATTGATTCGAACGAAGAGATTTCACTATCGGCATCCATGTCCAATTGCTGTCCCCCGACCATTCCGGCTGGCCCCGCAGCTTGGGACAAAACTTTTAGCTGCGCATGCACCAAGGCTAAATCATCTTGCATAGATAATCGTTCAAAGGCAGCTGCCTGTAATGCATCACCAACTAATACCGCAGTCGCTTGATCGAATGTGATATGCACGGTTGGTTGCCCGCGGCGCAAGCTGTCATCATCCATGCATGGTAAATCATCGTGAACCAATGAATAGGCATGAATCATTTCACAAGCAATCGCCCCTGGCATTGCACTAGCAAATTCACCGCCAACAGCTTGGCAGGCCAACACACTTAATGCTGGTCGCACTCGTTTACCGCCTGACATTAAGGCGTAACGCATGGCCGTTGCAAGACGCGGCGAAACCGAACTTTGCTCAAGCTGGTCAGCGGCTAGTTCTAAAGAATCTTCAATCTGCGGTAATACAGTCCGCAGCCAAGAGGTAAATTCACTCGTCACCAAGGTCATCACTATCCTCCCCGTCAAGCTCTTCTAAGTTTTTGCGTAGCACTAAACTCAACTCTTCAACCTGCTTTTCTGCCGACGACAAAGAACTAAACAATTGCTTCAACAATTGCACACCTTCGCCATAACGACTCACGCCTTGTTCAAGGCTCAACTCACCACTTTCGAGGTCAGCGACTAATTCTTCAAGTTCAGCAAGCTGCTGTTCGAAGTCGGGGGATTTCTTTTTTGCAGGGGACATGAATTGGGAACGTCTATTGTCCCTGATTGGGCACACTCTTGCCAGTTAAAGCCGCTTAGGATTCAGAAAGATTTTGCTCTTCTACTCGCGCGCCGAGCTGGCCGTCAGCCAACTTTATGTTTACTTTGGCGCCGACGGGGGCCGAATTCGCCGAACGCAGGAAGCCAGTTTGTCCCTCAACCTCGACCAAGGCATAGCCACGGCTTAATAAAGCCACTGGCGATGCGGCTTCAAGTCGCGGATGAATGCCCTCAAGACGCGGCCGCAGTCCCATCATTTTGCGGTCAACCGCGTGATTGAGTGCCTGGTGGGCGTGCGAAAGTCGATTACGCAAGCGGTCTAATCGCCGTTCGGGGCTTTGATTGCTCAAAGATTGACTGAGTCCGCGCAGGTTTAATTGGGCATCGGCAAGCATTTCTTGAATTGAATCTTCCATTTGCTCGGCTAAACGCAAACTATGGCGCCGCACTTCACTCCAACCTTCGCAAATCCGCAGAGCGGCGGCCGTTGGAGTTTTGGCACGCTCATCAGCAACAAAATCGCAGAGCGTGAAGTCCGATTCGTGACCTACCGCATTAATAATAGGAATCGGACATGCGGCGATTGCCCGCACTAAGGACTCCTCGTTGAAGGCCCATAAATCCTCAAGTGAACCGCCCCCACGGCTTAACACAATCAAATCCGGCTTGGCAGAAATCGCCTGCGATAAAGCTGCCACCAATTCCCCGGCGGCACCATCACCTTGAACGCGACAGGCGCTTAGCCAAATTTCGCAGGGCGCGCCACTCTCCTTCACACTTTGTAAAAAGTCGGCCGATGCCGCCGATGGATGCGCACACAATAGGGCAATTTTTCGTGGCCGCGGTGGAATACTCTGTTTGTTTTCGGGGTCGAACAATCCCTGATCGCGCAATTTTTGCTTCAACTGCTCAAAGCGTTTAGCCAAATCACCACCACCAACATCTTCAACCTGGTCAATAACGAAAGATAAACTTCCACGCTTATTCCAAATATCAAATTTGCCGCGAACTTTTACTTCACGCCCCTCTTCTAGTTCGCACTTTAGCGCGCGCTTGGCAGCTCCCGCCCAAATTTTCACATCGATTTGCGAATCGGCATCACGCAACTTGAAGTAGTAATGACCGGACCCGCGGTAAGGACCGCTATACCCAAATATCTCACCTTGCAAGCAAATCAAACCCAATGCCTCAACTGCATCCTGCGCCAAAGAAACTGCACTGCTAACTGAAAGCGTCGCTATTGAGTCGCCCATTTTATTTAACGCCTTAACCTAATTCAATCAAAGGTACTTCTGAACGGCGCCAAAGGTCTAACTCCTGACGTGGCAAGTAAACTCTGAAGCGATCTTCGTAAAAAGGTCGAGTTAGGCCACCTTCTAAAATTGCGCCGTCCCTAAATAACAGTTCAACGTCGCCGCCTGGATGCAAACGCACCTCCAGCGAATCGGCCTCCAAGGTGCGTACTAATCGTCCACCATTGTCGTAACGATTAACCTGTACAAAGCGTAAAGAAGTACCGGCAACGTCCTCTAATAGCGGAATACGAAAATATCCGCCAGGGTTTGGAGTTGCCAAAAGTTGATCAAGTTCTTGGCGAATTTGCTCCGCTAACTGCGGGTCACTTGATTCTGGGGTATTCGCCAAGGCGGGGAACTGTTCAAGCCACAAACGGCTATCCAATTCAGAAAATTCTAAACGCCAACCATCCTCTGGCAGAGCAACCTTAGTACCACCGTGCACGCGATGACCATCAAACAACTTAACCACTAAGGTGCCGGTCATTTGATGTAGTTCAAATTCGGCAATCGCCGCTTTAGTTACAGTGTCAATCACACCATCACTATTCCATTCCAACAAAGTCACCGTATGCAAGCTTGCTTCACCAGCTACATAGGTGCCAGTTTCAAAACGAATATGGTCATAACCACTTGCGACCAACAGTCCATTTGTTGCCGCCAACCACGGGTTTGTGGTCAGTGTTGGGTCCACCACCAACTCGGCACTGGCATTTGTCTCGCTATCACTTTCGGTGGTGCCAACTTCATGATTAAGCATGCCGGCATTACTAAGACTTGGTGCAACCCGACCGAGTAACTGTAAGCGGTCCAATTCGCGCCGCTCAGTTTCTAACAGTCGCTCGTTTAGCTGAACAATCATCGAACGGTCTTCGCGCGCTTCCGAACGCATCGCTTGTAGTTCTGACAGCAAGGCATCGATAGTTTCTTGACCAACCGCATTATCCGGTGCTTGCACCGTAACGGCGGGCGCTTGGACTGTGACCTCAGGTGCTTGGATTTCAATGTCAGGACCAAACCACAATGACCAGGCCAAAAAGCCACAAGCAAGTGCCGCGGCAATTCCAGAAAGAGCAGTCATTGGAGTTGACCAACGGGTTTGCCGCTGACGCTGTTGCTCCTGCTCTTCCATTTGTCGCAGCAGCGCATCTTGCACATCTGAAAGACGGCGGAAAGAGCGATTGAGCGCCTGCACGTCACGCAAACGCAGTAATGAGCCAGGCTGCTGGGCTTCCAATTCACTCAGACCTTCGTTGGTCTGCTTGAAAACTTCGGGTTTATTATCGGAATCATTCATTTTGGTTCGGAGCCTTCTCAGCAGTCAAAAATTGTTGGCGCTCACGACCTCGCCAGGATTTACGTTCGAGCTCAAGTTTATTATCGCCTAATTCCCAACTTAAAAGTTGTTGATCATAGTCAGCACTAGCTTTCAGTAAAAAACTACGGCGTGAAACAATATCGGCCGCTGGCATCGGCCCACCCTCGACTAGTGCACTCCATAAATTCTGGCCACGCGCACTCAACTGTTCGGGTTTTTGCAATTGCACAAATGGTGAATCAGCACCACCAAGTATTCCCGGGCCGGTAAGATCTGCGCCATTGCCAACTAAGTGAACCCGCACGAACCGGGTGTCGCTAGCCAAGGCAAATTGTTCACGCAACATGCGATCTTCGTCATAATTGTTTTTCTGAGACATTAAGTGACGAAAAACAGGTTCGGCCACCACCCGCAAACCATTCGCGCTCTCACCGACCCAGGCGATGGTCTCCTCAAAGTCAGGGGTCTCCACATGCTCAGCTTCAGACGGTGCGCATGAAAACGACAACAAGCCGCATACAACAACGGCACTCGACCAGATCGCAACAGATTTAAAGATTGCCATCAGTTTGATTTAAATATCGCGCCACTCATCTTTTGACTTTTTATTTTTATTCCACCAACGAGTCCATTCAAGTGGGTCGCGGAATGATTGATTGGTCATCGCAGTTAGGGCCTGCAAGAAAGGACCCCGTATTGCGCGGTAACGACGCACGGCGTTGGTGTCTTCGTAGTTCAAACTGGCGTTGTGATAGGACTCCAATGACTTAGTCAAGCCCTTGGTCGCCTCCTTGCGTTTGGCTCCCGGCATCTCGCCGAAATGACTAAGCGCGGTGCCGGCGGAGGCGGCGACTTGTTCATCCTTATAGTCGAGTAAATCTAATAATTCATCAACTTGTTCATAGTCTAAGGTGAAGCCAATGTGCTCAACACACAAGGAACGAAATGCAACGTCGCGATTAAAGCGTTTATCCTCAAACGCCTTCCATAAAAACTCTGAGCCATGCAACTGCATGCGGCCAAAAGTAAAGATTGCGGCAGTCCACAAATCCATGTTGGCCTTGGTCTCTTTTTTACGACTAAAGACTTTCCACACTGTATCGCAAATTGAATCGAGTCGTTTATCCAATTGCTTGCGCTCTTTAGCTAGTTCTTTTTTGTTTTCCGAACCGAGGTCAAGCTCTTCATCAATTTCGCGGATGCGCTCAAGGCCAGTGGTGTAAATAGTTAAAAAGCCATCTAAGTGGGAAACCAATAAGTTTTCAACGTCGCGTTCCTTTACCAACTTTTTAAAAGTACTAATTTTCTCAGGCAGCACATCAGCCGGAACTTGGCTGGTTTGCGGGATTGCGGCAAAGCACAAAATGGCGGTTACGAACATGATTTTATTTTGGTTGAGACGTCCTAGAGAGTCGGCTTCTTCCTACCAAGATACGCGCCCCTAACACTTTTAAGAAAGGTGCCCGCAGCGCCTGGCAGATGGTCATTTAGGCCCATCACCGCAGTAACGGGAACTAAACCAATGACAGCATTTCCAAGATAGAGCTCGTCGGCCTGGCGGATACACTCAGTATCGACGACATCTTCGCGTACCGGCAGTCCTTCTGCCGCGCATACTTCGAGAATTGCCGCACGCGTAGTCCCGGCCAGGAGCCCGCGATCCAAGGGGGGAGTAATTAAACATCCGCCGCGATATACGAATAAATTCGCGCTAGTAAATTCAGCGAAGTCGCCGTCGACGGTCGGCAACAAGGCCTCCCACGCGCCCTTGGCAACGGCTTGTCGGCGCGCATACTGTTCACCCACACGCGAAATAGTTTTGGCATTAACTAATGGATCGAGTGGGTCACGCCGAACTTTTGAGACCGCGACCTTGACTTGTTGCGGAACTGGGCTGGGGTCACCGGCGGTCCACATACGGATTGGTGTGCCATTGCCGTTGCCGCGATAAATGCTATAACGAACTCGTTGTAAGCCTAGCTCTAGGTGCTTTGCGACCTCGCGAAAATCACCAATCAAATTTCGTTGGCCACCAGGTATATCCAACATCGCTGCCGAGCGAAGCAAGCGGGCGGCATGCGCTTGCAAGTGTTCTCCGACGGTGGCATCTTGAATGAGAAATGACTCAAAGACTCCTTCGCCACGCAAAACACCCAAGCCATCGCCGGGCAAGGCCGGAGCTCCCGGCTCGATCAGCTCACCATTAACCACGGTCACGGAGACTTCGCGTTTCATAAACCTATTGTTGCAAGTATTGGGCTTTCAACAAAGTTTCTTCCCATTCACGTTGCGGATTGGAATCCCAGACAATTCCCGCCCCCACCCGCAAACTTAATTGCTGGTGTTCTATTTCTGCGGTGCGAATTAAAACCGAGAAATCTCCGCGGTTGATACCCGGCTGCCAAATCCCGAAACAACCGCAATAAGGTCCGCGACCTTCGCTCTCTAATTCGGAAATTGCTCGCAATGCGCGCACTTTTGGGGCCCCGGTTACAGATGCCGGCGGAAAGGTTGCGGCAATCAACTTGGCTAACCCAAGCGATGGATCCCATTGGGCTTCAATGGTGGCGGTGCGGTGATGCAAGGTTGGCCAACTTTCGACTTCACCAGTCGATAAAACCCGCACTTGGCCATGCTTGGCAACGCGACCCAAATCATTACGCGCCATATCGACAATCATCGTCAATTCGGCGCGCTCCTTTTGATCGGATGACAACTGTTGTTTGGCATTGGCGTCATCAACCGGAGTGATGCCACGCGCAATCGTGCCCTTAATGGGGCGCGTTTGTAATTGACTACCATTAACTCGCAAAAACCTTTCCGGCGACCAGGACAACATCGCTTGGCCTTGACCATTCTGCCAAAAAGCGCTCATTGAAGTTTCTTGGGCAGCGCGTATTTGTTGATAAAAACCTGCCGGAGAGTTACTAAGGCGAGCAGTCATTCGATGTGAAAGATTGGCCTGAAAAAGTTCGCCTTGGCCAATCCAATCGCGCAGTGCTGAAACCTGCTCGATAAACATTTGTTCGGAAATAGTCGGGGTTAACTTAGGTGCTTGGCTTGCCTCATATTTTCCCTCGCGGCATTTTTCTTGTAGTTTGGCGAAATCTAAAAGTAGCTGTTGTTCTTCGCTAGAGTCGTTGGATTTAGCATCGACATCCTGACTTAAACATAAGTAGGCTTGCCCTTGCGGCGAGAACGCTAGGGCGTGACGATAACGCGAAAAATGGTAATCGGGGGTGGTGCTCACGCGCTTCACCCACGGATACTTTTCCCACGCGTGTCCGCACTCATAGCCAAACCAACCTAGCCAACCACCGACCCAAGCCGCGGCCGGCAAGGGCTCCGGCGGAGAGCACCAATATTCATCAACGGTTATATCTTCAAGTAATTGGGCTGGGTCTTCGCTGGCAAGTGGCCACCCAGAATTATCAGCGCACTCGCCAGCCGCTTGCAAATTCCCCTGTAATATTTTGTCAGGACGCCAAGCAAGCAATGACCAACCATCTGCATTTGAGCTGTCCAAAAGCACCGCCTGCGCAGATTCGGGCAAGGCACCAAGCGCTTGCACTGGAGTAATTCCAGTGCAAGTTGCCAAGATGCGGGCGTGAAAGCGGACCATTGTGCTCTATTATGTCTCCGTGGACACCGCTGACTCACCACAAGTTGAAATCACCCCCGCTTGGCAGCAGGCGACGGTGGATTTCACTGCACACATGCAGGAAATTCGGCAGTTGAGCGTGCATACCCTGCGTGCTTATCGGCGCGACCTTCATCAATTAGCGGCCTCTGTCGGCAATGACCCGCAGTCATTGAGCTCGGCACGATTGCGGCTCCACATTGCCGAGTTAAGCAAGCGTGGGCTGAATCCCAGCACTATTGCCAGACAACTTTCTTCAATTCGCAGTTTTTTCAATTGGCTGGAAGAGAGTGGGCGGGCAAAAAGCAACCCTGCAAGCTCGCTGCGTTCGCCGAAACGACAACGCCGCTTACCACGTTATTTAGAAGAAGATGAAGTTGACAGTTTGCTGGCTGCGCCCGACCAACAACTTGACAGTGAAGGTTTGCGTGACCGCGCCCTACTGGAGGTTTTGTATTCAACCGGTTGTCGCGCATCAGAATTAGTTGGATTAAATGAAACCGATTTAGATTTAAGCCGCGGCTTGGTTTTATTGCGCGGCAAAGGGCGTAAAGAACGCTACGGGATGTTAGGAAAACCAGCACAAAGCGCGGTCAAGGATTACTTAACGTCAAAGTCAATTCGTCAGCTTGACCGTCAAGCTTTATTTTTAAATCATCGCGGCGGCCGACTTAGCGACCGCTCACTGCGTCGTGTATTGCATCGTTGTTTATTGAAGGCGGGAATTACTAGAAGTTGTACTCCTCATACTTTGCGTCACTCTTTTGCAACGCATTTAATGCGCCGCGGCGCCGACTTGCGTACCGTCCAGGAGCTACTTGGTCATGCCAGCCTGGGTTCAACCCAAATCTACACTCATGTGTCCTTAGAAAGTTTGCGCGAACTTTATTCGCAAGCTCACCCGATGGGGTGATTGAGTAGTTTTATATTTTTAACTCTTGACGAATTGTTTCAAGAAGTTCGAATCCGATCGATTCAATTTTCTTGGGGCCAATTCCATTCACCTGCAACAGTTCTGCTTCAGTAGTTGGTTGAGCAGTAGCCACGTCATCGAGTACTTTGTTGGTCAAGATATGGAATGCTGGTCGCCCCCATTCAGCGGCCTTGGCGCGCCGCCAAGCTTTCAAGGTTACAGCCAGTCCTTCAAGAGGACTGGCTGTAACCTTAACTTGGCCAACTAATTCAGATTCGCCCTGCAGCACTTTTACCCCCTCCTTGGCGAGAATTAGAACAGGATATTCCGAGCCACTGCTACACAAGTAGTTGTTGTCGATAAGCTCTTGAATAAGTTCATCGACTTGGCTCTGCGAACAACTTGCAAGTTGTCCATACCCTTGAACGTGAGTAGGAATTCCGCTGGCTTTACTACCTGAAAAAATAGCCGCGCACTTTCGGCGACCATAGTGTTGTTGCCAATTAGCGATTGCATCTAGGATTAAACGCCGATTAAATGCTTCGGTGCCTTCGAGGACTTGAGTAGGTGTTTCAACTCTTCGCCGGCAACGACAACATTGCTGGCAATCTTCGCCGAGTTCCTCGACGGCCGGGTCACCAAAATAGTTTAGTACTCGGCGCCAACTGCACGAACCGGCTTGGGCCCATTCATAAACTCTCTGCAAGCGCCGCGTTCGCGCTTCGACAAGGCGCGGATCCGGCTGATTACCGTCCCCATCCTCTTGGTTGATAAGGAAATCATGGGTGCGATAATCTTTTCCGCGCCACAACAATACTGCGCGGGCGGCTTCGCCATCACGGCCGACACGACCAAATTCTTGGTAGTAGTCTTCAAAACTTGGCGGCAAGTGCAGGTGAATTAACAAACGCAAATGGGCCTTGTCGATGCCCATTCCAAATGCGTTGGTGGCCACAAGCGCATCGACTTCATTATCGATAAACAACTTTTGCACGTGTTGACGTTCATCGCCGTTGCAACCTCCGTGATAAAAGGCCGCGCGCAATCCCTTACTTTGCAAGTATGCGACCATTTCTTCGCAGCCGCGACGAGTGCCTGCATAGATTAAGGCCGGGGCGGTGCCGGAGCGGTCTTTAACCAACTCATAGGCCGCTTGTTGACGGCTTTGTTCGGACCGATGTTGATATGTTTCGATGAAAATATTTTCGCGCAAAAAACCGCGCACAAATATTTGTGGATTTTCAAAGCCTAAGGCACCGCCCAATTCTTGACGCAACTCGGGAGTGGCGGTGGCAGTAAAGGCGGCGACATTCGGTGGATTAAGACGCTTTAAAAATGCTTCGATTTCTAGATAGGCTGGACGGAAATCATGTCCCCAACGAGATACACAGTGAGCTTCATCAATTGCCACCAATGGGATTTTTACATTTTCCGATTGCAGTAAATGCAAAAAACGTTGATTCGCTAGGCGTTCGGGTGACACATATAGAAAGCGCAATTCACCAGAGCGAAATGCCATTTCAGCGTGAGCGCGCTCTTCTTCATTTTGGGCACTATCGAATGAAGCGGAGGGTATACCCTTCGCCTGAAGGCCATGAATTTGATCGCGCATTAAGGCAATTAGCGGGGAAATCACCAAGGTGGTACCGGGAAATAAACAACCGGGAAGTTGATAACACAATGATTTACCGGCGCCAGTTGGCAACACCGCGATGGTTGGACGAGCGTTGATAACTGAGCGAATAACATCGGCTTGGCCAGCGCGAAAGTCGCGATGCCCAAAGGTTTCGGACAAGGTGCCCATGACTTGACGGCGAGAAAAAACCATTGCTCAGCAAATAGTTGTAGCAGTTGCTCCGTTGATTACAAAAAAAAACCGCAGCCCGAGAGCTGCGGTGTGGGTGGTGACCCCAAGGGGATTTGAACCCCTGTTGCCAGGATGAAAACCTGGTGTCCTAGGCCAGACTAGACGATGGGGCCGATTCCAGGAGCTTGTCCTAGAAAGGGGTCGCAAAAGATATGATTTTTTAGCGGGTGTGTCAAGCACTGAGTGAGCATTTTGCTAACTCTTTTGCACAAGCCTCCATTTCAGACACCATTGTGCTAACTTGCCCCCCTTTGCCTAGGAATTCCTCGGGGAGAATCGGCAAAGTGTAGGTTTCCAATTCATAATTACGGCACCCATATGCCCAGGCGGCCTGCAGACCACTGACCCAATCGGTTGGGCGTAAATTTCCGGCGAATTGTTGCGAATTAACTGGAACATGGCAATGCACGCGAAGACTTTCAACCTGTGCCTGTAACTGCGCATCATCAAGCAAGTCAGGTAAATCCTTTACCGCAAAGTCGCTTCCGTTTTTGAGTTGCCCACGTACTTGGTGCAGGTAGCGGTCTTTCGTCAAGTGACCCAATTGATTGCAACTCGCCCGGTCAAGCCCCCCCGATAACTGTAAAGCACTCGAAATCTGGACTTTCACCAAGGGCACTCGCCAATTACTTAAGGCACTAGTGACTTCATGGCATGACTCACCGACCACAGCCGAATGGCACAAATCCCAGCACACTCCGATGCGGCGATCAATGGGCGCAACCTCACTCAGAACATTCTCTCCTAGCCACTTACACAGTTGCTCGACTCGCTCACAGCAACCGTCTGGTTCAGGCTCCAAGGCCAAGTGAATAGGCACTCCACTCTGTCGTTCTAAGTCGCGCAAGAATTCTTGCATAGCTCGCAAATTTTTTATTGTCGCGGGGGATCCACCGGCCGCTGGTCCATATCCCAATGGACAAGTCGATATGCTGAGCCCATCGACTGGGGCACATTTTGCCGAAGCCTGAGTAGTAGTTCGTGGCAACAACTCGCCAGCAAAATGGCTACTCATAATTTGGGCAACGTTGTGAGTAAAAGACAGTCGATCTGGATGTCGCCAATCAGGGAGAAATGCACCCTGCTTTACTTGGGCTTCATGAAACCCACCAAATGGAAAAGCATTTGCCGTCCAGATTGCTATTTGCTGTTCCTTGACCAGCTTTTGCAATTGACCCAATTTCGATTGTGCCTCGGACAGTTCCGTGGCGGCATTGGACCCAAGGAATAAGCCCAATCCAAGTGGGTCCTTCCAGCCACGTGCGCGCAGCAGCTTAGCCCAATCGGCAATTGGTCCCTCAAAAGCGGATAAGACGCCGGCCACGGTATCACCAGGAAAAACATTGCCACACATTGCAAGACGCGCCGACCCACTTAATAATGGGTCATCAATGATAGGCTGTGGCGCGTTCAAACTATTCCAAGAGGCTGCTTTGTCTAATTATTCATTCCAAAGCTTGGCCGCAGCAATAAATTCCTCGGTGTACCAGGGAAAATCCATCAAGAATGCTGGGGCTTGTTGCCAGGCAAAATCAGTTAAACCATTCTCAGCAAGCGCTATTAGTAAATTGAGCGAGGCCTCGGCATCGTTGGGTTCGGCATTTTGCCAAGCGCGGATCAACTTCAATTTGCTAATTGGGTCGGCCTCACTGCCATCCAAGAAGGAACGTTCTTCTTCTGACACTTCGCTTGACTGTCTACCGCCGGTGGCTGCGGCTTCAACTGGCCCACTATTCATTGGGTCACCACCTGGGCGTTCAATTCTGAGTGGAAGACTAAGCAATGCATCGTCCCCACTCGTGAAGCTAAGCTCCCCGAAGTAATAACTGCCAGCACTAAGGGCGTCGAGCTGTGGGACGCGCGCGAATATTGAACGCGCTCCCATAAATGGAACTCGCACACTTGAGCTTCCCCCACTATCGCTCATGGCGGCATCAAGGCTTGGGAAAATTGATAGGCGGCCACTTTGATTATGCAAACGAACTTCAGCACCAGCGAATCGCGATTCAAGTGGGTCCTGACCAAGCGATGGGTAACTTAACCTGAAGGTGTACGTGCCCTCTTCCATTTTGCCGAGGTCGGTATCCCATTCGTAGGCAATGTGCTGCGAATGTAAACGGCCATGCGCGTCAAAAATGTCGAGCATTAAGTCTTCACGAATTTCGGTTGTTTGAATTGAATGAGGCGTGAACAAACTAACCCCAGTGCTTTCAGGAATTACTTGCTCCCATTCAACCACGCCGACAAACATTCCGCGGCCGCCCATGATGGTGGCGCGAATTGGATCCGGTTTTATTTTCATCTCCGCCAAGATTGGAATTGCGATTCCATTAATTTGTGCACTTGCTGAGGCGCGAGTTGCTTGCAACATAGACTTCACAGCAAAGTATCCAGCGTTTTGTCCAGCCGGGATTACCATTTCGCTAGCTTGTGGAGTAAGGCCAATGAACTCTATATCAAGCTGTAAGTCGGCGGACTGATTAACTGCCCAGCGTGCCGCGATGGTGTATTCAAAAACTGTGCCGGCCTCGACCGGGACGGTCTGACTTGCACTTTGTAGATTATCCAAGAAGAAGCGGCCGCGTTTTTGGCGGTCGCCTTCATAACGAAAGCCACTTACCGAACCGGCACCGGTACGAAATTCATTGCGGCCGGAACTGTGTTGCGAAAGTTTCACCTTGGCGTAATTTGCACCTGCCGGTACCCGCACAAATGTTCGTTCTAACTGCCCGGCTTCAAGCTTGAACTGCTTAGTGAAATCTAGCGATGTGCTAGTGCTCACTTGATGTGGAATAACTACCGTGACCGGCACGATAATTTCGGCGCCGGTTGCATCTGGTTGGTCAACATCCCAGAGCAATAAGCGAGTGCTATGAAGACCTGGCTTGAGTGCACTTGCATCAACGCGAGCGGTGAAGTGGGCGCCATTGGCCGATGAGTAACATGCTTCAGGAGCACTCACCCAGGCACTTTCAGACTCGATGCGAAAAGTTCGCAAGAAATCAGAGCGGTCTGAATTAGCGGCATCTTGTGTGAAAATTGGACTAACCTGAACGGTTGAGTCTTGGGCTTTGTTTAGGTCTGCAATGTCCCGTAGATAAATTCCTGCGCCACTGCCGTATGGGTTAGAAACTCTTACCTTGAAATTACTTTCACGTGGCCCGATTTCGTGCAGGGTGCGCAATTGTTCAAGTGAAGGCAACATCGCGATTGCGCCGTAGCCTTGTTCGATCCAAGCGTGCTGAGTTAGCTGCTTTGCGCCAAGCCGCATAGCGCGATGCAGACGTTCAGGAGTCGCATGCAATTGCTCAGCGGAAGCTGCGCATTGCAGCAGGGCCACACAACCAGCTGCTTGCGGGGCGGCCATCGATGTGCCGTTGTAGTTTTCGCCGCGCGAGCCGGTCCACGATGGCAGAGTACTCAGGGCAGCACCTGGTGCGGTAAAATCAACGCCGTATCCGCCGTTTGGAAGTGGTCCACGGCTTGAGAAGTCGAAGAGCACCGGTTCGGTTGGAGCTAAAGATCCGTAATTAACTTTTTGAGTATCTGGCCATACCGCGGCCGCGATTGAGAAGGCGGCCTCGGCGGTGGCCGGCGCTCCAACCGTGCTAAGCGTTGGGCCTTCGTTGCCGGCGGAAGTTACTACAACCAAACCGCGACGAGTTGCTTCTTCAATGACCCAAGCGTCAGGTTCGTTGCCGTCGGCGAAAAAGGATGGTCCGCCAAATGACATATTGGCAACGGTGCAGCCAGATTCAACTGCGTAATCAAGTGCCTTGGCGATGGCAAACCCAGAGGTTGAACCTCCGTACTTGCCGTCACCGATTTTGATTGCAACAAATTCAACGCCGGGGGCTACACCGTTCATGCGGCCATCTTTTCCTTGGTAGGCACCGATGATTCCGGCAACGTGAGTCCCGTGACCGTTGGTGTCAAAGAAAATCATGGTGAGGTCGCCATCGCCGGGAACGTTAACCGCGTAATTGAGGTTTGATTCGTCGCCGAGAGTTTGCCAATCTCCTGACTCTTTGAAGGATTGAAGTGCTGGTTCGTTGGCGAGGTCGCCATCTTGGTCATTGTCGATGACTACCATCCACTGTTCGCCGTCATGGAATGTAAGCACATCCCAAACCGGGTCGGCGATGTTGCTATCGCTCCACTTCCTTTCAAGTTCTTGTTCGCGTAAACTTTTTGAATTCTCGCTGTCTTCACTAGGAGTTTGCGATGCTTCCCAACGGATTCGGGCCTCTTCCCATTCGCGTTTTCCTTTGGCAAATTCTTGATGGCGGTCACTGCTGATACGACCTTGAAGACTTCCGGGCAGGAAGTTCAAGTCGATACGGCCAAGATGGTATTGGCGGTCTTTTGCAGCCCACTGACCGAGAGTTAATTTGCGGCCGGACAGTCCAATTAAGGAGCCGTCGGTAGCGGTAGCGCGGAAGGATGTATCTAGCCGCCCATCGGTAGTGGCATCAAACCAATCAACCAACTTGCGCTCGCCGGTTGGGGTTTTTTGGAGATATGGATGCCCCGGATCGATGCCCGTATCAAGTACCGCCACTCGAATTTTTCGACCGTCGTATTCAGGATAGGCGGCGAGGAAGGACTCGACCCCAAGGTCGCGCTTGGGCAATTGCCCAGCAAGCGCATCTTGCGGGGTTGGGGTAAGGAGGGATGAGGCGAGAAGGACGGAAAGAGTGGTCAGCATGATTGAGCGGTCCCGAGAAAAAAACGGGGGACGAACATTTTAGACACTGCCCTAATCCGCTGGGTCACCTTTCTTTATAAGTATCTATTGATTAATATTTTAGGACACAAAAAAGCCTCAGGCCAAGGCCTGAGGAGAAAAACAAAGTTAAGTAACTTTATGAAAGCGACTTACAAGGTTGAGTGACCCAACGGATTAGGTCAGTGTCCGTTATGTTTGTGTAGCCTCGCGTACGGCAGCCCAAATCTCTTGCTCTACCAAAATCCTTTGGCAGGAACGACATGTCGCAATGGTGCTTGCCGCTTTGACCTTCACTCGGTCATTTGCAGGAACGGCCATACCACAACCTCCGCAGGCTTCTCCTCGAAGTGGTGCCATTGGCTTCCCTTTACGAGATGGCAGTAACCGCTCATACAAGTCAAATAAACTGCGATTGATTCTTGGAATTCGCTGGGCACGGCGTTCTTTAAGTTGTTCAATCTCTATCTTGAGATCTTCTTGGTCGCGGGCGACTGTCTCCCGAAACATTTCAATCTCAACAGCATCCTCCTCCACCTCTTTTCTTGCTTCAGCAATTTTTGGTTCTAACTCTTCAGCTTTATCAAGTGCTGTTAGCGCCTCTTCCTCTCCATGCCCCATACGCGAACGGCACTCTTCAGCTTCGTGAGCTGCTATCGCAACGGCTCCTGCATCACGCAAGCTCAATTGCTGACGCTCCAGCTTTTCAATTCTGGCCTGTAAATCACGAACATCATTCTCTAGAGAATTAGCCCGGGTCATAGTTTGCATCCGTTGGGCTTCCATGCCATCGGCCTCGGCACGCATAGTTTCATTACGGGCCTCACGCTCACCCAACTCAATTGGCAAAGACTCCAATCGACGAGTAAGCACTACAACGCGCTCATCAAGCACTTGCACAGCAATTAAATGGGAGATCGAATCTTTCACTGACATCAGTTTAGCCTCACGACAACACGATTCATACCCCATTGGGACACTGACCGCATCCGCTGGGTCACAAAGTAGCAAAAAAAGGATGGCGGAAA
>CAZWVI010000026.1:0-24025 GCA_964637165.1 uncultured Planctomycetales bacterium
TTTCCGACATCCTTTTTTTGGGTCTTTATGACCCAATGTTTGGGGTCAGAGTCCTGTTAGTTTTCTTCCTCTAATTTCTCAATCTGATACGCCCGTGCTAATCCTTCATACGACAATTGCTCATCGAAAAACTGGCGTTGGGCTGTTGAGCGGGCGGAGCGACGGGCGCTCTCGATTTCGCCGGGCCATATTTTGCTTTGGTCGGCGTTGCGGCGGCCAGCTAGGTAGGCAACTACGCTAATTCCGTCGCGGGGATTCTCTAGGACTCCAATTACTTCATTGTCCAGGTAATCATCCAGCAGCGAACCTACCTGGCTGCGAAGCCATGGGTTAAATGTGTCATCCGACGTCCACTTGGGATCTGTTACTGGGCGCGCGCGGCGGCTTACCCAATCAAGGTGGCCTAATTCGCCACCACTTGCAGTTACTGCAGCTGCAAAAGCTTCACGTTCCATAGTCACGGGGTCGCCATCAAGAGCGCCTTCAGCGCGTGGAAGAGCAGCCAAAAATGCTTCGGCCGCTTCCTTAGCAAGAACTGCTTGCTTAGTTTCGCGCCAGTGATCTACCACCGAGTCGCGCACCTCAGAAAGTTCTGGCATCGCCCGCGCAATTTGCATGGTTGGGCGCGCAAGCACTGCTACCCCCTCCAAAATGATTGGCTCATTAAGAAAAGTGTTCAGTTCAGAAAAGGCCATCTGCCGTAGGACCGATGTCCCGATACGTGGCAAATCTGGAAGTTGTGAAGAAGGAATCGCTTCAGCTTCAACAATTAACTCGACCCCTTTACCACTAGCAAAGGCCGCCAAATCTTCAGCTTCACCGGCTTCATTTAACAACGCCAAGGCCGCACGGTTTAGTAAGAAGTCACGCTTAAGGCGGTCACCCAATTCTTCACGACTAATAGTCGGCTCAGTTTCAAGCTTCGGGTCATCATCGCCACGCTGATACAGCGTGTAGCGACGGAAGTCGTAAAAACCTTGGAGCGCTTCATCACTTGGTTCTTCTTGTGAGGCCCAAGCTTTAACGCTCTCGGTGGCCAATGACTCTTCAGAAATCAAAAGTACCTCAAACGCTACCGACTCTTCATTTTCCAATAGTGCGCGTTGGTTATAGCTGAGACCAGTTTCGAAGAAGGTTGTCAATTCCTCCTCCTCAGGCTCCAAAGCACTCGCAGCATCAACAAAACCTTCGGTATCAAAGCTCACGTAGTTGAGTTCCATTTCACTGTAATCCTTAGCCCACTGCTCCAACAACTCAGACTCACTCGGCATAGCGGTCGAAGTCAAAAGCTGCTCAACCGTGCTCACGCGCAACAGTTCGCGTAACATCGCCTCATATTGCAAAGCAGAAGTGAAACCCATTCGCTGCCAAACATCGGAATAATTCCCAGCTTGAAAAATACGCATCTGCATCTGAAGAAACTGGCTCAATTCAGCATCGCTAACCGCAACACTAAATTCATCGGCCAAGCGTCGCTTAGTAGCGTAAGCAAGAACGTCCTCGGTGCTAGTACTACCTTGAACTCCCATCAAGCGGTTACTCCAAGTCAGATAATTCCGGGCTGTCCGGTACTCGTCAAGAGAAATCTCACTCGGGCCACTTGGCAAAACCAAGCGCGCCATAAGAGGTGGATCGCCTTCCATCATTTGACGGAAAACCGTAGTCATCGGTCCGGTGATGGAGAAAATGACCAAGCAGAAAATTGCCAGGCCGAGCATGACCCAGCGGTTTTTGCCGTCCTCGCTTGATTCAGGCGAGTTGGCTGGGGCTGGGGTCGAATCGTTCTTCAGGTTACTCATGGGTATCTCAGGCTAGGCCTCGGTCTGGAAGTTTACCCTAACCAGGGCAACTTCGCCTACTCGCTTATTGGAGCAGGACTTTCAGTGCTGGGCGGGACTTCGGTCGGGCTTTCGCCAGCAGATGATTTGGGGTCTGGGACTTCGACTGGGCTTGGGTCAGCAGATGACTTGGAGTCCGGCATCTCCTCCACCGGCACCGCCAAGCGGCCGGCTTCCGGTAATTCGGACAAATCACGTAGTCCAAACTTGTCCAAAAATTCGCGGGTTGTGCCATATATGAATGGGCGGCCCGGCAATTCAGCCCGTCCCAAAATTCGCACTAACTTCAAATCCAACAAGTGGCGCATGTGCGGGCCAGATTTCACGCCGCGAATGGCATCGACATCAGCCTTTAACACCGGCTGGCGATAGGCCACCAAAGCCAGAACTTCTAGGGCCGCCGGCCCCACCCGTTCAGCTTGGGCCTTCTTACGCACCGGCGCCAAATCTTCAGCGACATTTTCACTGGTTAGCAAACGCCAAGCGCGACCGACCTTATGTAAAACCAAGGGCAAGTTACATTCCTGAATCCACTCCTCAAGGGCACTCAAAAAATCGCGCGGAGACCAAATCTCCTCAATTTCTGGAGCTGGCGAATCTTCTGATTTCGCGACCAGACGCTCCGGATACATAACATCGCGAATGCGGTCCATGTTTATCGGATCTGGCGATGAAAAAAATAGCGCGAACAAAAGTTGGAGGCGCTCTTCAGGAACAGGAGGGGGTGTGGAGTTAGTTTGCGACAAAGGTCCGCGGGAGGCTCTGGATTAAGGGGGAAGCCTCATGAGCAGTATAACGCCGATGCATCTCATCCCACCATGCGCGAGCCTCTAATGCACCAATTGGTCGCGACCGAATCTGCTCCAGTAGGACCGAATTTGGCGGCAAGCTCTTAAGCGCGGGAACTCGCTCTTGTTCAATCAATATGTGCCACAACAGGTCGCCGTCCAAACGAAAGGGTTGTCCATCAAAATGGTCGGTGAAACCACTTCCAGCAAAAACTGGAATCAACTCGATACGGGCCGGCGGGTCGAGTTGGCTAGGGTCAGCGCCAAGCGCCAACTTTCGTGCCAGCGATTCTGCAGTCTTAGAACTGCGCGCAACCAAAGCCAAAACTTTAACTAGTTCAACTTCCGATGCCGCCGCCCGCAAACACAATTGATAGCGCATATTGTCGGCGAGCCGCGAACGAATTGCTGCTCGCACATCGGCACGGCCACGCTGATATCGGTTCACCGACCAATCAGTAAAGTCGCCATGCTCCCCCATCTCGGCAACAATATTTTCGACAGCCCGTGTTAGCGCCGAATCAATTTCAGCGAGTGGTAAATCTATTTGCAAGCGCTCAGCTTCACGGCGCGCAAATTCACTGCGCATCAAGTTGCGCACCACCGCGCGCGTTTCTTCTGGATATAAAAAAGCCAATTCGGCAACCAATGCTGATGCCAATAAAAAATCGCCAGCCACTGACGCATAAGGCAAGGCATCATTCTTGACGGTCGCACCTTGGGTTTGCACAAGTGACGCCGAAGCGGAGTGCGATGGATTTGCGGACGCCAGGGTCAATGACGATTTCGGGGCGGCGCAGGCAGCTAAGCTAAACACCAATCCGACTAACAGCAATTGTTTCATTAGCGGAAAGTAACCGAACGCCACACACCAACTCCGTGGCACGTTGGGCATTTTGATTTTTGTGATTTGCCACCATTAGCACCCAAGTTAAGGCGTTTAATCACCCCACCACCGGCACACGTTTGACACGAAGAAAAGCTCACGTGAGTAAGTTCGTAATCTCCTGCAAACTCTGCATAATAGGCAAGCAACCATTGAAAGCGCTGATTGGCATTCGCATTACGCCACCAATCTTCCGGCGAAAATTCATCATCCCCAGACGCCTGACTGCGTGCGCGCTCTAAGTTTTCTAAATACTTTTTCGTGCGCTCTTCTAGCTCTCGTTGCTCGGGAGTTTTTCCATCGTCAACTTCCTCGAGGTCTGGGTCCAATCCCGCCCGCGCGCGGTCCTCTCCCAAAATCCAACTACCGGCTCCAAAATTAGCTTGATAGCGTTTAGCACCATGTTCTACGCGCTCCGGCCACAAGGACTCAACATCTTCAATATTTAACTCCGGCTTATATTCTTGAAGTTGTTCAAGCATCTCGGCACGCAACAGCGCCGGCAATTCACTTTCAGCCCAACCCATCAATTCGTCAACGGCCGCGCCACGGTCTAAGGCCCGACGTTTAACTAAATTGCTTAACTCACTGAACCAGTTTCGGCTCAGGTGTTTTTCCAAACTTTCGGTACGCTTCAACTCAAACTTTTCCAGTAGATCTAAATAGTCAACGTGCAATGGTGAATCTGGGAAGTCAGCATCAAAGTTCTGCAACTTTTCCAATGCTTCGGGAAAACGTTGCCGATGAATTGATTGACGCACTGACTCCAACGCTTCAGCTTGGGCCAAGTTGTCGCGGGTTAATTCAGTTGATCTTCTTAAATTCCCCAACCGCGCCTGCAAAGCGGTATCCGCTGTTTGTAAAGCCACATCTTCGGCGGCGGTAATCATTTCGAGAGCACGCTCCAGAGCGAATACGTTTTGCAATTCAATTGCAAAGGCGTACAAGTCAGTACCTAAGTCCATATCAAAATCAAGCACCCGTTCTTGATAAAACTGTTCGGGAGTTAGCACTTGCGGGGCCGGCACCATTATTTTTTCAACTGGTGCCGCCAAGCGATGCAACGGAATCAAACTACGCGAATCGTGAATGCGTAAATCAAGGTTCGCCCCATCGTTGCCAACTACGCGGCCGACTAAGACCTGTCCATTTACAAGTAGCAATTGATCGGCGGCAACTTGCGGGACCGAGGTCTCCACTCGGTAGCCGAGGTTGGCGCGTAAGGCCTCCGATTCGCCAGGAAACAAGTCCGACCACGTCAGGCCATACTCTCCTCCATTTTGTAAAGCGCGCACAACTAATCCGTCAAAATCATGTTCAATGATTTCACAAACCAAAACGCGGCCATCACGCAGGCGCAACAAGTGATCTTGCGGGGCTTGCGGTTGTTGGAGGAAAAGCGGAAACAACAGAAGGGTGCTAAACATTTCTATTCAAATTCTAAGCGACGTAAAACCGGGACATGTCTGGGGAGCAAAAACTGAACGCTAGTCGCGGGGCGTTCGATGCGTTCTCGGTAAACCACCAAGGTGGCGTGGTAAACCAGAGGGTCATTTAATGGCTCTGCATCTACTTGGTAATGGTATCCGGGCGCACCGGTAACCGGTTGATGAACAAATTCGCGCATTTCACCGATGCTGCCGTCAGCGTTCAGGGTGAATGCTTGCGCTTTTATGTCGGCCACCAACCCCGGCAGTAAGGGGGCGATGATGGCGTGGGAGCGAGCCTTTTGTTCGAGGCCTCCGCCGAAGTGGAATAGGCCCATTAGTGCGCTAATGCCAACTAGGAAAATCCCCATGGCCAACAACACTTCGATTAATGTCATGCCGCGCCGACTCATGGTTGCAGCCTCCGGCCCTGGCTAGGAAGGTTCACCTGGCCTTGGTAAGGACGGAAAAATAAAACGCCAGTGCCGCGGGCATGAGCATGGGGGGCAGTTCCGTACACTCCGCGCGTGCCGACGGTCATCTTCGGAAAAGTGCCGCGCAATTCAATGAACTCGCGTTCGAGCAGTACGGTATCACCAACTCCAAGTGGCACACTGCCCCGCAATTCGAATACATTTGAACTGGTACCGATGTCGTTATCCAATAGTGGCGGTTTAGTGCGCGCCAAGCCTTCAACGCGATTAAGTGAAAAGCTGATTGCGCGAGGGAAGTCGAACAAAGTATCCGGTGCAATATCAACAAATTCAGCCACGGCACCATCGCGTTCAGTAGCGACAAATTCACAATTACCAATACCGTCAAGCACTGACATCGCGGCCAAGCCTTTAGCCATCGAGGCTGCATAGCGATCGCTACTTATACTTTCCGGAGATTCGGCGGGTTGAACGAAACGCACTAAGCGGCCAAGGCGTTGGCCGGCGCCGGCTTCGGGGACCACCGTCCACATTACTTCAACTGCACCTCGGCCATCTGGGTTGGCCGAGCGCAAACCAGAACCACGTGCTAGAAAACGCAATCGCGGAGCCATCCATGGTTCTTCGTTTTCACCGGGCGCACGCACTTGCCATGAATCTAGGCTTAACCAACCTTGAGGTCCGGTGTGCAAAGCAGCGACATCGGATTGAATGCATTCCAGGGCTGCCATAAATTCCAAATCGCCCCGGCCGTGGCGTTCAGATGTCTGCCAAATCCCTAGTACCGAACGCACTACTCCGATGATGAAAAGGCCAAGCATCACAAACAAGCCCAAGGCTAGAACAACTTCAACTAAAGTCATGCCGCGCTGACTGCGGCCGAGGCGAACTAATGGCTTAACGCAACTTTTTATGCCAGTCATTATTCGCGCACCTCCTCGTGTAAGTCGACGCGAGACTCGGCTAAGTAGTCGACCAAGATATTGCGAATGCGTGGCGCTTGTAGCCAACCTGTGGACAAGAAATCAATTGGGTCAAATGCACCGGTATCCCAATCGAAACTAAATCGCAATTGCAAATCGTCACTGGCCAATTGAATTGGCAGCAAGCCCTTCTGCATATCCTTTGGCTCCAATTGCAAGAGGCCGGGCGTTTCGCCAGGTTGGCCTTCCCAATCGGCATTGTTAGCACTAACTGCCACGCGAATGCGGTGGGCTGCATCAGGAAGTTCGGCGTCAAAACGCAAACCACGCCAATAAGCTTCCGGCTCATTGAAGCCAATTTGGAACCAACTACTGGCAGGATTATTTGATTGCGGAATCCAACGGTCCTCCCAACGAGTTGGGAAGTCATAAACCAAACTGCCAGCTTCGTGGGCGGCGGCATTAGTTCCAAAACGGGCGCGCAATAATCCTTCGCCACCATCATCGTCCAGTTCAGGTCGTGGCCGCCGCCGTGGCATGGTAAATCCCCCACCACCATAAAGTGTGGAACTACTGTGAATCAATTCATCGTTAATTAATAACAACGGCCGCGACGGAAATCCGACACTGCTATTAAGCGGAATAATTTCACCCTCAACTTCCATATCGCCACTTAAAACAGATTGGGCGCGACCGGAAACAATGTTAATCGATGCTCCAGCAGCGTGGCCGCGCGGCTCGGTGCCATGTAAGCCACGACCATTTGGTGCCAAGGTCATAATGCCAGTTCCGGGATCGAAATCGGTGTAGGCAATCCGTTCACCATCGATATCGATTAAACCCGAGGTTTGAATTAATGAAAAGTAAGCGCCAGCACTTGGCGCATAATAACGCTGGGTGGCAACTACTAGTGCGTAGTCGTCAACTGTCAATTCATCAGTCTCAGTAGCCGCGAGGTCTTGGTCGAGCACGAAGGCACCGCGGGCAGTTAACAATTGCGCCGCACCCATCCCACCATCGGTCATAAATTGAACTTCATCAATGTACCCTTGGAAGTTATTCGCAGTTGACGAACCACCTAAGGTTATTGCCTGCAATTCAGCCGGACGTTCACCACTTGGGAACTTGCACAAACGCGCAATCATACGCGGGTCGAAGTCGCTCGAGGTTGGGTCGATAGTGCTCGGGTCGGTATGCAGAAAAGGCACGCCGGGAACTTCTGCAAATGCCGCATAGGTAGTGTTTGGATAGAGGCGGAGATCCGTTTGCGCACGGGTCGCGGCACCCCATTCAACGGTGAACCATTGTGGGTTGGCTGAAGTTGCTGGTTGCATTACCGCGACCCGATCCTTGCGGCCAACGTAACCCGACCATGGGCCGGCGCCGCGCGCGACATGGAATACTGGATTTATTTGCTCGCCGGCGTTGTGCGCGTGGTCAAAAGTACCAAGTACTCCACGGAAATCATATGCGAGGCGAATCGCTTCCAAAGTGGGGTCACGGTCATCGATTGCTTGGCCAAGCGTTCGGGCAAAAGCCCAATCACTGTAGGGGTCTTGCTGGGGCAGGAACATTCCGCCTCCTCCTCCACCGCCGCCGCCTCCGCCGCCACCCCCTCCAGGTGGGTCATCTGGCAGGTCGATGTTTTCGTTTAATACATAAGCACCAACTGCACGGCCGATTGCGCCCCAGTCATCGCGCAAGAAACAATTATTCAAAATGCTGTCGTAGCGAACCCATTCGGTCACTTCGGAATCACCATAAACTGAAAGTTGCACAAACTCAGAATGCTCATCGTCTGGTGCAAGATAGGTAATATCACTGGCATTCGAACTCTTCACAGAAATCGGCATCACGAAGAGGCGCCACTCTTCTAAATCTCGCAGTGCTTCGCCTTCCCAGTTCACAATGTATGGTGCCCATTCACCGATGAATGAATTACCCGTCGGCGAAGAAACACCACCTGGCGCCCGCAACATGCCAGGGGTTTGCACATTGCGCTCGGTAATTGTCAGCATGCCGTTGGCGCGCGCGAGGTAGCGGACAATTTCCCAGCCGCCGATACGCGCGTTGGTGGAGTCTTCCCAACCGGTGCGGCGTTGAAACAACAATGCATAGCCGCCGTCGGATTGAAATGCCTCCTCGTAATAAGGATCGCTCTCAATCATCGGCAACAACTCGAGATCGCCAAGCCAAGTTGAACTAATTCCGCGTCCGACTTCGAAACTGAATCCGCGTAATGAAAGTGCCGTAATCGGCTCCTCGGTGGGCATCGTTACCGCAACCGAAAATGGCCCCAAGTCACCACTTATTCTTCCACCGCCGGGCGGAATGTCACTACTTAACCACGCGCTATACCCGTAAAGTTCGACGCCCGCGCCAACGGGGTGGAGCGAATCCAAAGACCCGGTCATGGTGTCGGAACCTTCTCGCGCGGCGCGGCCGCCGAGGTATTCATCGGGCCCGACATTGCGCTGTGTTTCAAAACTGGTCGCGGTTTTGGACGAGTATTCAATTACTTCATCACCAATGCGAATGACCCCGCGTTCAGGAAATCCTTCGGTGGACTCGACAAAAATTGAATCGTCGCGTGAGCCTGGTGCGTAGCCGGGCACTTCGGCAGTGGTCCAAGTCAAGCAGTTGATGTTACCGCGAGGAATTCCATCAACGGCAAGTTGCACCCCGCGCGGGCTAATTCCGCGCATGGTCATTCCCAAGTGCAGCGAACGGCCAGTTAGTGGGTATTCAGCGGGGTCGAGTTCAACGGTTAAGGCTTCTTCAAAGCCCTCGGGGTCAAGCGGGTCCTCACCGGCGTTATCCCAAGCGCGCATAATCAAACGGCCTTCTTCAAACCCGGCAGTTACGCGTTGTCCATCAGTGGCCGGACCGTAGATATCAAACAAGGCGGCATTGCTGGTTCCGGTTGGAACATCGAACCATGCTTGCAAGTTGAGCGGTTCGTTGCGACTGTAAACATCGTCCTGGCCAATGAGCCCCCACTCATAAACGGGGCTATCCCATGGACCGCGCGCGGCAATGTCGCGACCATAAGGTGATGACTCTAAATCGAAGTGTTCGGTGCGGCCGTAACCGCCAAGGAATCCGGTATCGGTAGCACGCGCTGGTTCTGGGATTAGCCAAGTTTCTTCTGACTCCTCAAGTCCGCCTGGACGGATTATCCCAGCTAGATTCCAAGCGCCAGTGCGTAAAGCCAATGCCGTTGCTGGTTGGTGAAGTCCGCCAGACTGACCGAGGTTATTAGGCAAACTGACAACACCATTAGCACCACGGCCCCAACGACTTAAGTCGTCGAGTTCCTCTTGAGTGTGGAACAAACGCAACCCGGCTCCATTTGGACCGACGTGGACGATTTCACGAGCCGAAGCGTCGGCTAATTTTGAACCGAGCCGCGAACGCGTAGCAGCGTTCACGCGTTGCAAATAACGGTCGCCACTGCGGTAGGCAAAGGGTGCGGTGGTGTGGCGCAAGCCGGCGAAATCGGCGTCCAATCCATTTTGGAAAATCGCCCAAGCTTCGTAATCAGTTAATTCACCTGCGTCGCGCATTCGCAGCAAAACGCGATCCCACAAATCTTCGGCACCTTTAAGTGGGCGCGCTGCCAAAACTTGTGCGGCAAACTTGGACGCCTGACTTGGGTGCACCCAATCAGTACGCCAATTACCAGAAGGCGGCGAGTATTGGTCAGTTGGCATTAAGGGGCGATTGCGCCAACTAAGTCCAGCGACTAAGGCCTGCAAAACTTCGGGTGCCGCACTGTTGAGATCAACCGCCTCGCGTATTAACGGGAACACCAAAGTTGTTTGCGGTTCGAGGTCGGTTGGCACATCAGAAGCCATCCGCATCGCCCCACCATTTTGCGATGCTGCAAGCACATACATCTCAAAAGGGTCGCCCTGTTCTGGCACAAAGCGAGCCAGGGTTCCGCTTGAAAAACCGCTCGAATCAGAAACCCGCACCACGTCCATAGCCTCGGGGTTAATCGGTTGGGTCATCCATACTGCGGGGCCAAAGTCGGCCTGGCCAAAGCGACCGGTCGACAACCATGAATATCGCTCTAGCATGCGTTTGTCCGATTCGGACAAGGAACCAGAACCTGTGATATCAACGTCGAACATTTCCGCATAAAACTCTGGCGCACGATGCTTACCAGTTTGCAAACGGGCAAATGCTAAGTTCCAAATTCGCGGATCAATAACGATGTTGCCGGCACGGATTCTAGTTTGGGATAAATCTTCCGGAGTCGATTCTTCAGGGGCCGGAATTAACGAGGTAAAAGTGCGCGAAGTTTTGCCGCCATATTGCAACCACTCGCCAGCCACAAATAGCAAACCAGATTCTGGGAACCCTTCGGTCGACGTAACCGGCAATTCAACTGCTCGGAAATCGACATCAGCAGTTAGGTAACACGGGTGCAGTAAGTTTTGCAACAAACTCGGCGAGGCACTCGCCATGGAAATGCGCCCTTGCAAGGCCTCACTTTCAATCCCCCACGACTGCATCGAGCGAGCAAATTCCTCGCCAATGGATTGCGGTAGTGGACCTTGCAAATTGGGATCCCACTCATCGGCACTATCCCATAGCGGGTCGGGGTCAAGCGATGGATGAGAATTGCTTTGTTGGCTAATCGCGTAACTTGAAGCAGCGTCAATGGCGATTTTGGTTTGGGCGCGCGCGAGTCCACTAAGCGCAGCCTCGGAACGCATTTTTCCGCTCAACAAAAATGGCACACCTAAGGACAGCAACAATGCCAAGGCCATAATGACCATTACCAAAGCTGAACCACGTTGCTTGAGAGTGCTCTTCATTAGCGTTTTTCCTCGGCGAAGCGACCGACTGTAAAGCCACCGACTTTGTCATCGAAATCATAAATGCTGACGGCTACTGGTTCAGGGTGCCGCAACCAATCGAGTAATCCGTCGCGGTCAAAACGAAGATTTCCAGCTGGTTCAAAAGCGACCATGCCGCCATCTTGAAGTTGCGGGCCCTGTTCGATGTAGCGAACACGTGCGACAAATTCGTCGATTAAACCAATGAAGTCGTTTTCTGGATCACCAAGAGTTGGATGTTCACTGGGCACCGCTAAGGTGCCATCGAATTCAGTTGAAGCAACTGGCAAACCATCGATCCACACACTGAAGCGGCGTTCGGCCGCCATCATTTTCAATTTATGCCAACGACCTGGCAAAGCCACACCATTTTCCGAGTTAATAGTTATGGCCGAAAAACTAGTGCCAGCGCCGGCGTTGATGCGCGCCCGAATTCCTGCGGCATTGGTGTATTCAATGCGCAATAAGTTTGGCCAATCAACTAAGCGGCCCGCGTCGCCGTCTTCGCAATAGAAATGAGTTTCTAAAACCATACCCTCAGGGAATTGGAATTTTCCATCGCGACCAGAAATCGCGGCACCGCCGCCGGTGCGCAAGTCAAGGGCCGCGCCGAAACGTCCCAGTGCAGTCCCCGATGTGGCTGAACCCAACAATTCAACCCCGTGTCGAGCATCCATTTCTTTTTCGAATGATGCCTCAAGAATTGGTCGCCAGACTGCGCGAGTTACGAATCCGTTTTCGGTGTTCGGCGGAATTACCACTACGTAATCGCCGGTTGAGCGGGCGCGGTCCCGGCTGGCGCGAATGTATGAGGCGAGTGAAGACTCCAAGCCTTTGGCGCCAGGGTCCATACGTTCCACCAAGGCCAAAGGTAGGCCCAGCAAAATGCCCAACAAAAAAAGCACAATTAGCAGCTCGGCGAGGGTGAATCCCCGCATTAGCCACCATGAACGAGGAGGTCGTCCTCGGTCCCAAAGTCACCATCAGGGCCGGCGCAAATCAATTGAAAGCCAGTTGGAGCGACAAAGGCTCCAGTTGTTTCATGACGGCCAGCGCGAACCGTTTGTTCTTCTAGAAAACCATCCGAACCAGACATAACCATTTGGATATCTTCATAGTGCAAACTTTCAAAGTAAACAATTGGGTTGCCCCACGGATCGCCTATTTCAAATAGGTCACGGGTAGGCAGGCGAGTGGCCGATTTGCGGGCGACATCATTATCGGTATTAACCAACCATTCTTGATCGGGAAGACGGCCGCTGTACCCATCTTCAAAAAATGCCACGAACATTGCTTCGCTGCCAATGTTATGCGCGTTTGGTGCGACCTTGTTGGAGAGACGGTCGTCAGGAAACATATTTTCAATTTGCCGATACTCTTCCAACATCGCTGAAAGTTGGGTTAATTGAGTTTGCGCGCGCCGCACAACGGCATCGCCAAAAATAGATGCTCCAGAGAAAACAAAAGCCGCCATCAAAATGCCGATGATGACCATCACTACCATCAATTCCAAAATAGTGAATCCAGAATTGCCGCGGAGAGTTTGAATGCGTTTTGATTTCATCAGATTAATTTGTAGCGTAGACTAATTCGACATTGTCCAAGCTGACAGCAATCGGCAATGCATTCACTGTTCGCACGAATGCGCCGAACATTAAATCACCAGTTGGAGTACGCAAACGCGGGGCAAGTTCAGAATAAATCACTTCTCCGTTTACGCGTACTTCAAGAATTGGCGGGGTTTGCTCAGTATCAAGTTTGAAGGCAACCTTGGCAGTCTGCCCACTATTAAGAATGATTCCGGTTTCGCCATGCTTTTCTTTAGCACCGGCCTTTTCAATCCAACGTAATCCACTACGACTTTGTTCGACGCGGAATTCCCAAGTTTTGCGGCGCCGAGTTTCCAGCGAAATTGAAACCCCGGCCAGACCACGGTTTGTGTTTCCAATTGTTAACTCACCTTCAGCCGAACGGAAGTCAAGCGCGCGAATTGGGCGGAAGGCGCGCGTTTCACCAGCACCACTGTGGTAACCCTCGATGCTTAGCTGGCCATTGAACACCCGCGGCTCAACCCCAAGGCGCGCATCGGCGCGGGTATTCCATTCAGGTCGCGCCAACTTGCCCTCGAAGGTGTCAAACCAACTCACTAAACGTGAGTGTTCCTGAATGCGCATCTGCCAAAGCTCAGCAAATTGGTATTGCTGATTTTCAAGTTCGCCGCGCAGATTGTCTTGCAGCATTGCGAATTCACCAATTGCTGCCGCGGTGTTGCCGTCAAGGTACTCCGCCCATGCCAGCGCGTTTTGGCGAGCGTAAGCTTCCTCACCAAGAGCGGCCTCTCCGAGCGAAACGCGGGCCAATTCAATTTGCCTCATCTGCATGGAGTTCAAACCGCGGCGCAGGTGTATCCCTGCCCAGTCGCTTTTTTCAGCGACTGCCCGGCGCAAAGCTACCTCAGCAATTTCGGGGCGACCTTCTTGGTTTAACAGCCAACCCAATTCGCCAAGCACTGCTGCTGAACGCGGTGCAACTGAAAGCAACTGATGCAAGTCATCGCGTGCACTTTCCATATCACCGGCCTCGCGCGCCCAGCGAGCTCGCAAATACAAAGCGTAAGCAAAGCGGGGTCGCAACTTAAGCGCTTGTTCCAGGGAGTTGCGCGCTTGTTCGGGCTCATTCATTTGGTCTAGCCAAAATGCCTTGGCAGCCAAAGCTGGCGCAGCATCAAGCGAGCCGGCCGAAATCGCGGCGTTTAAGTCGCGCATGACTTCACCGGCTGGTTGCCCACTTGCTGCAGCGGCAATACCGCGCAAGTAAAGCAAACGCCATTCACCACCAAATCGTTCCACTCCAGCGCTGGCCATGGCTAATGCTTGAACGAAATCACCACTTAAGTATTTGGCCGCAGTTTCGCCACAAACACCATCGAGGGCCAAGTCTGAATCACTGCCAGCAGCGCGTTGTTGACGCGCGTATTGATCGGCGGCATTTTTAAAGTCGCCACTGCGCAGATGGGCGGTCGCCAAAGCAATTCGGTGATTTAAAGCTTCAACGGTTGACTGGTCCGCGTAGCGCGAATCGAGCCCACCGAGCACATTTACCGCTTCAGCTGCGCGGCCATGTTCAACCAATAGAGCACCAAGGGCGCGCTTGGCGTTTACATCGCCACCACTTAATGAAACGGCTTCGCGGTAATTTGCTTCAGCTTCGCCAATTAAGCCGAGGCGTTCCAACAACTGGCCCAAACGGACAGATGGTATTGCCGAGTTTTCAAATCGGCCACTGCCAAGTTTGCTCACTGCAGATTCAGCAGCATTGCCAACCAACGGACTTAAGTCGGCACCAGCCAAACCGGCCATGCGGGCGTATAAAGTAAAAGCTAAATCAAAGCGAAAAGTGCGCTCCCAAACATCGCCAAGTGATAGCCAAACTTTTATGTCGTCCATGGCCAAGCCAGCGGTTTCAATGGCAATGGCTTCGGCGCGTTCCCAAGCAATCGATTCAAAATTTCCTTGGTCGAGTAACCAATTCACAAAAGTTATTCGTTCAGGAATTGCACCGGCTGTAGTGGGCAATTCGCGCATACCCAATTCAATTCGATTGCGCAAGGTATCGGCAAATTGGAAACTCTCATATTTGTCAGGAGTTAATTCATATGGAGCAAAGCGTTCAGTGCCGCTAGTTGCCTCCACTTCCTGAAAAATGAGTGTGTCTCTACCGGCGACTAAGTCATAACGATTATCGTTAATGATGCGCCCCCATCGCATACTCAAAGCATCTAAGCGAACCGAATCCCATTGGGCGGACAATTCAGCTTCACTAGCTTCACGTTCGCCCAAGTCAGCATCAGTGCTTTCGAGTATCGGAGCTGCTTCACCAACCAATTCATTGATACCGCCCAACAAGGTTGGTGGATGCACCAATAAAAAACGACTCCAATAATCGGGACCACAATCTGGCACCGGCGGCGGCATTAAAACTTCCAGCTCGTGGAGCGGTGGCAAGACCAACGGCAACGGAGCTAATGGCTTAGTTTCACGAGGCTCGACAAAAGCGTCACGGCCACCACCTTCAGCTAATTCGACCACCAAATCAGTGCCACTAAGTTCTGGCAACTCCAAGCCGCGCACACCTGGGCGGACGCCGCGCGGGTCTGGTTGGGTAAGCAATGACCAACTCATCATTGCCAACAGGGCAAACACCGACAACAATAGGATTTGTTCGCGTTTCATTAGAGCTGATCCTCCTCGTTAATTTCCGGCAAAGCACCAGCAGCGAATTTAAGGGTGACATGCCGCAATCCCTTTTTATCTAAGGGTAGTACTTCCATTCCAGCAAGCCCCAGGTTGGGCTTATGGTTTACGACCGCCTGCAAAAATGTGTTTAGCAGATCTTCAGAGAACACCACTTCCAAATTCACTTCGGTGACTTCCACCGAAGCTAGCGCGCTCTTGCCGCGGTTACTGGAACGAGTGTTGATGCGAATGTCATCGACTTCCACCGCACCCCAATTGATTGCCAATTGGACCATTTCATCAACCACCCAAAAACCACGCATGACTTTTTCAATGATTAACTCTTGGGTTGGAGAAACTGCTGGCAAGCCCAAGGACTCGTCGAGTTTCATGTTGCGCAAGCTGGCTTGACCAATTAACTCATTGCGACGCAATCCGGTAAATTGGATGTAGTGTTTACTTGGCGATTGGCCTGCTTGCGGTTTAAATTCGTCCGGTAAGGGCGGCAAACACGCGTTGGCCAACAGCGTGCTTTGCTCTGCAAGGTTTACGAGCAGATTGCGCGCGCGCGTTACTTCTGAACGGTTCACGTGTTGTCCACTTAAAGACCGGCGCGCAGAAATTATTTTCCGTTGCGCGGCGCCGAGGTCGCCCTTCCAAGTGCTGCCCAAAATCATCCGCAAAATAATGAAGACTACTAAGCCGATTGCAATGCCGGTTAAAAAGCGGCGATGAGTTTGCCAAAATGCGTCGAGGTTCATTCTTCTTCCTCCTCGGAGATGGCGCCGGGGCCGTCCTGGAGTAATACCGCCGTCAAGGTCCAAAGCGGATTGCGGCCACGGTCTTTACTAACGATGCGAATCGCTTGGTCACCGCCCGGCAATTCCTGCTTCACTCGCTCACTAAAATCGGTGAAAGCGTCGGCCGCGCGCTGAGCACGGTCTTCACCGCGCAAGGTCACGCTAACGGTTGGCACTGGCGAACCAGTCATCCCCCAATCATCTGCGGGGCTAAGTTCAAGATTAAAACTTTCCACCCACAAGTTGGAGGGCAAGTGCTGGCTTAGTGCTTTGAGCATTTGGTCGGCAGTGGTGCGCATCGCCGCGCGTGCGCGCAGGTCAGAATAAACCGCATTAGCGGCAACTAACTGAAGTTCAAGTTCTTCAGCCCGGCGGTCGTTTTCCAAAGTGGTTTTGGCTTGGCGGTCGAGCCGGCTGGCGTTGGCCGCCAACTCACTTGCGCGACCAGATTGAATTACGAAATCTAACACCAAAAATCCAAGCGCTAGAGCTCCCGCAAGCAGGCTGAAAATTCCGCGCTGTTGGAAGTCGCGTTTTTTGCGCGCATCCTTGGAAAGAATTTCCAATGCGTATAAATCTTTGTCGCCGGCAGAGAGTGCCAAGCCAATTGCAACAGTCGCGGCGAGACCATCGCTTTCAAGGTCTTCAGCCTGCGAGTCATCGAGACTAGCGATGTCGATTTGTTCGGCGGGGTTCCATAATTCCGCTTGAACTCCGCAACGCTGAGTTAGCAGTTCAGTTAAGCCGCGCGCATTTGCACCGCCACCGGTCAATAGAATTCTATCTAGGGACAAGTCCTGCAAGCGGGCTTGAGCTTTACATAAAGTAATCACGCCACCTAGCAATGTTGGCAAGGGGTCATAAAGACTCACTAATGGCCGTGTGACTCGTTCGGCTTCCGACCCCAGTCGTTGCCCTAAAGCTCCACGTAAATCAACGTGCTTATGGATTAAACCGCGCGCACGGGCGGCATCGATCCCTAGCGAGTTGGCGAGAGCTTGATCCTTTTGCGTTAGGCTAGTGCTAACCGACCGCGCAAAATAAAGTTCGGCGCCGCGCACTAAGGCTAAATCGATAGTGCCATGACCAATATTTGCAATCAGTGTTACTGATGGCTGATGATCGCCCAATGCCAAGTAGGCGTTGTACAAGGCAATTGAGTTTGGCGTGAATCCCTGCACCGGCAATTTGCCAGTCGCATCCAACCACGACTCCAACAACTCTTCCTTAATTAAACCCAACAAGATGGTGTCATCGTCGTCGAGTTCGGCGCGTACCGGGAGCAGGTTAAAGGAGGTCGCCAAAGGTGAACCTGAGCGCGATTCGATTTCGCGCACTTCAAAATCCATTAACCGTTCAAGTCGCCAGTCTTCAACTTGCGGCACCGGTAAGTAGCGCATCATCACGTCCGAGCCGGTGAGCCCGATACGAGTTTGCGCAGGTTGCTTGCGCATACTGGCAAATGCCTCAGCAGCTTCAATGGGACTTTCGCCCGCTTCGACTGCAACCGAGTGATAACGTGTCAGGGAAATTGCACCCTTGCGAATGGCCACTTCAGCCAAGCGTACGGCGGTACTTCCGGGGTCTAGGCCTGCGCCGCGACTCATTGCTGACCTCCGTCAATCCAGGCAGCCATAACTGGATAGCTGCGCTCTAAAGCGCCGAGCAGGCGTTGTCGATATTCGTCGGCCGCGGCCCGCGAATCAGCTAACACGCGTTCACTTTCAGCGTCGAGCAAATCGCTAATTGCTTGTGCATCGATGGCGAGGTTGGTGCCCGGCAAAGATGCAGCCAGTGCTAAGGCATCAGTCCCAACTCGTTGCATTTCATTAGCGGCACCTAAGAACATGGCTTCGGCAACTTGTCTTTCAATTTGATTTAAACTTTCACGACCGACTGCAATTGCCGCGGCGCGAAGTTGTTCGGCGTGCTCAACTTCATCTTCATTGAGAGGATATTTCTGCACTAACTCTTGGACGGCATTCAACAATTGGGCCGTATCTTTTTGGCGGGCGAAACGTTTGATATTCAAGTTAAGTTGCGCAGCATTAGTTAGAGCTTCGGTTAAATCCCAATCCACCTTCAAGCCTTCATTACTTTCTAAGCGTAATATTCCGTTAGCGGCAACTTTAATATTTTGCGGCGTTGTGAATTCAAATAACGTCGGCCGTTCGCCACGCAAAATCAAACCATTTGCGTCAGCGACCTCGACTCCCTTACTCGCACTTAAAGGATCGCCATCAGTCAAGATAATGACTTGTGCCGCGAGAAAATCCATTTCCAACCAAGCCTGTTGGCTAGAGAATTCGACGCCTCCAGGAAAAGCCTTCCATTCGCCGCCAGCACCACGCGCATTCAGAATTGGACCATTCAAATCGAACAACTGCATATTAGCCTGGGCACTTAATAAGCGGCGACCGCCATCGACTGATTGCACTTCCACTCCATCGCTGTCGCGGGCTTCAACATTCAATTCACTAATCGAACCACTACCAGCCAGACGAAGAGAAACTCTAAACCATTCAGATTGGTCACAGGGGAGTTGCAAGGTCACTGCTTGCTTTCCAAGTTGCGGTGCGGCCCAGGTTCCAATGGTTGATTCACCACTTCCCCATTCAATTTCGGGCCACACTTTTAAGTCACCTTGAATCGCCGCCGAAATTTCAACAGCGCACAAAGTTTGCTCAAAGGTGGGCAATAGTTTTGCGGATTGACGACCACCACTACTGCGTATTGAATCGCCGACGATACTTAGACCGGAACTTAATTGCCATGACTCGACACTGTCTTCATCGAATACGCCGAGATTGTCAATTGCATCGAAGCCACGGCTGTTTGGCCCAAGCTCCGAGCGTGGATTGTTAGCGATACTTTCCTCGTCAAATTCCGGAGTTCCGCCAAAAACAAACCACGCGCCGACAGCCCCGCAAATCATCACCAATAACAAGACCATCATTAGTGGGCCGCTACGGCTTTTGCTGGAGAGAGCCTCTTCAACTGCGCGCGAATGGATATCTGCGTCGGAGTTCGCTACAGCACTTGCGCTAGAGTTGGGAGCGCCTTGACCAGGCTGGGCACCTGGCTGTTGGTCACTTGCCAACAATTTCAAATTGAGATTGCCGACGCGTAACTCTGTTCCAGCAAACCATTCACCTTCCTCGACCTTAAGGCCGCCAGACCAGGTGCCGTTGGTTGACTTTAAGTCTTTAAAGTGAACTTCACCGGCTGAAATAACTTCAACTTCAAGATGTCGTCCTGAGACAGCATCTCCAATAATTTTGTAATCGACCCCATCACGGCGGCCAAAAACCCAAGTTCCGGGGGCGAGCTCTATTACACGGCCTTGCTCAAGGCCATTGAGGACTTCAATGCGAATCATGCTGATTATGGGGGGCGCCGGAGGCTTACGTTACGACGAAGAAGTTTAGGCCTCCCCTTGGCAACTAACAAAGCCTATGGGCTACTCTAACTATGCTTTTTTTAGGGTGGGGTAACTATCATCTAGGCGCTGATGCGCTTCTTCTTCCTTAATGCCGAACCCGAGCAATTGACCGGAGTTTGGACTCCACCCACTGAGCTGCTGCGGCACCTCAAGGCCTTGCGGCTGGAGGCCAAGGTCGATTTTTTGTTGATGCTACCAAACGGCGGCGCGGTGCGCGCTCATTTTGACCAAAACGGAGATATTGAACTCTGCGGATTGTGTGAAGTTCCGCAACTCCCGCTGCTGCCAATCACTCTGGCAAGTGCCTGGCCCAAAGGCAAGCGCGCCGAAGATCTGGTTATTCGCGCTACCGAGGCTGGAGTTGAGCGCATTATTCCGCTGCTTTGCGAACGCTCGATTAGCGGACGTAAAACATTGTCCAGCAACAAGTTGGAAAGATTGAACAAGCTTGCCAGAGAGACTTGCCAACAGTGTAATCGCCCCTATCCACCACTCATTGAACAACAGCCAGTTCGACTTAAAGATATTGTCCAAGAAGCACCCACGGCCAGACCAATTGCCTTGATTCCAGATTCTTGGCCACTGGCCATGGAACTTACCTTGAACCCGCCCAAAGAGTTGCTGCTGCTGATTGGTCCTGAGGGAGGGTTTTCGCCACTCGAAGAAGCGTGGTTGGATGCGCAGAAAATTGTCAAATCTGGACTTTTGCCAACTGTTTTGCGAATTGAGGCTGCGGGTCCCTCTGCGGCAACCGTTTGCCAACACTGGTACTACCAATTGAAGTCTGACTGATTTCACAACCAACCCTTCTCTAAAAAGGAAACATAACCGCCGCCAGACACCACAATGTGGTCCAGCAAAGATATACCCAGCAATCGCCCGGCACGCTGTAATCGCCGCGTGGTGGCACGATCCTCGGCCGAGGGTTGCGGATCACCCGAAGGGTGATTGTGCGCCACAATAATTGCCGCGGCGCGATACAAAATGGCCGGCGCGAAGACTTCGCGGGGGTGCACCAACGAAGCAGTCAAGGTGCCCTCGGAAATTCGCCGGTGACTAAGCACCACCCCCTTCGCATTTAAGTAAACCGCATAAAAGCATTCGGTGCAGACTCCGGCCACTCGTGGGCGTAGCCAATTAACTAAATCAGCCCCACTGCTTAAGGGAGTATCTAGTTGGTTTTCGGCAGTGGCGGCACGACGGCCCAACTCTAAGGCCGCAGCAAATGACGATGCTTGTTGATTCGGCACTTGCAACTCGCGCATCAAATCTGGAACTTCCATACCTAATAAGGTGCTAAGTTGGCGCACGGAAAAGTTCTGTGCTTTTAAATTCTCACCCAAGGCTTGGGTGAGAAGAGTTTGGTCGTCTAGGGCGCGGGCAATCACCCTCATAAGACGGAATTAAAAGGAATTGATTACAGAATTATTTTTTTGAAACTGTTGATCCAACTCTTTGGCCGAATTTCCCAAGACTTTCTTAAAGCCTTCATCAAATCCCCATGCTTGTATTTGTGGGAACAGCAAAGACCACAAAGTTTGACCATTTTCTTCGGCCAACCAACGCGTAAACGCCAAAGTGTAAGAGTATGCACTGCGGACTTTTGTTTCATCTGTCCACGCCAACCAATTTCCACCCAAGGCATCTAAGCCACCGCTAAATTCCGGCAGAGGGACTGGCGCAAACTGGGGATTTTCCGCCAACTGGGCCAAACCTTCATGAAACCAAGTTGGGATTTCGGCGCCTAAGTCGTGCAACAAAGCGTGCATGTATTCGTGCCGTAAAGTGCTACGCAACGACTCTAATTGCGGACTGGGTCCAACCGCCAAACGAATGCGACCATCGAAAAGCGCCGCCGACCAGGCCGGTGCATCTGCTCCCATCTTTTCACGGCCGGAAACGACTGCAGTCAAAGTTTCTGCTGGAATTATTCCAAAACGCGAACTTAATTCAACGCAGGCGGCTTCAAGCTCACTGCTTACTAATGGTGCAAAATTTAAGGCATGCTGATTGTTAGCATCGAATAAAACCACGAAATGCGAACTGATAATCTTTTGATACTGCGCAAAATTTTTGGCTTCTGCGTGCAAGTTTTTCAAAGCCGCCTGCCAAGTTCTAGATTTTATATTTGGAGAATGCTCTTGCACTTCAACAGACTGCAAAAGTTCAAGTCCGAGTTGTGGCTCGGCGCGCAAGCGAAAAATCTCGGCAGCGACCAACCAGCCGTCTGAGTTCTCGGGAAAATCTTTACGCAGTAGTTGGCATAGCTCAAAGGCTTCGGCACGCTGCCCAAGTCTTAACAGTAAGCGCGCACGTAATGCTTCAGCCGAGCCGCCATCGCGATGAGTCTTTTCCGCAGTCAAGTAGTCGTCAAGTGCCACAGGTAAGCGACCATGCTGTTGGGCAAAGTGTCCGCGACTTGTAAAAGCGCGCGCAAGATTTATTTGCAGTTGCGGATCTTTGGGCGACAACTTCGCGGCCTTTTGGAAAGCTGAAATCGATTCATCCCAAGCCTGCTCGTCAAGCTTTTCAATGCCAAGTTGGTTCCACTCGGAAACAGTCCGCTCACTGGCGGGCGGCTCTTGGATTTGCGCTGGAAGGCACAAAAGGTAAAGGGAAATGGTGATTAACATTCGATGGTGATGCCCGGGCAGTAACGTGCGGCACGCTCTAGAGCTTCGCGATCTGTTTGTAGTTTATCCCAAAACGGGAAATCGCGGCATTGTTGCGGGCGCGCTTGGTAAATTGAACACTCGCAGCTTCCCTCCAATAATGAGCAACGGCCATGCGCGCCTTCGCGGATGCTCAACTTGTCGCCAACACGAGCCACATGCAAAGCTACAAAGGCTTCAAGTTGCATTTTTTTGGCGGCGGCCATGCTGGGCAAATCCGTTTCCTTTACCCACACATAACCGTGGCCAGTTTTACAGCAATTACCCGAGCGTTGGCATGCGAAACTGAATTTAGTCACCTGCCAATTTTAGGAAATAGGCATCGCGATGTAATTAGATAATTCGCTAAATGAAGGCGCGAATGCTTGTAAGTGAAGCAGCATTGCTAATCGCGTTGCTTTGACGTGCCCCCCGAAAGCGGATCCACTTCTTAAGTTACAATCCGCAATCAGGAGAAACGACCATGGCACGCATACGGCACACCGCCGAACAAATCATTCACAAGCTTCGTGAGGCTGAAATAGCCCTTAGTCAAGGGCAGTCGGTCGGCGCAGCATGTAAGCAAATCGAAGTCACGCCGCAGACTTACTACCGCTGGCGCAAGGAATACGGTGGCCTGCGCACCGACCAGGCAAAACGCTTGCGTGAGCTTGAGCGCGAAAACGGACGGCTCAAAAAGCTCGTTGCAGATCAAGCTCTCGATAACGCAATCCTTAAGGAGGCTGCCTCGGGAAACTTCTAAGCCCGCAGCGGCGACGCGAGTTTGTCTTGTACGCACAAGGCAAACTCGGTGTTTCAGAGCGCAGAGCTTGCCGAGTGCTCGGCCAAGCTCGCTCGACACAGCGTCGCCGTTTACGGGTGAAAGATGATGAAGCAGATTTGGTGTTTGAGACTGTCGACTTAGCCGAGAGGTTTGGACGCTACGGCTACCGCACGATTACTGGCCTTTTGCGCCTTGCAGGCTGGCATGTGAATCACAAGCGGGTGGAGCGTATTTGGAAACAGGAGGGCTTGAAGGTGCCGAGGAAACAGCCGAAACGAAGCCGTTTGTGGCTAGGAGACGGATCCTGTGTCCGTTTGCGGCCAAAGCATAAAGACCATGTTTGGTCGTATGACTTTGTCCATGACCGCACTCACGACGGTCGCTCGCTGAAGATTTTGACACTCATTGATGAGTACACGAGAGAGTGTTTGGCTTTGCGTGTGGAGCGCAGTTTGACCTCAGAGCAACTGCTGGAAACGCTGGCTTGCTTGTTTGTTTATCGTGGTGTGCCGAAGCACATCCGCTCGGACAATGGTCCGGAGTTTACGGCGAAGGTATTAAAAAAGTGGCTTGGCAAGGTCGGCGTGAAGACGCTGTTTATTGCACCAGGATCGCCGTGGGAGAATGGCTACAACGAATCGTTTAATGGGACCTTGCGCGATCAGCTTTTGAACGGAGAGCTTTTCTATACTTTGCGCGAAGCCAAGGTAATCTTGGAGAGGTGGCGCAAGCACTACAATCATGAACGACCACACAGCGCTTTGGGATATCGTCCACCGGCCCCCGAAGCATTTCTTCCCAGAGGGGCGGACTCCGCTACGCTTCGTCCGCCCCTCTGGACACTCACTCGGGCACCACTTGCTCAACCCCTGGAACTAACATAGAGTGTGGTACCGCTTTAGGGGGCAGGTCACTTCTTTCCCCATGAAGTCCCTGCACAGGGACCAGACAATTACACATGGATTACCAA
>CAZWVI010000027.1:0-23193 GCA_964637165.1 uncultured Planctomycetales bacterium
GCATGAGGACTAATCTTTCCTTTGGATTAATTTGTTTCAGCGACAAATCGCAGAATAATGAAATTGAGTTGTGTCGGAAATAGCGTTAATGTCGGTACTCCCTAGGATTGTGGTGGCAATTCCATCAAAAACCATCATTACCATTTTTCAAAAAATGGGTCAAAATCGATTATTTAAGGTTCTTCCCTAATCGCCAAATGCTCTATTCGTGAACACTGGGCCTTTGCTTACTCCGACCGCTAGGGCCATTCCTAGCAGCAGGCCGCTTACAAGCATTGATGTGCCGCCCCAGCTGACTAGCGGAAGCGGAAGCCCGGTTGTGGGAACTACGCCCAAGGTAACGGCCACGTTCAAACACAGGTGTATCGCAAAATGGAGGCCGACTCCGGCAATTACGAAGCGGGCAAAAGGCTCGCGGTAGCGGTGGGCGGCGCGGAATGCGGCCAGCACTAAACAAGAGTACAGCAGCAAAAATCCGCTAGCGCCGACAAAGCCTTGCTCTTCGGCAATCACTGGAAAGATGAAATCGTTATGACGTTCAGGTAAGCGGTCGAGTTGGTTTTCCGGACCTTGTGCCCAACCAGTTCCCCAAGTGCCGCCGGTTCCGACCGCCAACTTGCTATGCCATAAGTGATAGCCGGCGTCGGCCTTTTCCTCTTGCGACAAAACATCTTGCCGCCACCAAATGTCGATGCGTTCCAATTGATAATCCTTAACTCCGAAAACTGCAAATGGTGCCAACATCAAGGGCACCAACAAAAACCACTTCAAGTTTTTCCACGGTGCACCGGCCAACCACGACATTCCCAAAAACATCGGCCCAAAAGTTAGCGCAGTTCCAAGGTCTGGTTGAAGCATTACCAATCCCGCGGGAAATGCCGTCAAGGCCGCTGGTACAAGCAATGACTTAAATGTTGTTGGCTTGGGGCGATCACTAAACCAACGTGCCAACATTAACATTAAACCTAACTTTGTAACTTCACTAGGTTGTAATTTAAAACCTCCGAACAAGTCAATCCAACGCCGCGCGTTATTAGTTGTGCGACCAATTACTAAAACTAAAACCAACAATAACAAACATGTCACATATGTTGGGATGGCGATTTGACGCCAACGTTTTGCTCCCCACGCGGCGGCGAAACATCCGGCGATGGCCGCGGCCGCTAAACGAATAACATGTGATTCAGGAAAGCGCACGCCTCCGGCAATACTCCATTGCATTGCAATACCAATCGCCGCCAACATGATAGCGAGCAGCAATAACACCCAGTCAGATTGGCGTAGAAAACGCCAAGGACGGCTTATTTGCCAAAAGAAGCTTCCTGGTCTCATCGCAACAAATTCTCTCCTTCCAATTCCAAGAATGCGTGCAAGATTAAAGTAGATATTTCGCCACCGTGAAGATCGCTATTTTCACACATAATTGCCACCGCGTAACGTGGATTCGATGCTGGAAAATAACCCGCAAACCATGCGTGTTTTGGAATTGCTTGAGCGTTTTTATCGCGACCAACTTGTGCCGTTCCAGTTTTGCCAGCGACCTCCCATTTTTTCAGTGGATACTCTTCGTCATAAGCGGTGCCGGCGGGATTTTCGACCACATCAAGTAATGCTTGCTGCAATAATTTGCGCGCGGTTGCCGGCAAAGATAGTCGCGTGAATGTAGCTGGCTGAACTTGTCCGCCAACTTCCAGAACCATGCGCGGTTCCCACAATTTACCGCACCCGAGCCAACCATAAAAACGCGCCATCTGCAAAGGCGATGAAGTTACATGAGCTTGGCCAATCGCCATGTGCATAGCCGCCACATTACCACGCGCTTTTTCGACATCACGTAACCAATTGGCGCCCCGTTCCAACAAGCGATTAGGCCCCAGTAAATTCCATTCGGGCAAACCCGTCGCGCTCGAAAAAATTGCTTCATCATCTTCGTCAACAATTTTTTGCGCAGTTAAAGCACCAGCCACTGGCACTCCAAAGCCGAGCTGTTGGGCGCGGCGATGCAAAGCTTGATAGCCGAGAATGCGTCCTAGTCGATAAAAGAAAACGTTGCATGAATGACGAATCGCGCGCCGCATACTTATTTCCCCGTGATGCCCTTCGCAATGAAGAGCAATCCCAGTCGGCCCGTTAGGTCTAAACACGCCCTGACATAACAACTTCCGCTCCCACCAAGCCGGGTCCTGTGAAAGCGCTTCAACCGCAGCCACCAATTTAAAAGTCGAACCGGGGTAAGGTGTTTGCGCACCCGATGCGCCGCCGCCCAAAGCACGATGACGTAATGGAGCAGCATCGCGGTCGGCGGCCAAACTTGCATATTCACTGCGGAATTGTTGCGCCGAATAAGTTGGGGTAGTTGCCACAACGGGTATCGAACCATCGCGCAAATCAATTAGCGCAAAGCCTGCGCGCAGCGGCCACAAATAATCCAATTGTTGTTTGCTTGCGCCATTCTCGCGCAAACGATGGCGCGCAATTCGCGCACCCTGATTAATCGCGTCAATCGCTGATTCAGTCAACCTTGAATCAACCGCCAAGCGCAAATCTTGTCCGTCACTGGCTGGATGAAAAGCTAACTCCCATGGCCCATCGGTGGCGGTGTCGAGTGATTCCAAAAAGCCCCGTTCACCGCGCAACTGGTCGCGGAAAGCCCACTCATACCCTGACGCACCAACCGCCTCATCAGGTCGCAAGGCCGAAGTTCGCAGTTCTTTTTTCAATGCGTGCAAGCTGGCCTCTTCGGCATCGCTTCGTTCCAAAAGCGTCGTCAAGCGTTTTAAATCATCACGCAGTTCGTAGTAGTATTGCGCTTCAACCGCCGATGGCGCGCGCAGGCGACCAATCATGTGAATCGATTTATCGTCCGGATAAGAGCGTTTGTTGTCTTCCTGCGGATAAAGCCCTGGATATTTTTCGACATTGCGCGCAAGCAAATCGACTAATTCATAATCAATATCACGACGCAAATAAGCTAAACGATTACCGTGAACATCGCGGGTAATCTGACGGCGAACACCGCTCAAATCTTGGGGGTGCGATTTCTCAACAAAACGCAACACCACTCCCATGTTGTCAAATTGTTTTTGACGTTGAACAATAATTCTCGCAGGACCCGCAGTCATCATGCGCAACAAATCAACCGCGCCAACTGAAAAACTTTCATCATGCCAACGTTGCATTAATTTTTCGATAAAGTCGGCTGAAATTTCCGAGTCTTCGCTTAACTCTTTATAAACTTGCCAAGCGGTTAAACCGAAGCCCCGACCAGCGGCCGAACGTAAAGCCCGCTGACGCACCCACCACTCGAGCTTGCGCCGTTCTTGTTCTAACTCCCCCATCAATCCGGGCAGATAGTTTTCCAACAACAACCAATCGCTGAACGCCAAATCAATATTTTGCAAGGCGGTTTTTTGGGCGTTTGGAAAAGCTTGATTAAGTGATAGGTTTGATTCTTCAGCCCAAACCTGGATAGCTTTTGATTCATCACCACTATCCATGCCGGCGAGGTGGCGCATGTAAAAAAGAAAGTCGGCCTTAGCACTGGCACTCAATGCGGCTAAATCCAGCGGCTTCAAGTCTAGCATTTGTGTGGCAAGTTGCTCGGCATTGTCCCAACACCACTCAAGCCCACCTGGCGCACCTCCCAACAAGCTGGCCGCTTCGTACAACTGACCGGCCGGATGAAAGCGGCGAAACTCGCGGTATTCAAAGATTAAATCCGCGGCACGCCGATCTTTCGCCAACACTTGACCATGACGATCAAGAATTTTACCGCGTTCATATGGAAGTCCGCGCACATGACTTCGCGACCGCAGAGCTTCGCGCGACCAATCATCGTGCTCCAACAATTGCAGTTGCACCAAGCGACCAATCAACACCGCCATCGCGGCAATAAAGACCAGTGACAACTTCAACAAGTTGGTGGTACGCATTTAACTAGTAGCCATCCGGCCGCGCCATGTGGGTGGAGTTTGGAAAATCGCCCAGGCGATTGCTAGCCATGCAACACGCCACTCAAGCACACCATTGGCAAAATGGAAGCCAAATTGCTGGCCGGCTTGGGCATCGAAAAGAGCCAATGGAAGTGCCGCAATGACTCCAACAAGGAGCCGTCCCAAAAAGCGGTGATCACTGACGTGATGGTGGGCAAAGGCGCGTAATGCCAAGCCCAAACCCATCCCCGCCCATGTTGTAAAAACTGGGACCGCAGAAACTGCGCCGCGTAATAATCCAAAAACAAAAACTAATAACAAGGCTGTGCGTAAACGGTCAATTTTCACTGGCGTTGCAACCAACAACAATAATAGAAGTAAGTCAGGATAAAAGTCACCTCCGGGCAAACTGCGAATAAGCGGAGTTGCTACGCAAATAAGAAGCGCAGTTGGCAAAACAATTCTTAAGCGCGGTGCTTTCATTGTTCTTCCTCGAGTTGACTTGGCAATGCATAGATGCCGCTCAAAGGGGCTGCAATTGAACTTGGTGAATCACCAAGATGCCCGAGGAAAATTCCTCGTGGAACAATTCCAACACCGCTACTAAACAAAACCGAACTAGCGTTAATTTGTTGATCAAAAATTTCCAACTTAGCGGTAGATGCATCCCATACCAATGCCCGTTGTTGCCAAGCATCGAGGTCCCCCCGGAATACCCAGGCGGTGTCACCAGCTTGGCGCACAACAGGTCCGACTAAGCGACCTTGCCGAACTAGCCCCAACAAAGGGAAGTTACCCTGGTTTTCGACAGCACAAAAATCGCCACCAAAAACTGCGTCGCGAGCAATCAACAACTTTGCGGCAACATATTGCGGTAAGTTCGCTTGACGATTTACTGACGGAATAGCACTGGCTGCGGTAAACACACGCCCTCCAGCACCGGCCGGATATTCACCGGCAACTACCCAGTGACCTTCGCCGCGAGCTTCATCGCCAACGCGTTGTAGCTGGCCAACTTGCAAATTAAGTTGTTGCAGGGAATGCACGTCATCTTCACGGTGCCGCCAAATAACTGGACTATCGTGAAGTGGCGGGCAACGGTTTTCAATAAAACGGACTAGTGCTGGTTGACCACCACCACGGCCTATACAAATTGCACGTAAAGCGCGTCCACCATCAGCAGCCTGCAACCAAACTCCAGTACGAATGTCAGAGTTACCCCAATAATGAAGCTGAGCTGAATTTGCAGAAGTACTTTCAGCGCGACCGAGCCACGAACTCCCAAAAACTACCGGCACGCCGCCACCCACGCCGTCTGAACTTCCTAACAGCAAACGGGAGTTCACCGAAGATCTTTCATCTTGTTGAACTGGTGTATTAATCCACACAACTCCGCTCACCTTGCGGGGCTGACCCAACTTAGTTTCAATCGCGGCTAAATCGCCGCCCGAAAGCTGCGGCCGTGCAGCGTCCAAAGCAGGTGGCAATAATTTACCAGCTAGTGGTGCAAAAACTCTTGCAACTGGGGAAGCTAGGCCATTGCCCAATTGCGCAATTTTCGGATTTGGCCACCAAGCCTGGAGGGCACACAATCCAAGCAAGCCTAAACACAGCAAAACGCGGCGATTTCGTTCCGCGTCAAGCTGGAGATACACCGGCGCTCAGTCCTTTAGTTAACTTCCATGCCATCATTCAAAACTTGCGCGTAAGCGTCTAGGTTTTGAACGAAGATAGCGGTTCCGCGTACTACCGCGGTAAGAGGATCGTCATCGATGCGTGCCGGCAAACCTGTGTGCTGGGTTAGGAATGCATCCAAACCTGGCAACAAGGCACCACCACCAACGCAGGTAATTCCAGCATCCAGCAAGTCCGATCCGATTTCTGGAGGAGCGGCCTCCAAACAATCAAGAACAGCGCGCGAGATGGCATCCAATGTTTCACGCAATGCTTCGCGAATTTCCTCACTGGTGATTACGGCTTTACGCGGACGCAAAGTAAGCGTGTCGCGTCCGGCAATCTCCAATGACTTTTCTTGATCAAGTGGAACTGCCGAACCAATTGTTTTCTTTAACTCTTCAGCAGTTTGCGGACCAACTTGCAAGTTATGCGTCTTGCGCAAGTAATCAATAATTGCCTCATCCATTTCGTCGCCGGCAACGCGCACCGACTTAACCTCAACTGGTCCGGACAATGCCAAAATCGCAACTTCAGTAGTACCACCACCAATGTCAACAATCATTGAACCACGAGACTCGGTGATTGGCAAATTTACACCAAGGGCGCCGGCCATCGGCTCATCAACAAGATAAACTTTGCGCGCACCAGCACGTTCGGCAGAATTAATAACCGCGCGAATTTCAACCGTAGTAATTGATGAAGGAACCGCAATTACAACACGTGGCTTAACCCAGTTGCGGCCTTCATGCGCTTTACGCAAAAAGTAGCGCAACATTTTTTCAGTCACTTCAAAGTCGGCAATCACGCCATCCTTTAGCGGACGAATCGCGGTAATGTTGCCGGGGGTCTTGCCCATCATTTCATAGGCTTCATGACCAACACCCTGTCCGTCCAGGATTACTTCATTGGTGCCTTTATACACGGCTACAACCGAAGGCTCATTAAGAATGATGCCGCGGTCGCGAGACGCAACAAGAGTGTTTGCGGTACCAAGGTCAATGCCAAGGTCCTCTTTAAGGGAAAATCTCCCGAGAAGCCAATCCATGTTTTTCAAGTGCTGAGGGTTGTGACGAGGAGGAAAACGCCGTTGGAAGTGTAGCAATTAGCATTAGGGAAATCCTAGTACCAAAGACAAAAAAAAGGGCCGGCACCCAAATTAGGTGCCGGCCAAAGCCTGATTTCTCAGGAGCTACTACTTTGAAGCGGAAGCTTGGTACTTGTCAGCGAACATGCCCTCGGCGTAATGAACCCCATGCTCATACTTTACGAGGACTACTGCGGTCACCAACAGCAGTGCGGTCACGATTGACAAAGCACCTTCGATTGGCATGCCTGGCTTATCAGACGCCTCGACGGACTTTTTAGCCTTAGCTGGCTTAGCCTTTTTAGGGGCCTTAGCCGGCTTGGCCTTCTTCTTGGGACGACGTTTAGCAGCCATCAGAAGTCCTAAAGGTTAGTGGCGACGCGGTCACCACGGCCAATGTTGGAATCGCCAGTCAACTTAACGGTGCATGATGAAGTGTCGGCATTAACTACCTGAACTTCAATCTGACCTTTGTACTGGGCTCCGTTGTAAACATCGAAGGTGAAACCTGGGCGAACCTTTTGGCTCTTACCTAAGTTCACGATAACAAGTGGTGCACCACCTTGATATGAGGCGTCAAGCACCACACCTTTAAGATCCGGCTGACCACCAATTGAATTGATGTCAACACCAGTCTGACGAGACAAAGCTGCCAAGTTTGCTTCTGATGATTCTGCTCGGTCCACTGCGCGTGCAAGCTCTAGACGCAAGTCGCTAGCTTTAGCATTTGCTGACCGTGAACTCTCTTCGGCAGAGTTTTGTGCAGCAACTGCGGCATCGCGTCCATCAAGCGCTTCGTCGCGCTCGCTGCGTAATCCTTGGTTGTCGCGCTCGAGGTCGGTGATCCGATTAGCCAAAGAGCGGTTGTTCTGCTCTAAGTCGCCAAGCTTTGAGTCAATGCTACCAACGCTCTCGCGTAGGTCAGCATTCTGCTGGCGCTCTGTTTCAAGGTCAGAATCAAGCGCAGAGTTTTGCGCAGACTTGTTCTTGATTTGATCAGACTTGGACTGATTCTGACGGGACAGCTCCTCGACTTGACCTTGCAGGTCGCCAATAGCTAAATCCTTTTCTTGGTTATCGGTGGCGTGAGCTACGACTTCCGCATCATATTTGCTGCGAAATTCTTGGCTTGTACCAATGAGGCTGGCGGCGGCTCCTACGAAGAGGGCGGCTAATGCCAGATTAAGGACAACGAAAACTTTGCCTACTGTGCTCATCCTATGACGGGTGTGGTCCGGTGTTCCGGTTCAGGGGGGTGTAATGGGGTTAGGTGCCAAGGGCACCCGCTATTTAGGTGGCCCGGGAGGGCCGGTTTCCACCTATCTTGAAGGCAGAATGTAATTTCCTGTAGGCCCAGGGTCAAGCAGAGATATTCGGCATTTTGCGAATATAGGCAAAACTCATCAACAAGCAGCTAATCGCGAAGCCAATTGGAGCAAATAACCAACCCCCTCTTAGGTAGAGAGTTTGTTGATCTCCAGCACAGCGCGGCAATTTGGCGCTCAGAACTCCAGGCTCACCGGCCGGCAATTGGGCGAGGATTTCACCGTTTGGAGCGACCACCGAAGTTATTCCAGTATTGGTCACTCGGGCGACAGAGCGGCCAGTTTCGGCAGCCCTAAACCTTGTAGATGCAATCATTTGCAGCATTTCAGCACCGACGCCATACCAGGCTTCATTAGACAGAATAAAGAAACATTCAGCGCCTTCAGATGCCTGTTTACGAAACACATGCTCGTAGGCATTTTCCCAGCAAATCGCACTACCTATTTTCACCTCACCGACTTCCGGCAAGTTCATTTCTATTGGGGCAGCCACCACATCTCGAAGAAAGTCAGGGCTCAAGCCAAAATTATCAAAAATAAATCTGGTTAGCCATTTTCCACCCGGAAAGCGGCCCTCAAAGGGCAATGATTCTCCAAATGGCACTAATTCGGATTTGCCTCGGTACTCGAGCAAGGTCCCGCTTTGGTCAAAAAGTAAGCTTTTCGAAGCTCGCGGGCTCATCTCATCACTCGGGGCGCTGACCGCTACATCTAGATAAAGGTGTGCTCCGGTCAGGAATTTACCACCCTCTGGCAAGATGCTGCTGGCGACTTTGGTGGCCTCAATTTGGATTTCAACTACCGAGGCAGCTGACATGACCAGGGGATCATCGGGCAGTCGTCGGCGTGGGCGGCGAATTTCACCACTACTTCCAGGCAAGGTTGCTGGCAGTAAAAACATTGTTTCCGACCACACCAACAAGGGTGGCGGCATTTCACCACTAGTGGCTAAGTAATCTCCGGCAAGGCGGCAATGCTCTTCGAAAATGCCCAACTCGCCCCCAGCCATGGTCTTCGCCCCAAGGCCAATATTCGGTTGTACTCCCAGAAATGGAATCGGTTTTAGAGACGACTTAGGTGGATCTTCTGCTAACACCAATAACAAAGCGATGATGGCCGGCCACGCAAGCCAAGTGCTAGTCTTAACTTTCTGCTCAGTGTCTTTTTTAACAAAACGAATCGCGAAATAAATCCACGCGCCCAAGGCCACGACCAAACAACTCACTCCGAACTCGCCAACAACGCTAGCCAACTTGAGTGCAATTGGAAATTCAGCGAAACCTAAACTCCAACCAGCCCATGGAACTCCACCAAAAAACCAATTGGCATAGGCGTATTGGGTTGCAACTAAAGCACACGGTGCAGCGATTAAAGGAGATGATAATTTTCTTATGTAGCGATAGCAAACGCCCTCGATTAGCCACATCCACCCCATAATAAATCCTGCGCCTAAGGGGAAAAATGGTGCGGTCTCTAAAAGAATGGTAAACGCCAAAGCCCAAAAAATATAACCACCTAAGTAGTCACCCTTTTTAGTTCCTCCACCTTCCCAATAAGCTATCCGCAAAACTACGGCCACGATAACCATCCAGGGCGAAAGCCAACCTGGTAATGATGCGGCGCGCAAACACGCAGCAATTACCGGCAACCACCACCATCCTAAAAAACGCGACGACGGATTCACTTGATTATTCATTTTTTAATTAGCGAAGGATAACCAATCAACCGCGTCGCCCGTTTTTAAAGCTGTATTTGGAGCAAGCCTAATCAAGGCATTACACCCCGCCAGAGAGCTCCAATCGCCAGATCCTGATTCTGGCCGCGGCCTCAAGCAAGCAACGCCATGGTCATCCAACTGGCAACTTGCGGGCAAGAAGCGTTCGCGTTTTTTAGCTTTAGCTTGACCGACAAGTTTTCCGACCGACAACTTACGTGGGGCATCAACTTGGCAATGACCGGCCAAAGTGGCTATCAATGGTTGTGCAAAAAGTTCCAAGATAACTGCCGAGGAAACTGGATTACCAGGCAATCCTAAAACCCAATGGTTGTCACGTTGCCCAACCCATACTGGCTTACCCGGTTGAATTGATACGCCGTGGAACAAACAATCGACGCCCAACTCTTCAAAGACACTTGGCATGTAATCTTTTTGGCCCATACTTACACCACCGATAGTAACCAGTAAATGATTGTTACTTAATGCGTCTTCGACCGCCGCGCGTAATTGTTCTGGTTGGTCGGGGACATGCAGATGGCTATTCACTTGCGCGCCAGCTTTTTGCAATTGCATTACGGATCCCAAGCGATTGCTATCGCGCACCTGATGAGCTTTTGGAGTTTTTGTCCACGCAATAACTTCATCGCCAGTAGAAATTACGCTGGCGGTAACTTGCGCTTTCACCGCTAGCTCTTGGTAGCCACAACCGGCCGCGGCGGCGAGGTCGCCGGCGCCAAGGTATTGGCCGGCTTTTAAGATGATTCGGCCAGCGGCGCCCATTTCTCCGGCGCGGCGCACGTGGCGACCAGCTTGCGGAGCAATTTCAACATGCAGCTTGCCGTCTTTAATACTTGTGTGCTCAACCGGGATTACGCAGTCAGCACCTGGCGGGACGGTACCACCGGTCATTACCGGGCACGCCTGTCCGGCGGCGATTTCGGGAACATCTTTGGTGCCGGCGAAAATCGCAGAAAGTACTTGGCGTGGTTCGACCCCATCGGCGCTACGCAGCGCGAAACCGTCCATGGCTGAACGCGGAACCGGCGGTTCATCGCGGTCAAATTCAACCGTTTGATCGAGGATTCGCCCTAGCAAATCAGGCAATTCCAAGGATTGGCCGGGGTCAATGATTGGCTTTGCGGCACCCACCATCTGACGCACCGCATCAGGGTAATTAATCAAGGCATGCCCTCGATGCTCTCGGTCACAGACTTCACCGCTCATAGTTTTATATCTTCCTATAGAGAAAGGTTAAATGGAAGCCTAATTGGTGCGTAACAATATGTCACAATCTAGTCACGATGTCGCAAACCTCCCCCCGACTCGCCTTCTTGCTCGCATTCCCCTGCCTAATCGCCGCCTGTTCGGGCGACGATGCGACTGTTGATTCGGCTGAAAAGGCCTCAGAATCGACCGCCAGCACAGAAGATTCACCCTCGAAAACCCCAAGTAAATCGGAGCATTCCGGCAAATGGCCGGGGGCTAAGGACGCTGGGGCCACCGAAAAGGAATTGGTCCGCGCCGTCGCTTTGAGTCGGCGCCAAGTTAGTAAAAGCCTAATGGCCGTAGCTGACGTGATTTCCTTAGACGAGGTCGATGTTTTCCCAGAGCGCACCCAACCCGTCATCGAAATTAAGGTTGAAGAGGGCGACAAGGTAAATAAAGGGCAAGTTTTGGCTCTGTTGCGGAATGATGTTGAATCCTTGGCAGTAGCCGAAGCTGAAGTGCGAGTGACTGAGGCGGAAAATGAATTCCAACGTAGCGAGCGAGACCATCAGCGCAACCTTTCCCTAATGGAATCGGAGGCTGTTGGCGCGACGCGCTTAATTTCACAACGCGAGTTGGAGACCAGCCGCCAAGCGGTAGTCACCGCGCGCACGGCTTGGGAAGCGGCCAAAGTTAGTCGCGACCGCAGCCAACTGGAATTACAACAAACCATCATGTTGGCCCCCATCGCCGGCACTGTTGCTAGTCGCGAGATTTCGCTAGGCGACATGGCCAACCCATCAACGCGCGCCTTCCATCTAGTTGACAACAGTAAACCCCGAGCGGTTTTCTATCGACCGCAGCGCGAACTAGCTGATTTAAAGGTTGGACAACTTTTCACCGCAAGTTGTGAAGCTTTACCCGGTCGTTTACTAACCGGAAAAATTGAACGAATCGCCCCAGTAGTAGATGTTGCAAGCGGAACGGTCAAAATAACCGGCGCGCTTGACACCGACCGCGGCGAAATCCCAATTGGGGTATTGATTCGTTTGGAATTAGTTTTAGAAGTTCACCCCAATGCTTTAATGGTGCCCAAAAAAGCGATTCTTTTTGAAGGAAGAGAATTGTTTGCGTATGTCGTACGCGATGGCATTGCCCATAAAATTCGCATTGACGGCGGCTTTGAGGAAGTTGATTCAATTGAAGCTTTAGCTAGCGGCGATGCACTTGAAGCCGGCGAACAATTAGTAGTTGTTGGCGCTGACCGCCTTGAAGATGGCGACGCCGTGGAGCTCGCTGAGTAATGTCACAAAAGCGCGGCTTGTTGGCCTTAGGCGTGCACCGTCCGGTAGGCATGCTGATGGTCTTCACCTCCTTGGTGGTCTTTGGATTTGTCTCACTCGGCAAACTCCCCTTTGACCTATTACCAGAGATTGATTACCCATCAATAACCGTGCGCACTACTTGGAGTGGCGCTGCCCCCGAGGACTTAGAAGAGCGCGTGACCGAGCGACTTGAAGATGCTCTTGCAACAGTTGGTGGCCTTGAACGAATGCGTTCCTCATCACGCGCAGAAGTTGCTGAGATTCAACTTGAATTTGCTTGGGGTTCAAACTTGGCCTTCCTAGTGCAAGATGTGCGCGAACGCATGGATCGCGTCTTTTTACCAACTGGGGTCGATCGGCCGCTAATTCTCCGCTACGACCCGAGTCTCGACCCAGTGATGCGACTCGCGCTTTCTGGCAAGGACGACTTGGTTAAATTGCGCGACATTGCCGAACAGGACATTGAACGGAGCCTTGAAGGTGTCGAGGGTGTTGCCGCCGTTAAAGTACGCGGTGGCCTTGAAGATGAAATTCAAATTTTGCTGGACCCGCAGCGCTTGGCGGCGATGGATATTACCGCGGAGACGGTGCGCCAAAGACTGCAAGACGAAAACTTAAATGTTCCCGGCGGCAAGTTGGAAGAAGGTGAAGTTGAATATGTAGTTCGTACTTTGAATGAATTTAAAAGTTTGCAAGAAATCGCCGCGATGCCGGTAGTGCAACGCGACCAGGCAACTGTGGTCTTAGCGGATATCTCAAAAGTTTCGCGCACTCACAAAGACCGCGATGTGATTTTGCGCATCGGGGGAAATGAGGCTGTTGAAATTGACATCTTCCGTGAAGCTGGAACCAATATTGTTGAAGTTGCTGATGCCGTACGAGAACGTTTGTTTGTCGCACCGAAAAGTTCTGGCGGGAGCCGAGGCGGCGGTCGCCGCTCACGTGGTCCACGCGCCCCTAGTGCACGGGTTAGCGAAAAATCACTCAGCGACAAATTGCCGCGCGGGATGCAATTGGACGTCCTTTCAGACCAATCGCAATTCGTGCGCGCCTCGATTTCTGAAGTGCAATCGGCTGCCCTCATTGGCGGAATTCTGGCAGTTTTAGTGTGTTTTCTGTTCCTGCGCAAACTAGCGATTACGGTCATCATTGGAATCTCGATTCCGGTTTCTATCGTGGCGACTTTCGGGGCGATGCATATGGGCTCGGTGAGCATGAACGTAATGTCACTTGGCGGTTTAGCTCTGGGCATTGGAATGTTGGTCGACAACGCAATTGTGGTGCTCGAATCAATCACTCGTTGCCGCGACGAAGGTGATGACCCCATCAACGCGGCGATTCGCGGAGTTCAAGAAGTCGGCGGTGCCGTTACCGCCTCGACCCTAACTACAATTGCGGTGTTTGCGCCGATTGTTTTTGTTGAAGGCGTTGCCGGTCAAGTTTTCGGTGATCAAGCAGTAACAGTAGTTTCATCACTCCTTCTTTCATTGGCAGTCGCGCTGTTTTTTATTCCTGGCTTAGCCGCGCGTTTCCATTTAAACGCCGGACGGCGTGACACCGAAGATCGCCCACCCCTGTTTGCCAACATCCGCGCTGGCTTGCGAAAAAATTTGGCGAGTTCAAACAGCTCACGACCTAAATTACGCTGGCTAATTGGCGGACTTTCAGTTATCGCCTGGCTAGCTTTAAGCAGTTGGAAGAATAGCGTCATTGCTCCTTATGCATCGCAACTCAAAATGGGTGGATGGGGTATACCTGAAGAAGTCACCGCGCTAGCCGCCAAATTAAGTTTTTGGTCTTTTGCGGCATTGGTGCCATTTCTATGGACTGGTGGTCGCAGCACTTTGCAAGTAATCGGTCGCCTAATTGGAGATTTGTTTGGCGGACTTTCATTCCTTTTACGAAAACTAGGAATCATTGTTCTGGTGCCCTTGGGGATTGCTTTAAAACCCGTTGCGGCTATAGTTGAACGCAGCCAAAGCAAACTGGAAACTCATTACCCAACTGTATTACGCTCGGCATTAGCAAAACCATTTGCGGTAATACTTAGCGTGTTAGTTTTGGTTTTTGGCACCATTTTGGCGAGCAATAATTTAGGCCGCGAACTGTTACCTGAAGTTATGCAAGGCGAAATGACCGCCGAATTGTTTTTTCCTTCGGGAAATCCGCTCGAAGAAACCGATGCGGTCTCGGCTAAGCTTGAAGCTCATTTAAGAAATCTTGATGGAGTTGAACAGGCAGTTGTCGTCGCCGGTGCTGACCGCGAATCAATCAGTAGCAACGAGGACGGCCCTCATGTTGGGCGCATTACATTACAAATTGAAGAAGGTGGCGATCGCCGCGAAGTCGAGAAAAAAGTGGAAGGGCAACTGCGCGAGTATCTGGCCATGCAACCAGAGATTGCGCGTTTCGAATTACGCCGACCAACTTTGCTCGCAACTAAGGCACCACTGGAAATCGAAATAATCAGCGACAATTTTGGCCAACTCAAAACATTGAGTAATGAAATATCAATTCAGCTTCGTGACATTCCGGGTCTAGTTGATTTGCGCTCCTCGATTCGGCGCGGCAACCCCGAAGTTTTAGCAGTCCTTGACCGCGAACGACTCTCCGAACATAACTTAACCATGAAGCAAGTTGCCAGTCGCTTACGACTCGCTGTTGAAGGTGAAGTTTCGACAACTTTCGCCGAGGCCGACGAACGCTTAGATGTACGAGTGCGCGCCGACTTGGAACACATGAACAGCGTTGAACAACTGCGCGACTTGCCCATCAACCCTGATGCTGAACGACCGCTACCACTAAGTGCGGTGGCGACTTTAAGCACCACCTATGGCCCCAGCGAGATTCGTCACATCGGAAATCAGCGGGCCGCAGTACTGTCTGCTTCAATGGCCAACGAAGGGGTGAGCCTCGGCAAAATAAGCCAGCAAATTGAATACGAGCTAAATAAGTTTGATGTTCCACGCGGCGCCGAAGTTCAAATTGGTGGCCAGAAACATGAAATGGATGAAGCATTAAGCGCACTAAACTTTGCTTTATTACTAGCCATCTTCTTGGTCTATGCGGTAATGGCTGGTCAGTTTGAATCATTGCTACAGCCATTAATTATTATGGGTGCGGTACCTTTGGCGGCAATTGGTGCAATTTGGGCATTGCTGATTACCGGGACGCCAATTTCAGTTGTAGCATTGCTTGGCTTAGTGGTGCTGGCTGGAATTGTAGTGAACAATGCGATTGTGCTTGTGGATCGCATCAATCAAAACCGCGCCAATGGTCAGAATTTAAACGAAGCAATTTTGGAAGCTGGCAAGGCACGCCTACGACCAATTTTAATGACCACATTCACCACCGTTTTAGGTATGGTGCCACTGACCGGATGGCTCGGATTTGTTGGCGCGGCTGAAGGCATGGAATTGCGCGCGCCAATGGCCTTAGTAGTTATTGCCGGCTTACTTAGTTCAACCGTGCTGACCTTAATCGTTATTCCTGTGCTTTACCAGATGGTCGCCAAGCTTAACCCCCAACTAGTTCGTGACTAAGCTACAGAAGTTTTTCTACCGCTTAGTGCGGAGACCTGTTGCAATGCTAATGTTTGTGTTAGCACTTCTGGGCGCAAGCGGAATTGCTGCATCACGCATCCCGGTTGAACTTATTCCTTCAGGATTTGGCAGCTCAACCATTTCAGTGAGTGCAAGTTGGGAAGGTGCTAATCCCAGCGAAGTTGAACAGCGCATCGTGCGCGTCTTAGAAGAAGAATTCCGCACTATTGCCGGAGTTAAGGAAATAACTGCAGCCGCATCTGAAGGCAGCGGTGTCGTCAACCTCAGCTTCGCCGGTGATGCCGACATGGACCAAGCCTATGCCGAGGTTTCCGACCGCATTGAACGGGCACGACCACAACTCCCCAAGGAAGCCGACCGTGTTTTGGCGCGGCGTTGGGCGGGAAGTTCGATGCCGATTATGTGGTGCGGCATTATGTACCCGCCAGAGATGCGCGCCGAAGCCCAATCGATTGTTGCCGACGTTCTAATCCCGCGACTCGAATCCGAAGATGGCATCGCCTCAGTAAGAGTGCGCGGGCTTGAACCGCGCTCGGTCAGAATTCTCATCGATCAAGATTTATCTGCGGCCAACCGAGTCGATATCGGTGAATTGTTGCGCCGCCTACAAGGTGACAACATTTCGTCCCCAGTTGGCGACCTCGACCAAGCTGGACTCCGTCACATCGTGCGCATTGATGGCCGCTTCAAAGAATTAAGTGACATTGAAGAGTTTCCAATCCGCAAGGGCTTAAAAGTAAAAGACATTGCCGAGGTGCGGTCAGTGCGCAGTTTGCCCGATGATCTATTTAGAATTGAGGGTCGCTATTCAATGGGCATGTCGATGTCCAAAGAAACTTCGGCCAACACCTTTGAAGTTTGCCAACGGATAAAAAAATTACTCGAAGAGGATCTAGCCAACGACCCAATACTAGGCAAATTCAAGTACACGGTTTTCTTTTCTGAAGGTGAATCGATTGCGGCATCGCTAAGTGATTTAGTAAAGAATTCACTATATGGTGGATTGATTGCCTGCTTCGTTTTGTATTTCTTTATGCGACGAATTGGCTACACCTTACTGGTCGCCGCATCAATTCCATTTTCAGTCCTGACCACACTTGCCTGGCTGTACTTTGCCGGCGACACTTTCAACATGATGTCGATGATGGGAATCACCATCTCGATTGGAATGTTGGTCGACAATGCGGTAGTAATAGTTGAAAGCATTATTCAACGCCGTGAACAAGGTGACAGTATCGAAGATGCTTGCGTAAATGGCCCCAGTGAAATGGCTCTCGCAGTCACCACCGCGACTTTAACTACGGTAGTCGTATTCCTACCGCTGATTTTCATGTCCGAAGATCGCATGGCTAAAACTTTTACCCACGCAATTGGCATTCCCTTATGCGTGGCCTTGGTGGCGGCACTTATTTTGGCGGAGCTAGTGGTACCACCAGCGTGTCGATTAATGGCGCGCAAAAAAGATCGCAAACATGGGCATCATGCGCTAGAGCATCGCGTTGACGACCCGGTCCCCACTAGCGGGTTTTCTTCATGGATGCCACGCCTAGTGAAATGGTCGCTAAATAATCGTCTCAAGGCAGTTAGTTTGGCTTTAGCATTTTTGCTTTCGGGTGGACTAGCCAAAACCGGAGTAAGTACTGAAGAAGGCATGATGCTTGGTGGCGACGGCATCTCATACAGTATTAAATTTTCCGAGGGAACTTCATTGCGCGATGCCGAAGCTATTGCAATTGAATTTGAAACATTACTCAACGGTCCACTTCATGAAGAACTTGGCGCGCCGACGGTTGGCATTTCGTTCAGCAAGCGTGGCGGCGAAATCAACATGTGGCATGATGAAAAGCCCGACCAAGAGTTAAAGGACAAGATTCGCGCACTGCTCAAGGAGCACGTTCCCAAAAGCCCTCAATACGAGCTTAAAACTGAGGATAAATACGACCGTGCTGGACAGCGAGACAGCTGGACGCGAATTGCAATTGCCGGCCCTGACTCTACTGTTATCGCCGAGCTCGCTGAAGAAGTACGTGAAGCGGCGCGACAATCAGGCAATTGGGAAGCCGTACAAGAGGACGATAGCGCCGCTCGAGAAATTCTTGTGCGACTGGACCGTGAGCGTTTGCAACGCATGGGCACCAATAGTCGCGGAGTATTAAACTCAATTGAATATGGTCTTCGGGGCATGATGGTTTCGCGTTTCCAAACCGAGAACGGTGACATTCCAGTGATTATGGAATTTGACCGGCCGGATAATCCTGACCGCAGCGTGCTGGAAGAAATAACTGTTGCTGGTTGGGAAAAGGGTGCACCTTCCCCTCTTTCGGTTTTTGCAGATTTTGAATCACGCCGCGCACCGGCTTCAATTTTTCGCAACAATGGACGCACCATGGCGGTAGTCGGCCTTAAACATCCAAGTAAAGATTTGCGCGCGGCCGGCAACGACACCAAACAGCTTATGGCCGGAATTCAAATGCCGGAAGGCTTCGAATGGGAACAAGCTGGAGGCTGGAAATCATTCGACCAAGATATGGGTGAATTGAAGGCCGCATTTGCTTTAGCAGTGGCCTTAGTATTTTTGCTAATGGGATTACTTTTTGAAAGTTTGGCACTGCCATTCTCAGTGCTGATCACAATTTGGTTTGCAATCGTTGGCGCCAACTGGGCGTTCAAACTAACCGGCACAGCGATGGACTTGGTGGCCATGATTGGCATGATTGTGCTGGCCGGAGTTGTGGTAAATAACGGCATCGTTTTAGTTGACCGCATCATTCGCTTAGAGAAGCAAGGAATTGAACGCGCTGAAGCGGTCGTACGCGGGGTGCGCGACCGATTGCGACCGGTGCTAATGACCGCGCTTACCACTATCGCTGGACTGCTGCCACTTGCTTTAAGCAAACCTGACGGGTCGGGGATTTCATTCCACGGACTGGCGGTTGGTGTTTCCGGTGGACTAGCATTCACGACCTTTTTCACACTTTGGGTAGTGCCGCTGCTGTACGTGCTCTTCCAAGATTTAGGTGCCACTTTAAAGCGCGAAATATTCAATCGAATATTCGCAAGATAAAGCTTTCATGACTTGCGATTAAGCGGCGAATCAGGGACAATCTACATCCCCTGTGCCGGCCATGACCAAGTTCCTTGAAGGTAACGATGACGGCTCTACTTCTCGCTTTGCGATAGTAGTTGCCGATTTCAACAGCGACATTACTAACTCGCTGCTAAACGGGTGTTTGCATACACTGAAAAGCAATGGTGTTGGTGAAGATTCGATAACTGTGGCGCGTGTTCCAGGTGCATTTGAACTTCCAGGAGCTTGCGACAGACTTGCGGCCACCGGAAACTTTAATGCGATAATTTCACTTGGGGCAGTTATTCGGGGAGACACTCCCCACTTTGATTACGTTGCCGGGGAATGCGCCCGTGGCATCATGCAGGTCATGCTCAACCGCAACATCCCAGTGGTATTTGGAGTGCTGACCACTGACACTTTGCAGCAGGCACAGATTCGTGCCAGCAAAGATGTTTACTCAGGCTCATCTGTTGATGAAGCTGGGCGCGACCAAAAAGAAACTCCAGAATCGAATAAAGGTGCCGAATCAGCAGTCGTCGCTTTGCGCATGTCGAACCTTTACGCAGCAATCTAATGTCAGCCCCCATCCGCCGCCGAACTCGCGCAAGAGAACTTGCCCTCCAATTTTTATACACGCTGGAAATGCGCGGACTTGAGGCCGATGATGATCTCGGCCCATTCCTCGATCACCATACGCGGCGCAACCCGGACAAAAAAGGTGCGCTGGAAGTTAATGAATACGCCCGCGGCATAGTTATTGGTGTCCAGAATGGACAGCACACACTTGATCAATGGATTGAACGAATTGCCTCAAACTGGCGGCTAGACCGCATGGCCTTCATTGATCGTAACGTTTTAAGAATTGCTGTTTATGAACTTTTACACGAGGACCAAGTGCCTTTTAAAGTAGTCATCAATGAAGCAATTGATTTAGCGAAGCGTTTTTCGACTGCGCAAAGTGGTGGTTTCGTGAACGGTATTTTGGATCGCGTACGGGTACTTATCCAAGAACAACGTGACCGTGGTGTGACTGACTTGCAACCTCCGTCACCAAATGTTGATCATGAGTTTATGGACGACTCTGTTATTGAAGCGCGGGCTTCGGTACCGACTCCGCGGCCAACTTATGGCAAGGCCGCCCAAGAATTTAAGAAATCTTCGCCAAGTATTATTAAACCTAAGGTAGAGAATGCCCCGCTTCAACATAACGAGGAATATGCGCAACCGGACATGATGGATGATCTTTATGGTGACATTGAGATGCCAGCCTTTGAAAAAAACACCTCGCTTGAGGAAAGTTCTACGGACGTGCCAATTGGTGATGAGGCTCCGCCGATGGAACCGGACGACGTTTACGGTGGCGATGCACCTCCACCGATGGAACCAGACGACGTTTACGGCGAGGACGAGTAAGCATGTTTGGGCTCTTTCGCAGTGGCTTAAAGAAAACTCGCAATCGAATCAGCCATGCTCTGCGACAGTTAAGTGGCGACCTCTCAACTGCCGACACGCTCGATGCTTTAGAAGAAATTTTATATACTGCTGACGTTGGCCCCATGTCGAGCAAACTGCTTGAAGAAGCAGAACAAAAATTAAAGAGTGGCGAGTTTTCAACACCCGCGGATATTCCGCCGTGGCTAGAAGAGCGCTTAAGTTCACTATTGGATGACCCTGGCGACAAGCCAATTGAATTTGGCGAGCGGCAACTAAATGTAATAATGGTTGTGGGTGTCAACGGGTGCGGCAAAACAACTTCAGTGGCAAAATTAGTGAAGTGGTTGCAGCAACAAGGGCATCGTCCGATTGTTGCAGCGGCAGATACTTTCCGCGCGGCAGCCGCCGAACAACTTGGGATTTGGTGTGAGCGATTGCATGTTGAACTTGTGCGCGGAGGCGAGCAAGCTGACCCAGCTGCTGTGGTGCATGATGCGTGCACTAAGGCACACGCGAGTGACTGCGATGTTTTGGTGATCGACACTGCTGGTCGACTTCATACGCAACGAAATTTAATGGCCGAGTTGGAAAAAATAGCGCGCATCGCTGGTAAACAAGTTGTTGGTGCGCCTCATGAAACTTTGCTGGTGCTTGATGCAACCACTGGGCAAAATGCCATTCTTCAAGCACGTGAGTTTGGTTCGGCAATTCCATTAACCGGCGTAGTGTTGGCCAAGCTTGACGGCACTGCTAAAGGTGGCGCCGTTTTGGCGATTGGCGAGCAACTTAGAACCAAGGTTAAATTTGTTGGCCTTGGCGAAGGGATGAATGATTTTGCGGTTTTTAATCCCCGCGAATACACCGCGGCCTTGTTGGCGCCGCGCCAAACATGATCTTTTTTCTGCTGGCAGCAACTGTAATTCTGCCAGTGTGGGCTTGGGCACCAAGCCTGCTCGATGACGCGCGATTTGATGGCGCACTATTCAGTTTAATTGCTTTTATATTTTGTTTCGCCAGACCATATCGTGCGATTACTGGTTCTGGATTTTTCGTTCTGGCAATTTTATGCAGTTTGTGGCCCTTGCGAGATGCGGCAGTACCAATTGTTGGCGGACTCGCCGACCGTGCTCCGTGGCTTGCGGCATGGGCATTAATTGCGGTGGCTGCTGCGCATCAAAATGAATTGCGCAAAGTTTGGACACCGATTCTTACAGCGATCTTTGTTGCTTGCTGCTATGGGCTAGTGCAAGTTTTTGGATTTGATCCGCTAGATTTGCGTCCGCCTGGCGGTGGACCACCGGTGGTGCCATTTTCAGGAAGCAACCACGCCGCCGAGATTGTTGCTCCAGCAATTATTGTCGCACTAACTTTGGGTTGGCACGGAAAGGGCTTACTGCTGCTCTTGCCGGCCGCATTTATGCTCGGCCATTGGGATGTGTTGGCTGCGGCCATTTCACTTCCGCTGGGTGCCGCTTGGGTTTTATTGAAGGGAAGTCACCCACGACGACGACTAAGTACTTTGTTAGTGTTGCTCACTTTCTATGGCGCATTTTTAAGTAGTGGGAGTTCAACGGCTGTTGATGTTGATGTTAATTCATCGCCGTCGAGCGAAGTGCCGACATCAATTTCAGTTCGCTGGTTAACTGATATAAGCGGAGTGAAACACGCGGCCCAAACTCCTGGCGGCATCGGATTGGGTCGTTACGAAAATGATCACCCAGCTTGGATGCCGACCGAGCTCTTGGAAATTTCAAGTCGCGACTTCAGTGACCAATCGACTCCGCGCGCCAAGGATCCCCACAATGAATACTTACTCTTCTTACTTGAAGGTGGTTGGTTGGGATTTGCGCTATGTGCAGCTGCCGTTTACCTGCTGGTGCGGCGGCCGCAGCGCGCCGACTGGACAAATGGTGCGCTGTTAGTCTTTGCTGTGCATTGTTTAGTAAGGTCGCCGCTCTCTGACAATGGCAGTGCGCTTGCTTTTGTCGCACTTTTACTGGCGGTTAATCGCGCTAGGAGCCCTGAAGTAGAAGTGGGCGGTGATGAATTAATGGTGCAAGAAAGTAGTTGGGGCAGAGCGCTCGCAAAGCCAAATTGGCGTGTTTTGCCAACAATTAGCTTTGCGGGGATTGCGGCCTGCTTCGCAGTGCCTGTCCTGCTTGGTGAAATTAATTTGGCTTTGGCTCTGAGCAATGGTCATCGGGAGGACGCGACATTGATCGCTGAACAATCAGCCCTCGAGCGTTCGCTTTATTGGCGACCATGGGACTCGGTTGCCTGGAGTTTGGAAGCGTCGCGCTTGAGTCACGCGGAGGCTGATGCACACAAAATTCGCTTGGCCTTAATACAGGCACTACGTTATGACCCAGCCAACCTGTTTGCCCATACCGCCTTAATTAAATTGGAAATGTTGACCGTCGAATCCACAGGTAGTGGTTTCGAAGCAATGGCCCTGGCTTCGCTAGCAACTTGTGAGAAGTTGGCCCCGTTGCACCCCTCGACAATTGAGGCCCGCACCCTGTGGTTGGAATTACAAGCAAAGCGGCAGCGAGTCGAAGGAATGCAGCTACAGGAATCCCAACCCCTGCAAGCTGGAGCACATTTCTTTGCGGGTAATTGTTTCGAGGCCCTAGCCCATGCCCGGCGCGGGAATTTCGAGATGGCACGTAAATCATTACGAGAAGCCGCCACCCAAGCCGCCGACCAAACGCCACGATTCAATAGATTGGCAAGGAATAAGGAGTTGTCGGTGGAGATGATTGTGGAGACGTTGGTGGAGGTGGCACCAACATGGGAACCATACCTAGGGACTCTGACCCCACCAAGTGGGCACGAAAAAAAGCAATAAACCAAAAAAGGT
>CAZWVI010000028.1:0-22783 GCA_964637165.1 uncultured Planctomycetales bacterium
TGATGGATTTCACCCGCGCAATCAAGGGGCACTCATGCAAGGCCAATCCGGATTGCGGCCATGCACCCCAATGGGTGTCATGAAGTTAATTGAGCAAAGTGGCATCGACCTATGCGGCAAACATGCCGTTGTAGTTGGGCGCTCAAATATTGTCGGCAAACCTGTTGCCTTAATGCTTTTGGAAAAGCATGCAACCGTCAGCATTTGTCATTCCCGCACCAGCAATTTGGCCGAAGTAGTCGCTAGTGCTGATGTCGTAGTCGCTGCGGTTGGCCGTGCAGAATTAGTTAAAGGCCAATGGATTAAGCCTGGCGCAGTAGTCATCGATGTAGGCATTAACCGCGTTGAAAACGGCAGCCTTGTGGGCGATGTCGAATTTACCGCCGCTTGTGAGCGAGCGAGTTGGATCACCCCCGTCCCAGGCGGAGTTGGACCAATGACAATTGCGATGCTTTTAGCGAACACGCTTAGCGCCGCTACTAAACTTTAACTAAGTCAGTAGGGCGCTTATGTTGTTAAGAGCTCATCATGCTTTCAGCGGGCACAGCTTCCATGTCAGTGTACCTATGTAAACTCGACTGAGATGCTGGTAGATCGCCAAATAGTTGGAAGGTAATGTAAATCGAGAGTCCGCCGTAAAGCAAAATCCACATGCCCTTTTCTCCGCGCCAACCTGCAACGTAGCGAAGGTGTAAGTAGACCAAGTAAAAGAGCCACGAAATTAGCGCCGAGACTTCTTTCGAATCCCAACCCCAGTAAAGGGCCCAGGACTCTTGTGCCCACAGCGCGCCTTGAATTAGCCCAGCGGTTAAGAAGGGAAAACCGACTACAAAGATAAGCCAAGTGAAGCGGTCGGAGCCCGCTTCCCAGCTGTCAAACCAGGCCATCTTGCGGCCACCGCGCAGCGAGAGCAGGGAAATCAAAAGTGTCAGGCCTAAAACTCCTGGTCCCATCATCATGCCTTGGCTGCCGAACGGTATTGGAATTAGAGCGAACAGGGCAATTGCGAAAAGTGTTTTTTTAGCAACTGGATATTCACCTGGTAGCAATATTCCGCGCCAGAACTTGAAGGCGAAATGCAGCCATGCGGCCAGCGTAGCAATAAACAAAGTGAAGTAGCCAAACATATATGCAGAAATATGGGTGCTAAACCAATATGACTGCAAAGCTGGAGGAAGCGCCTTGCCACTGGGGTCTAAACCCAAAACATACTGAACGGTGAAGGCACAGCCGAGCATAACGAGCGCCACGAACAAATCGCCAAAGGCGCGCGAGACACCACGCTGACGATGAAGACCGATTACAAAGTAGAGAATCATGACTGACAGAAAGGCAGTCGTGGTTCCCAATGGAATAACTTCATACATGGTCTGCGCTGGCCAATGTTGAACTTCAAAATAGCGCGACAGTTGGGCGCCAAAGTTGACAACAAATGCAAGGCCGCAAATACCCATCAAGGTCCAACTGCACCCCGTCAGGAGTGGAGCTTTTGTCTCGTCGGAATTGTTACGTGGTTGCAAGAACCAGCCGAAGGTGGTTGCCAAACCAAGAACTCCGCCGCCAATGGCGATGTACATGGTCAGATACAAAAGTGAACGGTAGCTGAGTGGATCCATTATGCTCCTCGGTGCTTACGGGTGACGAGTGGGTTGATGAAGTAGACGATAAAAGTGCCGAACATCACCATGTAGAACCCTAAAAGGACAACTTCAATACCTGGGTCGTAGACAATTCCAATACCTGAGTAAGTCGGGTCATCAGGGCGAGCATCGGTTTGGAAGAAGCGATAGCCCTTGTAATAGAAGTAATCATTTACGCGGATGGCGCCAGTTGCTACTGGTTGCCATTCACCATCAACTTCTTCGAGCATGCTCAATTTAGATTGCCATTCGAGCGGCATGTCGCGCTGGTCGGTGTGAAAGTGCAACAGTGCGATGCGTGGTTGTCCATCTGCTCCGGTGTAGCGGATGTCCCGCCAGTCACCATCATTTTCAGCTTGCAGGTTAAATACCTCAACTCCTTCTGGAGTTGTTGCACGAATTGTGACTGCACCAGCAGCCGGGTTAAAGAAGTCTACTCCTTCAAGTGGACGAATTTCTTTATCCAGAACAGCGCTGATTTCAGCGTCTGCAAGTCGCACCTTCGACCCGTCAGAAAGTGCAAAATCACCGCCATGCTCAAGTGGTCGCAGCGACTGGATATCTCCGCTGAGGGCTATTTGACAATCTCCGTTAGGTAGTTGAAAGAGCCACCATTTTTCGCCGCCAGGGGCGGTCCATGCATTCCAGACAAACTCAAAATTGAGATGGTCGAAAATTGCCGGTGGTTGGTGGTCTTTGTGTTGTAGCACCCACCGCTCTTCGACATCGCCTGAAGAATTAGTGATTTTCAGCAACACGCCAGGGTTCGTAGCATCTTCAAATGGTGGGTGTTCAACCGTAGCGTCATGGATGAAACTTCCATCAATATCGCGCACTAAACGAACCACCGGAATTGCTGTAAGAACTTCAAGTTTGAAGACATTGCCGTCATGTGAAACTTCGGTGGTGTGTCCCTCTGTTACTGAGAAGTTAGCCTCTTCCTCACCACCATGTCCAACTAAGCGCACCTGGCCAAAGGACTCGGGGATAGCACTCGAAACAAGTTCGCGGATTTCTTGGTCGTCCTCGACTGCTCGATATAAAACTCTAGCCCCGGTTTGGGCGTGGGTGAATGGTCTAGGGAAGTGATGGAATAAAATTTGCTCAAAGGCGAATTCCCCATCGAGCCCGAATGCTTGAAGGCGCGCCATGGGAAGCCCTTCTTCACTAACTGCGGCCTTCTTCAAAACCGGTTGTACTAAGGCCTGGCGTTGATAGTCGAGAACTTCAAGCCCAAGCCACGGCACCAGCCCGCCGCCGCCGGCTTCGGTTAAATCCTCAGGGAATGAACTGCCGCTTGGAGCATAGTCATAGTGGAGCTTTTGGCCTTGATAAACTCGTATCTTCGGCGGTTCCAGATCTTTAAATTCTTCGACAAAGCCTCCGTCCTTTTCGCTGGCGTAAACGACATCTAAAACATCGTGGTAGTCAGCTCGGAAAGAATCGAGGCGAACCATGAACGGTGCCTCCTTGCTGCCAAAACTTCCTCGGCCATAAAACTTTTGAACGTCTCCGGAGTAATGTTGGAAGCGGTCGGATGTTCGACCCAAATTCAATTGGAGCATTCCGCGTTCTTCAGTAATGCGGCCATAGAAGGCAGCCAACAGGAGCAACAAAACTCCACCATGAGTCATGACGAATCCATACTTAACAGGTTTACGCAATCGTCGCCAACCTCCACGGAATGTATTTGATAGAACTCCAAAGAAAAGCACCACCCACAGGATTCCGAACCAATCAGATTGGTAAACCCGCAGAAGGTCAAAGCGGTTTGCCCATACAAAAGTGGACCACCAAAAATCTGGCCAGGCAGTTTCGAATTTGGCAATTTCCGCATTTTGCTGGCGCACGCCAAGCCCAGTTCCGCTTCGAGCTTCGAGGGCGACAGCGTATTCTTCGCCGAAGCGTTCTCGCACCGGAGCTAAATTGCTTTTAAGAACGGCAAGTTTGTCAGCAACTACTTGGTCATCAATTTCACAATCGGGATTTACTCCAGGCAGTGAATGAAATCCAAAGCCATGCAATAAGTGGTAAGTAAAGTAAGTATGAGCATTGCGGAAATCCTCAAAATGCTGCCATGCGCGGCGTTGATCTTGGGTCCATGCCGACTGTGCGGAATCTTCGTTGACCATTTCAGCCAAACTTTCCACTGCAGCTACAGGCATTGGGAAGTTGGGGTCTTCCTGATAGAACAGTACCCCAGCAATAGATGCTAAGCAAATTAGCACTAGGTTGGCGACCCCAACTTTGACCGATCGGAAAAAATCAAAAATAAACTTAAAGCGATATACCAATAAGGCGATTAGCGGCATTCCTACGAGGAAGAAGAAGGCGGCGGCATAACCCATTCGTTGAGCACTCGGCAAGCTTTGTGAGCCGGTAATCAAGTAATGAGCTAATTCAGCCCATAGCATTAGAATGAAAATGCCGATTGCTCCATTTCTAAATCCCCATTTGAATTTAGACTTCGATTCTTTTGTGAGATTACTCATTAGTTTTTCCGAGTTCCCAAGAACATGGTCAATTCTTGCAACGCTTGGCGCGCGGCAGAATCGGGTAGACAATCAAGGGAGTTTGCTGCTAGTTGAAGTAGGTCCATGGCTTGGGATTTGCTTCCTTCGAGATGGATTTTCAGACGGTCACTGAACTTGCTGTTAAACAAAACATGTCGGTCTTGGCCAGAGCCGAACGCTTCGGCCAACTCATTTTGCTCTGTGTCAATTAAGCCATTTCGCAACTGAATCAAGGGTAGGGTCATTTTTCCTCTCGCCCAATCGGTTCCCAACGATTTCCCGACCTTCTTTTGGTCGCCCTCGAGGTCGAGGACGTCGTCAATCATTTGAAAAGCACGCCCGCTGTAAAGACCGTGTAATTCACATGCTTGTTGAACCTCAGTGCTTTGACCGGCATAGTGAGCACCTAGCCGCCCAGCAGCGGCGTATAGGGCCGCGGTTTTGCCGTCAATTTGGCCAATGTAGTCGTCGTAACTTAAGTTGAAATTGCCGCGACTTAGGTTCTGATGTATTTCTCCGCGACAAACATTTGCCGTAGCTGCCGCTAGTACTTGCGAACAAATCTGGTCGCTAAGTTCGGTGCTACGCAAAAAAGCTCGCGCATAAATCCAGTCCCCCAGCAAAACACTGGCATGGCGTCCCCACTCGACGTGAACGCAATCAAGTCCACGTCGCTCTTCGGCTTCATCAAGAACGTCATCGTGAATCAAGGTTGCCGCATGAATCATTTCGAGAATCCCGGCGACGGCAATATGGTCGTCGTTTATTTCGCCAAATATTTGTCCGAGCAAAAGTACTTGGGCGGCTCGGACGCGCTTGCCTCGAAAACGCGCGGCATGTTCGAGTAAGGGTCCCAAAGTCGGGTGCTCACCTTGAAATTGACTATCAAGCCATTGATCGACTCGCTCCATCGGTTCTTCAATGGAACTTAAAATTTCGCCTAAGCGTTGGTGGGTACTGTTCACTTTAGTCATCGAGCGAAGTTCCGGCGAATCGTTGGTAATCCTCCGGACTGTTTAGGTTTAGCAGAGTGTTTTCCAAGTCCTCAGTAATAGGTAGAAGTTGAACTTGTTGGGTAAGCGTTTTTAAAAAACGATAAATGGATCTTTCGCCCCTGGCGTAGGAGCGCATTGCTGTTTCATGTAAAGATGTCCTATAGGCCGCGCACAATGGCTCGAGCCCTTTTTTACTTTTGACGACAACTGCCAAGATTTCAGTTGGGGCAGTTCGACATGCAGCAATAATATTTTGAATTAGCTGTTTGTCAATACATGGCAGATCGCCGGCAAGAGCGACCACCCAATCTGAGCGGCTTGCGGCAAAGGCGGAAATTATTCCTGCCAGAGGCCCCTGACCGGATTCCATGTCGGCGACATAGCGAAAGTTTTTCAAATGAAGATCTCTTCCAACCTGCAGCAACTCATCACAGCACTCTTCCAAAGAAGTTGCAGCGGCTTGATGAAGCGGCTTACCGTCAACCAAGAGGGCGAGTTTGTCTTGCCCCATACGGCGACTGCGGCCACCACAAAGGAGCGCCCCGCAAAATTTAAGCGGGAACTGTTGGTGGCTCACTTTTCCTCGGATTCTTCGTTGTCTTTTTCATCTTCACCGGTTTTGAGTCCTTTCTTGAACTCGTTAATACCGGATCCCATGGAACGCATCATGCCGGGAAGTTTAGCGCTACCAAACAACAACAGAGCAATCAGGGCAATCCACATCCATTCGCTGCCGCTGGGCATGGCGCAGGAAGGCATGGTGGCAAGAATTAAGGCCATGGCCGAGTGGCGGATGGTGAACTTCATTACTTGTTTATTATGCCCTAGCGGGACAATATCAAGGCATAGAAGCTAACAAGGAATCTCGACCACCTTTTTGGCGGCGCCTTTCAACTTTGAAGCCGGCCGCGGTCAATTCCTCTCGCCATTTCCGCGCCACACAATAGGTGCTGAGGACAGAGCCTTTTTCACTGAGCATGGCCAAAGAAATGGCTAAATCCCCACCCCAATCTACAGCATGCCGCGCTGGCGAAAAAAGGTCACAGAAAATCCAATCAAACTTAATGTTCGCCTGAATTAGTTCGGTCACGGCAACTTGAATTGTTTTCGCTTGGATTAATCCTTCGGCTTGCAGCCCGCTAGAACTTATGTGCTGCCAAGTTGGAGGGAGTTTCCCCCACCACGGCCATATTCCCCACTCTGGTGGCACATCCCAGGGTTCTAAGATTTCGGGGAATGGTTCAAAACCCCAGCACTTGAGTTTAATCGGGAGATCCAAGTCCCTTAGCAATTCGAGAGTGGTCGCCGTATTGGCGCCGCGGCCAAAACCAAACTCCAGAATGCGCAAGGTCTCACCTGCCACTGGAGGGCGAGACTTAAGCAGCGGTTCAACGAAAATTTCGCGAGCTTCGCGTTGGGGGTTGCGCACATCGTGAGCCCACTCCCCAGTTTCAGGGTGTTGGTAGCTGAACTGCGGATCAGATGCCACGCTCGGCGCGCAACTTAACCAAAGTGCTACCTAGAGCTGATGGGTTGGGCGCAATCGCCACGCCTGCCGCCTGCAAAGCTTCGATTTTGGCTTCGGCAGTACCTGCGCCACCAGAAATGATTGCGCCAGCATGCCCCATGCGTTTGCCCGGAGGGGCGGTACAACCAGCGATGAAACCAACAACCGGCTTGGTTACATACTCCTTAATGAAGGCGGCGGCTTCCTCTTCAGCGGACCCACCAATTTCGCCAATCATTACGATTGAATCAGTTTGGTCGTCATCTTGAAATGCGCGCAATACATCAATAAAGTTGGTGCCAGGCAAAGGGTCGCCGCCAATACCGACGCAGGTCGACTGGCCAAGACCTTCTGATGTCACTTGCCAAACGGCTTCGTAGGTCAAAGTACCGGAGCGGCTAACAATGCCAACTTTCCCAGGGTTGTGGATGTAGGCCGGCATGATGCCAATCTTGCATCCGTCGCCGTCTGCTGGGGTAATTACACCAGGGCAGTTTGGGCCAATCAGGCGCACACCTTTAGCTGCGAGCACCGGGCGCACCCGCGCCATATCCAAAACCGGAATTCCTTCGGTGATACAAATGATTATCTCGATGCCGGCATCGGCCGCCTCAAGAATGCCGTCAGCAGCAAATGCCGCTGGTACGTAAATCACTGAAGCAGTGGCGCCGGTAGTGGCGACTGCATCTGCAACAGTATTAAAAACCGGAAGGCCCAAGTGTTCAGTACCACCTTTTCCCGGAGTCACCCCACCAACGACTTTGGTGCCGTAGGCGAGTGCTTGTTCTGAGTGGAAAGTGCCATTTTTGCCGGTAAAGCCTTGAACGATGACCTTGGTGTTTTCGTCAATGAAGATTACCATTACTAAATGCTCCTAAGCGTTGGCGGCCATAACCGCTTCACAGATTGATTTGGCGCCTTCATCAAGTGAAGATGCCGAAATGATTGGCAAACCTGAATCTGCCATGAGTTGCCGACCTTCGGCGACGTTGGTGCCCTCGAGGCGCACAACCAATGGAATGTTTAGGTCAACGGTGCGAGCTGCGCCAATTACGCCACGCGCGATGATGTCACATTTCATGATGCCACCAAAGATGTTGACTAAGATTCCTTGCACATTAGGGTCGGACAGAATGATTTTGAATGCTTCGGTGATGGCCTCTTCAGTTGCACCACCTCCTACATCAAGGAAGTTTGCCGGTGAGCCGCCGTGCAATTTAATGGTGTCCATGGTCGCCATTGCTAGACCAGCACCATTGACCATGCAACCAATACTGCCATCGAGCGCAATGTAGTTGAGGCCAAATTTTGAAGCTTCAACTTCTTTAAGATCCTCTTCGTTAATGTCGCGCATTTCGGCAATATCTTTGTGGCGGAATAATGCGTTTGAATCGAAATTCATTTTTGCATCCAAAGCTACTACTTCGCCATCATCGGTAATAACCAATGGGTTGATTTCAGCAAGTTCGCAATCTAACTCAAGGTATGCTTGACAGAGGCCTCCTAGGAACTGCGCGGTTTTCTTAATTGCAGCGCCCTCAAGCCCTAGAAAGAAGGCTGCCCGGCGGGCTTGGTGAGCTTGAAGTCCAAGCGCTGGGTCAATCGGCAACTTGAGCAAGGCTTCGGGGCGGTCTTGGGCGATGGTTTCAATTTCGACTCCACCTTCAGCGGACACCATCAAAGTTGGCATCCCTAGAGCGCGGTCCAGTGCAACGCCTACATAAAACTCCTTGGCGAGGTCTAAACCTTCTGCGACAAAGAGTTTGCGGACTTGCTGGCCCTCTGGCGCTGTCTGGTGGGTTTTAAGCATCATGCCGAGCATTTCCTCGGCCACTTGTTGCGCTTCTTCAGCGGATTTAACTAGCTTGACGCCTCCGCCTTTGCCGCGCCCTCCGGCGTGGATTTGGGCTTTAACTACGGCTAAATCGCCACCTAGCTTGGTAAAAGCAGCAGCAGCATCTTGGGCAGACTCGACTACGATGCCGCGCTGTGTGCGCACACCGAACCGTTCGAGGATTTCCTTACCTTGGTATTCGTGGATTTTCATGGGTATGAGGGAGGAATTAAGCCACATAGGATAATGCAAAGCGGCATAATCCGAAAGGAATTTCGGGTTTTTGACCAGCAAAACATTATTTTTGGAACTCAGTACAATACAACAACGTCACTTTAAGTAACACCGTGCCACTGACCCCCGAACCCCAACGTCCTGCATTCATCCTAATTTGGATTGGCCTGTTTACAGCCGGTATCGGCTTTACAGGCATTAAGTTAACTGATGGCGAAGAGGGCGGCTCATCTGAAGCAGTTCAAGCTGCTGAGATTGGCCCAGTTGTTAATACTAGCCCTGCAGAGATTCCAGGCTCCGGCCAGGCATCACTTGGGCTCGCGCCAGTGACACCGATTTCTTTGGGGTCAGCTCTTGAGACTGTTCAAGCAGATTTGGAAAACGCCCCAATGCAAGAAGCACCAATTGAGGCTGCCAATAAGCCGGTCATCCTTTTGGAAGGCGAATCAGCTGGCCAGCCTCATCACCAAATCCGCAGTTCTGGGTTAAGTTCCGGCGACGGCGACTCTAACGAGCCTGTTTTCACCAGCCATTGGTTTGATTTAGCTGAACACTTTGCCGTTCAAGACGAAGACGAAGAGTTTCTTCGCGGCAAGGCTCGGGTTCGCTTGGAACGCTGGCGCAACGGCCTCTTCATGGCGCGCATCTGGCTAGATGACCACAGCTTTGCTGACCTTCACCAAAATCCAGAAGTCGTAAGTAAGCTCTTTGAGGAAATCGGCATCGATAGCAATGACGACTTGGCACAAGACGACTCAGCCAACGGGTCAGACGACCATGTCGGCTCCTTCATCGAGGCCATCCGCAATCGCGGAGGAATTGCTTACCTTAAAGCTCTTAGCCCAAGCCAAGCACGCAAGGCTTTTGCTCGCTTCGTGAGAAACCACAACTAAAACTTAGCGCCTATATTTCCGAGCGCAACGACATCGACCCCGGCACACCATTAGGTTTGCCGGGGTCGATGCTATTTCAGGCTATAATAACCTAGAACTTGCCAGACTTGCGCCGCTTATTGCGGATAACGCGACGCCCGCCCGCTGTTCTTGAGCGGACACGGAAGCCACTGAGGCGCTTCTTACGGTTTGACTTACGTTGCTTTACTTTACGTCCTTTCACGGGTCTTTTAGGTTTTACTTGGGGCCAGGGATGATGCTCGAACCAGTCGAATGGTGTTGGTGGCTCCTGACTTAGCAAAAGTGCCAGAAAGGAGAACTAAAAGGTCATCGCCCTGCAAACTAGCACCTTCGTCAAGTACTTGATTTGCGTTGCGCACCATTTCCTTTGCATTGCGGAATTGTCGGACCAAAGCCGGCTGAACTCCCCAGTAAAGGGCCATTCGATGAAATGAGCGTTTTTCCGCTGTGAATCCGATTACCGGTATCTTGCTGCGGAAGGAACTGACAAGTCTAGCAACTCGCCCGGACTCGGTAAAGGTCAAAATTGCCTTAGCTTTTGCTTGACGGGCGGCGCCAATTGCAGCTGAAACGGTGGCGGCCTCGATCACGCCACTATTGTGGCCAGGGCGGCTCAAAGCCTGGCGGCAATCGGCCCCGATGGTGCCAAGGGCGCGCTCTGTTCGCCGGAGGATTTTACTCATAATGCGCACGACTCCAGCAGGATCAACCCCCACTGCCGTTTCACCTGAAAGCATCAGCGCGTCACTGCCGTCGATTACCGCATTGGCCACATCTGAAACTTCGGCGCGCGTCGGGGTATTGGACTCGATCATGCTTTCCAGCATTTGAGTTGCGGTAATAACCGGAACCCCATGCTCGCGGGCTGAGCGAATAATTTGCTTTTGCACAATCGGCACGATTTCATGCCCCATCTCTACTGCCAAGTCGCCGCGTGCAACCATCACCGCATTAGTCGCTGACAAAATTTCGTCGAGGTTTTTTATTGCTTGAGGTAATTCCAATTTGGCAATAATTGGTGCTTTCAGCCCCACTTTCAGCAGCGCCTTGCGCAATTTTTTAACGCAGTCACTTGACCGCACAAAACTTAGTGCCACCCAATCAATTTCGTGCTCGGCAGCCCAAGCAATATCGCGGCGGTCTTTAGCAGATAAAGTCGGTGCCGAAACTTCTGAATCAGGCAAATTAACCCCTTGATGGGAACTAACAACATCGCCTTTACGCACGCGACAGCGAATGGTCTTTGCGGCAATTTCCTCAATCACCAATTCCACCCTGCCATCACGAATCAAGATACGATGCCCAACCTTTACATCCTTAAGAATCTTTCGGTAGTCAACAGCTAAATGGGTCTCGGACTTTGATTTTTTGCCAACACTTAGTTGAATCTTTTGCCCTCGGCACAACTCCACTTTACCCTCGACCCAGCCAAGACGAATTCGTGGACCACGCAAATCGGCAATGACCGCCAGCGGCCGTTTTAAGTCGGCGCGCACTCGGTGCACAATGCGCACCAAATCACTGCGACTTTCGACGGTGCCGTGCGACATATTGATGCGAAAAGCGTCAACGCCGGCTCGGGCTAATTCCTTAATTCGAGTTAAGTTGGCGCACGCCGGACCCAAAGTCGCAACGACTTTAGTGCTTGTTTGATTGCGTGCCAACATTGGTGGTGGGTCTTGGCAGTTTTAACTAGTCGGCAAGTAAGCCTTGCTCGCGCAAGGTAACTAAGTCAGCACGAATAGCATCTGCAGAGGCGGTCAATTTGGCTCGTTCATCATCGCTGAGTTCAAGTTCAACGACTCGCTCAAGACCATTAGTACCGAGCACACAAGGAACGCCCATGTACAAACCCTCAAGTCCGTACTGCCCATCAAGCCAAGCGGCGCAAGGCAACAAACGATGCTCGTTACGGATGATTGACTTTGCCATCGCTACCGATGCCGCCGCTGGTGCATAAAAAGCAGAGCCAGTCTTTAGCAGGTTGACGATTTCAGCACCGCCATGTTGAGTGCGCTGATTGATGGCATCGATTTCTTCACTTGGCATAAGAGCAGTGATCGAGACGCCATCGATTGTTGAAAAGCTTGGCATTGGCACCATGCTGTCGCCGTGGCCACCGAGCACCATGCAACGCACATCTTTAACTCCACCACCATTGCTCATGCCAATAAAGCATGCCATGCGCGCGCTGTCCAACACCCCGGCCATTCCAACAACCCGGTTCTTGTCGAATCCAAGTCGGGCGGCCATCAAGTAAACCATGGTGTCCAATGGGTTTGAAACCACGATCACTTTTGCATCCGGCGAACCTTCCTTAATGTAATCAGCAACAGTATTGATGATCTTGCCGTTGATTCCTAGCAAATCGCTGCGGTCCATTCCTGGCTTACGCGGCATGCCGGCGGTCATTATGAACAAATCAGAACCAGCGGTGTCGGCCGGGTCGTTGGTTCCAACGACGTTGCATTGGTAGCCCTCGATGGCAGCGGCCTGATTCAAGTCAAGCGCAATTCCTTGCGGGCGGCCTTCAAGGATGTCAATAATGACAACTTCTTCGGGCACTTCTTGTTCAGCTAATCGCTGGGCACAGGTCATGCCGACGAATCCAGCGCCGACTACAGTGACTTTAGTCATTTTCTTATGTTTTATTCTCGACTCCCACGGGATTAGGGAGCGAAGTTAAGCGCTTATTTTACTGTAGTTTCGGCTACTGTATGCCCAAGAACTCTGACTTATTTGTTTCCCACCAAGTTTTCCATTGCTGGTACCCGGCTTGTATTTTTTCATCGGTTGCGTCGTGCTCGTAATCAAAACTTTGGGCGGTAATCCGCCGCAGTGCACGCACCGCCGCTTCGCGTACAAATTTAACCTCATCGACTAAGGCCTCAATCAAATGAGGAGTCGCAGTTTTAGCCTCCCAAGCACCAAGGGTATGGGCCGCAAGAAAACGGGTAAATTCATATGGGTCGGCGAGCAGTGGAAAAATATGCGGCAAAAGTTTTGGGTCTTGAATACCAGATAATTTTTCGAGTGCGTCGTAACGCACCTCGGGGTCGGCACTCTGCAAACTGCGCAATACCGCCGACACCTCGCCAGAAAAAGTAGTCTCTTCTATTGCCGGAGCTACCGCTTGCATGGCGGTAACATTCTTATCTAAACGCGACAATTGGTCACGCAAATTTTCCTGTGTGGAGCGCTGACTAGCGACCCGTTCTTCCACCACGGACATGGTACTTTCAATTCGACTCAAGCGAGATTGAGACTCAAGCTGTTCGGCGTTTATCCTCGCGAGTGCATCTTGATTGCTAAGCATTCCAGATTCTATATTTGTAGAACTCGAGGAGATTTTCTTTTGCCCACCATTTAAGAGTTCAAGTTGAACATCAAGCAATGATTTATCTTCCTCGAATTTGTTTAAGGCATCATTGATGTTGCCATTCATAGTTTCTAGCTTCAAACCTAGTTGCACCGACAGCTCGTCCACTTGCCGTTGTTGTGCTGACTGCATTTCGTCAATTCTCTTTAACAGCATAAAGCAACAAGCCAGAGCAATCACTCCCAATACGGTGGCGACACTCGGAAGCACGCTAGTTTGGGGACGCTCAATTTGCTCATCGAGCAGTGCTTGACACTTATGACAAAGTGCGCGATCCCCTACCCGGATCGCAGTCTGTTCGCGCAGGTCGGAATCTGGGATGCTTTGGTCACAGAGATTACAGAAGGAGAGGTCAGCCATTGCTTATACACCATAACGTCGCAGGAATAGAGATGCTGTGGCAAACAATAGGCCGAGCACCACCAGGGAAAAAACCGGCTTAGTGTTGGTGTGCATTTCGTAGGCAGTCTGGTGAGCGGCAAACCACTGTTGCCAACGCGCGCAGTCACCACTAAATTCGGTATTTCCGGGCAGTTCAACCACTCGCTTACTCGGACTGCGTAGAAGTAAATTTGTTGATTCAAGAAAAGGTCCGGCTCGCAATTGCTGTTGTTGGACAAATTCAAAATCTAAAAAACCGACAGACGCATTTCCAACCGCCCACTCGCTAGCGAGTCCACTCGCAGAAACCCAGCGACCTCGACGGATAAAACTTGGGGCGTTCAGTTCGGCAAAAAGACTTGCAACTATTTGATTTAAGATATTTGGATCACTTGAATTCAAACCATAACTAATCTCCGGTTGGCTAAAGCTAAGCGCAAGTAATGCATCTCCCTGAGCGTCAACTAAAAGTGGCATTGCGCCTTTCAGCAATCCCAATCGAGGACTTGGGCTGTCGAGCGTTAGTGATTTAGGCAAATCAAACCACGCATCTTGGCTTGGGCGAAATTCCTTACCTAATTCTTGACCGGCAATATCTGCGGTATCCAGCAACTTAAAATCACCGCCGCCAAGGACTCGCCCCAATTGCTGTAACAATTGGCGATTGAAATCTGCTCCTAACGGCAGGCAAGTCACTTGCCCATACTGTTGCTTAAGTTTACCGCTTAAGGCAGCCCAGTCACGCTCGGTTTCATTTGAATCAAAGCCATCGCTGGCAATCACCAGTTGTTGGGCATTGGTCGTAGTTAAAAAATCCAGAGCCTCATATAGGGCAGTTGGTCCAAATAAGTTTTGACCATTTAACTGGGCTAAGTCGGAATCGTTACTAAGAGAAAAAGGACCGGCTATTTCCCCAGCAAAAGTCCACAGCAAAAGTTCACTGTTGCCCCGCGCTAGTTGCTGTAACTGAGCGAGAGAGTCGCGCCAAGCACTCGCGCTAACACTTCCGGAACAGTCTAGTAGCACCAATGCTTTGTGTTGTGGCGGATAGGCGCTAAAGATGGCTGATGCGTCTGGGATAGAAGCCCAGAATGCAGCCCTGTCACTCATCCATAAAATTGGCGTGGAAGTCGCATCACGTAGTTTAAGTAAGTCACTTGGACTGCTACTTCCATCATCAATCAGGATTGCCAGTTCAGCGTTTTCAATAGCGACTTGTCGGCCACCGTTTAAACTAAATTTGCGGTTGCTGTAAAAGTTTAGTTTGGAGCTTGTAGGCACCAACACGCTAACTGAACTTTGCGCGCCCACCTGGGATTCCTTATCCAGCCAAGTTGCCTTTAAGTAAGCATCACCCTGGTGTTTAGTTAATGACACACCCACCAGCAATTCAGCTTGTTCAAGACGGTGAGTCTTGGTGATTTCAACTTGGCAATCATCGGCACAACTTAGTTGCAGTTGACCTGAACCTGGACTTTGATTGAAGCCTAAGCGTAAATCAAAGTTTGCAGTGGCTGGTAAAATTTTTGGGCCACTAATGTTAAGCAGACGAACAACTTGTGGAAGTTGCCAACGCACGTCAATCGCTTCAAAGAGTTCTATCGGTGGGAGATTGTCAGTTAATAGACCATCACTATTAATGACTAGCTGGTCACCGGCTTCTAAATTTTCGCGGGCTTTGCTTAGTGCTGCCCCCAAATTTGAAATATTGCGAAGACCAACCGCATTTGGATTGGCGGATATTTTTTCAGCGAAGAAATATTCCTGGATTGGATTTCGCGACAGGTCTTTTGGTAAATCAGTATTACAGCTTAAACTTAAATCGCTTAAGACCACTTGCTCTGGCGAAATAGCAACTGATTGGATGGCTATCAACCATGCACCAATTGCCATCAATCCGATTAGATGAAAGAGTTTCACACTATAAAGTTAACGGACGGGTAATCGGCCCGTTCAATCCAAGCGCCGGCAAGCATTCGCTCTCCGCGGTAAATCGCCACCCCTTGACCTGGATTAATGCTTTCGGCTGTCAGGTGAAAGTGCAACTCAGCATTCCCATCGCCTAAGTATTTCAAACTTGCCGGCACAGCTCCCGGGGTCGAACGGAATTGAACCCCGATCTCGTCCCAAACATCACCAACATTTATTTTGCAGCCGAAACAGTGAAGGCCGCTAATAGTTGCAGTCGGGGAACCGATTTCACTGCGCGTACCGAGCACGACGGTGGCGCTCTCAGGAATAATGTCAATGACATATAACGGTTCCGTCCAGGGAACTCCTAGGCCTTTGCGTTGGCCACGGGTAAAACCCATATATCCTTGATGTTGGCCAATAACTTTACCGCTGGTGTCGACCATTGCACCCGCCGCGCCAAGCCCGCCATCTTTCTTTAGTTGGTCGCGATAATTTCCACTTGGAACAAAACAGATTTCTTGGCTATCAGCTTTGTCTGAAACACGCATTCCCAAGGAACTGGCGATGCGACGTGTTTCGCTTTTATCAAATTCACCGATTGGCAAAAGGGTACGTTGCAAAATTCGCTCAGGAACCGGAAACAAAACGTAACTTTGATCTTTAAATTGGTCGACGCCGCGCTTTAGTTCTAGTTGGCCATCATGCGTACGAAGACGTGCGTAATGACCCGTCGCTAGAAAATCAGCATCAATAGCATCGGCGAATTTTTCCAAGGCCCCAAATTTAACGTCGCGATTGCAAGCAGCGCAGGGGTTGGGTGTACGACCGGCTTGGTACTCGGCTTTAAAGTAATTTTGAATGGCCAAAAACTCCTCTTCCATATCTAAAGAATGGAATGGAATGTCCAATTGGTCGGCAATTAATGCGGCATCGCGAGCGTCTTCGGCCGAACAACAGCCTTGCCGCGGACGACAACTTGCCTCGGGTGCTTCGACCCCATTGCGCAAAAAGGCCCCCACAACATCCCAGCCCTGCTGCTGCAATAAGTGCGCTGCAACGCTTGAATCGACACCGCCCGAAAGGGCTACGAGAACTCTTTTAGAGGACATTATTGGCAATAGTTTAGCGACGCTAGAATAAGACCGCATTGCCTCAATAGGTTCCACTGCATTAAAACAAGATGAATAGTCCTCTAAATCTAATCCAAGAAGAAGTTAGCCTTCCTTCTGCGTCACTTGCGCCAGGCGTAGGTTCAGCTCCCGGCACTTTGGCGGCCACTGGTACTCCACAAGACGGTGCAACTGGCGTCCCCGCCCCGGGCGGTCTAGGTCAAATGATGTTGCCTCTCGCCATTCTGTTTGGCTTCATGTGGCTTTTCGTTATTCGCCCTGAGCGTAAACGTCAAAAGAAGCGCACCGAAATGCTTGACGCAATCGGCAAGGGCGACAAAGTTGTAACCCTCGGCGGCCTACACGGCGAAGTCATGAAAATGGACGAGCAAACCATTACGCTTAAGGTTGCCGATGGCGTGAAAATGAAATTTGACCGTAGTGCGGTCAATCGTCAAGCGTCTACTAATGCTAGTGACGCACCGGCAGAGTCAATTGCCATTGGCGGCGGCTGAGCCGTCAAATAACTGGATTGGCGGTCCCCGGGCGCAGTTAGCGCATGAACCGCCCTCAAAAAGCAAAGTTGGCCGAGATTTACGTAGCTGAGCAATTAGCTCATCTCGGCTGGCAAATTATCAAACAAGATTGGCGAACTCCATTTGCCCAAATAGACATATTGGCTCTCGACCCAACTGATTCCTTAGTGGTGGTTGAAGTAAAGGCTCGCCACCCACTAAGCTGGGCCCAAGGAGGCGATGCAATCGGGGGTAAACAAATTCAACGCTTAACTCGAGCGCTTAGTTGGTTGCTTCAAGACCAACACTGGCATGGGCGGCTGGGGCGGGTCGATTTGGCGCTAGTTAGCTTGCCAACAGTTCGCGGCCAGCCTATTGAAATTATTTCGGATATTCAGCTGACCTAATCTTAGCCAAAATATTTAGCACCGAGTCACGATTAGGTAGTTCGATTCCAGCCGATGTGCAAAATTCTTCGGCCAATTGAGTAATTTGCTGGTCGCTTAAAAGATCCCAATTCGCCAGTCGCGGCCATTTTTTCGACTGCGCATTTTTGCTAAATTCCTTCAACAAATAGTCGTAAGCCTGTTGGTAGGTGCTTGGCCCGGATTCATAGGCGAGAATTGTCTTAGCCAAAGCCCAGCGTGGATTGGGGCTGATTGCAATTGCTCTAGCTTGGGCTTGAACCTCCAAATAGGACATTACATCGCCGACCTTGAAGAATGATTTAAGTCCGTCGGCGAGCAAATCGGCTAAGTCGGCGTCTCCCACAACCAACGGCAAAATGTCTGGCAAGTGGCAACTTTCATGAATAATTAATTGTTGCCATTGCGCATGAATTAAAAATTCAGTTGGGTCTAGTTCGCTTTTGTTGAGGCACTGTTGTTTTAATCGATAAGCAAGATTGTCGTTTTCAGGTAATTCGCCAGCGACCACAACATGATGCAAAAAGCGATGGTCCTCGGGGATTACTTGTAACTTTTGCAAATTCACCAGTGACGTTGGAGATTTATCCAACATGTCCTCGCGAATATAAAAGCCGTTGAAGATGGTGGCACCAGAAAAGTTATTCTCTCGATTTGACCATGCTTTTTTTGCTACCAATAATTGTAGCGGTGTTTCCAGACTGGGCCAGTCAGCCTCGACTCGTTGTACTCCTGACAATAATAAAAATTCGACGCCTTGACGAATGTCATAGCCAAGAATTGGAACGAAGCCGGCTTCAAGCCAAACGGCGAAGGGACTATTGCGATGTTCATCAGCGTTTAAATCGGGACGTACCAAGGAACCTAATGGGCCGATATCTAAGCGCGGAAGCTGCTCCCAGCCACCAGGCAGAGCTAAGCGTTGGCTTTGTTGATTTAGCATCTGGCATAAACGGTCAAGCGAACGCAAATTTTTATACTGCAATTGCGCGACGCAGCGTTCAGCAACAATTGCGCAACGATTCGCAGTTGAAGCATCTGGTGCAGTCGATAACAATTTAAGTTCGGCATTCCAAAGCCTTAAGGTCTTTGCTTTGGAGTACTTTGTGGCAAGATAAATTCCCTCACGCAAAGTTCCTGGGTTCGAATGAACCAAGGCGTCGTCCCACAGCAAATTGATTGCCGCCTGCACTTGCCCCTTATGAGCAAGTACGCGGGCTTTTGCGCGGCGCACCATTGGGCCTGAATCGGCATCCACATAGGCGTTCGCCAGTAGTTCATCAAGCAGTGCCAGGTTGGGGTTCCCAACCGCAACGCGAGTAATGCTGTAGCCGGCTACTAACCATGGATGATGTGGCCAACGCTTGAGTCCTTCTTCAAAGCGCCGTAGTTGCACGGTTGGTGAAGAATAGATACGACTCTCTAAATAGTAAAGATCAGCTGGATTTCCGATTCCTCGTTGCTTCCAATCAGCGAGGTTTTTGAAACATTGATTCCGAAGACCGAACTCAAGCAGCAAGTTCTGCCGATGACGTTCTAGGGCAACAGAATTAGATGTGGCATAAGAATATTTGTTGGCGGCCTCGAGAGCCGCTGAATCGGATAATAGTAGTGAGTTGCGTAGGGTTTCAATACCATCGGGAAGAAGCTTGACCTCTTGATTTGATGGCGCTGAAAGGGCACAAGCGGCAAAAAGTAAGGCTACAAGTGGAAGACTATTTTTCAATCTGGAATGCGCGGCGAAGATCGTGCCCGAGTTGTTTGCGCTCTTCATAGTTTAGCTTTATGGATTCTGCTGGAGCAGGTGAGAATTCAGTTTCACAAGCACTGCGTGAACCACCTAAAAGTAGTGGAGCTTCATAACGGACAATTGCATCGGCCAGACCTTGGCTAAGCATTGCACCCTGAAGTCTGGAGCCACCTTCGACCAACAGTCGCCGCACCGAGAAATCCCGAAACAAATGTTGGCACAACAACTCCAAGTCAACTAACTTGCCGTTTTCAGCTGGCAAAACTAAGTGCGAATCTTTTAAATCTAGACGTTTTAAAAGAACATCGTTTTTCAATTCTTCAGACGGTAGCACCCATAAGCAATTACCTGCAACTTCAAAGGCGGCGTGGCGGTCCCTTAGTGGTTTTGACAAAATGAAAACTCGCAATGGCTGTTTGATAGAATCAAGTGTATTAATTCGTGCATTTAAGCGCGGATCATCCTCTAGAAAAGTGTTGGCGCCACATAGAACTGCATCGCAACTGGCGCGTAATTGATGAACCTCGGTGCGTGATTGTTCGCCACTAATCCACTTGCTATCGCCAGTATTATTGGCAGTTTTGCCATCGACACTGGCCGCCCATTTGTGCAAAATCCAAGGACGGTCAGATATCTTCTGATACTCAAAAAAAGCTTGGTTTAGCTCTTCAAAGGCGGCAGTTGCGTCAATCTCGGTAAGTGTCACTCCGGCCTCACGCCAATGACGTGCTCCAAGTCGGCAATGGCGTGGGTCGGGGTCGGCTGCGCCAATAGTTAGCTTTTCAACTCCCGCGGCAATTATTAAATCGGTGCATGGACGGCGTTTTTTAACACCTCCAGCAGAACAGCATGGTTCCAGACTGACGATCATTTCATCGACGATGCCCGAAGTTAATTCACCTGTTTTTGGGCACATGGCTCCAGCGTCAATCAAGGCGGCTTCTTCGGCGTGGGCTTGGCCCCAACCATGGTGGCAACCAAAACCAATAATGTGCCCATCTTTCAACGCTAATGCGCCAACGCGTGGATTGGGTGCGGTAAATAACCAACTTGCTTTAGCTGCCTCGTGCTGAGCTTTTTGCAAAAGATTAAGTACGCGCTCAGTCATCAAACGTCAAAGCTTGGGGTCGGAAGTGCGATGTCGATTAACTCAGTCGGACTCGCTTGCGAACTTTTCATGTTGGCCAAACGGCTTTTAATCTGCTTCAATGAAATACTGCTCTCAGCGATTAGCTGACGCCCATTCCAGTCGACTAAATTCACCGGAACTTCTAGTCCGGGGCGGAGCTGGCCATCTAATTCAGGAAGTAATGCAAAATGACCATTGGAAATACGTCCCTGCCAAAATCCGGGGTGCCGCTCACTGGGCTCCTCAAGTAATAAGTTTGATTTGCACCCCTTCATTAAAGGAGTTCGACCACGAGCAATCTGTTGCTGTAAAGCAAGCAAGCGTTGGTTGCGTTCGCCCTTAACTTGCTTAGGCACATCGTCAACACCTTCGGCTGAGTTTGTCCCAGGCCGCGGTGAATATTGAAAAACAAATGACTGCAAGAATTGAAATTCTTTCATTGCCGCAACCGATGCTTCGAATTCACTATCGGTTTCACCGGGGAAGCCAACAATCCAATCAGAAATTAATTCCAAGTCCGGCATCGCATTGCGCAACATATCAACTCGCTTACGATAGGAAGCCAAGTTGTATCCGCGTTTCATGCGCTTTAAAACGGCATCAGAACCACTTTGCAAAGGGATCGGCAACAATCGATGAAATTGGGGCGACCGGGCCATGGCATCGGCTAAATCTTGATTGCAGTAAGCCGGATGCAAAGTAATTAAACGCACGCGCTTGATATCTTCAATTCCAGCCATTTCGTCAAGCAGGTGAGCCAGCTGAGGTCGGTTTCCAGAGCGACCTAGATCCATTCCATAAGCATCAATGGTTTGCCCAAGCAAACTAATGTCAACGACTCCGCGGTCGGCCAAGCGCTTGCATTCATCAATGATCTGATCAACTGGACGACTTTCTACAGGGCCGCGAACCTTGGGGACAATGCAGTAAGTGCAAGCCAAATCACAGCCGCGCATCACCGCAACTTGGGTCGAGTGGCCGCCCGGATGACCAAGTAGTTCGCGCACTGGTTGGTCGACACGTTGCTCGGATTCGCCGATTCTAATCACCCGTTTAATTCCGGAATCAACTTCGGCCACCAATTGCGGCAACTCGGGGAAGTGTCGTGATCCGCAAACAATGCTTACGTGCGGCTCGCGTTCAAACAAGTCCTCAGCTTCGCGATCTGCCATGCAACCAATAACCGCGAGCACTAATTCAGGACGCGCTTTTTTAACCCGCCGCAACTCACCCAACAAGGAGTGAACTTTTTCTTCGGCATGCTCACGCACCGAGCATGTGTGAAACAAAACCACATCGGCTGTTAGCCAATCTTGGCTTTCAACATAGCCACTCTTTAAGAAGGCCGACCGAATCAACTCGCCATCATAAAAGTTCATCTGACAGCCAAACACCCGCAGGTTGAAGCTGCGGGTGTTTGTTTCAGATGAACCCATCGGCGCAGTCATTAATCGTTAGTCACCGTGGCTAGAATTTCAGCCACACAACCAGGTCCAGGCAACACTGCTCCATCCATCAACAATTCATCCAACTCAACCCCCAGTTCTTCCGAAAGTTCAGGGAATAAAAGTTTGTGAGTAGCACCATCGCCAGTTAGGTAAATCATGCTGGTACGGTGCCACAATTCGGAATCGGACAGAATTGCAGTATGACCAGGATCCTTGGCCAATTGCTTGCGCAAGGAGCGATCGCCATTGTCGTTAAAGCCAGCGTATGAAGTGTATTCAGGGCCAATTGAATCCCAATCGTTCATGTATTCTTCAATCGACATACCCTCCGGCATGAAAATCAAATCGCTACCTGGCCCAGCCTTTGGATTAAAAAACATTTTGGCGTTTTTTTCGGTATGGTCAACGTACTTGTCTTTCCATAAACGCATGAAAAAACGTTGCCCATTATCCTTAGGCCAGGACATGTTGTGATCATCACGATAATGCAACATGAACTGGTAAACGTTGGTCATGTTTTTTTGGTTAGCAGTAACGTTGGCTTTATCCAACATTTCCGGAACCATCACAATCAAGGAACCCGAAAGGATTCCAATAATCATGATAACAACCATCATTTCCAACAAAGTAAAACCTTTGTTGCGTTTCAAGTTCATGTTGATTTTGTTCATGCTTTAGGTGCCTTGAGAGTAGTCGGTGGCGTAGATGACTTGCTCAGGTGTTAATTCGTCAAGTTCTAGCCCCATTGCCCGTAATTTAATTCCGGCAATTTCCTGGTCAAGCTCAACTGGAAGTTCGTGCACACCATCAGACATGCTTTCAGCATTTTGCGCAAGCATCATCATTGCCTGGAATTGGTTGGCGAAACTCATGTCCATCACCTCTGATGGGTGTCCTTCCGCTGCGGCCAAGTTAACTAGGCGACCCTCAGCCAAAATGTACAAGCGATTGCCATTTTCTAAGGTGTACTCGATACAGTTATCACGCATTTCACGCTTGGAAACTGTAATTTCATTAAGTTCTGCCAAATTGATTTCGCAATCGTAGTGGCCGGTGTTGCAGACAATTGCTCCGTCCTTCATCGATTCGAAGTGGC
>CAZWVI010000029.1:0-20736 GCA_964637165.1 uncultured Planctomycetales bacterium
AGCTAGGGGGGTGGTTGATTTCATTTTCTTGGAATGTGGAGTTTTTTTTTGGGGGGGAGTTCCCTTATCGCCAAGGAGTCAATTCAGATGTCCGCCACGCTTTTTTTTAATAAGTTTCAATTAGAATGGTGAATTACTCAGTTAGAATGACTTAAACCACGTTGTCGTAAATGCATAACCCCACAGCACCCAGAAAATTGCCAGGCTTTCTTCTGGTCCTTGTCGCCCTGTTTTGCAACCACCTGTTGCTAGCGCGCCACGACGAATTGTCGATTTGGCTTGAAAACCCCTTCGCATTTTCAGGGCTCCTAAGCTTTCAAGTTTTCTGCTTTTCACTTGGCGTGGCGCAATTGCTTAAGAGTTTTGGGCTATGGCCGGGTGGCATTTTTGCGCGCGCTTGGTTTGCCCCACTGCTGGCCTTGCTCGGAGGAACAATGTGCTGGAATGTTATTTTCCCGTATAAGGCGCCCCTTTCAATTAACCGCATGGCATCGTGGCGTTATGGTTCAACCATGCTCGCCTTTGATGATTGGCAGTTAGATTGGGCAAGCAATTATGCCTTAGAGATGGGTGTTGATAATGGCAAGGAAAAGTTGGCCATTGATTTGCATACATCTTTAGGTAATTACTTCACGCGCATTGGTCGCATCGATAGTTCACTAAGGCATCTTGAAACTGCAATCGCCTTGTGCGATGAATTCAAAGTGACAGGCAAACCGCGTCAATTGGTTTTGCGTTGGTTAGCTATTGCAAATTTGCGTCAAGGTGAGGTAGATTTTTGCATCACTCAAAACAATGTCGAAAGTTGTTTGTTCCCACTGGAGGGCGGCGGCCAATGGGCAAACCCTGCAAGTGCACGGTCGGCAATGCGGTGGATAAATGAATATTTAGCGGCCGACCCTAACGACTACGGGGTTATGTGGTTGTTGAACGTGGCCCACATGGCGGAAGGAACTTGGCCAGAGGCAGTTAATCCAAAATTCTTATTGCCGATAGAGACTGTTGGACTTGACGACGATATACCTCACTTCACGAACATTGCGCAAGACGTTGGAGTGAACGCTTTCAATATTTGTGGCGGTGCCATCATGGAAGATTTTGATGGCGATGGCTTCAACGATTTAATCGCCAGTTCTTACGAGCGCAGTGAAGCATTGGTTTATTACCACAACAACGGTGATGGAAGTTTTTCTCAGTGGAATGAAAAGGCCGGTATCGCCGACCAATTCGGTGGTTTGGGATTGAGTATGGCTGATTACGACAACGATGGATTTGTCGATGTGTTCGTGCCGCGCGGCGCATGGATGGTTCGCTATGGAAAGGATCGCAATTCACTGTTGCACAACAACGGCGACGGAACTTTTACGGATGTAACCGAAGAAGCCGGGTTGGGTGCGCCAGATTGGCCGTGTCTCGCCACCTCCTGGGGCGATTACGACAATGACGGCGATCTTGATTTGTATATTGGAAACGAACGCTTAGAAAAACGAGTGGTCGCGCCGAGCCAATTGTTTCGCAATAACGGCGATGGAACATTTACCGATGTCGCCAAGGAAGCAGGCGTGACCAATATGGGGCACGCGCGCGGAGTTCATTGGGGAGATTACGATAACGATGGTTGGTTGGATTTGGCGATTTCCAATTTCATGTGGGAGAATCGCCTTTATCACAATAATGGCGATGGCACCTTTACTGATGTTGCCGCCGCTGAAGGCTTCGCTTTCGCCGGATTTCGTGAGCGCACTTTCGGCTGTTGGTTTATGGACATTAATAACGATGGTTGGTTAGATTTGTTTACTTCTTCATATCCGCTGGAGTCTACAGTGAACCCATCGGCCGCCAGTTACTTTGGCGATAAAGGTTCTTATGAAAAATGCCAAGTCTTGATTAACGATGGCAGTGGGCATTTTGTCGATAAGACCGTGGAGTTTGGAATGGACAAAACTCACTTGACGATGGGGTTCAATTTCGCCGATGTTGATTCTGATGGTTGGATGGACATATTTTTATCGACGGGCTCGCCGCCGTTTGAAGCCTTAGTGCCTAACCTGCTCTATAAAAATGTTGAGGGTAAGAGATTTAAAAATGTTACAACTAGTGCCGGGCTGGGACATTTGCAAAAGGGTCATGGCGCGGCCTTTGGTGACATCGACAACGATGGCGATTTGGATTTATGGAATCAGCTTGGTGGCTGGTACTTAGATGACCGCTTTGGTAATGCTTTATTTATTAATGATGGCCACGACAATAATGTGCTGAACGTGAGGTTGGTGGGCGTTGATTCAAATCGCTTTGGCGTTGGCACGCGAGTGCGTGCGCTTATCAATGATGGTGGAGTAAGTCGTGAAGTTCACCTCGACACCAATAGTGGCGGCAGTTTCGGAAGTTCGACTTTTCAATTAGAAATCGGGATTGGTGGTGCTACAGAGGTTGAGGAGTTGGAGTTGTGGTGGCCGAAAAGTGGGCTCCGCCAAAGTTTCAAAAACATTGCTGCGGGCAAGACCATTGAAATCACCGAGGGTCAAGATCAGTGGCGCGAGATTTTTGTGCAGGTCGTGCCGCTAAAAAGTCGATAAAAACTCGGTTTTCACGACAATTTCCTGCTGAAAGCAGTCGATTCTGCCAGAGGTAGGTTAGAGGTGGTCAATCCCGGCCACCGTAACCTGCGTGATCCACTCAGATGATCCTCAATAAATACCTCACCCCAGTCCTGATTTCGGTCTGTGCAATTCTCATAACCTCTTGCTCGGAAAAGGTTTCCGAAGAACAGCAGGCGGTTGACTCGCAAACTCAGCGAATGCTTGATTCTGAAGGCATTCACATTGGCTGGGGCAAGGAGTCATTCCTCAAGCCTCTTGGTTCGTCAATCATGGATCTGTCTTTCCCAGACGGTTCGTCATGGCAATTGTTTGAAGATGAGGTCACTTGGACCGATATTTCGAGTACACCACCAACCATTACTGAACAAGGATCCAGTGGAGTGGTGGTTCGCGAGTGGCAAGTTTCAACCGAAGTGCATACTGGACCAGTTGGCGAAATGAGTTTGTACCAAGGTTTATTTGATGAAGTTGATTACTTCAAGAAAGCCAAGATGAAGGTTTATCTTCCGGTGCCAACTTGGATTGAATACCCAAGCACTCGTAAGCATGGAATGTTATTTTCCGCGAGCGCAAAAATGAAAAATGGCAACACCGCAAAAGTGCTTGGCTTAGCGCATGTTTCTTTGCGGCGGGACGGCGACGGTGTTAGTGATTTTAAAATCTATGATTGGCGCACCGTTTACTTAAAGACTCAGGAAGTTAGTCACTACCTTTTTGAAGATGTGCTTGACCAGGCGGTAACTGATGCAGATTCAGCCGCGGCTGCGCGCCGTTCTTTGCACGAGGAAAAGGTCGAGGAATACTTAGTTGCCTTACGCGATGGAGAGGAATGGGAAAAACCAAATATGTATTTCCGTCCCGAATCATTTGACCGCCACCCCGGTGTCTCAATTGTTGACCTCGACCGCGATGGTTGGGATGATTTTTACGTTATGGAGCGTTGGGGCAAGAACATGTTCTTTCACAACAACGGCGATGGAACCTTTACCGAAACTGCGGCCAAACTTGGATTAGACATCGATGGCAACACTTCCTCGGCAATCTTCGCCGACTTCGATAACGATGGAGATGCCGACTTGTTCCTAGGTGGAACACTAGAAGCATGCAAATACTTGCTCAATGAAGGTGGTGTATTTGTCGATCGCAGTAATGATTTGATTGACGGCTCTTTGCCATTTTTAACTTCATCAGTTGCTGCCGCCGACGTGAATAATGACGGCTTGCTCGATTTGTACGTGTCTTCTTACGCCGGTGATTTCGCCCAACGTGCGCTTAATATTCGCCGCTATAACGCGCGCAATAAAGATTGGAAGAATGCTCTTGAGCCATTCATGGAGGCCAGCGATTGGAAGCATCTTGACGCTTTGTTTGACGAAATCGCACCTACCAACAAGTACTACACACAACGCCCCGGCCCGCCCAACCGCTTGTTGATTAATCAAGGTGAAGGTCGCTTCAAGGTCGATGGTGAATCAAGTGTTGCCAGAATTTTCCGCAACACCTATCAAGCGACATTCGCTGATTACGATGGCGATGGCGACCAAGATTTGTACTGTGCCAATGATTTTGCGCCGAACAACATGTTCCGCAATAACGGCGATGGCACCTTCACGGACGCAACTTCCGAAACCGACACCGCCGACATTGGATTTGGCATGGGCGCATCTTTTGGCGATTACGACCAAGACGGCGACCAAGATATGTATGTTGCCAACATGTTCTCAAAGGCTGGCCGCCGAGTGACATCTTTCTTTGAACCGGGACGTGAAAATTACGACCCATCCTTGATGTCGGGGTCTGGAATCGATCCAGTTTTCCGTCGTATGGCTGAAGGTAATTCACTCTTCCGTAATGATGGTGACAGTTTTACCAAGGTTTCTGGAATGACCAAGTACGAGCGCTGGGATTTGCAAGAGCCTGATGGCCACAAAATTCCGGTTGAAGAAGGTGGCTGGGCGTGGGGCGTTCAGTTCTGTGATTTCGACAACGATAGTTACCTAGACCTTTATGGCTTGAGTGGTTATTACACGGCACCCAAAAAGGTAAAACTGAAAGTGGATTTGTGAAGTGCTTTCTGGCGCACGGTCGTGCGCACCGACGATCAAGTCGAGCTTAAAAAGCAAAACCAAATGCAAACCGTTGATGCAATATCTGAGGACACTAAGGCTTCAGCGGCGGCGACGGTTAACTTAGGCGCTTCAATCCGTAAACAAGTTGAACAGGGCGCATCCTTTTCAGGTGGCGAATCCAACCACTTTTGGATTAATCTGGACGGCAAAGATTACACCGACCTTTCCGGAATTTCAGGCCTGTCGCACGGTGGCGATAGCCGTTCCTTTGCCTTGTTTGATTATGACCACGATGGTTTCCAAGACATGGTAATCGTCAATGCCAACGCGCCTTGCGTTAAATTGATGCACAACCGAATTGGTGAACAACAGAAGAACGGCCCAGCCCAATTTGTTGCTATCAACTTCGTTGGTGGAGTTAAAAGCAACCGCGACGCTTATGGTGCCAAGGTGTTGATTGAAGGTGGGGGCCACACTCTGCTTAGAGAGCATCGCTGTGGCGAGGGCCTTGCCGCACAAAATTCAGCAACCATGATGATTGGCTTAGGCGATTTTGCGGCTGAGCTTGAAACCGTCACCGTTACTTTCCCAAGCGGCAAAATTTGGAAGATGGACGTTCAATCCAATTTGGCCGGTAAGTTGTTAACCGCATCTGAAGAATCTGGAATTTCAGTTGGTGAATATGCTGCTGCCAAGAGCTTGCATGCTGAGGTTCAAACAGAACATAACCATGCGCACCCCAGCGCTGAGGCGATTGATTTCGCTGGCGAAACTGGTAAATCAGCGGACCATCGTTTGTATGTTCTTTCTTACCCGACTTGTTCCGCATGCAAAAAGGCGATTCCACGACTTGGCCGCTTAAAGGCCGAATTCGGCGAAGAATTGGCACTTTACGCGGTTCCCTACGGAAGTGCACCGGGCACTACCGAGGAATGGATTCGTTACAGCGAACGCTTTAAGCCGGCCTATGAACCACTTAATGGAATTACCGCTGAGCAGGTCGCCGCGATTGAGCATGGCCTCGACTCAATGGGTTTGGAAATGCCAATGCCAGGTTGTGGAGCCGGCGTTGATTGCCAATGCGCAACTCCTTGCGGAACAGAGTCACTCGGTTACGGCGCGCCAACAACTTTGGTGACTGACGGAGCCGGAAATTTGCTAAGCGCATTTGCGGGAGTTCCATCAGTTTCCCAATTGAAAAAATTGTTCCATTAAATTTGCGTAGTTAATTTTCTAGGGAATTAACAATATCGCACTAAAGTTTAGGGCAGGGGTAGAATCATCTACTACCTGCCCTTTGGCATAACCCCACAGCCTCGCAAAATAAGATGAACGCCGGACTCCCAGTTGGGATGGCTTCAATCGCGCACTCGGTTCCTGAGTGGGTGGTCGATAACCACTATTTCGAACAACTCGTAGACACTTCCGATGAATGGATTGTCCAGCGCACTGGGATTTCTCAGCGCCATTGGTTGAAGCCGGGGCAACGTCCATCAGATATGTTTGTTGAAGCGGGGCAATTGGCTTTGGATCGCGCTGGAATTAAAGCTGAAGATGTAGATTTAATTATTTGCGGTTCAGTTTCTGGCGACTTTACCGCCCCAAGTCAGGCTTGCATAATTCAAGACCGCCTCGGAATTAATAATGCTTGTGGTGCATTCGATGTCGCCGCAGCCTGTTCCGGATTCATGTATGCCTTAGCGACCGGTTCACAATTTGTCGCTTCTGGAAAATACAAAAATGTCTTGGTGCTCGGCGGCGAAGCGATGTCGCGAATGATTAATCATGAAGATCGCACCACTGTGGTCTTGTTCGGTGACGGCGCAGGTGCCACCGTTTTGCAACCGCACGATGTTTGCCAACAAGGCTTAATCGAAGATTTCACTTTGCACGCCGATGGCAGTGGTGCGCATTTTATTATTAAGCCACGCGGCGGCGGTTGGGAGCCCATGAATGAAGAGATCCTCGCTAATCGGGAGCATCTTATTCAAATGAAAGGCCGCGATGTTTTCCGTTTTGCCTACGCCAAAATGAAAGAGATGTGTGATTGGGCGATGGACGGCATCGATCATGACCACGACAAGCTAGGTTGGATGTTGCCGCACCAGATGAATCGCAGAATCTTAACCAGTGCTATGGAAGCGCTTGGGATTCCCAAGGAGAAAGTGTTGCATAACATCCACAAATACGGCAATACTTCCAGTGCCTCGGTGCCAATTCTCTTTTCAGAAGCGTGGGAAGATGGAATTCTTGAGAAGGACAAACACCTAATCCTCGCTGCATTTGGATCAGGTTTAACCTGGGCTGGAATGCGCGTGAAGTGGTAGTTCGGCTGCCCAAGAAATTGCGGAAATAGAATCCTTGGGCCGGTATTAGTAGGCGGCAACGCGATCCTATTTTCCAAAGATTGTGCGTAGGTCCTTTGCGGTATCGCCGCAGCCGCAGCCCCTTTGATCATATGAAGGTCTGCCTAACCCTTTAAAAATAAACATTCAAGCCACCTCAATATTCTATACTGCGACCAATGAACCCAATTCCCGACAAAAAAGGAACCATGAGCAATGAATAATGACTACAACCAACAAGAATCGGAATCCGGATCTTGCGATGCTATGAGGGAGAAAGATTGCATCGATGATAGGAGTACGTGGGCCATCGGGGTGGTGTGCTTTTGGGGATTGGAGTTGGATTCTTTTTCTTTCCGGAATCCATCTTTGCGTTCGTTGGAAGCGTACTTGCCGGGTTGGGTCTCGGGCTACTAGTCACTTCGATTCTTTCAACGGTAGGGCGACATCGCAGGTAACTGCATGAAACCGTGGGCTGGAACCGCCGACCCCAGCATTTAGATGTAACGGCTACCCCGTGCTGATGGTAACGCACAACCTTAGTGAGATAAGTTGTACCCCCCCCCGACAAATGATGAATAGGCTTAAAATGTTAATAGGTCCATTAATTTTTTGAATCTGCCGACAATCCACTAGGACCCTTTACTAGGTTGAAGGACGGTCCGCCCACGCCCGCCAACTAGATGGCATTAGACGGCACTTTATTTGTCGAGCGTGAAATTCCTTACATGGTATTCAATTCCTTTGATGGACGCTTACTATTGCCCTTGCATCAAGCAAATTATTCTGACCAAGAACGCCTGCATTTGTTTGAAGGGAAGTACACTGGAGAAACTCTCGAATTGATGGGGGAGTTGGAATAAGTGAAAAAATCATCCGATCAACGAATTGCTGAAATGACCTTTGCTGCTGTGTACCCACACTATGTGGCAAAGGTAGAAAAGAAGGGACGCACTAAGGAAGAGCTTCATCAAGTAATGGAGTGGTTAACGGGATTTGATGAAAAGCAATTGCAAAAACAAATTGACTGTGGAAATACATTTGCCCAGTTTTTTGATGAGGCTAGCATTCATCCAAATGCAAAACTGATAACAGGAGTAATTTGTGGCTACCGTGTGGAGGAGATAGAAAACCCCCTGACCCAAAAGGCTAGGTATCTCGATAAGCGAATTGATGAACTAGCCAGAGGTCGCAAGATGGAAAAAATATTGCGCGGCCCATAGTTACGCAGCAAGATTATGTATGTGCTTTTATTTCAATAGTAGCCGAAGTTGATGGAGCTGGTTCCAAATGCACCAAAAAAACCATCAAGGCATTATCAAATATCATGATTTATTTAACAGCGTGTAACAATTTATTCCATGCACAGGAGAATATGCTAAAAGTGCCGCGCAGGATTTGTAAAATAAGCCGAGTTGGGTGCTTGCTGCAGATTACTCCCAAGTGATGCAATCTGCTAAATGGTCGCGCAACATGTAGCGATAAATACGATGAAGAAAAAACAAATACAATCAAAAGATAAAAACAAGATCGAGAGCAAAGAAATGGCCGCGTGTGTTTCATCCGGCGCCGCTCTTGGTACGGCTTTTGGTGTAGCGTTTAATCAAATTGGCGTTGGTGTTGCCATCGGAGTTGCTATCGGTGTAGCAGTTGGCCGAAGTCGAGAATCAAAGAATGAATAAAGCGCCAGCAGGTTAGTGATTCAGTCATCTAAATCTACACTAGTAAAGCTAGCCGCTATTGGTTGGTATGTCGGGGTAATGGTGCTCGGCCTAAAAAGCACCACCCTGTTTATCGAATTTCGACAAAGCGGCCTTGCAGATTCCAGGCTTGCAAGCGCGGTGGTAGTGGGAGTGTTGCTAGGCTTGCTCAAGGAAAGATATCTCTTTTCTAGGGTTTGCAAACGAAACTTGATGCGCATTCAATCATTGGCGGAACCCAAGGTCTGGCAATTTTTCAGGTTTCGACTTTTCTTTTTGATTGGCACAATGGTTTTGCTGAGCAATTATCTTCTGATGATCAGCGAAAAATTAATTATTGGAAAAATAGCCCTAGCGGTAATCGAAGAGTCGGTGGCGATAGCATTGTTAATTAGTAGTCGTCAATTTTGGAAAGCAAATGAACTTGCTTAGGACGTTCTATTAATTGACCACTTAATGGATTTGTGTCGCAAGCTTTTATGGATTGATGGGCTAGGTGCAGCAGTGGCTGGGGTCGTAGTACTTCTTGCGATAAATTGGCTAGAGGAATGGACCCTAATTCCTCGGGACATTTTATGTCTAATGATGGTGCATAGGGAATACATCTCAACAAGTTGAAAAATGAACTACAAAAGCCATATGACCTTGCTGGGATTGCTCTCACTCACATTGCAACTAAAAGATTGGCCTTTGGCGGACTTGCTCTGGTAAATGAACACTGTCTGGGAGGAGCGGCATTTTCCGCCCATGCCAACGATGAGGTCGCCCAAAAATTAGTCGAACTTATCTAAGCACTTTATGTAGTTAGAAAAAACTGCAGTTTGGTATATTGGGGGCACCATGAATGCACCCGAGAATTTATTGTGACCGAAGTCCTACTCATTACCTTAATCCTGCTGGCGATAGCGACTATCCTCGTCGTATTGAAAAAAGATATTTACGTTGATGTCTCGCCTCAGTTGAATGAGCTTGAAGATCGTATAAAAGACGAATTGCAGCGGAATAGAAAAGAACTGAATGACCTATCTGATAAAAACAGGCAAGAGCTGACAAAATCGTTTTCCGGTCTTGAGGAAAAATTAGCCAAAAGTAATGAAAAAACTAATAATTTGCTGGATAAGAAATTTGATCAGCAAAGTAATATCCAAAAAGACTTTAATAATCAACTTAACGAGAAGCAGAAAGAAATTCGGGGTGAATTAGAAAAGTCCTTAAAATCATTCGATGATAAATTCTCTAAAAATATCCAAGAACTGAACAAGTTATTTAAAGAGAAGTTTGATGATTTTGGACGGCAGCAAATTCAATCGAACAAGCAATCAACTGAGCACATTAAGAGCATTCAAGAAACTATTGAAAAGCAATTAAAGCTGATCAGAGAGGATAACGATAAGCAGCTTGGGGAAATGCGAAAGACTGTTGATGAGAAACTTCAAACGACCCTTGAGAAACGCTTAGGAGAATCGTTTAAGCTGGTGAGCGATCGGTTGGAGCTTGTGCATAAAGGTCTAGGAGAAATGCAAACCATTGCCACTGGCGTGGGCGATTTGAAGAAAGTGTTGTCCAATGTGAAGACTAGAGGCATTCTAGGAGAGTATCAGCTAGAAGCAATATTGGAGCAGATGCTTGCACCCGACCAATACTCAAAGAATGTGGCGACCAAAAAAGGCAGCCAGGCTCATGTGGAATTTGCGATTAAATTGCCGGGTAATGAAAAAAAGAAAGAAATATGGATTCCTGTGGATTCAAAATTCCCTATCGAAGATTACAACAGATTGTTGGACGCGTTTGATGTTGGCGACAAGGCGCAAATAGACGTCTCCCAAAAGGCCTTGAGTAGGGCAATTGAAAGCTTTGCGAAAGACATTAGCCAAAAGTACATAGATCCACCTCACACAACCGACTTCGCCATAATGTTCCTACCAGTGGAGGGCCTTTATGCTGAAGTCCTTAGACACCCTCAGTTGTTTGAATTGCTTCAAAATAAATATAAAATAACCGTAACTGGGCCAACTACATTGTCAGCATTTTTGAGTAGCTTGCAGATGGGATTCAGAACACTGGCTGTGCAGAAAAGAAGCAGCGAGGTGTGGAACGTGTTGAAGGCAGTCAAGGCCGAGTTCGAGACATTCTCAGGTGTATTTGATAAAGTTCAAAAACAACTTAGTACTGCATCTGGTACCCTTGAAACTCTCCGCAGTACTCGGTCAAATGTCTTGGAGAGAAGGTTACAAGCTGTTGAATCTCTTAAATCAGAAACTCAAACGAAAATCCTCGACCATGGAAGCTTCCAAATTGGGGAAGCTCCATCGGATAGTGATATAGAGCCGGATAGTTAATAGCCCCACTCGCCAACTTGGCGACTAGAATCTGGCTATGAACCTACGCATCCCTACCCTTCTCATGCTCGGTATGCTGGCCGCTTGTGCTTCGAGCGATGGCCGTACATTTCAGCAAATTAGCTCAAATGCCGCGTCCCACAATCTGGTCTTGGCGCAACCAGTGTTTGAGCAAAGCACCGATGAGTTGGTCGCGACCGTTGATCAAGTGCTGGCCGAAGCGAATTCCGCACTAGATGGAATCGCGGCCCAGGCTGCGGCCTCGGCTACATTTGCGAGTACATTTGCTGCAATTGATTCGGCACTCTACCCAGTGATGACGACCATGAATCGTTACTGGTTGATGAAGGAGACTCGTCAAAGTGCGGATTTCCGCATGGCTTGCGCCGAACAAGTGCAACGACTGTCAGAATGGGGGGTTTCAGTTGAATATCGAGAGGACCTTTATCAAATCTGCAAAACTGTTTCTCAATATATTGCTCACGGTGCATTGCCGAATCCGCAAGGAGAAGACGCGAAATTAATGGCAGATGCAATGCTTGATTATCGCCGCGCAGGCTTTGATTTGAGTGTTGATGTGCGCAAACAAGTCGCAGATCTTAAAAACCAATTGTCGAAATTAGAGTCTGATTTTGATGGCAATATAACGAAGGCTGAAGTGGTTCTTGAGTTCTCTGTGAATGAACTGCCGGGAGTGCCAGAGTCATTTTTGAAGGCCAGCAAAACTGCGGCGGGGAAGCACCGAGTGCGCGCCACAGTTACTCCCGATTACATGGCGGTCATGGAGAACTGTTCCAGCGAGAGCACACGCAAGAAATTAAATACCGCGCGTTACTCAGCAGCGATGGAAGAAAATAGCCCAATCCTGAACCAAATTGTCGATATCCGCCGTGAAATCGCCGGATTACTGGGATACGCAACTTGGGCAGATTACAAAATTGAACCAAAGATGGCCAGCACCGGTCGTGGCGCGCTTGATTTCGTTGAAGGATTAACTGCCGGCTTGCAACCAAAGTTTGATGCAGAAGTTGCCGAACTCGCTATTTTGAAGTCCGCGGAAACTGGAAGTACCTATGCCCAAATTAATTGGTGGGACTTCCGTTATTACCAAAATCAATTAATGAAAGATAAATTCAATGTTGATTCTGAAGAATTGCGCAACTATTTCCCATTGAATGATGTAATCGCAGGAATGTTTGACGTATATCAACACATTTTCGATTTGCGTTTCACTCAAGTTGAGCCAGATTACAAATGGGTGGATGATCTTCAACTATGGGTAGTCGAAGATGCCAGTACTGGCGAAGCAATGGGAATGTTCTACTTGGATTTATTCCCGCGAACAGGAAAGTACAATCACTTTGCTCAATTCGACATCATTGGCGGAAAACAACTTGATAATGGTCGTTACCAACGGCCGGTTGCCGCACTGGTTTGCAATTTCACTCCTGGTGTAGGTGATGAACCTGCCTTAATGAACCACGGCGAAGTTGAAACGATTTTCCACGAGTTTGGTCATGCGATGCATACGATTCTTACTCGCGCTAAGTATCAAGTGTTTAGTGGAGCCAACGTGCCGCGAGATTTCGTCGAAGCACCATCACAAATGTTTGAAGCGTGGGCGTGGGATCCAACCGTGTTGCAAAATTTCGCGATTGATTGGCGCGATGGCAAGAGCGTGATTCCGGTCGAAACCTTAAACAACATGAAGCAGGCCAAGTTGGCCACAGTCGGTATCTTTTACCGCCGTCAAATGGCTTTGGCCTTGGCTGATTTGCGCATCCATGTATCTGAAGCAGGTGCCGATGCTGGTGAAGTGTGCAATGCGGCCAATGCCGAAGCACTGTTCACGCCTCCGGCGAATACAAATTTCGCTGCCTACTGGGGGCACCTCACTGGTTACGATGCCGGCTATTATGGTTACGGCTGGGCCGATTCAATTGCTGCCGACATGGCAACTGTATTTGAAAATGCTCCCGATCGCTTTTTGGATAAAGAAGTGGGCATGCGTTTACGCAATGAAATTTACTCAGTAGGCGGCAGCCGCCCGGTGCAAGAGTCGATTAAAAACTTTTTGCAACGAGCACCATCAAACGCCGCCTTCTTGAAGACCGTCGGCCTTTAGTCTTCGGCGTTTTCAATCTCTAGCCAGAAGCGTGACTTGTCGCGCAGTTCGCGCTTGCCAAAGCGAGCGCGTTCGCCGGCGCAGGTGATGGTCAAATGACGTTGGGCGCGAGTTATCCCCACGTACATTAAACGTCGTTCTTCATCGATATTATTTTCCTCAATCGAACGAGCGTGCGGGATAATTCCATCTTCACAACCGACAAGATAAACGCGCGAAAATTCCAATCCCTTAGCTGCGTGCAAAGTCATTAAAGTAACTTTATCTGAGCTTGCGTCATCATCAGTTTCCTTATCGTTGGCGGCGTTTAAGGCCAACTCTTCTAAAAAGGAACCAATGCTGGAGTTTGCTTTACGCCGCGAGTGGTTCTCAGCGAAATTGAAAATCTCCTCGACCCCAGCCCAACGCGCCATGCGCGCCTCTTTATCCGGATAGCATCGTTCAACTTCGGCCCTGTAGCCGACGGCATTGACCAATGATTTTAAAAAGCCAACTAAATCCCCGCGGCCACCTTGTTTGCCTCTTTCGGTAAGCATGTTTAGTAAATCAACTACGGCCTTGGCTCCGGCCGCAGGCACGCCCTCGATTTTGTCCGCCTGACGAAAAGCGTTATTCGCCGAAACACCGTTATTCGTGGCCCATTCAACGATTCGATCGATTGTAGTTTTTCCAACTCCACGCGGCGGACAATTGATAATCCGCAATAATGCCGTTTCGTCTTCGGGATTAACAATCAACTTCAGGTAAGCCAAGATGTCGCGCACTTCTTTACGGTCAAAGAAGGACATTCCGCCGACTAGTCGATAAGGGATATCCGCTGCGCGTAACCGAGCCTCAAAAACTCTTGGTTGTTGGGCGGTGCGAAACAAAATAGCGTAGTCGGACCAAGTTGATTCTTCGCGACGAACTTGAAATTGAATTTCCGAACAAATGAAGTCGGCTTCATCTTCTTCATCACGCATTTCCATCATGAAAATTTCTTCACCATCGCCAATGTGGGAAATTAATTCCTTGGGGTGGCGATTGAAGTTGTTGATAATCACTTTGTTCGCGGCATCGAGAATTTGCTTAGTGGAGCGATAGTTGGTTTCAAGCCGCACAACTTTTGCTCCCTTGAAATCTTTATCAAAGTTGAGGATTTTTTTAACGTCAGCTCCGCGCCACGAATAAATTGATTGGTCATCGTCCCCAACTACACATAAGTTGCGGTGTTGCCTAGCAATTAATTTAACCGCCTCGTATTGGGGGCCGTTGGTGTCCTGGTATTCATCGACCATGACATATTGGTAGCGGTCGCGGAATTGTTGCAAGACATCTTTGTTTTCTTTCAACAAGCGCACCATGAAAATTAATAAATCATCAAAATCCAACAATTTTTGGCGTCGCAAATTTTCCTCGTAACGCGCATAAACCTCGGCAATCATATTTTCGTCACCCGTCGTGCGTGCAGCATACGCATCAGGGCTTTCGAGTTGGTTTTTTAACAAGCTAATTCGCGATTGCACTTTCCCCGGGTGCAGCACTTTCTCCGGAATCCGCAAATCGCGCATCGCATTTTTTACCTGAGTTTGCTGGTCGGCCGCGTCACAAATCGTAAACCACTTGGGTAAATCAAGGCGCGCGGCATGGTTTCGCAACGAGCGGCAACAAAAGGAGTGGAAGGTGCCAACGGTCAGTTCGTCGGCGCATTCGGCCCCGACCAGCTCTGCGATACGCGCACGCATTTCGGCAGCAGCCTTGTTGGTGAAAGTCATCGCCAAAATATTGTGTGGGTTAATGCCCTCGGCCAACATATGCGCCATGCGGTAAGTAATGGTGCGGGTTTTGCCGGTTCCAGCGCCCGCCAAAACCAACAGCGGCCCCTCAATAGTTGAGGCGGCATCGAACTGGGGGGCATTTAAGCCATCTAGAATTGAGGGGGCGGACTTCACGAAGGAATGAGCATAACGAATGTTCGGACTTGATAGAATCCCTTGGCTAAGCAATTGCTTAACTTTCTAAATAAAATGCCACCACTGTTAATAATCGCCATCCTTGCGCTAATTGGAGTAGTAATTTACTACTCTTGGCTAGCCGCAAAAAAACGCCGCGAAGCTTTTCAGGCTTGGAGCAAGTCGCATGGCTGGACCTATATTCCGCAACGCGACCGCGAGGCGTATCATCGTTATGGCTTCTTGAATAAGCTAAACCAGGGCTCAAATCGTTATGCAATGGACCGCCTAATCGGCGAGTGGCAAGGCCGCCGGGCCGAAGGCTTCACTTTCCACTTCGAAACTTATTCAACTGACTCCAAGGGCAACCGTCAAACTCATCACCACTATTTCGGTGTGGTTTTAATTCAAATTGGCCGCGAGTTTTCAGAGCTGCGTATTCACCCTGAGGGATTCTTCGCAAAAGTGGGACAGTTTTTTGGATATGACGATATAGATTTTGAGTCGATTGAATTTTCGAAAAAATTTAGCGTGCGCAGTGATGACAAAAAATTGGCCTATGATTTTTGCAATACGGGAATGATGGAGTATTTATTGCAACACCCTAAAACAGCACTTGAATTGGAAGGGGCAACTTTGGCCATTTTCGATTCCGGTAGGTTGGATCCAGATGAGATCGAGCCCTACCTCAACCACCTTTCTCAAATTCGCGCATTAATGCCCGAATACTTGTTCCGCGACTAGCGTAGTAAATAACATGATTTGGCTTCCAATTGCTCTAATAATCGTTCTCGGCCTCATTGTTATGGGGATGTACAACGGTCTGGTTTCAATTCGCAATCAATGCGATGAAGCGTGGTCAAACGTCGATACCGAACTCAAGCGCCGCTATGACTTGATTCCTAATTTGATTAACACAGTTAAAGGCTTTGCCAATCACGAGAAGGAGCTACTGGAGCAAGTAACCGCAATGCGCGAACAGGCCTCCGGAAATCACGGCAGTGTGGCATCGCAGGCCGCAGACGAGGCGGCCCTCCAAGGAGTCTTGGGGAAGTTAATGGTCCGACTTGAGGCTTATCCGGAAGTAAAGGCCAGCCCAAACTTTTTGGAATTACAGGGAGAATTGGCGAATACCGAAAATCGAATCCAAGCTGCATTGCGTTTTTACAATGGAAACATCCGCGAGAACAACAATAAAGTTCAGCAGTTTCCATCCAATTTAATCGCCAACATGTTTGGTTTTGCCGGCCGCGAATTCTTCGAGCTGGATATTCCCGAGGCCCGAGTTGCCCCAAAAGTAGAGTTTTAAGCTCTTGTGAGAACAGAGTTTGGGAACTTTTTTAGAAAAGGGAGTTCCTTAAATTGTCTGAACTGCCGCGGATTCCGCTTCAGCTCGCCTGAATCTCTATAAAAAGCCTGTTTGCCAAGGCTTGACCGCCCCTAAACTTTTGCCCTGTCGCACCTTGCGACGGACGCTCTCTCTCACTTGGCATCTCGCAGATCTCCGTTTGGAGGTCGAGCACAAATCACCATTTATTTGGTGCCATCTGAGGGGATGGAGTTGCGGTCTTGGCGCTTAGGCGTTGAGGCCGCTTTTTCATTTTGGACATTGACCGCATCGGCTGGGTCACTTTTCAATTTAGACACTGACCGCATCGGTTGGGTCACTTTTGCGCTGACGTTATCCTTCCAGCGCAATGTTTAGCTTCAACGACTTCGAGCTCTACCAGCCACGCCTTCAAGGCGATGAGGAATGGAACGGCCGCCGCTTGATAATCCGGAGACACCTTCAAGCGATGGGCGACAGCCTCAAAGCCGAATATAAAAAGCTGGGTGTCGAACTCGATCGCCGTGAAAGCTTGCACAACCCGCATCACACCAATCGCAAGCGCGTACGGCGTCAGCGCAGCATGATTTTTCGCGCCAAGAAAGCGCGTACCGCACTTCAGAAATTCCTCGGCAAAGAACTAGGTAAGGACCTCGACTCGGCGCGCAATAACCTACACTTCCAAATCCTTATCGAACAGCGGGAAATGCGTTGGGGACTGCGCTTTGACGATGGTGCTTGGTACGACCTAAACGTGCTCCTAAAGCGTGCCGAGGATGAAGACGGACGCAATGCGATTGTGTCCGCCTGCCAGGCCGCGGTCGGCCCATTCCAACTTGAAGTCGACGGCGGCGGTGCTCGACCCCTAGCCCAAATGAGTAGTCGCGATTGGCGAGATTTAGCCGGCAGTGTTCGTCCAGGGGAAAGCCAAATTGAGATTGTCCGCCGTATGCCCTGCGAGGAGGTGGTCGATTTAGCCGATGAATTAGAGGTACAAGTGCAATCAGAACTTAAAAGTTTGCACGATTTTTACCGGCTATCTTGCTGGACACTCGACGGCCCTTCAGGCGCAAGTTTATAGCATCTGAATTTTCGACAATTAGTAATGAACCCCGCAACAATGGGTGCGTTTACCCTGCTCAATGATTAGCCTCCTGTTAAGTTTCTCTTTACTTCAGAACCCCGTTGAAAATGTCCCTGCCCAGCACGAGGTAGTTGTGACCGCTTCCGCACATGCTGAAGATCCTTTAGAAACGCCGTGGTCAACCGCCCTTTTGGGGCGCGAGGACCTCTTCCAGTCGCGCAGTTTTTCAGAAGCATTCCGCGCCCTGCCATCTGTAATGGTGCAGAAAACTTCGTATGGGCAATCAAGCCCGTACATACGCGGTTTGACCGGGTACCACAACCTACTCCTAGTTGATGGTATCCGATTAAACCATTCCGCATTCCGCGTCGGCCCCAACCAATATTGGAGCACGGTCGATCAACTTGCCGTTGAGCAGGTCGAGTTGGTACGCGGTCCTTCATCGGTGCTTTACGGCTCGGACGCAGTTGGTGGAACAGTCAACATGATTACCATTAGCGCGCCCCGCGGCGAAGCTGGCTCAGGCACCCAAAGTAGTGGGGGAATAATGACGCGCTACGCGAGTGCCGAAGAATCAGTTGTCGCCCGCGGCGAATTCAGCATGAGTGGCGATGACGATTGGTCATTCATCGCCGGTTACTCTTCTAAAGATTTTGGAGACCTAACTGCGGGCGACCCAACTGGTGAACAACCGGGAACCGGTTACGATGAACGCGATGGCGATTTCAAACTTCAACGTTGGTTGGATAACGGTGTCGCACTAACTTTTGGTGCTCAACACGTGAAACAAATCGACGTGCCGCGAACTCATAAAACCATCGATGGTATTCCGTTTAACGGCACGAGCCCCGGCTCAGAATTTTATCGCTTACATGACCAAGATCGGCAACTAATTTATGCGCGGGCAAATTGGCAAGATGCCGGCGGAATGTTTGACCGCGGTGAATTAAGTTTATCCTTGCATCGTCATGATGAAGAGCGCGAACGTGAACGTATGAGAAGTGGGCAGTTGCGCCACGACATACAAGGCTTCACCGTAAATGACTGGGGAATGCTCGCGCGATTTGGCACCGACAGTGGCTGGGATTGGGGAGCAGAACTGCATCGCGAATTCGTTGATTCATTTAAAGAAGAATGGCGCGATGGCGTGCAACGCCCGCCATACATTCAAGGTCCTGTCGGCGACGATGCCACAGTTGATAGTGCCGCCGCCTACATTCAACGCGAAATGCAATGGGATAATTTTTCATTAGTCCCAGGCCTACGCTTCACCCATGCGAGCATTAGCGCCGACAAGGTTGAAGACCCTGACACTGGCAATCAAACTTCGCTCAACCGCAGTTGGGACGGCGTTACTGGTAGTTTGCGGGCGATTTGGTGGACTGGGAACGACAGCAATGTTTTCGCAGGTTTGTCTCAAGGATTTCGGAATCCAAGTCTTTATGACTTAACTTCGCTAGATGAAACATCAGTAGTTGAAACACCTGAATTCGATCTTGACCCTGAACATTTTCTTCAAGCTGAATTGGGCATGAAGGGGCGCACTTCGCAAGCCGCATGGCAAATATCGGCATGGCGCACTTGGATTGACAACATGATTATGCGTTCACCTGAAGAGTCAACTGGCTCAGCGGTCGGCAAAGATAATGCCGATGGTTGGATGCATGGAGTTGAAGCCGACATTAGTTGGGAGTTCGCGCCGCAATGGTCGGCAACTGCCATGGCTTCGTGGATGGACGGCGAAGTTGAACAGCGCGTTGGTGAAGATGGAGTTCCATTCAATCAACTCGCGATAGTAATGGCCCCAGTCGATCGATTGATGCCACTTCAAGCTTACTTAAGTGCGCGCCGCACTAGCGCCGACCAGCGTTTTTACTACGAGGCGTGGGTGTGGACCATGGGCGCTGCCGACAAGTTGTCATTCCGCGACGAGCGCGACACCGGTCGTATACCAAGTGGCGGCACACCGTCATTCACCATCGCCGGTCTAGGAACTGGCTGGAAGTTTAGCGATAAGTTAAACCTGAGTTTGCAGTTAGAAAACGTAGGCAACGAAGATTACCGCGTGCACGGAAGCGGAATTAATGGTTCAGGTCGCAGCTTGGTTGCGGTCATGGATATGCGCTTCTAATCGGCGAGCATGATTGTCGTCATTGCGGCATAATAAGAGCATGAAAGAATCCATGTGGAGTAGCACCGTGGTGAGCAAAGCAGCGCTCGCCTCGGTGCTCTTGCATGTGGTCACTCCGCTTGTCGCAAGTGGCGCTTTGTTGGCTTGGTTGTCGCCGACAGTCAAAGAGCCGCACAGTATTCCGACCTTTGAAGTCCAAGCTCGACTAGCGGTAGAGGAATCAACTTCGCAAGAAGTGCCCGAGCTTGAAATTGTCCCGCCGCACATAAGCGAGCCGCAGTTAAATTCGACTTTGCTGGAAGACGCTTTCATTGAACCAATCCTCGAGCCGCTAACTACCTTGAGTGTGCGTCCTGAAAGCGGCACGGTCGAGGCAACTCAAGACCCGGATGCATGTCCTCCGCCGGATTACCCGCGCTCGGCCAGCCGCCAACGCCACCAGGGTCAGGTTTTATTGTGGGTGGATATTTCTGCTGACGGAAGTGTCGTGGCACTCGGCGTGAAAGTTTCTTCAGGATACGCAAGCCTAGATCAAGCCGCCCTAAGTGGAGTAGCCAAGTGGCGCTTCAACCCAGCCCGCCGCTTCAATATCCCCTGCGCCTCGACCACCACAGTACTGACCACCTTCGTTTACGAGGGCTGACCCAGCCCACCATTTTATTACTATGCTCTTCCCAATTTTTCAGGGAAGCATTAGGATAGAAGCAGGAGAAGGATGTCTGAATACTGTTGTAATTGTGGTTGCGAATTGGATGAACAAGCAGAGTACTGCTTGGATTGTTCGCAAAACAATGATTTGCCACAAAATCAGAATACTATTCAAGATGCATCTCACCCGGTAATTGTGCCAACTCTTGTTAGGCAAGGGAGCAAGATAATCGGTGTTGGCGAAGATGGATTACTTCATTTGGAAGTAACAAATCCATTTCCAAGTTCAGTTTTCTTTGTCTTGAAATTATCTTTCCTGAGCTCCTCGCAAAGAGAGTCTTTTCAGGAGTTTCAGGACGAAATCGGTGGAGATGTACCAGCTTCTTCTTCAAAAATATTTTCTTTTTCTTATAGGGCAAACCGTGTCGGGGAATTTG
>CAZWVI010000030.1:0-20620 GCA_964637165.1 uncultured Planctomycetales bacterium
GCTTGATTACGCGAATTTGTGTAAATATGACCCAGCCGATTAGGTCAGTGTCTTAGTGGGCATACCCCAGTTCTTCCAGTAACTCCATCTCCTCTTTCGAATACTCTTCTGCGAGTCTTTTCGCCTCTACTGAATGTTCCAACTTTTTGTTGCTTGCCTTTAGCCTCTCCAAATCCTGTTCGAATCTCGCTTTGACTAATCTGGCTCTGGGGCTGTTTATTGGGATGGGGTGCGTCTCTGTTGGGTCGGTATTGTGGTTGTAAATAAGGATCGCTGGTTGGCCCGAAATTGGATGACGTGCTAGTTGTAAATCCTGGGATTCCTGGTCAAATTCGAAAGCGCGCAGCAGGCTGAACTCTTCATCTCTCCAGGAGTCGCGTAGGGCTTGACTACTCCCAGTTCCTACTTTTAGCCGGCTAAAGGTCCCTAAGAAATCAGGCTGGTCACTGAGATGAATGTCTAGCCCTGCTTGATCGCCAATTAGTTCGGCGACAGCTTGAATACCTCTCACTTCAACTGTGGTTGAAGGCAGACCAGCAATTCCCTTTACAATAAGTGGAATTCGAATTGATTCATCGTGCAAGTTTTTGCCATGGGTGACGTTGCCATGCTCAAAAAATTCCTCGCCATGGTCAGATACTAAAACCACAATCGTATTATCCCATTGACCAGTATCTTGAAGATAGGAAAAGAGCCGGCCAACTTGGCGGTCTACCAAATGTATCTCAGCGTCGTACATCGCCTTGATATGGGCAAGGTCGCGTTCCGATAGGGGCGAGTTTTTCAAGGATTGTGGCCGCAGCTTGTCCAGCCAATCTTTGCCATTCCACGGACCTTCATAGCTGGGGTCGAATGATTTAGCCAAAAGTTCATCTACACGTTCTGGCAGATAATCATGGTGCACGTCAAAGAAATGAGTGAACAAAAAGAATGGTGCCCTGTCTTCTGCTGAACCCCCAAGCATTTCGATAGCGCGATCAACAACCCGTTCACTGCTATGGTCATAGCGCAGGACAATTTTCCGAAGGTGCGTTAAGCGCTCGGCCGTCCACAGAAAATCTGGATCTTCCGCACTGATCTTTTGTCTTTCCAGCTCGAGTAATGCATTCGTCTGCTGAGCGTCCAAAATTGCTGATTGGTATTGGTTAAAGCCTCTACCAAAGCCATGTCGAGAATCTAAAAAACTTCCACTGAAAACTCCCAATGTCGCATATCCAGCATCCTGGAAACTCTCCGCTAACACAGGATGTTTTGGGTCAATCTTAAATCGTGAACTTTCGACCCCATGTTCATAATCACTAAGCCCAGTCATTAAAGAGGCATGAGCTGGAAGGGTCCACGACGAACTACTGAAAGCATTTATAAAACGCGTTCCTTGTTTTGCCAGCGTGTCAATGTTCGGGGAAACATCAAGCCTATTCGCAAATTCAAGTTGATGCCCGTAACATCCCAAACGATCTTGCCGCAGGGAATCGATTGAAATTAATAGTACATTGGGCGCGGGTGTGCTTTCCAGCGCAACTGGACCGCAAGCCTGGCCCAGCAATCCTAAAAATATTAAAACTCGCGGCTTAACCATAGGGTGTCATAGTCTCCACTCACAAAATCTTTATGCGCCAGAATTTTTTGATGAAGTGGAATCGTCGTCGGAACACCCTCTATCTGCGCAGCAGACAGAGTATCCTCCATGCGTTCAATCGCCAAGTCGCGCGAGTCGGCATAGGCAATAACTTTTGCGATTAAGGAATCATAAAACGGTGGAATAATCGCACCGCTGCTCATATGGGTGTCGACGCGAACACCATCTCCACCCAATTCAAACTTAGCTACCGTCCCTGGATGAGGTCGAAAATCATCATCGACATCTTCGGCATTGACACGCACTTCAATCGCATGTCCGTTCATCTTCAATTCCTCTTGTTTCCACGGAATTTCTTGCCCGGCCGCAACTTGAAATTGTGCCATAGCTAAATCAACCCCAGTAACAAGTTCGGTGACCGGATGCTCAACTTGTAAACGCGTATTCATTTCTAAAAAATAAAGCTCACCGCTAGGAGCCATTAAGAACTCCATAGTTCCCGCGCCGGCGTAATTCCACTTGGCGGTTGCTTGAGCACTTAACTCCCCATATTTTTTTCGTTGCTCAGCTGTAATAGCTGTAGATGGAGATTCTTCAACTAACTTTTGGTGGCGCCGTTGCACCGAACATTCACGTTCAAATAAGTGCACGGCATTGCCGCGACCATCACCGAAAACTTGAAATTCAATATGACGACCACCCTCTAAATATTTCTCTAAGTAAAGCGTGGCATTGCCAAAAGACGTGGCTGCTTCACGGCTGGCTTCAACAAATGCCGTACGCACTTGCTCTGCATTTTCACAGCGGCGAATTCCACGGCCACCACCACCGGCATCTGCTTTAAGGGCAATTGGATAGCCAACTTTTTCGGCCACCTTAATCGCTTCATCGGCGTCCTTAAGCGCGCCTTTAGATCCCGGCACCACCGGCAATCCGGCACCAATCGCCGCCGCGCGCGCGGCCAATTTAAGACCCATTCGATCCATAACGATTGGGTCAGGCCCAATAAAGCAAATGCCGTGTTGCTCACACATGGCTGCAAATTGGGCGTTTTCAGCGAGGAAGCCCCAGCCGGGGTGGATCGCGCTACAACGAGTTTGGCGCGCTGCTTGAATCAAGCGGTCGGCGCACAAATACGAATCGGTGGCCGCTCCGCCACCGATTTGAATGACCTCGTCGGTCTGCTTTAAGTAGTCGTAACCAGCTTCAATATCAGCACTTGAAGCTCCGCACACTGACTCAATTCCGAGGTCTTTACAAGCCCGCACCATGCGAGCGGCAACCTCTCCACGATTAGCGATGAACACGCGCTTAAACATAGGTAGATTCTAAGGTACTAGAATTGAAAGTAAATGAATGCTTGGTAATCAGCACGAGTAAATGCCAAAGCTAGGGCAAAACTTGCCCCAATAAACCCAGCGAAGACCCAATCGGGCAGGCTTTGCAGCGATACTTTTGCCTGAGTCCAGCGCGAGATTAAATGTACGATTAATAAAATCGGGAAAATCAACCAGCTTATTGCCAACTCTGGCGCCAAGGGTGCCACCCCCGAACTGCTAAACATAGCGAAAGATTTCAAGCAAATCCAAGCGCTTGAGAAGTCGTTGGCGCGAAAGAAAATCCAGCAAATACACACAAAGAAGAATGTCAAAAGCGGTGAAATAATCCCAACAGGCGCAGCCATTACCGCACCCAAGCCACTGCTTAGCAATCCTTTCTCACGTTGTTTTGTCCACCAACGATTGAGCATTAAGGCCGCTCCATGTAGCGCGCCCCAAACAACAAAAGTCCAGGCCGCTCCATGCCAGAGTCCACCAAGGAGCATCGTCAGCACTAAGTTTCGTTGAGTCGCAAAGTTGCTGCCGCGGTTTCCGCCAAGTGGGATATACAAATAATCTTTCAGCCAACTCGACAAACTAATATGCCAGCGCCGCCAAAAATCTTGAATGTCGCTGGCAAGATAGGGGAAGTTGAAGTTCAAACAAAGTTTGTATCCAAGCAAGGCAGCACAGGCGATTGCCATGTCTGAATAGCCAGAGAAATCGCAATAAATTTGTGTTGCATAGGCAAGCACCGCAGTCCATGTTGCTCCGACTCCGTAGGCGGCGGGGTCAAGAAAATAGGCGTCAACTAGGGGCGCCAAATTGTCAGAAATACACGCCTTCTTTATGAAGCCACTTAGAAACAACAACAATGCTGCCTTGACCTTAACATTAGAAAAGCGACGACGGCTAACAAGTTGTGGAAGAAAATCAGCAGCCCGCACAATTGGCCCAGCGACTAATTGCGGGAAAAAGCCGACGAAAAGGGCGAGATCTAAAAGGGATCGTGTTGGCTTGAGTTTGCCAAAATAAATATCCAATGAGTAGGACATCGTTTGGAAAGTGAAAAATGAAATGCCGACGGGCAAAATGATGTTGAGGGTCGGTATTCCTGTTTCCAGCCCTAAATAGCCTAGTAATCCCGAAGCGGAATCAATGAAGAAATTGCAGTATTTGAAAAAGCCAAGAATGCCCAAGTTGGCCAGGAGCGATAAGCGTAAGTACCATTTTTTTGGTCCTGCGTTTTCACTGTCCGAAATTTTAAATCCGGCATAATAGTCGACCAAAGTTGAGGCAATAATTAAGCCGAGAAAACGCCAATCCCAAGCCGCGTAAAAAGCATAACTCGCGCTCAGCAACCAAAATTTGCGGCCGCGATCGCCGCGCCACAACCAGTGAACGGCAAACACCAATAAGAAAAATGGTAGAAAGCGTAATTCGGTAAACAACATATTTACAGTCGCTCCTCAATCATTGGCTTAAGCTGACTCGCAAAAGATTCACTCAGCTTGGCACTACCTTGTTGGTTGAGATGGAAATAATCCCAGCGATTTTTTGCCCGATAAAGTTCCGGATATTTGTTTGGATCATTGAATTTAACCCACCTTTTAATATGACCTGATTGCTGTAAGTCCAGCCACCCCTTTGGTTTTTCAAAACTGGCCAAGGTCATGAAAATTAATTCAACACCCTTGTCTGCCGCCCGGCGCTCCAAATCATCAATCGCTTGGGCTAGGGTGGGATTAGCTTGGCCAGTCCATTTCAATCCGGCTAAGTTCTTCTTTGACTTTCGAAACCCATCCAAGTCCGCCAAAAAATCGCGTCGCCGTTTTTGATAGCTTTTTTTGTTTGCTTCTAAGTCAAGCGGTCGCCAGCCATGGCCATTGACCCCTAAACCTGGACGCAGCTCGCCAGCGTCTGTGAAAAATGACTCGCGCGCACCACCCTTTAGTTTGGCCCAAACATCCGGCCCACGTCCAATATTGCCCAACCAGTGAGCGAAATGGTGAAGATGATCAACACCCAAGTCTAGCTTGTGTGTGAGCGTGACATCTTCTTGCCACAAAGATTTGATTACCCAACTCGTGGCAAAAAAGTCATGCCAATAAACAAGTCGTTCGGTGAATAAGTTCTCATCTTCGATGTCACTACGCAAGTCGCCCAATTCAAGCACCAGGAATTTGAGGTCCGGCGAGTCAAGTTCAAGAATTCGATTTGCCATGTACATGATTTCAGCAAAGCGCATTCCCGGAACGCCAAAGTTGAACACATCAAATGGCGTTTGCGAATTTGAAAGTTGAGCTCCGATGAATTCGGAATCTAATTGGCGAAACACATGGCTTGAGCCAAGCAATACCATTTCATAATCGTCAGCCCGTTGTTCAAACCATTCAACTTTCAATCGACTTGGTGCATATTCGCGTACGCCTGCCGCCACGCTTAAAAAAGCAATGGAGAAGATTGTTAAGTTGACTAAGAAGCGGAGCATTTGTTTGGTGCGGCCTATTATTGCAAGTCTATGCTCGGGCCATAATTACAACTCCGCTAATAACGATGGCGGCGCCTAGCCAACCGCGCTTACCAGGTTTTTCATGTAACATAATCGCGGCTAAAGGTAGTGAGAAAAGTGGAGTTGCGGCGGCCATCGCCGCGGCCACCCCTTGTTTGGCCCAAGTTAGGCCACCCATTAAGAGGGACATTCCACACCAAGTGCCGACTGCCGATGGTATTAAAAATGTTTTCCAAGTATGTTTAGCAAAAGGGGCGCGCACCGTTTGCAAACTATCGCCGCGGAACAGCGAAATAAATACCACGCCGATTGAGCCTCCGGCCAAGCGAACTGATGCTGAGGTGACCATCTCTGTATCGGAAACACCCCAGCGCGTGAGTACGTTGCCGAAAGCAAAAACAAATGCGCATCCAAGTGCTGCTAGGACACCCGTCAAGTCAGCGCGGTTGTTGGTCCCGAGACCAAGGTTGCGCGATTCTGCCACAACTCCGCCCGCCACTACCAACAATGCACCCAACCATTGAACTGCACTGAGTTGTTCACCGAATGCTGCCCACGCCATAAGTGCGGTGAACACTGGAGTGATCATGGTGATGATTACTGTGCGACTCGCTCCAATATGAGTTAGTGCCACGAAGTAAAGTAAATCGCCGGCCGCCATTCCCACCGCGCCTGAAATCAGCAACCAAGATAAATTACCAGCACCGACTGCGCCTCCACCATTGCCGGACCCCAAGCTATAAGCGAGCAGCCCCAACACAATTGCACCGAAGAAGTTTTTGAAAAGAACCGCGTCCTGGGCGCGACCATTTCGAAATGCCTTTGTAAATAGAACCGTGGCAGTGCCCCAAGCAAGAGCACTGGCAAGAGCAGAGAGTTCGCCGGCTCCGGCAAAGGGCGGAGCGACAGCTTGAAGTGGGGGGATTAACAGTGGACTATCTAGTTAGGGGCAGTTGAGCTAAGGCGCGAACTCAATTGTAAGTCGTTGCTCTGGCACGCCAGCTTCAATGAGTAGCGGCTGCCGCATATTGTCGCCATTCAAATTGGATAATAGAAGGACGTATTTTCCCGGACGCATTGGTCCAAGTTTTTGCTCGTTCCCCGACATCATGTTTGCGCTATATTCCATCATTTGATTTCCGTAGAGTAACGATGAAATCGGGGATCCTGATTGGTTCAAAACTACCGCTGCAATTCCGGGCTGTGCTTGCCCTTGGTCGTCAACCACTTGGACGCGGATTAAACAACCAGCCTCCAGTTGTATTTGAGTCGGCGGGTTGTCACCCATCTGTAAATCAACAGCGATTACGTTTTCGCCAAGTACTGGATGGCGGGCAATCAACTGAATTGCCTGATTAGGCAATGAACTTAGTTTGATTTCACCGTTGGCATCGGTGGTGCGCAGGGAAAATTGGGTGATGGCCTGGCCCTCTGCACTTAGTGGAAAAACTCCGGCGCCACTTACCGGGCTACCGTTTGAATCAATAACACGTACTGTAATACTGGACGCTTGGTTTAGATTTACGTCAACTGAAACTGCCTGGTCATAAAGTACTTCAACATTCTCCACCAATTCAGAAGAATAAGTAGTGCCACCCCCAAGTAACGGCATCGCGGCATTGCCGACACAAACCGCATAATTGCCAGGGGTCGTGAATTCAAAAAGAACTTCGCCGTTCATGTCGCTGTTGCGGTAGCCACCACCGGGCGTGCCGTTCATCGGTCGCAACATAACCGGAATTTTAGCTAATGGAGCCCCATCGACTGCGGCGCGGACATTTACTTTTACTTGGGTAAGTGGGAGGTCAATATTTTTTTCGATTACTCCCGAGCCACTAACCACCATATTTGAATACCAACCACTACCACCGGCAATTCCAAGGCTACCGACCATTAACATGTAGTCACCTTCGGCCACCCCGTGTATTTCATAGAAGCCGGTTTCGTCGGTGGTTGCCGACTGCACTCCAGTAAGTGAGTTAAGCATGACGGTTAGTCCGCCGCGGGGATTTTCTCCGCAATAAACAAAGCCCTCGATGTCGCATCGATTTACAAGTCCTCCCAGAGTAAGTTCATGAAACTTATTTTCTTCAATGTCAATGAAGGTTGAAGTTATTTGTAAGCCTCCGAGCTTGCCCATTGCCGCGCCTACTAGTTGCATTTCAGAACCGGACGGAAATCCTTGTACTTGATAGTTGCCCGGATTTAAATGTTCAAAAGTGACTTCACCACGCGCGTTAGTTTTCCTTGAGCGCGGCATGCTGGCCGAACTGTCACCGAAGTTCAATAAATTAATTAAGCCATTTTCATCGGGTATGCCTTGGGCGTCGAGTAACTTGACAAGCAGTTGTGCACCCTTGCTTAGCCGAAATTCAACGAACGGAGCCGGTTTATTGGCAAGTATTTCAATGTCTTGGGTCTGACTAGCCCAGTCCTCGCTACTAGCGCGAATCCGCCATTGCCCTTCCCTGAGGCCATTTAATAAGAATTCCCCACTCTCGTTGGTGTCGGCGATTGGCTCTGTAGGGGATGAGCCTTGGCCAGCGGTAAGGTTTGATATCAAGCCACTGCCAGGATGGAAAGCCCTGACTTCTATGTCTGCAAGGGGAGTGCCGTCAAGCATATTGACTACGCGCCCACCGACACTAATGGAAGGGAATAAGGCCAGCACAATTTCGCCTGCATCTAAAGCAGATTTACTGAGGGCACTTGAAGTCCACGAGAATCCATCTCGGCCCGCCCGCACCGAAAGTTCACCGAATGGTAAGTTTTCAATAAGAGTGTTTCCGTCTTGATCAGTTTTGCTTTCCGCAGTTTTCCAAGGCAGTAAACTTGAAATTGCGATTTGTTGAAAGTCGTTGCCGCTGAACCATTCAACACTAGCATTTTGGATTGGTTCTTGGGTGATAGCGTTTACGACTTGGACATTTAAAATATTTCCCTGGCTGAGAATTACTTCGCCGAGTTGGTGTTCGCCGCGACTAGCTAAGGGGAATTTGTCGCTTGACCAATTTTGAAACAACTCATGATGGACCACCGCTATGTATTTATCCGCTTCCACCGGCCCAATTTCGAAATAACCATTTTCGTCACTCTCGGTGATGCCACCATCAACCGCTAGTGATAAAACTTGTTCCTTATCCGAAAGTAATTCCAAAACGTTTTGGTAGTCCGCCATGACTAAGAGTGCTTTGGCCTCGGCAATCGGCTGACCCTTAATGTCGACAACTCGCCCGCTAACGCGCGCCCCAAAGGATAAGTTGGCAATAAGCTCAACTCGCTGTCCAGGCTTAATCTCGGCACTTAAGCGGGTGATTGGGAAGCCCTCGACCTGAATCTCAAAACTCCAAATGCCGGGTGGGAGAGCGGCAAAATTGAGTTCGCCTTGTTGTGAAAATGCCGAGCGTTTACTTAATTCAGATTGCGAAAAAATATAGCCTTTACGTGCTGACGCCCATTCCTCGCCATCAAGTTTCTTGTTCCAATGAGCTTGGCAGGTCCAGTTGCTTGTGGCATTGTTTGGCAATTGCAACTTAATCAGCGCTTGGCCTGATTCTATTTTTGTTTGCAGTAGGGCTTCGTCCTCAGCCTGACGTTCAGCGTCATTAAGTTGTAATACATCCGACCAGTAGCCATCCGCATAAACCATGCACTCTAGTTGACCACCTTCACGCGAAATTGTGGTGCTTGCCGTTGTTGAGTTGTAATTTTTGTCCCCATTTTTGTCCTTCCAATAAAAGGTCGCATTTTTAGGGCTTGTTCCGTCTCGTAAAATCGCGCGCAAAAGTAACTGGGTGTCATCTATCTTGCGCTCGGTAGTTCGTTCGGCAATAGTTGCAGGAGCAGCTTCCAGCTCCTCGTTTGGCCTATGCTCAGCACTTTGTACGCTAGACGCATCTTGTGCGATCTCATTGGAATGTGGCCACAGCATCCAAGTGAGGGCCAGGGCAACTACAAAAAGCAGCAGTGGGGTGCGTAGATTTCTCATCGGTATAGTTATGCTACGCACATGCAGCTATTGTCTTCGATGCTAATTGCGATTCTTTTGCCGCTGGTCGGACAGGAGCCGGCCCAAGCCTTTGCGGTTGATGAAACCCGTGGCGATGAGTGGAGTTTGCAAGGAGCCGAGGGGCTGATGTGGTTTCCACAAAGTGGCGAATTAATGGTCACTTTTGGCGCGGAAGACTATTTCTTGCTTTTTGATGTGTTTTTGCAACCAGTGCAACGAGTGGCCGCGCCAAGCCCTTTGTCGGCTCCGCCGGTGCGAAGTTGCCGGGGATTAAGTGGGCGAAAAATTTCTCTTCTGCCAACTAAGCAAATAGAAATTTCTCTTAAAGATTGGGAGGTCGAGGCAACTCTCGAATTTGCCAATGGTTATGCGGTAATAAGTATGCGTAGCTCGCGGGTGATTAAGGATGCTGTTACCTGGTTGAGTCCAGATGGAGAAGTGCGCCGTAGTTTTTTTGAATGTGATCGCTGGGACCCCTTAACTCAACGTGCCTTTTTATTCGGTATATCAGCCGGCAGCACGATTACATTAAATACGCCATCAGCCAATTTAACTTTTCCCAAAATGTACGATTGGCGGGAATTGCAAGTCCCCAAGCTAGAACAGCTCGGGGACTTGTCGGCGGTAGTAATTTCTCAACTACCCAAAGCGAAAATGCGACCAGCACTAGCGCAAGGTATTTATCCTGGTTAGCCTAAAGTTACTTCGACGGTGACTGAAGCATCATCGCGCTGGTAACTAACTTTCATTTTTTCGCCTTTTAGCAAACCACCCATCGCACGGCGTAAATCGTCGGTTGAGCTGGTTTTGCGGCCATTCACAACTTGAAGTACATCACCTTTAAGTAAACCAGCCTGGGCGGCGGCGGAATTTTCGCGCACCCGCGTAACGGTTAGGCCATCTTCATGCTCTTCAAGTGAAAGTCCGAGCTTGCCCCGATTTTGACTGCGCTTTGAGATGGCCATGTAGTGCTCCATCATTTTTTCGTTGAAGTCCTTGGGCATTGCCATGCCAGGGCGTTTGTGGAATTTCAACGCCTGGTCATGTGCGTCTAATTTGCCAACAACGTCTCGAATCAATTCCAAAACTTTTACTTCACCTTGATAGTTAATCTTGTCAATGTCATCACCTGGCATGTGGTAGTCAGAGTGAATGTTGGTGAAAAAGAAAAGAGCTGGAACACCTGCGTTGTAGAAGGAAGTGTTGTCACTCGGTGCTTCACCAGCATCTCCAAGTTCCAAATTCATTCCACACCCATCAAATAGTTTGTCGAGTAGCGGATGAAATTCATCTGCAGTTCCGAGGCCACCGATGTAAAGGTAGTCGTCGACGCTGCGGCCGATCATGTCACAGTTAATCATTGCATACATTTCTTTTACCGGAATGATTTCCTGTTTAACAAATGCTTTGCTGCCAAGAAGGCCGCGCTCTTCGGCACTAAAAGTTAAGAACACGATTGGGCGGCGGGCTGGGTGTGCGGCAAACCACTCGGCAAGTTCGGCCACTCCGCTTGAGCCTGAAGCGTTGTCATCGGCCCCGTTATGAATTTCACCTGGAAAGCCCATCGCGCCCGGGCCCCCAATGCCGGCGTGGTCATGGTGCCCACCGATGACAATATAGGAATTGGCCAAACTCGGATCGGTGCCCGCCAAGACTGCTCCAGTGTTCAGGCAATCGAGCCCACGAGTTTCAAATGGAAGTAGATAGTCGTCCAATTTAGGGGTGCCATTCCCGTCGCCTCCAAGTGGCTCTAAGCCTAGTCGTTGCCATTGTTTAGCGAAGTACTTGGCAGCCATATGGCCGCCTCGTTCGCCGGACTCGCGACCCTCAAGCTCATCGCTTGCCAGGTAGCCGATGTGGGCTTTTAGATCTTGAACGCGAATTTCGCTTGGGTCTTGCGCGGTCTGTTGAGCGAGCGCAAAACTTGGAAGGGACAGGAGGGCGAGGGTAATCATTGAGCATATATTACGCTGCCGTAGGGATTACGTTGGTTGATTCGCGCTCAATCGGTGGTGTCAGAGTCTTATTGTTGGGCGGTCAGCTTGACCTCGACATTGCGGCCAGCCTGCACGTAAACGCTCTCAGTGGAGCCATCAACTTCGGCTAGGAACATCATTCCGGATCCTTCGGACGATGAAACCGAAACCTTGTAACTTCCTTCCTTTAAGCCTTCGAAGGAAAAACGACCACGCGAATCGAGGCGCATGTTGTCAGCAAAATATCCAAATCCACCCTCGGTTTGGCGGGTGATGTAAGCGGTTCCTCCTGCCAGCGGCCGACCATCGCCATAAAAACCAAGACCAGTTACTGAGCCACCGCGTGACAAACTAAAGGCACCGACATCAACGTGTCCGCCCCCCTGAACATTTACCATTAAAGTCGCACTCAAGTAAGCAGGGTGGGTTGCTTCGATGTTTAATTCATCGGAGAACACATTTTCCAATTTGAAACTGCCATCTTTTTTGGAGATGCAACTTTGCTCTGGAATATTGTTGGGGTCAGGGCCAGCGCCACCAAACAAACCGAATTTGTTTTCAGTGCTCCAATCCTTTCCGTGAACACTAATTGTTGCACCAGCAACAGCATCACCTGTTGCAGCGTCAATTACAGTTCCAACCAAAGTGCCACCTTGCTGCAAGCTAACATCAATGCCTTGAATTAATTCTCGTTGGACTGAGAACCCACTTGAGTAAGTGGGGGCAAAACCATTTGCAGTAATTAGTAGACGATAACTGCCAGGCTCCATGCCACCAATCGTGAAGTCGCCAGTATCACTCTTAAAGCTTTGTTTCAGGCCGTTTGGCGAGTACAAAGATGTGCCACGATTAACTCGGGCAACATTAACCGTAAAGGATTTAACCGGTGCCCCGTTTGGGTCAGAAACCCGTCCCGAAACGCTGCCCTTTTTGTTGAGTACCAATTCAATGTCAGTCGTTCCAGATTTAGTGCGCGGAAGAGTGGCATTGGAATAACCGGCAGCTTGTGCCGCCACACCATAAACTCCTTCACTTAAGCCGCGAACTTCAAACTTACCATCAGGCCCACTTTTCAAGTTTGTAGAAAACAGTGGTCGCGGGCGCATTCGAGAAACATCAATTCTTGCATCTGGAATTGCTTCGCCATCACCGTTTATAACGATTCCAGCAAGGATGAATTCTGAACCAAGAATTGCATCTTGTTCCAATTCCTTTTTTTCACCCATCAATACGATTGGGTGAATCTGATTGGTTGCATAACCTTCATGTGAGGCCAGTAAAGTCCACATGCCTTGCGCCAACAACTCTATGGAGTAATTACCGTTGGCATCAGCCTCAACTTCAAACATTCGTCCAAGTTCTAAGTTCTCGGCATTGACTTCTTCGTTGTCGCGCGGGATATAACGAGTCGCTTGGCGCTTGATGTTTATTGTTGCAGGAATCGGATTCCCACCCTCATCAGTTATTTGCCCGTAAACCCGATAGCCTTGAGTCAAAACGACTGGCGGTAAATCTTGATCTTCGCCAAGAGCACGGACTGGTACTCCTTGTTTGGGAGCGTAGTCTTTATGGCGCACCCACATGTCAAAATCGGCGCCGGCTGGCAACCGTTCAAAACTAAATTCACCATTGCTATTAGTGGTGCGACGGAAGGTCGGGATTGAACCTTTGTTGCGCGTGTCCAGGCTAAAGGCTTCAGATTGGCTTAGCCTTTTGCTTAACACCACAGTTGCATCGGCAACAGATTCACCGGCTAGGTTTTGCACGTGCCCGCGAACTCGTCCTTTCGAAGCACGAGCAGTTGCGGCGACACTCTCTTCAACTCGGCTGCTTAGACCAGTGCGGGAATTGCCTGCTTCAACTTCGGCGGCATCATGTTTAATAATGCCTTGTTCGGTATCGGTTTGCTCGTCAAGTTCAGGCCTAACATCAGTTGGCCTTTGCAAAACAAGGTAAATCACCGCGGCTAGAACCGCGACAATTACAAGAATAGGAAGAGCAGCAAGTCCGCTGCGTCCAGAATTGTAGGTAGACATGTTGAGTGTGGGTGGGGGGTGCGTAAGTACGCCTTCTTTTGTCGGTTCGAGCGGGCAAAATCTTGCATAAAAAATAGCCGCTATCGAGCCTATAGAATAGGGTATCCCCATGGCCTTAAAACTCGACCTAACAGGACTCTTTGCCGGCGGTGTTAGCCGCGCAGACTTTGCCGCCCGAATCCCCCAAGCGGCCGCCGCTCGCGATGCCCATCTGGCCGAAATGCCGGCCTGGCGCAAGTTGCACGCGGCCACTCAACACTTAGAAAGTTGCAAATCTAGAGCTGAAGCTATAAAGGCTGAACAGGCCCCTGACTACTTTGTAGTTTTAGGGATTGGCGGCTCCGCCCTGGGCAATTCAGCGGTTCTGGCCGCCCTCGCGCCGATTTACCAAGAGTGGGCCCCAAAGGATGGAAATCCGCGCTGTATGGTGCTCGACTCAATCGACCCTGACTGGATTGCGGAATTCCTCGCCAATGTTCCCGCCGAAAAATGCCACTTTAATGTGATTTCGAAGTCAGGCGGGACCATCGAAACTTCTAGCGAGTTCTTGGTTTTCTATGCCGCCGTGCGAAAAGCGCTTGGCTCCGATGAAGAAGCTCGCAAACGCTTCACCATTACTACTGATCCAAACGGCGGTCACTTCCGCAAATTATGTGATGACTTAGGCTTCACCACCTTAGAAGTTCCCGATGGAGTAGGTGGGCGGTTCTCAGTTCTGTCATCAGTCGGCTTGTTCAACTTTGAAATGGCCGGAATTGATAGTGAAAGTATGTTGGCCGGCGCGGCGCGGGTTGATAATTCTTGTGCAACGCTTCCAGCGGACCAAGACCCCGCGCTGGCTTATGCGTTGGCGCACGTTATGCACATGGAACAGGGTCGCCCGATTCACGTGCACTTTCCATATGCGTATCGTCTACGTTTGCTGGCGGATTGGTACAAACAATTGTGGGCCGAGTCGCTTGGCAAAAAACACAATCTTGCCGGTGAACAAGTAAACGTTGGGCCAACGCCTGTTACAGCGGTCGGTCCGACTGATCAACATAGTCAGTGCCAACTTTATATTGAAGGCCCGGACGACAAGGTTTACACCATGGTTAAGTTGGGTAAACATGCGCACACTGTTGAAATTGGCAAAGCATTTGCCGAATCCGCAGCCTTTAGTCATCTTGAAAACCGCAGTTTAAATGATTTAATTGAGGCAGAGCGAAAAGGTACGGAAGTGGCGTTAATGGACGCTAATCGACCAATCTGCACGGTCGAGCTGTGCAAGCTGGACGCTTTCCATGTCGGTCAATACTTTGCCTTCTTTGAAATCGCGACCGCGATTGCCGGTGGCATTATGGGCATTGACCCATTCGATCAACCTGGCGTTGAATCTGGGAAAATTGCCGCACTCTCCTTAATGGGATGTGCCGGCTTTGAAGAAAACGCCGCCCGCATTCATGCCTCGGCCGCCGCCCGCGAGCAGTTCTTGCTTAGTTGTTAATGAAAACATTTCTCTCAGGAATTCAGCCAAGTGGATTGCAACACATTGGTAATTACTTTGGTGCCATTCAACAGCACGTTGCATCTCAGGAGGAAGATGGTGAACACTATTTCTTTATTGCTGACTTCCATGCATTAACCACGGTTAAAGATGCTGAGGAGTTGCGGACTTATGTGCGCGAGACCGCGATTGCCTACTTGGCGCTGGGGCTTGACCCAGAGAAGGCGGTGCTGTGGCGTCAATCTGATGTTCCTGAAGTACATGAAATTGCCTGGCTCTTAGCCACCCAAACTGGAATGGGGCTGCTTGAGCGCGCACATTCCTACAAAGACAAAACTTCAAAAGGCATTAAATCAAGTGTCGGCCTGTTCACTTATCCAGTGTTAATGGCCGCCGACATTTTGGCTTACGATTCAACCCATGTGCCAGTTGGTAAGGACCAAGTGCAACACGTTGAAATGACTAATGACATGGCCGGTTATTTCAACAATCAATACGGGGAGGTTTTTGTGCGTCCGGAATGCGTGCTGGCGAAAACTGATCAAGCGCAAAAAGTCGTTGGACTTGATGGGCAAAAAATGTCGAAGTCCTACGGCAATACCATTTGGATGTTTGAAGAGGGGAAGAAACTTAAGAAAGTTATCAATTCAATTGTTACTGACTCGCGTCCACCTGAGGAGCCCAAAAATCCTGATGAACTTTTTCTCTTCGACACCATGTCGTTGTTCTTGTCCGAGTCCGAAGTAAATGAATGGAAGGACAAAGTTCGCGCCGGTGGTGAAGGTGCTCCCGGGTATGGCCACCTAAAAGGGGCAATTCGCGAGGCCATGGACGAGTTTTTTGCTCCAGCTCGGGAACGCCGCAAGGAACTGCTGGACAACCCCGCCGAAGTCGAGCGAATTTTGGCCGCCGGTGCTGAAAAAGCTCGCGCGCGGGCAACTACCGTGCGTGACCGCGCATTTGCCGCTTGCGGGCTGCGTTAAAAGAAAGTCTCCACTTGCGAGCGAATAACTCCCTCTAGGCTTAGAACAATTTCAGATACAGAACGTGCGGATTTAGTAGAAAAGGCGCGTGTTGTAGCGCTTTAAGACCAAAGGACGAAGTTCGTTGTGCATGCCGCGCCGCACTTGGGTGCGGAACTCGCTTTGGCCTGGGCGCGGGCGTATTTGGTGGCAAATAACAATTGCCATGCCCTCGCCGAATCTGATCGGCGCCGAAATTTCGCCGGGCGCAAGAGAGAAGGCCGCCAGCAAGATGTTGTTGTCGATAACGCCTGGTTCAGCTCGGTGGACCCAACCCAAACGACCATCGTTGGGACGACTTGGTTCGTGCTCGGAAAGTTCGCTAGCTAGCCGCGCGAAATCATCGGCCGAGTTTATTTCTAAAAGATATGAGTCAAGCTCGTGCTTAGCGTCGGCGAAATCTAAATCTAGCGGATCAACTTTTTCTTCGACAGCGTGTAACATTAACCAGGAAATTTCGCGTGCTTCGCCGTATTGTAAATCGAATTGAGTTAACTCTTCTTGACTGCGGGTGGAAAACCATTCGTCATCAAATTCCATTTCACTAAACATGCGCAAATATCCGGCCGCGCGCAATTCGCGCCCGTGGCGTACGGTTTCAATGCTTGAGCCTTGACTACTTAGTAATTTTTCATAGGTCATTCCCGCAAAGGCCGGATTTTCGGCCACCCGCTTACGGCGCCAAGCAATTTCCAATTCCAAGATTGCTTCACTCAAAATAACTTTGTTTTCACGTGCCCATTGAAGAAGTTGTTCTTCCAGCACAATTTGAGTTAGGTATTCCTTTAGACGCAAAGCCGGGAGAGCCGCGCGAATTACCGCGCCCAACTCAGGTAAGCTCACTCGATAGGGTGGTGCATCAATTGCATACCCTTCTGGCGGTGCCAAGGACGCGGACATTAATTCTTCAACGCGATTTTTGCTCCAGGCAGACAACTGCTCGGGAGTGGGCTTAGCTCCGGCCGGCATCTTTAGTGCTCGGCGCACTAGCTCGTCATGCAGTAGCGAACCGCGCATTAGATTTGCGAATTCTTCCTCACTCATGCGCCGCTCGCGGAGCGCCTCCTTAAGTTCGATGCCAGCTGCTTTTGCTTGAGCATGCGCTTCGCCAATCAATGCGTCGAGCTCGGCTTGATTTACTTCAATACCCTGCAGCTGGGATTCATTTTCAACCAGCTGAATTTGCAATAGGTGTTGCAAAGCTTGTTGTCCGAGCATTTTGCCGCGAAAATTACGACCCAAAAAACGTTCAAAGCGCGGAAAATCAATTTGCCCACCACTCCAGCTGGCAGCTATTTCATGCGCTAGTTTAGCGGATGGGAGCGGGTCGATTGGAGCGTCTTGCGGCTGTGGAACAGCGCAAATTAGGCTAAAGCCGAGGAGGGCGGGGACAAGCATGGTCCCACAGAATACCGCTTACGCGGACTTGCGTAACTTCTTGACCGCCTTCTTTTTGTTGACCTTTAACTCGCCCTTACTCCAACTTAGTTTCAGAGCATCGCCGCGCTTCCAGGTGCCATCTAAAATTCCATCGGTGAGTTTGGCTTCAACAATTTGCGCGACTGTGCGGCGCACTTCGCGAGCTCCGTATTCTGGGTTGAAACCGATGTCGGCAATTGACTTTGGCACTGAAACGCTCCAATCAAGACTGATGCCCGATCCGGAAACTAATTCCTCAACCTCGCGCAATTTCATTTCAGCAATGCAACCACACGAAACTAGATCTAGCGATCCAAAAATTTGTATGCCATCAAGACGGTTGAGTAATTCTGGCTTGAAGAATTGGCGCAGGGCGCGGTTGGTCAAACTGCGGAAGTCAGTTTCTTCAAGTTCACCATCGCTACCAAAACCTAACCGGTTACTGGCCTCGGCGTAGTCAGAAGTGCCCACGTTTGATGTCATTAGCACTAATGCGTTGCTGAAGGAAACAGTTGTGCCTTTAGAATCGGTTAAGCGTCCATCGTCTAGGATTTGCAACAACATGTTGTGCAATTTTTCGTGGCCCTTTTCAATTTCGTCAAACAATACCACGGTGTGTGGATTCTCTAGCAGAGCTTCGGTTAGGGTGCCGCCTTCATTGTGGCCTACGTAACCAGGAGGGGCACCAATTAGTTTGGCGGTTTCGTGGGGAAGCGCGAATTCAGAACAATCGATGCGGATCAATGAGTCTTCACCGAACATGTTGCGCGCCATTGCTTTGGCCAGTTCGGTTTTTCCAACACCGGTGCGGCCGACCATTAAGTAAGAACCAATTGGGCGATTCTTATCCTTTAGTCCAACCGCAGCCTTGCGAACTGAGCGGCAAAGCGCGGCCACATGCTCATCTTGGCCAATTACTTCTTTTAATACTTTTGATTGGAGTTCGTCAGCGCGTTCACGGAAGTCATTTTCGGCTTCAGGCGAAAGTTCGCCAGCACTTGCTTCCTGAACAGCTGGAAGAGCAACAGTGTGAATTTCTAAGCGTGGGTTTACGTCTACACAAATTTGGTAGAGCAAATCTTCAGCTGCGGCGGCATCGTCTGGGTAAATTTCTTTTACCCGAGGGAGGACGTTTTCTTCTAACCCGGCAACACAAGCCGAAACTACCAAGCCTCGGTATTCGCGACGGTCGGGGGGACCAGACGAACTTCCACGGGGCAATGACAGTGTTTCCTCATCGTTGAGAATCCGCACGCGGATGAATCCATCGATGAGGTCGAAGTACTTGTAGACGAGGCCACTTTCGTTGAGCATTTTGTTCTTTTTCTCCAAGGCCGAGCTGTTCGGCTTTTTGGCCGGGTTTCCGGCACGCTCTTTCTTCGGCTGAATAGCCCAGGTGGCTTTAGGATGTTGTCTGTGAGCGAATCCCCATCCGTTTCTGCCGCCGATCAGGAGTTCCTTGCGCAATTAGTCCACCGCGGCTTTTTGTTGCGAGCAGACGCTATTAATCTGTTGCAAAGTCCTTCTGTTAATGACTTTAGCGAAGTGGTGTCGGACCTAGTCAGGCTCACTCCTAGTCAGTTGGAGCATCTCCGCAAGACTAAATGCATGCTTGAGCCCGCAATCCCCGGCTATTCAGATTTTGCCCGAGTTGGAACCGGCGGCACCGCCGATGTCTTTCAGGCACGCCGCGCTAAGGATTTCAAACGAGTCGCACTAAAAATCCTACTGCCTGGATTACGCAAAGATCGCATTGCCGCTACTCGCTTCGTGGAGGAGGGCAAGCTGTTGCAAAAAATGCAACACCCCGCCATAGTTCGCGGTCATCGCGTCTTTAAATTCATGGGCACCTATATTTTGGAAATGGATTTCGTGCCGGGCCGCACATTGGAAGAAGATTTAGATGAAGGCCATCAATTTGCTGAAGCCGAGGCGCTTGAAGTAATTTTGCAAAGCGCGCGCGCCCTCGAATACTTGCGCAGTGAAGGTTTGGTGCACCGCGATTTAAAGCCCGGCAACATCATGCGCAAGCCAGACGGCCAAGTAGTTTTAATTGATTTAGGTTTCGCCGGCCCACAGTCATTAGTTACAAGTGAAGGTGAAAAAAGTAAAACCACTTTAGGGACGCCGGCTTATTTGGCACCTGAGCAAGCTATGGGCGGCGATGACCTCGATGCCCGCGCCGATATTTACTCACTGGGCGTTAGCTTTTATCACCTGGTGGTCGGTGAATTGCCATTCAGCGGGGAGAGCGATGCTGAAGTAATGCGCCAACAAATTCTCGCGGGCTTAAAGGGTGGCAAGATGAAGTCGGCTGACATCTCGCCGACCACCCATTATCTAATCGAAAAGATGATGGCCAAAGATCGCGATATCCGGTACGCAAATCCGGCCGAATTAGTGGCCGACATTGAAGCCATGCAGTGACCCACTAAATGGGGTCAGAGTTAGAACTTTTCGAGTTCCAATTTTAATTTCATAACTTCCATGAAGCCCCAGTCGCCGTCAATTTTCATAAAGCGCGCTTGGAAATCGTCGCGCAGTGGGAGTGCTTGCTGGCGGCGACCGCGACTAAATAATTCTAGAGCAGTTTCACCAAGCCACAAAATTGTCATACTGTGATTGGGGCCGGCGTGAAGGTCGCGCAAGGAAATTGCGCGCATAGCGCATTGATGCCACTCATTTTCCTGCCCTAAGCGTTGATGTATTTGCGATTTAATTCGATACAAAAAGGCTAAATCCCGCCATTGAGCTCCAAACCAATCTTGCGCGTCTTTTTCCAGTTCGGTGATTTGGGTCAATGCCAAAGCTAAATCAAAATGACTCTCGGCTTGAGCTAAGTGGAGTCGGTTGGATAGTTCAATTACTCCGAATATTCCTGAGGATAGATGTCTAGCGTCATTCCACAAGCCAGTGCTCTTTATTAATTGTGCGTAGTCTTCATTGCCGTTACTATTGTTGGGCTCACCAGAATTCCAATTCGTGAAGGTTACACTTTCACCAGAAATCCATTTCCATGTTCCTTCTTGCGCTTCATCGGTAAACCCAATCCACAAGTTGTCATTCCAATTAGAAGTAATCCAGTTGTTTTCACTTACATTACGGATAGTAACTAAGTGTCCTCCAGCTGCAACGGCTTCATTTTCAGCACCTTGCCAATTTGTATGAGTTGCATTGGTCAGAGCGTACCGATGTCCATTACTTGGATTGGTAATCCATGTGTAATTGTCTGGTCCCTGTGCAGGGACTTCATGGGGAAAGA
>CAZWVI010000031.1:0-9015 GCA_964637165.1 uncultured Planctomycetales bacterium
ATGTATATTGTGCGACGTTGGCTTACTTGTCGGTCTGGGCTTGCGCCGAGGTGAGAGTCGAGCTGTCGACGCAGCGAAAGTACGGACACCCCGGCCGACAGGTGTTGACTCCGGTGAATTCCATCGACTTGCTCGGGTTTCGTCCGACGCACGACGAATGGTGGGTCTTCGAGCTGAAGCGCGGTCGTCCGGCTGACCGGGTCGTCGGCCAAATCAGTCGATATCTCGGGTGGGCTGCATCGGAGCTCGGCTCAGATCGGGCGGTTGGGGCCGTCGTCGCAGCGAAGGGCTCCGAGAAGTTGAAGTACGCTGTTGGCGCAAACCCGAACCTGAGCCTGTGGTTGTACGACGACGATCTCACACTCAGCAGAGTGGCGTAGGGGAGTAGCGCAATGCCGGTAAGCCAGCGTGGCCTCTACGAGGCGCTCATTACCGAGATTCTCGAGGCGGAGCTGGAGGCGCTCGGCCCCGGCCTCGAACACATCGATGACGGGCTGCGGTCGGCCGAGGCCGCCGACCGCATTGCGCTCCATGTCGGTCGCGTTTTGGAGCGCTCGATCGCGTCCGTGCCGGAGCGGGACAGGGCGGCGACGGGAATCAGCCTGGCGCGCACTCTACTTGGGCATGTCGATGATGTCCTGAACAAGAGCGGCGCTCGGCGAGAGAGACCGGTCGAGGCCGGCAGAATGCTGCGGGCGGTGGTCGGGCGACGCCCGGATGGTCTCTTCGAGAGCATAGAGCAACCGCTCATACCGCTGCTCGATACCGCGCTGCTGACCAACGCACCAGGTGAGCCCCGCGTTGGAAGGCAAATCGTCACCGAGATCGCATCAGCCGACCGTATCGATGTCGTCATGGCTTTCATTCGGCGCAGTGGTATTGCCCCGTTCCTCGAGGCGCTCCGGAAGCACTGTTCCTCGGGACGCCAGCTCCGGGTACTGACGACGACCTACACCGGCTCGACTGAAGCACGCGCACTGGCGATGCTCGAGGAGCTCGGGGCCGAGGTGCGGGTCTCATACGACACATCGACCACCCGACTGCACGCCAAGTCTTGGCTGTTCCATCGCGAGTCGGGGTTCTCGACCGTGTACGTGGGTTCGTCCAATCTCACGCACTCGGCGCAGGTCACCGGCCTCGAGTGGAATGTTCGTTTGTCGGCGGCTCGGAACCGGCCCGTCGTCGAGAAGGTTGGCGCTGTCTTCGAGAGCTATTGGCAGTCCGACGACTTCAAGACATTCGACCCCGCAGCCTTCGCCAAGGAGGCAGCCCGTTCGCAGCAAGGCCCCGCCGATGTCCTCCTCAGCCCGATCGAGTTGACACCTCGACCGTTTCAGGAGCGCATGCTCGAGCAGCTCGAGCTCGCTCGGTCGCGCGGTCACCACCGCAATCTCCTGGTGTCTGCCACCGGGACGGGAAAGACCGTCATGGCGGCTGTGGATTACGCCCGGCTCCGCCAGAGGTTGCCACGGGCTCGGCTTCTGTTCGTAGCGCACCGCAAGGAGATCCTGATGGAAGGTGCGCGCCCCACGTTCTGTCAGGCCCTGCGCGACCCCAGTTTCGGAGAGTTGTGGGTAGACGGACGGCGCCCGGCGGACTTCGAGCACGTGTTCGCGTCCATTCAGAGCCTGAATGCCGGCGGACTGGAGCACCTGAAGCCTGACCACTTCGACGTCGTCATCATCGACGAGTTTCATCACGCCGCGGCTGCGTCCTACCGAAAGCTCCTGGACCTTGTTGAACCAAGGGAGCTGCTCGGACTGACCGCGACGCCCGAGCGGAGTGATGGGCTCGACGTGCTGCGCTGGTTCGATGGGCGAATCGCGGCAGAATTGCGCCTCTGGGACGCCATCGATCAGCATCGCCTGTCGCCCTTCGTCTACTACGGCATCCACGACGGCATCGACCTGAGGGACGTGCCCTGGAAGCGCGGCCGTGGGTACGACGTCGAGGCGCTGACCAACGTGCTGACCGCCAACGACGTTTGGGCGCGACAAGTGATCCACCAGCTGAGTGGTCGCGTGGATGATGTCCACTCCATTCGCTGCTTTGGCTTCTGCGTGAGTGTCGAGCACGCCCGGTTCATGGCGCGCGTCTTCAATCAACTCGGCATCGCATCGAGTGCGGTGTGGGGCGACAGCTCCCGAGAGGATCGGCGCACAGCTCTCGCGGAGTTGAGAGACGGCAAGATCAACGTGTTGTTCTCGGTCGACCTGTTCAACGAGGGGATCGACCTACCGGCTCTTGATACGCTGCTCATGCTGCGTCCAACCGATAGTCCTGTGCTCTTTCTTCAACAGCTCGGGCGCGGCCTACGTCGGTCGAAGTTCAAGGACGTGTGCACCGTCTTGGACTTCGTCGGTCACCAGAACCGCGAGTTTCGTTTCGACCGTCGCTTCCGAGCCTTGATCGGTGGGACGCGACGGGAGATCGAGCGACAGATCGAGCAGGGCTTTCCGTTCCTTCCTGCCGGCTGTCACATGGAGCTCGATCGAGTGGCGTCCGAAATCGTGCTCGAGAGCATCCGTAGCGCGATTCCGTCGCGTTGGCCTCAGAAGGTAGAGGAGCTCCGAGTGCTCGCCGGCGTGGGCGAAGTCACGCTTGCGTCGTATCTCGATGAGAGCGGTCTCGACCTCGAAGACGTGTATACGGGGAACAAGGCGTGGTCAGACCTCTGCGACGACGCCGGTGTTTCGACCTTGCCACCAGGCACCTTCGAGAAGGAGCTGCGGCGAGGGATCGGTCGACTGCTCCACATCGACGACCCGGTAAGGTTGGGGTTCTACCGAGACGTGTTGTCGTCACCCACTCCGCCGAACCTCGACGGGTTGGACCAGCGGGAGCGGCGCCTACTGCGAATGCTGGTGGCCTCCGTCGCATCAGTCGTAGTTAACAAGTCGACTTCGTTGAGTTCTGCGTGCTCCACGCTTTGGTCGCACCCACAGGTCAGGCACGAGCTCTTGGAGCTGCTCGGTTGCCTCGAGACGCGGATCGACCACGTGCATGTGCCCTTGGCGACTCATCCGGAGGTTCCGCTACAGGTTCACGGCCGATACACACGCATCGAGATTCTCGCCGCATTCGGTGTTGGGGAGAGCGCTAAGGTGGCGGCTTGGCAGACGGGTATTCGTTGGGTTCCAGACGCTCAATGCGACCTGCTGGCCTTCACCCTCGACAAGACATCTGGGCAGTTCTCACCAACGACTCGATACAAGGACTACGCAATCAGCCGGAATCTGATTCACTGGGAGAGTCAGTCGGTAACCCGCGCAGCCAGCCACACCGGTCTGCGCTACCAGCGGCACGAAGAGAGGGGGTCACACGTCATGCTCTTCTCGCGTCTGAACACGAGCGAGCGCGCGTTCTGGTTTCTTGGACCCGCGCGGTACGTGAGTCACGAAGGTGAACTACCGATGGCGATTACGTGGGCGCTGGACCACAAGCTTCCGGGTGATCTGTACGCGCGCTTCGCTGCCGCGGTGGCGTGACACACTACCGTTTGATTCGACACCCATGTAGCGGCGGCGGACAGGTCGAGCGACGCGCCGCACTCCGCTTCACCGCGGGAATCGACCGTGAGATAGTACAACGCTCTACCGAGACCGACGGAGGATGGGCAATGGCCCAGCACACACTCGTTCCCAGATCAGGCGATGGAGGCTCTCAATCCGACGAAGAGCTGCTGGAGGACTTCAAGCATTTGATCTCGGAGGTAGCGAACCGAGTAACCCATGAGGCCGTGGGGCCCACGATAGACGCTTCGACGCGCAAGTTGGACCAGACTGGGGTTCGAGTTGGTAGTGAGCTGAAGCAGGCCGTGGCCAACGTGAAGACGCTGAACGATGACCTGATCGCTCGATTCGAGCGATTCGAAGCTCGTTTGAAGGCGGTGCTCGACGACACGGATGCCACCGCCCTCGGTGCGCTATTTCGAGAGCAGGTGAACACTCTTCGCGGACTACCGCCCTTGTTCGAGGCGGTTCACGCTGACCTCCTCAAGGAAGCCGACAAGGTCGCGAGAACTGCGGAAGCCGCTCAGAAGGTGAGTACGACGAGTGTCGGCCGAGTGCAGGAGGCAATCGATCGTCTAAGCAGAGAGGTCGAAAGGCTGCGAAGTGATCATGCCGAGCACCGAACCTCCGTTGCTCGGCAACTCAACCCTGTGCCCAAGCTCCAAGGAGAAATGCTCGATCTACAGCAGCTTCAGAAGCACAGCCTAGGCGAAGTCGCCCGCGAGGTGCGCGTAGTACTGATCGTGACGATCTGCGTTGGGCTCGCCCTTCTCCTAGCGATAGTCACCGTTTGACGTGAGCGACAGTTTCCAACCCCATATGCGCTCCGCAGAAACAAGGCTAGGGATTCCCGCCGAGGAGCTGGCGTGTTCATTGTTTCGCAGGTTGCAGCGAAAGCGTCCCAGCGGTGACCTTCGCTTGCTCAGATTGCGGAGCGAGTCTACCGGGCGCCTTCTGGACCGCATCTTGGACGCGTTGCAGCCGAATGCGGGAACCCTGCTCTCTCCGGTCTTGACCAACGTGCGGCGAATTAGGTCTGACATCTACACGCGCGGTGTCGACGCGGACGCCCCCTTTCGACTCTTCGTCGTGGGCCCCGGAAACAGCGGAAAGTCGTCCGTCGTCAATGCGCTCATCGGAAGCCAAGTCGCCGGTGTCGACGTCACGCCATGCACGTGGAGAGTGGATGTATACGGAGGGGCGGGAGCGCCCTGCGTCCTTGTGGACTATCACGCGAAAGCGATTCAGGGCACCGAAGCGGAAATGCGCGCGATTGTGGAGCAAGACGAAAGAAGGCGCCTCGACAGCAGGGAGGCCGCGCGGAAAGCGTTCGCTGAGCAGCGCAGAGGTTTGAAGCGAGAGGCCCTCAAGGAGCTTCGAGTCAAACTGAGGAGAGAACTACTTCATGAGTCGCCTTACGTTGAGGCGCGTTGGAACACTGGCGGTCCGCCGAGCCTAGACGGCATCCTGCTCGTAGATACGCCCGGCTTGAACCAGGCAGACCCGATGGGGCGGGAAGGGTCTCGCCGTGGTCATGCAGTGGACCAGCGGGCGCGCGAATACTACACCAATGCGGACGGCGTATTGTGGATTCTAGACGCTACAGCTGTCGCGGCCGCCGATAGCAAGGTAGCCCTCGAAGAGATCAGTCGGGCATTCGATGACCTAGGTGGGCGTTCCGACAATGTCGTCGGCGTATTGAATCGCATCGATCTCGTGAACGAAGGTGACGTGCCAAGGGTTCTGCAGGACTGCGAGAGTCGCTTCTCTGAGGCATTCGTCGGAGTGGTTCCATTCTCAGCGCGGCTCGCCGAGCCGGGAGCGCAGTCAGAAGCGATCCACGAATCTGGCTTGGGACGCCTGCGGGAAGTCATCGATCGGACGTTTCGCCGAAACGCGGGCCACATCCGCTACGAATCCCGTCGGATCGGGCTATTGGCGCTCGAGAGAGAAGTGTTGGTGGGCCTCCGCGAGTACGCCCAGCATCTCGAGGCGGAGGAACTGGAACGTTGCTCGAGGGTAGACGCCATCACGGAACAAGCGAGCGAGTGCCAACGCTCCATGAGAGATGACCTCCGCGGTTGGCGGACGCGCCATCGAGAGCGAATCGCTGGCGAGATTCAGCTGGGCTTTCTGCACCTCTATGACCTGGCTGATCAGGGGGCCCGAGACCGGCAGTTGCAGCGGAGTCTGATAAACGTTGATTTGGTCACCTCCGAGTATCGCGACGTCGTTCGCCGATGCCACCAAGCGCTAGACCACTTTGTCGATGAGGCTGAGGAGACTGCGTCGTTCTCTGAGTTTCGTCACCTCGAGGTCCGAGAGCACGAGGCGATTCATCTCGATTTCAGGACTGCCGAGCCGAAGCTTGGTTCTCTTCGCCTGCAAACCCCAGAGGGTGACTTCTCGCGATGGGCAGGTAAGGCGTGGCAGTTCGTGAAGGGACAGTTTGGAGGCCGCACGAAGGCCGACGAGTTGATCGAACAAGTGAATCGTGAGCTCGAGAAAGGAACGAAAGAGGTGGAAGCGAAGTTGATTCGCGACGCCGTGGCCACCGCCAAGTCTGGCCTCCTGGATCACCTCGAGCAGACCTTCACTCGAGTTCATCTTCCCAGTGCCGAAATCTACCAGGTTGCGCAGTACCTCCACGAGCTATCAGCTGCTCATGCTGAGGAAGTCTGCTCGACGGGCGCTGCAGGCCTGCTGGTTGGCAGGAATGAGACTCTCCACATCGAGGCACGGAGCTTGTTTACATGAGCCGCAACATCGACTGGTTGAATGACGCCCTGTCCGTCATGACGGATTCCCCATTGGCGGATTCCGACACGGATTTCGCGAAGTTGCACGAGCAGGCGGCAGCGCTGAGGGTGGGCCTGAGGCGCCCCCTCAAGGTCGCGTTTCTCGGTGAGGTGAAGGCGGGGAAGTCGTCTCTAGTAAATGCCCTGGTTGGTGAACCAATCGCTCCGACGGATGTGCTCGAAACGACGGCGGTCGTGTCAGTCCTCCGTCATGGGCCCGGAGAGGCCACCATTGTCTCGACCGACGGACATCGGCGCCGATGCACCGCTGGCGAGTTACTGGCCGAACTCGAACACCACCGCGCAAGCGAGACCTACGCAGCTTCTGTCGCTCACGTGGAGGTGGAACTCGATCTGGCTGGCTTGGAAGCGATCGAGGTTCTCGACACACCGGGTCTGGCTTCGATGTCGGCGGCGTTAGGCGAGAACACACTGAACCTGCTCTCGGACTACGACGTGATTGTCTGGGTTTTCAACGCGCGCCACAGTGGAGCGCGAAACGTCGAGGAGCTTTTCGAGACGGTCGCCGACACCGGGGTACCAATAGTCGCCGTCGTCAACCGTATAGACGAACTGGAGGGCGATGCGCAGGTCACCAAGGTAGTTGAGGAGTTCAGCGACCTGGTTTCTCTCTATGCAAACGAAGTGCTCGCTACGAGTGCTACCCGATGTCTCGACGGACAAGACGGAGGCGTGGGGCAGCTACGCGCCGTCTTGGAGCGGTTCGCCAAGGCACCCGACGCGACCAAGCTCGACAGCGCGGTTGAGAAGATGGACACCTTGCTGCACGCCACAAGCGAGCTTCACCTCGACCGAGCGCTGGCTGTCGAAGCGGACTCGGCGCGCCGTAGGATGGTGCAACGCCGTCTCATTCGGGCAGGGCAATCTGCCTGCGACGCGGCGGAGCAAGCCGTCAGGTATTACGTCTTCAATGAAGCCTTCGAAGCGGAGCGGATCCGGCTGAGAAAGCAGGCCAAGTCTCTGGCTCCCGAGGAAGTCAGTGAGCTGCTGGCGTCCTTTGTTCGAGACACCAACCAGACCCTGGAGTCTCACATCTCGCGTATGCTCGAAATCGCGGGCGACGCCGCCCACGACTCGTGGGCGCGCGAGGGTGAAGACATCGGGACAGACTTGGTGTCGGCCGTTCAAAATGATGTCGCCGCTTACAGCAAGCACGCAGACGAGATCCGGCGAGCATTGGGCCAAATGAGCGGGACCGGCGACAAGGAAACCGTTGTAAACACACTCGCCATTTCTTCGGCGGCGGCAGGTGGGCTAGCCGCTTATGCAGCCTGGTTCGGTCCGGCTGCTGCGTCAGTGAGCATAGGGGGGGCGCTGGCCGCTTTCGTCCCACCGGTGGCCCTTGCCGCGGGGCTCGGGGCGGCGACCAAGGTCTTGCTGGACAAGAGGTCCCGGGCCCTCGAGATGCAGGTGCGAGTCGATGACTTCATTGGCGAAGTGAGGAACTGGATGTGGCGGGAGGTATGGCAGACGCATGTCAAACCCGAGGTCAAGGCCACGATGGATGGCGCGGTTAAGCAGCTGATGGCGACTCATCCGCGAGCCGGAGCGCAATACGATGTCGCCGAGCTGCGTCAGTTTGCGTCCCGGCTAGAGGGCGTTCGGGTTCAGAGCCACACCCCATGAGGGTAAGCAACGACAGGCTGAGGCGGAAGCTAAAGTCGGCAAAGCGACATGTTGGCGAGTATCCCGCGACTGCCTATTCCGAGCTGTTGCCGCTGAGCCCCCAGATCGAATCGCACTGGACGCCTCCGCTACGCGAGGCCGCCTGTCGCAAGAAACTCTCCGAAGCCCGCGACTGGCCAATCGATGGATACGATACGAGTGATGCTGCTCTCATCGAACGGGTGGTCGCTTTCTTACTCCGGCACGAGCACCGACTTAGCGACCTCTCCGAGGAGAGGGGGTGGCGCGTCGATTGGTACTCGCTGCTCTTCTGTGCCAGTCCGCCTGGCAGTACAGCCGCTCAGGTGGCCGCACGAGCGGTTGAGCCACTCCCATACTCGCGGAAGACGAACGCGCACTTCAGAGAACTCATCCACCGCTTTCCGAGCGAATGGGTGATTCAGCAGTCATTTCTGGAGCATCTGGCAAGGGCCGCGCGCCACATCGATGTCGTTGACGAGTGTGAGTCGATTCTCTCCCGATGGCACGATGACGCTCCTCGCAGCTGGATTCTTCGAGCGCTCGTTGAAGCGCACATAGCAGTTTCGAAGACGGACGCAGCTGGGCTGCACGCTGAAGCGGCACTACACCGACTCTATCAACTGAGAAATGAAGGGCTTTGGAGCACCATCGACCACGACGAGCTACTGGTTGAAGCGGTGGAAGCGGCGATGCCATACGATCTGCGGGCGGGGCGGGCTAAGAACGTCGGGCTCATCCGAACGGCCCTTCGGACGCTCATTGCGGCCGGGAAAGGGCTTGGGCGAAGACTCGGGGGCGGCGAAACGGTCATTCCTCGTAGCGAGGCGCTCCTCGAGAGCTGCCCTCGGCTCCTGCGACCGGGACAAGTTGAGAACTACTTCATCCGTTGCGCCCGCATCGCAGCCGACTTCGACCGTTCTCTCGAACGCCTCGACCATCTCGAGGCAGGTGTGGTCGCCGCCGGACTCACGGCGGGGGCCGTGTATACCCTGAGTCAGATCGATACTGCTGTGTTGGACGCGATTGAGTTCAGCTAC
>CAZWVI010000032.1:5000-7189 GCA_964637165.1 uncultured Planctomycetales bacterium
GAGCTCGCGCTTTGGCGCCGGCTCGTTGCACGGGTCGAAGGTGTCCGGGACGAAGTACTGGAAGGACATCAGCTCACCGACGCGGCTCTCAAAGAGCTGGCGCTCGGCCCGCTTCATGTCCTCGCCGCCCTCCCAGAGCCGGCGCGCAGCCGGCGGGAACTTGTCGATGGTGTTCTCGACGAAGGAGGCGGCCTCGGGTGTGGCGACCAGCGCTCGCTGAACCGTCAGGGGCAGCTCGGCGGCCCGCTCGCACATCGCCGCGAGCAGCTCGGGGCGCTGCCGACTGGTGTCGATGAAGAGCAGCAGCGGGCGGCGGTCGCCCTCCTCGATGAGCTGGTCTAGGACCGCGAGGCGCTCCTCGTCGGTGGAGAACGACTCCACGAAGCGCGACGTGATGGCGCCCCAGCACGGGACGGGCCCGTCGGGGTCGCCGTCGCGGAGGAAGTCGGCGTAGGCCTTCGCCTTGGAGAGGCCCAGCGAGCCGATGCGCGTCGAGAGCGACTCGCGCGGCACGCGGATGCGGGTCGTCAGTTCCTTGCTCATGTGCCCACCCGATACGCGGCGACGTTGATGTAGAGCTCGGACGACGACAGGTTCTGGACCGTGACCTGGTAGTCCTTGTCGCCGCTCGCGCTCTGCTTGGTGACCCAGGCGCGGATGTCAGGCGTGAGCGCGCCGCGGATGTACGTCGTCGCCTGCGGGACCCCGCTGCTGAGGTAGTTGTAGGAGACCGTCACCAGGTCCGGCCGGTCCTCGAGGGTGGTCATCACGCGGGACTGGCCCGCGGCGAACACGTCGGACTGCAGGTAGGTGCGCCGCATGTAGCGGCCGTCGTGGTCGTGGCCTGCCAGCGCGAAGGCCGAGGCGTGCTGCCCGTCCAGCGTGTCGGCGTCGTCGACCTGGCTGCCGACGTTGTAGTAGCGCGCGTCGTGGTCGCCGCCGTTGATGTGGCCGTTGAGCAGCGAGAGCAGCGACGTCAGGTGGCTGCGCACCGAGTTCGAGCTCAGCGAGTGCGGCGAGCCGGACATCGTCGCGTTGCCCACCAGCGCCGCGCCGCGTGTGGACGAGCGCGACTCGAGGTCGTCGACGATCTCCTGCAGCTGCGCCTGGACGTTGGTCGCCGAGACGTAGTTGTGGGGCAGCGCCGCGATGGCGCTCGCGTTGTGGGCCCCGCTGATGGCGCCCACGTGGGCGTTGAGCCAGGCGAGCAGCTGGGAGAGCTGGCTGTCGACGGTGCCCGGACCGAGAGCGTGGGGCGTCCCTGCAGCCGCGTCTGCGCCGACGCGCTTGGACCCCGGGTCGCCGGCGGCGGTCGTGAGCAGCTTGTCGAGCAGCTCGACCAGGGCGGCCTGCACGGTCACCGCAGCGATGAAGGCGTGGGGCGCGAAGTCGATGGCCGTCGCCGGGTGGCGCCGCGCCGCGCCGGTGAAGTGATCGGTGAGCTCGGCGTCCGTCTCGTCGAGGGCCGCCTGGACCGTCTCGACCACGGGCTGGAGGGTGTTCCAGGTCCCGCTCTCGACGGCGACCGCGTCGCCCTCGGCGAAGATGAACGCCTGCCGGCGACCGAGATCGATGTCGGCGTCGAGGATCTGACCCTGCCCGTGGACGAGGCGGAGGTCGCAGATGAGCAGCTCGTCCTGCTGCAGCGCGACCTTGGTGCCCGCCCCGAGCGCCCCCTCGGGCGCCTGGCGCACGACGATCTCGAAGGACTCGTCGCGGCGGAAGTACACCTGCTGGGCGTTGCCGTCCGTGCGCGGGTCGGAGAGCTGGCGGTCGAAGCGCAGGAAGAGCGCCAGCCAGCGCTCGTTGCCCGGCGTGGCGACGGCGGTCGGGATGCCGACCAGGTCCACCGAGCAGTCGACGGTCTGGTCGGTGCCGATGAAGATGCGCTGCCCGAGGCGGTCGTAGGCCCGCGTCGGCGAGGTCAGGTCGACCGTCAGGTCGGGGACGGGGCTGTGCTGGGTCGGGACCGCCCCCGTGACGATGCCGTAGATCCCGATGTCAGCGGCCAGGTCCCGATCGGCCTGCTCGAGCAGCTCGCACGCGAGATCCAGCTCGGCCTCGGTTACCCGCTGTCTGAAGTAGAAATCGACCCGGTCGGCCATGCGCGCTCGGCTCCTGTGGCTCCGCGCGGGCAGACCGCACGGCTCTCGTCACGGGGGCTTGCCCCACAGGAGTAGAGCCGGGCG
>CAZWVI010000033.1:0-6856 GCA_964637165.1 uncultured Planctomycetales bacterium
ACCGTGCCGAGCACCGGGAACTCCTGGACGCGCAGGCGCACGTCGGCGGGCAGCCCGTTGAGCGTCAGGTCGCCGGGCGCGTCGCCGATCTTGCGCACGCCGTCGGTGTCGCGGATGACGTTGAACACGTCGGACCATGCGATCTCACCGACCGGGTTGCCCTCGGCGTCCTTGAGGTTGAAGCCGAAGTCGACGCGCCGGTTCGGGGTGCCGTCGGGCTCGGTGACGCGGAAGTACGCCTGCAGGTTCTCGACGATGCGGGCGCGGACCGTCGTGCCCGACACGCCCGCGCGGAGGAACACGCGGGCGGCGACGTCCAGGCGTCGGTAGACCGGGTCGAGCACGCTCACCTGGAAGGTCAGCGTGCAGGGGTAGACCTCGGTGACCTGCTGGAGCACGAGGTTCTTGAGCGCGGGCGTCGGCACGCCCCCGCCCTGCGGGATCACGTAGAGAACGCCCGCGTTCTCGTCGATGCTCAGGTCCTCGTTCGAGGTGAGCATCAGGGCCCGCGCCACGCCGGGTAGCCGCCGCGCGTTGATCTCGAAGTCCTCCCTCGCGACGCTGCGGGTCATCGCGCGCAGGCTCTCCGGCGCGAGCAGCCGGGCCGAGGCGACGCTCTGCCGGTCGGTCCCGCCGGTCGCGGGCAGCGGGTTCGTTACCGAGACCTGGACCGGGCGCCCGTGCACGTCCATGAACGCGCCCTCAATGACGACGAGCCTCCCGGCGTCGACGTTGCCGCCCGTCCCGCCGCCGGTCTTGTAGCGGACCGTGACCGTGCCTGTCGGCGGCAGGCCGTTGCGCCCGTCCCCGAAGCGCACGGACGCGCGGTCGTTCTGGTCGACGCGGACGAGGAAGTGGCGGTCGTTTGGGCCCGAGTCGAGGAAGCTGTCCACCTCGGTGTACGCGCCCGTCGGCGTCGACACCTCCGCCGAGCCGTCGAGGTACGGCGCGCGGTCGAGCAGCAGCTCGAAGCCCTTGAGCCCCCGCGCCTCGGCCAGCTGCTGGTGCGGCCGCGAGTGCTCGGCGATCACGGTGGCGGTCGGCGGGTCCTGGCCAGCGCTGATCAGCGCGTCCGAGAGGAGCTGGTAGCGCACCGGCTCGGTCACCTCCTGCGTCCTCACGACGGTGCCGGCCGGGATCACGACGTTCGCGGTCGGCGGGCGCGTGAGGGTGACTGTCAGCTCGGCCGTCGCGGCCCGCGCGCCCTGCAGGCGGTAGCCGAGCATCTGGGCCAGGGCCATGACGTTCCTGCGCTGGGTGGCGGTCACGAGCCGCGACTCGCGGGCGAGGTTGTCCTGGTAGAAGGTCAGGACGTCGCCGACGAAGGCGTAGAGCTCGATGAGCACGTTGCCGAAGCTGGCGACCTCGAAGTCGGTCCAGTCCGGGAACACGCTCTTCACCAGCTGGATGAGCCGGGTCCGCAGCGCGTCGAAGTCCTTGTCGGTGTAGTCCACCGCCTCGGGCAGAAGGTTCATGGGCGCACCTCCGCCGCTGCCTCGGCGCCGGTGGCCTTGTCGCGGACCCGCAGGCGCAGCACGAGGGATGCGCCCTCGCGCGTGACCTGGAGGGCCACGAGCCGCGCGCTCGGGACCCAGCGGGCCAGCGCGTCGCGGACGTAGACGCGGGCCAGCTCGGCGAGGACCTCGTCGTTGCGCTGGTGGCGGAGCAGGTGCAGCCCCGCGCCGAAGCTCGTGCGCCAGGGCAGCTCGCCCGACGAGCGCGGCGTGGCGCCCTCGGTCATCAGGGCTTGCAGGACCTTGCTGCGCAGCAGCTCGGCCCCGCTCCCAGACGCGAAGTCGCGCTTGCGGTCGCGGCGGAACGGCGTGAGCAGCCCGTGGAGCTCGTTCATCGCGTCCTCCATCACGGCACCGGCACCGCGTCGCGGACGCCTTGGAGCGTCTCGATGATGGCGTCGATGGGCGCGATCGCGTCGTCGAGCGGCCGGCCCGCGAGGTCGGAGAGGTCGGGCACCTCGGGCCCGCCCACCATGCCGAGGAAGAGGTTGAGCAAGCCGATGAGCTTGCCGAGCGACGCGAGGCTCTTGCCGACGTTAGCGGCCTCCTGGGCGACGTTGGCCTGGGCGCAGCTGGTGATCGCCATCAGGCCCGCGTCCTCGAGCTCCGTCGCGCGGTCGATGGCCCCGAGGATCTGGACCATCTGCTGCTGCAGGTGAAGGAGCTGGCTGCGAGCCTGGCGGAGCGTGTCGATGACCAGGTCGATGATCCCGATGATCGTGTAGGGCAGCGACAGCTGCGGGATGAGCCGCAGCAGCGCGTTCACCTTCTCGGCGAGCTCGGGCATGCAGGCTGCGATGGCGGTCGGGTCCGGCGGCGGCCCGAGGGTGTCGGGGATGGCCTTGATGCAGTTGAAGACCGCGACGACCGTATCGATGATGTTGAACAGCGGCACCAGCGGCGTGAGCGCCGGCTGGATCACCTCCATCAGGTTGATGTGCTCCATCGTCACGCCGCCGGGCAGCGTGATCTGGAAGGGGTCGGGGATCTCTGGGATCTCGATGCAGATGGGCAGCGGCACGTCGTCCTCCTAGATCGGGTCCGCGATGGGCCGGACGACGCGACCCGCGATGGTGACCTGCAGCCCCTCGATGCTGATGGCGCCGACAGCTCGGAGGGTCAGCGCGCTCGTGGCCTCGAGGGTCACGCTGTTCTCCTCGGCGTCGAACACGAGGTGGTCGCCGGTCTTCTTGTTGGTCAGCTTCAGGCGGCGGGCGTCCTTCGACTCGTCGAGCTCGACGCGGAACGTCGGCGTCGCGAGCACGCGGTTGTCGGGCGGGTCCTTCTGCGCCTCCTCGGGGACCTCGCTCTCGCCGTCCGGCTTCCCCCAGTGGGCGGACAGGTAGTAAGGCGCGTCGACGTCGCCCTGGTTGAAGAACACGGCGACCTCGGCCCCCTCCTCGGGCACCGCGAAGAGCCCCCGGTCCTTGAAGCCGCCGCCGGCCGTCCCGAGCGGCCAGGCCCAGGCGCTGTGCGGCTCGACCACGCCGGGGATGCACACCCGCACGCGCCCGAGCTGGTCGGGATCGCGCCGGTGCGTGACGTAGCCGACGTACATCCCGAGCAGGCGGGTGTCGTGGCGGCGGATGTCGTCGTCGAAGGTCGAGAACATGGTCAGCTCCCTCCCGCGTCGAGCGGCACGCTCATCTGGGCCTCGGGGTCCTCGGCGCCGATCGGCTGGCCGTCGCGGCGGTACTCGACGCGGGTGGCGCCCGTCTCGGGGTCGACCACCTCCACCTCGGTCATCGAGCCGCCGGCCGTGGGCTCGCTACGGTTCCTCTCACCGCGCTGCTCCTGGGCCACCTGGCGAGCGCGGCGGCCGCTCCCGTCGCGGGTCAGCTTGAGCTCGCAGACGTAGCCCGAGGACGAGACGACGTGCTTGACGTCGGTGACGTAGTACTTGCCCGAGAGCAGCCCGGAGATGCCGCGCACCTCGACGATGCTCTTCGCGTGCAGGGTCGGGTCGCCCACCACCCGCATCGAGAGCTTCACCGTCCCCCGCTCGGAGCGGCGGAAGCGAGCCTGCGCCTCCCGACCGGCGCGCTCGCTCGTCGGGGCCGACGTGGGCGCGACGGTGGCGGTCGCGTTGCGCGTCTCCACCGTGGTCGCGCCCGTCTCGGGGTCCACCACCTCGATGACCTCGGCGAGCGTCTCTCGATCGGTGGAGTCGTTGTTGGCGGTCTCCTCGATGGTGCTGCGCGTGAGCGGGTCGCGGCCGCGCACGGTGACCCGGCCCGCGCGGCGTCCGAGGTCGCTCTCGACGTTAACGGAGAGCACGTCGCCACGCCCGGGGTCGGCGTACCAGGTGAAGACGTGGGTGGGCGCGGCGCTCTGCCGGCGCTCGTGGAAGTGGAAGCCGCCGTCGTCGACGTAGAACTCGAACTCCTCGCGGCTCGCGAGGCGGCGCAGGAAGCGGGCGTCGGTCTCGCCCGTCTGGTTGATGACCTCGAGCACTTCGCCGGTGTCCTCGACGTCGACCAGTGTGCCCTCGTACCCGTGTTCTTCCGCGACGGCCCTGGCGACATCGGCGCGGCTCATGTTCTCGAAGACCCGTGTCTTCGATTCCCGATCCATGAGTACGCTCGTGGCGCGGCCCTCGAGGGTGAGCGTGGCGAAGCCCTTGAGCTTGCGGACGACCACGCGTCGCGGCGGCGCCATGTTGCCCGGGTAGCCCCAGCTCACCTCGAGCACGGCCCCGCCGGCGATGTCCTCGCGGTCGAAGAGCGAGAGGTCGAAGTTGTCGAGCTGGATGGAGACCTGGTCGGCCTTGCGCTCGGCGTCCTCGAAGGTGAACGCGATGATGCGGTCGCCCAGGTCGAGGGGCTCGCCGCCCTCGGCCTGCTCGTCGGGGAGCAGTGTGATGCGCACGCCAGGAGCGCTGCGGTCGAGGATCGGGTTCATGCCGCCCTCCGCCGCTGCTCGGAGAGGATGACGTCGGTGAGGACCCGGACCGACGGGACGAAGAGCACGCGCCCGGGATCGAGCACCAGCGTCGGGTCGACGATGGGATCGGGCTGGAAGTCGGCGATGACCCACCAGAAGCCGCAGGCTCGGGGCAGCGGCGCGAAGTAGCGCCCGGCGAGCCCCCACAGGGAGTCGCTCTGCACGACGGTGTGCCGCCGGGTGTCGGCGAGCTCGCGGTAGCCGTAGGGCTCGCGCTCGCTCAGGAAGAGGCGGGCCGCCTCGTCGCGGGTGCCGAAGGTGAAGCTGTGCCGGGAGCCGGACTTCGGGGGCATGGTCAGACCTCCTCCCGCAGGGCCTCGGAGGTGACCCGGACGTCGAGGATCTCCTCGAAGTTGACGTTGGCGGCGTAGACCAGGGCGCGCCCGTCGTTCCCGAACTGCCGGTACTGGAACTCGACGCCCGTGAGCACCGCCTCGACGGTGAGCACGCCCGGCCAGATGAAGAGCGTCCGCGGCGGCGCGGTGGCGGCGACCCCCTCGGTGGCCTCGGGCGGCACGGTCAGCGCGCGCAGGAACGCGCGGAAGTCCATGATGTCCACGTCGCCCGGCTGCTCGGCGGCGAAGGTGCGGTCGAGGTAGAACTCCACCGCGCTGAGCTCGCGGTTGCCGGTGCTCTGGTACTGCAGCACCTGGTGCGAGAGCCCGGGCACGGCGAGGCGGTTCCAGTTGACCTGCACCTTCTCGACGAGCTGCGTCGGGTTGAACAGGCACTCGATGGACTCACCGGTCACGACGTTGACCAGGGAGCAGCGCGGCGGGCGGGTGTCGAAGGTCATCCGGCGCTCCTCATCAGTAGGCGGGCACGGGCGTGAAGGCCCGGCTCGCGTTGTCCTGGTTGGCGTTGTGGGTGGCGCGGGCGACGGTCTCGCCGTCCACCTGCACGTTGATCTGGAACGGCGGCGCCTGGCCCCTCGCGGTGGCGCGGTCGTTGGCGAAGCGCTGCAGGTTGGCCTCGAGCTGGGCGAACTCGTTCATGCGGGTCGTGGTGTCGGCGATCGACGGCATCGCCGACGTCGCCGCCTCGGCGCGGGTCGCCGTGTCCTGCGTGTTCCCGACCGCGGCGAAGGAGTCCTCGGTGCGGACCTCGGTGGAGAGCGGCTGGCGGCTCAGGCGCTCGAGGCTCTCGGGCAGGAGCGCGTCGGGGATGTTCCGCAGGATGCGGATGACCATGTCCTTGATGGCGTCGAACACGGACTGGATGGCCCGGCCGACGCCGCGGAAGAAGTCCACCACCGGCTGCAGGAAGCTCATGATGCCGTCGGCGATGGCCTGGAAGATCCCGACGAACCAGCGCCAGATGCCGACGAAGAACTCGCCGATGCCGCGGAAGAAGCCGCCGATGGCCGCGATGGCGCCGCTGATGGCCTCGGGCAGCGTCTCGGTGAACCAGAGGTAGATGGCGGCCGCCGTCTCGCCGATCCACGTGCCCGCGGTGACGAAGGCGTCCTTCACGACCCGCACCACGTCGATGACCACGGCGAGCACGTCGATGAGGGTCGAGAGCGCCAGGGTGATGACCGTGACCACCGCGCCGAACACCTGGCCGAGGAACTCCCCGAGCGAGCGCCAGGCGCTGGTCGACTCGCCGACGGCCCCGGTGCCCTGGTCGGTGGTGCCTGTGAGCCGCTGCCACGCCTCGCGCAGCCGACCGATGGCGTCGCCGAGGACCTGGAATGCCGGGCGGATGTACTCGAGCATCGAGCGGAAGCCGCCGATGATGCCGCCGGTGATCCGGACGCTGACCGCCCACAGCTTCACGAACCACTTCACGATCGATGCGATGGCCGAGCCCACCACGGCGCCGAAGCTGCGGAACTCCGACGACGGCAGCGAGGCCGCGCCGCTGGCGAACTCGCCGAAGAGCCCGGCGATCTCCTCCTGGAGCACCGAGAAGGCGTCGACGAGGTCCTCGAAGACCGGGCGCGCCTCCTCGATGGTGCGGGTGAAGCCGTCCTTGAAGCCCTCCCAGATCTGCTGGATGCGGTAGACGACCTGCCACACCGAGATGAGGAAACGCTTGAGGCCGAGGTTCTCGGCGCGGTTGAGCTCCTCACGGACGGCGCCGCTGAAGCCGCCCTGCTCGAAGAGCTGGGTGAGCCCCTGGAAGAAGAGCCGGACCCGGCCCCAGGTGCACCGGACGAAGTCTCCGACGCCGCCGAGGTTGCGGCGGAACGCGACCACGAAGCCGGCAACCAGTGTCCCGAGGACGGCGAGGATCAGGATGGCCGGCAGCAGCGTCGCCAGCACACCGCCGAGCGTGATGCCGAGCGCCTTGAAGCCGATGGCGAGGAGCGCGATGGCGGCCTTCGCCGCGATGACCCCGCCGACCAGCGTGAGGAAGGCGCCGGCGCCGACCACCAGGCCCGCGAAGATCTTCTT
>CAZWVI010000034.1:0-5183 GCA_964637165.1 uncultured Planctomycetales bacterium
GTACGTCGTTTTCTTTTGGTCATGAGGACAATGGCCAGTCTCTTAGACTAGCTCAGTGTCCACTGTTTGGGGTAAACGTCAGAACATACTCATAATGCACCTTCCCCAAAAAATAGTTTAATGTCGATTCCAAACTTGCTCCTGATTTACCTTAGACTATTCAAAACCAATGATGATTCTATAAAATCTTTTTTGGAATCAATGTAAGCGTCGCGTAAACCCCACCTGGACATAGCGGCGCAAGTCTTCAATATGCGGTCATGCGCCCACGCCATGACCCCGACCTCATTCGCCAACACTTATCCGAGCGTGAATCCGAAGGCTTAACCTTCGCTCAGCTCACCGAGCGCAGCGGCATTCCACTGCACGTTTATCGGCACCGGATTACGCAGGACAAGCGCAATACGATTCCAGCATCAACGACTGAAACCGAAGATTCGGCTTTCGTCGAGGTTTTGGCACCGGCGATTGATGCCACCTCCGAATCGAGCGGAATAGAAATTCATTTCGCCAACGACTTTCAAATCCTCCTAAGCAAAGACTTCGACGCTGACACGCTCAAACGCTTGCTGCTGATCGTGCGATGCTAAACCTGCCGGCATCCACCAAGATATTTCTCTGCCGCGAACCTGTGGATTTCCGCAAGGCGCACAATGGTCTCTTCGCCATTGTGCGCGATCAGCTCGATGCCAACATCTTTGAAGGCGGTCTTTTCGTTTTCCTCAACAAGCGCCGCAACGGCATCGAGATACTGGAGTGGGATGACAATGGATTGTGGCTGCATTACAAACGATTGGAAAAAGGGACCTTCACCTGGCTGCCGAAGAATGGAGAATTAAAGATTCAACTGACCCGCGCAGAACTCTCGATGCTACTGGAAGGGATTGAATTAAAAGCGGGCAAATATCGTCGTTACTTCGCCTATGATTTGGGTATTCATGGGCGTGCAAAAGGGGCAGTCAAAGAGCAGTCGAGAGCGTGAACTGGAGGCCCAGGTCGCGCGACTTCAGGATGAGATAGGCCAGCTTAAACATAACCTCTCCGTGTTTGCGCGGATCATTTTTGGCCGCAGCTCGGAGAAGCGCAAGCTGACTGGATTAGCCGTCGGCAATCCGCATCAACTGCATCTATTCATGCCGGACTTGGTGGCCGATGCAGAGCGTGCCTCGGAAGAAAGCGAAGCGGTCGGTCACGTCGAAGTGGCGATGCCGAAGGCGATGAACCCGAGGAAGAAAAAGGGCCGTCGTAAAAAGTTTCCCGAGGAAGCTCCGCAAGTGGAGACGGTGTACGAGCTCTCTGAGTCGGATCGAACTTGCGATTGCGGTGCCGAGCTGCACCAGATTGGCTTTGAAACGACACGCCAACTGGAGCATGTCGAAGTCACGGTGGTGCATGCGATCAAACGCGCAAAGTACGGCTGCCGCGAGTGTGAAGAAACAATGATCACGGCTCCAGGTCCAGTGCGTGGGAATAAGAAGGAATTACTGGCACCCGGATTTCAAGCGCATGTGATTAACGAGCATTTCCAGCATCATATGCCGTATTACCGCCAGGAAAAGAAGTACGCGCAAGAGGGCTTGGAGATTTCACGTAGTGTGCTGGAGCGCACCGCTTCGCGCTGTGGGAAATTGCTTGCTCCTTTGCATGACGCGCTGAAGGAAGAGGTTTTAAGTCAGGAAATTTTGTTTACCGATGATACGCCGGTGAACACGGTCGGCAAAGCAGGAGCAAAAGAAGGTCGTATTTGGGTGTACTTGAGCAAGGGTGGGCATCACTATTACGACTTCACGGAAAGCCGGAAGCGGGAAGGTCCGGCGTCGATCTTGAATGGGTACAAGGGATTCATTCAAGCAGATGCTTACAGCGGCTACGATCAACTTTTTGGTGAAGATGGAGCGACGGAGGTCGCTTGCTGGGCGCATGCACGTCGGAAATTTGAAACGGCGAAAAATAGCGACCCGACGCTTGGTGGGGAGGCGCTTGATTTAATTGGCAAGCTTTACGAAGTGGAAAAGGTGGCGAAAGAGGCGGAGCTTAAACCTGCCGAGGTATTGGTGCTTCGCACGAAGTACGCTGGCGCGATATTGGAGGAAATCAAAGCCTGGCTTGCACTGAATTATGCGCGCGTTTTGCCGAAAAGCCCGATGGGTAAAGCGATCACTTATGCGCAGAATCAATGGGATGCACTGAATGTGTATCTCACGGATGGTCGTTTAGAGATTGACAACAACGCTGCGGAGCGCGGCATGAGACCGATCGCAGTCGGGCGAAAGAACTGGTTATTTTTCCAGTCGGTCGGCGGTGGCAAGACGGCAGCAGTTTTGATGAGCTTGATTCAAACAGCGGTGGCAGCCGGTGTGAACGTAAAGCTGTATTTGCGCGATGTACTGATGCGGATCGCGGTGGAGAAAGATGTGACGAAGCTGCTGCCACATGCGTGGAAGGAGCACTTCGAGCCGGAGGTGCTGGGGCGGCGGAATGAAATATTGGAATTATTGATCCAGAGCCGGCAAGAGAGATAGCGAGTTTACTGGGCGTGAACGGCGCTTTTGATCTGCGGGGTGTGGTTTACGCGACGCTTACGAATCAATTCCAGCTGAACAAAGAATTGAGCTTGAGAAACTGATCGAAGATTATGAATGGGTTAGAGACAACTACCAAATAGAGCAGGGACTGCGCCCAGAGAGTGAAGAGGAGACCTCCTAATAGGTGGACGGGCATTATTTTCTCATTTTCAAAGAAAAGCATTTTTCTATGAAGACGGAAATGGCAATTTCTCTCTTTTTATTCGTGGGGCTAATAAAAACTTGTTCGCAGTCGCAAAAAAAAAAATCATGAAAAAATTCCTCGCTTACCTGAGTTGTGCTGTACTGACCATTGGTAGTCCGGCCAACATCCTCCTCGCAACCGACTACTTTGTCGATGTCAATGCCGCCCCAGGTGGCGACGGCTCTGCAAGTGCTCCCTGGAACAGCATTGCTGAATCCCTTGATACGTGGGGCGGCTCCCCCGTCATTGCTGGCGATGTAATCCATGTTGCCTCGGGCGTTTATGACGACAACAACGGCGACTGGTTTCCGCTTAGGGTGCCAGCAGGCGTATCCATTGTAGGCCCCGGAGACCACTCCGCAATTTTAGACTCATCGAATCAGCCCTTCGCCGGAACGGTATTAGACTTGCACTCCATAGATACCCAGTTTCGGAGCGTAATCGATGGACTTAGCATTCATACCAACGGATATGGTTCGGCAATGGATATTGACAAGGATGCCTGGAGTTCAGGTGGAGGGTTTGAACTTCGGAACAACCACATTTCTGGTGTAATTGGCAACTTGCCCGCCATTGCCGTTTATGGCGGCAACAACGTCATTATTGATTCCAACATCACAACAAACTGTGTCAGGTTCTTGTCCTTATACCAGCCCCGTGAGCAGTGGCCTCTCACTGTAGAGGTAACAAATAACCAACACACAGGAATCGTCGGAACTACAGCGTTCGGCGTTGGGATAGACGTTGGTAGCAGGGACCTCGTAAGCCTCGCCTTTGCTAATAACACCATAAGCAATACTGGCGGGGTTTACATCGGTGTGGAAGTGAGTGATACCACAGGTACAATCTATGCTGACATTGACAACAACACGATTGAGGGCAACCTTGATGTGGAAGTAACTGGGACTGATGATTCTGCTTACATCCTTGCTGATTACCGCATCACAAACAACACCGTGTCGGACGCGTCTACAGAAGGTATTTTGTTTTCCGTCGGTTTCCGTTCGGATTCTAGTTCTGCCATTATTGCCGCCCATATCGCTGGCAACACAGTTGATAACTCCGCCGCTGACGGCATAAAGATCCGTGTAGCCAGCGCTGAAGACGGTGTAGACACGGTCCTAACTGTCCTTCAGAACCACATCACTGGCAGTGGCGGCGAAGCTGGTTTGAATATTTCGACCCCGGCCAGCGTTAGATCTGGAACGGACCATGTAGACATTTACGGAAATGTCATTTCCGGCACTACTAACGGCACTAACTATGGTGCTCACGGCATACAAATTATGGGGGAGCGAGGCTCATGGACGCTCCGAGGCAATACTGTCACAGGCAATGATGGATCTGGGCTTTTAGCCTATCTAGGAGATGCAATCACGGGTTCCTCAAGCCGAGCTCTCTCCCTGAACCTTGGTACCCAAACCGACCCAGGGCTCAACTCTTTCCACTCTAACGGCGCCACCGCTCCTGGCGCTGAAGCCATTAACCTCGGTGCCGGATGGGGTTCACCATCTCCTCAGGTTGCGGGCATCGTAATCCCTGCCTATGGTAACGATTGGAATACAACGAATCTTGCCACCATCGAAGACATGATTTGGCACCATGTTGATGATCCAGTGCATGCTACGGTCGAGTTTGATGCGCCCGCTTCAAACGGTAACCCAGTGGCGGTTGATGATAGTGCAGCTACCGATTTCCGCAACGCAGTCACTGTTGATGTTCTAGCCAACGACACCGACCCTGATGGTGATGCCTTGACGATTGATTCGGTAACGTCTCCCGCAAATGGCTCAGCGATAATCGTTGCTGGTCAAGTGGAATACACTCCAGACGAATTCTTCGCTGGTCAAGATAGCTTCAGCTACACCGTATCTGATGGATTCGGAGGAACTGACACCGCTAATGTTGACATTGCTGTTCAAGTTGGAGTTGGAGCACTTACTTTAGGTGTTAACAACGCGGCCGCAGGTGCAACTGCGACATTCGACATTACTGGTGGTACACCAATAACGAATGTGTTGTTGGCCTACTCAACTACAGGTCTTTACCCTGGTGATTCAATTATCGTTCTCGACAGGATTATCTTCAGTGGAACTACGGACATGAACGGTAATTTAAGTAACACGTTTGTAATTTCTGCTCAAGCTGCAGGATTGCAGGTTTGGGCTCAGGCTTATGAGCCAAAAACAAATAACGCAAGTAACATTGTGATGATTACGTTGTAGTAACTACTTGATTTAGGTTTAATTTAGCGACTGGTGATTCCATCACCAGTCGCTTATGATAGAGCAACATCTTTTCTGTAAAAGCGGCAGGTTCATCAAATGCCTTCCATGAGTAGGTAAGTTTTTCCAGTCTCCCATTCGTCACTGGTCTCCACCAAGATAGCAGATACCAGGCGAAGAAGGGATTCT
>CAZWVI010000035.1:0-3830 GCA_964637165.1 uncultured Planctomycetales bacterium
GTCAGCGTTCATTACAATAGGAGCCATGTCACGCAATCGCGCGCCGCTGTGGGTACTTGGGCTTTTTCTGGCCCAAATGCTTTTTGTGGGCGTGCACACGCTTGAGCATGTTGAGCTGGCCCACGATTGCACTCACCACGATTCGTCGAGTTTTGACGGGGCGGGCGAAAAAGAACATGAGCTTGATGCGCATCTGGATTGCCTTTATTGCAATCTTGCGAGTTCACATGTTGCAACTTTGCGCAGTTCGACACTAGCCGCGGCCGAGCACCAAGCCTCGGGCCTGGCAGGAATGAGCCAACTCCCGATGCATTGCGCGGTTTGGCTGTCTGCGCACCCATTGCGCGGACCTCCAGTTTTCGTTTGATTGAATTTTTACGCCCGCAGTTTCCCACTGTGGATTTTCACCAAACCTTAACCTAGGAGATTCCTCCATGAAACATTTCGTTTCGACTCTAACCATAGCCATCTGCTGCGCGGGCTTAAGTGCGCAGGATTTCGATTCGCCGACTCTCGGTGTGCAACCTGCATTCGGTTTTGTTCTTGATAGCGTGTTCACGACCCACAAGAACAATGGAAATGATGCCAATCTGAAAATGGCTGAACTGTCTATTTCGTCGCGCATCGATCCTTCAGCGCGTGCCTTTGCAATTTTTGAATTTCCAGGTGCGCACGAACTTGAAGTGCCAGAAGCGGTTCTTGTTTTTGACAGCCTTGGCGATGGGTGGGAAGTCCGCGCCGGGCGCATGAATATGGATTTAGGTAAATTAAATACTGTTCATCGTCACGACTTGGCCGTGCCTTTTGGTGACCCAGTTCGTTTGGGTTTGTTTGGCGGGCATTTGCGCGGGCAGGGCCTCGAAGCTCATAAGTGGTTTGCTCTCGGTGATTCGCCGATGCGTTTTTCTCTCGGGGCTTGGGCCACGGCCAGCGCGCATACTGAGGGCAATGATGGCCATACTCTTGAAGTAGGCGGCGATGATCATGCTCACGTTGGTTTGGAATCGGGCTCTTCAGGTCGCAAAGGTTTTGACGATTGGGCATTCTCTGGCCGCTTGAGTTCGCAATCTGACCTTGGCGAAAACGGTTGGTGGCAGTGGGGCCTTTCCTACTTTGGCAGTTCAGCAGGAATGTTCTCAGATTGGGAAAACGAACTGGACGAAGCGGATGCGCTATATGCAAGCGGGCGCGCATTCGGGCTCGGGGTGCAAACCTTAGGCGCAGATTTATCTTTTAAAGTAGCTTCACTTAGTGATGAAAGTTGGAAACAATTCACTCTTGAATATTGGAACCACGCACAAGATCACGCCCACGCCGAGGGCGCGGCGCAAACTTTTGAAATCGAGTCAGCTAAACCGCAAGGTGCTTGGATGGTCGCCGAACACGGCTTCGATAATAAATGGTCGGCCGCGACTCATGTGGGGTGGTGGGAAACAGAAAACGATGAAGTTTTGGCGTCGGCTTATCGTTATGGAGTGGCCGTAAGTAGGCACTTCAGCGAATTCAACCGCGTGCGTTTTGCACTTGAACAAATTGATGAGCCCGCCGCCGAGCCCGCTTGGCTGGCCACCATTCAATGGTCGGTTTTCATGGGCAAGCACCGCCACGGGCTTGATTGGTAGCGATGTTGTTATCTCTCTTACTAATGATTGGGGCAGTGGGGGATCCCCTCCAGATTCTCGCAACCACTCCCGACTTGGCGAACGTCGTCCGACAAATCGGTGGCGCGGCAGTCGAAGTCAAATTGCTCACGCCAGGCGCGGTCGATCCGCACAAGGTAATGCCCAAGGCCTCGATGTTGCTCAAACTAAAACGCGCCGATGCTTTAGTCTCGATGGGCTTAGGTTTTGAACATGCATACTTGCCGGCTTTGCTGGAAAAAGTTGGCCGCGCCGATTTCGGAAAAGGCGCGAGCGATGTTTCGACAGGTGGCACTCATCATTTAGTCGGTGCAGATTTCATCGGCCAAGCTTTGGAGGTGCCCACTCATTTGGACCGCAGTCAAGGCGTTGATGTGCACCCACTTGGGAATCCGCATTGGAATACCAATCCGGCCCTCATGCAAAAGTTTGCGGTCGGTGTGCGTGACTTCTTGTCAAATTTGCGCCCCGCCGCGCGCGAGACCCTTGCCGCGAACTGGAAAAAATGGGACGCCGAAATCGCCACGCGAATAAGTCACTGGCAAGCTTGGCTCGCTCCTGCGCGCGGCAAGTCGATCGTGACTTATCATCGTTCCTGGTCGTATTTCGCCGATGCGTTTGGCTTGGTGCTGCTTGGCGAAGTCGAGCCTAAACCCGGAATGCCGCCCACCACGAGGCACTTAGCGCAATTGGCAAAAACCATGGAGCAGCAACAAGTAAAGTTGTTGTTACTTGAGCCGTGGTACAGCGAATCCAAGTTGGGTAATTTGCCGCGCGTGACCAAAGTTGCGGTGGTGAAAATTGCCAGTATGTCCAGCCAGCAAGGTTATCTTGATTGGATGGAGGAACTTGTGACCGTCGCTGCAAATGCGTGGGGTTTGGAAGAACCTGAAATCAAATGAGTTTGCTTTCTCTTCACGCTGCCGACCTCGGATATCGAGGCCGTGCGGTTTTGCACAAAACCGATTTCACGGTTTCGGTGGGGGATTGGCATATTCTTCACGGCGCAAATGGCGCCGGCAAGTCGACCTTCTTGCGCTCCTTGATCGGTTCGCTTCCATTAGTTGCTGGCCGCCGCCAAACCGCCACGAGCTTGCGACTCGCTTCTCTACCGCAAGCCTCTTCGCTAGATGCAGTCTTTCCGCTCACCGTGGCGGACGTTGTGAAAATGGGTTTGTGGCATGGCCGCAAATTGTTTCAACGCGCAACAGTTGAAGACCGCAGTCAAGTGCTAGCCAACTTGCAAAAGGTAAATTTGGAAGCATACAGCGAACGTCTTTTCGCCGAATTGTCGGGCGGACAAAAACAACGAGTGTTGTTAGCGCGCGCAATGTGTGCCAAGCCGCAAGTTTTGATTTTGGATGAACCGACCACCGCGCTGGATGCGACGTCGCGCAAACGTTATGACGAAAGTTTGCTCGAATTGCGTGATGCCGGAACCGCATTGGTAATTGCAACCCACGAGCATGAAGGCTGGCCGAGCGATTCAATCCATTGGGTGATTGGCGATGGAGGAATTAGAAATGAGTGATCTCCTCTTTTGGTGGGAACTTCTCCGCGAAGGCATTTTGGCTTCGTTGGCCGCGGCATTGGTTTTGCCCTTAGTGGGAGCATTGCTGTTCATGCGGCGCTCTGCATTATTGGGAGTAGCTGTGCCGCAGTTTTCGGCCGCGGGTTTGGCCTTGGGCTTATTTTTAGTGCCGTGGTTTCCAACGGTGCAGGAAGAATTTTTGCATCATGGACATCCGCCAATGGTCTATTCCTTTGCCTTTGCAGCAGGTGCCGCGGCGCTGGCTTTATGGGTATTTGCCGGATTTTCTTCGCGCTTTCGCGATTACAAACAAGCCATCATGGCGGCTGGATTTAGTTTGGCGTTGGCGACTACCGTGCTATTGCTAAATGCCGCGCCAGCCGGTGCGCAACTGGCCGATACTTTGTTACGCGGTGAAATTATTTTACTTGACGAACACGGCATGATGGCAATCTTAGCGGTGAGCGGTTTAGTTTTAGTCGGGCTACTCATTCTGTGGCGATGGTTACTGCTGGTAGCTTTCGACCCCGAGCAAGCGGTAACGCTCGGCCATTCCGTCGCCGCCGCCGAGCGTTGGCAAGTACTGTTAGTGGGCGCGGCAGTCGGCGGTGGCATTGTCACCATCGGCCCGATGTTGGTGTTTGCCTTGCTGTTTCTAC
>CAZWVI010000036.1:0-3136 GCA_964637165.1 uncultured Planctomycetales bacterium
TTGACCATCCTGAGTCTTGGCCTGAGAACCTTCATCCAATGGATAATCAACGGGTGAACAATTGGCTGCTCGGCCAAGGCGAGTGGGAGGGCGAGGAGCCTGGCTGGCAACACTACGAGCTCGATGTAAAAACCGCCGCCATGCAGCCCGGCAACTGGGCGTGGCGCAACAAGCGTGCGATGGACCTGACCTTGACCCTGCTGGGTCTGCCCTTCGTCCTGCCTATCATGGGGCTTGCGGCTTTGGCCTTATTCATAACCGCCGGCAAAGACAAAAACGGCAAGCGCGAGCCAATCCTATTCAAGCAATGGCGCCCAGGCTATTTATGCAAACCATTTCAAATCTTGAAATTTCGCACGATGCGCGCCGACGGCGATTCGGAATCACCCCGTGAAGACGGCCAACGCCTCACCCGCTTCGGCCGCTTCCTCCGCAACACCTCCATCGACGAACTCCCCCAACTCTTCAACGTCCTCAAGGGCGAAATGTCCCTCGTCGGCCCCCGCCCGCAGCAATTAACTTACCTTCCACGGATGTCAAAATTCGAAAGGGGAAGGCAAGGAGGGTCCCCAGGGATTACAGGCCTTGCTCAAGTATGCGGCAGAAATTGCCAAACCTGGAAAGAGCGCTTTGAGCTTGATATTCGATTTTTTCAGAACCGTAGCGCGGCAAAGGACATTCTCTTATTAATTAGAACAATTTTTGTCGTGCTGTTTGCTGAGGGTGTTGAGGCAAATGACCATGCGACTAACCATGAGTTCTTAGGCCCTTTAACCTGACAGCCTTGCGATGAAGAAAGTTTTAGTCACAGGTGGAAACGGTCAACTAGGGAATGAGTGTCGCCTTTCGCAACCCCATTCTATTGATGCAACTTACTTGGATATTCCCGAGCTTGACATAACTTGTGCGGAGCAAGTGCGCCAGGCGGTATCTGAGGCAAAGCCAGAGATTATTTTGCATTTAGCCGCGTGGACTGATGTTGATGGCGCAGAAACTCAACCTGAGTCCGCCTTTCGTGTTAACAAGGAGGGCACGCAAACCCTTTGCGAGGAGGCTCAATCCGTGGGCGCCCGCTTTATTTATGTTTCAGCGGACTATGTTTTTCCGTCTAATACCCATCAAGAATCTTGGGGCATTGGCGATAAACCAAAGCCCTTTGGGCCTTAACTCAAGCCCACAAAAGCCCACACCTTCTCCATTACTCCGACGGCCCCAGTGCGACATGGTTTGAATTTGCGCAAGCGGTACGAGGCTACCTCGTCCAGGCGGAACCCAAATTGGCTGGAACTCTATCTCCCTGTCCGACATCTGAATACCCCACTCCCGCCCAAAGACCCGACTGGAGCGTATTGGAGTACTCGAACTTCTGGGCAGATTGCGGTCTGCCCCAAAGCGATTGGCGTCATAATTTGCTTGTTTGGCTGCCAACAATTCTAGATTTCCCTAAATCGACCATTGAACCAGGGTTGTTATAAAATCAAACTAGTCAAATGGAAAAACCTCGAATACTAGTTACTGGAGGCGCGGGATTTATCGGTTCTGCTCTCGTTCGCTATCTCCTTGAGGAGACTCAGGCTGAGGTGCTGAACTACGATGTCTTGACTTATGCTGCAAACTTGATGACCCTAGAGGATTTAAGCCACCACCCGCGGTATCGTTTTGTGCAGGGCGATATTTGCAACAAGGACAAGGTAGAAAAGACATTTTCCGAATTTTCTCCAGATTATATTCTTCACCTTGCTGCTGAAAGCCATGTAGACCGTTCACTTCTCGGCCCGCAGCAATTCGTTGAGACAAATGTATTAGGAACCGCCATCTTATTACAGGAGGCGCTTCATTATTGGAGGGGACTCTCAACAATCCGCCAAGAGAGCTTCAGATTCCTTCATGTGTCAACAGATGAAGTTTTTGGAAGCCTCAAGAACGATGGCGCATTTTCTGAAACTACACCCTGCGATCCCAGCTCCCCCTACTCGGCCTCCAAGGCAAGCGCAGACCACATGGTGCGCGCTTGGGGCCACTCTTTTGGCCTACCAGTGTTGATTACAAATTGCTCTAACAACTATGGCCCCGCGCAATTCCCCGAAAAGCTGATTCCCCTAATGATTCTAAATGCCCTTGAGGGAAAGCCTCATGACTTGGACCATGGACACCGTTGCGGTGAGTGCCAAGACGAAATGGCCGGAGAAAGCACCGGCCTTGTGGCGAAGGCTTGCGGCAGCAACGAGGTTGAGGAGAAGGATGAAGAACGTTGCTCGAGTCCAAAGCCGCAACCGTCCCGCCTCGGGGTGGGCAGTGGACTGGGTCGATTCGGTCCAAGCCTTGGAAGAATGCTTGGCGAGGGCAACGAGTGCGACGATACAAAGCTGCGCGCCCATGGCGTGGACGATGGCGAGCGCTTGAGAGTTGCCAAGCACGCGCACCGCACCCAGAGCGCCTTGGGCGACCACAAGGCCAAGGGTCCAATGCGATAAGCGTCGCCAGTGGAGGGGTGCGCCACCTCGATGGCAGCCGATGACCAAGCCGATGGCTAGAAGCCCGATGAGCGCACCGGCTTGGCGGTGGGTGTGCTCGAGCCCGGCTCCTGCGCCGAATTCTTCGGCGATTTCACCGTAGAAGAAATTGAAGAGGCTCATGCCGTTGATGTCGGGCCAGGTGGGGTAGGCCATTCCCACTTCCGTGGAAGTGACCGCTCCGCCAAGCCCGGTGGTGAGCAACACCGCAATCCCTACCGCCAGCACCGCCATGCGGTGGATCCACGGGTGATGGCGGGGGTCTGCCACGGCTCTCATGGCCAAAAGTTTACGGGTTCTCAAATTGAAAATTCCCCAAATAATGGTGTCACAAAGCCTCTAGGAATGACTTTGGAATGAGGCTCGGTCTAAGTGGGGCATTTGTAAACTACCGCACTTGAAGATTTCCTCGGCCCCCCCTGAACAATCCATATTGCCTATCGAGGTAACGCGTCGGATTCCGCCGCCCGTGCCGATGGGAGAAGTGGCGAAGCTCCTCGATTTGGATGACTCCAATTTTGAGTATCCCGAGTTCTTTCCCGAGGACTTGCACGTTTTTGACAATCGTCGGGTCAAAGATTGGCTCATGGGGCATGGGGAGTGGGAGGGCCAAGAGCCTGGTT
>CAZWVI010000037.1:0-3024 GCA_964637165.1 uncultured Planctomycetales bacterium
GTATACCCTGAGTCAGATCGATACTGCTGTGTTGGACGCGATTGAGTTCAGCTACAGCGACGCCGATGAGTCGTTCTGGTCACAACGTCAGCAAGCGAGCCAGATATCCGATCTGGAAGCCGACTCGCATTCTGGCGCCATCCAGCGGCTCCAGGGGTACGTTGCAGAGCAACAAGTTGCACTCGACCTTGCCCGCGAGGGCCATCAGGTCGAGTTTCCAGAGTCGGCTGGCCAGCCTGGCTGGGACCTGGTGGTCGACGGCCAGGTCGTCCAGGTGAAGAACACTCTGAACCCCCAGTACGTCCAGGAGCACTTGGAGCGGTACCCAGATATTCCGGTCGTCGTGAACGCCGAGATGGGGGTGCACTTCCAAGGCCACCCGTCGGTCTGGGTCGACGAGTCCCTGGGGTATCACGATATTGCGTCGAGGACAGAGGAGTCAGTTGCGGCCCTCGACGAATTCGCAGACTTCGATGACTTGGCGTCGATTCCGATCATTGCCGTGGCTTTTGCCGCGTATCGCAACTATGGGGACCTCGCGCACGGCCGAGTCCAGACGCAACAGTACGCCGAGCGGGTAGCCATCGATGCCGCCCTGCGTACCGCGGGCGGCGGAGTTGGGGCATCCGTTGGCGCGTTGTTCGGCGCCCCACTTGGGCCAGTTGGCTTTGTTCTCGGGGGGCTGCTCGGCGGAGTCATCGGGAGCATAGCTGGTGGTACCGGAGGCGACACGATCAATCGACCGGTGGTGTGCAAGGCGAGGAATCGGGTGGTCGTAGAGTTGGGCGACTACGGCGAGTGGTTCAACGAGGTACTTCTTCCCCCCCGGATCGACGAGCTCCACTGCCGCGATGGGTGGGTCGCCGGCTGGGTCCACAGGATCGAAGCAGCGGGAGGTGCGGGACCGCTCCAGGTCGGAGTTCACCTCGCGTCTCGGGAAGCCGCCCAACGCGCCGAGGACATGCGCCACTGGATTTCGGTCATGCTCAAGAAGGGGGACAACGGACGCTCGCACGCCGGTTGGATCGCGCTGGAGCAGTCAGGTGCCTTCTTTCACCCAGAGCTTCGAACTCGAGTCGATCGAGTACGGCTGGCATTGGTGGAGTACGCGGTTGCCACTGGCAGTGAGAGTCGTTCGGTTCAGGAGGCGGGTTCACCCGAGCCGGTCTAGCCACAGGCGTCTTGGTGGGAGCGAGCCTGCATCTGATGACTCGGTTGTCAGTCGGGAGCTGATGGCCGTCCTTGTCAGGTGGACTGAGCCTAGTAGCTACAGCGATAGTGGGCCAATAGGTACGGCGGCTCAGCGCCGTGAAGGCCGAACGAGGCAAAAGCCCGGAATCGCGCTCGAGATTTTCACTTACGCCACGTATCCCGTTCCACGATTTTGGCCAGTCCCGAAGAATTCCCTAGTCAGAACAACAGTTTCAGCAACACCTGCCGCCCGAGGGGGATTTCGTTCCGAATCTCTAACTAGCTAGCCTGAATGAGGAAATTGCAAATTCGACTCCCGGCGCCTCCATTTTCTCTTTGTCTCAAGATCATCACGTTACGATCCTGTCATACGGCTCGTGCCCTATTCGTGCCGCAAAGTACGTTGATGGCCTGTTCGAGGCCTCTCGGAGCGAGGTGGGAATCTGGCATTCGATGGTGGATTGCCTCGGCGGGCTCGAGGAAGGGCTCGGTCGCCGTCTTCGGCTAGAAGGATGCCCCTGGGCACCTTCCGGCGTCGACACCGGTGAGCTCGTCCAAAACGCGGGCCTCGCGCCGCGCCACGAACCACTCGAAGTCCCGACCGAGCTCGTCGACCAGAGTCTCGACCACTGCCAGCCGGCCCTTTTCGTGGAGCTCGCGCCTCAGGTCGGTGCACAGGTAGGCGGCGCAGATGTTGGGCCGATTTCGGGCTGGCAGCGTGCAGCCCGACGATCCTCTGAAGGCGCAGCCGCCGCCTTCGACAGCGGCTGTCGAGAACTCACTGCGGCGGCAACCCGCCAGCTTCAGCGCGGCCAACTCGTCCTCAGCGAAGAGGTCGGAGGTGGTGCCGCTGCAACACACGCCGCCCTCGAATCGGCCCTCGGGAAGCGGACGGCCACGCGCGCATTGGCTGCAGCAGGTCACCTGACCGATGGCCGACGTGATCGCCTCGCGTTTCGCGGCCAAGCGCCCCGCCAGGGCTCGCTCCGAGGGACTGACACTGCCACCGCCCGGCAGGCGCCGGAGTCGCCGGCGCAGTGCGGTCACTTCCTCGCGGCCAGGGGCAGCCTGCCGGCCCAGCTTGTCGGCGATCCAGTCGAGAAGCATGGGACGCAGTGTGGAGTCGAGGCGAGCGCGGGTCAACCGAGGCGCCTTGCGGTGATTCCGTCCCAGCACACCCGACCGCCGCCATTAGCCCGTGCTCCACCTCGAGTCGGCCAGAGCCGACGGTGGTCGAGTTCTGTAGACTGATGCTTGCGAAGACCGTCTTTGAGACATAGGTTTCATCACATGTCACGCAAGCAGGCACTGACTGCCAAAGAGACGGTGGCCATTGAGGGCCCCACGTCGCGCCAATCCGGCCGCGACGCCTTCGTGCAGCGCGTTGCACAGCTTCCCGTCGCAGACCAGGTCGAGGCGATTCGGCCTCAGAGGCCGCTGGTGCGACCGGCAACGAACGACGTCGTGCAGAGAGATGCCGACTGCCGCTTCCTGAGTCGTACGGGCGACCGCGTCGATATCCCCCGTCGCCTGTCGGCGATCGAATCGCGCGCGGAGCGGGTGGAGCGACGAGCCCGCGCCGAGGCGGGAGTACTGCTCGAGCAGTCGGGGTTGTGGTACAGGCAACTGCTTGCCATCGAAGAGGGCGCGGCGGGGATTCGCGAGTCGATCGACGGCATTCGGGAGGCCATCGAAGACGGGTTGTCCGAGGATGGTTGCGAGGCGCTGGGCGGTCCGCTCGGCCGGCTAGAGTCAGCGTTGGACGAATGGGGCGGCGTGGACATAGAGGGTTCAAAGCCGGCTGACATGTGGGTGCATGTACTCAATCGACTT
>CAZWVI010000038.1:0-2667 GCA_964637165.1 uncultured Planctomycetales bacterium
TCTGCTAGTCCAAAACGTTTACTGCCTGGGTAAACAATCATCACCCGCGATAGCTGCAAATCTTGCAGCACGACCTTTATAGACTTAGTCATCTTCGGAGTATCGGTGCGTTTACACTCAATACCAATCAACTCACCTTTCACATCTAAGACTAAATCCATTTCTGCGCCTTGGTGGGTTGCCCAAAAATATTCTTGACGCGGACGAAGTGCCGCAATCACTTCTTCTATAACATAACCCTCCCATGAAAATCCACACTTGGGATGTGAGAGTAAGTCTAGCTCATTTTCTATATGCAATAAATTGTGCAATACCCCGCTGTCGCGCAAATAAATTTTCGGCGATTTAACCTGCCGTTTTTTTACATTCGCAAACCACGGTTGTAATTGGCGCACCATCATGGCGTCGGTTAGTAAATCTAAATACCGGCGCATGGTTTTTACATCGGAACCAAAGGACTGCGCCATCTCGGCGGCGTTCCATGTTTGCCCATGATAGTGAGCGAGCATGTTCCAAAATCGACGTAAGGTTACCGCTGGTGTGCGCACACCCCAGGACGGAAAATCGCGTTCGAGTAGAGTACTAACAAAATCGCCGCGCCATAAAAAACTGTCTTCTTCGTTGGCCGCTAGAAATGACCGCGGGAATCCGCCACGCAACCAATGCTGTGATTGCTGGTCAACGCCAACCTCCTGAAGATTAAAACCGCGAATTGAAATTGTAGTCATGCGCCCTGCGAGCGACTCTGATGACTGGCGCATCAAGTCTCCTGACGCGCTACCGAGTATTAAAAACTTGGCATCTACATCTGGCCTGTCCGCCAAAACGCGCAATGCCGGAAACAAGTTTGGGTAGCGCTGTATTTCGTCAATAACTATCAACCCGCGTAACCCTGATAAGGCGAGCATGGGTTGTTGCAGCCTATCGAGATCTGTTGGGTTCTCGAGATCGAAGTAATTAGTTGAATTTAGGTCTACAAATTCGCGGGCTAGGGTTGTCTTACCGCACTGACGGGGGCCAAGTAGCGCAACAATTGGCGCCCGCCGCCTAAAACAGCCTTCTACCTCTGACTTCCAAGTTTTCCTGGATAACATACCAGTAGTTTACCATGAAAATATGGATACAGCAACCCTGATTTTCATGGGAAAAGCAAGGGCTTCGGCAATTAGCCTACCACCCTTGCAGATATTCATCCGATTTACCCCAGTCGCCCAAGGAATGACTTTGCCCTGTTCATTGGCCGCCATCCAGCGACCATTGAGCTGCGAGGACCCGAAAGCCGATGTTGTTGTTGCGATTCGTCGGGTTGTTGTTGTTGCGATTGGCACAACGCAAGTTGATAGCCGAATTGTTCCAACTGCCACCACGGATCACGCGGTTCGAGCCTCCGGGCAAAGCCCATTTTCAACAATTACTCGTTGACGGTATTCGCGTGATGCGCCTTTCAGCACAAAATCCGTCAATGGCTGCATGTGCCTGGCTAGCTCTTCTTCGCTCCAAAGGCCGGCGTCGAATTTGACAATGTACTTTTTGGACTTACGGCGAAAGCGATCGCGCGTGCGGCGTGACAATCTGGCACCATGTGGGAATACTCTAAAGCCGAGAAAAGTCATGCCGTGCGAACAACGATTTAATATTTTCGGTTTCGCGGTTAAATTTAGCACCTCGTTCAGAAAGGAAACGATTTCGCTGTGCATTTCGAGCAGCCTTTGTTTATCACTCGACCAAATCACAAAGTCATCCATGTAGCGCACATAACGCTTAGCGCGCAACTGCTCTTTGATGAAATGATCGAGCGCCCCCAAATAATGGTTAGCAAAAAACTGACTAGTTAAATTGCCAATCGGCACGCCCTCGCCAGGCAGCACATGATAACTATCAAGCACCGTTGCAAATAAGTTCAACAACTTACTTTCTTTGAAGCGTCTTTGTAATTGATTATTCAGCACTTGATGATTGATGGTATTAAAATATTTTTTTATGTCCATTTGTAAATACCAATCACCCGGTCGCGAAAACTTTATCGATCGCGCTAGTGCGGCATCGAGCCCCTTGCCCTTGCGGCAAGCGTAGCTATCGTAGATTTGATAATCTTCGAACGACTGGCCGCACAAATTCATTATTGAGTGCTGTGCCACTCGCGACTTAAACGACGAAGCGTGGATAGTGCGCGGTTTCGGATCATACACATCAAAAGCATGATATTCACCCCAATCTACTTGACCAGCAGCTAACTCTTGTTGCAGATTCAACAAATTGCAATCTAAGGTTTGCTGATATTGCAAGACCTCTGGCTTGGTGCGCCGGCCACGACATGATTTAATATATGCCGCGCGCACATTGTCAGCATCAGCTATCTGATTTATCAGTTGACCCTGTCTGCGCATTTTCAATAATTAGTTTTAGAAACTCGGCGCCGTATTTCTCGACTTTCTTTTCGCCGAAACCTTCTATTTCAAGCAACTGCTTTGTTTCGGTAGGACGTTCTGTGGCCATTCGCGACAAGACTTCGTTAGTGCAAATATTGTAAGAAGGTGTGGCAAGTCCTTTAGCGCGTAAGTTTCTGGACTCACGTAAAACTGTGAACAGCGCAAAATCTTTTTTACCAAGAAGGTTTTTGTAATCGATAGGTGTCTTTTTCTTTTTGTCGCCTACCACTTGCGGTAA